>DASPVZ010000011.1:0-35347 GCA_035622135.1 Candidatus Cybelea sp. | reverse complement strand
TACTCGTATGCGGGCTCAGCGAGCTCCAGAGTGAGACGGCCTCTGTCGCCGATGCGGCGGCACAACGGTACGCCATCTCGACCGCATTTTCATTCTTCGTTGTGGCTCTGAAAGAGCCATGAGTTACTCGTAGCGCAGAGCGACCATCGGATCGACGCGCATGGCTCGGCGCGCGGGGACATAACAGGCCGCAAGGGCCACCGCTGTCAGCAGCAGTGCGACCGTTGCGAACGTCCAGGGATCGCTCGACTTCACGTCGAAAAGCACCGTCGAGAACACCCGGCCCAAGGCGAGTGCTCCCCCCCAGCCGAGCGCAACGCCGAGGATGGCTAGCTTTGCGCCTCGGCCGACCACCATCTTCCGCACGTCCTCGGGTTTGGCGCCGAGGGCCATGCGAATCCCGATCTCGTGGGTGCGTTGCCGTACGACGTAGCTCATTACGCCGTAAATGCCCACGGCCGCGAGCAGGAGCGCGAGCAGGGCGAACAGGCCCACCAGCGCGCTCGAGAACCGGCGCGCCGATACCGAATCTGAAAGCAGGTCATCCATGGTCATGATTTGCGACACGGGAAGGCTCGGATCAACTTTGTAGATGGCCTCCCTCACCGCACCGGCTAGAGCGTCGGGCGCGGACGCGGTGCGGATCACGACGTACGGCGTCCAGCTGCCGGTGAAG
Source organism: Candidatus Cybelea sp. (assembly GCA_035622135.1). GTDB lineage: Bacteria > Acidobacteriota > Terriglobia > Acidiferrales > UBA7541 > Palsa-295. The sequence goes on along the minus strand of DASPVZ010000011.1, from coordinate 34,671 downwards.
TAGGCGTCGGAGGTGGGGACCGATTCAAGCCCAAACTGGCGCACGTCGGCGACGATGCCGATGATCGTAGACCAGCACGGCGTGGGTGCAAGTGAGCACAGGTTGATGCGTTTTCCAAGAGCATCGCCTTCCGGCCAGTAGCGTCGCTTCATGGTTTCGTTAATCACGACGACATTTTGCAGTTTCCAGTCATCCGGCGTGAACGAACGGCCTTCGAGCAAGGCGATGCCCATGGTTCGGAAATAGCCGAGGCTCACGGTTCGGAACTGCAGGACGGGGCGCAGCTCGGTATTCGGGATGGGGCGTCCTTCGATGAGGAAGCGCGAGGCTTGCCGGAATTCGGCCCGCCCCGGCGGCAGCAGATCAATCCCGCCCGCGCTCTGAACTCCCGGCAGTGCCTGAATCGCCTCAGCCAGTTGCTGGAACTCGCGGGATTGTTTCGCGCCAAAGGCGAGCAGTTGCGTTTGGCTCCACCCATTCGCTTCGGCGCGCGTCAACGCAATTTGCGGGACGTTCATGGTGAGGAGGTGGTCCGGCTGAAAGCCTGGATTGATCTCGATCAGATGCTCGAAGCTGCGCACGAGCAGACCCGCTCCGACCAAAAGCACGAGCGCCATGGCGATCTCGGCGACCACGAGCCCGTTGTGGAGGCCCTGGCCCGAAAGCGCGCCCGTTCCCTTGCCGCCCTGCTTCAAGACCGGATTGAGATCGGTCTCGAGGGCCCGCAAGGCGGGCAGCGTTCCGCAAAGGATCCCGGCCAGCAGGCAGAGAGCGGTCGCAAACGCGAGCACCCACCCGTTGAGGTGCGTCTCCCGCAGCCCGGCCAAATCCGCGGGCAGAAGGGAAAGCAGCGTCTGCGTGGCGGAGACCGCGGCGATCAAACCGAGAGCGCCGCCGGCCAGCGCCAGCACCACGCTCTCGGTCAGTAACTGCCGAACCAATCGGGACGAGCTCGCGCCCATGGCCGCGCGCAGGGCGATCTCTCGTTCGCGCGCCGCGTTTCGGACGAGAAGCAGATTCATGATGTTCGCGCAGGCAATCAGCAGCACGAGCCCCACGGCGCCGAACAGAACGAGCAGCGTCGCGCGAAGACGCTGAGCCTCTGGCCGCTCGAGCCGCGCCACGACGACGCCCCAGTGACGATGCGTGTCGGGAAATGCGCGCTCCTCGTGCTGGTTGAGCGCGTCGATTTCGGCTTGGGCTTGCCGAACGGCCACTCCTGGCCTGAGACGAGCGATCACGTCGAAGTCATGATGAACGTGGCTGTTGAGGTCGTCGTTATATTGCCCGAGCGGCAGCCATACGTCCGCCCAACGAAGAAAGTGGAAGCCCGCGGGCAGCACTCCGATGACCGTGTAGCGTTCGGCGTCAAGCGCGATGGCGCGCCCCACGATGGCGGGATCAGCACCGAAACGGCTTGTCCACAACCGGTGGCTCAGCAGCACAGAGGGAGCGCTGCCGGCCCGGTCTTCCTCGGGCGGAAACGGCCTCCCAAACACCGGGCGAATTCCGAGTAGGGGAAAAAAGGAAGCGCTCGCATAGCTGGCCTCAATCCGTTCCGACTGGCCGTCGCCGGTTAGATTGAAGCCTTGCGAAATCGAAACGTAAGCGCCCATGGCCGAGAAGCTTTTCGCCTGGCGTTGCCAATCTCGGAAATCACCCGGCGACAAACCGATGCTGGACACGGTCGGCAGGTAATTGTTCGAGATTTGTACGAGCCGATCCGGCTGCGGATAGGGAAGCGGGCGAAGCAGGACGTTCTCGACCATGCTGAACAGGGCCGTGGTCGCGCCAATACCCAAAGCGAGCGTGAGTGCGGCGACGATGGTGACCCCGGGATTCCGCAGGAGAGTGCGGATTCCGTAGCGGATATCTTGAACGAGTATGGCCATCGTCGGCTTCTCCGGGCCTAGACTGCCCCCGCTTGCTTTTGCCCTCCGTCCACGATCCAGCCGTCCGCCAACTGAATGATACGGTTTCCGTACGCCGCCCAAGCTTCGTTGTGTGTGACCTGTATGATCGTCGTGCCGTCATCGTTCAGTTTCTTGAGCAGGTCCATGATCATTTTTCCCTGGCTCGAGTGCAGGCTCCCGGTAGGCTCATCGGCCAGGATCAGTTTCGGGCGGCCGATGACTGCTCGTGCAACGGCCACAAGCTGCTGCTGGCCACCGGAAAGCTGGTTCGGAAACAGCGACTTCTTGCCCACGATTTGAAAGCGGTCGAGAATGTCCGCGACCATACCTTCGCGTTCGGCTCGCTTGATGTCGCGGTAGGAGAGAGGCAAATCGAGGTTCTCGGCGACGGTCAAGTTATCGAGCAGGTGATACTGCTGAAAAACGAATCCGATGTATTTCTTGTGCAGCTCGACACGGCGACGGTTGTCGAGTTTGTGGACGGCGTTCTCGACGAGGTAGTATTCGCCCTTCCAGGCGCCGTCGAGCATGCCGATGATGCCCATCAGTGTGGACTTGCCCGCGCCCGACGGGCCCATGATCGTCACGAAATCGCCTTCACGGATATCGAGGGTGATGCGCCGCAGCACCCAGGTCTTCCCGGCCCCCGATTCGTAAAACTTTTCCACATCCGTCAGTTTGATCAATGTTTTCTCCCCTTCGACTTTACGTCACTGCCTGCCATTCACAACCACAGCTCATTCGTGCCTGAGCGCCACCATCGGATCGACCTTCATGGCTCGCCGCGCCGGCAAGTAGCAGGCGACCAGGGCGACGCCCAACAGAAGAATGATGACCGCCAAATAGGTCGGCGGGTCCGCCGGTGTCACGCCGAATAATTGGCTGGAGAGCGCCCGTGTCAGCACGAGTGAGGCGAGCAGCCCGATGGCGAGTCCGAAAGCGGCAAGCTTCAACCCCTGGCGCAGTACAAGCTCGAGAACGTCGCGTGGGTCGGCGCCGAGGGCCATGCGGATTCCGATTTCGTGCGTGCGCTGGCGCGTCACATAGGCGAGCAGCCCATAGATTCCGACTGCGGCAAGCACCATGGCGAGAATGCCGAAGCCACCGACGAAAGCACCGCCCATGCGCTGGGTCATCGTGTTGAGCAGAATGCGCGAATCAAGCGTGGTCACGTCGAACAGGGGTACGTCCGCGTCGAGCGAACGCACGGCCTGCTCGACCGCCGAGAAGAACCCGAGGGGATCGCCTGCGGCGCGCACCTCGATCGATACCGCCTGCGAGTAATCCTGAAAGAGCGGAGTATAGAGGAACGGCTCGGGCTTTTGGCCCAGGTGGTCGCTGTCAATGTTCTGAGCTACACCGATCACTGTAAACCGCTTGCCCTCGGCCCCCACTCGTTTGCCAACCGCATCCTGACCTGGCCAATAGCGTCGCGCGAATTCCTGGTCCACGATCACGACTAGCTGGCCTTTGTCGTCATCATTAGGGCGAAAATCGCGGCCCCCCCGCAGAGGAATCTGCATGGTTTTGAAGTATTTCGGGCCGACCGACGCCGCGTCGACGACCATCGATTCATGCGGCTGAGGAACATAGCCCTCGGGATGGACTTCGAGGCCCGAACTGCCGAATCCGAGCGGAACCCAGTCGGCAAGAGTCGCCGCTTCGACCCCCGGGATGGCCTCGAGCTTTGCATAGAGCTCGCGGGCGAATGTCGGCCCGCTGGTCGTCGTGTATCCCAAACCGCGCAGGTCATAGGAGCACAGCAGCACCTTGTGAGGGTTGAAACCGGGATTGAATTTCTGTGCGGACTCGAAGCTGCGAATGAAAAGCCCGGCGCAAACGAGCAACAAGAGCGACATGGCTATCTGCGCGACGACCAGTACGCTCGAAAGGCGCGCCTTGCGGATGGCCCCCGCTACGCTCCCCGCTTCTTCCTTAAGCACGGCGGCGGGCCTAAGTTCAGAGGCGCGCAGCGCGGGAAGAATGCCGAAAACCACGCCCGTCAGCAAGGAAAGCGCGAGCGTCACAAGCAGCACCGTGCGGTTGGCAGTGACGACCATGGCGATCGGAACCTCGGCGACGGGCGGCACAAAATCACTCAAGGTTCCCGCCGACCATACCGTGAACAGCATGGCGACGCCGCCGCCAAGACCAGCCACGATCAAGCTCTCGGCAAGCAACTGGCGAACGAGTCGCCCGCGCGATGCGCCCATGGCCAAACGCACGGCCATCTCCCGCCGTCGCCCGATCGAGCGCACCAGCATGAGGTTCGCTACATTGGCGCAAGCTAGAAGCAGAACGACGCCGGCAATGGCCATCAACAAGGCAAGAATCTCGTGCAGATAAAAATTCGCTCCAAACGGCGCTCGCCACAGCGGATGCACTGTGATCGCAAAATCCCTCTGGTGCGAATCGGGATAAGCCCGGGCTATCTGCTTGATGATAACGTTCGCGTCCGCCTGCGCCTCATCGAGCGTCACCCGGGGCTTGAGTCGTCCGAAAACGATCAGCCATTGCGCGTCGCGTAACTGCAATAGATCTCGTGATCCACCATATGCCTGCTGGACCATCATGACCGGAATCCACATGTCGGAACGCAATCCGGTTTGCGTGCCTTGAAATACCTGCGGTGCCACTCCGACAATTTGGTAGGGGTGACGATCAATTTGGACCGTACGGCCGAGGACCGAGCGATCTTGACCGAAGTGCGTCTGCCACAGCCGATAACTGATGACCACGACAGGGGCCCCGCCAGGCCTGATATCCTCGGAGGGAAGAAATCCGCGTCCCCCAATGGGCCGCACTCCGAGCGCGTCAAAATAATTCGCGGTTACCAGCGTTCCCCAGACGCGCTCAGGTTTGCCGCTCGCGGTCAAGCTCATCGGCCACATGGCCGAGCCGACCAAGCTAGAAAAAGCCTGGTTCCGATCGCGCAGGTCTTTGTAGTCGGGATAGGACATCGGGTTCTGCTGATCGGCGTGCCGCCCCATGGTGAGTTCAGTGTATTGGTTTGTGTGCTTGACGCCCGGAATGGGATTCAGAATGGTCGAGTCGATCCAGCTGAAAATCGTCGAATTTGCGCCAATGCCGAGCGCGAGCGTAAGAATCGCTGCGATCGAGAACCCCGGCGCGCTCCGCAATACGCGCCACCCATAGCGGAAATCCTGAAACAGTCCTTTCATCATTCGCCTTCCTACCTCACTCGTACCTCAGAGCCACGATTGGGTCAACGCGCATGGCCCGCCGCGCCGGTAGGTATGCCGCCAAGATGGCCGCGGCCGAGAGAACGGCGGCCACCAGGAGGAAGGTGACCGGGTCGGCGGCGGTTATGCCGAAAAGCAAACTTGAAATCAGCCGCGTCAGCGCAAGCGAAAGGGCCAGACCGATCGCGACTCCGGCGCCGGCCAGACGGGTTCCTTCACCCACGACCAAGCGCAAGACGTCCGCCCGCTGGGCCCCCAACGCCATGCGGATGCCAATTTCTTGCGTTCGCCGCCCGACCGAATGTGCCACGAGCCCGTAAATCCCGACCGTGGCCAGCAAAAGCGCAGCGCCGGCGAACGCGCCGGCCAGCAGCAGGAGAAAGCGTTTCTCAGCCATCCAGCCGCCCAGAGCCTCGGCAAAGGTCGAGAATTCAACGGGTACGTTGGGGTCGACCTGGCGAAAAACTCGACGAGTCGCGGGAATAATCGAGCTTGCTGGCAAGGTCGTGCGCAGGATGATGGCGGGCGAGCTGTTGATGCCCAGCCCGCGCTGGCGATAATCGGCGTAAATGATAGGCGTCGGCGGCTGGTCGAGCCCTTCGGCGCGAATGTCGGCGACGACGCCGACGATTGTGAACGGCTTCATGATGCCGTCCATGGCGAAGAAGACCATCTGCCCAATTGGGTTTTCTTTCGGCCATTTTTGGCGCGCGAGCGTGTCGCTGATGATGGCCACATGCGGAGTGTCCGGGCCATCCTGCTCGCCAAACAGCCGCCCGCGTAGCAGCCGGATGCCTGCGGTGCGGAAGAACTCAGCGCTCGCGACGGCATAATCGGCCGTGCCGGTCTGCTTCTGGTTCACGGCAAACCGCCTCCATTCCTCCGAGTTCGAGGGCGGGGGCTGGCCATTGAGAATCAAAAACAGTCCGTCGGGAAATCCGTCCGGGTCAGCGATGGGCAGCGCCCCGGTTACTCCGGCGGAGACCACCCCAGGAATCGCGCGGATGCGCGAAAGAGAGGTGTCGATAAACTGGGTCTGACGCGCGATATCCGCGGCAGTCGTCTGAAAAGTCATTTCGGCCTCGGAACGGGGAGGGGAGAATTGCGCTACCAGCAGATTCTGCCCGCTGAAGCCCGGGCTGACCGAAATCAATCGCAAGAAGCTTCGGCCCAGAAGTCCGGCACCGACGAGCAGCATTAAGGTGGCGGCAACCTCTCCGATCACGAGCATGCTGCGAGCCGTCTGGCCGGCGCCACTGTACGCTCGGGAAGCAGCGCTCAGAGAATCGCTGAGGTCCACGCGACCCGAGCGCCAAGCGGTGAACAACCCAAGACCAACCGCAACCAGCAAAGTGGCGGCAAGCGTGAACCACAGCACGGATCCGTTGATCGCGATGAGCTGCTGTCGCGGCAGGTCTCGGGGAAGGATCGCCGGAAGCAGATTTGTGGTCCAAAGCGCAAGTAAGATTCCCGCCCCTCCCCCTGCGATGGCCAGCACCAGCGACTCGGCCAGCAGTTGCTGCACCAGCCGCCCGCGGCCTGCCCCGAGCGCTGCGCGTACCGCCAATTCCTTGCGCCGCGAGCTGGTCCGCGCCAGCAGCAAGCCCGCAACATTCGCGCAGGCCACGAGAAACAACAAGAAGACCGCACCAAAGAGGGTGAGCAGAGCCTCGCGGGTATTTCCGACCATGGCGTCCGCGAGCGGAATCACCGCGGCGTCGGTCAGGAAATAGTCGGGATTTTCTTTTTCCCCGTACAGGGCATGAATTCGACGAGCGATCGTGTCCAGATCCACACGCGCTTGTTCGATCGGCACACCCTCGCGAAGACGCGCAAGGCCTTCCCCGTTATGCGAGGTTCGGCTGATGGACCAGCCGTAGCGCTCGGTCGCGACCCAGGCCGAGACGCCCGAGGGAAAATCGAACCCGCGTGGCATCACGCCAATGACCGGATAAGCGGTTCCATCCATCGACAAGCGCACGCTTGACAGATCGTCTCTTGCGCTGAGGAATTGCTGCCAATATCCGTAGCTGACGATCATGGCCGGTGCGCCGTTGGCAACTTCTTCGTTGGGTGCAAACGCGCGACCGCGAAACGGCTCGACACCCAGGGCCTTAAAGAAGTCCTCGGACACAGCGGCAACATTCACGCGGACGGGCTCGCTGCCGCCCGAAATGGAGGCAGGACCATCGCTGAACACGGCCAGGGCGCTCAGCGTGTGGTTTTGCGCCCGAAAATCAAGGAAGTTCGGATCGGCCAGATGCGCGCGATGTCCTCTTGCCTCCACCTCCCACACCGTCACAATTCGTTGCGGATGGGGATAGGGAAGGGGGCGCAGCAGTACCGCGTCCACGACCGAAAAGATTGAAGTCGAAGCGCCGATGCCAAGGGCCAGGGTCAACACAGCGACAGAGGTGAACCCAGGATTCTTCGCCAGCGTCCGCAACGCATATCGCACGTCGTCGAGCCACTTGCCCATCATCGCCCTCTTGTTGTTCCCCCACCCGTCACGAGCCGTGGCCTCTGCGGTCCCCGGTTTCTTTTATCTCCGGCACACTCACTCATGCCTCAGCGCAACGATGGGGTCCACGCGCATCGCCCGTTGTGCCGGAACGAAGCAGGCGGCCAGCGTGATCACGCACATCAGAACCGTAATCCCGCTGAAGGTCGCCAAATCGGTTGAGCTCACGCCGAAAAACAGCCCGGCGAGAAAGCGGGCCAGCAGCCAAGCCGTGGGGACTCCGATCAGGAGCCCGATCAGCGTCATCACGATGCCGCGCTTCATCACCAGGCGCAAAACGTCGCGCTGTTGAGCTCCGAGCGCCATGCGCACGCCGATCTCGTGCGTGCGTTCGGCGACCGAATAGGCCATGACGCCGTAAACGCCCACCGAGGCCAGCACCAGGGCGATGATGCCGAGAACGGCGAGGATCACCGCCACATAGGACAGGCCGAGGAGTTGAAGCTTGATCACCTTTTCGAGCGTCATGATCTCGGAAAGCGGCTGGCGGGGATCCACTTTTTCAATTTGCGTGCGCACCGCCTCGGCCGACGCCAATGGCTCGCCTTCGGTTTGTATGGCGAGATAACAGAATCTTTCCGGCGACTGCCGGTACGATAGGTACACGGGAGGCGTTTCCTTTGATCCTAGGATGTTGTATCGAATGTCCCCTACCACCCCAACAACCTTCAGCCAGGGCTTTTTCCCGTCCTCGGGTCCGACCTTGACGAATTTTCCGAGTGGATTCTCACCCGGGAACCAGCGCTCGGCAAAACTCCGGCTGACCACCACGACCGGCGGCTGGTCCGCCCCGTCGGTTTCCGCCAGCAAGCGTCCTTGCCGCAGCGGGATGTTCATGACCCGGAAATAGCCCGCGCTGACCACGTCGAGGTCGGCCTGGGGGTACTCGCCCGGCCGGAAGGTTCGATCCTCGATCGAAACCCGGTCGTCATTCTCGAAATCGCCGAACGGCACCGCGGTAGCCACCGCCGCGCTGCGCACCCCGGGAATGGCGGCTAGTTGCCCTAGCGCCTGGTCGAAGAAGGCGAGCTTCTGCGGCTCGGTCTTGTATTTCGATTCCGGGAGGCTGGCTTCCATGGTGAGAATGTGCCGGGGATCGGTGTTCCGATTCACGACGAGCAAGGTGCTGACGCCCTTCACCATCAGTCCCGCCCCCACCAGCAGGATGAGAGAGAGAGCGACCTCCGCAACGACGAAAATGCTGCGCAGGCGCTGCCGCGCGAGTCCGCCCGTATTGCCCCGCCCGCCCTCTTTCAATTCGTCATAAACATCCGACCTCGAGGATTGAAAAGCGGGCGCGAGACCCGAGACCAGGCCGGCCAGAAGGGTCACCGCAACCGTGTAGCAGAAGACGTCCGCCTCGAGCCGGACGTGCTTCCACATGGGGAGGTACTTTTCGATTTCAGGAGGCATGTAGTAGCGGATGACGCGGATGCCCCATACGCCGAGCAGAAGGCCAATCGAGGCACCGCCAAAGGCCATCAGCACGCTCTCGGTCAGAAGCTGGCGCACGATCCGAAACCGGCTCGCACCCATGGCCTGCCGGACCGCCACTTCTTTCTGGCGGCTGGCGCCGCGAGCGAACAGCAAGTTGGCAACGTTTGCGCAGGCGATCAGCAGCACGAAAAGGACGGCTCCAACCAGCAACTCGCAATACTGATCGGCCAGCTCGCCGGCCACAAACAGGCCAATCGGAAGCACCTTGACCGTCCATCCCGTCTCGGTCTGAGGGAACTTCTGCGTGAGGCGCGCTTCGATGGTTCGGATTTCCGCGACCGCCTCGCCCAGGGAAACACCCGGCTTCAATCGGGCCACGGGAATGATGTAGTGGTCAGACCGCAGCGTTTGTTCCTCGGGCCTTAGGGCCAGCGGGCGCCAAATCTGCATTCCCGTTGGAAAATTAAAGTCTTTTCCCATGACGCCGACGATGTCGTACGTTGCGCCATTGAGCTCGACGGTTTCTCCGACGATCTTCGGATCGGATCCGAATCGCCGCTGCCACAACCCGTAACTCAAGATCGCTTCGTGGTCGTGCCCAGCCTGCTCCTCCTGCGGCAGGAAGGGCCGCCCCATGGCCGGCTCGACGCCGAGGGTATCGAAAAAATTCGCCGACACGAGAGCGCCTTCCAAATTCTCGGGATCGCCTTTGCCCGTCAAGTTCGCGCCCCCATATTCCCAAGCGGCGAATTCTTGAAAGGAATGGCTGCTCGTTTTCCAGTCCAGATAATCGGCCGGCGAGAGTGAGTTCCATCCGAGAGTTTGTTCCGGTGCGAGTTCCAGCGGCACGACCAAACGATTCACTTCGGGAAACGATACTGGCTTGCGCAAGAACGCGCTGGACACGCTGAAGACAGCCGTGTTCGCACCGATGCCGAGCGCCAGTGCCAGCACCGCCAGAGTCGTGAACCCGGGACTTTTCGCCAGCATGCGCAAGCCGTAGCGCACGTCCTGCAGCCATGTGTTCACGGTTCCTCCCCGCTGCACGCTCTCGAGCTGGTACGCGGATTCACATTAAAACGTTTCATTTTCCGCCTGCCGGCTACTCATGACGCAGGGCCACGATCGGGTCGACGCGCATCGCGCGCCGCGCGGGAATCGAACAGGCGCCAACCGCGACGAGCAGGAGCAGGATTGCCCCTCCCCCAAATGCGAGCGGATCGCTCGCCTTGACGCCGTACAGCATGCTCGCAAGCAGCCGCGTGACGATAAGGCTCACCGCAATGCCCACGGCCAGGCCGATCCCGGCCAGGGCCAGGCCGTCGCCGACAACCATGCGCATGACAGTCTCGGGCTCGGCGCCCAGGGCCATACGGATGCCGATCTCGCAGGTGCGCCGCGTCACGGCATAGGCCATCACCCCATAGATTCCGACCGCGGCAAGCACAAGCGCGAGTCCCGCGAAGATTCCGACCAGCAGCAGCGCGAGAAACCGCTCGGACACCCAAGCCGAACGCAGCTGTTCGAGGCTGCGCACGGCGTATACGGGTTGGTCGGGATCAACCAACCCAATCGCGCTCTCGACGGCCGGCGCGAGACTGAGAGGGTCGACGGCGCTGCGCACGGCCAGGCTCATGGTGGGATTCGGTCGCTGTGCCTCAGGCCAATACAGCTGGATGCGTGAGGGCGCTTCGACCGCGCGGTAGTGGATGTGCCGCACGATGCCCACGATGGTCAGCCACGGGTTGGTCGACTGCGTTCCCCCGATCTTCACGCGTTTGCCGATTGCGTCGTTGCGGCCGAAGTAGGTCCGCGCCAGGGTGTCGTCAACGACGGCGACGGGCTGGGAGGTTTCCGCATCGCTGGCGGTGAAGAAGCGTCCCTCGACAAGCTGAAAGCCCATAGCCTCGAAGTATCCGGGGGTGACCGGAAGGCGGTCTGTTTCGACCTGGCGCTGATCGGGCGAAACTTCGTTCGTGTCGATGGTGACCGTTCCCGAGCTGCCGCTGTTGGTCAAAGGCAGCGCGTTCGCCGCGCCAGCCGATTCGACACCAGGCAGGTGATCGACCCGCGCGACGACTTCGCGGTAGAAATTACTGATTTGTGCAGGCGTGCTGTACCTCTCCGGCGGCAAGGACATGCGCATGGTCAGGACTTTCTCGGCATGAAACCCCGGGTCGATGGCCAGGATGTTCAGAAAGCTGTGGATGAGAAGGCCTGCCCCGACCAGCAGAATGACCGATAGCGCGGTCTCGGAGACGACCAGCAGGCGGCGCAACCGCCCTTTAGCGCCCTTCTCCGACGAACCCCTGCCGGCATCGTTTAGTTGCTCACTCGGCGGGCTGCTGACGACCTGCCAGGCTGGTGCCAGACCGAAGAGGACGCCTGTCCCTATGGAAACCAGCAGGGTGAAAAGCAGCACCGAAGTGTCAATTTCGATGTTCCCTAAGCGGGGCAGCGCGACGTTTCCGAGCTGAATGATTTCGCGAAGCGCGAACGGCGCCAAAATCAACCCGGCCAGTCCGCCGATTCCAGACAGAAGAACGCTCTCGGTCAGCAACTGGCGAATGATTCGTCCGCGGCGTGCTCCGAGCGCAACGCGGATGGCCACTTCTTTGTCGCGCGATGAAGCGCGAGCAAGCAGCAGACTCGCGACATTCACGCAGGCGATGAGGAGGACCATGCCCACTGCGCCGACGAGCACCCACAGTGCCGATTGCACGTCGCCGACGGTTTCCTCAAGAAGGGGGACAAGGAGCACATTGTAGTTGAGTTCCCGATACGGGTAGTTGGGATTTCGTCGCAGAATCGTGCGCCCCACGTTCTCCATGTCGGCTCGCGCTTGCTGGATGGTGACGCCGGGTCTCGTTCGAGCGATCACTTCGTACCCGTGATTGCCGCGATTGCCCGGCGCAAGATCCTCGGCCGTGAAGGCGAGCGGCTGCCAGAGCTCGGATTGGTAGGGATAGTCGAAGCCCGGCGGTAGGACGCCGACGACGGTCATGGCCTTCCCGTTTACGTCGAGAGTCCGCCCTATCACGCCCCGGTCGCTGCCGAAGCGGCGCTTCCAGAGGCCGTTGCCAAGCACCAGCACCTGATCATGGCCGGGCTGGCCGTCCTCGGCGGTAAAGGTGCGCCCCAGGACCGGCTGAAGGCCAAGAATCGAAAAAAAGCTCGGCGAAACCTGCACGCCCTCCAGGTGTTCGGGCGCGCCGCCCCCTGTTATGTCGAAGCTCGCTCCGCCGATGGCAGCCTGGTCGGCGAGGTCTTTGTTGTACTCCTCGAGCTCGCGAAATTCGAGAGCGGAAAACCAGATCAGATCCTTCGGCAGGCCGAGGCCTGTGGCGTGCCCCCAAACCTTCATGATCCTGTCTGGCTGGGGATAGGGCAGCGGTTTCAGCAACACGCCGTTCACAACCGAAAAAATGGCGGTGTTCGCGCCGATGCCGAGGGCCAGAGTTATCACGGCAACGGCGGTGAATCCTGGCGACTTCAGGAGCGTGCGCAAACCAAATCGCAAGTCCTGCCAGAAAGAATTCATCGCTCCTCCACACGGCTCAAAGACGGTTCACGGGCGCCGCCCGGTAGGCCGTCACCGTTACCTCGTCCAACGAGCCACCCATCACTCGCATCGCAGCGCGACATTCGGATCGACGCGCATCGCCCGGCGGGCCGGGACGTAGCACGCCGCGAGCGCGACAACCGAAAGCAGAATGGCCACGCCGGCAAATGTCGCCGGGTCGGTCGCGCTCACGCCAAAAAGCATCCCCCGCATTTGCGCGGTCAAGATCGCGGCCGCTGCCAAGCCGATGGGCACGGCAATGAGCGTCATGCGCCCCGCGTCAGCCATCACGATCTTAAGGACGTCCTCCCGCTGCGCGCCAAGCGCCATGCGAATGCCGATCTCGTGCGTGCGCTCTCCCGAGACGTACGACATCACGCCATAGATGCCGATGCTGGCGAGCACCAGCGCAACGGCCGCAAACGCGGCAAGCAGAATCATCCCGAACCGTCGCGAGCGGAGCGTATGGGCAACGATCTGGTCCTCCGAGGCGAAATCGTAGGCTACCCGCTCGCTGTTCATGTTCTCGATCGCGCCGCGAATCGCATCGGCGCTCGGATAGTTCGGCCTGGCCGTTCGCGCGACGAAATCATGCACATAGAACGAGGCGGACGACATCCACTTATCGGGAAACTGCTCGGCCAGGGTGTAGAGCTGGATTTTCACGGGACCGGTCGGGTCGCTGTCGAGCCCCCATTGGTTGACGTGGCCGACCACCCCCACAATCTCGTACCGCTGATCGCCGTCGCCGACATTGAGCCGTTGGCCGATGGGATCCTGTTCGGCAAAGTATTGCCTGGCGAAATTCTCATCGATGACACAAACGGCGGGCGAATGAGCATCGTCCTGCTCGGTCAAGAACCGCCCGCGCAAGAGCTGAATCTGCATCGTCTTCCAGTAGCCGGGGCTAACGATGTAGGAGAGGGCGCTGATCATCTCGCCTTGCGATTGCGGTTTCGGCCGGCCTTCGATCCAAAGCGACCATTCGTCGTCACCATTCATCGGTTCGGCGCCGTCTGTCAGCGACGCGGACTGGACTCCGGGAAGGGAGGAAATCGCAGCCGTCAGCTGACGAAGAGCCGCGCGAACCTCGTCGGGGGTCTCTTTGGCTTTCGACGGAGGCAGGGTGACCGTGAAGGTCTCGACGTTTTGGGGGTTGAACCCCAGCCGGATGCTCCAAAGCTTTGCCAGGCTGCGCAGCGTCAGGCCGGCGCCGATCAGGAGCACCATGGCCAGCGCCAGTTCCGCTACCACAAAGATCGCCTGCGTGCGATGTCTTCGGCTGCTTGCAATCCGCCCGCCTTCTTTGAGCGCAGTGCCGAGATCCGAGCGCGAAGTTTTGAGCGCGGGGGCAAGTCCGAAGAGAATACTGGCCAAAACGGTTATGGCCAGCGTGAAGATCAAAACGCTCAGATCCATGCGCACATCGTTTGCGCGCGGCAGTGCTTCGGGGAGGATGCTCAATCCCAACTGTGTTCCCCAGGAGGCGAAAAGCAGTCCCAACCCGCCCCCAGCGGCCGAAAGCAGCAAGCTTTCCGTCAGCAGCTGGCGGACCACCCGTCCCCTGCTGGCTCCCAGCACCGAGCGAATGGCAAATTCTCTTCGACGCCCCATGGCTCGCGCCAAAAGCAGATTGGCCACATTTGCGCAGGCGATCAGGAGCACGAACCCCACGGCAGCGAGCAGGACGACGAGCATTGGCTCGACATCCTGAACCATGCGTTCCTTGAGCGGTGCGATCCAGACGCCTTCCTTCTTGTCTACATCCGGATACTCCGCGGCAAGGTCTCGCGCCACGCGGTCCATGTCGGAGCGGGCCCGATCGACCGTCACGCCCGGCTTCATCCGCCCAACGGCGAAGATTCCCATATGGTCGGAACGTTGGTAGAGGTCCGGATTGTCCCATGAGCCGATTGGCGTGTAGGCGTCACCCAGGCGGAAGTCGGTCGCCTCGCAACAAAAGTAGAAACTCGCGGGAACGACGCCGATAACTCTGTACCCTCTTCCGCTGAGCATAAGCGTCTCGCCGAGGATCGCGGGCGAGCCGCCGAACTTCGTCTTCCACAATCCGTAGCTCAGCATCACGACCGGCGCGGCGCCTCGTTTGTCTTCCTCGGGCGCGAAACTGCGTCCGATCAGCGGCTTGACACCGAGCAGCGGGAAAAAGCTCGCCGACACCTGCATCGTCTTCAGTTCTAGGGCGTCGCCTGACCCGGTTAGAGTCAGCTCGCTCGGCCGATAACCCGCGAGCGACCCGAACGTATGGTTCTCGCGCACCCAGTCGAGAAAATTGGGGTAAGAGATCGAGCTCTCGGAAAATGGCGGTGCTTTCGCCGCTACTTCGACCAGCTGATCGGCCTTCGGATACGGCAGCGGATCGAGCAGCACGCCGTTGACCACGGTAAACAAAGCCGTCGTTGCGCCGATGCCGAGACCGAGCGTCAGTACGGCGATGAGCAAGAAGCCGGGGCTCCTGAGCAGCATGCGCAACCCGTAGCGAACATCCTGGAAAAGCCTTGTCATCGCCTATTCCGATTTACTCCTCGCGAAGTGCAACGATGGGATCGACGCGCATGGCCCGGCGGGCCGGGACGTAGCAGGCCGCAAGGGTCACAGCCGAAAGCAAGACCGCCACGGCGGCAAACGTAAGCGGATCAGTCGTGCTCACGCCGAAGAGGATCTTCTTGATCAGGCCGGTCAGCAGCACGGCTGCAGCAAGACCAACCGGCACGCCGACGAACGTCATGCGTGCCGCGTCAGCCATCACGATCCTCAGCACGTCCTCTCGTTGCGCGCCGAGCGCCAAGCGAATGCCAATTTCCCGCGTGCGTTGGCCCGCGATGTGGGAGACCACGCCATAAATCCCAATCGTCGCCAGCACGAGCGCGATCGCCGCGAAGGCCCCGAGCAGGATCATCCCGAATGCCCGGCTGGCCAACGAGTCCGCGAGCACACGATCCATGGATTTGAAATCGTAGGCCACCTGTTCGCTATTCACGGTCCGAAGGGCGGTCCGAATCGCGTCGGCGCTCGCGTAGTTGGGCGTTGCGGTGCGCACCACAAACCCCGCGCGCCCTACGAGAGGGGGCAGCAATGGGTCGGGAATCTGCTCGGCGAGCGTGTAGAGTTGAATCTTCACCGAATCCGTGGCGTCCTCGTCGAGTCCCCACTGCTTCACATGACCGACTACGCCGATAATTTCAAACGGGGAATCCTCGATTACGATGCGTTGCCCGACGGGATCCTGGGTCGGAAAATACTCTCGCGCAAATGTCTCGTCGATAACTCCGACGCGCCGCGAGAGCGCTCCGTCCTGCCTGGAAAAAAATCGGCCGCGGAGAAGCGGAGTCTTCATCACCCGTAAATAATCCCGACTGACGATATAGAACAGCGTCTCGGGCATCTCTCTTAACGTCGGTGGCTTCGGCTTGCCCTCGATCCAAAATGGCTCCTCCCAGTCATCGTTCATGGGCTCGGAGCCATCGGTCACCGATGCCGCTGCGACGCCGGGAATTGCCGCAACCCGGCTGGGAAGCTGCTCGAGCATTGCGCGGACCTGGCCAGGCGTTTCCTTGGCGGTCGCTCGAGGCAAGTTCAAATCGAACGACAAGACATGCTGAGCATCGAATCCCGGATTCACGGTCCAGAGGCGCTGGAGGCTTCGAATGGTCAGCCCGGCGCCGATCAGCAGCAGGGCGGCCATGGCCAATTCGACCACCACTAGAATTGATTGCGTGCGGTGCCGTGTCGCGCTGCCCGAACGCCCGCCTTGCTTGAGCGTTTCGTGCACGTCCGAACGTGCGGTCTTCCAGGCCGGGGCGAGCCCGAAAAGGATGCCCGCAGCCGTCGATACGACCAGCGCAAAAAGCAGGACCCGCGGGTCCATGTGCACATCGCCCGCTCGCGGCAACGCCTCCGGGAGAAGCTTCAAACCGGCCTGTGTTCCCCAGGAAGCGAAAAAGAGTCCCAGCCCGCCGCCAGCCGTCGAAAGCAGCAAGCTCTCCGTAAGCACTTGGCGGGTCACTCGCCGCCCCGTTGCTCCCAGAACCGACCGAACGGCGAACTCCCGCGCGCGCTCGGCCGCGCGCACCAGGAGAAGATTCGCTACGTTCGAGCACGCAATCAGCAGAACAAAGCCGACCGAGGCGAGCAGGACGAGCAGGGTCGGTCGGATGTCGTGAACCATACGTTCCCGCAGCGGGGCCAAAACCACATGCGTGTCCTTGTTCGTCTGGGGATAACTCCGGGCCAAGTCGAGCGCGATCTTGTCCATGTCCGCGCGGGCTTGCTCGATCGTCACACCCGGTTTCAGCCGACCGATCGCGCGAATTCCCGGATGAAAATCGCGCTGGACCACCCACGGGCCGGTATCGGAACCGATCGGCACGTAGATATCCCCGAGTTCGAAGTTCATCGACTCGCAGCAGAAATAGAAATTCTCCGGCAGGACTCCGATCACTGTGTAGCCAGTCCCGTCGAGTGTTAGCATTTGCCCTAAGATCTCCGGTGAGGCCCCAAACCTACTCTTCCACAGGCCTCCGCTCAGGATCACGACCGGTGCTGCACCACGCTCGTCGTCTTTCGGCGAAAAATCGCGCCCGAGGACCGGCCGTGCGCCCAAGGATCGGAAAAAACTCGCCGAAACTTCCTGGGCGCTTAGGCGTTGTGCGTCGCCCCGCCCGGTCAAATTGAAATCCGTATGACGGTAAGCGGCCAGCGCTTCAAACGTGCGGTTCATCCTCACCCAATCGAGAAAATTCGGATACGCAAGCGAGGCCTCCGGAAAGGGAGGGAACTGTTCAGCGACAGCCACAAGTCGCTCCGGGTGCGGGTACGGCAGGGGGTTGAGCAGCACCCCGTTGACCACAGAAAACAGAGCGGTGTTCGCGCCGATCCCGAGGGCCAGGGTGAGAACGGCGATGGCCGTGAAGCCCGGGTTCTTGGCCAGCATCCGCAACGCGTACCGCACGTCCTGTATAAGAGCGCTCATGGTCAAGTCCTGACGGCCTGTCCTCCCCTGGCCCTGCGTCTCACCAACCTTGCGGGACCCGTCATTCGGCGGCGAGGACGATCAGCGTGGCATCGTCGTTCCAGTGCCCGGCACAGAATCCGGCTACTGATTCCAGAACAATGTTTCTCAATTCGTGCGCCTCCGCCTCGCGATGACGCGCAATCAGTTCAAGCAGCCGCGCTTCACCGAACTCCTCCTCGGATTCGTTGCCGGCCGGACGGCTGGCCTCGGTGACGCCGTCGGTGAAAAATACCACGCGATCTCGCGCGGCAAGTTCCCGCACGCCCATCGCGTAGGTTTGAAGCCCGAATACACCTAGAATTCCGCCTCCGTCCATGAGCCGGTCGCAGGAGCCGTCGCGATGCTGGACGATCGGCGCGTTGTGCCCGGCGTTCGCGTAGCGCAGTCGCCGCCTGGGCCCATCCAGTTGCGCGTAACACAATGTAATGAACCGGTCGTCGGCAATGCTCCGGCACACCAGGGCGTTCAATCGCTCGCAAAGATGTTCCGGGGACATGGACGGCGTAGCGAGCCCGCGCACGGCCGCTTGCAGGTTCGACATCAGCATGGCCGCCGGCAAACCCTTTCCCGCCACGTCGGCAATACAAATGCCCACCGAATCGCCGCCGAAGTCGAGAACATCGTAATAGTCGCCGCCAACGGTTCGCGCCGGCTGCCAGACAGCCGCAATTCCGTAGCCCGGAATCTGCGGAATGTACTGCGGCAGGAACCGCTTCTGAATTCTGAGCGCTTCTTCAATCTCGAGTTCCTGCCGCTGGGCTTGGGAGGCAATCTCGCTCTGTGCACGTTCCCGTTCGATTTCGCGCCGGCGCGCTTCGCGTCTTTTCTGACCGATTTCGATTTGCTGTTTGAGAATCTGCAGCAGGCGGGCGTTGGCCCAGGGCTTCTCAACGAAATCCCCCACGCCCCGTTGCATGGCTTCGACCGCCAGGCCAACGGTGGCCCAACCGGTCATGACCACGATGGGCGGGGCATCCTCGACCATTTGCAGTTTGGCGAGCAGGTCGAGCCCCTCGCGTCCCGAGGTGGTGTCGCGCGCGTAATTGAGGTCCATCAAGAGCAGGTCGTACTCCTGTCGCGAGACCGCCTCAAGCAGCGCGGCGGGCGAAGCGACGGACTCCGTCAGGTAACCGTGCGATTTGAGCAGCAGCCGAAGGGCCTCGAGAACGTCAGCCTGGTCGTCGGCGATCAGGATTCTCGGCTGGGCGGTCAGGGCATCGTCTGTGAGTTGAAAAGCCATGGTGACCATGTGCAGGCTCCCGAGAAACATCGATAATCCCGGTCGAGGCCTCCTCGGTGAGCGCAGGTGTCGTTCCACCGCGTTCATTGAGTAAGCTGTTTGTTGCTCGGAAGTTAGCTGCTGTATCGGCCTGGCAACAGCGATTCATGCCCAGTTGCGGGAATGCGTCGTCTCGAATTCGGACACCTGCCGCGAGAGGTATCCGCGCGCTCGAAAGCCGCCGGGCAGGAGGTTCTCAACGAGCCAACGAGCCCTGCGCTTCTCACGGAGCTCTCTGGGCGAGGACGCCGATGTTCGCAATGTGGTCGCCTTTCTTGAGGGACGGCACGGCATCGATGTGAAGAACGACCCCGGCCGCCGGCGCGCGAGGCTCGGCAATTGTCTGCCCGAAGAAATCCGTCACGCGTCCAAGTTTCATTCCTGCTGCCACATATGTGCCGCGCTTGACGTCTGGGTAGAAAATCCCGTCGGTTTCGCTCGGAACATCAACGAGCCTGTCGATCCAGACAGGATTCTCGACCGGGCGCGGTTCGCCCTCGAGCATCTTCAATTCGCGCATCGTGCTCAGCGTGCCGGTGACGAGCAGGGCGATATCGTCGGTATCGACCCTCCCCGCATATCCGGCCTCGACGACGATGGAGGGCTTGCCGCGAGCGGAGGCTGTGTTATCGAGGTAGCGGGTCTGGGCGCGGTCAGACGGGCGCTCGCGCCAGATGATGATGTGATCGAGTCCGAAGGCCAGGACCATTTGTTTTGAGGTGCGGTCCTGCGCATCGCGTCCCGTGGGGGCCCAATAGGCATACGGCCGAAGGCTCTCGTCAATGTCGCCGCCATGGTAGTCGATCAGATAGTCCGAGCGATCGACAACATCGTTGGTAATCAGAAAGAGTGCGCGCTCGGTTTCTGTGCCGTCCACTTTGCCCGGATAAAAGCGATTCATGTTCTTGTTATCGACGGGATTAACGTGCGGCACCTTCTGCTCGAAGGAGGCGACATTGACGAGCGGAATTAAAATGACCGTTCCTGAAATCTCGTGCGGGTCGAGGAGGCCGATCAGCTTTTCAACGGCGATAATCGAGGCGTACTCGGTTCCGTGCGCGCCAGTGACCAGCGCGAGCACGGGACCCGGCCTCGATCCCCTGACCACGGCAACGGGAATGTTCGTCCCGGCGTCGACACCCGCGGGAACTTCGATGTAGCCGGTGGCCTTCTGTCCCGGCGCAGCAGAGGCTGTTCCCACCCGGAAGTCGGTTTGGGCGCGAGCGAGGCAAGCAAGAAACAGCAGAGCGAAAAGCAGGCTGGCCAAGCGAAATGGCCTTCCCAATGAGCTGGACATGGAAGCCTCCTCGGTCCGGCGAGCATAGCGCGGCAGACAGGAACCGGCAATCGCGGCCAAGGCATGAACGAACAGGCGGGAAGTTCCGTCGAGTGATCTATTGGGGAGTCGATTTGGCCACGGCGATCTGATCGACAGTGCCCGCAATCGCGCGGATCGGCACCGCGACGTGCACGCTTTCAGCCGGATCATCTACGTCGACCACGATGGAACCGCCGGACTTAGCCACTTCGACATGTTCGCCCGGCTCCCTTACTTCGACCAGTACAACGTCGCCGGTATCGCTCAGACCGTCGAGCGCCGCGCGCACGAGGGGCAGCCACGGCTCAATCTGGCGGGAAGCGTCGGCCAAGTCGCGCCGAGGCACAAAATGTGCGGCAAGGGGGCAAAGGACGGCCGGAGCAATCACGTTGATATGATGACCCGCGGGTTCCTTCTGGGTCACCTTCACCTGAACCATCCCTTCACTGCAGAGTATCCCCACGCCCGCCAGCGCTGCCCCGGCCATGCCGACTGCAATTTTCCCGAGGAGTATCATGCTTCACCTCAAATTCAGGATTTGGACTGCCGTGTCGATCGGCCGCGCTCGCCGAACGGCGGTCACTCGGCGGCGCTATGCGAATCGACCCACACGCGAACCTTCTGACCTTCATCCTCGACCGTCACGAGCAGGATGTCCCCGGCATCGCTGAGCGCGCGGAGGGCTGCGGCAACGTCCAGTTCGTTTTCCTTGGCCGTGGCCAGGAGCGCGTCGATGACTTTCATGGGCACGGTGACATCGACCTTTTCTTGCTTGCCCTGGTGGTCCTTGACGTGGACGATGATGTTGCCGTTGGACTTCGCCACGCGCACTTCTTCGTCATGGCGCTCCTTCACAGTCACGAACTCGTTGTCCGGAGCCGTGCGAACGGCGTCGAGCAGCGTGCGCAGGTCGACGCCGTCCATTTCCGCTCCGTGAATCGTTACCCGCCCGCCATGCAAATCGTGGTTGTTGATGGCGGGGAGAATTTTTTCAGCCATGGACAGCGGCACGTTGACGTTTACGCTCTCCCCCTCCCGGGCATCTTCCACCCTCACGTGGAGATAGCGCTCGGCTCCGGCGGCTCGCGCCGGCCGAGCGGCGGCCATCGCCCCTGTCACCAGCAAACAGAACACCGTTGCACCCTGAACTGTCTTGCGCATGTCGAGGAACCTCCTCCGGCTCTCGCTGACACCTAATACGGAGCAGCGCGCGGAAATGTTCCGTCCGATTTCGCGGGCGGCAGGGGCTCGCGTGGGTGGGCGCCCGCAGGGTCCAGGCGGCCGAGAGAGTTACCAAGACAGGGGGCAAAGGGAAGGTCTAGCGGACCTTAAGGACAACGAGGGTGCGATCGTCGAAGGGGTGCTGGCCGCCCGAGAAGTTGTGCACTTGCTCGAGGATGTGGTCGGCAATCTGGTTGGCGGAAATCTGCTGTCTAGCCGCGATGAGGCTGGCCATGCGCTCGTATCCGAAGAATTCCCCCGCCGCGTTCTGCGTGTCGCCGATCCCGTCGGAATAGAGAACAATGATGTCGCCCGGGTTCAGGATGTAGCTGCGCTCCTCGTAGCTGACGTCTTCGAAGATTCCGAGGGGGAATCCCTCCAGGCGAAGCTTTTCGCAGCGGCCATTGTGAAACAGCAGGGGCTGTTCCTGTCCGGCGTTGGCCACGCGCAGCCGGCGGCGGCTGCGATGCCAGGTGGCGAAACAGAGCGTCATGAACCGCCCTTCGATCAACCGCTCGCCGAGGAATCCGTTGATCGAGCGGAGCATGTTTGCCGGCCGCGGTTTTTGCGAGCCAAGGCTGCGCATGGTCCCGATCCCCACGGCGCCATAGAGCGCCGCCGCGCTGCCCTTTCCGCTGACATCTCCGAGGGCGAAGGCCAGTTCTTGCGGACCGTAGCGGATGAAGTCGTAGAGGTCTCCGCTGAGCTCGCGCGAAGAAACGACACGCGCAGCGATATCCAGTCCAAATTCGGGGCCCGGGAGAGGAGGGAGCAGAGCGCCTTGAATGCGTCGCGCGGCATTCAGGTCGCGCTCCATGCGCGATTCGTCGCTGCGGACCTGCTCGTACAGGTTCGCGTTTTCGATGGAAACGGCCAGATGCGAGGCGAGAATCGAGAGCACCTGAACGTGTTCGCGAGTGAAGTAATTCTGTTGCGGGCTTTCCAGGTCCATCACGCCGATGACCGAGTTCTTGTAAATCATGGGTACGGCGAGTTCAGAACGCGTTTCTGGATTCAGCATGATGTAACGCGGATCGAGCTGCACGTCGGGCACGAGAACGGGCCGGCGCAGGGTTGCCGCCGCTCCGACGATGCCTTCGTGCTCGGGAACGGCGAATTTCTCGAGCATGCGCTGGCCGAATTTCACCGTCACGCGATGACGAAAAACGTGATCGGCCTTGTCGTAAAGAAGGATGCTGAAAATCTGGTAGTCGATCAGCCGCTTGGCCAGAGCGGCGGCCCGGCGCAGCACCTCTTCGAGGTTCAGCGTCGAACTCGCTTCGCGCGCAACTTCATTTAGCAACAGAAGCGTTTCTGCCTGGCGGCGAGCACTCTCAAACAAGCGGGCGTTTTCGACCGCCGTGCCGATGCGGCTGGCGACGAGCGTCAGGATGTTCTGCTGATCGGGAGTGAAGTAATCGGCTTGATTGCTTTCGATATCGAGGACGCCAACCACGCGTCCGCGTACAATGAGCGGCACAGCGAGTTCGGAACGCACGTCCTCGAGCGCGTTCAGATAGCGCGAATCTTTGCGCACGTCGCCGACGCGAATGGCCTGAGCCGTGGTGGCCGCTGCGCCGATAATGCCCTCGCCCAGAGGAACGCGCCAGTGTTCGACGACTTCCGAGCGATGCCCGATGGCAAATCGGAAATAGAGTTGATCGGAATTCTCATCGACGAGCAGAACAGCGAAAATCTCGTAGTCCAGCAACCGCTTGATCTGTGCGGCGGCCGTCGACAACACCTCGTCGAGATCGAGCGAGGCGCTGATCTCCTGGCTCAATTCGGCCAGGATCGACAACGTCTCGGCGGGGATATCCGCCTTCAGGTTGATCTCCGTCGAATCCAACTGATCCGCCATCCCTCGTGCACCTCGAGCGGGGTGCCGCCGCCACGCTCCGCCCCGACCAGCCTTTTCGCGCGCCCGAATGACGGGCCCAAAATCGGTTTTAGAACGCGAAGCCGATTCGCTCGGGCACCAAGCTTTCAAACGGAGCCAACATTATAACAGTCCGACCGCGCACGGGTGGGGCGGGTGCGGGGGGAAGATTTCTAGAGTCGAACCGCCCGGTCTTCCGCAGGGGCCAGAAAGGGCTTGACAAAAAGCTTATAAATACTGTAATTTCAGTTTGGACTGAAATGACAGACAGACCCGCAAACGCCCTGTCCCCCGTCGAGCAGAAGTTCATCCTCCATTGGGGCGAGATGGGCACGCGCTGGGGCGTCAATCGCACCGTGGCGCAGGTTCATGCCCTGCTGTTTCTCTCCGCCGAACCTCTCTCCGCCGAGGAGATCGCCCGAACCTTGTCGGTCGCCCGATCGAATGTGAGCACGAGCCTGCGCGAGCTGCAGGGCTGGGGCATCGTGCGCGTGGCGCCGATTCTGGGCGATCGCCGACAGCATTTCGCGTCGGTGAAGGACGTCTGGGAACTGTTTCGAATCATCGTCGAGGAGCGCAAGAAGCGCGAGGTGGATCCTACGATCCAAGTCGTTCGCGAATGCGCGGCTGAGGCCGGCGAGCACGGCCCGGCGGAGGCCTACGTGCGCGAACGCCTGGAGGAACTGCTCGACTTCATCGTCACCATGGACACCCTCTTCGCTGAGTTTCAGCATTTGCCGCCGAAGGCCGCGCGCGGGCTGGTGAAGCTGCGCGGGAAAATGCGCAAGCTGCTTCGCAGTTAGGTGTCGAGGAGGCGCGCGAGCGCCTTTTTCTATCGATGACAGCTTCAGTCAATACAGAAATAACTGACCGAGCAGAGGGGCCCGTCCGCGGCTGGATCTTCTTCGACTCCGGCTGCGCCTTCTGCCAGCGCTGGGTGCGGCGCGTGAAACCGATCCTCGGACCTCGAGGTTTTGCTTTCGCACCGCTCGAGGCCGCTCCTTCGCGCCCTCGCCTGGGAATTCGACCCGAACAGCTCCTCGACGAAATGCGCGTGCTGCTGCCCGACGGACGAATCTACGGCGGCGCGGATGCCGTGGTCGCGCTCGCGAGATATCTCTGGTGGGCCGGGCCGCTTGTCCTGGCTGCGCACCTTCCGGGATTCCGCCGCGTGCTGCGCTTTGCCTATCGCCGCGTCGCCCTGCGCCGGCACTGCCTCGAGGGAACTTGTGCGGTCGGGCGGGTGCGCGCCAAACGCTTAGAGCGAACGGCCGAGGTGGAACAAGGAGAGCGTCCGAGATGAACCGGCTTGATCTATGGAGTTGGGACGGGAAGATCGATCGCGGGACCTACGCGCTCGTCGGGCTCACGGCGTTTGCCGTGAAGCACAATTTGGACCGGCTCCTGGCCCGAGCGTTTCATCGCCCGTGGAGCCTATTCAATTACTGGATACCTGTTGGCCGCGCGGTGCGGATCACCTCGCTTGGTTCATCCGACCGGGCATTTCTTTTCTGGATGTGCATGCTTTCGCTGCCCTTCATCTGGGTCGGTGTGGTGTTGACCTTGCGACGCCTGCGCGCGATGGGGCTTCCCTTATGGCTTGTGGCGCTGTTCTTCGCGCCGTATTTGAACCTTCTCTTCTTCCTCCTCCTTTGTATTTACCCGTCCCAAGACGCGGGGGAGGCGTCTCGGGCCGGTCGGCAACCGGGAGGCCGCAGGATGGACCGGATCATTCCGGACAGCCTCTGGGGCAGCGCCGCAGTCGCCGTACTGATTTCATCGCTGCTCGGTGTTGCGGGCACACTGCTCGGCGTCAACACCCGCCTGGCCGTCTACGGAGTGGGTCTTTTTGTTGCTTTGCCGTTCTGTCTGGGATTGCTTTCCGCGCTGCTCCACGGATATCACCAGTCGCGGACGTTGCCGAGTTGTCTCCTGGTGGCTGTGCTGTCGATCGGCTTACTCGGTTTGCTGTTGCTTGCCCTGGCCGTCGAAGGGCTGATTTGCTTGCTGATGGCCGCGCCGATCGCGCTGCTTCTCGGGCTCCTGGGGGGAACCGTTGGGTACTACATTCAGCGAAGGCGTGGGAGCCATTTCGAAACACAGGCCACCTTGGGCGTCGTGCTGCTGTTCGTCCCGCTATTGTTGGGCGCCGAAGGCCTGAGGCCCGCGCAGCCCCCCCTTTTGGAAGTCAGGACTCAGATCGAAATCAACGCGCCGCCCGAGACGGTGTGGCGCTTCCTCTCCTCGTTTCCGACGCTGCCTCGACCGACGGAGTGGCCGTTTCGAGTGGGAATTGCTTACCCCTTGCGCTCGACGCTGGCGGGCTCGGGGATAGGAGCGCGCCGCGAATGCGAGTTCTCGACCGGTGACTTCGTCGAGCCCATCCGCGTATGGGAGCCGAACCACCGGCTCGCTTTCGAGATTTCCGGCGAGCCGCCGGTCATGCAGGAAATGTCTCCTTACGGGCACATTCACACGCGCCACATCGACGGTCAATACTTCCATCCCCGAGACGCCGAGTTTGTGCTGACGCTGCTTCGGAATGGGCACACGTTATTGACCGGTACTTCGCACTATGAAAACCGCATGTGGCCGGTCGCCTATTGGCGGCTGTGGTCGGACGAAATCGTTCACGACATTCATCGGCGCGTGTTTCGGCAAATCAAGCGGCTTTCCGAGGCCAGCTACATGGAGGATGTGGCGGAGAGAGGGGAGAAACCGTGAATGCGTCAGGCAACGGTCGAGCGATCGTCACCGGTGCATTTGGCTATACGGGGAAATACATCGCCGGCCGCTTACTTGCCGCAGGCGTGCGTGTCCGCACACTGACGGGTCATCCCAATCGCGGCCATGAATTTGGGAACCGGATCGAGGTTGCGCCGCTCGATTTTAGCGATCCAGCCGGGCTGGTGCGCAGCCTGCGGGGCGCGGATTGCCTTTTCAACACCTACTGGGTCCGCTTCAATTACGGGCAGTCCACATTCGAACAAGCCGTGGCCAACACGAGGATGTTGTTCGCGGCGGCCAAGGACGCTGGCGTCCGGAAACTGGTGCACATCAGCGTCACCAATCCCTCGCTTGATTCGCCGCTGCCGTATTTCCGCGGCAAAGCACAGCTCGAGGCCGCGCTCGAGAGCTCAGGCCTCGAGTGGGCGATTCTGCGTCCCACCGTCATCTTCGGCCGGGAAGGCATATTGATCAACAACATTGCCTGGCTCTTGCGCCGCTTTCGCGTATTTGCGATTCCCGGCGACGGGAGCTACCCCGTGCAGCCCGTGTTTGTCGAGGAGGTCGCGGAACTGGCCGTTCGCGCGTTTGACGAATCCGAGACGGGCGTGCGCGATGCGGTAGGGCCGGAAATTTTCTCCTTCGACGAACTTGTTCGGCTCATCGCCCGCCGCATTGGCAGCCGCGCACGGCTGGTTCACCTCCCGGCCGGCGCAGCTCATTCGCTCACGAAGATGCTCGGCCTGTTTGTTCACGATCGCATCCTGACGCGCGAAGAAATCGAAGGCCTGATGGCGGGACTGCTTGTCTCGAGCAAGCCACCGACCGGACAAACGCGGTTTTCCGATTGGCTGTACGCACATGCCCAAAGCCTCGGCTCATCGTATGCCTCGGAGATTGGCCGCCACTACGCGCGACCTTGACGCGATGTCCCACGGCGGCGCGGTCGGGCGGGAGGCGGTATGAAAGCGCTCATTCTCTTGATCTGGGCCGCAGGTGCCGTGCAACTGCTCATTCTCGCCGCGAACTTCGTGATGCCGACCAAGCTCAATTGCCGGGAAAATCTGCTGCACGTGTCGCCCATGATCCGCAGCGTGTTCGTCGTACACTGGGCTTACATCCTGCTGATACTCGGGATCTTCTCGGCCCTTTGTTTTCTGTTCGCGCCAGAACTGGCCGGTGGCAGCCGCCTTGGGCGCTTCTTGAGCGCGGCAATCGCCTTGTTCTGGCTGCCGAGACTTCCCATCCAACTCTTCGTCTACGATCCAGATTTGCGTCGTAATCACAGGGCCGCCGACGTGGCTATGGTGCTGGCCATTGCTGCTCTGGTGTTCGTGTTCGGCACGGCAGCCTTGGGAATACGACTCGACTGAGGCGGAGCCATGAATCGCGACGCCATCGTCGGCGGAGTCCTTTGGTGCAGTCTTCTCGTCACGGCGGAAGCCGGCGGGCTTGCACTCGAATGGATCGACCTGCTGTTCCTATTTGCGCCGCTGGTCGTCGTGCCACTCGGACTCGAGTTGACGCGGCGAGTCGAGCAAGCCGGCCTGCCACCGCGGCCCGAGCGTATTGCCCGGCTCGTTCAATTGCCGTGCGCTCTTGCCGCGACGATCTCGTTCTGCGTTTCGCCCGGATTTGTCTCCGCAGGGCTTGCCCTCGTCTGGCTTCTGTTTTGCGCAACGTTGGCTTTGGGCGGCGTGATTCGCTTGCGCTGCGGCGCGTGCCGGAAGGTCGATTCGGCGCTTCCCGGCGCAGCATTCCTCTATTTGCCGGTGGGAGCGGCATGGCTCTGCGCCTCGCGGCTGGGCCTCAAGCCGCTCGGTTTCGAAGAGCCGGTCGTGCTTCTCACCGCTGTGCATTTTCACTATGCGGGCTTTGCCGCGCCGCTGCTTGCGCGTTCTTCGATTCGAGCTCTGGGGCCCTGGCGCGCGCCATCCCTTTCCGCAGCTCTGGTTCGCGCCCTGGCCGGAGGCGTTGCGCTCGGCCCGGCGCTGCTTGCCGCAGGGTTCCTACTGGGCCCTCGAGTCAACCTGGTCGCCGCCGTGATCCTGGTCGCCAGCGAAATAGGCCTGGCGCTTTCCTTTTTGGTCGCCATCCGGCATGTCTCGCAACCGCAGGCCAGGTGCCTGGTCGGAGTTGCGGCAGCCGCAGCCGTCTTTGCCATGGTTCTTGCCGCGCTTTGGGCCGTGGGCGAGTATCCCCTTGAGCCTTTCCTTCAGCTGGCGGAGATGGCACGTTTTCACGGTACGGCGAACGCCTTCGGGTTCACACTGTGCGGGCTTGTGGGCTGGAGTTTGGCCGTTCCGGTCGAGGCCGACCGGAGGGGATGCCGGTGAGAGTCGCGGTCACCGGCGGCACGGGATTTGTCGGTCGTCACCTGGCGCGGGCCCTGGTGGGTGGCGGACACGAGGTGATTCTCCTCGCGCGGGGAATCGACCGTCGCGATCCCAGCGTATGTCAAATTCCGAATACGCGGCTTTTCCGGTCGGATCTGTCGAGTATCGGCGAACTGACGGCCGCGTTTGCCTCCTGCGGAGCCGTGGCACACTGCGCGGGAATCAACTGCGAGACGGGGAACCAGACCTACAAGCGTGTGCACATCCAGGGCACGCAGACTGTTGTCGAGGCGGCCAGGCGAGTCGGCGTCGGAAAGATTCTACTGCTTAGCTTTTTGCGCGCGCGCCCTCGGTGCGGCTCGGGGTATCACGAGTCGAAGTGGGCCGCCGAAGAACTTGTGCGGCGCTCGGGGCTCGATTACACGATCATCAAAGCCGGTATGATTTACGGGCGCGGAGACCACATGCTCGACCACCTGAGCCGAGCTCTCGACGCCTTCCCCTTTTTTGCGCTCGTCGGATTTGGCGACAAGCCCGTTCGCCCGTTGGCCATCGAAGACCTCACGCGAGTGCTCGTGGCCGCCCTAATCGAAGCGCGCCTTTCGCGGCAGACGGTGGCCATTGTGGGGCCGGAGCAGATGCCGCTCAGCGAGGCGGTGCGACGCGTCGGCCGCGTGATCGGCCGCTCACCCATCTGCCTTCCGCTGCCCGTCGCCGCCCATCGCCTGTTCGCGCGCATTTTCGAAGCGACGATGAACGCCCCGTTGGTTTCGCGCGCGCAGGTGCGCATTCTGGCTGAGGGATTCACCGAGCCGTGGCCTCCTTATCAAGAGCTGCCGGATGACTTGCTTCCGACAATCCGGTTCACCCCCGAGCAGATTCGCCTTGGCCTTCCCGAGCCCAAGCGTTTGCGGAAGGGAGATCTTCGATGTCGTCGGTGACGCGCGTGGGTGCGCCTCCGATCGAGCTTGTGCGACATCCCTGGGCCGCTTGGCTGCCGCTGGTTCTGCTGCCTGCTGCGGTGTGCGTCGTCCGGGGCCGGCTCGAGCCTTGGCGATTCATGGGGCTGCTTTCGATTGCCATCTTCTGCGGATGCAAGTGGCAGACCTGCCGGCGCGAATTCTACGCCCCGCCGAAGAAGTGAGCGATTTTCTTTCCCGCCGTTTCCGTGTAATAGACGGTAACCTTCGCTCCCTTTTCCGCTCCCGCGGCCAGGTCCTTCCCTCCATCCTTAGCCGCGTGATCGGTAAGGCGGTAGGTAGAGTCGACGCCGTCGTCTCCCTTGACGACGAGCGCCTTCGCACCGCGGTCGATATCCGTGATCGTTCCGGTGCTCTTCTTTAGGCCCTCCTCGCCAACCTTATCGACCTCGACTGCCGTGTCTTCGGTCCCGCGGGTCGTGTAATGGGCCACAACCTCCGTTCCACTTTGGAGCCCGTGCCAACTGTCTTTGCCGCCCGCTGCTGACGCGTGTGCGCCATGCACCGCCGTGCGATCGAGGAAGTGAAGCGTGTGCTCTGCGCCATCCGACGTCTTGATGACCATGGTCTTCGAGGCGGAATCGACTTTCTCGACGGTTCCATGGGTAGCGGTCAGCACATCTTGCGCAGCGGACAGAAACGCGATGGCGAACACAGCCCCAACAGCCATTCCGATGACTCTCTTCATCTTGGACCTCCTATAGGTCACTCGACCCAGGCTCGACTTGCCACCTCTGAGGGGAACATGATCCGGGCTTTTCGGCGGCGAACAGACGGAGTTCGCCTCCGATGTGCAGCATCGAGCGCCCAACAATTCGTGTTTGATGCAGCCGGACAGGCAACGTTGCTTTGGGTCACTGTCGTCTCAGCTTAGAATGACAGTCATGGTGAAGGATTAGCGATGAGAAAGATTCGAATCATACGGAGGATTGCTCGCCGGCCGCAGGGTGAACCGACCAGCGCGCGCGATGCACTCATTCTGATGGTCGCCGTGATCGCCGTCGCGGCGTACGCGATATTCTTCGGCCTTCAGACGTTGGTCTGGCTGGAGACGCATCGCTGGGCCCACGCCGATCCCTGGCTACGCGACATGCCGCAAGCTGTAACCGACGCCCCCGCTCAGCCGGGAGCGACCGAACTCAAGGCATTCGACTTCGAATTCAAAGTGCCGTGGTCCGGCAAGCAGAAGGCCGTCTCCGCACCCGACCGCGTGGAATTTCGATTCGATTCTGGTCCGGTGGTGATCCTGTTCGACCCGGAAGCCCAGGTGGACCTGCTGCGCACGATCACCTCGGAAGAGCCCACCCAATACAATCAATTCCACAACATTTTCCTGAACCAATCGTTTGCCTCGAATTACGACTTGTACAGCGCCGTCTACAGTGCTCGACCAGCGGCCGTCTCGCCCTGGGTTCCGCTGCGCGATGCAGTCCGCATCAATCAGCTCTTGCTCTGGAAGCTCGCCTTTGGCCTGCCGGCTGCGCCGGGAATACACGCGATTACCTTCGGCGCCAACCGCGGATTTGAATTTGGAGACCCGTCCAGCGGGCGGCCGGTGGCCCTGCAGATCTTCAATGGCCGAGACGCGCAATTTCGGTTCCTTTTCCTGGTCGCCGCGGGATCCGGCGCGAAAATCAGCCAGGAGGAGATCAATTCTGTCGTGGCGTCGCTCGAGCCCGTTCCGATTGCGGAACGCTGATCGGACGAGCGGTCCTCCGGGCCCGGGAAAGTCGGGTTGCGCAGCGGAATTTGGTCGGCCCTGACGCACATCAGGCGTGGGCAAAGGCGCCAGTCGAGTTCAATACCTTTTCGTAATAGGCCTCATACTGCGGAATGACGTCGTTCGAACAGTAACGCCTGCGCGCGTTGATGCGCGCCTGCTGACCCATGGCGCGTCCGCGATCGGGGCGCGACAGAATCTCAATCGCGTATTTCGCCGCTGATTCCACGTCGCGCGGGGTCACCAGATAACCGTCCACGCCGTCGGTCACCACTTCTGGAAGGCCTCCGACATTCGTGGCAATGACTGGCAGTTCGCAGGCCATGGCTTCGAGAGCCGCGAGACCGAACGATTCCAGGTCGCTCGGCAGCAGAAACAGGTCCGCCTGTCCGAGCTTCTCCTGAACCCGATCCTGCTTGCCCAGGAAGAACACGTCCTCTTGCAGCTTGTGCCCGCGGACGATGTATTCCGCGGAGCCGCGATCGGGCCCGTCGCCCATCATGACCAGCTTCGCGGGCATTTTTTCGCGCACCCTGGCGAAGATTTCAACCACGTCGGTGATGCGCTTCACCGGGCGAAAATTGGAAAGGTGCATCAGAATCGGCTCGTTGTTCGGCGCCCATTTTGTACGGCAAGACCTGTCCTCGCTGCGCTTGTAGAGATCGCAGTTGACGAAGTTGGGAATCACCTCGATCGGCCTCTTGATCTCAAATTCTTTCAGCGTCCGGTCGCGCAGGTAATCGGAAATCGCCGTGACGCCATCGCTCTGCTCGATCGAAAAGCGTGTGATCGGCAAATAGCTGCGGTCGTTTCCCACCAGAGTGATGTCCGTTCCATGCAGGGTCGTGATGAAAGGTAGTTTGCGCGGCGCGGCCATC
The DNA here is from genome assembly GCA_035622135.1 of Candidatus Cybelea sp. Taxonomy (GTDB): domain Bacteria; phylum Acidobacteriota; class Terriglobia; order Acidiferrales; family UBA7541; genus Palsa-295. Next base: position 2,665 of record DASPVZ010000011.1, on the reverse strand, counting down.
AGACGCGCCAGCAGAGCGCTGACCGAATGCGGAATCGCGTAGTGGACGTGCAGCAGGTCGAGCCCGGCCGATTCGGCAACCTCGGTCAACTTGGTTGCCAGTGCAAGCGTATACGGCGGATGATCGAACAGCGGGTACGTGGTGACCTCGACCTCGTGGAACTGAATTCGTTCGCTCGTGCTATTGAGCCGAATCGGCATCGCGTAGCTGATGAAATGCACCTCGTGGCCGCGGGCCGCGAGCTCGATGCCGAGCTCGGTCGCGACTACACCCGAACCCCCGTAGGTCGGATAACAGGTGATCCCGATTTTCATGACCGCTCCCGTCCGGCGCCTCTCTTGCGCCAAAGCTCGAGAACCATATGCTCTTCGTCGATGTACCGGCCGTCAAGGGAAAGCGCTCGGGGCTCGACGCCAAAGGGATGAAAACCCAAGCGGAGATAGAGAGCCCGAGCTGGCAGTTGGGACGTCGCGACATTCAAGAGGATCGTGTCGAGGCCGGGAAGTCCCGAGGCCCCGTCCACCCGCGCGAGCAAGAGCCTGCGCCCGAACCCCCGGCCTCGAAATTCGGGCGCGAGATAAACTCCCCAAATCCATCCCTTGTGCCGTTCCTCTGTGTTTTGCTGCTGCCGGAAACGGGCCATGCCTACCAGAACAGGACCTTCCGCCGTCCCCTGCACTCCGCCTCCATTTTTCTTGTGTCTTTTCAGCGGCTTAGCAAGTCCCCGTCGTGCCCTCTGGATCGCCCCGGGTTCTAAACCGGCCGGCGTAGGCGCACCTTGCGCGCGAGCAATTTGCGATGCTAGAGTCCCGCTACCTGTCGATTAGACGAGCCAGGGGGCGGTTACGGTGCCGAGACTTTCATCGAAGGTTGCGTTCATTACCGGCGGGGGAACCGGAATTGGGCGCGCTTGCGCGCTGCTCTTTGCCAGAGAGGGCGCGCAGCTGGTGGTCACCGGGCGCAGGGACGAGCCGCTCCGCTCGGTGGTGCGCGAGATCGAGAGCGCGGGCGGGCAGGCGCTGGCCATTCGGTGCGACGTAACCCAGCGGGATTCGGTCGAAGCGGCGCTCTCGGGCAGCGCCGAGTATTTCGGGCGCGTGAACGTGATTGTGAATAACGCCGGTGCTGTCGTGGTCGCCGACGCCGATCACACCAGTGAGGCAGAATGGCGGCAGGTGATTGATGTGAACCTGACGGGGACCTTTCTGGTATCGCGCACCGCGCTTCCCTTGCTGCGCAAACAGGGCGGGGGCTCCATCGTCAACATTGGTTCCGCGCTTGGGCTAGTGGCGCGCAAGCAGCGTGCCGCCTACTGTGCCGCGAAGTTCGGCATTACCGGCCTGACCAAGGCCATGGCCATAGACCACGCGCACGAGAAAATCCGCGTGAACTGCATTTGTCCGACGATTGTCGAGACCGAGTTGGGCATGCAATCGATAGCGGTCCTGCCCGATCCGGAGGCCGAGCGGCGCAAGCGCAGCGCCGAGATTCCGCTCGGGCGCATGGGCAGGCCGGAGGACGTGGCGCAAATGGCTGTTTATTTGGCGTCCGATGAATCGGAGTGGGTGACCGGCGCTGCGTTTCCGCTCGACGGCGGACTGACGGCGTACTGAGATGGCCCGCTCCGGCTCGCGCAAAGCCATCGAACATCTCGCCGTCGACGAGCTGCGCGAGCGCCTGGAAGCGAGCCACACGGCCCGCCAGTTCGGGTTCGTGCTCGACGAAGCCGAGCCGGGCCGGGTGGTTTTGCAGATGCGCGTCAGCGAGCAGCACAAGCAGGTTCACGGTGTCGTGCATGGTGGCGTGATCGCGGCGCTTGCGGACACGGCCGGCGGTCTGGCCACCTATATGGCTTGTCCGCGGGGCAGGCGCGTCGCTACGGTCGAGATGAAGATCAATTATCTCGAAGCCGTCGAGCGAGGAGTTCTCCATGCGGACGCGCGCGTGGTCCGTATCGGCGCGCATATCGCCGTCGTTGATTGCGACGTTCGGGACAGCGACGGCCGGCTGGTCGGCAAGGCGTTGATGACCTTCTTCGTCGGCCCGATGGGGAGGGAGTAGGAAAGGACATCGACCGGCGGAACCATTGCGCATACCGTAGGGCTCCCTCGTTTCCGCCCGGCACTTACCGTATCGACTTGCTCCTCGATGACCAACCGCAATGGCGCGAATTCTTTCCGCTGATCGGCTAAGAGAACCGCCCTCTATCAAGATCGAAGGGGCGTGGACCGCACGCCAGACCCGCTCCTTTTGTAAAACCGCTCGGCCCGTACTTCCTTTTCAGCCCTGCGCTTCGCTCACCGAGAACAAAATCACCGCGTCGCTCGTTGTAGGGAAAAAGGCCTAGACCCACTCGCCGGAACGCATGACCGGCTCGCGATGGCCACCGGTGGTGACACCGTCGACGTCGATGCGGTTCGAGCCGATCATCCAGTCGACGTGGATCAGGCTCTTGTTTGCCCCCCGCGCGTCCAGCTCCGCTTCCGTAAGGTTCTCGGCGTTCTTGAAGCAGGCGCTGTAGGCCTGGCCGAGAGCGATATGGCACGCCGCGTTTTCGTCGAAAAGCGTGTTCATGAACAGCAAGCCGCTCGATGCAATGGGCGACGAGTGCGGCACCAGAGACACCTCGCCAAGCCGTCGCGCACCGTCGTCGGTCTCGATCATT
>DASPVZ010000010.1:0-87752 GCA_035622135.1 Candidatus Cybelea sp. | reverse complement strand
ATCGCTGACGATTAGGTGAATCTCCCCGGACTCTTCCCGCAGTTGGATTTCAATCCGTTTCACCCCACTATGCTTGATGGCATTGTTAAGGGCTTCCTGTAGAACTCGAAACAGGGAAATTCCGACTGCGAGTGGCAGGATACTGGACGCATCGCTTCTGAACTCGATCTCCAATTTCTGCCGCTCGGCGAATTCCTTGCACCAGCTTTTCATGCCCGCAACGACGCCCAGATATTCCAATTTTGAGGAGTGCAAATCGTGCGACAAGGCTTGAACGTCATTCGAGACCTCAGCCATTTGTCTTCGGAGTTCCTTCACGCGGGGCTGGATTTCAGAAGGATTCTCTCGCAGTTGTTCGAGTTCGAGCGACAGAATAGCGAGCCTCTGGTTGATGTCGTCATGAAGCTCTCTTCCAATGCGGGCGCGTTCTTGTTCCTGCGATTCGATCAACTTTCGACTCAAGTCTGAGAGTGCCTCTTCCATCTGTTTGCGACGGGTAATGTCCTCGGAAAAGATGAGAATCCCACCCGTACTGCCATCGAGGTTTTTCCACGGGCGAACTTCCCAGCGACACCAAATCGTGCCTTCTTCGCGATCCCAACGGTCTTCCTCGACTCTCAAGGTTTCTCCTTCAAGAGCGCGGCGATGGCCTTGTTTCCAGCGGTCAGGCAGATCAGGGAAGATTTCGTAATGCGAACGTCCCACGACTTGAGAACTGTCGACTGACAAATCTGCGCACCAGCGGTCACTTACTTGCAAATAGCGCATGTTACGGTCGAGCATTATCACCGCAGCAGGTACGTTCTTCACAAAAATTTTCAGCAGTTCCTCCTGTGATCGTAGTGCCGCCGACTGCTCATCGAGCACTCGATTCATCTCGCGGAGTGCTTGTTCAGCCTGCTTGCTCTCCGTGATGTCTACCGACAGCCCAAGCAGGCGCTCGGGTTCCCCGTTCGGGGCGTAGAAGAACCGACCTCGCGAGCGCACCCAGCGAGTTGTCCCATCCCGCCAAACAACACGAAACTCTTCGGTGAATTGCTCGTGTTTGTCTCTGGCTACTCGAAGTGCATGCTGCAAATGTTCGCGGTCATCCTTATGTATACGATCCCAAGATTCTTCAAACGATCCCGGTGGCTCATGGGGTGCCATTCCGAGTTGAGCGTGCGTCTCCCCGAACCAGACTTTCTTACCAGTCTTGAGGTTGTAATCCCAACCTCCGACTGAGCCAGATTCAATTGCAAGATGGAGCCGCTCACTTGCAGTGGCGAGGTCTTGTTCTGCCAGCTTGCGTTCGGTGATGTCACGGGCGATTCCTGACGCTCCGACGATCCTTCCCTGTGAATCAACCATGGGTGAGACCGTAAGCGCTATGTCAACGCTGCTTCCGTCTTTCCTGCGTCGCACAGTTTCGTGTTGCTTTACTGTTTCACCTTGCCAAACCTTCTTTAGTACGCCTTTGGCGTCATCACGACCATAGGCTTCTGACAGGAAAAGAATGTTCTTGCCAATCGCTTCACTGGCTGAGTAGCCAAAGAGACGTTCCGCTCCTTTATTCCAATGAGTAATGATTCCATTTGTGTCCAGAGCTGCAATTGCGTCTTCGGAGGATTCGACAATGGCGGTACACCTAAGCTGGGCTTGTTCGGCACGGGAACGCTCCCATTCCATACGATTCATTGATCGAGCAACGACCAAGGTCAAGGCGGTCAGGCAAACGACGCTGCCGAGCACCTGCAAGGCAACGCCGAACCACGTGTCATACAATCCAGCTTTCTGTCCTGCGACCCTCAGCAACCCAATTACGATGGGTACAACTATGATCGCCGGAACTACTGTTCGCAGCAGAAGACCAGAGTTGGTTTCACTCGCGGCAATGGACACTATCCCTTGATAGGGCTGAGCAAAAAAGTAAGCCAAACAGGCCGCCAAGAAGCCAGCGGCAGTATGCACCGCGACCGTGGAATAGGCGGGAACCGAGTAGAGTGAATGGACTCCGTACAAGTAGCCGCACAGAGCTATGAGAGAGATGGCGAAACAGACAGCTACAAGTGAGCGTTGCAGCGCAACTGCCTTCTTCGTTCCTAAGAGTAGCGACAGCCAAGCCCAAAAGTAGGAAACAGATTGCGGTCGCAATCGCCATCCTTCCCGGATACGGAGAGAATGATGGAGTGCGTGTGTCGCGAAAAAGCAACTGGTCAATCCCAAAGCTGGCGTGGAAGGCGTATTCTGCGAGCGTCAATCCAGCGATGATGACTACGAAGAATCCAAGAATGCGCCTGCCGCGCTGCCACTTGTCATCTTGAGCCAACCAAAGCCCTGCCCCCAAACACAAGAACGACAGGGCGGTGTTGACCTTCATGGATTGGAAAGAAGCTCGAACGTACGTCAGGGTGGGCACATTGAACACCCAGCCGCCTAGAACCACGAGTCCCAAGGCAGCGACAAGGATTGAGATTACCTGTGACGCTTGACGAAATCGGTAAGCAAGGCAGGGAACTTCACCTGCAATGTGCTCGGATTGGACGTTGGGCGACTGCACGGAATTCTCAGCCAATCAACTATGCTACAGCGGCATTCTCGTAAATATGAGTCACATAGGCAACCGTCATAGGGACGCTCAGTTACGAGAACCGTATTGTAGACCCGATGTGGAAACCTGCACCAGTCCTCCTGTCGGTGAAAATAAATGTTCTGAGGAGGGCACGATGAGTCGAGAACGGGCGCTGAAGGTGATGGTGAAGCAAGACCCTGCATTGGCGATGATGAGGAGCTTTGACGTCACGCTCGCGCTTCTTCCTGCTACTCGCTTCCCGCAACCCCTCAGTCGATTGCAGCGTGATCGCCTTCGCGGCGGCTTCATCTGTCCGTTGTACATTCAAACGAAAGAAGACTAGACTCGTGCGCATCTCACCAAATCAAAGGAGGCGATATGGCAACTGCACCTCAACCAACCGCCGATGACCCCGTGAAAGTCGATCCCAAGCATTACAAGGTCGAGTTCGAAAATGACCGAGTCCGCGTGGTTCGCATCAGGTACGCACCGGGCGAAAAATCCGTGATGCACAGCCACCCAGAATCCGTCGCCGTGTTCCTGACCGATGCCCATGCAAAGTTCACCTACCCGGACGGACGAAGCGAGGACATCGACGCGAACGCCGGATCGGTGCTGCACATGGACGCCTTTACCCACCTGCCGGAAAGTACCAGCGTGAAGCCGTTCGAAGTCATTCAAATCGAGTTGAAAGGTTAGGTTCAGTGATGGAGGTGGGAGCGGGCGCAAGCCCGCTCTCTTTTTGCGTGCAGCGCACTGACAAACGTGACGATCCCCGCCTTAATCCGCGTCTAACGCGTCCTTCCGTCCACGTCGCCTTTGTTCCACAAGGTTGAGCGGCATCTTGGATGTTTCTAGAAATGATCGCCGCGTTTCCTCACGCGGGCGGCCTTGGGTATCAATAGGTATCAATGCGAGGGTCGGAAGGTCGTTTCGTGCCCCGTAAGCCAGGCCTGACACGGCACTTAGAATTTTTGTCCAACTCGTTCGGGACCAGGAGGTCGGTGGTTCAAATCGACTCGCCCCGACCATTCCCAAAGGGGGTCCGGCCCGGAGACGTGGGTGACACTATGTACCGGATACATCGGTAACAGTATTTGCGATTTCCCAGCAAGAACTCGCCTTGTAATCGGTGCACCACAGTTCGTTGGGATTTTTGCCGAGGGACAGCCTTCTACGGCAAACTAAGCAGGCATCCTTACTCTGGGGCGCCGCCCTTCGATCTCCCATACAATCGCCAGCACGGTGTCCGAATTCGGGAAGGCCGCCCGCAGGAGCGGACGATTTCCTCTTGAATTTAGGGGGCGGCTCACGCTAAATCTATTCATCCTGAAGCATTTAACTGCCACCGACCTTGGAATCGCGCATGCTTTTGGTTCCGACCAGGGGAGGGTTGACGCGTGCAAAACATTTGGGCCGACATCCGCTACGCGATTCGCATGCTGCAGAAATCCCCAGGATTCACAGGAGTTGCAGTCCTGACGCTGGCGCTCGGCATTGGCGCAAATACGGCCATGTTCTCGGTGGTGAACAACGTGGTGCTGAACCCGCTGCCCCTGAAAAATGCGAGCTGTGTGGTACTGATTTGGTGGTCAAACAAGGCGCTGGATACGGCAGAGGGCACGGCGACCCTCGAGTCGGCGGCAAATTACCAGCCGGGCAGCCTCAATCTGACCGGGTCCGGCGCCGCGGAACGGATTCCCGCAGCAGAAGTTTCAGAGAACTTCTTTCGCGTGTTCGCCATCGCGCCTGTTTTCGGCCGGACTTTCTCTGCCGCCGAAGAGAAGGCGGGCCACGCTCCGGTCGTGCTAGTGAGCGAACGATTGTGGCGAAGCCGATACGGCGCGGACCGCGACATTTTCAGCAAGTCCGTTTACCTGAACGGGAAGCCGTACGCACCCATTGGCATCCTCCCAGGCCAATTCGATTTTCCATCCGGAGCGCAAGTTTGGCTGCCCGCGCCGCCGAATACCGAAGAGGCGTTCGGTGGGAATGTCATCTTCAGGTATCAGCTTGGGCGGCTCCGCGAAGGCGCAACTGTGGCCACTGCGAAAACCGAGTTGCAAGCAATGCAAGATCGCGAACCGCAATCGAATTCGGCCGCTGGTCTCGATCAGGTCAGGGTCGAGAGCCTGCGCGACTATCTAGTCGGCGATACGCGCGAAGCTGCGCTGCTGCTGTTCGGCGCGGTCGGATTTGTGCTGCTGATTGCATGCGCGGATGTGGCGAACCTGCTGCTCGCGCGCGGAGCAGGGCGCAGCCGCGAGGTCGCCGTGCGCCGCGCGATGGGCGCCACGCGTTTGCGCTTAGTCCGGCAATTCCTGAGCGAAAGCCTTCTGCTATCGCTGTGCGGCGGCGGGTTCGGGCTCTTATGCGGCTGGTGGGCCCTCGAGGCGAGCCGCGCATTCGTCCCGGCCCGATCGGCATTTGCGTCGCAAGTGGTGCTGGACAGCCGCGTTCTCGCGTTCACGTGCGCCATCGCGATTCTGACCGGCATCATCGCCGGAATTGTGCCTGCGCTGCAGTCGACTGCTCCGGATATTTCGGAGGTCCTGAAAGAGGGCACAAGAAGCTCGCGAGGGGGCTTTCGATTCGGCTCGCACCGGACCGTACGCAACCTGTTTGGCATCGCCGAGATTGCTCTGGCGCTCATTCTGGCGATTGGGGCGACTCTCTTCCTGCACAGCCTGGTGCGTTTGCTGGATGTGAGTCCCGGGTTTCGCACAGACAACATGCTCGTTGCACGGTTGTCGCTGCTTGGCCCGAAGTACAATCGAACTGCGGCCACCCGCACTGCGTTCCTCGAGCAGGTACTCGCACGGACACGCGTGCTGCCCGGAGTTCGGGCGGCTGCGTTCACGAACGAAGTGCCCTTGGACACTTCCGCGCTCATGGCCATGGGAGTCGAGTCTGTTGATTCAAGAAAGGTGAATACATCCGGCCAGTTCTACGCGTACATGACGGTGAGCCCCGCTTATTTCCGAGCGATCGGGATTCCGCTTCTCGCCGGGCGGGATTTCGACAACACGGACACGAATCCCAAGCGCCCCGTCGCGATCATCAGCGAGCGAATGGCTCAGGATTTTTGGCCGAAGCGCAGCCCGATTGGCGCGCATTTTTCCTTAATGGGATCGAAGCCCAGGGACCCGGCCATCGAGATCGTCGGCGTGGCCGGCGACGTGAAGCAAATGGGGCTCAGCGAGCAGACAATGGCCGCGATGTATTTCCCGGCGACCCAACAGGCGCCGGATCAAGCCGCGCTTATCATTCACGCCGCAGCGAATCCGCTTGCTCTGACGGATGCAGTTCGCCAGGTGATTCGCGATGTGGATCCGGACGAACCGGTCTCTTCCTTCAAGACCATGCATGCTGTTTACTCGGATTCGATCGCGAGGCCGCGGTTCCGCTCGCTTCTGCTCACGATTTTCGGCGGACTCGCTTTGCTATTAGCGTGGGTAGGGGTGTACAGCGTGATTTCCTATACGGTAGCCCAGCGTACTCACGAGATCGGCATCCGCATGGCGCTGGGCGCGAGCCGGCGCGACATTCTGAACATCGTTGCCATCTACGGTCTGAAGCTCGCCGCGGTTGGAATCAGCGCGGGACTGGTCGGCGCGTTCCTGCTGGCGCGGCTCGCAGCGACCTTCCTCTATGGCATTCAGCCCACAGATCCGGAGGCGTTTGTTGTGGGTTGCGCCGTGCTGGCGGTGGTCGTGTTTCTGGCAAGTCATGTGCCGGCGCGGCGAGCCATGCGCGTCGATCCGATAGTCGCGTTGCGGTACGAGTAGCGCAACGGGCTTCCATGTGGACCAACAGTCCGCGCAATCAGCCGACTCGGATCGTCATTCGCCGCCGTGGATGAGAATCGGGTGACCGTGTTGGGTGACGAGATGAATACGGTGGAACTTCGCGTTTAGGTGCACACATTCGCTTTTCACTCTTGCAATCGCGCGCAAGCGATCTCCTTGAGGACATTGGAGCAAGCGGTAAACGATCTCGCGGTGGATGGAGATCCGCGCAGATGGCTCCCTCCTTGACGTTGACCGTCATTAGACTTCCGTGTTGGGAGCGAAATCACGCCCGCGCGGCTACAGGATATGACACGGGATAAGCTGGCGCGCAGGGCGCGCGCCAGCTTTGAGGTGTCCTACGATCGATCAAATCTTTACTGCCCATCGTCGCGTCGCTCTTCTGTGACCACTCCGGAAATCGTTCCGGTGAACTCTCCGGTAGCGGCATAGAAAACGGGATTGCCCGTGAAGTCGGACAACACTGGCAGCGCCGTCTCAGTCATCGTAAGGGTACCGGATGCATTCTTGAAACGGCCGGTTCCTCCAGTTACTTGAAACGTCAGGACACAGTCGGCCGTTCCACGCGAGAGATCTATGCAATCGCTTCCCTGCGCGAGAGCGAGATACAGCAGGCTGTTATCCTCGAAGCGAATTACGCTCCCGCCGAGCGTTTCCGTGAAATGCAGCAGAGTGGGACCCGAGCAAGTGCTGGACGGCGTCGGAGAATTTGGGAGCGATCGTACGTTACGTGCGGTGAATGAGCCCAGCGCACCGTTCCCAGCGAAATTGTCCTCGTCCATACTTGAATCGGGTTGTTGCAGATTGATGACGCTGTTGGCAGCGGTCCCCGAGAATTTCATCTTTACAGTGGTCTGCTGTGCAGATACGGCTGTAACAGCGAGAGCGAGCAGCAGCACTGCGATTGCGATGTATTTCATAGGTGCCTCCTATTCTTCTGGAGGAGATCATTGTGAAGTTCTCCTTCCACTGGTACAGGCGCAAACGGCCGGCAAAAGCGGCCACGTTTTGGTATATTTTGGGGGCCTAATGGAAGGACGGTGTTGGCCTGCGACACATCTTCCGCTGAAATCACCTGTCTTTTGAAAGCTTGGAGCAGCGGCGATCAGGCTGCCTTGGCGCAACTGGCGGAGCGCGTATATCCCGAATTACGTCTCATGGCGCGCCGGTACATGAAAAATGAACGGCAAGCCAACACTCTTCAAGCCACAGCATTGGTTCATGAGGTTTACCTCCGCCTAGTGGAGGTGACCAAAGTGGAGTGGCGCGAGCGCGCGCAGTTTTTTGCCATGGCGGCGCAAATGATGCGGCGCATTCTGGTGGACGCCGCGCGAGCACGTGGCGCACGAAAGCGCGGCGGCAGCGCCGTGAAAGTGAACCTCGATGAAACAGCACTCCTCTCGAACGCGCCGGACCGGTCCATCCTGGCTTTGGACCAGGTTTTGACGGCCTTCTCAGAGATTGCTCCGCGACAGGCAAAGGTCGTAGAGTTGCGCTATTTCGGTGGATTGACGGAGGAGGAAATCGTTGCCGTTCTGAAGATCTCGCCGCGCACCGTCCGGCGCGACTGGGATCTGTCCAAGGCTTGGCTACTGCGGGAATTAAGTCATGGCACAAGGCAAGCAAGAGCGCATGACCACCCCCGAGCGTTTCCAGCAGATTGAAAAGCTATACCATGCCGCTCGCGAGCGAACTGCGGAGGAGCGCGCGGCGCTCTTGGCTCAGCTCGATCCCGATGTGCGCCACGAAGTGGAATCACTGCTTCAACAACGCACTAGCGGCGAATTCCTGGAGTGGCCTGCCATCCAGAAAGCCCCTCAATTGCTGGGCGATTCGACACTCACCGAATTGGCGGTGGGCGCGAGCTTGGGGAAATACCGTATCGTAAGCAAGCTCGGCGCCGGCGGCATGGGCGTCGTCTACAAAGCCGAGGACACCCGCCTCGGGCGCTTCGTCGCCCTGAAATTCCTCCCTGACGGCCCGGCCCGCGATAAGCAGGCCCTCGACCGTTTCCAGCGGGAAGCCCGCGCCGCCTCCTCACTCAATCATCCCGGAATCTGCACGATCTACGAAATCGGCGAAGAAGGCGCGCGCGTTTTCCTCGCCATGGAATACCTCGAAGGGGAAACTCTGCGTGACAAAATCGCCGGCAAGCCAGTGCGCATCGAGCTGCTGCTGGAATGGGGCGCTCAGTTGGCCGACGCACTGGCAGCGGCGCACTCTCGTGGCATCATCCATCGCGACGTCAAGCCTGCAAATCTGTTCATCACACGAGCGGGACAGGCAAAGATTCTCGATTTCGGATTGGCCAAGATGCACGCAGCCCATCCGGTGAGCGCTAGCACGTTAGCCAAAAAAAGCCTGGGGGAAGAAAGCCCCAGCGAGGTGCTTACCAGCCCTGGCTCGAGGGTGGGCACTGTCGCCTATATGTCTCCTGAACAGGCCCGCGGTGACGAGCTGGACCTGCGCACCGATTTGTTCAGCTTCGGCGCTGTGCTCTATGAAATGGCTACCGGGCAGCGCGTCTTCGACGGGCAGAGCGCTGCGCTGGTATTCGAAGCCATTTTGAACCGCATTCCACCTCGGGTCGAGCAGCTGAACCCATCTCTGCCACCGCGGCTCGGAGAAATCATCGAGAAGACGCTGGAGAAGGATCGCGAGCTGCGCTGCCAGTCTGCCTCCGAGCTGCGCGGAGATTTGAAACGTTTGCGGCGCGACTTGGAGCGCGCGCGGCAGCAGAAAACAGATTCCTCCTCGGTGCCAGGGGCCGGCATCCTCGGTACGGCTGAGGCGCAAGAAACCGCTGTCGCCGCGCAGACGAGCACGTTTCGGAAGAGCGCGTGGATCTGGGCAGCGGGTGTGGCGATTGCCGTGGTATTTGCACTGGCGGGAATTGTGGGGAGCGTGTTTTTTGAGCGCGCCACCGCCTCGCCGCGCGTGATGCGCATCGAGCCCTTGACCCGCGATGGCCGCGTCAAGGGCAACGAAGTGGGGCCGACCCCTTTGGTGACCGACGGCCAGAGAATCTACTTCACGGAACTTGTCGGCGTAGTGCCGTTGCTATCACAGGTCTCCGCCAGCGGCGGCGAGACTCTCCCCTCTCCAGCGCCGTTTCCGCAAACCTATCCAACTTCAATTTCCGCCGACGGCTCGTCCTTGCTCATGGGCGGCACGGCGGCATACGCCCAGGACATGCCCTTTTACGCCGTGGAGCTGCCGGGAGGAACCCCGCGGCGGCTGGACGATTTCGAGGCGCAAGACGCGGCATGGTCGCGCGACGGAAAGCAACTCGTGTACGCCGCAGGTCGGGATCTTTACCTGGCCTCGTCGGACGGCAGCAGCGCACGGAAACTGACCTCTGCCGATGCCACGATTTTTTGGCCGCGGATTTCTCCGAGCGGAAATGTCATCCGGTTCGGCACCGGTTTCTTCAAACAAAACAGCAAGCTGTGGGAAGTGGGCGCGGATGGGACAGGATTGCGTGAGCTAGCGGCGGACGTTCCAGACGCGTGCTGCGGCGACTGGTCTCCGGACGGAAAAGAATTTTACTTTCAGGGCTTGGCCGACGGACTGTCGAGCATCTGGGCGCTCGCGGCGGGCAGCAGCAAGCCCGTGCAGCTGACCAGCGGACCCTTGAGCTTCCGCACGCCCGCGGTCAGCCCGGATGGCAAGAAAATCTTTGTCGTGGGCGAGGAACAGCGCGGCGAATTAATGAAGTACGACGCCAAAACGGGCCAGTTCAGGCCGTTTCTTGAAGGCATTTCGCCCGATTGGGTAGCCTTCAGCCGCGATGGTCAATGGCTGGCCTACACCACACTTCAAGATGGCATCCTCTGGCGCGAACGCCTGGACGGCAGCGACAAGCTTCAACTGACGTTCGCGCCCATGCTGGCGACTATGGTGTTTTGGTCACCCGACGGAACGAAGTTGGCATTCTCGGCACGCACGCCCGAAAAGCCATGGAACATCATGGTGGTGAACTCCGATGGCAGCGGGCTGGAAAAGGTGCACCCAGACAACCTGATGCAGAATGACGCAAGCTGGTCGCCCGACAGCCAGCACGTGACTTTCGATTATTCCCCTGGCTACACGCATGTGCAGCCCGGTCAGATGGGAATCAAAACCGCAGATCTGCGCACGCATCAAGTGGTGCCCTTGCCGGGCGCGGACGGGCTCTTCGGCGCGATGTGGTCGCCCGACGGACGCTATCTGGTGGCTATCACTCCAGGTGCGCTGGGCCTACAGATGTACGATAAGAGCACGGGAAGCTGGAAGAAGTTTACCAGTCCGGAGATCAACTTCGAGCTGTGGAGCCGCGACAGCCAGTATCTTTATTTCGACACGCTGGGAGCCGACCCGGCGCTTTACCGCGCGGGCGTGCCGGACCTGAGGGTTGAACGCGTCCTCAGCCTCAAAGGGTATCGTCGTCCGTTCGGGTTCATCGGCGCCTACAGCGGCCTCGCCGCTGACGGCTCTCCCCTGATTGTAGAGGACGTCGGCTGGCACGAAATCTACGCCCTGGATTTGTCTCCGCGATGAATCGAGCGGGGCGCGAGCAACCTCGGTTTAGCTGCCCGCGCAGTGAGGCAGCAGCAGCTCAATCAGAGTAATGACGGAGATGCCGACTTCGGTGTCAGCGATTTTGCGAGCTAGGGGGGCCAACCTCTGCCGAGCGTTGTGTCTCTGGCGCTCGGCGGCGACAAGTACGCTAGAGTCGAGGATCAGTCCCATCGAGGCGTTCAAAAGAGATAGAAATTCAGAAAATAGCCCGGCGTTTCGATTGTCTTTTCGCGATGCAGGTTTAAGCGGGGACGTTTAACACCACCGACGACCGTCGGGCCGACTCGGAAGTTGTCGAGCGATCTTGGGATCTTCGCGCTAATTCTTTTTCTGACGCTGCTCGTTGCGGACTTTCCCGAGGATTCTCTGCATGTTTGGCGACGGCGTTTGCGGCAGCGCGGCGAAACCCCACATGTCAACAGTGATTCCGGAGCCGCATACCGTAGAGGCCGAAGGGCCGTAAGCGATAAAAACGCTGCGCCCAAAGAAGAAGGGCAGACCCCAGTCAAACTCCACGCCGCCGAGACCGGGTGGTATTGGCGCGGCGAGATCATCGAACGCACTATTCCCTGAGGCGACCAATGCTGAACCATTACCCACCGTGAAACCCAACGCCTGCGGCGTTCCCGTAGAGCCGACCAAAGAGGCGGTAAGATTGGCGTTAGGGTTAGGACAGTAGCCGGGGGTGAAAATTGTGAGCGGGCATTGTGGTAATGAGGAATCCTGGAAGTAGAGCATGTTGGAACCGGTGTCGGCGATAGATTGCCAGATCTGCTGGCCTTTGTAATTGGTGAAGAAAGCCTCACTGCTTGAATTCACGCAGTGATACACGTCGCCCGAGGAGACAAAATTCGGATCGTTGTTGGGCTCCGTATCTACTCCTAAAACCATCGCACCCACGCCCTGTGAAGCTCCCTGATCGGAAATCGGATTTAGATAGACGATGGCACCGTTATTGTCCTGCGGCAGAAGATAGACCGGATTCTGTACGGCCTGTGTGCCCGGCAAGCTCAAGAACGAACAGGTTCCGTTCTGGCACGTAAAGTACTCATCAAAACCGCTGTCGAATTGAGCCGGCATGATGCCGAGAATGCCGTTGCCGCCGAGCTGCCCCGGCGACGTAAGAGGGAAACTGCAGGGCGGAGGCGGAGACGACGTTCCGAAGTTCGCGTCAATGACCTGGATCGGAACGGTCACCGGCGGTTCGCCTCCCAGGGTTACGGACGCCGTGGCTACAGAACCCCACGCGATGGCGGACCCAAAAGGAGCGCACTCAGCCAACTGATTGCCCCCGGATTGCTCGGTCGGCAGATTCAAAGTAAGCACCGATGACAAAACTCTCAGGCCCGTGCTTCCTGAATCCAGGATGATGTTGTCTATCGTCTCGCAATTTGTCGTGCCGGGCACGCAAATCGTCGCCGACACCCAGGGGATATTCGGTACTACAAACTGTGAACTGGTCGGCCCCACTTGAATGGGAAGATAGTTATAGGTCAAAACGCTGCCCAACGAGCAACCCTGCTGGCAAGACGACAAGGAAAGAGACAAGACCAGAGCGAACGGAACCCCGCACGCGCGAAGCACTCGCGTCTTGGGAGATTTCCTGTGCCTTATGGCGCAACCTCCAATGGCTTCACTCCCGCTGGAAGAAGATCGGTGCGAATTGCGCGACCCGCGTACAGGCCCATGCGTCCGCCCATCTCCAACAGCACGGTTGAGGTCTTGACGATGCTGTGGTGCAGGGGCCGATATGCTGCTTTGCCTTGTAATGTCGCCGGATCAAAGCCCAGCAGCAGTTGCGGGTCCGGCATGCGAGTTCCATTCCAGGTCACGCCAAAGACCAATTTCGTTTTCGGGTTGATGTATTCTTTTACCGTGAGGTCGTGGGAAGAGAGGATCGCTACGCTGTAGCCGTGCGACGATTGCGTTTCGACCTTCTTCAACTTGAGTCCGGAAGCGACCTTGGCGATCTCGCCCTCCGGCTTTCCCAGGGTCGCTGCGGTGGAAACGACCAGGCAGGCAACCGCGAGCGGCAGAACCCATGCGCCTCGAAGTAGCGCTAGCCGGAATTTCATTTTGAACTCCGGTGATGCACTGAGGGTACATCTGACCACCCTTGAAAGCAATTTCTCGAATTTCTGTGGGATCGGGCCAGCCGGGGCGACGTGAGAGAAACTTGAACCAGGTCAAGTCTCTCTAAAAAATCCTTCCTCACCGGCTTTAGCTCCCTATCTGGAGCTTCACGGAAGCTGGCACACGACAGAACGACTGTGCTCTTGCTGGCGCTGGCTCGCACTTGCCATTGCGGATTGGAATCTTCAGGGTCGAAGCCGATTCTGTTTTTGACGAGTTGGCAGAGAACTGCCGATTCGGTTGGTGGGCGGTTCGGATCGTCGTGGAAGCCGCGCGGAACAACCCATCTCAACTAACGGAAACCATTTGAAGGAGATGCAGAACGAGGTTTTTGCGCGGGCGACACCCACTCAGCGGGCCTGACGTCTCGGATATCGCATTTGCGACAAAGATCGAAGGGGAGGACTTCCAGCCGGATTGTCGACCAACGCGCCATAAATGCGGTAGCCGTGCTTCTCTGCAATTTTCAGTGCTGCCTCATGCGTTTCGACGGTCAGCAGCACTGGCTCTGGGCAGAGGGTAGGAAGGATCTTCAGGGCTCGACGAACTTCCTCCCAGCTTCTGCCAAGCTTGCGGCGCGCCACAGAAACAAACTCGTTGAGGACCTGGACCGACAGCGCACCGCCCGCGGCTAACAGAGTCTCGGCAACTTGGCTGCGAGGATCATGTTTGCGAAAGGCGTAGACGATGACAAAAGCCGACGACTGGATATCCAGTCGTCATGGAAGCGTCACCAAAGAAACAGAGAACCCGCCGATCTTCAGCTCATCGCCGGTCAACTTTGCCGTTGCCGGAGGGCCGAACCCCTTGGACGGGTCGACGAATCGGACTTGTCCGCCACTCGCTCCGGATATCGAAACGCTCGCAGACTGCTCACGCTTGTTGACGATCAGCACACGTTTTCCCCCGTTTTGCTTGAGGAATGCGAGCGAATAGAGATTCGGAGGCGTATCTTCGCTTCCAACGATTTTGTCGCCCGGCCCAAAAGAATCGTGCAGCAACTTCAATACCCAGAAGCGGGCATTCGGCTTGCCGTCGTTCCAATCGACCATCGAGACGCTCGGAAACTGAGTCGGATAGCCGACAAGCTGAGATTCGCCGGCGACGTCGATGCCGATCTTCGCAAGCTCGCCGAAAACGTAAGCAAACATGGCCCCCGCGAGATTCCAGTAGGAAGCCGGGATCGGTTTGGTCACGTGGCCGGCGTCACCTTGCGATTGATCGTCGGCGGAGATGACGCCGATTTCGTCGATGGTCGTTTTCGTTTCGGGGGAGAGGCGCTTGCGAATCGCTTCAATATAGCGGACCGACTTCAAGAATCCGTCAGCTTGATCGAAATAGGTGAACTGCTCGACGTCCAAGCCCTGGTCCGGAGTGGGCGAAGCATAAAAATGATAGGAGATGAAGTCAAGAGGAACGCCCGGCTTGTGATTTTTGTGATCGAGGAAATATTCGAAAAACTCTGGGTTGTCCTCGCTGGCTAACGCCAACCCAACGAATTTCAAATCGGGCTGAACAGCTTTCATGGCCCTCACGACTTCATCGTAGAGCCGCGCGTATGATTCCGGTGTCATGCTGTGCTCATAGTCGATTTCGTTAAGCACCTCCCAATAGGGAATCGAATAGTGATAACCGGATTCGTGGCGCTCTCCGAATTCGTCGGTAAAGCCGCCTTTCGTGTACCAGGCGAGGAGCCGCGCGTAGTAGCCAGCCACTTCTTTCATGGAGGCATCGCGCAACTCTGTGCCCTGTTCGTAGTCCCAAGTGACCTGATTTGCGTCTGCCGGATAAGGGACAGGCTTATCGGTTTTGTACATCCACCCCGGAATGGTGCTGAAATTCAAGATTACGGAGTGGCCCTTCGTGGCCTCGAGGAAATCAATCGTCATTGGGTCGATCAAGGAAAAGTCCCAAGACGTTTCGTAGTCGTGCGGAGGTTCGAGTTCGGCGACGGCGAGTTTCGGATAGGGGAGCCAGGGGACATAACGAACATAGTCCGCGCCGAGATCGTGAAGAGCCTGGAAGGCGTTGTCGTGCACGGAAGTCCCGCGGCGCAACGGCGGATTCACAACAACCTGCAAAGTGGGGGTCGTCTTGAAGACACGCACAATCTTGTCCCAATGAACCTTGATTTTCACGGGCGCGTTCTGGGCGGCTGCGGACGAAGCCCCCAGCAGACCCAAAACCAGTGCCGCGAAGGTTCGCCGTTTCAGACCTGCATTCATGAACTCGCCTCGATGCGCGGTGAATTGCGGGAGGAGAATGACACTGGCGGCGATACGCGTCAATCAAGAACCAAAGTTTCCCGTGGTCCTGAGGAGGCTTTGCTTGCCCCTGCATGCTTACAACCGCTATGCTGGCGAACCAATCCGGCCAA
Source organism: Candidatus Cybelea sp. (assembly GCA_035622135.1). Lineage (GTDB taxonomy): Bacteria > Acidobacteriota > Terriglobia > Acidiferrales > UBA7541 > Palsa-295. Next base: position 72,322 of record DASPVZ010000010.1, on the reverse strand, counting down.
TGGTTGGCTGCCGAACTAAAAGCGCAGTTATGATTTTTACGGGACATATGGCCGAATCAAACAAGCGGAATCTTAAGGTTGGCCTTTTCGGCATCGGGCTCGACGCCTATTGGCCGCAATTTCCTGGACTACGCGAACGGCTCTGCGGCTATGTCGAAAAAGTTGGGCAACGGCTCGCGCGACCGAATATCGACGTTGTGAATCTCGGGCTGATCGACACGCCGGAAAAAGCGCTGGCCGCAGGTCATGACTTTCGGAAAGCTGACGTTGAGTTGATTTTCCTGCACGTCACGACGTATGCGCTCTCGTCCACTGTGCTGCCCGTCGTACGACGAGCCAAAGTGCCAACGATCATTCTCAACCTGTCGCCAACGCCGGCTATCGATTACACGACTTTCCATCGTCTCGGCGACCGCAACAAGATGACTGGCGAATGGCTTGCCAATTGTCAGGCGTGTCCCGTCCCGGAGATCGCCAACGTATTCAATCGTTGCAGAATTCCATTTTTCCAAGTCACGGGGATGCTTGAGGACTCCAAGACCTGGGCGGAGATCACAGAATGGGTTGAGGGGGCGCGCGTAGTGCACACGATGGAGCACAACCGACTCGGGATGATGGGGCACCACTACGGCGGGATGCTCGATATGTATTCGGACCTGACACAGCAGATGGCTTATTTTGGAGGACACGTCGAGATCCTGGGAGTGGACGAGCTCGCTTCGCTGCGGCGCGAAGTCGGCGAAGACGACGTTAGAAGCAAAATGGCGGAGTTCGAGTCGTGGTTCGATGTACAAGCTGATTGCTCGCGCGAGGATCTCGAACGAGCCGCGAGAACTTCCGTGGCACTGGACCGGTTGGTGGAGATTCACTCGCTTGGGTCAATGGCCTATTACTACAAGGGCGTGGGAAACGCGGAAAGCGAGGAGGCCATTTCGTCGATCATTCTTGGGGCGTGCCTGCTCAACGCGCGCGGCATTCCGGTTGCCGGAGAGTACGACGTGAAGAATGTTCAGGCCATGAAGATCATGGATTCGTTCGGTGCGGGGGGATCGTTCACGGAATACTACGCAGTGGACTACAACGATGATGTGGTGCTGATGGGGCACGACGGGCCCGGGCACATTGGAATCGGTGAGGGCAAGACGAAGGTACGACCTTTGCAAGCGTATCACGGAAAAGTGGGGCGCGGGCTTTCGGTGGAAATGGCGGTGAAATACGGGCCGGTGACGCTGCTCTCGGTGGTGCAAACTGTCGATGGGAAGCTGAAGCTTCTGGTTGCCGAGGGGGAATCGGTTGCGGGGCCAATTCTGGAGATTGGGAATACGAACAGCCGGTACCGGTTTCCTTTGGGGGTCAAAGACTTCATGAATGTGTGGAACGCGCAGGGACCGGCACATCACTGCGCAGTTGGCCTTGGACACATCGGGGGCAAATTGAAAAAGTTGGCGGACTTATTGGGCATGGAGTACGTGCGCGTGTAATCCATCTGCCGGGACGAGCGTGACTCGGGTTGTGGAGGGGCGGACGTTCGACCGCGTCGGCTGTTGGGCGCATCCTTTAGGGAATGTCCACAAGCGTGCCAACGCCAGCGTAGATGTAGTGGTCGCCGAAAGTCTTTTGCAGAGAGGCAAACGCTGGCTCGCCCGTGCAATGGCCGACAGCGATGTAGTCCAGCTTCCACTGATCGTGCAGTGCGGCAGATATCCTTTGAACGTCCGCATCCGAGGCCGCCACCAGATGGAGTCCTCCAAAGAGAACCCGGACATGTTGGTCGACCTTGGTCGCCGCTTCGAGGACCTTCTCGACGCCCGCGTGAGAGCATCCGTCAACGATGATCAAGCCCTGCGGGCCGCGAATGGCGAGCGAAATCTCACGGAGTTCGAGCGTGCCAGGGACCTGCGAGATGGTCGGGACGAGGAATATACCCGGCGCGATCTCCGTGGTTGAATCCACTCGCGCGAAAGTCGCTTGAGGCCACGGTAGGCTAACCGAGAGCGTGGCCGGAGGATTTCCATCGAAATAGCGCATGTTCGACGGCAGGGATGGATCTTTGCGATAGAAACTGTTCGGCACATCCCATCCAAACGGTCCCCAGGGCTCCGCCGGGGCGTAAATTCGCACTGTCGGATTGATGCGCAGCAGGTAATTGAGACCGCTGATGTGATCGCTGTGCCGGTGCGACAGCACCACGAAATCCAGCTTGGTGAGATCTACGCCCAGCGCTTTGACATTGTGCTCGAAGATCTTGGCATTCCCACCTGTATCGAAGAGTATCCGCTTGCCGCCGTACTCGACGAGCGCGGAGAAGCCCCAAGCCTTGATCATCGATGGGGTCTTGCCAAATGCGTCGTATAGAATCGTGACGCGACTGGCCGTGTCCGCTCCGAAGCTAGTCAACGAGAAGAGACCGAGAATAGCCGCAAGCACCAAACCACCCGGTACTCGGAATCTCATGGCATCGCCTCCGCGCGCGGCCCAGAACCCGCGATCTTGCCGCCAACTGTATGCCCGGGCGCTTGGCCAGGGCAAGTTATTCTCCTGAACCCCTGTTTTGCTCCCGCAGACTTGGGTGATGATGCTTGGTTTCCCGTGATCCAACGAGGGGTTGGGCAAGGAATCCGAGGTGGCTGTGGCTGGCGGTCATGGAGCAGGTCCGGGCAAGAACTCGTCGATGGTCTTCTATCCCCTGTTGCCCTGACCGACTTTCACCAGACAGGGAGGATGGAGTTCCATTCCAGCTTCGAGAAGCTGCTTCCCGTACCGCGTGCTCATCTCGTCGTTACCGGCATTTGGCTCGCACCGTGGCGATGGAAGGTGACTCAACGAAACCATGGTCGCAGCACGCAATTCCCGGATGATTGTCATCGCAAGGAATCAAGAGGACCGTTTGCGTATCGCCATTCGGGAGCAATCCCTGGCCAACAATCTCACTGCCTCCTACTTGCTGCTACTCGCGGTCTGCACACGTGCGGAAATCAACCGTGCCACATCATTGTCGATTTCTTGCTTGAGGTCGGAATCGAATTCGCTGCTCGCGCGGCTGGTGAACCCGGTCCGAACGTCATGGACGAGTCCATCGCGCCCAACGAAAAAGGTAGTAGGCCAGGCGTTCAGATTCTCTGCCTGCGGTATCCTCTCATTCAGTTGGCTGGGCTCGCCCGCGACCAGGTAGGTGTACTTGATTCCGTAACGCTCAATAAATGCCCGGAGCCGGGAGAGGTCCGTCAATTGTTCCGCTGGTTCAAAATCCAAAGCTACAATCTCGAGTCCCTGATCGCGATACTTCTCATATAAAGCTTCCAGGAAGGGAGCCTCATCATGGCAGTTCGGGCACCAGCTACCCGTGATGTTGACGAGAACCACTTTTTCGCGGAAGCGCGCATCCTGGTCGGAAACAATCCGTCCTTGAAGATCAGGGAAGCTGAAGTGGAGAGGCTCATTGGGGTTTTTCAGTTTGGTGTGTTGCGTAGGATCATCGGGCGGTGCAAAGCCCTTGGCGCGAGCGGCCTCGGGCCGAAAGGCAAGCAACGTCTGTGTTTCTTGATAGTTGCTGAGTTCAAGCTGTAGAGTACCGTCCGCAAGTGGTGTCACCTCCAGGTAGAAGGGGCGTTCTCCGGTGAAATGACTGAGGAGGAATTTTCCGTCCTGATAACTGCCGGAAAGCGCTCCTGTATCGCCATCGACGCGCAGAATAGCAGCCGATACACGCGCACCCGATTGCTGGACGATAAAGTGCCACGCCGACTCTCCTTTCGAGCTCTTGACTTGGATCTCCCAGCGACCATCGATGAGCGGCACACGGGAATCGGGGGCGGGTGTCAACGACGGATTGTGCCGCTTCGCCTGGAACGGATACGATTTTGCCGGTCCGCTCTCATAGGAACCGGTTAGCGTTCCGTCCTTAAACGTGGCCTTCAGTTCGGTCGCATAGCTCGCGAACTTGAGGTCGAGGAATCCATCACCGTAAGACCCTTGTGTAGACGGATTCACTCTCTCGTCTCCATTAAAGAAGTAACTCTTGACCTCCGTACCTTTGCTGGAGAGTTCGATCCGGAACGGAATGGCAACGTTGCTTACGGTGACGGTGGCGTCCCAGAGTCCGTCAATGGATTGTGCTTGCCCTGCGGTTGGAAGGGACACGGCACTGAGCGCGAGGAGAATCAAAGCCGGCGATTTTCTGATATGCGTCGTTAAATTCATTGTCAGAGCTCCCTTTCGATCGTTGGGGTTTGTGTCCGTTTTGCATGTCGTTTCTGGTTCTGAAAATCTGTCCATAGTCGGACGAGAGTCGACGGGAGCGTCTATCGACAGCGAAGAAGAAATCCTCACCGACCCTAGAAGGCAAACTTCGCTGTCAGCTGAATTTGGCGAGGTGACGAGTCCCCACCGAGGCCCGAGCCAAGAATGCTGGTCGGTGGTGACACGGTCTGCACGATTTGGCCGAATTGCGCGTTGCCAATGTCCGCCACCGGCTGGTCGAAATTCGGATGATTCAGCACATTGTAGAAATTTGCGCCGAAGGACAATCGCTGGCCTTCGCCCCACAGATGCAAGCCGGTGTTCTTGAGAATGCTGAGATCGGTGTTGAAGAAGCCTGGGCCGCGGAACTGGTTTCTACGCTGCTGGCCAAAGCCATCGGTGGCCGGCGAAAAATCGGCGGCCACAAGGCACAGGGTGGTCGGGGAGCTGCATGTTGGCTGCGCGCCCCCCAAATAATTCGCGAAAAGCGTTGCGGAACCGTAATTCGCTGCATTGGCTGAACCCGCAAGAGTCGCTGTGTCCGCGCTGTCGATGACTGTGAACGGCAATCCCGTGCGATAGAAAAATGTTCCGGAAACAGACCATCCGGACCAAAGGCGTCGCGGACCGTGACCGACCACGGAATCCAGAGCTGGCGTCCAAACGTAGCTTGCGCTGAGGGCGTGTCGAACATCTGCATCGTTGTTGCCGTAGTTCGCGTGCGGATCGTCGGGATTTTGCGGGTACTGGATGCTGGGGTCCGTGTTATAGCTCCACGCGGTGAATCCGTTGTCGGAGACGTCGTCAAGTGCGTGACTGTAGGTATAGCTAGCCGTAGCCTGAAAGCTGTGGCTGAAGTTGTGGCGCGCGGAGAGCGTCACACCGTTGTAGTTGGATGTGCCGTCAGTCTGCAGTTCCGTTACGTTCGAGAACCGGGGATCGGGTGCCGTCACTGGCAAGCCTGCGAAACCACTTGCGTCAAACGCGTTGAGACCCTGATTGATGAAGACCTGGTGGATGCCATGGTTGCCAACATAGTTCGCGCTGACCGACGTATTGCTGTCCAGCGAGCGCTGAATCTCTAGGTTCCACTCAACATACGTCGGGTTGATGGTGTCGTGCTGCGCGCCGTAGTAGGCAGGCGGAGTGAATGTGGGAACAGCAGCTTGTAGGCTGGCGAGCGTGGCTCCTTGAGAGAAGCCGTTCGCGAAAGCCGAGTTGTAGGCGGCAGCGGTCGAGAAAATATTATTGGCCGCGGCAGGAGAGAGAGGGCCGCCAGTCACCGTAAATGCGTTCACGTTGGGCGTGTTAAGGGCGAAACCCTGCAACTCCTGCTGCGGCAGGAAGTCGCGGAAATTACCGACGCCGCCGCGCACAACCGTTGTCGAGCTGCCCAACGGCGACCAGGCGAAACCGAGGCGAGGCTCTATGGCCAGCGGGGTCGTGGAGTAAAAAGCCTGAGAAACATTCGTTTGGATCGCCCGATTATAGGGAACCGAAGGATCGTGGTCGGTGGATTCAAACGGAGCGGTAAGCCGAGCGAAGCGATTCTGCAAACTGGTGATGTTCGATTCGCGGTCAAGGCGGAGCGCACCCGTCAGTTTGAAGTGCGGCGCAAGGGCCCAATCGTCCTCGACGTAGAAGCCTAGGTCGTAGGCGGCAAACGGCGAATGCAACGTGTTGGGGAACGACTGAACGAAGTTCGTCGCATTCCCGTTGTAGAAGTTGGCGAGATCGCTTGTGATCGTTCCAGCCGTGTTGCTACCGTAGAAAAACACGTTGAGGTCGTCTCGTAGAAAATCCACGCCTGCTCTCAGCGTGTGTTTGCCGAGCGTGTACGAATAATCGTCGACAATCTGGTATTGCGTGATGTGACGGCCTACCGGGTGGGCTTGATTCTGGCCGAGAGGTGTAAAGCTTCCGTTTGAGAAATTGAGCAGTGCCGGAAACACGTTGAGTGTCGCCGCTGGATCGAGCGGTCCGAAGAGAATGCCGGACCACTGAAATGCGGTGACAAGCTGATTCACGGCGCGGTTGCTGAACGTGTGCGTTTCGTTCAGTTGGCCCTGCCATTCCGGCTGTGGGCTCGATTGGTTGAATCCTGAATTGATCACATTTGTGTTTGTAGCCTGAATGCCGTGATCCGTGAAGACGTGTAGAAAGACCTGATCGCGCGAGCTGATAATCTGGTCGATGCGCCACGCGAGAAGCCACTCGCCCGTGAAGTTCCCTGGAATCGCCTGAAATTGAAGCGCGCAAGGCACTCCCAAACCAAGCACCTGGAAGCTGCCGCAACCGCCGCCGGGCAGTACGTTCACCGCATGGCTGGCGCCCGGCGCCTGGTTATAGAGGTTGAAAATCGTGTTGTAGAAGCTGACAGAAGCGGGGCTGACGTTTTGCAGATTCGCGATGGTCGCCGCTTCGAACTGCGGGCTGGGGATGTTCACCGAACTTGTCGTCGGAAGGACGATGCGGAGACCTTCGTTGTCGATGAAAAAGAACGTATGGTCCTTCCAAATCGGACCTCCAAGAGAAGCAGCCCATTGATTCACGTTATCGAATGGGCGGCGCGTGTCGTGGAGATTGTTGAAGTAATCGTTCGCGTTCAGGGACGAGCCGTTCCAGTCGTAAATAGCGTTGCCGTGAAACTGGTTCGACCCGCTCTTGCTGACAAAATTGACATTTGCGGCCACCAAGCGCCCATAGTTTCCTGAATACCCGTTTTCCACGACGGTAACACTCTGCATCTCGTTCGCGCCGAGGCTGTTGTTGGTGGCACCGGACTTGTTGTTGTCGCCGTAGCTGTTGAGGTAATCCATCCCGTTTATGGTGAACATGTTCGAGTAGCCCGGCAGGCCAAAGACGGAAAAGTTTCCGCCGCCGTTTTGCGTGTTCATAATGGTGCCGGGCGCGGTTTGCGCGATGTAAGTGAGGTCGGCACCGGGATTGGGAACAGATTGAATTTGGGTTTCATTGTAGTTCGTGGTGATATCGCCGTTTTCGGTTTGTATTGGCCCGGCGTCGCTGTGCACAACCACGATGGAGGATGACGATCCAATCATGAGCTGAACGTTCGCCGTGGTAGATTGTCCTACCGTGACCGTAACCGACTGCTCGGAGGTGCTGAAACCGGTGGCCGTGATGCTCAGTTTGTACTCGCCCGGTGGAACGTACTCGAACCGATAGACCCCGCTCGAGTCCGTGGCGGTGGTCTGGCTGAATGAGGTTTCGAGATTCTTTAATGTTACCGTGGCGGCGTTGACGGAAGATTTGCTCGAGTCAGTGACCGCGCCCGTGACGTAACCTGAAATCGTCGATTGAGCATAAAGCGCCGGAACGAATATCAACAAACTTACAGGGATAAAGGCCCTTCTGAAAAGCCGCATCGGTTTCTCCTTGGTCGACGCTGCTTGCGCCGCGATTCGAAGGCATCAAGTCCTTGTGGCTCTGGATATGAACAGCAAAAGGGATAGGGAGGAGGATTTCGCGTCTAGATTGTGCTGCGCTTACTCTCCTCGCCGGGACAGAGGTTTGCGCGACAGCGACAACAACGCTCAAACGTCAACGCAGTAATCCGCACGAACATACATCCGCTCCGTCGCTCCAAATTTGAGAGTCTCGACGCCCCAAGAAATAAAAAACCCACCGGCCAGTCCTCCTGGCGGTGGGTCGCGTTGAACTAAGCGCTAGTGTAAGGATTACGCTGCCACTAGTCTCCCATGCCAGAGGACACGCCCACATGCGGTACGACAACAGACTACAAGTGGCCTCTGGTCAGTCATCGGCATTTGTCCGACCATACGCAATCGTTAGACTGATGTCAACCCGGTTTCGATTCATCTTTTTTCTTTCGTGGATAAACAATTTCGATACGAAGCCAAACCCGGGAGAGCTTGCAGGTGAAATTGTCGTGAACAACGTGGCGGCGCGCTGAGAGCAGCAGTCTACAAATTTTTAGTCGGCCTCGGGAAGGTTCCACGGCGGCAGTGATCTTCGCGGACACTTCTGGTCGGTCACAGGTAACCGACTAGAGAGGTAAAAAATGCGGGCACGAAGTCACTCCAAGCCGTCTCGGGATAAGCTTAGAGCACACCGCAAGCGGCTTCGTCAACAGGGGTTACGCCCTATCGGGATTTGGGTCCCGACATGCGCTCGCCTGCTTTTGTGACCGCGGCCCATCGACAGTCCCTGGCGTGGTGCTCTGCAGAGAAGGCGATGAATCCTGCAGTCGCAGATAGTCCTTTGGGGCTCGTCAATCTTGACTCGGTGTGCTGTCGATCTCAAAATCCAATCAGCGACGATGGATTGATCATGGAACACCCGCATCCGCACTACATAAGCGTGAAGCTACGGGAAATGAGCCAACTGTTCAACTCGATGGATCCTTCTCCGTTCGTTGAAAAGGACCTTGACGACGACGCGGAAGAATTCATCGTCAGTTGGGCGCAGGAGTTTTCATTCGATGCTCCGATCAGATTGCGCATCTACCTGGAGCAGTGGCCAGCCGAGGACCCAAAAGAACTGATTAAGACCGCCATCCACAATCATTTTGCGCATCGCGCCGAAATTACCGATCTCGGATTCAAGCGTCTCCTGAAACAAGGCCGGACAAGTCTTTTTGTGGGGCTGGCCTTCCTCTCTGTTTGCCTCATTCTCAGCAAACTGCTGCTGAGCCGGCAATCTGGCACGTGGGCGACCATCGCGCGTGAGGGTCTCACGATTGCCGGCTGGGTGGCCATGTGGCGGCCAATGGAAACATATCTCTATGACTGGTGGCCGTTGCGGCGACGTAGCCGCGTTTATGCGAAACTCAGTCACGCACCCGTAGAAGTCATCCGAAAGGAAAAAGCTGAAAACCGTGTTGATAGCGAGCCTGAATGAATCGGGAACCCACTTCAAATGGAGCCTGGCATGGCGACCTGCAAAATCCATTGATGCCCGCCTGGATCACTGGAGATGATTCGGTCATGCATAGCATCGATAGAGTAATCGAAGGAGAGTATGGGGCGTACCGTCCCCCCCACGAATGCTGGCTCAGGCCAGGGGATCTAGCCAGACTGACCCGCCCCACGTCGTCCTTTCCCCTGCGGTTCCAACGCCTTGCGCTAGGGAAACCGATGCCAGACCGTTCCGCTGCGCCCTTGCGAAATTCACGGTGATACAAGAACTCCGGACCCCGTTCTACGTCCGGACATCCTGCGTGTTTTGCCAGTTGTCCACAACCTGGCCCGAGCCGACTCTGTGGTCGCATGATTACTCGCCTGGACAATGGCGATAACCTCGAAGAAAAAATAGGTATAGGGCCAACAACTTTGCCCGCCCCCTGGCTTCCATCTCCACTTAGGACTAGATGACATGGCCGCACCACGAAAGGTTCCGAAGGTTCAGAGCATTCGACGCGAAGATCTAAGAGTGGTTGGGCCGAGCATTGAAGAACGCATGATGCGCGGAAGAGCTTTGCGTCAAAAACTTCCCCGAAGTTCCCATGCCGAGTTTGCTACTTGGGCGGGGCGCCCGGACCCCGTGGAAATACTGCGGCAATCCGATCGCGGTCGTCTCGCGGAGCTCTTGCCCATCCGCTACGGTCGCATGCAGCAATCGCCGTTTGCATTTTTCCGCGGGTCGGCGGCGGTGATGGCCTGCGATCTCGCGAAGACGCCCACGACGGGGATTCGCGTGCAGGCCTGCGGTGACTGCCACGCGTCGAACTTCGGAGGTTTCGCCAGCCCCGAGCGCAGGCTGGTGTTCGATATCAACGATTTCGATGAAACCCTGTCGGCGCCCTGGGAGTGGGATGTGAAGCGATTGGCGGCGAGCATTGTCTTGGCCTCGCGTGAACTCGGCTTGAACGCCGGGCGCTGTGGTGACGCTGTGCGTACGATGGCGCAATCGTATCGCGATCACATGCGCCAATATGGGCGCATGCGCGCGCTAGAGGTATGGTATTCGCGCATGGATGCCGAGGTGTTCATCGAAGAAGCCAGGACCGTGGCGGCAAAAAAACGCTGGGAGGAAGTGGAAGAGAAGGCCCGCCTGCAGACCGCCGAGCACATTTTCCCCCGAATCGCGGACGTGATACACGGCCGCACGAGAATCGTGGATCATCCCCCCCTCGTCTACCACCCGCGCGAGAGCGACGTAGAGCTCAAATACGTGATCGAGAAGTTCCGGGAGTATCGCGAGACTCTTCCTGCCGAGCGACGCGTGATTCTGGATCGCTACCACATTCTTGATGTGGCGCGGAAGGTAGTGGGCGTGGGCAGCGTAGGAACGCGGTGCGGTGTGGCCTTGCTGATGGCCGGCGAGCACGATCCCATGCTCCTGCAAATCAAAGAGGCCCTTCCTTCCGTGCTGGAGCCCTACGCGGGCAAGAGCCCGTACGCCACCCACGGCGAGCGTGTGGTAACCGGGCAGCGCATGCTTCAATCGGCAAGCGACGTGTTTCTCGGATGGACAACCGATTCCTCCGGCCGCAGCTATTATTTCCGCCAGCTCCGCGACATGAAAATGAAAATCGATCTGGAGAATATGACGCGAGGAGACTGGCTCGAATACGTCGACATCTGCGGCTGGACGCTGGCGCGCGCTCACGCACGGACTGGCGATGCCGCGCTCATTGGCGGGTACCTAGGCAAGAACGATCAATTCGATTCAGCCCTCATCGAGTTTGGGACTTCCTATGCGGACCAGGCCGAGCGCGATCATGCCGCGCTCGTGAAAGTGATTCGCGCCGGCGAGATCAAAGCGGAAAGCGACGTCGCGGCAGCATAGTCACAGATTTCGGTCGGGTCACCAAACATTCCTGATCCTGCACCCACCCCTAGAAGATCTCACTTCGGTTCATTTCGAAGATTCGCGATCGACGCGGGCCGGGAGATCAGGAAAAAGCCGCTTCGTTTGCTTGAGACCCGCAAATCTCCTCGCTGACCTGCCACTTCTGACAGTTCCGTGTAAGGCAATACTTCTGTAGTTTGCATTCGTGTTCGCCGGCTTCGCGATTTGATCGTAGCTAGCCGCCTCGGAGATGAAGGTTTGGAGACGTCCGGGAAGGACATGCGCATTTTGGCCAGTGGCTCCGCGGTCGAGCGAACGGGGCCGCGCGCGCAAGGCGTCAAGTCGAGACCAGACCTCAAGTTTTTGGTCCTTCGAGTTCGAACGTTAACCCTTCTCTTGAAACATCGGTTGGTCCCCTGGCCTGCCAAAGCCGCGGCAGGCTGTGCCGTAGCATATATTGTCAGTCCGATTCAGCTCATCCCCACCTTCATTCCCGTGATCGGCCAGATGGACGACTTAGCGGTTCTGTTCGTCGGCATGAAAGTGATCCGTAAGTGGACGCCCCCGGCCCTCCTGGCAGAGTGCGAAGCGAAAGCGAGATCCACAACAATGGCTAGCCCCTTCGAATCACTGGCAGGAATTGCTCCCGTGGCACGCGCCCTGTACAACGTCTTTCTGATTGATATCTATCTTCGCTTTGCGCTCAGGTTTCGCTTCTTGCTCTGAGCCACTCGACCGTCAGGACCAAACCGTCAGTTCGGCGCATTCACGACGACGTAGGTGGTGGATGTGCCGGAAAACTGAGGTTGGTACCAAGTGCTGCCGCACTGCTGATAAGTGATCCCGTTGACCGCAACGACCGAACACGCAGGGGGCAGGGTGTTCACAACTGACCCCACTACGGCCGCAGTCGCCACGGCCGTCGCGGTCACCGCCGCCGCCGTAGCCACGGGGTGATAGCAGCAGCCTCCGCCATAGTAGCCGCCACCGTACCCGCCGCCATAGTAACCACCGTGAACATTGACGTCGCGGTTGACGTTCACGTTGCGATTGACGTTCACATTCTGGTTGACGTTCACATTGCGATTTACGTTCGCGTTTCGGTTGTTGTTGAAGTTCGTGTTTCGGTTAAAGTTTGCGTTGTTGCCGCGGTTCACGCTCGTTTGTGCGCTGCTCCGCGGAACACCGCCGCCAGCACCTCTCCGCTGGGCCAATGAGGGTTGCGCCCCGATCAGCAGAGATGCGAGACAGGCAAGAAACATGTGTCGCAAAAGTCGGTTCATATTCACCTCCGTTCCCTGCCCCCTTTATCGCTCGTTGCTTGGGGAAGATCTGACCCCTGCGAAGACAATCTTCTGCGCACCCTTGGGAGGGTCAAATGTGAAGGCCGCTTCGTCGAATGAAGGAGCAAGGCTCCAGGTCAGAACGGCACTGTATTGGGGTCGCGCGTCGTCGGTAAGGGTTGTGATGACGAACTTTCGGGGCAGAGGAAAATCCCCCTGTTGAATCCAAATCTGCCAGTCGAGACCCGCCTGCCGAAATGCATATTGCTCACAGGTGGTTTCCTCGACTGGGCTGGGTCCAATGTCCGTGGCCGCTGTGATTTCGTCGACCTTTGACCGGGGCGTACCCCACAGGAACAGGTCCCCAAGGGGAACATCGATACCAAACTTGCTGTAGAGTTCGTCGCTCAGCTGGCCGATGGTTGGAGGCGCCGCGACGGTGGCGTAGTAGTTGACGCGTTCAGCCCACAGGGTAAACGTCTTGCCGTCGTATAAATAGAGCCTATGCTGGCGGTCGTTATCGACCTCGATGCGCAACCGGTCCGGTTGCCGAGCCAGTAGATCGACGACCCCGTCGTACTCGATCTTTTCACCGTCGTCGAGAACATCCTCTCGTCGCGTGACCGAGTGAATCTGGAATGCCTTCAAGCTGCGCAGGTACCCCCCCATTTTGTTCAAGATCGCAATCGCATCCGGATCAATCCTCTGATCCGCGGCCGGGCCAGCTCGGTTTCCTGCGGTACCAGACTTCGGCGATGGTGTCTTCCCGAGGATCGGGAAGGAGGCGATCCCGACGATCGTGAGCGCCAGGGCGAGGCAGATGGTGAGGATTTTCGGCTTCGTCGGTTTGGAAGGCTGTGCCATTTTCGAGATCCTTTCCGGCGGTTCACTTTCGGTATGCGCGAAGAGTTTCCGTCGATCTGTGCCCGCGCGGGCCTGTCAAATCTCACAGTGGTCGAGCGGCGCCGGGAGAGCGACCGGGCGTGTCAGTTTCGAGGAAGAGTTGAAGCAATCTGCGGGATCACGGCACGAAGCAGGGCAACGAACTGGCTGCCGACCAGGGCGGTGGTCTCGAGCACTTCCCCGTGGCTGAGCGGCTTGTCGAGAAGGCCCGCGGCCATATTCGTGACGCAAGAAATTCCGAGGACGCGAATCCCCATATGTCGCGCGGCAATTACTTCCGGCACCGTCGACATGCCCACCAGATCGGCGCCAACCGTGCGCAGATAGCGAATCTCGGCTGGCGTCTCGTAACTCGGCCCGGGCAGAGCCGCGTAAACACCTTCGTGCACTTCGATGCCGAGCCGCGCCGCTTCCGCAAGCGCAATCTCGCGATACTCCTTGGCGTACGCTTCCGTCATGTCGGGAAAGCGCACGCCGAACCGCTCGTCATTTGCGCCAATCAGCGGATTTATGCCCTGTAGATTGATGTGATCGCGGATGACCACCAGGGCACCTTGTCTGTACCCGGAATTGATGCCGCCCGCGGCATTCGTCAGAATTGCAGCGCGGATGCCCATGCGTCCGAGCACGCGCATCGGAAAGACCACTTCGCGCGCCGAATAGCCCTCGTAGAGATGCACGCGACCTTGCATAGCCGCAACGGCCACGCCTGCGGCTTTGCCGACAACAAGGCGTCCCCGATGTCCGACCGCAGTCGAGTGGGGAAAATTCGGGATTCGCCCGTAGGGGATGGGGCTCGCGGCCGTGAGTTCGTCCGCGAATCGACCGAGGCCGGAACCGAGCACAAGGGCCACTCTGGGCCGCAGTTTGGTTTTCGACAGAACGAAGTCCGCGGCACGTTCGGCCCGAGAAAACTCGGAACTTCGATCGCGAGGCGCCCTGGCACTGGTCATAGATTCAGAAAGCCCCGCTCCGGCGGTTAGCAGGAACCGTAGGTCATCCCGCCGCGGGGGATCAGCGCAACATGATCCCCACGATCGACGCGGACATCAGATTCGCCATCGTACCGGCGAGCATGGCGCGAATGCCGAGTCGCGCAAGATCGGACTTCTTATTGGGCGCAAGCGCGCCGATTCCGCCGATCTGGATGCCGATCGAGCTCAGGTTCGCAAAGCCGCAGAGTGCGAACGTCGCAATGGTGAACGAACGGTCACTGATGATGTGCGAGACAGCCATCGGCCCTAAGCGCTGAAAGGCGATCAGCTCGTTCGTCACCATGCGCAGCCCCAGCAGGTTGCCGATGGTCGGCGCGTCTCGCCAGGGAATGCCGATCAGCCACGCAATGGGTGAGAGCAGCCACCCGAATACCTGCTCGAGGCTCCCAGGAAACCACGCAGCGTGGCCGTGAATGGCGAGGAAAATTCCGTCGACCAAGTAAATCAAGGCGATGAAAGAAATCAGCATGGCGGCGACATTGACTGCAAGATTCAGGCCGTCGGTCGTGCCGCGCGCGATCGCTGCAAGCGCGTTGGTATCGCGTTCCATGGGGGCCATCTCGACCTTGCCTGCCGTGAGCGGCTTTTCGGTTTCCGGCACTAGCATCTTCGAGAGCAATATGGTTCCCGGAGCTGTCATGATGACAGCGGTTAAAAGATGTTGGGTCTTAATACCGTAGAGGATGTAGGCCGCCATGATTCCGCCCGAGACGTGCGCCATGCCGCTGGTCATGATCGTCATCAGCTCGGAATCGGTAACTTCCGGCAGATAAGGGCGAATGGTCAGCGGCGCCTCCGTTTGTCCCATGAAAATGCTGGCCGCCACGTTCAGCGACTCCGCCCCGCTTGCGGCCATGAGCTTGGTCATCAGGACGGCGGCGCCACGAATGATCACCTGCATGACTCCGATGTAGTAGAGGAGCGCAAACACAGCGGCGATAAAAATGATGGTAGGCAGAACCTGAAACGCGAAGACGACGCCCCAAGGTTTCACGTTTTGCCCCAGGGGGCCGAAAACAAAGGTTGCTCCGTAGGCGGCAAATCCCAGGAACCAATTCACCTTATCGGCCAGCCACTGAAAAGCATTTCGGCCCGCGTCCCAGCGGAGCACCAGAAAAGCAAACAGGATCTGCAGACCAAGTCCCCAGGCGATCGTCTTGTAGCGAATCGCGCGGCGATTGGTCGAAAACAGAAAGGCCAGTCCCATCATGGCCAGCATCCCGAGAACGCCGACGAATCGATGCATTCAGTTCCTCTCACCCGGCATGCAGGACTGCGCACGCGGGGGCGCAACCCGTAGGGAGCGTAAATGACCGCTGTCCCACCCGGCGTCCATAAGTCACACGCTCACAGCCGTGCACTTCTGCCTTAGCCGATGGCTAGTCTGCGCCAAGGATCTTGCGCACGAGCGGGGCAGACTCGGGCGCCACGTCGCCGAGGGTGAAGCTTCTCGACAACAAGTCGGTCACTTCGGCCAGCCGGGCATCCGAATTGTAGTGGACCGTACAAAGCGTCGCGCCTGCTTCGACCGCTTCGCCCACTTTTCTCTCGATGACCAGGCCCACCCCGGGGTCGATCGCATCCTCTTTCTTTTCGCGCCCGCCGCCGAGCATCATACTCGCTAGGCCCACCTGCTCGCAGCGAATGGCGGTAACGAATCCGGCGCGCACGGCCTTTACCTTGGCCCAATGCTGCGCGCGCGGCAGCCGCCCGGGATCATCGACGACGGCCGGATCGCCTCCTTGCGCTCGAATGACCTCGCGGAATGTATCACGTGCGCGGCCGGATGCAATCAGCTCCGCGGCCAGCGCGCGCCCCTCGGCCAAGTCCGCTGTGCGCCCGCCCAGAACGAACATCCAGGCGGCCAGCTCAATCGACAGTTCGCGCAAATCGGGCGGTCCGCCGCCGTGCAATACATCGAGGCATTCGTCGATTTCGAGGGCGTTTCCAACTTTTCGGCCGAGTGGCTGGTCCATGGCCGTGATCAGCGCGACCACCCTTTTCCCCATGCGCGTCCCAGTCTCGACCATAAGGCGCGCAAGGTGATCCGCGTCTGCTTCGCTCTTCATAAAGGCGCCCTCGCCCGTTTTGACGTCGAGCACGAGCGCGTCGATCCCCTCCGCCAGTTTCTTGCTCATGATCGAAGCGCAAATCAGGTAGGGGCTTTCGACCGTGGCGGTGACGTCGCGCAGCTCGTACAGCTTCTTGTCCGCCGGCGCAATTTCGGGCGTTTGCCCGATCAGTGCGCAGCCACACCGCTCGAGCACGCCGCGGAACTCTGCGAGGGGCAGGTTCACGTTGAACCCGGGGATGGATTCAAGCTTGTCGAGCGTTCCGCCTGAATGAGCCAGCCCGCGCCCGCTGATCATGGGGACATAGACGCGTTTGCGTCCGAGCGGAAGGTCGACCGCCGCCGCGGCCACCACCGCGGCAATCACGGGTGAGGTCTTATCCCCCACTCCGCCCGTTGAATGCTTATCGATCTTCGATCCGCGCAGAGCGGAAAAATCCAGCACCTCGCCCGAGCGCAGCATGGCCTCGGTCAGCACGGCGAGCTCTTCGTGGCTCAGGCCCCGCCAAACGACGGACATCAAGAATGCGGCGATTTGGTAGTCGGGAATTGAGCCGGTTGTCGCCCCTCGAACAAGGAATTCGATTTCTTCCCGGCTCAGCTCCGCCGCATCGCGCTTTTTGCGGATGACGTCGACGGCACGCATCAGGCCTCGCACGCCCCATAGGCTCTAGTCCTCAACCGAGGTTCAATGAAAGAGGAAATCACGCCGCGAGGCTAACATACCCGAAACCAGGCACAGCACAGCAAACGTCGGTGCGCACCGCGCATCGGTACACACGCTGCTTCACGGAGCCGCTTCAGAGGAGAATTCGGGAAGGACACAGAGCGCGGAACGCCGCGGCGGACCAGGTCGCAGAGGTAGGAATCGCCGGAAACCCTCAAGAAATTAGAAGTGAATCATCAGCCCAGCCGAGGCCCTCGGCTGGCTCTGGGTTCCCGACCCAAAACGCGTGACCACGTAATCCAACTGAATCGGGCGCAGAGCCACAAGCGGCAAGATCTTGATATCGAGTCCCGCCCCGACCGCCGCCGCCAACGCGTTGGAAGATCCGGGCATGATGTAGGACCCCTCGGTTGTGATCGCGCCTCCGATTCTTTCCTGGGCCTCGCCCACGAACGCGTGGGCAAAGGGCGAAATCGGCCCCGGCAGTCGAATCTGAGGTCCAAGCAGGTAGGTGTTGGCGTGCGCACTGGCGCCGCGCACCGATCCGTAGTTCCCGCCAAAATCTGCGGCCAGTCCGAGCCAATGGTACGCGTCAACGACGCCGGTCAACTCCCAGCCGTTTAGGTTTGGATGAGCCGTGACCGCGGTGGGTGCCGGGCATCCGGGAACCCCGACAGTGCAGCCCACGACTGTCTCGGTGTAGGTCAGCGACGGGCGCAAATAGGAGTAGCCGCCGAATATTTCAACCTGAGCACGAGCTGGGCTTGCACAAGCGCTCAAGCAAACAGCGACGAAAACGAAAAAAAACACGCGCATCGACGCACCTCGAGTAAATTGGTCAGGCCCCATGGCTCATAGGAACTTGCCCGGTGCGAACAGGTTGCCTCGCGCCCGGCCCTGCTCACTTGACGAACGGAGCCGTCTCGCCCCATTGGCCGCTAAAGACGAACGACTTGAGCGGCTTTCGCTCGCGCGGCGCGACTTCGCGTTCGCGCAGCTGATCGGGCAGCGCGGCAGGATCGCCGGGATATCCTAGCGCGAATCCCGCGACTGCTTCGTAGCCCTGGGGAATGTTGAAGAGCTCGCGCGCCTTGTCCGGCAGAACTCCCGCCATCTGGTGAATCTGCAGACCGAGCGCGGACGCCTCGAGCGCGAGATTCGCCGCGGCTTGCCCTACATCGTGGAAGGCGTGCCGGTTCGTCTGACCATTGTGCTCGAATTTCAGCCCGGCAACACTTAGACCGATCACCGGGGCGTTTTTCGCCCAGGCTTGATTGAACTCGACCAGGCATTGCAGAACTCGATGGAAGCTCGCCGGATCGTCGTTCGTCGCCACAATGAAATACCAAGGCTGAGCATTGTAGGAGGAAGCCGCCCAGCGCGCCGCTTCGAAAAGGCTCCGCAGTTTCTGCGGCTCGACGGGCCGGCTGTCGAACGCCCGGGGACTCCATCGCTTGGCCAGCAACTCGTGGATCGGTGCGGAAGTCTCGGCATGTTTCTCGATGACTGTCATCTTTCGACTCCTTATGGGAATTGAGTGGACCCTAATCCGCTGCGGGTGCCTTGCTATCCGCTCGCGCGTCCACCGAATACGCGCCCCCTCCGTACGCCGCCAGAACCAGCAGCCCGCCCATGATCGCCAGGTTCTTCAGAAAATGGACCATGTTGTCCTGCCGGACCGCTCCCTCGACTGCCCAGAATCTGTGGAAGACGAACGTCGTCGGAATCAGATACAGGAACAGAACCCAGGCCGCGATTCGCACCCGGAAACCGACCAGCACGGCCAGGCCGCCCAGAATTTCGACTGCCGCGGCGCACGCGATGGCCACGCCCGCGAGCGGCAGGCCCTTCGCAGCCGCATAGGCGACGATCTGCCCATATCCGGCAATCTTAAACAGTCCGCTGATCAGAAATATCACCGCCATCAAAACTCTGCCGAACAACGGCACGATGCTGGTCGACGAATCCGCCATCTTGCTCCTCCGCTTGCCAAATCGCCCGCCTGCTGATCTCCGAGCCTCTAGTTGTAAGACCTCTTGCTTCTATGCCCGGTTCGCGACCACGTCTTTGTTCACTCGGCCGCACCTCGAGCATGTTCGTGCTTCTTTTCGTCCGGGCGAGCGCCGAGGCTTTCGGGCGCGAGGGTTACCCTTGTCTTCGCCCCGGCACCGCCCTTGCTTCCCTCTGCGAGGCCCTTGCCCAATTTCCGGCAAATCCTTCGCAGCTCTTCCTGCTCCTCGGGTTCGAGGATACTTAACTCCCTGGCGATGTCTTCTGCGTGTTGGGGAAAGATTCGCTCGATCAATCGACGCCCCTCTCGCGTCAGTTGAATCTGAATCTTTCGAAGGTCCTCGACCTGCCGTTCGCGCCGCACCCAGCCTCGCTTCTCCAAATTGTTGACCACCACCGTAACATCCCCGCTGCTGCGCAGCAGCTTCCCAGCAAGGGCCTTCTGACACATCGGCCCAAGGTGATAGATCGCCTCGAGAACGCCAAACTGTGGCGCAGTCAGCCCTTGCGCTTCGATCGGCGCGTTCAGCCGCGTCGCGACTGAGTCGGTCGCGCGTACCAGGTTAATAAAGGCATTCAGTGCCCGAACCTGTCTTTCCGACCCATTGTGTCGCGTTGGCATCACCCGTCGGCTCCAGCACTCGTTTGAATTCAAACTAATGGATGACGCTTGGTGTGTCGAGGATTCAGCATCCTTATCTCATCGCTTGCCTCATGGTTACGAAGTGAACCGCACTGCGGCCAAGATCAAGTCCCGCAGCTTCGATGAGCAGAGCAGCCTGTACCAGTCAAGTAGCCTGCGCTCGGCCTACTTGGCAGAAGCCAACTCTCTATGAGGGCCCGCATGGATTCGAAGGCAGTCGGTTGGATGCGCCTCATGGCGGCGGCTTTGGAGGCCCCCGTGCCGGTCGTGACAGGCGTTTCGCTGCTACCTTGATCGCGATCCTCTTCGCCATTTGTTCTGTTACTTTAGGGCGACCAAGCACTCATGGGCTTCTTGCAAATTGATTGTGTTCTGCTTAGTCTGAGCGATTGCGGTTCGGTAGGGCTATGGACCACCAAGCGGTATTCCCGCGAAGTTTCTTGAAGACATACCCGCAGGCCACGCGTGCGGAGGGCTGCTTTGTTTACACGGAAGAAGGCCGCCGCTATCTGGACGCTTCCGGCGGCGCGGCTGTAGTCACGATCGGACACGGCGTCGAGGAAGTTGCGCGCGCCATGGCCGACCAGGCTGCGCGGCTCGCCTACGTTCACTCCTCCCAGTTCCACTCGGCCGCCGCGGAACGGCTGGCGCGCCGCATTCTGGAGCTTGCCCCGCGGAATATGCGCCGCGACGGCCGTGTGTACTTCACCTCCGGCGGCTCGGAGGCCACGGAAACGGCGATCAAGCTCGCTCGCCAATATTGGCTCGAGCGGGGAGACAAGAAACGCACGCGGGTCGTTGCGCGCACCCAGAGCTACCACGGATCGACACTCGGCGCGCTGTCCGTCTCCGATAACGCGCGACGTCGCGAGCCTTTCGCTCCACTGCTCTCCGAATGGGGACACATTGCTCCTTGTTTCTGCTACCGTTGCCCGTTCAACCTAGCCTATCCGGAATGCAACGTTGATTGCGCGGACGATCTCGAGCGCACGCTCGTACGGGACGGAGCGGACACCGTCGCGGCCTTTATCTGCGAGCCCGTCTCGGGCGCAACGCTGGGCGCCGCAGGGCCTCCCGATGGTTACCTTCAGCGCATCGCCGAGATTTGCCGACGCCACAGAATCCTTCTGATTGCGGACGAGATCATGACCGGCATGGGGCGCACGGGAAAAGCGTTCGCCGTAGAACACTGGGATGTCACCCCGGACATGATCTTGGTCGGGAAAGGAATTGCCAGCGGCTATGCCCCGCTCGGCGCAGTGATCGTTGCAGGGCACATCGTCGATGGAATCGCGAGCGGCTCGGGGACGTTCGTTCACGGCTTCACCTACAATTCCCATCCCGTCGCCGCTGCCGCCGGAAACGCCGTGCTCGATTGCATCGAGCGCGCAAATCTGTTCGCGCGCGTCGTGCCGGCTGGCCAGGAGCTGCACACCGCGCTCGAACAGCTCAAGCGTTTCTCGGTGGTGGGCGACATTCGCGGCATGGGCCTGCTTTGGGGCATCGAGCTGGTGCGCGATGCCAAAACACGCGATCCATTTCCGCCCGACGCCCGCATCGCTTCGCGCATTGCGGAAGACGCGTTCGAATCCGGCGTGCTGACCTACCCGGTTCAGGGCTGCGCCGACGGCGAACGCGGCGACCACATCCTGCTCGCCCCTCCCTTCACCATCACTTCGAGCATGATCGGCATGCTGGGGTCTGCCCTCGAACACGCCATCGCCGATTTCGAGAAGGCGCACTTGGCCGGCACCGGAGGCTCCACTGCCCGCGCCTGAATGCGGTTATCGCCACCTTGCCTTAGCGATTGCTTCTTCCTTGCTTCTGGGGGGCTCTCTTGGGGCCCTTCAGGTCGGTTTGCGCATGCCCGGCTTTTCCTCCGAGGCTCGAGAGAACGAGATGGCCCTGGAAAAGCGGTACCTCTCGCTGACCTCGACCGAGCAGATCAAGAGTTTCCATCGCTATCTCACCTCCGAACCGCATCCGGCCGGCACAAAGCGCAACAATGATCTCGCCCGCTGGGTCGCCGAGCAATGGCGCCAGCAGGGCCTCGAAGACATTACCCTTCACGAATATGACGTGCTCAATTCCCGGCCGCGCGAGATTTCGCTCGAGATGATCGCGCCCACGCACTTCCGCGCCAGCCTGCGCGAGGATCCCTACGACATCGATCCCGACACGAAGAATCCGAACGTCGACGGCGCCTATCTGGGCTATTCGGCGTCGGGCGAAGTTACCGCGCCGGTCGTCTACGCGCACAGCGGCAACCCCGAGGACTACGCGTATCTGAGCAAGCAGGGCATCGACATCCGCGGCAAAATCGCGCTTGTGCGCTACTCGAATCCTTACAGTTATCGCGGCTTCAAGGCGCTCACCGCGCAGCGGCTTGGCGCTGCCGCGATTCTGATTTATTCCGATCCCGCCGAGGACGGCTACAAGCAAGGCAAGGTCTATCCCGACGGCCCTTGGGGCCCCCTGTCTCACATCCAGCGCGGCGCAATCACCTACGATTTTCTCGAGCCAGGAGATCCGTTAACTCCCGGCTATGCCTCCGTGCCCGGAGCAAAACGAATCGCGCCCGAGGACGCAATCTCGCTGCCGAAGATCATGGCCCTGCCGCTTTCCTGGCGCGACGCGAAACCCCTGCTCGAAAACCTGGACGGTCCGTCGGCTCCCGAGCCATGGCAGGGCGGGCTGCCACTCGACTACCGCTTGGGCGGCGACCGGGTCCGCGTCCACCTCAAGGTCGATATGGATACGTCGGTCGAGCCCTACTATGTTGCGGAAGCACGGATTCGCGGCGCAGAGTTTCCGGATGAATGGGTTCTTCTCGGAAATCATCGCGACGCCTGGGTATTTGGCGCCGTCGATCCTTCGAGCGGTACAGCCGCCATGCTCGAACTCACTCGCAATCTTGGCGAACTGCTGCGCCAGGGCATTCGCCCGAAACGGACGCTCGTCTTCTGCAGTTGGGACGGCGAGGAGTACGCGCTCACCGGATCGACCGAATGGGGCGAGCAGTATGCCGACGAGCTCGAGCGCAAGGCGGTCGCCTACCTGAATGTGGACGAGGCCACTTCGGGCAAGGAGTTCCAGGGCGATGCCGTGGGCTCCCTCGCACCCTTGCTCGTCGATGTGAGCCGCGAATTGCCCGCGCCTTCCGGCAAGACCCTGTATGAGGAATGGAAAATCTCGCGTCAAGCCGAGCTCGGAAAGCGGGATGGGCCGCGCGATCGAGACCTGCCGAACACCCGCATCGGCAGCGGCTCAGATCACACCGTTTTTCTGAATTTTCTGGGCATCCCGGTCATGGGTCTTACCTTTGTCGGTCCCTACGGAGTTTACCACTCTATGTATGACGATTTCTTCTGGATGAATCAATTCGGAGACCCCGGTTACCGCTATCACGCGCTCGTGACCGAGCTCTGGGGCGTTCTGGGCCTGCGTCTGGCCAACGCGCAGATTCTGCCGTACGATTTCGAGTTCTATGGGGCAACCATCCGGGAGTTTCTCGAGGACCTCGATACATCGACCCACCTGAGTGGGAAGATCCCGATCGATCCGCTCCGCCGCCGGATCGCCGAATTCGAGACCTCTGGCCACGAACTGAACGAGGCGGTTGCGCGCACGGTCGACAGTGGACGTCTGGATACATCTGCTGCCGAGCTGATCAACGCTCGACTGATGGAGGTTGAGCGCAATTGGCTGAACCCCTCCGGAATCCCAGGTCGCCCTTGGTGGAAGCACTCACTCTACGGCGCACGTTACACCTACGCGCATCTGGAACTTCCGGGCCTCACCGAAGCCGCCGAAGCGGGCGATTGGCCGCGCGCTGCCGCCCAGGCCAATATCATCGAGGAGGAGCTCGCCAAGAATTCGGCGCTCCTTGATTCGATCCGCCAGCAGCTTGAACGAGTTTCCGGAGGGAATAACCGGTGACTTTGGGTGAATTCCCGGCCTCGCAATCGCCGTTGCGGCTTAAACCGACTCGGGGCTGGGCCCTCGGCTTTGCACTATTCGCATTCTTCACCGTGGCCTGCCCACCCGCCTGCGCCCAATCCCCACCTCGCGCCCGTGACCTCGGCGTTCCATTCGATGGCACTCCCGGCCCGCTCGACGCGATCACCGACGTCAAGGGCGTTGAAGTCGGTTATCGCACGCTGATCTCGGGGCAAGGGCAACTCGAAGTTGGGGTCGGCCCGGTCCGCACCGGCGTGACCGCAATCTTTCCGCGCGGGAAGGCGAGCGTCGACCCTGTCTTTGCCGGCTGGTTCACAGAAAACGGCAATGGGGAGATGACGGGCACCACCTGGGTTGAAGAATCCGGGTTTCTGTACGGCCCGGTGATGATCACGAATACGCACAGCGTTGGCGTTGTCCGTGACGCCGTGATCGCCTGGCAGCTCAAGCACGGAGCGCAGCTCGCGGCTGAAGACTGGTGGTCGCTTCCCGTCGTCGCCGAAACCTGGGATGGCAATCTGAACGACATCAACGGCTTCCATGTGAAGCCGGAAGACGCCGATGCCGCGATGGCCGACGCGCACGGAGGCGCAATCGCCGAGGGCAACGTGGGCGGTGGCACGGGGATGATCTGCTTCGAGTTCAAGGGCGGTACGGGCACGGCCTCGCGGGAGCTACCCGAAAATCAGGGCGGATACATCGTGGGCGTGCTCGTGCAATGCAATTTCGGCATGCGCTCCCTGCTCCGCATTGCCGGCGTACCAATCGGCAAGGAAATCCCCAAAACTCCACATCGCCCTGACCAGGGCTCGATCATCGTCGTCGTGGCCACGGACGCGCCGCTCCTCCCCCATCAGATGAAACGCATTGCCCGCCGCGTCACCCTTGGGCTTGGGCGCTTGGGCAGCATCTCCGGCGACGGTTCGGGTGACATTTTCATCGCATTCTCGACGGCCAACCAAGGTGCGGGCCAGGCACGCGGGGTGGCAACCATAGACATGCTGCCGAACGAGCGCATGAACGCTTTGTTCGAGGCAACCGTGGAGGCAACTGAGGAAGCCGTCGTGAACGCCTTGGTTGCTGCAAAAACCATGACCGGCATCAACGGGTACACGGTCGAGGCGTTGCCGCACGACCGGCTTCGTGCTGTACTCGGAAAATACAATCGCCTGGTCGAGGGGAACTCGAAATGATTTCGCGTCGTAACCGGCGTCTCGGCCACGAGCGAACCATCGTTGATGCACTCCTCGCTCCCGGCGCGGCTTGCTTCGAGGGGCAAGATATCGTATTGGTGTGAATGGGATTTTTGGGGCGGTGCTCAAGCGACGTCAAACGATGAATCGAGGTCGTAGCCATGCGCGGTTTCCTGATCGGCGTCATCTTTGCAGCATTGGTTTTGATCGCCAGCCTTTTGTGGTACACGCGTACCGGCCGCGTCGATTTTACGGCTGATCAAACGCCTTCTTCCTTCGAGAGGTGGTTTGCCGGAGGCGTTTCCGATGCTTCGGTCGAACGCCACGCTCCGAACCTGAAAAATCCCGTTCCCCCCACGGCGGAAAACATCGTTGCCGGCGCGCAGCTCTATTTGAATCACTGCGCCGGATGTCACGGCACTTCTCAGAATCCAGAGAGCCAGTTTGCGCGCTCGTTCAATCCGCCCGTGCCGTGCTTTTTTAAGGACTCGCCAGACATGCCCGAGAACCAGAATTTCTACATCATCGAGCACGGCATCCGCTGGACCGGCATGCCCGCCTGGGGCAAGACCCTGAACCAAAATCAAATCTGGCAAATCGTCACTTTTCTGAGCAGCATTCCGAATCTTCCGCCCGCCGCGCAAAAAGTCTTGGCGCCCAACCCTTCGGCCAGCCCGCCCGAGCCCTGAGCGTCGAGCGCACTTGCTGTTTGATTTCTTTTGGCTGTTGGGCTACGGTTTTGGTATAAGCGCCCGAACCCGATCGGATGGTCCTTTGTTTGCCCGGCGGGGCGCTGGCGAATGCGAATTTTAGGGAGGATTGATGCCCGATCCTGTGGCAGAAAAAGTGATTGCCACGCTGGCATCCGTGAAGCGGATTCCGGCGGAGAAGATCGCCCTGGACACGAATCTGCAGGAACTCGGCATCGACTCTTTGGACGTGTTCACGCTCCTCTTCGAGCTCGAGAACGCCTTCAAGATCTCCATCCCTGACGACGACGTTCGTTCGCTGCGCACGGTCAACGACGTGGTTGAGGGCATTAAGAAGTTGATGGCCGCCGCGCCGCCGCAGGGTTCGGTCGGCTCCGCTTCCCCGGCAACCTGACCTCAATAAACGGACGCCCTTGCTTCCATCCTTCGAGCAAAAGACCTGTGAGCGTGCCTGATGGCGCCGCGACGCGTTGTGATCACCGGCATTGGGATTATTTCCGCCCTGGGTCTCGACCTCGAGCAGAACTGGAGTGCGCTCCGCGAAGGCCGCGCGGGGATTCGGCCCATCGAGGGCGTTGATTTCCACAACCTCGTACTCCGCTTTCAAAACGGCGCGCAAGTACGCGGGTTCGATGCGACCAAGCATTTCGATCCCGGCAAGGAAGATTACGTCGATCGCTTCGCGCAGTTTTCCGTTGTGGCCGCCCGTGACGCCATGCGCGACTCGGGTCTCGAGCTGTCGCCAAAGCTCCGCGAGCAGTGTGCTGTCGTGTGCGGCTCGGCGGTCGGCGGCCAGGCCGCCATCGAAGTCGGCTTTGAGGATCTCTACGTCACCGATCGCGGCCGCGTGCATCCGCTCACGATTCCGAAGACCATGTCGAACGCGGGGGCTAGCCACATCTCCATGGATCTCAAGCTGAGCGGCCCCACCTACACGGTGTCCACCGCATGTTCGTCGGCGAATCACGCAATCGGACAGGCCTTCCGCCTCGTGCGTGATGGCGACGCTGAACTGGCGGTGACCGGCGGCAGCGAAGCCATGTTCAGCATCGGCATGCTGAAGGCGTGGGAAGCGATGCGCGTGATTTCGCCGGACACTTGCCGGCCGTTCAGCAAGGACCGCCGCGGCATGATTCTCGGCGAGGGCGGCGCGATGATGATTCTCGAGCCCCTCGAAGCCGCACAAGCTCGCGGGGCACGCATCTACGGGGAGATTTGTGGATTTGGGATGTCCTCCGACGCGCACCATTTGACGCAGCCCACCGTCGAAGGTCCCGCGCGCGCGATGCGCGACGCCTTGCGTCTAGCCGGGCTTGCGCCGGAGCAAATCGGCTACATCAACGCCCACGGCACGGGCACTCCGGGCAACGATCCGGTCGAGACCCGCGCCATACGCACGGTCTTTGGTCCCCATGCGAACAAGCTGGCGGTCAGCTCGACCAAGTCGATGCACGGCCACGCGCTCGGCGCCGCGGGCGCCATCGAAGCCGTCGCCACGGTGATGGCGCTCATGTGCGGCATTCTGCCGCCCACCGCAAATTTCACCATTGCGGATCCGGAATGCGACCTCGACTACATTCCAAACCAGTGCCGCCAGCAGCAAGTCGAGGCTGCGCTCTCGAACTCGTTCGCTTTCGGCGGCCTCAATGCTGTCCTGGCCTTCCGCGCCCCGCGCGGTTAGCACCGCTCGAGGGGCCTCGCGAATCACCCCGGCATCAAAAACAGTGCACTCGGCCCAAGCCGCACGTGCCACGGCAGCGCACGCTTGCGAAAACCCTCCCATTTCTCCTTGAATACCTCGGCCTGAAGATCAGTTTCCGCCCCACCCGCCTGGCCCGGCTCGCGCAAAGTCAGGAACAGGGTGATGCGAAACGGCGTCTCGGACGAGCGCACCAGCCAGCACGGAAAAACGTTTTCCGCCGGGGGCGACGATTCGACGAAGTCGATGTGGTGCGCCCGGATCCCTACGTATGCCGGCGCCGCGGGCACGGGATCGGTCAAGCGCAATCGACAATGCCAGTCCGTCGCCTCTATAGCATGGTCCGCTATCCGAGCGGCTCGGGAAATATTCTTGCAGCCGGTCAGGCGGGCAACCTCAACGGTCGGAGGGCGGCGGAAGATCTCTTCTTTGTCGCCGAACGCCGCAACTTGGCCACGCGAAAGCACGAGCAGCCGATCGCAGAGGCGATAGGCCTCTTCGATGTCGTGCGTCACGAGGAGCGTTGGGCGGCGATATTCGCGAAAGGTTTCAAGGAGCAGCGCCTCGATTTGGCTTCGCAGATGCGTGTCGAGCGATGACAGAGGCTCATCGAGCAGCAGCGCTTCGGGTTCGATCGCCAAAGCCCGCGCCAGCGCCAGGCGCTGCTGCTCGCCTCCGGAAAGCTCGCGGGGAAAGCGGTGTTCGAGCCCTTCGATATGCGCTCGTTCGGCCAGCGTTCGAATGGTTTTCTCGCGCTCAGCGACAGGCAGATTCCTGATTCCGAAGGCCAGATTCTCGGCCACACTGCACTGGGGGAACAAGGCGTAGTGCTGAAAGATCAGGCCGACGCGACGCATTCGTGTGGGAACCCGTACGCCTCGTTTGGAATCAAACAGCACGCGATCGTTCAGCACAATCCTGCCCCGATCCGGATGTTCAAGGCCCGCCAGGCAGCGCAGGAGCATGGACTTGCCGGCGCCGGACGGTCCAAGGATGCTCAGCGGCCGGGCATCGTCGGCTTGAAATCCTGCCGCTAGCGTGAAATTCGGCAGCTTTTTCTCGATCTGAACTTCGAGCGGCATGTTAACGGCGCGCCCATTGCGCCGGGCCGCGCGCGTGGGTCCAGGAGTAGAGCACGGCCAGCAGAGCGGCAGAAATTCCAACATCAACCGCGCACCAAACGAGGGCAGTGCGAAGGTCATTCGACTCGACGGCGAAGTAGATGGCGATGGGTATGGTCGCCGTTCGCCCGGGAATGTCTCCGGCCAGCATGAGCGTGGCCCCAAATTCGCCCAGGGCGCGCGCGAAGGCAAGGATCGTGCCGGCTAGAATTCCCGGCCAGGCCAGAGGAAGAGAAACCTCGCGGAAGACACGCCATTCCGAGGCTCCCAGGGTCCTGGCCGCCTCGAGTACATGCGAGTCCACCTGTTCGAGCGAGGCGCGAGCCGTCAGGTACATGAGCGGGAAGGAGACCACCGCAGCGGCAATGACCGTAGCCGGCCAGGAAAACACGACACGCGCGCCGAAGTGCAGCAGGACCCTGCCGATCGGGCCGTTGCGCCCGAACAGCAGCAGAAGAAAAAATCCGACCACGGTCGGCGGTAGAACGAGAGGAAGAATAAAAAGGGCGTCGATCACGGCCATGGCGGGACCCGGGCGATGTTCGCGCCAGGCCGCGGCGGCCAGGCCCGCAACCAGGATGAAGGCAGTCGCGGTGAAGCTCGTCCCGAGCGATATCCAGACGGGAGACCAGTCCATGGCCACAAGATTGTAGCTGGATCAGGCCTCCCGAGCGCTTGTTTCGGGAAACAGGGTGCCCTGGTTATCGCTGCGGGGCGGGCGGCTGCTGCGGCTTCGGCGGTTGAGCACCGGGAGCGATCGATGGCTTCTGCTGCTCGGGAGGCAGCATCGTCTTCAGTTCGGGATAATCGGTGCTCATGTCCTTGAGGGTCGCGAGCGCTGCGCTGCGCTCGATGTCCGCACCCGTATTCTGGCTTTCCTCGAGCACTTGTGGAAGCGCCTTCAGCATTCGCTGGCCAACGGGAGATTCATAGAAGTGGATCATTCCCTCAAGATCGTCCATGCTGAAATGCTGGGCATAGATCGGTATCTGAGCATCCGCAATTTCGTTCGCCGGCGCGCGCACGGTGAGCTTCTGAGTGAAATCATCCATGAACTTTTGCAGCCGGTCGGCAGGAAGGTTGCGGCTCATGGCCGACTGGACCTGCTTGGAAATCATTTCGGTCATGTTAGTGCCCATCCTTGCCGCGCCGGTAAGATCCATGAAGTGCCGAATGGCCTTCTCCTTGTCGGGATCGACCTTTTGTACAGCAGGCGGCCCAGGCCGAACAGGCGTGATCCCTTGTTCGGGCTGTGATCGAGCGACGCTCGGTTGATGCGGATCCTGTCCTGTTTGCGTAGGCGCCTGCGCGAGGGCAGAACCAGCCACAAGCAACGCCGCGAAAAGGATTACAAAACGGGAATTCATGAGTTCTCTCCTTGAGAGGCTGGTGGTAAGGTCCAGGTACTATCTTACCGAAAGCTCTGCGCAGCGTCAGCCTGCGTGCGCGTCGTCCCGGCCGTCCGGCCGCCTTCCCTGCTTTTCCTTGATTTCTGTTCGAAAACCTCTCTACGGTGAGACAGATCCCTGCCGTTTTAGGTTGCTCGGAATCTTTGGTCGGGGATCGCAGAGCGGCTTCGAAATCGGTTAGGGCGGCTCGTCGACTTCCGCGGTTTCGACCGCCTCAGTTGTGCTCGAGCTTCTTACGAGCGGAAATGAAGAGGGTCGCCGCCAGGAGAACGAACAGCAGCACTCCGAGCCACGGGGCCCCTCGCCAGTGCGGCATGTGTCGTTCGCCCCAGCCGGTAAACAGCTTCCCAGGCCACGGAAGATGTAAGACGACGAGCAACCAGCGCGGAACGTGCTTGCTGAGCTCGGGATCCTCGAGAAGATTGAACACGATGGCCAGCAAGCCAAACACGCCGCCCGCGGCGATGAGCCCGCTCGCATAAAGTGATCCGGGGCTGACTTCACTTTCCGTCTCCGTCTTCTGCGCTCCGCGCTCGGCCAGCCAGCGCACCACTCCGCCGGCGAACATGGCCATAGTCGTGGCAATCGACAAGTAGGATCCCACGGCAAAGGGCAGCGAGCGGATCCCCAGCAGCTCAACGGCAACCACCAGAAAAACCCCCAAGAACACGAGCCGCCACGGCAATCGCTGGTTCAAGATGCCGCTGATTACCGTGGCCATCAGCCTGGCCTGCGGAGCGGCGGCCTGCTCGCTTCCGATTCCCTGCACCCACTGCACTTCGATTTCGCCCTTTCCCGCGTCGTACAGATATTTCCCGTCCGGAACCTCGTGTGAGCCGAGCGCGTTGACGAGGATGTAGGTCTTCCCTTCATAGCGGTAGTCGTTCGCCTGCCGTTCGACTCCCGAGGGCAAATGATTGATGTCCAGAGGAATGACCACCGGCCTGTACTGGGCCAGCCCGATGTTCATCAGGATCAACGTCCCGCCTACCGCCAGCGACGAAACCGCGACGCCGATGAGCAGGCCGATCTGTTGCCAGAACGGCGTGGCCCCGACCAGAAACCCGGTCTTGAGGTCCTGCGAGGTGGCTCCGGCGATGGCCGATGCGATGCAAACCACTCCGCCGATGGTCAGTGCCAATACCGCGTAGGCGTTTGCCGTCCAGTGCATGACGAGAAACATTGCGCAGGTGGCCATCAGCGTCGCGATGGTCATTCCGCTGACCGGGTTGGACGAATTTCCGATCAGGCCGCTGATTCGAGAGGCGACGGTCACAAACAAAAACCCGAACACGACCACAAAAACGGCCGCAATCAGATTGGAAATCACTCCGGTCTGGGCCCCGGGAATCGGCTTGAATCTCAAAAACGCCCACATCATGGCCACGATCACTGCCGAGCCAATGAGCACGAATTTGATAGAAATGTCGCGCTCGGTTCGCTCGGCCGAATCGAGTGACGCCTGTTTCTCGCGCACGTCCCTCAGCCCTGCGCGCAGGGCCGAAAAGATCGTAGGCAGCGTCTTGATGAGCGTGATGAGTCCGGCCGCCGCAACCGCTCCTGCGCCCATCGGACGAATGTAGCTGGCCCACAACTCATCCGGCGTCATGTCCGGAATCGGCACAGTCGACGGGTAGAGAGCCGAGTGCGGCGTGAGCGAACCAAAGAACTTGATCGCCGGCATCAGAACCAACCAGGAAATCACCCCGCCGGCAAACAGCGTTCCCGCCACGCGGGGGCCGATGATGTAGCCGACACCGAGGTATTCCGAGGTGATCGCCGCGCGAAACGACGCACCCGGCAGCCATCGAGGTTGGTAGTCCGGCTGTCCGGTCCACAGCGCAAGCGTGTTCATCGCGAATGTATACACGCCGCCGAGGCCCAGCCCCCAAAAGACGCGCCCGGCGAACGAGCCGCCGCGCTCGCCCGCGACAAGCACATCTGCGCAGGCCGTGCCTTCGGGAAACGTCAGATTGCCGTGCTCTTTGACGATCAGTTGCCGCCGCAACGGGATCATGAACAGCACGCCGAGCCATCCGCCCATCAGGGCCAGGAAAAATATCCGCCAGTATTCCGTGTTCAGCGAGAAACCCAGGAAGATCAGCGCAGGCATGGTGAAAATCACGCCTGCGGCCGCCGACTCGCCCGCTGAGCCTGTGGTCTGCACGATGTTGTTTTCAAGAATCGTCGAGCGGCCAAAGGCTCGCAGGATACTGATCGACAGGACGGCAATCGGAATCGATGCCGATACGGTCAACCCGGCGCGCAGGCCGACGTACACCGAAACAGCGCCAAAAAGAATTCCGAACAGGGCGCCGAGGATCACCGCGCGGAAACTGAATTCAACGAGGCTTTCCTCGGGGCCGACATAGGGGCGAAAGTCTCGCGGCGCCGCCGTCGAACTCCACGATTTCGTTCCCGCCACTGTGCACCTGCCTTGGATCGCGCCGGCCTATGGCCGGCAGCGCACGTTAGCACCACAGCCAAGCCGGGGCAAGACGCAACGGGCTAGGCCACGGCCGCTCGATCAACTTCGCCTCTCCAGCGCCGCGGCGAAGAAGCCGTCGGTCGGATGGATTCCGGGAATCGTGCGGAAGTAGCCCGAGGTGTCGAGCAGCGATCGGGCATTCACACCGGAGGCCAAATCGACCGAGAGCGACTCGGCGATTCGACTCGTGGCAACCGCTCGTACGTCATCCCGGAGTTTCAGCGCTTCGGCGATGACTTCCTCGTTTTCCTCCGGCTCGAGCGAGCAGGTCGAGTAGACCAGCCGGCCGCCGGGCGCGAGAACGTCAAGCGCGGATCTGAGCATGGCGGTTTGGAGCTGATGGAAGCCCTGGAGGTCGCCGCCTTTGAGTCTCCAGCGGATCTCAGGGTGGCGCGCGAGAGTGCCGGTTCCCGAGCAGGGCGCATCGACCAGAACACGATCAAATGTGGGGCGGAATGGCAGCGGCTGGCCGGCATCAAGCTGAACCACCCCGATCCACAGCATGCCGAGCCGGCCGAACTGCTCGCGCATTGCGCGCAGCCGGTGCGGGTGTAAGTCGGCGGCTACAACGACGCCGGCTTCCCCAGCATGGCGGGCGAGAATTCGCGTTTTTCCGCCCGGCGCGGCGCAGAGATCGAGGACGCGCTCGCCGGCTCGAACGCCGAGCAATAGAGGGACGAGCTGTGAGGCTTCATCTTGAATGGAGATGAGGCCCTGCCCGAAGGCCTCCGTGCGAAAGGCGCTTCCGCCGCGCACGGTGATAGCGGTCTCGAGAAACGCGCCTGGTTCAACGTGCAGTCCCGCTTTCTCGAGGCTAGCCAAGATTTCTTCGCGGCGATTTATGTCGCGGATTGCGCAGGTAAGGCGCGGCGCGCGATTGTTAGCCTCGAGTATCCGGATGGTCCGCTGTTCCCCGAGCCGGGCAAGCCAGCGCTCGACCAGCCAAGTCGGATGGGAGTGCAAAATACCCAGGCGTTCAGCCGAGGAGAGAGTCTGCGGAAGAAGCTTTGCTGCGGCGGCGATCACGCCCGGGGCCTCTCCGGACGCTACGTCGCTCGCGGCACGGCGAAGAACCGCGTTCACGAGCGATGAGGCCGACCTTTTCCGGGCTCGCTTGACCAATTCGACCGACTCGCTCACCGCCGCGCGGGCCGGAATGCGCTTTAGGAACAGGAGCTGATACAGGCCCATGCGCAGGGCGATCGCCACCGGCAAATCGAGCCGGGTCAGGAGGGATTCCGGGCTTTGGGCGCCTCCACCTGGGGGCTTCTTCAGTTGTCGTGCGAGCAGAAAATCGAGCAGCCGCCGCCAGCGTAGAACCCCAAGCGTTAGCTCCGTCGCAAGGGCGGCATCCGGCGAGGTGATCTCGGCCGCGTGCATGGTGTGGGTTGACCCGAGGGCCTTTGATCTCGACGCAGCTGTGAGTTCCCTATGCAAGATGTCGCTCGCATAGGCTCCTTCCGCTTCGACGCGCGAGAGGACGTCGAAGGCAGTCGCTCTCGCTCTCGACACGCTCATTGACGAATGAAAACACGGGATTTACAAAAGCGGAAGAAGCAAATTCCGGCAGATCGGGCCGAGCCGGCTGAGTGGCCTCGCTTCGCCGCTCCGCTTGAGTTCAAAAATCCTTTGAGTCTATAATCCAGCGCCTTGGGGGTGCCGTCCCTCGGTGGTAGCGTGGACCACAGAGGTTTCCGCCAAGGGGCGAAGCCTGATCAGTTCGCCGTAAGAGTCCTGTTTGCTCGCGGATCAGAATCCGCTATTCCGGGTTTTCCTCGGTGACAGACAGCCTAGAATCATGAATCCTGATCGGGGGTGGTAGGCATGGGCATGAGCGTCGTCGAACGCGCACGACTCGAGCAGAAGTTGCGCGAAAGCCCGGACATGCTGATGGGCATCATTGAATCGGCAACCGATGCGATCATCATCATAGATGATGCTCAGCGGGTGGTGGTGTTCAATACCGCAGCCGAGAAAATGTTTGGATGTGCGGCAGATGACGCCATTGGTACCCACATTGAGGACTTCATCCCGCGACGATTTCCTGCCGAACACGGCCTGCAGGTCCGTCACTTCATCGACAGCGGGTTTACCAACCGGCATGCGGGCACTCTCGACCAACTGCGGGCCCTGCGAGCCAACGGCGAAGAATTTCCCATCGAGGCTTCCATTTCGATATTTGAGGCGCAGGGTGGGAAGAAGTTTCTTACGGTGGTTATTCGAGACGTTACGGACCGTTTGCGCGACGAAGACACGCGCTACAGGTGTGCTGCCATTGTCAATTCCTCTGACGACGCGATCATAGGCACCGACCTCGAGGGAACGATTACGAGTTGGAACAAGGGTGCAGAACGACTGTATGGCTACTCGGCAAGCGAAGCCGTCGGCAAGAACATCTCTATTGTGGCGATTCCGGATCACCCCGATGACGTGCGACAGATGCACAAGAAGGTCATCAACGGCGAGGTGGTGCAGCGTCATGAAACGGTGCGCCAGAGGAAGGACGGCACGCGTGTCGAAATATCTCTGACGGCCTCTCCCATCGTTGATGCCGAGGGCCGCGTCGTCGGAGCTTCAGGAATCGCCCGTGATATCACCCTCCGCAAGCTCGCGGAACGAGAACTCTCACAGACCAATGAACGGCTGAATCTCATCATGGAAGCCGGCCGAATCGGGGGCTGGGAATGGGACATTAAGAGTGGGAGGAACTTTTGGTTCGGCCAGAAGCATGCACAGCTTGGAGCCAGACCTGAGCCTTATTCCGAATCCGCGAAGGGATTCTGGGATCGGGTGCATCCCGAGGATCGCGGCTGGTTAGAAAGCGCTGTCCAGGAGGCCATACGGAACCACACGCCTCTCACCGTAGAATTTCGTGTGGTTTGGCCGGATGGAAGTGTGCATTGGCTGCGCTCGCAGGCACAGTTCTTCTACGGAGCGGATGGTCAGGCTGAGCGCATGCTCGGTATGTCGGCCGACATCACGCAGGGCAAACTGGCGGAAGAGGCATTGCGCCGAAGCGAAGAACGGTTGCGCCTGGCCGCTCGGGCGGGGCGCATGTACACCTACGAGTGGGATCCGGCTACGGATGTAATTGTTCGCTCCGGCGACGTTCCCGGCGTACTCGGCCCGACAGGCGAGTTTTCGCTTACGCGCCGGCAGTTACTGGCCAAAGTCCATCCGGACGACAGAGCGTTGTTCACCGCCTGCCTTGCGGAGCGAACTCCTGAGCAGCCAGATTTGCAGATTACCTACCGCCTGTTGCGTCCCGACGGGTCGGTCCTGTGGCTTGAGAAAACCTCCCATGCTTTCTTCAATGAGCAGGGCAGAATCGTGCGGATGGTAGGCATGGTGGCCGACATCACCGAGCGCAAGCAGAGGGAGGATGCAATCAGGGAAAGCGAAATGCGGTATCGCCGGATCGTCGAGACCACAAACGAAGGAGTCTGGCTGCTCGATTCGACCCTTCGCAATTCTTATGTGAATCGACAGATGGCGGAGATGCTGAGGTATTCACAGGAAGAAATGGTTGGGCGGAGTGTATTCGATTTTTATTTTCCCGAGGACGTTACCCGTAAGCAGGAAGTCCTAAATCGCCGACAGCAAGGAGTGCGCGAGCAGATCGAGGAGCGCCTGCGGCGACGGGACGGCTCGGAATTGTGGGTACGCATTGCCGGAACCCCGGTGCTTAAGGACAACGGCGAGTTTGACGGAGCGCTGGCCATGGTGACCGACATCACCGAGGAGAAAAGGGCCAAAGAGGCGCTGCGCCAAAGTGAAGAACGGTTTCGTCTGGCGGCCCAGGCCGGGAAGATGTTCGCCTATGAGTGGGACGTTTCAACCGATGTCATCGTGCGCTCACCAGAGGCCGCTCAGATACTTGGGATCGATGAGGCGGCCCAAATTACCGGCCAGCAGATACTGGCTAAGGTTCACCCGGACGACCGGGAAGGACTTGCGGCTGCGGTTGCCGCCCTTCGCCCCGAAAAGCCTTACCTTCAAATCAACTATCGCCTGGCGCGTCCCGACGGTACGGTGATTTGGGTCGAGAGGAACAGTCGCGCTCATTTCGACGCGCAAGGCCGGATGTTGCGGGTGGTGGGTATGGTGACGGACATCACCGAGCGCAAACTCGCCGAAGAGGCGCTGCGCGAGAGCGAAGAACGGTTTCGTCTGGCGGCCCAGGCCGGAAAGATGTACGCCTATGAGTGGGACGTCGCAACCGATGTGTTCGTGCGGTCCAGTGAGTATGTGAAGATCCTCGGTGTCACGGAGCCGCAGCGCTTCAGCAGTCTGGGATTCTTCAACAAGATCCACCCAGACGACCGCGCAAAGTTCCTGGCCACGATTGCCGAACTGAAACCGGAGAACCCGACTCGTGAGGTAACCTACCGAGTCGTGCTTCCCGATGCTGTTGTTTGGCTGAAGAACAGCGGGCGCGCCTTCTTCGACAAAGAGGGCAGAATCCTGCGGGTGATCGGCATGGTGACGGATGTCACCGACCAGAAACGGGCCGAAGAGGCGCTGTCCGACGTAAGCCGCAGGCTCATTCAGGCGCAAGAGCAGGAACGCGCCCGGATCGCCAGGGAGCTTCACGACGACATCAACCAACGTCTGGCTATGTTGGCTATCGACCTCGAAAAAGCCCAAGAGAATCACCCTGATTTACCCTCCGAAGTCCGCAGCCGTATGCACGAACTCCGCAAGCGGACCGATGAGATATCGACCGACATTCAAGCCCTGTCGCACGAGTTGCACTCCTCGAAACTCGAGTATCTGGGCCTGGTGGGAGGCATGCGAAGTTGGTGCAAAGAGTTCGGCGAACGGCAAGGACTCGAGATCAACTTCAAGAGTCATGACGTGCCAAGCCCACCTGAGGAAATCTCATTGTGTCTGTTTCGAGTTTTACAAGAAGCCCTGAACAATGCCGTCAAGCATAGTGGGGCGAGACGGATTGACGTCGAACTGCGGGGAGACTCGGGCAAGATTCATCTCATCGTCAGTGAGTCAGGCAAGGGGTTCAACATGGAAGAAGCCATGCAGGGGCGAGGCCTGGGTCTCACCAGCATGCAGCAGCGAGTTCGCTTGGTAAATGGGACGATTGTGATTGAATCTAAGCCGATGAAGGGCACCACCATCCATGTCCGTCTACCGTTTGAGTCCGGGCCGCGCGCTCAAGGGGCGGCGGGCTGAGCACCTACAGCATCCGGCCCAGAGGGACCCTAGTTTTGCGCAGGGCGAAACCTGATGCAGCGGAGTTTCCTTGCGGCCCGCGCCGCTGCGTAGGGATAATCAAACGACCCGGCAGGCCGGAACCAAGAGTGCGAGCCTTCGAGCAGCGCATCTGGCAGCAAGAATTCGAAGGCTGGAGGAGCAATTCATGCACAAGATCGTCGAGTGGTCGTTTTGCCTGGTTCTCGCGATGTCCTTGGTGTTGGCAACGCCGGACGCCGCGTACTCTCAAGAGCATGTGGTCACGCAAGCGGAGCTGAACCAAGACGTGGCCAAGCCGACGCGGCAACGCCAAATCGACGAACAGCGGCTCGAACAGTTTCTATCCACACCGGTCGCACGTGAGGCCATGCGTCGAACGGCTGTGGACTACACCACGGTTGAAAAGGGAATCCGCACGCTCAGTGACGCGGAAGTTGCGCGCCTGGCGGCGCGGGCGGACAAAGCGCAAGGCGACTTCGCCGCAGGCGGGGTTAGCTGGGCTGAGCTTTTGCTGGTCGCCATTGCCATCATCGTGATCGTCATCATCGTTCACAAAATCTGACGGTTCGAGGGTTCGGTCAGGCGCAGAAAGCCTGGCTTCGGAAGGTCTGAGCATCATTCCCCTGGCGCCTTACGTTACGGTTCTCGAGGCCTCGAGGAGGCAAAGTGCTGCGACACGGATCGATCTCCATGGGCCGTCAAGGGGTGTGCATGATGGCCGCCATGGCGGCCGCGATTGCCGCAAGTGCCGGTTCTGGCGTCTTGCTCGATGTTCCGTTCCTTTCGCAGCCTAGGAACGGATGCGGCGCGGCATCCATCGCCATGGTGATGCAGTATTGGGACAAAAACCTCGGACGGGCGCCTTCCGCCCGAGAGGACGTCACGATGATCCAGCGCGCGCTCTATTCAAAACAGGCGAAGGGCATCTTCGCATCCGCGATGGAGCGGTACCTGCGAGACGCCGGCTATCGCACCTTCGCGATTCATGGCGAGTGGAGCGACCTGCGGGAGAATCTCGAAAAAGGCCGGCCCCTGATCGTGGGGCTCGCTCCCCAGGGGCCGCACGACCCTCTGCACTTCGTGGTTGTGGCGGGAATGGACTGGCAGAACGATTGGATTTTCCTCAATGATCCTGCGCAGCGAAAGCTGCTCAAAATGGGCCGCGCCGAATTTGCCCAGCAGTGGGCTGCGACGCAGCATTGGACGCTTCTGGCCGTGCCGTGATCGGAACGAATAAGCCCAGGCCCAACGCCCCGTACAGCACTCAACCCCCGAAGAGAGGCAGGCAGCATTTCGCCATTCTCGTCATGGCGCTGGCGATCTCGGCGCAAGCCTGCTCGTCCGCCGCCGAGAATCGGGGTCTGTCGCAGCAAGGCGAGGAAGCGTCCAGGATGGCTAGGGTCAAGAGGCTGTACGAGGGCGGCCAGTGGGAAGAACTGCTGCGGGTTGCGCCAGCCGGCGCGGACCTTTCAGCCGACCTCGATTTCTACCGCGGGCTCGCTCTGGCGAAGCTCGAGCGCTGGCCTGAGGCACGGATCGCTTTCGCCGCGGGCGCGCGAAAGGCCCCGCGGGATCCGCGATTTCCTGTCGAACTCGCAGGCGTTGCTTACAAGCAGAAGGATTTCCGCGCTGCGGAGCGCGAGTTGCGGCGAGCCTTGCGGCTTGACCCGCACGATTCGTACGCACTGAATTTTCTGGCCACCATATTCTTTCTGCGCGGGAATCTCGAAGCAGCGCTCGAGTACTGGAATCGCGCAGGCCTGCCGCGAGTCAATCAAGTACGCGCCCGGCCCGAGCCAGACCTCAAACCGGAACTGTTTGATCGGGCGTTTGCCTTTTCACCGCTTTCGACTCTCGAGCTCAGCCAATTCGAGACCGCACAGGCGCAGCTCGACAACCTCGGGATCTTTTCTTTCTATCGTTGGGAACTCGTGCCGTCGGAAAACACCGCCGCGGATTCCCGTTCCGTGCCTCCAACCGCCGCCTTCGACGTGACATTCGACTCGATCGAACGAGAGGGGTTCGGGGCCAACAAATCGATTGCGGCGCTTTCGATGCTGCGCGGCTTGCCTTACGAGACGATTTATCCCGACTATGACAACGCGTTTCACTCCGCGGTGAACTTTTCCTCCTTGTTCCGCTTCGATTCCGAAAGATTGCGGGCATTCGCGGAGGTTTCGGCGCCCGCGGCAGGCCGCCCGTGTTGGCGAGTGCGGGCCTGGGTCGATGGGCGGGAGGAAAACTGGAATATCGGTGGAACGTTCTTTGGCTCTTCGATCCCGATTACGGACTTGAAGCTCCGCCGCATCGAGACGGGAGCGGAGTTTCGCTCGATTCAAAGCGGACGATGGGATTGGGGGACTGGCGTCAGATTTGCGCGGCGGAGTTTTGACCGGTTTTCCGGGCTCGAGGCGACGGCAATCCCGTTCTTCACAGACGGCAACTCCCTCGAATTGTTTGGCCATACACGCTACCTGCTCGTTTCTGTGCCCCAGGAGCGGATTACGATTGATTCATCCGCCAGCGCAGGGTTCGGAAGATTCTATGCGGCCCCGCTCGGTAATTACGCGCGTGCGGCCGGGTCCCTCAGATTCGATTGGCTTCCGGCCGGGCAAGGCGACGATTACGAGGTGAGCAGCAGGCTTCGCGCAGGCGGAACCCTTGGCCCGGTTCCGTTCGACGAGCTCAATACGCTGGGGGTCGAGCAGGACGACAACGACTTGTGGCTGCACGGAATCTCCGCGTTGCGCGATGGCCGGAAAGGCCATTCACCCATGGGGCGAGATTACGCACTGTGGAATTCGGAGATGGACAAGGTCGTTTATCAGGGCACGTTCTTCAAAGTTCGGCTGGGCCCATTATTCGACGCGGGCCGCATCTGGGATCCTTCCGGGCTGTTCGGTTCGCGGGGTTGGCTCTGGGATCCAGGCGCACAGGTGAAAGTGCGCTTGCTGGATACCGTGGAGGTGGTGCTCAGTTACGGCCGTGACATTCGCTCGGGGCAGAATACCTTCTTCGGAACCACAGAAAAATAACGCCCCTTTGGGGGCTCTCGCCATGTTCGACGACGCCCTCCGCCCGGCGGTTTCCGCCCCCTCCGTTCAGTTTGACGCGAGGACGTCGTAATTGTGATTAATCAGCGCGCGCCTGGGAGCATCTTTCAGGCCTCGGAGCACGACCTTGCCTTCCGCCGTCGAGCTTCCCCTCACCCGAATGCGCCCGATTTGGATCGTGCGTCCGTCGGAAAGCTCGAAGTAAACAGGCACCGGCATGACGAAGCCGTCGTCGACGCCGGACTGCGTCAGATGATAGGTAAAGACGATCTCCCCGGCCTCATTCTTGTCGAATGCCGCGGTAAAGGAGTAGGTGGGCAGAGCGGTGCCGTAGACATATTCGTTGAAGAACCAGTCCATCTTGCCGTTTCGATCCTGATCCATGTCCGCAGCCACATGTTTTTCGAGGATGGTCTTAAAATCCTCAGTTGTGGCCGCCCGGCCGCTGTAGGTCTTGACGAAATCCTGCATCAACTCCTTGAAACTCTGGTCGCCAGTTTGGCCGTTCCACATCATCATGCGAACCATCTGCAGGATGTAGGCGCCCTTCGGGTAGATCAGGTAGCGGCCGATGTTGAATCCGGCCTTGCTGTTGTCCAGTCGATAGCCCATGGTCACAGGCCCGACGTCGATGGCGCGGTAGCCAAACTGGTTTTTTTCGACGATCAGCCTATGTTCGTCGCTCCAGAACTTCGAGTACATCTTCGCGCTGTCCTTTCCGTAAGCAGCCTGCAAGAACAGCGAAGCGGAAAAATCCGCGAAGCCCTCGCTCATCCATTGATCGCGGTAGGAACGGAAGCCCACCAGCTGCCCCCACCATTGATGAGAGACCTCGTGAGGAGTGACCACGTCCCAGTAGCCCCCTGCCTCTTCACCGATCCCCAATTGATGGCGCACAGTTTGGTCATAGAAGGAGCAAATGGGAAGCCAGACCAGATCGGGCCACGATTGACCAAAGTTGCATGCCGTCTGCTGAGTCAGCGAAAGCCGCTTGAATGGCAAGGGACCGAAATAGTTGCTGTACAGCTTGATCGCAAATTGCGCCTCCGAGAGCGGCTCCTTCATCATGCTGACCGTACTCAGATTCCCCATCGTCCCGCCCTGGAACTGCTTGTATTCGTCCGGCACGTCTTCGTTCGCGTATGTCGCGACGACAAAGTCGGGCGAAGTCAGCTTGGCCTCCTCGACTTTCATGCGGCCAAATTGAAACCCCGCCAGCGGTTGCGGTATATCACTCTTCCAAACCGTCACATTCTTCCCAGCCTCTTCTTTCTCGCTCAGTAAGCTGCCGGAAGCGGCCATCTTCATGCCTTTGGGAATCCGAAAGGTCATGTCGAAGTTCGAATAGTCGCCCAGGCCTGCGCCCTTGTTCGCTGGATACCAATTCTCGCGCGCGACAGGGTAATAGTTGCCGGTGCCCGTATGGATGATGGCGTCCTTGCCCTCATAGACGGTGGTAATCGTGTACCTTTCATCCGGCGTGAGCGGCTCTGGAAAGACCACGAAGAAATCTGGATCGTCGTTCTTGTCCTCTTGAATGAACGAGAGCGGCCGGCCGTCAGGCCCGAGAACGCTCCCGACGCGCAGGGTTCGATAGAGATCGAAGGGTACGACGCGCGAGCCCGCCGACAGCGGAACAAACGTAGTCCGGGCTTTGGCCGAGAGATGAGCGTTTCCCTCGATAGTCGTATCCAGGTCCTGACTCTCGATGTGAATTCCGGAGGCGGGCGTCGCCGCGCCTCCCATCACCGAACGGTAGTCGCGCGATATGCTGAACGAGGCCCAGATTCCTTCCTTATTTTCGTCGTAGGTCGCTAACTCGATTTGGTCCGGAGCGGTGTCTGGCGCACCATGCGGATCCAAGACGAACAGCAACTTGTCGTCGTATTTCTTGCCGTGAATGAAGGCGACAAACAGGCCCCCCGGCTGGGTGCTCAGGATGTCTTCGAGAATGCGTCCTTCGAGATTCGAGTGGATTCGATGGCGCATCACGTTCTGACTGTCTTTGAGCAGGCCGGCATCGCAGCCGCCTTGATTCGAACGGCCGCCCGATTTCTTCAGCTCGTCATAGGTAGAGTCAGTGAAGCGGAGAACCAGATGCTGGAACGTCTCGTTGAACTGATCGGACTTTGTGAGAAGTTTCAAGCTCCGACGTTCGTAAGCGTTGGGTGGATCGAGCGTCATGCTTCCCTCACCGACGAAAACCGCCCCGGTCACCTTCCCTTCGACCGGCGGCGTGAAGCACACCGCGCCCGATTTCAGGTGGAACGTAGCCGCGTCACGTTTGAGATCGACCGACTCGACGGCTACCGAATCGCTGCCGAGCGTCAGGTTGCGGAGCTGCTGGTACGCGGGATCGGAATTCGGTCCTGGATTCTGCGCTGCTCGAGCCACAGGGAGCAGAAGTAGGGCCGTTGAGAGCAATCGAGCGGGCCGGGCGATAGACCACATGGACCGCCTCCGCGGGCAGAACCTGACCGCAAGCCCCTGCTAGGTTGCGTATTGTGCAGCCCTAACCCCGAAAGTCAAGGAGGAATGGTAGCGTGTGCGGCACCTCAGCCTCGCGGCCCACTCGGCATGCGCCGGTGGAAGATGTCCGCCGGGCGGCCGGCTCGTATAAGACCGTCCTGGCCTCGATGGGAAACTCCGCCTCAGTGCCCGGCGATTCTCGAGCTTCCTGGCCTGGGCTGCCGCGGGCGCGTGTGCTGGCCCAGCGATACAATGGGACTTCGAGGCTTATGCAACGCACGCAAGCCATTATCGGATCCGCGATCTTTCTCCTCCTAGCTCCGGGAATCATCGCCGTGCTGGTTCCCTGGCTCATCTGCCGGTGGCAGCTCGACCCGCCGCTCTTGGGGCTCTCTTTCCTTCGCGTGATCGGGGCTTTGTGCATTCTGTGCGGGCTTCCCATCCTGCTCGATTCGTTCGTCCGCTTCGCTCTCGAGGGTCTCGGCACTCCCGCGCCGATCGCGCCGACCGAGCGGCTGGTCGTTAGCGGGATGTATCGGCACGTCCGAAATCCGATGTACGTGGGCGTGACGCTGATCATTTTCGGGCAAGGGCTTTTCTTCGGCAGCGCGGCAGTGCTCCTCTTTGGGGCTGCCGCCTGGGGCGTCGAAGCCGTCTTCGTGCTGTGCTACGAAGAACCGAAGCTGCGCGAGACGTTCGGGGAAGAATACGAGAAGTTCCGTGCGAAGGTGCCGCGATGGATCCCGCGGCTCAGGCCCTGGCGAGGCAAAGGCGGCGGCTGAGCTTCAGGGAGCAGGCGATCAGGTCGCGAACTGGTCGCCGGATTTGATGCGCGCCCCGCTCGAGAATTCTCTTGCCGTGATGCGTTTGCGACCCTCCAGCTGCACGAATTCCAGGCGCAGCGCCGTACCGCTTCCGCAGGCGACAAGGAGTGGTCGATCGTTCGCCGAGCCTGTCCCCGGCGAAAACAAAATCGCTCCAGGGCTGGCCCGTGTGTCTCCCCCGCCTGCGGGCCGGCCCCAGATGTGACAGCTCTTGTCGCGAAAGGTGGTGAAGGCCCCAGGCCAGGGCTCAAGGCC
Source organism: Candidatus Cybelea sp. (assembly GCA_035622135.1). Lineage (GTDB taxonomy): Bacteria > Acidobacteriota > Terriglobia > Acidiferrales > UBA7541 > Palsa-295. Next base: position 28,345 of record DASPVZ010000010.1, on the reverse strand, counting down.
GCGGATGCGGTTATAAATCGTTTGCGCAGGCTGCGCCCAATCGATGCGGCCGTCTTCCTTCTTGAGCAAAGGCGCGAAGGTCGCTTCTCGATCATCCTGCGGCTGAGGATCCAGTTCACCGCGTGCGAGTTTTTGCAAGGTTTCCGAGACCAGCGGCGCGCCGATTCCGGCGAGCCGCGCGGCCAGTTCCGGCGCAGTTTCATGGGAACCAATTTCGACTTCGCGCTGAAGCAAAACTGGCCCCGTATCGAGCCCGCGATGGACCTGCATGGTGGTCACACCCGTCTGCCTCTCGCCGTTCGCGATGGCCCAGTTGACCGGCGCCGCCCCGCGATACTTTGGCAGCAAAGACCCGTGCAGATTGATCCAGCCAAACCGGGGAATCTCGAGCAGGCGCGGCGGAATGATTTGGCCGTAGGCGATAATCACGACAACGTCCGGCGCCAGATCCGTGAAAAGATCGAACGCAGCGTCCGATTTGATCTTCTCGGGCTGGTAGACGGCCAGGCCCGCCTCGAGCGCCGCTTCCTTCACCGGCGATAGCGAAAGGCGCTGGCCGCGCCCGCGGGGGCGATCCGGCTGGGTGACCGCCGCCTCCACGCGAAAGTCCGCCTGCGCAAGCAGATGCCCGAGCGAGGGCAAGGCGAAGGCCGGCGTGCCGCAAAAAACGATGCGCAGCGGCACGGCGGGCTACCACTCGCCGGCTTTCTTGAGTTTCCGAATTTTGCGTTTAATGAGATCGCGCTTCAAAAGACTGAGGTGCGAGAGGAACAGATTGCCGTCCAGGTGATCGATTTCGTGGCAGAACGCGCGAGCCAGCAGGCCCTCGCCCCGCATTTCGAACGTATTGCCGCTGGCGTCCTGCGCCCGCACGGTCAGGAAGCTGGGCCGCGCGACATAGCCGCGGAATCCGGGGAGGGAGAGACAGCCTTCTTCTTCTCTCTGTTCTCCCTCGGCGTGAATGATGGCGGGATTGGCGCAAATGATCCTCGCTTCGGGATTTTTGCCGTTGGTCACGTCAATCACCGCCAGACGCAATCCCACTCCGATCTGCGGTGCAGCCAGGCCTACCCCTTGGGCCGCATACATGGACTCGAACATTTCGTTCACGAGCGTCTTCAGCTCGTCGTCGAATTTCTCGACTGGCTTGGTCGGCGCCTCAAGCACTGCGTCGCCGTACTTGATGATGGGATGAATCATTTCTCTCCCTGTGGGCTGAGTTCGGATCTAAAACGCGTCGAGCTGCCGCTCGTAGCCTTCGAAATTCCGCCGCGTTTCATCGAGGGAATCCCCGCCGAATTTCTCGAGAAAAGCAGCGGCAAGCACAAATGCGACCATGGCTTCGCCTACAATGCCCGCCGCGGGAACCACGCAGACGTCGGAACGCTCGTAGGCGGCCTTGACCCCTTCCTTCGACTTCAAATCCGCCGTCAATAGCGAACGTCGAAGCGTGGAGATCGGTTTCAGATACCCGCGAACGACCACCTCCTCGCCGTTCGTGATCCCGCCCTCGAGCCCGCCCGCGCGATTGGAGGAGCGCTTGAATCTCTTCGCGCTCGGGTCATAGCTGATCTCATCCTGCACGTCTGAGCCGTAACTGGTTGCACTGGCGACCCCCGAGCCGATTTCAACGGCCTTCACCGCTTGGATCGACATGACCGCGCGCGCCAGTTTGCCGTCGAGCTTTTCATCCCACTGCGCGTGCGAACCGAGGCCCGGCGGGATGCCGTGAGCAACAACCTCGAAAATGCCGCCCACCGAATCGCCGGCGCGGAGCGCCTCGTCGACTTCCACCTTCATTTTGCTCTGCAGGGCGGGATCGACGCAACGGAACGGCGCATCGACATCCTCGCAGGCGGCCCGAATCTCCTCCCAGCTCGCCCGGCGGCCGAGCTGCGCGCGGCCGACTGCAATCGTGTGGCTCAGCACCGTTGCGCCAAACTGATCGAGGAGCAACTTTGCAAAAGCCCCGGCGGCCACTCGCGCCGCCGTCTCGCGGGCCGAGGCGCGTTCGAGCACGTAACGCGCATCATGGAGATTGAACTTGAGCGCCCCCGGAAGATCGGCGTGCCCCGGACGCGGCGCCGTCAGCGGGCGTTCGAGACCGTCTGCACCCTCGGCGTCCTCAACCGGCAGCGCCTTTTCCCAATTCGGCCAATCGCGATTTTCAATGCGCAGCGCGATGGGCGCGCCGATCGTCCGCCCATGACGCACGCCGGCGAGAATATCCGCCCGATCCCTCTCAATTCTCTGCCGCCCACCCCGGCCGTAGCCGACCTGGCGGCGATGCAGCTCGCGCCCGATGAACTCCAGATTGACGGGAAGGCCGCCAGGCAGCCCCGAGATCCAGGTGATCAGAGCCTGCCCGTGAGACTCTCCGGCCGTGAGGAATCGCAGCATCTTTCAAGTGCGCACAGCGCGCCCAAGCAAGCGAGCGATTGTACCGGACCGGTGATGACCCGGTAAAGCAGGCGGGGGTGCCCAACGAGCGCGGGTGGCTCGCCGCGGGAGGTCATTTGGAGGATGTCTCTTGGCGGGAAGGAAGGAGCGAGAGGTCCGCGATCCATGCGCTGCCGGCAAGCCTGTTTTCGAAAAGCCTGCTCGGGGGCCGCAACAATTGCACAACGACAAAGTGCGTGTCAGGTCCCGTCGCGACATCGGCGCCGGCCTCGGTCCAAGGATTTGTGCCGACCAGGTTGTCGGTGACCACGTTCACCTCGCCCGGGTGCTGGGGATCCACAATGGAAAAGCGCGGCCCGCTCTCGGTCGTGATTCGCTCGGTGCGCAGATAGGCGCGGAAGCGGTAGCCGTGGCTGGGTTCCACCACGACAAACTGCTTCGGCGCGTCAAGATCCGTGTTGTTCCCGCCGCCGAAATCGAGCCGAACCGAACGCGCTTCGCCCCCGAGGCGTCCGGCGTCGAAGTTAATGGCGACCCCCAGTGGAGAGTCCCAGCGCCAGCCGAATCCCCCGTTCGCAAAATCTTGCGTGAACCCGCCGTCCCAAATCAGTGAATCGTTTCCTGGTTTTCGTATCCCCGCAGCGCCCACGGCGTCGAGCCACACTTTCTCGGCATCCTCCGCGCGGTCCTGGCGGATCAGTTCGTCGATGAATGCGAAAGAGCGCTTCAACGCAAAAGGTTCCCCGAGCGAGAGCAGCTTTCGCCAGACCGCGAGCGCCGCATCGATCTGTTGAATCGACTGGAAGAAATCGAGCGCCTGAAAATACGCGCCCGGATTGGGCGGCAGTACCTGGCCGATCAGTACGTTCACGTCACGCGTCGAGAGCCAGACGCGTGAAATGGTGAGCGGAAGGAGCGATGGATCGATCAGAACGGCGCTGCGGATTTGCTTGAGCCCCTCGGCAGTCTCCCTTTGGCGCACAAGGAAACTCCCGTACTGCCAGGCTACTTGCGCGGAAATGGGATAGGCGGCCTCGGCCTGCTCGAACGCCTGCCGGGCACCGGCAACATCGTCGGTCTGTTCATACGCGCCCGCGAGGTCCATCCAATAGTAGGGGGACTGCGGTTCCTCGCGAACCGCGATGCGGTAGTCATCTGCTGCGGCCGCGGGATCGGGATTCGCCAGATTCCATTGCCGGAATCTTCCCAAGCGGTCCCAGGCGTCCGCGTTCCCAGGTTCGAGCTGAGCGCCTCGTTCAAGGGACGGAAAGTCGTCTGCATCAATGCGCGCGCTCGCCAGCCAGATGCGCACCGTGTGGAAAATCAAGAGCCCCGAGATCGTGGCCGAGGTCAGCAGCAAGGCCCAACGCGATTTCGGAGATCCGGAATCGAAGATCACCGCACCAATCTGCTACTGAGGCTGGTCAAACCGCAAGCGCAAATTCACGTTTGAGCTTCCGGCAGCTTCTTTCCGTTCGAGCTAACCCGACCGGGCTGCCAGCCAGGCCAGGGTAAGCCCTCGACCCTGAAACAAAGGATAGGCAGGCTGCCCGTTCCTATCCGCGCCCCCCAGTTCATTCAAGGACAAAGTTCCTGGAAACGCAGGTTCCGCCCGTCGCGCCGGCTATTGCGTAGTGGCCACCGCAGGCCCGCCGACTCGCTCGCCCGTCAAATGGAAACTCACGTCGACGTGGTCGGCGATTTTGATGAACGGGATACCCTTATTCATCCCGTAGTTCTTGCGGTTGAAGACCATCGTTCCCGTGATCACCCCTGATCCGGTTCCCTTGCCGGAAATCCTCAGCTTCAGCTTTTCCGGGTTTGACACTCCGCGGATCGTGAAGTTGCCTTCGACCTCGTAGGTGTCGGGACCGGTCGGGACAATCTTGGTGGACACAAAGGTGATCTCCGGATAATTGTGGACGTCGAAGAAGTCTTTGCCCTTTAATTTGCCGTTCTTCATGCCGCTCCCCGTGTCCACGCTGCCTGCCTGAATATTAATCATTAAAGTGCCCGAGGTTTCTTCAGGCGACGTGAAGGTCAAAGTGGCATCCCACCTGTCGAACTTTCCAGCGATGGCCACAGACGCCTTTACGTCGAACTTAATCCAGCTGTGCGCCGGAGTGACCACAAATACCGGGGCCTGCGCTCGACAGAGCGACGGAGACAACGCGCACGCCAAGAGGCAAATCATTATGCGTCTCATTTGGGTCAAATCTCGCTGGCCGGGGGTGGGCGCGTCGACTGATAATGTTGACAGGTGGTCAGAGAAAAAAGATGCAGTCCCAAGCCTTACCGCCTTCCAACCGGCAATGAGACTGTTCCGCGCAGCACAAGCGGAGGCCGGGAATAGGGCCTTAAGTCCGGTGAATCGCCACTCAGGGAAGAAAGCTCTAGAAACTATTCAGCTGTCTCAAGATCCTCGGTTAAGACGACGTGATCTGATGATCTTCGCTCGAGGGACGGTGGTCGGTAAGTTTCGAAAACTGACGGCTGGGCGGAGGTGGTGCGTTCGAGACCTCTCGCATAATCCCGCGCGGTCACCAGGTGTGAGGCTTGCCGAGGGGAGATGCTAAGCCCCGGCTTCCTGTCAATCACGGCACCCTTGGTGTAATAGAGCATGATCGAGGCGAAGGCCTCCCGCAGGGAGTCGAAAGCGCTGGGGTGTGCCGCGATAAGATCTGTGCGGGACTGCGCGGCGCTTGTGCAGAAATCGAGCGGCCGGCTCGATGGCAGCCACCGACTTCGTTTTCGCCATCGCTACCCGCCGCTGCAACTCTGTCCAGGCACGCCGCGGTCCGGAAGCGGACATCGACATCTCTACTTTGCAGAAAGCCGGACATTTCTACTTTGCGTTGACGTTCCGAGCGAATGCGTCCGTGTGAATCACTCGTCACCAAAACTCGGGGGCCTCGATTTCAGAACACATGCTTCGGAGCGCGGAAATGCGAAGGCGGAGAAGCAAATATCGAGGCAAGAATTGTGGTGGCTATGTGTAGGAATAACAGGCCGTCAAACCAGGTAGCCGGCTCTACTAACTCGCGAATCCTGCCGGAAAGACTCGGTTCAGAGAATTTCCCGCTGTCAAAATTGACAGTTATGCAGGCCTGCCCTTCAAGTTAGCGTCCCTCCGCCAGCCTACCGGGACGCAACAGTCACACCACGCGCCAATCCATTTCCGCGGCCGATCGACACTCGAGTCTTAGGGAGAAAAAGTCATGGCACAGGGCGATAAGCCCAACATTGTCTTTATCATGGGCGATGATATCGGTTGGCTCAACATTGGGGTCTACCATCAGGGCATGATGGCAAGTCGGACTCCAAATCTCGACCGCATGGCCGCTGGTGGCATGCGCTTCACGGACTTCTACGCCGAAGCCAGCGGTACCGCTGGGCGCGCGAACTTCATTACGGGCGAGCTGCCTATTCGCACGGGCCTCACGACTGTCGGCCAGGCCGGCGCGACAGCAGGGATGCCCGACCAGGCTCCCACGATTGCCACGGTTCTGAAGTCGATGGGATATGCAACCGGGCAATTCGGCAAGAATCACCTCGGAGATCGCAACGAGTACTTGCCCACGCGGCACGGCTTCGACGAATTCTGGGGCTACCTCTATCATTTGGACGCGATGGAAGATCCTTTCCGTCCTGGTTATCCGCCCCAACTCAGGGATAGGATCGGCCCACGCAATCTGCTTCACTGCTGGGCTACAGATAAGGACGACCCTGCTGTCGATCCGCGCTGGGGCAAAGTTGGAAAGCAGCAAATCGTAGATGAGGGCCCCCTACCGCCGCATCCAACCGTCGGAATCAAGTACAACATGGAGACAGTCGACGACGTAATCCTGGAACACGCCATTCGCTTCATCGACAAAGCCCAGAGCGACGGCAAGCCCTTCTTTGCCTGGCTGAATCCCACGCGCATGCACGTGGTGACTCACCTCTCGCCCAAGTACGAGAAGATGCGCAACCCGGAAAACGGCTGGACCGTCTACGAAGCCGGCATGGCCCAGCTGGATGACATAGTTGGCTCGGTGCTAAAAAAGCTCAAGGACGATGGCCTCGACGATAATACGATCGTCGTGTTCAGCACGGACAACGGCGCTGAAAACTTCACATGGCCGCACGGAGGCCAGACGCCGTTCGCCGGCGGGGAGGGAACGGTCTTGGAAGGCGGCTTCCGCGTACCGTGCATCGTGCGTTGGCCGGGTAAAGTTCCAGCCGGCAAAGTCGAGAATGGAATCATGTCCGGCCTCGACTGGTTTCCCACCTTCGCAGCGGCCGCGGGCAATCCGAACATCGCGGATGAACTGAGGAAAGGGAAGCAGTTCGGTGACCGCACATTCAAGGTTCACCTCGACGGCTACAATCAGCTCGATTTCATTACGGGCAAGAGCCCCTCGAAACGTCGAGAGATCATCTACTTCGCTGAAGGGACAATGGGCGCAATACGAATCGATGACTACAAGTTTCGTTTCATCGATCAGCCGGGAGGATGGCTCGGGGGTACGCCAAAGCCCGATTTCCCCATACTCACAAATCTCCGGGTTGACCCGCTAGAGCGGGCCGGAATGACAACGTCCATGGCGTATTTTGATTGGTACAAGTATGCCTTTTGGCGCTACGTGTTCGCGCAGCAAGTCGTTAGCGAATTCGGTAAATCATTCATTGAGTTTCCGCCAATGCAGAAACCCGCCTCATTCAACCTCGACGCGATTAAAGGGCAGATTGAGGTAGCTGTGAAGGCTCATGCCATAGGCGCGTAGCATATCCGCGTGCCCCGCCCCGGAAGAGGAACCGTTGAGGGCATCTGTGGCATGGAAATGCATCTGGCACGTGGCCTCGATGCGCATCCTCGCGGAAGTTTCTGTTGCGCTCCGCCGCCCGTCCCGTCGAGCGCATGGCGAATTAACCCGAGGGAGTTCATTCCCAACGGAAGACCTTAGCCGACACCGCCGTGCAAACGATAAACGCCAGGGCCAGAACCATAACATCGCGGACGTGGGCCGACCACGCGTCGCCCTTCCAAATTCCCTCAAGCAGCGACACGGCGTAAGTGAGCGGCAAAACTCGCGCGACGATCTGCAGCTTTGGCGGAAGCGATTCCACGGGGACGAAGAGTCCGGAAAGCCCGACCATTGGATAAAGGATAAGCGCGCCTATCGGTTGTGAGAAGCGCGCCGTCGGAACAATGCTGGCAATGAGAAAGCCGATCGAGAGGATGCTCCATGTGCTGATCAGAAGCGCGATCGTGAAGCTGAGCAGCGGGACGTCGATACCGATCGGGTAGTAGCGTTTGCCCGCAAGCACCATCAGAAGCAGCGTAACGGCGGTGAGAAGCAGTTTCACGATAACGTGCGCTGTGAGGATCGTCTGCGGTCGGAGAGGGGTGGCGCGCAGTCGCTTGAGAATCCCGCCTTCGCGGTAGATGGAAACGATTGTGACGAGCGACAGCACCGCGCTCAGCGAGATCAGGATCGAGCCAAGAACCGGCACACCGACGCGTAAAAAGCTGTTTGCAGCGAGAGAAGGAAGGGAAACTCCGTGGCCAAGGATTCGGCCAAGCACCACGAACACGAGTACGGGAATGACGATCATCCCAAAGGCCCCGAGCGGTTCTCGCAAGAAGATCTTGATTTCGATCCAGCTCAGCGTCCAAAGTCCACGCAGCATCGTGTCTCCTCCTAATCGCGGATCGAATGGCCGGTAAGCTTGAGAAAGACGTCTTCAAGACTCGGGAGCACCGTCCGGAAGTCCGTAACCTTGATTCGATGTTCCGACAAGCAATGAATGACGTCGGTTACGAAGTCGTCCCCCGAACCGCGGATCGTCAAACGCGAATCCGTACTGGTGATCGCCTCAAATCGTGGGATTGCTCGAAGCCATTCTTCGGCAGCTGGATCATCTGTCGAGAGCACCACCGTGCGCTCCGGGCAGTGTCGTTGGACTAGGGCTTCCGGTGCGCCGATGTCGATGATCTGGCCATGTTCGATGATGGCTACCCGGTCGCACAATCGCTCGGCTTCTTCCATCAAATGCGTTGTCAGGAAAACCGTCTTGCCCCGCTTGCGGATGCCGCGGACTAACTCCCAGATCGCCCGCCGCGCCTGTGGATCCAAGCCCGTGGTTAACTCGTCGAGGAACACAACCTCCGGATCGTTGATCAGGGCGAGGACGATAAAGAGCCGCTGTTTCTGGCCCCCGGAAAGGTCCATGAACCATGCATTTCGTTTCTCCATGAGACCGAGTTGCTCGACGAGTCGCTCACCGTCCGCCGTTTTCTTGCCGTAAAGCGACGACCAGAGATGGACCGCTTCCCAAACTTTGATGCGCTTCTGAAGCTGTGCTTGCTGGAGCTGAACACCGACCCGTTCCTGCAGCCGATAGGTGTCCCTCCGCGGATCAAGTCCCAAAACGGAAACAGTGCCGCGGTCGGGCTTGCGCAGGCCCTCCACGCACTCCATGGTGGTGGTTTTCCCGGCACCGTTCGGCCCGATCAAGCCGAAAATCTCGCCAGTTCTTACCTCGAACGAAACGCCATCGATGGCCAAGGTCGAGCCATAGGTTTTGCGTAACCCGGAGACTTGAATGACGAAATTGCCAGCGGGGATTTCCTGAGCCACGGCGAGGCAGAAAGTCTACATTACGCCTATCGTGAGCGCAACCGTTCTGAGCCAATCTCGCCCTCTCATCAGCCAACGGCTTGCACGTTCCCGTAAAGTGCTTGCTTTATGAGAAAAGATGCGAAAAGGGGTGATCCTGTTGTTGGCAGCGTTGGCGCTGCCAGCGTGGGCTTTGGCCGATTCGGTTCCATCAGGCTGGACATCTACCGGAGATTGCGGTACCTCGGGGGCTAACGGCGTTGTACCGCTCTCGCCCACGGGCAATTCAGATTACGAGTGGGTTGAGGGCACCACGAGTCACGGGGGCCGCGAAAAGATTCAGATCAAGGGTTGGAATCAAAAACCTTGGTACAGGTATCGGCTGTCTTCCGCCTGTCCTTCCTGCCGGTAGTCTTGCCAACCCGGCGCACGTAAACTATCTCCCGGATAGACGTCGCCCCCTTGGATTTTGACAGTCATGGAGCTCACCCGATGGAATCTGATCTACGGCGGGTCGGTCGACGCGAGTGGTGGCTTTGGCTATCCACACTCGTCGTGACCGTGCTTTCCGGGATTGTCTTTTTGCTCTCCTCGTTTCACTCGCTTTTCCTTCACAACGAACATTTCTTTGAGATTCGCTCGGACCAGGCCAGGTGGGCGATCCTCTGCTTACTGCTTCTGTTCAACACCCGCATGGTCTACCGACAGTGGTCGTTTCGCCGGCTGCGAAGACAACTCACTGAGCAAGCCACGGGCTCGCAATCGAGTATGGAAGATATTTGTAACCCTCTGCGCCTGGATCCGGTTACAGGCTTATACACTCGTGCTTCCGTTGAGCAACGGCTTGGGAGGGAAGTTTCCCGCGCCCGGCGGCACAACCTGCCCCTGAGCCTCGTCGCGCTTCATCTTGATGATTTTGCACAAGTCAGCGAGCGTCATGGGAGCGACGTAGGTGCCCGAATGTTGACGGAGTTCGCCAACGGTCTAAGGAAAGCAAGTCGCGGCTCTGATTTTTGTGTGCGTCTGGCAAGCGATGACTTCTTGGTGATTCTCCCCGAATGTAGTCTTGCGGACGCCAAAATTGTTTCCGATCGACTGGGTGCCTTGAAGATGAAGCACGCCGGGCGGGAAATCGCCCTCACTTACTCTGCGGGATGGATTGACTATAAGTCCGGTGAGGTTCCTTCGGATCTATTCAAGCGGGCTGGCGACGTCCTTAGGCTCTACAAAGAGGCCAGCAAGGACAGCTCCTACAGACCCCAGGCAGTCCGTTAGTAGCCTCTGTAATTGCTTCGTCTCCGTGGCCAGAGATAATTCCTCTGATCTGTGCGTCGGCGCGGAGAGCGAGTCTAGGTCGTTTGGGCGCTTGGTCAGTCGAGGACGACGTGCTTGGTTCTGAAGCATTTAGGGAACGTCATGCCTACGCTGGATTGGGTTGGCCCGCTTAAAGGCAAAAGCGGCGCGACGAAATGCAAAGTTCGGATGTTAACACCGGCAAGAGGAGCAGTCATTACATGCCCTTCAGTCCGCCAATGCGGCGCTTGGCTATGCACCGTGCCCGGCGCACTTCATGACGCCCAGAAACCCGCTCCACGGGCCAACGGCTTCGCGATACTGGTGCGCCATAATCCGCGAGATCTGATGCAAATGCGTCAGATCGTGGGCAGCCCAGGTGGCAAGTAACTGCGAAAGCGTCACGACTCCGAGCGCAGGATGGAGACCGCACCGACGGAAGTCCCCTGGCTGCAAATTCAATGCGCGAAGTTCGTCGAGATTCTGCCGTCGCAAACGTGCGAATTCATCCAGTAATTGGCCGAGCGTCTTGCCTTTGCTTTCGCGCATCTGAGCCCAGCGATCAAACGGCTCGAACGGGCGCGTTTCGCCAAATTCCAAAATCCTTCTCGTGCGAGGCATCCAGTCCGTGCGTTCGCCATGTATCAAGTGGCCAACGACGTCGAACGCGCTCCATGTTTTCTCGCCTTCATTTCGAAGAGTCCATGTGTCGGGCAGTCCCCGAAGAAGGGAATCGAGAGCAGCCGGAGTGCGCGCGAGAAGGGCAATGGTGTCTCTGAGATTCTGTTCCATGTGTTCCTCGTACGGTAGGGTCGCTTCCCCTACATAAATATAGCAAAACCAATTTCGTTGGTGAGATGGACTGGGGCATGTTGGCGTTCGATTAGAGCCTCGCGGCCCACTAGTTCAGGGTTAGTATCGAAACTCGCGATATGTTGCTGATGTTGTAACGGCAGAGGAAACAACCAGTGTTTCGTGTCCGAAGGACACCTCTGACCTGATGGACGCAAGTGCCTGTTCGTATGCTTTCATCGTCGTGAGTCCAACATGCGCGGCCAACATGCTTGGTTGACGTTAGCCCCTTACCGGGTGCGCGGTTGGCGAGGAAGTAGAAGCAGGGGAGATGCTCCGCGCGCGTTCGATAAAGCCGTTTTCGGAAGATGGGCCTACTCGCACCCAAAGCGCTTTCTGCTTGGCGAAGGCGAGTCTCACGGCAGGCTGATTCTTGGTTGGACAAAATTTGTTGGTGGGCTGTGGCTGTTTTTAGGGGTCTACCGCATCCTTACGGGTGTGTTCGGATCGCTTGCCAAACGAGTGGTTTCGACCGAATTCCTGCTGCCGCCTTCGTCATTGGCCAGCATCCTACGGATAGAGATAGAGAGCTCAAAACTACCCCAACCATCGCGGACGCAACGATGCGTTTTAATTTGATAACAAAACCGGGTGTTCCACGTCTAAGCCGTCAAGCGTTCGCTCACGGCCATGGGCGGAGGTCTATCGTGCGCCGTGTCGAATACCCGGAGTTCGTCACGAAACCTTTTCTAGCGAGGGCGTCCATGGATAAGCTGCGAACTGTTGTTTTGCTTGCGTTGTTGTTTTCGGTCTCAGGGATCTGCCGCGCGCAATCTTTCATTCTCGATCTGCCGCGAGGGAGTCAGCATGCGGTGCTGGTCCAACGAATTGGTGTGACCGACATCACAATCAATTATCACCGTCCCCTCGTCAACGGCCGCGCAGTATGGGGAAAGCTCGTGCCGTACGGTCAGCCCTGGCGAGCGGGCGCGAACGAGAACACAACGATATCCTTCAGCGATCCGGTGGCGATCGAAGGCCAGCCGCTTCCAGCGGGAACGTACGGACTGCACATGATTCCGAATGAAAATGAATGGATCATCGTATTCTCGAAAATGAATACCGCCTGGGGAAGCTTCACATACGATCAGGCCGAAGACGCTTTGCGAGTGAAGGTGAAGCCCGCGGCCACCGATTTTCACGAAGCGTTGACGTACGACTTCGATGATTTAAAGCCCAATGCGGCAGTCGTCACTCTCCGGTGGGAGAAGGTGGCAGTGCCCTTCAAAGTTTCCGTCGACGTGCACGACGCTGTCGAGCAAAGTCTTCGCAAGCAGCTTCGCGGGCTCCCGCAATATTCGTGGCAATCGTGGAATGACGCGGCGAACTACTGGCTGGGAGAGAAAGTAAATCTCGACGAGGCACTGAAGGATACGGACCGCTCAATTCAGCTCGAGGAGCGGTACGACAATTTGATGACGAAATCGCAGGTTCTCGGCGCTCTAGGGCACAAGGACGAGGCTACGATCGCCCGCAACCAGGCGCTCGACAAGGCTGACGTGAATCAGCTTTACGGCTACGCTCTCCAGCTTCAGGCTGCTGGTAAGCAGGACGACGCCTTCGCCGTGTACCGGCAACTTGCCAAGAAATATCCCGATCACTGGCGTGCGCACGCCGCCATGGCTCGCGTTTATAGCGCCCAAGGCGACTTCGACAACGCCCTGAAGGAAGCGAATGCCGCTATGCCGAACGCCCCTGATCCGATCAAACCCATCTTGCAGGGCTTTATCAAGAAGCTGCAGGACAAACAGGACATCAACAAGAGCTAGCTTCGTGTGGGGGGGCGCCCACCCGCCACGGTAACGCGCTGACGCGATCCCAACGCTGAGAGTCACGTCTGCCGTTCTGTAGGCGCCCGATGAGCTCCAATAGCGTTGCTGACGCGCATTCGCTAACGATCGAATACGCTCTGACCCGAAGCGAGATTTTTCGATCATTCAGGCGTGGCATCGCCAAGTCGCCGAGGTTCCGAAACACAATCCTTCCTTACTCAATCGTGATCGGACTTATTACACCCATTGATTCGAATGCTTCTTTCAACCGATTAGGGCGCGAGATCTGATTGTGCCGCCTTGTGGGCCGTTCGGTTCTTCTTATTCGTTCCTTCGTGGATGTTCGTTCGGGATGATTTCAAATCCGACCCGAAAACCTTTGCGAAAATCTTCGTACATCTTTTCGCGCAGAAAGACAGGCATTTCGCAATCCTCGACGGGCACTGGGAGAACAATCACTTTGTTTTCAGCCAGTTGACCATTAAACCTGCGAGGAATCCTTAAGCTTCGTAGCGATGACCGCTAGCGCAACGCTACACCAGAAGCTTCCGCACGCGGCGATAGGAAGGAGCGCGGTTGGGAATGTAAACGGCCGCGGTTAGGGAAGCAAACCATAGACATCAACTTCGCCGCGAGTGCTGACGTAGACTTTGCCGTTTGCAATGGTAGGCGGAACAAACTTGATGGCGTTGCCGGCCTGGTCGCGATTGTTGGCGGCCATCGTACTGTTCCAATATTCGTTCGCGAGATTCGTCGCATCATAGGCGTGCAACACCGCAGGACCGACGCAGGCTGAGGGAATGGGGACCTGGAAGCAATTTACGCCGCCCGCTGCGTTCGGATTGGCATAGCCGTAAGCGCTGGCATCAATGGCCCAAACGATGCCGTTTGACGAACCTTGCGAAGACACCGAAGGCGTCGCGCCCGGGAAGTTATAATACTGGGCTGATTGGGAAGCGGGCGCCGTATTGAAGGTTCCCGTCGAAGGATTGAACGAAAACATCTTCAGGTAATCGCCCGAGCCGGTGCTGTCGAGACTACCGGCGAAGTACAGATTGTTCTGCCAAAATGCCGGCGTGCCGTAAAAGCCGGAGGGAGATCCGACGAACGTTTGCACAATCTGACTGTTAGAACCCTGGCAATTGTTCGCTTGCAGATGTCCCATGTCGTCGCGGTTGATCAAATAAACGACGCCTTGTTTGCCGATCTGCACCAGGAGGTGCAATGTGGGGCCGGTGGTTTGGTCGGGCAATAATATCGGCTGGCCCGCCCCCAAATCCGTGTCTGATTGCGAAATACAGGACTCGTCGTCCGGCGTAAACCAATCCACAGGATTGAGATTCTGGCCATTGGATGTGCTGCCAGCGAATAGCAAAAGCTTAAGGACGCTGTCACCGTAATCATTGTCCGGCTTCGTGGTCAGGTTGGCGTCGAAGTTGCCGTTCCCGGTGGAGACGTAAATGTTTCCTGCGGCGTCAACGGCAGGAGCGCCACCAGCACCCCAGATGCCCCCAGCTTGGCTGTCTGGCGAGGTATTGAAGACACTTACTTGTTGCTGGACATTGGCAGCGCTATAGCCGATAAGCCAGCCGTGCCAGGGCGAGGCGTCCTCGTGAGCGGACCAACCGACATAGACTGTGTCGTCTGTAAGTGCGAGGCCGGGGCGCTGATTTTCCATTTGAGCGTTGAATGCGACTGTTGTGCCGCCATCGCCAGTCCCCGGAATCGACGCTGCGATATTGACGGGAGCGCTGAGCTTTTCCTTTCCGGTGGCCAAATCGAGCGCGTGCAGGCGTTGGTAGAATGCGGCCTGCGCGCTAATCTGCGAAGTGCTCACCAGATAGATGGTATTCGTGCCGGGATCGATCACGGGGGTTCCCGTGACTCCGACTTCGGGGTAAATGTCGCCGATTTGACATTGGCAGCCCACGTCGTTCCAGTACACGGGCGTTTCGCCAGCGGTTCCTCCGTGGGGAGCATCGAGTAGGTTCACCTGCCAGTAGGTGACACAGGGGCTGGCATCGGCGTCGAATGCAAAAACTGTGTCATGTTGAGTGGCAACGAAAACTACATTGTGAACGCCTCCGGCGATGCTTAGCCTCGGCACCCAAAGAGGTTGTGTGAAGACCGCACCTTCCGCCGCCTGGGTTTCGGAAGCAGTGGCCGTAGCGCAGGAAAATAGCTTTCCGAACGTAGCCGGAGTCACGTTGCGGGCCGTGAGGGCGTACTCGTGCGTATTCGTGCCATCGCGCGCCAAATTGTTGTGGTGGGTGAACACACCCGCGAGGTCCGTCACGGCCACCACGGCAGAGCCATAGACCGCCGGATTCGCGATACTGGTGGCGGTGATCGCGTGAGATCCACCTGTTGACGGCGGCGTATAAAGACCAGCGGCGCTAATGGTGCCGGCCGTGGCGCTGCCGCCGAGCGTGCTGTCGACAGACCATGTGACGCCAGAATTTGTGGAACCGCCCGTTACCGTCGCCGTGAACTGTTGCGTTTGAGTGCCGGCGACCACCGACGCCGCTTTGGGCGAAATACTCACGGTGAGAGGAGACGGGGGCGAATAGGAGCCCCCGCCCAAGCAGCCGGCCAATCCAAGCGCAGCTACAAGAGCAATCGAGGGTCTGTCGTGGCTGAAGCTCCGTCGAATCAAGGTTCCAATCTGAGGGTCAAGGGACGAACTCAGGATTTTACCATCCTCGCTCCGGGTTTAGTTCCTTGGGGTCTCTTCGCCCAATTGCCGCCGTACGTCACGAGCGTCCACAAGCCATGGACCGGAGTAAGCCCGATGCCGGCTAGTCGACGCTCATGAGTCCGGTCCTCCCGCTTGCCATCTCGCGAAATTAGGTTTTCACACCGGAACATCATTGGCGAACAGAGCTGATTGCGGAATTGCACTCATCAACGATCGTCGGTGTCCAAGTGGACGTTCTTCAGTTCCTTGATTTGCGTGATGGCGATGGCGCGAGTTCCTTTGCGCTCGAATACGGGGCCGGTGGCCTGCACATACTTTCCGACAAAGGGCATCATCTTTTCACGCTGATCGGAATCAGGCATGTCCGCAGAGATTGGGAAATAGATCAGTCCGGTCTTGGTGAGGATGATGATCGGTGAGCCATGCTTAACGCAATCCAGGGTGCACTTCAAACTGAAGCTGGTGGCGCCCCCAGCCGGATTTTGGATAGGACAAGCGAGGTCCCGAACGGCGCCCTCGATCGTCATCGTCTTCGCGTTGGGATCCATTTTAGTACCCTGACGCGCGAGCGCCGGACAGATGAGCGTCACAGCAAGAGCGGTCGTAAAGAACACCTGGGAAAAAGTGGAGTGCTTCATAAGCCTCCTTCAGCGGTGCGAGGCAAAATGGTCTGTGTGGGGTTCGGCGACACCGACATCCACAATCGTCCCATCTGATCGCATGTATACACCCTGCGGGCAGGATTCACCGTACTCCCTGAGCAGTTTTTCTGCTAATGGCAACAGAGAGTTCATGAGTTGTTCCGATTCCTGTTTCCGATTCCTGTTTCGCACCCATTGTCAGCCGTCACACGCTATCCCAGACGGGTTACGAAGCGAAGTCCCAAGGTAACGGCGACCTCGTTACGACATCAATCGACATTAGCGGGCCGGTTGCCCAGCGCACCGGGCGGACACCAGGGCCTGCGTCCAGCCGTCGAGGGCGTTTACATTCGGGCGTCCAACGGTTTGGTCACCCGCGCCGTCGCCGGATATATCTACAGTGCCAACTAGACAATCTGCACTGACGGGACTCTCACCCCTAGCTCGCTAGATCATCAACTAGCTGCTCTGCACTCTCCCTGCCCCCTTATTCATACCTTAGTGCCGTCATGGGATCGACGCGCATCGCCTTTCGCGCCGGAATGTAACTGGCGACCAAAGCCACGGCCGTCAGCACGAGCGAGACAATTCCGATGACGGAAGGATCGCTTGGGCGGACGCCATAGAGCATTCCGACAAGCAGCCTCGCGAGACCGAGCGAAGCCACGATTCCAATCGCAGCGCCCAGGACAACCCACGTCATGCTCCCACGCAGCACGAGCTTGAGCACATCTCTATCCGTGGCGCCCAGCGCTATGCGAATGCCCATTTCATGCCTGCGCTGGCTCACGGAATAAGAGACGACACCGAAAATTCCTACCGCCACCAGCACGAGCGCGAGCAGGGAAAACGACGAGAGCAGCATCATGGGAAATCGTCTGGAACCGGTGGAATCGCGCAGGATGCTTTCCATCGTCTCAACGCCAGACACTGGTCGATCGGGCAGCACTTCGGCTAACGCCTTTTTTATGGGAGCGATGAACATGGATGGCACGCTCGCCGTGCGGACGACGATGTTCATGATCGGCCAGCCGGCCTGCGGATACGGGCGGAAGAACTGCACGTCCAGAGGTTCGTCGAGCCTGTGGCGCACATCTCCCACCACGCCAACGATCGTCAAGCGCGGGCCATTCGAACCACCGAGGCGAATGACTCTGCCCACTGGATCCTCATGAGGCCAGAATTTGCGCGCCATGCTTTCGGTGATGACAATCACCCCGGCTGATGTAACGGTGTCCTGCTGGGTGAACTCGCGACCGGCCAGAATCGGAATGCCCATAGTTCGGAAGTAGTTTGGACAGACTACGCTGTAGCTGCCGCCGGGCATGTTTGCTGGGTCTGCGGCAGGCCGGCCCTCGATTTGAAAGCCTCGGCCTGCGCTGCCTTCAAATGGCAGGTGCGCAATCGCACCGACGGATAAGACTCCAGGGAGCGAGCCTAGGTGCGTTTCAAGATCGCGGCAGAAAAGCGGGAGTCCCGGCGGCCCGACATAGATTTCATCCTGCGGCACGGACATTTGCATGGTGAGGACGTTCTTCGGATTCAGACCCGGATCGACGCCCAGCAGCAAGCTGATGCTCTTGATCATGAGGCCAGCTCCCGTGAGCAACAGGAGCGTGAGCGCCACTTCGGAGGCAACCAGCACCTTGCGCATTCGACTGCCTCCCCGGGCCGTCGATCCGCGTTCGGATTCTCGGAGCGGTTCGTTCAGGTCGCCTCGCGATGCGCTGAGGGCCGGAACCGACCCGAACAAAACGCCCGTCATGCAAGAAATGATCAAAGCAAAGAAGAAAACGCGCGTATCTATCGGTATCGAATTCACTGGACGTATCGGAAGGAACAGATTGTCGAGCCGGAAATAGCGGAAAAGTACTCCGTTGCTCCAGGCCGCCAAGAGCAAACCAATCGCTCCGCCGACTAGACCGAGCAGCAGGCTTTCGGTCAACAATTGGCGCGCGAGCCGGGACCGAGGAGCGCCGAGCGTCGTACGAATCGCAAATTCCTTCTGGCGCGTTGCGCCGCGAGACAACAGCAAATTCGCGACATTCACGCAACCAATCAGCAGCACAAACCCCACGGCCGTCATCAAAACGACGAGCACGGTTTTGAAGTCACTCGTGCCGTACTCGGAAATGGGCATCACAGTCGCGCCCATGCCGACATCGTCGGCCGGATACTGCTTCACCAGCCGGCCGGCAATCGCCTTGACTTCGGAATCTGCCTGAGCCACTGACACTCCAGGTTTCAACCGCGCGATCGACAGGAAGCTATTATCGCCGCGGCTGTAGTCCGTCTTCGTATATCCCACCGGAACCCAGAGCTGACGGGTTCCGCTCCAGAACTCCCAATGGAAGTCCCTCGGCATGACGCCTACGACCGTGAAATCCTCCCCGTCGATCTTTATGGTTCTCCCGACAAGCTGTGGATCGCCGCCGTAACGGCGCTTCCACAGGCCGTAACTCAACACAACTTCGTGATCTCTGCCGGCGAGTTCTTCTTCAGCCAGGAATGTGCGGCCTAAGAACGGCTTTATACCGAGCACTGGGAAAAATCCTGCCGATACGCGGAGGCCCGAAACCTGCTCTGCGTCCTGTCTTGATCCGAGGGACGAAAGGTTGTAGCCGCGGCCGGAAGAATCAAAGATAGCCATCGACTCGAAAGAGCTGCTTTGCCGCTGGAAATCCCAGAAGTTCGGAGCGGAGACGATGTTGATGTTGTCCGGTCCTTTGCCGAACGTTTCCCAGAGGAGGACGATGCGGTTCGAGTCTGGAAACGGCAGGCGCTTGAGCAGCGTTGCGTTCAGGACGCTGAAGATGGTGGTATTCGCGCCGATGCCGAGCGCCAGAGTGAAGATGGCGACGGCGGTGAAGCCGGGCGACTTTGCCAGCAGCCGCGAGCCGTAGCGCAAATCCTGCAAAAGTGTTTGCACGGGGTAGCCTCCTCAATCGAATGGGCTGAAGAACCGACGGTGCCCCGTCGTTCATGGATTATAAACAAGAAAAGCGGGGTACGGCTGATGACCCGCAATTCCTTTGATGTATGAGGCCTTTTGGGAGATCGGCGATCCCATGACCTGAACCTCGCCGGTTTTCACCTGACTTCGTACGTACGACTGTATCCGGTAAGAAGACCGTCCCAGTTGCTGAGCCTAATCGAGTAGCACATCGATGCGTGTGCGATTCATTCGTGCCGGAGTGCCACCATCGGATCGACGCGCATGGCCCGTCGAGCGGGAATGTATGCGCCCACCAGCGCCACCAGCAACAACAGAAGGGCCACTGCGATGAGAGTGAGAGGGTCATGCGCGCTGATGCCATACACCATGCTCGACATCAGCCGTGTGAGTCCGAGCGCCGCCACGAGGCCGATAGCTGCGCCACCTAGCGCCATTCGGGCGCTCTCGGACAGTAGCATACGTAATACCTGGCGCCGTGCGGCCCCGAGGGCGATTCGAAGGCCGAATTCATGAGTCCGCTGGCTGCAGGAATACGCCACCACGCCGTAGATCCCAACCGCAGTGAGAATCAGCGCAAGCGCTGCGAAAATTCCGAGCAGCATGGCGTTGAACCGCCTCGGCGCTATGGTGGCCGCAATGACGTCGTCCAGGGTAGCGACGTCCGTCACCGGCTGATTTTTATCCATCTGGTGGATGACTTCTCGAACTGTGCCGGCGAGCATATGCGGATCAGATTCTGTACGCAGTACAAAGGTCATGCTGAAGGATGGTTCCTGAAGGTAAGGCAAAAACATTTCCGGTCCCGGCTCCTCTTCCAACGAGTCGCTCCTTACGGCTGAGACCACGCCGACCACCGTCATCCACGTTTTCGCGCTTGGGATAAAGCTGACCTGTCGTCCGATGGGGTTGCGGTCGTTAAAGATCATTCGCGCCAGGACGTCATTCATGATGACAACAGGCTGAGCGTCTCCCGTATCTGCATCGCCGAAAACGCGCCCTTTCAACAGCCGGGTCCGCATCGTGCGGAAGTAACCGGCGCTAATATCCGTGACCCGGAAACCCTGAGGCGGACTCACCTGCTCCGCGCCCTGGATGTTCAGGCGCAAGCTGCCGTTGTGAGGTGGACCGAAGGGATATTGCGATATCAGGGCGGCGTCCTCCACGGTAGGCAGGCTCTGGATCCGTTCGAGCGCGTTTTGGAAGAAGCCCGGGTATTCTGCGGGGTTGCTGAGCGTCAACGGCCTCTGAACGGTGCTGATGAGGAGGCCGTGAGGATCAAAGCCCAAAGGTACCTCACTCAGTCGCAGAAGACTTCGCGCCAGAAGGCTGGCGCCGACCAGCAAAACCAACGACAAGGCGATTTCGGAAGCGCACAGGAGCGTGCGCAGGCGGCGGGCTGTGCGACCGGCCCCCAGGCGCAAAGGTCCGTCCTTGAGTGCTTCGCAAAAATCTGTTCGCGAAGCGGTCAGTGCGGGGCCAAGGCCGAACACAAGCACAGCCAGCGCGGAGATGGCAGTCGAAAACGCAAGAGATCGCAGATCGAGGTGGATGTCCACGGAAATGGTCGGAGGGATGAGCTGCCTTAGAATCGTCGTTCCCCAAAATCCCACAAGCCCTCCGAACCCACCTCCTGTGGCCGCCAGCAGCAAATCCTCTGTAAGGGATTGCCGAACCAACCTCCCCCGGCCGGCTCCGAGCGACGCGCGCACCGCCATCTCCCTCGCTCGACCAGCGCTGCGACAGAGCAGCAGGTTCGCTACGTTGACGCAGGCGATCAGTAAGACGAGTCCGGTGGCTCCCAGTAGAAGTAGAAGTAGCGGTCGGACGTTATGGACAAGGAACTCCTGCAGGGGGATCACTTCCACGGTTTCCTGGGCTCGAAATGTCACGGCCTGCGGAGGATATTGGTTGTCCATCTGATGGGTGATGACGAGCAGATCGGATTGCGCCTGCGCAATGTCAACGTGCGGTTTAAGGCGCCCGACGACGGTTAGGATCGCCCAGGCCGGCGATTGAGGAGAAAACCTCGCCTCATTTATCGCGAATGGCGTCCAGAGATCCGCGCTTGGACGCAAACTGGCGGGCATGACGCCGACGACTGTGTAACCGGCACCGTCGAGTTGAATCGTTCTTCCCAGGACGCGAGAATCAGCGCCAAATTGATTGCGCCACAGCGTCTCGCTAAGCAGCGCAACGTGTTCCCGTCCTAATCTTCCTTCCTGCGGCGCGAACAATCGACCGAGAATCGGCCGCACACCCAGCATAGGGAAGAAACTAACCGTGACGTTGGTAATGCTGACGCGCGCCGCTTGGCCAACGCCGGTAAGGTTCGCGCCCACGCCGCCGCTGGAGGCGCCAATTTCTTCGAACACTCGGTTGTGTTCCTGCCAGGCAGTAAAGTCCGGACTGATCACCCCCGCACTCCCATGGTTGAAGGCAAAGCGCTCCGTGGCCCATACCAGGCGCGACGAGTTCCTAAAGGGCAAGGGCCGCAGCAAGACCGCGTCGACTACGCCGAAAATCGCGGTGTTGGCGCCGATGCCGAGGGCCAGGGTCAGGATCGCGACAACAGTGAAGCCGGGAGATTTGTACAACAGGCGCAGGCCACCATGTAAGTCTCGGCAGAGGTTTTCGAGCCGCGTCCATCCCCATTGGTCACGCGTGACTTCACGAACGACTGCGGCATTGCCGAATTCGCGATGGGCCGCGGCTCTGGCCTCGGCCGCAGCTTCACCTCGATCCATCCGGTCGCGGACGGCCATTTCGAGGTGACTCTGAATCTCCTCGTTCATCTCCGCTTGTCGTCGCTTTCGCCACAAAAGGAATCTCATGGCTCGCTCTCCTCGGCACCTGGGTTCAGTATGCCGCCGATGGCCTCCTGCAACTGCTCCCAACGCGAACGTTCCGAAGCCAGCTGCTTTTTCCCTGCTGGAGTCAAGTGATAGAGCCTCACGCGCTGGTTGTTCTCGGACAGTTTCCACTCCGCGCGGATCCATTTCTGCCGTTCGAGGCGATGCAGCGCGGGATAAAGGGAACCCGTATCAACCTGTAGGATTTCCCCGGAATTCGCGCGGATGGCCTGGCTGATGCCATAGCCGTGACTTGGCCCCCAGCGTAGAGTCTGAAGGATCAGCAAGTCGAGCGTTCCTTGAAGGAGCTCAATGCGATTTTGGTAGCGCAGCTTCATTCGGCCCCCGGATGTAGAAAGTCTACACCCATGCGTGTAGGACGTCTACGCCCTAAAGATGTGAGCAAGTCCTCTGCAGCTCGCGCACGTCGCCGGTGCCAGCCCTAGACAACCGAGGGGTGTGACCAGGGGGTGGTCCCTTTTTTCTGTCGTATACGCATACCCCTTCAGTTTTTGACGGGTAGGCTATACGGTCGGGAAAAGTGATACACCCCCTCCCACCGACTGCCGGGACAAAACGCGGCACGCGCGCACGACTGATTCTCCGTATCGCTCAGGGTTCACCTCCAAGCAGAGAGTGAGAGTGTAATTCGAAGGGGGCGCCAGCGCAGCTGAGCCGAGTGCGACCAAGTGCAGCACGTTTTATCGGGGTCTTGGGAACTATGTGCTCGCAGCGGTGTCTGTGGTTGCAAGGGTCTGGGAGGCGACAGCGTGCGGCGCTTTCTATCGACGAAAACACACGTCGCAGTCATTGCCACTGTTGCTGTCGGTGTATTTGCCGGACCGCACGTCGATGCGCAATCCGATCGTAAAGAGGAAGCAGAATTTGATGTTGCATCGATCCGGGTGAACAAGTCTCATGATGTCGGGGTGCGGTTTGTATTTACCGCCGATGGATTCAACGCTACAAACATTTCCGTCATCATGCTGCTCAAGCTGGCATATGGCGTAGAGGAAGATCAGATCGTTGGCCTCCCTCGATGGGTTAAGACTGAGAGATTTGATATCACCGCCAAAGCCCTAGAAAAGGACTTGAGAAAGCTCTCGACAGAACAACGCAAGCAGATGATCCGCCCGCTCTTGGGCGATCGTTTTCAGCTTCGCTTCCATGAAGTGGAGAAGAATGTCCCCGTCTATACGCTAGTAATCTCGAAGAATGGCTCAAAGCTTCGGCCATCGAAACCCGACGATTGTGGCCCGTTGGTGGAACACAGCCAGACGCTACGAATGATGGGGCGAGGTTATGTGCTCGGTCTTTGTGTTCCGATGGAGCTAATTACGCAGATGCTCACAGATCAACTGGGGCGTCCCGTAATCGATCACACTGGGCTCAAAGGTGACTTCGATTTTACGATCCACTGGACTCCGGACGAGGAAGTACAACCATCTCGCAGCGAAGATGTTTCGTCCCAAGAGAATACCAGGCCGGACTCTGATTGGCCGACATTGTTCGCTGCCGTAAATGAGCAACTCGGACTGCGACTGAGGGGCGAACGAGGCCCCGCCGGAGCAATTGCCATTGATCATCTCGAAGAGCCGTCAGCGAACTGACCGCTTTCTCCCGTTCGCGTGCTTCGCGAAGTTAGCGCAATTCCGCGTTCTTTCCCGTTGTGTGAAAATTCGAAATTTACGAGTTTCTCGCAGACCTTGAGGCACGGAGGCAACCAAGTACTGGACTGGGCCCCACTACCGTTCGCACGTTACGGTGTTGCAGGTATTTAGTTTCGACCCATCCAGTGCCGAACTGCGACGAGAAATTGCCTCTTTTGATCGGGCCCTGAAAACGCTCGATTTGGTATGAAAAAGGCGTTGCCGTTGGTGCGAGCAATCAGGATGAATTGACGCGTGTTGGTGACCGTTCTTATCTTGTTCCAAGGAATTGATTCGACCAAATTCGGTCGAGATGCCATCGGGTGATGCGGTGAGAGTACGATTCGCAGTTTTCGCCCGAATGAACATCCACGAAGGAACGAATAAGAAGAACCGCACGGCCCACTAAACAAGGTCGGCATCCTGATTCCCAGATATTTCGCGGCTCAATACCCCGTCTGCGTGTACCCCTGTCAACACTTCGTGCCCGGCCTCTCGACTGACCACGCATGACTCGGGGCCGGTGTGGCTCGCTACGCCTTAACCGTAAGGCTCTTTCATCCTCTCCTCCACGCCGGTTGATCCCGGCGTTCCTACTCGTATCTCAAAGCGACCATGGGATCCACGCGCATCGCTCGTCGCGCGGGGATGTAGCCTGCGAGCGCTCCGACGGCGAGAAGGGCAATGATTACAGTAGCTAATGTGCACGGATCGTAAGGCGTCACGCCAAAAAGCATATGGGCAATGAGCCGCGTCGCGGCGAGCGCGCAGGGCAGGCCGAGGGCCACGCCGATCAGCGTCAGCATTAAGGTCTCGCGGAGAATGATTCGCAGCACAGCGGTGCGTTGCGCGCCGAGCGCGAAACGAATACCCAGTTCGCGGGTACGGCGCGCCACGTCGTAGGCCATTAGGCCGAAAAGTCCGATAGCGGCAATCAGCAGCGCCAATGCACCGAAAAATCCGGAGAGCACCGCGATGATTCGTTCTGGCAAAATGGAATCGTTGACGGTATCTGCGAGCGCGCTTACGGAAGCAACGTACTGGCGCCCGAGTGAGCTCACTGCTTCCTGTAGTGCGGGAAGCATTGTGGCGGGCGGGAGATCAGTCCGGACAAGCAGCGTGTCGAACTCCGCGGCCATCCCATTCTGCAGAGTATCCACGTAGACGGTCGGCTCCGGCGGCTTGTGAATATCGTAGAGGCTAGCATTGCTGACGATACCGATGATTTCCAGATCCTGGAATCGCGGATCCGCAGAGATGTCGATGTGCTGGCCGATCGCATTTCCCCGAGGGAAAACTTCTTCAGCACAATTTTCGCTGACGACGACGGCGCGGGGCGCATGTGTGTCGTCTTGCCAATTAAACGCGCGGCCCTGAAGCAGCGAAATGCCTTCGGTGCGAAAGAAATCCGGCATCACGCGGTCAAACTCGGAAAAAAACAACTCGCTGTTCAGGCCGTGGACGCGAATTTGTAGCGGCCAATGATAGCCACCGCCAACGTCTCCGTGCGAGAACGATGCGGAAACGACGCCGGGGACGTGCGAGATGCGGACGGTGAGTTCGTGGAAATAAGTGAGCGGATCAGCATTCTTGAATGCGCCTGGCTTGGGAAAGACTCCGACTCGGAGCACGCCGCCAATTCGAAAACCGGGTTGAACCTCGCGCAATTTTTCGAGTGTGCGGATGAAGAGTCCTGCGCCAGCGAGAAGAACGATAGAAAGAGCAACTTGTGTGACGATCAAACTTTTTCCAAGCATGCCCGTGCCGCGTCCGAGAGTTCGCGAACTTTGCTGCAGAGCGGAATTCGGATCCTCGCGCGTTGCATGCCAGGCAGGCGCAAGGCCGAAGAGGACGCCGGTCAAGATTGCAATGCTAGCAGTGAAACCGAGGACCCGCAAATTGGGCGAAAGATCGAGCACTTTCGTACCCACATAGCCGTACAAGCCGATGTGGCGGAAAAGAAAATCGACCAGCCCGTGGTTTCCCCAACTCGCCAGCAAGAAACCCGCGACCGTTCCCGCTACCGAAAGCATGATGCTTTCGACGAGAAGTTGTTGCGCAAGACGCGAACGCGAAGCGCCAAGTGTGGTGCGCACGCCGAATTCATGATTGCGCACAGCCGCGCGCGAGAGCATGAGGCTGGCGAGATTGACGCACGCGAGCAGCAGCACAACGGCCGAGATACCGAGAAGAACGTAAACTGGCTTTGCAAACCTGGTTCGCAAATCAGAACCGCCGGTCGCGTCGGATTTCACCGTCAACTGCAGCGAGCGAAAAGTGTCGCGCGCCACACGTGTTTCTTCTGCAGGCGCAACGGCTTGGCGAATCGCGGGCCAAAGTGAATCGAGCTCCGCACGAGCCTGGTCAACTGTGACGCCGGGTTTGAGGCGACCGACGGGGTCGAGCCACAAAACATCGCGGCGCTGAAGAGTTATTTGTTCATTCGACGATCCATAAATCAGCGGCTCCGCGTTGAGCGGAACAACGATGTCGTCTTCCTCGTCGGCGCTCGTCCCACTGAAACCTTTGCGCGTCACGCCGATGATGGTGAAAGGAACATTTTCGATTTTGAGAGTTTTTCCGATTGCGTCGCGCGCTCCGTTAAATTGGCGTTGCCAAAAGCCGTAGCCGAGCACGGCGATTTGTTGGGGCCCGGCAGACTTGAGGTCAACATCAGAGAGCGCGAGCAGCCGTCCGATTTCCGGCGTAGCACCGAGAACCGAGTAATAAGTCCCTGTGACCGGATCAACGACGGCGCGCGTAAGTTGGCCGTTCGTTTCGACGTTCATCAACGGTCCGCCCTCTATAGCGAATGCTCCGGAGAAAACGTCTTGGTCGCGCATGATTTCCTCAAACATTGGCAACGAGACGGACGCGTAGTCGCCGCCGGGTGTGTGCGCGCCAAAGCGAACAAGCTGCTCCGGGTGAGGCACGGACAAATCTCGAAGGACGAGAGCATCGAGAAGGCTGAAGATGGCGGTGTTGGCGCCGACGCCGAGGGCGAGAGTAAGAATGGCTACGGCGGCGAAGCCGGGGGATTTGCGCAGCACGCGCAGGCCGTAGCGAACATCCTGCCAAAGCGTCTCCACGAGCCCTCCTCCCCGCACGTCCCAGCTCACATCCTTGAGATAGGCGCTATTTCCAAAATGCCGCTCTGCGTTTTGCCGCGCTTCTTCTGGCGTCATTCCACGGCGGAT
The DNA here is from genome assembly GCA_035622135.1 of Candidatus Cybelea sp. Lineage (GTDB taxonomy): Bacteria > Acidobacteriota > Terriglobia > Acidiferrales > UBA7541 > Palsa-295. The sequence continues at coordinate 1,436 of DASPVZ010000010.1, read as the reverse complement.
ATTCTCTTCGGTCCGCAGATCGATGTGAAACTGCCATTCTTCCGCGATCTCGCGATGCACTTCGTCGCCATGTCCCAGCGCCCGCAAACGCGTGCCAAGTCTCGTCAACCAGCCCATGGTTCTCTTCAGGCCGTCCGCAGGACCTTGCCGATGGCCAGTGAAAGATGCGACCACTTCTCCTCTTCCACTTCCAACTGCTTGCGGCCAGTGCGCGTCAGCCTGTAGAAGCGCGCCCGCCGTTTATTCTCCGATACTCCCCACTCGCTCTTGATCCACCCGCGCTGCTCGATGCGATAGAGCGCCGGATACAGCGTTCCCTCCTCCACCTTGAGCATCTCTTCCGCGAGCTGCGCAATGCGCTGTCCCACTCCGTACCCGTGCATCGGCCCCAGCGAAAGAGCCTTCAGCACCAGCATATCCAGCGTGCCTTGGGGGAGTTCCGGTTTCTGCTTTCCCATTTCACTCTCTCCTATTTGCTTCTAGTAGAGTCAAAGATACACGGCCCTCCCTAGAAGGTCAAGGGGTTGCCGTGGGCGATTAACGTGAAGGAGGCAAGCAGGGCCTTGAGTAACGCCGTTACCGGCACCGTTTCTCGTCCAGTTGGTCCCCTCTTTTGGGTTGACATCTTACCTGTAGGAGCGCATCCTCCAGTTATACGTCTACCCAAGGGGAAAAAAGAAAGGTTAGAGTTGCTGCAGGGAACCATTGGACCTGCTGGTCCTTCGTACGTTGATCTTCGGACCACAACACGGACAGGGCATCGCCCGCGCTATCCAGCTTATGCAGAAGTCTGCCATCCGCAGATAGGTGGCGAATGACAGGAACCGGGCCGTCATCGGAAAGCACATAAAGACTTCCGTCCGGATCTACCACCGCAGCCTGTACGAAGAACTTTTCTCGAGCAGATACAGAACCGACGAGCTTTCCCTGCACATTCAGCGAATAAACACCAAGATTCTTACCGGATGCAACGTAGAGCTGGTCCTTTTGATCGCGGGTAAGAAGGAGAGCAGGAACCCCGATAGCTCCAACGTTTTCCGAATCTGTTTTCCCGAAGCCGGTTGCCGAAGCTGGTGAGAGGAGTAGACTTGCCTGCAATGGGATGGCTCGACAGGGAAGCTGCAAGAACGGCGGGATCTGAAATGAAAAATTTGGCTGATTGCGACGAATGCCGAGCGATTCTTGGTGACTTCAGGGACAGTCTCGGCGAGGTGGAGCGGCTCAAAGATGAGGTGGGCACGAATGCTGATAGCGTTCGGCGATGGCTCCAGTCATTCGGAGAATCGCAGATGCCTATGGCCGCAATTCTCCAGCCCGATGGACTGGAAGTTGTGCACGGGGCGGAGGAAGCCGGAGCCGATTTTCTTGAGGCGCTTCACAACAAGCCGGTCGAATCCTACTTTAGTAATCCACGCTGCCCCGGTTTCGCGCGTGCG
>DASPVZ010000009.1:0-42190 GCA_035622135.1 Candidatus Cybelea sp. | reverse complement strand
CTGAGCTCCGTTCCGAGTGCGATAGTACAGTGCGTCCTTGCGATCGAAAACGCTTGATTACTTCGAACGGCGGACCGCCGCGCGGTGCAGTCCTGTGGTCGCCATCGCCTGGGCCGCGTAAAGATCATCCCAAAACGCCTTCACTTCGGAGTCGTTCCCGTGTTTTGCGCCGGAGCGGAACAGGGGCTTGTGCCAGTAGGCCAGCGTGCAGGCGGACGGATGAGCCGCCAGGTCCTGGCGCAGCCATCCTTCTTCGACCTGCCAGATGAACGCCGGGCAAAACGCAGGATCCGCTGAACGGGCTACCTTCGGTCGACCGAGAGCGCGCTACTCGGCAGCGTGGGTATTCATATAGTGGCAGACGTCTTTGACGGCGTTGTGCAGAAAGCTCGTCTGCGTGCCGTAGACCGCGTCACCGCCGTGCCGGAAGACCGTGAACTGATATCGGCCGACCCAGCGAGCCTCGACCATGAAATCCGACTTGCGGGGGTCTGCGGTGATCGACACGTTCGGGCATTTGTCCGTCAAGTTCTTCATAATGTCCGGCTTAGGGATGTTGGAGCCTGGCGAAAGGAAGATTTTCAGCGGCGGATTGGGGTCAGCCTGGACACCGATCGCGCCTACGAGCAACAGTAGCGTCGCGCCAAGCACAAGCTTTTTCATGGTGGAGAGCTCCTCGCTTCGTCCGGGTTCCGCCCCCGAACGTTTCGATTTCTTGGAACACGCTCGAGGCGTGCCTCAAGTTCCTCCCGCCTGAAATCCCCCGACTATACGGACGCATTGTGACATGGTTTGGTTGCCGACTCGAGGGCAAGCCAGGGGGGTTGTTACGTATTTGCAATGCCCACGGCGAGGACCTGATTTCCGCGAATCTCAAGCAGGATGCGCGGCAGCGGGCGCGGAGGAGGCCCTTGGAGGACAGATCCGTCGGTAACCGAAAAAAGGCCGTTGTGGCAGCGGCATTCGAACGCGTTTTCATCCGCGCGGTAGAACACGGGGCAAGAATTATGCGTACAGACACGGCTATAGGCGACATAGCTCATCTCGCCCCTGCGCACCAGGATGCAGGGCGCGGTGTCGGTCGGATATTGAAAGATCTTGGACCCGCCCAGGGGAAGCTCATCTGTTCGGGCGATTACGCGCGCAGGAGTGGCCTGCGAGTGATACCACCGGCGGAGCGCATACAGGCCTCCCGCCAGAGCCAGCAAGATTCCGGCGCCGACCGCTCGGCCAAAACCCCGCCGCGTCACCGGCTGGCCGGTACCTGATTGTCGTGAATCGTTCTCCGTCATTTCCGCGACGGCACACGAACCGTTCGAACGGCAGATCCTCTAGCGGCGTCACCCATCACACCGCCCCTGTCGTCGACCGAGCACCCCCAGCTAAGAGTCAGCCGTTGTGGCAGCGGTTGAGCGGGCGGTCTCGGGCAAGCGAACCAGGCGCGCTTCGGTGATCGAAGGAATGGCCAAAATGCTTTGCACGACGGTCGCGCTGACGTCACCATCGAGCCGAACTAATGCGACCGCTTCCGAGCCGCGCACCGGTTCGCGGCGGCCGAGCGCGAAGGTTGCAATGTTTACTCCCAGATTGCCGAGCGCCGTGCCGATCTGCCCGATCACCCCGGGAACGTCCCGATTGCGCGTAAGCAGGAGTGTGCCTTCGAGCGGCGCTTCAAGGCCGATGCCGTCGAGCGAAAGAATGCGCGGCGAGCCGTCCTGCACGACGGTTCCCTCGACGGTGAGGTCGCGCCCGCTGTCACTCAGCGCGACCTCCACCGTGTTCGGAAATCCGCGGTCGCGCCGGCGCGTAGTTTCCTCGACCAGCAGACCTCGCTCGGCAGCCGTTCTTGCCGCGTTGACGAGGTTCACCTTTTCGTCCAGCACGGAATTGAGCAGCCCCATGAGAACCGCGCTGCGAATCACGTGCGAGCCCAGCTCGGCCGGTTCTCCCGCGTAGCGGATGCGCAGGCGACTGAAGCTGCGCGACGGCGCGGCTTGGGCAACCACCGCGCCCAATCGTTCGCCCAATTCGAGGTAGGGGCGCAAGCGGCGGTACTCGTCCGCCGAGATGGCCGGCATATTCACGGCGTTGCGAATCAGGCCGTCGGCGAGATAGTCGCGCACCTGTTGCGCGATGGCTGTGCCGACTTCTTCTTGCGCCTCCGCTGTCGAGCCAGCAATGTGCGGCGTGGCGATCAGACCGGCCAGGCCGAGAAGCGGAGAATCCTTTGGCGGCTCGACGGAGAAGGTGTCCAGAGCGGCCCCCGAGAGCTGGCCCGAGCGCAGCGCCTGGGCGAGTGCCGCTTCGTCGATCAACTCTCCCCGGGCGCAATTGATCAGCCGCGCGCCGCGTTTCATCTTCGCGAGAACCGCCGCATCGATCATTTTTTCCGTCGACGAACTGAGCGAGGTGTGCAGCGAAACCACGTCGCTTCGACGAAGGAGTTCCTCGAGCGAGACAAGTTGAACTTCGAGCTCGCGCCCCGCGGCTGCCGTTACGTAGGGGTCGTGCGCAAGCAATTCCATTTCGAGCGCACGCGCGCGGCGCGCCACCTCCCTTCCTACGCGGCCAAACCCGATCAGGCCAAGCGTCTTGCCGCGCAGCTCGGTCCCCGAGGCGGAGGATTTCTCCCAGCGGCCGGCATGAATTGCAGCGTTCGATTGCGGCACCGATCGAGCAAGCGCCAGCATCAGCGCGAGGGTGTGCTCGGCAACACTAACGCTGTTGCCCCCCGGCGTGTTCATGACGAGAACCCCGCGATCGGTAGCCGCCTCGACATCGATGTTGTCGACGCCGACGCCGGCCCGGCCAACGACCTTGAGCCGATCGGCTTTGGCCAGGAGCTCGCCGGTAAGGCGCGTCGCGCTGCGGACGATCAGGGCGTCTGCGCTGACTATTTCAGCCGGCAGCGCCGCGGCGCCGGGCGCGATGACAATGTCCCAGCCCGGTTCACGGAGCAGCTCGATTCCGCGTTCGCTGATCTTGTCTGCGACAATGACTTTCATGCGTCCGAGCGTAGCGGGAGGGAACTCCGCCTGTCAATCGACCCCGTCAGCAGGACGCCTGCAGAATCATGCGTTCTCCACCGCAAATCGTGATTGACTCGATCCGGGAAATGCGAGAGGCTTGGCGCAAGCCTCCTCCCTGACGGACGTTGAAGTAAAGGCCCATTCCTTGGAGACGCTCTGCTTGTCGATTGGAGTGTGTGCAGGGGGGAACAAGGGTTCGACTATTGATACGGAGGAAAATGACATGGCTAGTGCAATGCGCCCTGAACTGGATATGGACAAGCTCAATCTATTCATCGGCCGGTTTGTGACCGATCTCGGAGCCGCCGTGCACACTGGGATGGTTGTGATTGGCGAGAAGCTCGGGCTGTACAAAGCCCTGGCCGGGGGGCCGATGACGTCGGCCGAGCTGGCCGCAAAGACAAAAAGCGACGAGCGCTATCTTCGGGAGTGGCTGGCCTCGCAGGCGGCGGGCGGCTACGTGACCTACGATCCAAAGACAGAGAAGTTCAGCCTGACCCCCGAGCAGGCGTTTACGCTGGCGAACGAGGACAGCCCAGCCTACCTTCCCGGTGCGTTCGAACTCGCCTTGGCCTCGCTGGCAGCGGTCCCGCGAATTGCCGACTCCTTTCGAAACGGCGCAGGCATGGGTTGGCACGAGCATGACGACGGCGTCTTTCACGGATGCGAGAAGTTCTTCCGCCCCGGGTATGCGGCGAACCTGGTCAGCTCCTGGATTCCGGCGCTAGGCGGGGTGAAGGAGAAGCTGGAGGCGGGGGCGCGTGTTGCCGATGTCGGGTGCGGCAAGGGTGCGTCCACTTTGCTGATGGCAAAGGCGTTTCCCAAATCGCAATTCTTCGGATTCGACTACCACGACAAGTCGGTTGAGGCGGCTCGCGAGGCCGCCAAGCGCCAAGGTCTCGCCGACCGTGTGACCTTCAGCGTGGCGAAAGCCAAGGAATTTCCGGGCGGCGACTACGATTTCGTCGCCGTATTTGATTGCTTGCACGACATGGGCGATCCGGTTGGGGCCGCCAAACACGTTCGGCAGTCCCTCGCGAAAGACGGCACGTGGATGATCGTCGAGCCCTTTGCGAATGATGAGCTCAAGGACAACCTGAATCCGGTGGGCCGGGTTTATTACTCGTTTTCAACCCTGCTCTGCACGCCGTGCTCGCGATCGCAGGAGGTCGGGCTCTGCCTGGGAGCGCAAGCCGGCGAAGCGCGCATCCGCGAAGTCGTAAAGGCGGCCGGATTCACCGAGTTCAGGCGCGCGACGGAGACTCCGTTCAACATCGTCTACGCAGCCCGTCCCTAATATCGGCCGAGCGACTGCGTCAGGCTGGGGCTGGTTTTTCGCCCTTGGCTAGGCCGGGGATGGGCCGCGGCTCTGGGCGAAGGGTGAGCTGCGGTTCCTTGCTCGGCAGCGGCGGAGCCGTCGGCGGACCGGAAGGCTTCTCCGGCAAGGGCTTGCCTTCGATGAGGAGCTTCAGTTCCGCGGCGTCCAGGACTTCGCGGTCGAGCAACGCTTGCGCAACGCGCTCAAGAGCGTCCCGATAGGTTTCGAGGATGTTGCGCGCTCGCGTGTATGCCATGCCCACGATTCCGCGCACCTCGCCGTCGATCTTGATCGCCGTATCTTCCGAGTAGTCGCGGTGCTGAGCGATTTCGCGGCCGAGAAAGATGGCTTCTTCCTTCTTGCCGAAGGTCAGCGGACCGAGTGGGCTCATGCCCCACTCGCAGACCATCTGCCGGGCGATTTCCGTGGCGCGTTCGATGTCGTTGCCGGCGCCGGTGGTAATGTGATGCAGAAAGATTTCTTCGGCGGCGCGTCCGCCCATCAGCACGGCCAGTTGCGATTCCAGAAATTCCTTCGTGTAGGTGTGCTTGTCGTCGATGGGCAACTGCATGGTGACGCCGAGAGCCATGCCGCGCGGAATGATGGTCACCTTATGCAGCGGGTCGGCGCCCGGAGTCATGGCCGCTACCAGCGCGTGACCAGCCTCGTGATAGGCGGTATTGCGCTTCTCCTCGTCGGACAGGATCATCGATTTGCGCTCGACGCCCATCAGGACCTTGTCCTTGGACATCTCGAAATCGGCCATGCTGACAAATTTGCGGTTCTGCCGAGCGGCCCACAGCGCGGATTCGTTGACGAGGTTGGCGAGATCGGCGCCGGAAAATCCCGGAGTTCCTCGCGCGATCACGGAGAGATCGACATCATCGGCGATGGGAACTTTGCGCGTGTGAACGCGAAGGATCTCCTCGCGACCTTTGACGTCCGGCCGCGGAACGACGACGCGGCGATCGAAGCGGCCCGGGCGCAGCAGAGCGGGATCGAGGACGTCGGGCCGATTGGTGGCCGCGATGAGGATCACGCCTTCATTCGATTCGAATCCGTCCATTTCAACCAGCAGCGCATTGAGGGTTTGCTCGCGCTCGTCATGGCCGCCGCCAAGCCCAGCCCCGCGGTGGCGTCCGACGGCGTCAATCTCGTCGATGAATATGATGCAGGGCGCGTTCTTCTTGCCCTGTTCGAAGAGGTCGCGCACGCGGCTTGCGCCCACGCCGACGAACATCTCGACGAAGTCGGACCCGGAAATGGAAAAGAAGGGGACGTTTGCCTCGCCGGCAATGGCGCGCGCCAAGAGAGTCTTGCCCGTACCGGGAGGTCCCACGAGCAGCACGCCCTTCGGAATGCGTCCGCCGAGCTTCTGGAATTTTTGTGGATCTTTTAGAAAGTCGATGATCTCGTACAGCTCTTCCTTGGCTTCGTCGATTCCCGCCACGTCTTTGAAGGTGGCCTTCTTCTGCTGGGCGGTGAGCAAACGGGCCCGCGATTTGCCAAAGCTGAGCGCCTTATTTCCGCCGGCCTGCATCTGCTTCATCATGAAAATCCAGAAGGCGACCAGCAGAAGGAGCGGCGCGAAATTGATCAGGAAGCTGATCCAATTGCCGTTGTTCACTTCCTTATAATTGTAGACGACGTGCTGCGTCGCCATGTTCTTTACGAGTTCGGGGATGGCGGTGTTGGCGATCGTTACGCCGTGGAACTTCGTGCCGTTCTGATACTCACCCTGCAGTTCCGAACTGTTCTGAGAAATGAAGATGTTGACGTCCTTGACTTGGCCGGAGTCCACCTTCTCAAGGAAATTCGAGTAAGGTGGCTCGTCCTCATGCGCTGATTGCCCGCCGGTTGACGCCATCTTCCAGAGGACCACGGCCAGGACAATCATCAACAGCCAAAACAGGATCGTTCTTACAGTTGAATTCACGTCTCTATTCTACCTCATTGTCGGGCCGGGTTCGAAAGCAGGGTTCGCCCGAGTAACCACGACCAGTAATTAGATGCAGGGCCGGGCCGGCCGTATGCAGCAGCCTGATTCCCCCTCGCCCGCAAGCCCAGCAGATACGGGGTCTTCCTCAACCCTCATCCCGATTCTGGTGCGGTCACTCGCCCGGAAACCCTCCGCGAGGGGCATTCCGCGAACCCAAATGACACGGCCGGCGCTTTCGAGCAAAGGCCAGGTCCTTCGGGCGCCCGAAGGGACTCGAGCAGCCAAGAACATCTGCTTGAGCTTCCGAGGCTGGCGGCGCCCGCACGGTGTATATGCGTCGCCCGGGTGCCAGTTCCGCAGGATCAGCGGAGCGCGGACGGAATCGGCGTCCAAAACCGAACTATCGCTGTTAGTTTCGCTCCGCGCTTGGGTCCAGTCAACGAGTTTCAGGCGAAAACGAACGCCCATTTCCGGAACGGAGACGACGGTCTCATCCTTGCCCGGAATGTCCAGGATATATCGGTACCCCTCGCAAATGGGGGCCGCGCCTGTCCTCCGGGCGACTCCGCTCGACCGGGAGAAGACAAGGTCATTGAAGACGCGTTCGACCACGATCCCGCCTGGGAGGGCCACCTGGTGGCCGCTCGTCGAGTCGCGGCAAAGACGGATCAGCTGCGCGACGTGGCGGGAGGCGAGTCCGCGACAGTCGCCTCGCAGGGCTTCGTAGATGCGGCGGAGCAAGCGTTCCGAGAGCGCGCGCCAAGGCGAGGATTCGGCGTTGGCGCTTTCCTTCCGGCCCCGGCCGCGCGGCCAGGAGCCATAGGGATCGAGGAGGTCATTTGTCGAGATCTCAAGCCGCGAACCCGCGGCGCGAACCAAAGCCTCAAATCGCTCTCCGACAAGAGCTGACCAGAAGATCTGCTCCTCGCGGGAGAGACGCGCGAGATCGCACAAATGCCGAACCGCGCGAGGCGAAAAACCGCGTTCGAGCGCGGGCAGAAGCTGAGCGCGGACCCGAGCGCGGAGACGGCGCTGGTCGGTGTTGGTCGAGTCCTCGCGCCAGGGCTGGCCCAGGTGTACCAGGTAGTCGCGCAGGTCCTGCCGGCGAATTGAAAGCAGGGGTCGTCGCACGTCGTCGGTTAACGGGTAAATACCGGCGAGGCCGGTTGGGCCAGTGCCGCGAATGATGTGGGCGAGAACGGTCTCCGCCTGGTCGTCCGCCGTGTGCGCGACGGCCAACCGCGTCGCGCGGCCCTCGTCGATCAAACGCTTGAAAAACGAGTAACGAAGCCGTCGCGCCGCATCTTCAAGATTCCAGCGCTTGCGCCGGGCCTCGGCGGCGACATCGGCTCCTTCCAGGATGAATTCGAGGCCGTGCGAGCGCGCGAGATCAGCGACGAACTGCGCGTCCAGTTCCGAGTCGGCGCCGCGCAACCCGTGCTCGAAATGGACAACCGCCAGCGTCACGCCCAAATCGACGCGGATCCGTTCAAGGATCCGCAGCAGCGCGACAGAATCGCCACCGCCCGAGACGGCGACTGCCACGCGGTCGCCCGGGGAAAGCAGGCGCTCAGAGCGGATATACTCGAGAACGGATTGTTCAAGTCGTGTTCGCATGGACAGCTGGTCGAGCGTTTCTGGCCTCCCCGCAAATAGTAGCATTCGAGCAGTTTGTCATCGGTTGAACGATGTGAATCGGATCCCGGGGGAGATTCAGAGACGGTCGGCTACCTGTTGGCTGAAGAGATCGCGGCTGTAGGAGATTCGCCGGTCGAGCGCAACGGCCGCAAAGTAAGAGCAACAGCGCTGCTCGGTCTCGGTCCAGGTGGCAATGCTGGGGACAATCGCCTGCGTCGCGCGGCCGAGGATGGCGAGGAACGCGTAGTATGCGCGCACAACGCGAATTTCCTTGCGGTCATCCCCGCGCTCCGGGCACAGGCGCACAAGCTGCAGAAGTCGGTGGAACTCGCCGGCACCCACGTGCTGGTTTGTGATGCCGGTCAGATCGCGGACGCGATCGGACAGCTCGATGGTGCTGCTGTGCGCCAGAATCGCGCGGCAATGCAGAACGAAGAACTGGAGCAGGGTAGCGGTCGATATGACGAAAATCAGCGCTGCAATCATCGGGCCCTCGCTAGGAGCGCTCCGGCAACCATGCGCGCGTTGTCTGGCACCTTGGTGAACGTATACGCCCAGGCAGCCGGCAGCCACACCCCAAATGCCGGCAGCAAGTAGCGCAAGAACGGCAAGTATAAATGCGGGAAAAGATTGCCGATGGCATAGCTGCATGCGGTCGCGCTGAAATACACGCCCAATGCCAGCACGAGCTGGACCAGACGGGTGCGCGTCTCCCGAAGCTTGACCACGGCGCCCCAAAGAAGATAGGTCAGGACCACGCCGATGAAATAGAGATTCTGGCCGATTTCGACGACTAACCGCATGGTCAGAAGATGATTGCGATTCTGATGCACGACCAAATATGAAAAGAAGGCCGTAGCCAGGAGCAGAAGCACGGCAGCCACTCGAACATAGCGGCTGACGCACATCTCTTTAAAGACTTCTTGGTAGAAATGAATGATGACCCAGAACATCAGGATGGTGAGGAGGAGGTCCGTATAGTAGTAATAATAGCCATACTGCCGGGACGAATAGCCGAACCGATAGATGCAAAACGAGAGCCCACAGGTCACACCCGCTGCCGAGAGCATGTAGATGTTTATGGGCAGTTCACTAACGAAGTGTCTTCGGTATACTGAACACACCACCACATAGCATTCCAGAAGGATGCTGGCAAGACAAACTGCCCCGAAATATGAGCCAAGCATAGCGCTCTATTCTAGGCCTGGCCCGCCGTTTCCGTCTAGGCTAGATTTCTAGTTTCTAATCGCCCCACGGAATTGGCGGCGGTGGTGCGCCGGTCGGCGCCATTGTGATCGTGGATGAATTTACAGAGATTCCCGAACTCCACGATCCAGCCGCGAATGACCTTAGACCAACCGCAGCCGTAAGAACCAACAGTACCAACACAACCACCATGAGCCACTTAGACATGGTCCCCTCCGAGCACACTTGTAGTGCTCGGCGGGGAGTCTATGCGGCTCATCTGCCGTCAAGAGGAAAATCTTCAGGGTGTGTGTCCAAACAGTACACACCCTCCTCTTGCCGACCTGGCCAGTGCCTCTTTTAAATTGTCGACCCGAGGGTAGCCGCCGCGACCCGGCGGGTCAACATTACGAACGTACCAGAGTTGCGCCCCTGGAAACCACGTTTTAGAAGCGGAATTTGAAAGACTGGTGTAAAGACAGCAACAGTTCCGTCCAGGAATCGCAGCCGTTTTCCTCCTTCACCTCCCATTATGCGCGAGGGTGTGATAGAGGTGCAGGCTGGCGAGATACGTCGCGACGATGGGACGTTTGTAGAGCGGCGCCCGCGCTTTCAGGTCCCCCGAGAAGTCGCGCCAATTCGATTGGTTGACGCGGCTTGCCGAAATGGTGATCGAGGGCGTAAGGATTTTCGCTGTGTGCCACCAGCCTGCGGGTACGAACAGGATCTCTCCGGGACCGAGATCAAGAGAAACGGGCCTTGCCTGGCCAAACAACGGGAATTTCCCGAGGTCCACATTCTCGAGGTCCACTTCCGACTGATGGCCTCGGGCATATAGGAACGGCGTCTGGTCCGGCGCGAACAGCGTGTATTTCTTGATGCCGTAGATTTGCGACAAGAAAGTATGGATATGCCAGGTATCGTAGTGCAGGACGGGAAATTTTCCCCCCGTTCCGCCGATGTACAACTCGAAACCTCCGCCGTGCAGTCGCGTGTCAAGCGGTTTGGCCAACGGTCCTGCGAGCCAGTTCGGTTGAAAGTAGTCGGGCACCGGTTGGACGTCCGCGCTCAGTTCCGGCAGGAATTTCTCAAGGTGAACATTGCGCAAATACGGGGCCGGGTTGGCCTCCGAGGAGGCCACCACGAGGTCAATGAATTCGCCCAGTGTCAGCGGCGAACCATCCTTCTTCTCCGGTAAGAAGCCGCCCAGCGTGTACGGTTGATTCTCTACGTCGAGCCGGACCGAGCCGTATTTTGCCTTGAAGAATTGCGGTGTCCAGCGGGTGAGAGCCTTCCAGTTGTCCAGCCCACCGGTAATGATGAGCGGTTGGCGGGGGTAAAGAAATTCGTGTGCGAACTCAGAATAAGAAGGTCGATTCCGGCGTACTACAGAGGAAGAGACACCCATAGCGCCCCTCCTGGACATTTTAATGCGACAGCGGTCGGTGAAAGGAGCGGCTTCGTAAGGTGGTGCTCATCCCGCAACCCCGCATTGGCGTACGGAGTTCGGGTATGTCTCTGGCCCCGACGCGCCCAAGAGCCGCGCGGGGCAGACGGCCCTGCCCGGAGTGTTCGTGTTTCTTGACCGTTCGTTGTTGCTCGACTACACTAGCGCTTTGACTCGCCCTCGCGATTTCTTTCTGAGCCGCGGAGAGCGGAGTCGCCTTCGCGGCGCACACTCCGGCAGGTGCTTCCAAGATTCAGACAGGGCAGCTCGGACAGCGGATAACCAAGCACAGGAGAAACCTCTTTGCCGAAGCGGACGTATCAACCTCATGTGCGCAGGCGTCACAAGAAGCATGGCTTCCGCGCACGCATGAAGAGCCCAGGTGGACGAAAGGTCCTTGCGCAACGCCGCAGGAAAGGGCGCCACAGCCTCACGCGGGTCTGAAGCGGGACGCCGCTCGTTTCCGCGCTTGTTTCGGCTGCTAACCCGGGCCGAATACGACGCGGTCTATGCGGACGCGCGGCGCCGATCAAGCGAGCAATTCACGGTTTTTGTTCGCTCGAATGCCCTCGAGTTCAGCCGGTTTGGCTGGAGCGTCAAGAAGGGGCTGGGAAACGCGGTTCGGCGCAACCGGATCCGCCGCCGCCTTCGCGAAATGATTCGGTTACAGCAAGGAGAGATTGAGCCGGGATGGGATATCGTGATACACCCGCGCGGTTCTGTTGCGACGGGGAACTTCGCCGCTCTGAGCAGGGAACTGCTGCGCTTGTTGCCTTCCGCGAGGCGCCCAGGTCGTTGACGCCGAAATCTCGGCGCTCGCCGGTGAGCTTGCCCGCTTGGGTCCTGCTTGCGTTTCTGCGCTTTTACATCGTCTTCCTCTCGCCGTTCTTGGGCGGCGCGTGCAAGTTCTATCCCTCTTGTTCGAACTACGCCGTAGAGGCCGTCACCAGGCATGGCGTGCGCCGCGGAATCGCACTTGCCGCGAAGCGCTTGCTGCGATGCCGGCCGTTTACGAAGGGCGGTTTCGATCCCGTGCCGGACCCGGAAGAATGTGCTGAGAATCGGGATCGTGGGCACGGGCTACAGCCGAGCGCCCCGATGATTTCCTTGTCGGAGCCGAGGCTCCTGAACGGGCGGAAATTGTGAACGAAACGTCCGAGCAGGTCCGCGTTGTTGCCTTTGTCATCATTGCGCTGGCAATTCTCTTCATTTGGTCGCATTACTTTTCGCCCCTACCCTCGCTGGAAAAAGGAACAGGAGAAGCGTCGGAACAGCAGGCGCCCGGCGAAGCGGGGCCCCTGCCGGGGCGGCCGACCGCGCCGCCGCCGGCTGAGGTTCCGCGCAACACCCCCGTCGCGCGTGCGGCGGCCGAGAAGCTCGTCACCGTCGACAGTCCTCTCTATCACATCGAAATCTCCAATCGCGGCGGCGTGATCCACAGCTGGCAACTGAAGCAGTATCTGAACGACGAAAAGCCGCCGCGGCCGCTTGATCTGGTCAACTCCGCGGCCGCCCAGGAATCTGGCTGGCCCTTTTCGATTCTGCTGTCGGACACGCAGCTTGAGTTGAAGGCCAACACAGAGCTCTATCAGCTGGAGACTACGCCTGCGCCAAGCTCGCCCGGTCAGACACAGTTCGCGGCGCCGATCAGCGTTCTGCTGCATTTCAGCGATGGCCATCTGGTGGTCAGTAAGAAACTCGATTTCAACCAGAACTATCAGCTAACCGTAGAAACTTCCGCCTCGATCGATGGTCGGCCGCTCGTGGCCGGGCTGGCCTGGCGCGGTGGGTTCGGCGACAAGGAAGCGTATCGCGCGGCGCAGCTTGTCAACGTCTTCTACCAGCAAGGCGGCAAGCTGAACCTTTTGCCCTACAAGAAGCTGGGCGTTTCCGGAAACCAGAGCCAACCCGCCCTGGTGTCGGGGCCGCTCGAAGTGGCCGGCATTGAAGATCAGTTTTTCGCCGCCGCCTTCATTCCGAACGGCACGGCCGATTTTTCGTTGTGGAATTGGACGAAAAACCGAACAGTCACGGTCGACGGGAAACAGGAAAGCGAGCCCGTGGCGGAAATGGCAGCCGGCAGTGCCCAGGGGGTTCCGCTGCGCGTGACCATGTACGTTGGCCCGAAGGATCTCGCGCTGCTGGGCAAGGTCCAGCCGTCGCTGGAAGGTTTGGTGAATTTCGGCTGGACGGGCGTCATTGCGAAGCCCCTGCTGTTCTTTCTGCAATGGCTCTATCGCTACATTCCGAACTACGGTTGGGTCATCGTGGTTCTCACGCTGATCATCAACTTCGCGCTCTTCCCGCTGCGCATGACGAGCTGGCGCTCGATGCAGAAGATGCAAAAGGTCGCGCCGGAAATCCGCTCGATCCAGGATCGCTACAAGAAATACGGGATGACCGATCCCCGCAAACGGAAGATGAACGAAGAAGTGATGGCCGTCTACCAGCGTGAAGGTATCAACCCCATGGGTAGCTGCCTGCCCATGCTGTTGCAGATGCCCATCTGGTGGGCGCTCTGGCGCACGCTGATAGGCGCGATCGAGTTACGCCACGCGCCGTGGATTTTGTGGATCCACGACCTGTCGGCCAAGGATCCCTACTATATTCTGCCCATCGCCATGGCCATCACCATGTATCTGATGACCAAGATGACGCCGCAAGTGGCCACCGATCCCGCGCAGCAGAAGATGACCATGTGGATGCCCTTGATGTTTGCCGCGTTTTTCTTTACGTTGTCGAGTGGGCTGAACCTGTACATGTTCACGAGCAATCTGGTAGGCGTCGGGCAGCAGTTTTATCTGAACCGCACCCAGCCGCTCCCGTCGCGAAGCAAGTTCAAGAAAAAGAAGACGGCATGAGCGAAGCCCAGCCTTCCAGGCCACCGAGGAGAAGTGGAGCGCGGCGGCATCCCGACCCGTCCGCCAGGCTCGATCCCGGCCGCGTAACGGAGAGCTTGCGGACCTTCCTCGATCTGACGCTGCGGCAAATGAACCTCGAGGCGAAATACGAGATCGCAGGTCCCTCCGATTCGCCGGCGGGCGTCGTCGAGGACGGTACGGCGGACGGTCGCCAGGGCGCGGCCGACGTCGTCGTTCGCTTCACGGGCGGAGATGAGGAGATTCTTCTTGCGCGCAATGGCGAACTATTGCTGGCGCTCGAGTATCTGGCCCACCGCTGGCTGCGCCTGGAGCCCGAGCTGCACGATCGCGTCCACTTCGATTGCGCCGACTTTCGCGCCTCGCGCCTGGACGAGCTCAAGCTTTCCGCGCGTGTTGCCGCCCAGCGTGTCCGCGAAACGGGCCAGGTATTCCGCTTCAATCCCATGTCCTCGCGCGACCGCCGTACCATCCACCTTGAATTAAGCGGCGCGCCCGGCGTGCGCACGATCAGCGAAGGTTCCGGCGACCGCCGCCACCTGGTGATTTATCCCGCCACAAAGAAGTCTCCGGCGAACCAGTGAGCCCATCACTCCGCGCTGGCTAGATCTCGACCGCATATCCTTGCTTCCCAACATTGATGCATTCGGTCGCTCCGAGCCGGTCGCTGAGCCCGGCCGTTTCGTGAATGTGCCCGCAGAACAGGAAGGCAGGCTCGACGCGCTCCACCCATTCGCGCAAAGCCGGGCTTCCGGCGTGTTTGCCGCGCGCAATTTCGTCGAGCTTGGTGTCCCGCGGCGGGAAATGCACAACCAGGTAAAGCGGCTTCTTGCCTTCAAACAAGCTCAGGGCGGCCGAAATTTCATTCTCCGCATACTCGCCCGGCGTGTTAAACGGCGTGATATTGCTGTAGCCGAGCCCCGCCCAATAGCTGCTGCCGTTCGCTGAGTTGAGCTCACGCACCTGCCGGTGAAAATCGACGAAGCCGAACTGGCCGCACAATGCGCGCGTTTGCGCGTGGTTCTCGTGATTCCCCGGGAGCAACCACAATCGCTCGCCGAGCGGCTTCAGGGTTTCCGCGCAACGGTCGAGTCCGCGCCCAAACGTCGAGAGGTCTCCGGCGGCGATGTACAGGTCCGCGGGCCGGGTCACGATTCGTTCCAGGGAGCGAATATCTCCGTGAATATCGCTGAAGATGAGGATTTTCATCGTGCATTGCCCGAAGGGGGCGCCGGTTTTTGCATGTTGCGCAGGAACATGCCATTGCGCAACCAGCCCTGCTCGATCACCTTGCCCGAGGCATCGAACACCACACTATAGGTGAATGGCTGAGGCCCCCGGCTCCTGCTGACGAAACGATTTTCACCGAAGTTGACGATGTGGCGGTCATCTTCGATCGAAGCGCGGATGACGGGGAACCGCGCGAAGTTCCAGTACAGATGAACTTCTGGCAGTTCGAGGGCGCGCGCCGTGAAGGCGTCGGGCGGAGAATCGGGATGGAATTGAAAATCGGGCGGGTTCGAGTCGCGCAGGTCGAATCGCGCTTGGTACACCCCGTTCGGTACGCGAATGGCATCGCCCCAGTCGAGCAGACACGGCGGCACGGGCAAGGCGCCCATGCGCACAACGTCCAGATGGTTCTCGGCGGCAAACTCTTTCACCTTGCTGAGCGCAACATGATGTGCGACCCCGCAGGCGCCGAGGTAGGCGATCATGGCCAGCACGCCCGTTTGGCACCACGCCGCTCGCGAAAGGCGGAATCCCGAGCCGCCGAGGGCCGGAGCGAAAAACAGAATTGCCACCATGAGCGAAGCAGCTGCTCCGGCCCAGGCGCTGAACGGCGAGTCGACTCGGCGCGCCGCCGCCCAGACCGCGCTGAGGGCCAGCGTATAGGCAAGCCACAACCATGCGGCGCGATGGGCGCTCTTCGCCCGGTCGCGATAAATCCAGGCTAGGAGTTGCGGCAGCAGTCCGATCGAGGTAAGCGTCACGTCGATGATAAACAGCCAGTCCCAGGCCACGCGGCGCTCGGAAAAGGGTGTCCACATGCGCGTTCCGAACGAGGTCATGCCGTCCAGAAGAATGTGGCTCAGAATTCCGACGCCGTAGACCAGCGTCAACATGGCCAAGGATGGGGATGGGATTTTCCACCGCCGCGTGGCCCAGCATGTCAGCCAGGCCAGTCCCAAGGCGAAGAAGGGCAAGCCGAAGAAGGAATGGGTGATGCCGCGATGGTATTTGACGATGGCCATGGGATCGCGCGAAAAGGCCTCGGCAACGACGTCGATGTCGGAAAAAACCGCGCCGAGCGTGGCCGCAAAGATCGTCACGCGAGCCTCGCGTTTCGAGAAATAGGCTTTGCCGAGAAGCGCGCCCGTGATTCCGTGAGTTACGGGGTCCATGTTGGAAGCACGGGGTTCCGATCCCGCGAGAACGGATCGAGCATGCGGGCCCGCGCGAACCGCCAGGGCCTCGCGCCGGCTCGTTTACTGTTCGTCATGACCAATTTAGGTAACCGAGATTAATGGAGATCCCCTGGCAGCGACCGTCCCTATTACGCGCGCCCCGATGTTCTTGCGCTCGAGTGAGTCGATTATGCGCTCGACCGGCTCGGGATCGATGGCCGCGAGCAAGCCTCCCGAGGTCTGCGGGTCGACGAGGAGCGCACGAAAGGCCTCGGGAACGTCGGGACCGAATTCGACGCAGCCTTCGAGGAAATGCTGGTTGTTCTCGAGGCCGCCCGAGAAGAACCCTGCGCGGGCCGCCTCGAGGGCCCCGGGCAAGTAGCCGATGCTTTGGTGGTCGATCGTGACGGAAACGCCGCTGCCGAGCGCCATTTCCCGGCCGTGACCCAGCAGACCGAAACCGGTAATGTCGGTCACCGCATGCACCGGGGTTCGAGGGCCATTCTCAAGTTCGCGTAGCGCGTCGGCGGCGTCGCGATTCAAGCGGGTCATGGAAGCGACCGCCGCGTCTACCCACGCCGATTCGGCACGGCCCCTCTTCAAGGCCGTGGCGATGACCCCCGTTCCCAAGGGCTTTGTCAGAATCAGGACGTCGCCCGGGCGCGCGCCCACATTGCGCCAGATGCGCAGGGGATGGATCAGGCCCGTCACGGCATAACCGAATTTCAGTTCGTCGTCGCGAATCGAATGGCCGCCCACGATCGTGCAGCCCGCCTCGTTCATCTTATCGAGCCCGCCACGCAGAATGCTCTCAAGCGTTTCCGGCGCACCCGAGGCCGGAAATCCCAGCACGGACAGCGCCGAGATCGGCCGGCCTCCCATGGCGTAAACGTCACTCAGCGAGTTCGCGGCGGCAATCTGGCCGTACGTGCGCGGATCATCCGCGATGGGCGTGAGAAAATCCACGGTCTGCACGAGAGCAATCTCGTCGGTGAGCCGATACACCCCTGCATCGTCGCTGGTCTCAAAACCAACGAGAAGATCCGGGTCGGTGGGCCGCGGCAGGCGCTTCAACACAGAGTCCAACAAACTGGGACTCAGTTTGGCAGCTCAACCGGCGGCTTTGGCAGCTTCAGTCAACCGAATGCGTTCCGCCAAAGCGATTTTCCCCCTTGTCGACACCGCGATTATAGCCCAGAGCTCGTGAAGTTCTCGTTGGCGGCACGCGGGGACGAGACGGCCGGTTCTACGTGCGGGTGCCAATCGAGCGAATCGGAATCGTGATCGGTTTCGAGGGGTCCTGAGCAGTGACGATGTGGCAGCGGCCCTCGAACATAGCGCCGGGCTCGATGATGAGGCAGGGCGTTTGGATTTCGCCGGTGACGATCGCGCGCGTCTGAATCTCCACCCGGTTGCGCGCTTGAATCGTTCCCTCCATGCGCCCGCCGATCGTGATCAGATTACCCGAGATGTCTCCTTCAATCGACCCGCGCTCGCCGACGATCAGCACATGCTCGGAGACGATGCTCCCCTTCACCCGCGAGTCGATGCGGAAGGTCCCGGGTAATTCGAGCTTTCCCTCGATGCGAGCGCCCTGCTCGAGAAAGCCGCTCCATTCCCCGGACGCTTGTTTGTTGCGGTCGAAAATGTTCCAGGCCACAGTTCGGTTCGCTCGGGCGCCGGCGTGCGCTTGGCGCTTACCGCTTCTCGATCAGCTGGTCGTACAGGCGCGTCAGATCTTGCTGATCGTAGTATTCAAAGATGAGTTGACCGGCACGCCCGGCCTGGATCGGATGGATCATAACGCGCGTGCCGAAATGTCGCTCGAGCTCTTCGAGCGCCGCCTTGGTGTTGGGATCCATCTGCCAGGGCGTGGGCGGCGTGCCGGGTTTCGCGCTGCGCGCAGCAACGCGTTCGACTTGCCGGACGGTCATTCCGTTGCGGGCAATCCTTCGCGCCAGGGCCACGCGCTTCGCCGAATCGGCGATGCCCAAAAGGGCGCGGGCGTGACCTGCGGCAATGCGATTGTCCTCGAGGAGTTGCTGGATCGCCTCTTCCAGGCGCAGCAGGCGAACAGAGTTGGCGATCGTGGCGCGATCTTTGCCGGTGCGTTCGGCAACTTGCTCCTGGGTCAAGGCGAACTCGTCCATCAGGCGCTCGAACGCGCGCGCCTGTTCGATCGGATTGAGATCCTCGCGCTGAAGATTTTCGACGAGCGCCATCTCGAGCGCCAGTTCCTCGGGGACCTCGCGCAGCACGACGGGAACGCGATTCAGCCCGGCTCGCTGGGCGGCACGCCAGCGGCGTTCGCCCGCAATCAGCTGGTATCGCTCGCCGCGCTTTCTGGCAACCAGGGGCTGGACGATGCCGCTTGTCTCGATCGAGCGCGCCAGTTCTTCGAGGGTCTCCTCGCGAAAACGCGTGCGCGGCTGGTAGGGGCTTGGATCGATCAGGTCAATATCGACTTGGACCAGGCCCTCACGCGCCGGTGCTCGGGCCGCCGCTACCGCTACTGCTGCTCCGGTCGGCAACGACGCTGCCGGAGGAAGGGGAGCTTCGAGCGGCCCCTGCACTGGCGGCGGAGGCGGCTCCGGCTCCCGAATCAATGCGCTCAGACCCTTGCCCAACGCGTTTCTGGGCATTGGCAATGACCTCCTTTGCAAGTTGGATGTAGCTCTCTGCTCCTTTACTATGTATGTCGTAGAACATCACGGGAAGGCCGTGGCTTGGCGCCTCGGCCAGCCGGACATTCCTAGGTATAGTTGTTTCAAATACTTGCGAGCCAAAGAAGCTGCGCAGGTCCGAAGCAACTTGCCTCGATAGCGTTGTGCGGTCGTCGTACATGGTCAGCAGAATCCCTTCGATGGCAAGCGACGGGTTCACAGTGCGCCTGAGGCGCATGAGCGTGTCGAGGAGTTCAGAGACACCTTCGAGCGCCAGGTACTCGCACTGGATTGGAACCAGAATCGCGTCGGCGGCCGCCAGGGCGTTCAGAGTCAGTAGGTCGAGTGCGGGGGGACAATCGATCAAGACGAACGCGTATCTGTCTTGAAGGCCCTTGATCGCGCGCTTGAGGCGGTACTCGCGCTCCTCGGCCGAAACGAGCTCGACCGAGGCCCCAACGAGGTTCTTGTCCGAGGGGATAAGTTCGAGGCGGTCGACCTTTGTGCCGATTATGACGCGCTCAGTGACTTCGTCGAGAACTAGGACCTGATAGAGCGTTCGGCGGGCTGGATCCTTGGGAAATCCTAGTGCGCTGGTTGTGTTGGCCTGGGGATCACAGTCAATGATGAGGGTTCGCTGTTCGGCGGCTGCGAGTGAGGCACCTAAGTTGACGACTGTCGTGGTTTTTCCTACGCCGCCCTTCTGGTTGGCAACGGCGATGACTCGTGCCAAAAAATGCCCCCATTCGTCGAGAGTGCGGAAGCGCGCAATGTAGCAGAGATTTCAAGGCGCATGCAATATGTTTCACGTGGAACAATCTCGCCCGTCGCGAGCGACCGGGAACCGGCTGCCGGAAGCGTGTGTCGGAAGCGGCCGAGTGTTCCACGTGGAACAGTTTCTTGCGCCATTGCGCGCCGAACATACAGAATTTGTTTCACGTGGAACAATCCCTAACTACCCCGCCGCCGAGCCGCACAGAACGAAGCGCTCCCTCGTCTCGGGAATCTGAAGCGGGTCTTGCCAGGCCCAACCTCTTGCGCCCCGGATTTGCGCAACGTCCTTGGCGCCTAGCCAAAGCACGACGACTCCGCCCGGTGCGAGTCTCAGTCGTGCCCACTCAAGCAAACTAGGATAGTTTCCTATCGCGCGCGCAGTCACAAAGTCGAATTGCTCGGACGGGCCCAATGTTTCTGCCCTCCGAGCATGGACGGCCGCATTGTCGAGGTTGATTGTGCGTTTGAGCTCAGCAAGAAAAGCAGCCTTCCTCCCATTTGATTCAATGAGCCTCACACTCAGGCCGGGAAGGGCCATGGCGAGCGGGGCTCCCGGGAATCCTGCGCCGGAACCAAAGTCGGCCAGCCGACCTTTTTCTATCCGGCACGCTCGTATGGGAAACAGGCTCTCTCCGAAATGGAAGCGTACAATTTGAATCCGGTCTGTAACGGTGGTCAGCTTAATCCGCTCGTTCCAGCGAAGGAGAAGCTCGGAATAGAGGCGGACACGGTCGGCAAAGTCATCCTGGGGCGAGAACCCATACACAGCGAGTTCCTTTTGGATCAGCTCGCGTGAAAGCGCCACGTACCTAGATTCACCCACGCTGCCGGGCCTCTGCACTGGGCTACCCGCCTTGAGTGGCCCGACGAAGCCTCCCGGGCCCGAGGAGCCCAATCGTGAGGTCCGCAACGAAGTGGGCCGCCGCCGTAGGGACCAAACTTCCGGTCCAAGAGCGGATGGAGGCAAAAATGATCCCGACAATAAACGTCGAAACCAGGCCGCGACGGCCCTGGTAGAGGTGTGCAAGGGCGAACAGTGCCGCAGAGCCGAAAACTCCGGCCAGTACAGCACCGCCGGCCGAGTCCTCAAGCACGCGTTGTACGAAGCCCCTGTAGATCAGCTCCTCGCAGAGCGCAACAGTAACCGTAAGCGCGGCAAAGGCGAGACGTTCGATCTCGTTCTGTGGGAATATCTTCATGACGAGCTGCGGGACGGGACCCTTGATCTCCGAGGGGCGCGCCGATAGCCGGCGGATGCCGACCAACTGATTGGCGAACGCCAAAACCGACAAGACCAAGGAAAGTGTCGCGGTCAGCGCCGGATAAGGAATGATCATTCCAAGCCCGGACGGATGAATGCCGTGTGCCGCCGCGCGCCAGAGGATGACCGCGACAGCGAGCCACTGAAAGGCGATCGTTGAGGCGTACAAGGTCAGGCGCTCCATCATCGTGATGCTCGGTGCTTTGATCAATCGTCGTACGCGCCGGTAGCCGAGTGCAGGCGCGATGACGCCAAGAAAAATCAAAATGATCGCGAAATCCCAATGCATTCTGCGTCAGATAGAATCACCTTTTCCGCGCGCCCGCAAGAGAACTCTGCTTGAAGATTTGTTGCTTCGGTTGCGCTAACCGGTTGACAGTAAAGGCGGGAGCGCCGTATGTTCGCCTCTTGATCTCGGGGGCAGATGGATGGATGGGCTGCGCATTCTGGTGATCGGAGGCGGGGGACGCGAGCATGCGCTCGCCTGGAAATTTCGTCAGAGCTCGCGCGTCGAGAGAGTCTATTGCGCGCCAGGCAACGCGGGCGTGGCCTCGGAAGCTGAATGCCTCCCGCTCGACCTCAAGGACACCAAGGCAGCGGCCGATCTCGCCGGGAAGCTTCAAGTGGACCTGACGGTTGTGGGACCAGAACTTCCCCTGGTCGAGGGCATCGTGGGCGAATTCACGGTTCGTCGTCTTAGGATTCTTGGCCCGACTCGCGCCGGGGCACAACTCGAGGGCAGTAAAGTCTTCGCCAAAAAGTTCATGGAACGGCACAGAATCCCAACCGCCGAGACCTACGGAGTCTTCGATTCGGCAATCGATGCCTATGCGGCACTGTGCGCGGTCGATTGGCCGCTTGTGGTCAAAGCCGACGGGCTGTGTGCCGGAAAAGGCGTCCTCGTCACCTCGTCTCCTGACGAAGCGACTGCCTTCATCGATCGCCTCATGGACAGCCGCGAATTTGGGGAGGCCGGCCGGCGGGTGATTCTGGAGGAGGGGCTCGTCGGGCAGGAGTTGTCATTCATCGTGCTGACCGACGGCAACGATTTCCTTCCTATGGCGCCCGCTCGTGACTACAAGCGTGCGCTCGATGAAGATCAGGGGCCGAACACGGGCGGAATGGGTGCCTATTCAAGCGACGAAATCTTGCCGCGCGAGCTCGAGACACTCATTGTGGAGAGTGTCGTCCGGCCGACATTGCTGGGGCTCCGATCGGACGGGATCCCGTACTCGGGATTTCTGTATTTCGGGCTCATGATAACGGATGACGGGCCGAAGGTGCTCGAGTTCAACTGCCGGCTCGGTGATCCGGAGGCCGAGGCCATACTGGTACGCGCAGATTTCGACTTCGCTGCGGCCTGTATGGAAGCCGCGAGCGGGAATTTGAAGGCGGTCGACCCGAATTGGTCGCCGAATCCATCGGTTTGCGTGGTCATGGCCTCGGACGGTTACCCCCAGAATCCGAAAACGGGCGTTCCGATCGCCGGACTTGGTTCGGTCAAGGGTCGGACGGGGGTAGTCGTCTTTCATGCTGGAACCAAGCGTGTCGGTGAGGAGTACCAAACCAGTGGTGGACGAGTTCTGATGGTGACAGCGACTGGAGCCACGTTAAGTGACGCGCGCGAGTCCGCATACTATGCGTGTAGTACTATCAACTTCGACGGAGCGCACTACCGCAGGGATGTGGCGGCGGACCGTAAGCTCCGGGCTGCGCCTTAGCAGTTCGGGCGAGGGCGGTCGGTTCGGAATGGGTTTGGAATTTAGCCAAAACTGACGGAGGGACGAGTGGCAAGCGGCGGGAAGAGTGGATGTGCAGTGGGAATTCTGATGGGTTCGGATACCGATTTTCCGGTCATGAGCCAGGCAGGTGAGACGCTCGATAAATTCGGGATTCCTTTTGAAATGCAGGTTCTCTCTGCGCATCGCACGCCCGAGCGCGCGCACGAGTACGCGAGGAGGGCAGCGTCGCGCGGACTGAAGGTGCTGATTGCAGCGGCCGGCGGAGCAGCCCATCTGGCGGGGGTGATCGCGGCAAACACGACCCTGCCGGTGATCGGAGTTCCTATGGCGACGAGCACGCTAAACGGTCTCGACGCCCTGCTTGCTACGGTGCAGATGCCGGCCGGAATTCCGGTGGGTACAATGGCGATTGACAAAGCCGGTGCCGTGAATGCGGCGATTTTTGCCGCTGAAATTCTGGGGTTGGGCGACGCGGAAATCGCCCGAAAGCTCGAGGCCCACAAGAAGAGTCTAGCCAGCTCGGTTGAGGAAAAGAACGCGCGGCTACAGGTGCTCCTGAAGGAAAAAAACAAGTAGGGCGGCGCCGGGCGGGCGATCAGGACTCTCTGGCGCGATGCAACCGGCGCCAGAAGAACCAGGAGAGCGTTCCCGCCAGAGCCAGCCAAACGAGCGCGGGCAGCCCGTAAGAGAAAAGAAAAAGCGACACTGCGAGCAAACTGTCTTCGAGATTCTGAAAACCGGCCACGACTGCGTTTCGGATGCGTGTGCCGGTCGTGAATGCCCGCGGGTTAAGTTGCTGGCGGTACTCCTCGTCGAGCCGCAGAAATACGGTCGCGTACCGCACCTCGCGTTCCATGGTGGCGCGTTGGCCGTCGAGGCTCTCGATGTCGCTGCGAATTCGCGCGAGCTCCTGTTCTGCTTGGAGCACTTCGCCAAGATTTCCAGTTTTTGTCCTGAGAAGCCCCAATATGCGGACTTCGGCTGCGCGAGCATTCCTCAGGCGTGCGGTCAGATCTACGTACGGCCCGGTGACCTCCTGATTGTTCCGGGTCTCCTGCTCGACATGCCCGAGCTTGCCGAGGTCGGCGAGAAAAGGCTCAAGGTGCTTCTCGGGGACACGGAGGGTAGCGTTCATCGAGCGGGCCGAGCCCGTCGGTGTGTTCGCTGTAGTGTCCTGCACATATCCGCCGTGCTGGGTTACGAGAGGCTCGACGGCGCCGCTTGCTTGGTCATAGTTCGAGGCCAGGATGGTCATCGCGGCTGTGTGGACGACCATGGGAGGCTCGAGTCCTGCACTCGCGCCCGCGAGGGCTTGGGCCTGCTGATCGCTCACAGGTTGGCCATTGGTCGAGAACGAATTCGCGGCATGGTCGCCGAGCCCATGAAAGGGTCCGTCCGAGTCGGGAGCGATGCCTGGTGCTTCGCCCATAGGCCTGCCGAGAGAAGCCTGACCAGCCCCCTGCCGAGATAGGGCCGTTTCTCCTGGGACGAGAACATTTGGCCGGATCTTTGGAATGATCAGCAGGGCGAGAACGGCCAGAATCGAAATCGACGCAGACGTCACAACCCAACCGGGAACGCCTGTCGGAGCCGCCTTTATCTCGCGTGTCTGCTCCTCAATCTGGCTGCCGTGGTTCCTGCTGGCCTGCTCCAGAATTCTTCGGTCTACGCTCTCCGGGCAGGGCTCGATCTGAAAACCGAGCAGGCGGTCGGAAATGCGCCAGAGATCTCCGGCGATGGCCTGGCATTCGGCGCAATGCGCGATGTGCGCGGCCGCTGATCGAGCCTCGCTTGCGCCGAGTTCGCCATCCAGGTAAGCCATGATTTCTTCTGGCTGGAACGCATGCCGATTCATAGCAATCCCCCGAAATCACCGTTCACGGGCATGAGCTTTTCTTTGAGTGCGATCCGCGCGCGGAACAGTCGGGACCTCACGGTGTTGACCGGCAGGTCGAGTACAGCCGCAATTTCCGTGTAGGCAAGTTGCTCGTATTCGCGAAGCATAAGAATCTCGCGATCGTTTTCGTCCAGTTCCGCGAGCGCGCGACGGACCCACAAGGTGTCTTCGGGATTCGGGTTGTCCGCCGGGCAACTGTTATCGTCGCGCGGCGGGACTTCGCGTCCGGCCTTGCGTCGCTCGTTGGCCAGCAGATGGATGGCGATCCCGTAGAGATAGCTCCGAAAGCCTGCACGCGCCTCGTATCGAGCGGCATTGCGCAGCAGGACCAGAAAGCAGTCCTGGGTCAGTTCTTCGGCGCGGGAAGGATGATCGATGCGGCGCCGGAAGAAACCGTACACCGGATCACGGTAACGCTCGAAGAGTTCACGAAACGCTTCGCGCGAGCCCTGCTGGAATCGAAGCATCAACTGATCGTCGTCGCTCATTCCACACCGACTATGTCCGTCTGGAGGGTACTCCTCGTCCTTGCCTCGCACAGATAGAATGTCACGAGAAGCGAAAAAGTTCCGTTTCCATGAGGGCGTGAAGGCCATAGCGGCTAAGCACCAATCGCGGTGCGGATGGCCGAGGCCAGGGCGTCGGTCCAGCGGCGGACGTCTTCTTCGCGTTCGGCCTCGACCATGACGCGGGCAAGGGGTTCGGTGCCCGAGTAGCGAAGGACGATGCGGCCACGGTCGCCCAGAACTTGATTCGCTTGGGCGAGCAGGCGCGACAGTTCGGGAACGGTATCGAGAGCAGGCTTGGATTTCACTCTTACGTTGACGATCTTCTGCGGGAAGATCCTGAGATCGGCGACGAGTGAATCGAGCGGGCCCGCGAGCGAAACGATGGAGGCAATTTTGAGCGCGGTGAGCATGCCATCACCGGTGGTCGCGTCATCGAGGAAGAGAATGTGGCCGGATTGCTCGCCGCCGAGGTTCGCGCCGGTGCGCAGCATTTCCTCGAGGACGTAGCGGTCGCCGACAGCCGTGCGTACGAGTTTGAGGCCCTCCTGTTCGAGCGCGCGTTCGAGGCCGAGGTTGGCCATCGTGGTGCCTACGATCGTGTCGCCCCTGAGCCCTCCGTGCGCCTTGAGATAGCGGCCGGTGACGAGCAGCACGCCGTCGCCATCGACGAGGCGGCCCGATCGACCGGCAAAAATGGCGCGGTCCGCATCGCCGTCGAAGGCGACTCCCATAGCGGCGTTCTCAGCCACCACCCGCTTCTGCATCGATTCGGGATGGAGTGAGCCGCAATTGGCATTGATATTGCGGCCGTCGGGCGAATCGTTCATAGCCACGACGTCGGCGCCGAGCGAACGAAACAGCCGCGGGGCAAGTTTGCTCGCGGCGCCGTTCGCGCAATCGAGGACGATTTTCATAGCGCGAAGCCGGGAGCCTTCGAGGACGGCGGCGCGCAGCCCGGTCAAGTAGTCTTCGTGCAGAGTCCGATCGGATTCGAGGCGCATCGAGTTCGTGGTGGGAACCGGTGGGTCGCTCCCGAGAATCGACCTCTCGAGCATCCCTTCGATCGAGTCGGGGAATTTCATTCCGGAGTGCGAGATGAGTTTGACGCCGTTATCGTGATACGGATTATGCGAGGCGGAGATGACCACGCCGGCGGCAAAGCTCTCCCGATGCACGAGCCAAGCCACGCCAGGGGTGGTAAGGATTCCTGCCGAAACAGGTTCGGCACCGGCGCTCTGAAGGCCGCGGGCAATGCGGTCGGCGATGTGGGGGCCGGATTCGCGCGTATCGCGTCCAATCAGGACGCGCGCGCACGGTTCACCTTTGCGCAGGTAGTCCCCGAGCGCGAGGCCCGTGCGCAGGAGTGTTGAATCATCAAGCGGAAATTCGCCCGGGATGCCGCGGATGCCGTCGGTGCCGAAGAGTTGTTTTGCCATTCTCGGTTGTTCCTGGTCCGCGAGGAGCCGAAGCGCATCTTGTTCGCGCTGCTGCTCCGCGGCCCCGCCTGCTCCGGAGGCCTGCCGTCGTTGCGTTCGCGCGAGGATGACAGTGTACGCGCGGGCACAAGGCGCTGCGCCCCCTCGAGCGTCTATGCTATCGTAACCGCCAATGCCCGTAGAAGAAACCAAGCTCATTACGGCGAGCTCGGTCAGCGCTCGCATCATCGCCGCGGGAATTGTAATCGCGTTCTGCTACTGGGCCTCCTCGGTGCTGGTTACCCTTCTGGTAGCCGTCTTGATGGCCTACTTCCTGGATCCGGTGGTGAGTGCACTGGAGCGGTTTCGCCTTCCGAGGGCGCTCGGATCGCTCTTCGTCGTCCTGGTGACGCTCGCGCTCCTGACCGTGCTCGGCTGGTCGCTCGTCGATAGGATCGATCAGTTCGGCCAGGATTGGCCGCAGTACCGCGCGCCGCTGCGATCGGCCGTCCAAACGATCGAGAGGAAACTCGACATTTTCGAGGCTCGCGTGTCCGAGCTCGAGCCCTCTGCTCACGTCGGGGTACGCATCGTGGAGGTGGCCGAATCGCATCCCCTGCGCAACGCAATTTTCGCGCGGCTGGGTTCGGTCTACTCCTTTCTGCTGGCCACGACGTTTGTCCCTTTTCTTGTGTTCTTCATGCTGGCCGCAAAGCGACAGGTGTGGCACGCGACCATGCAGCTGTTTCCAGCCACGGAACGGACGCAGGTAAAAGAGACGCTGACGGATGTCACTCGCGTTCTGCGCAGTTACGTGATCGGGACGGCCCTGGTCGGCCTAATCCTGGTCGTTACCAGCTGGCTTTTCTTCTGGTGGATTGGGCTCGATTTTGCGTTTCTGACTGCGCTGGCCTCCGGGCTTCTCAATCTGGTGCCGTACCTGGGCGTCATTATGGCCTGGATACCGCCGCTGCTGGTTGGACTCAGGAAGTTCCATACGGCGGGGCCCTTCATCGGGATTTTTACGCTTCTCGTGGTCCTGCACTTGATTACCGCCAATTTGCTGATCCCGGCCCTGGTCGGCTGGCGGATCCGTCTGAATGCGCTGGCCCTAACCGTGTCTCTGCTCTTCTGGGGATTTCTGTGGGGCGGCATGGGATTGATTCTAGCGATTCCGATTACGGCGGTGATCAAAGTGATTTGCGATCATGTCGAAAGCTGGCAGCCGGTGGGGCGATGGCTGAGCGCGTGACGTTTTGTCCATCCGCCTCTTCTCTTAAGTGATGGCGAGGTCTCGAAGCTACCTCCGCTGGTCCGCCGCAAAGGATCGAAGCGCAAGGCGGGTTGGTCCTGCGCTTTTCGATCAGCCCGAGCCTGCGTGCAATCGTTCCAGAAACTCGGCGAGCCGCACCTTACTTCTCTCCTGAAACAGGCGAATGGCCGCAAAGCCGGAAGCACCGGCGCGAATGCAGTCGGCTGCGTTCGCCTCCTCGATGCCTCCAATCGCCATGACCGGGATTCGGATCACACGGCAAATGTCGCCCAGTCGATCGAGCCCCTGCGGCGGGCCGTAAACCCGTTTTGAGGGGGTGTCGAACACAGGGCCGAAGAAGATATAGCTGGCTCCGTTCTGTTCGGCTTCGCGGGCCGACTCCATCGTGTGGCAGGAAACGCCCACCCGAAACTCAGGCGACGCATGGCCCGTCCGGCACCAGCCCACAACGTCGCCGGCGGGAAGCGACTGGCCGCCGAGATGAACTCCCGAGGCCTCGGCGGCCAGAGCGATGTCGAGGCGATCATTCACGTAAACGCAGGGCGTGGAGTGAGTGGTCATCGCCCGCTTGGCCGCTGAAACGGTGTCATGTGCCAGGGCGAGAAGCTCGCGGCCGGAAAGATCCTTCTCGCGGATTTGTATCCAGTCGACACCAGAATCGATCGACAGGCGAATTCGTTCCCTGAGATTCGGGAGCGGATCGGCCGGGCCGGGCCCAAGTGATCGCCGGTCGGTCACATAGCAAGCGATCGGGCGGCGCGGCTGGTTGTACGGCCGAGCCTCGAGATCGAGGTTGGGCCGCTCGGGCCTGGGGGTTCGCCTCAAGTGACCTTGGGCTGGCGCGCGGCGGGAGTGCGGCGGCGGAAGGTCTCGAGCGCCAGTAGCACGTTCATGACCCCGAGCCCGGAAATCGCGCCCCGAAAAAAGGGATTCTTGAGCAGAAAACCGAGCGCGGGATACTGGAAGAGGAAGTAGTTCATCTCCCAGGCCTCGGACCAGGGCACCAGGATCAATACAAATCCCAGTTCGATCCAGATCAAAAGGAGAATTACGCGAAGCAGGCGGTTCATTTTTCACGCACGATTATGTGGGATTATCGTTGTGCTGGCAACCACGCGCTTTGGACCGCGCGCGAGCGGCCGGTCTAGGGTCGATCGAGATGAGCTCTCCAGACGACACGGAGGCCATGGCGCAGCGTTCGGACTGGCACACGGACGATCTCGAAGCCATTCTGCATGAACGAGGATGGCTCGGCCGCGGGCAGAGGGTGGACGACCGCTTGCGCGAGTGGCTGGAGCGCGCGAAGGCGCTGCTCGGTCCGCATGCGAAAACGCGAGCCGAGCTCGCCGCGCTCCTCGAGCTGGTCTTCCGTTATGACGCTAGAGAACTGCTGGGGCGCACGGAGGTTCAGGAGGCCCTCGCGCGCCAGGGGGCGCGAGAGGTGATTCGAGAACTTGCCAACCAAGTGCTTGCGACCGGCGATATCGATTCGGATGGCTTTAAGGGAATCGTAGAGGCCATCAAAGCCAGCGTGCCGTATCGCAGTCGGGCGCTGTTCCATCCGATTCGACTTGCGCTTGCCGGGAGTTTGGGGCAAGGCGAGCTCGATCGCGTGATATTGTTACTCGATTCGGGAGCCAAGATCGGGTTTTCCGGCAGGGTCAAGAGCGTGCGGGAGCGCATGATCGAATTCTGCGCGGCGCTCGATTGAAATTCGGGAGCTGCCCTCGAACCCCGTCTTCGGGCGGATAAAACGAAATGAACTGGGTCACAGGATTTCATGCCGTTGAGGAGGCGCTGGGGGCCGGGCGAGCCATGGACCGCGTCCTGATCGCGCGCGGGCGTCACGGAGAGCGCGTCGAGGCCGTGGTTCGCTTGGCGAAGTCGCTCGGAGTTCCGGTGCGTTTTGAAGATCGAGAGCAAGTCGATCGGCTGACGGGAACGCGCGAGCACCAAGGGATAGCGGCCCTCTCGGCAGCAAAGGCGACGGTCGAATTCGAAGACCTGCTCTCCTTAGCGAGCGAGCCGGGGTTGCTCGTTTTTCTCGACGGGGTTGAAGATCCGCACAATCTTGGGGCGATCGTGCGCAGTTCGCTGGCCGCCGGGGCGGGCGGTGTGGTCATTCCGGAACGGCGAGCGGCGGGGCTGACAGACACGGTTGAGCGCGCGTCGGCCGGCGCGCTCGAGCATTTGCCGGTGGCAAGGGTGAAGAATCTGGTCCGTGCGATGGAGGAGGCCAAGCGGGCCAGGTACTGGCTGGTCGGGCTTGATGAACGCGCGGAGAAACTCTATACGGAAGTGGATCTGCGGAACTCGGTTGGAATTGTGCTGGGCCGCGAAGGGCAAGGCCTGCACGAATTAACCCGCAAACGCTGCGATTTTCTTGTCTCTCTACCAACCATGGGGCCGGTGCGCTCCCTCAACGTTTCCGTGGCTGCCGGAATCGTGCTGTTCGAGGCGGTGAGGCAACGACGCGGGGCAAAGCTGCGCTGATTCTTCCCTGACCGCCTCATCGCCCGGTCACCGCAACTGTCCGAAATAGACCTTGCAGTTCGTGGGCAGTTCGATCCTGCCGTTCACCTGGTACTGCTCGAAATAGGCCTGGAGGGCTTGCTGGAAGGCTCGGAAGCGGGGATCGTCGGGTCGCGGCGTGACCGACAGAGACAGCATACGGCCCTCGAGCTCTTGATAACTCAGATCCTCCCGGCCTCGGAATTCCGTCTTTTCTACTTCATCGTTGCCGAAAAACTTGCGGACTCGATTGCCGATCGCGTAGCGGTTCCGGTGCGCAGCGTAGTCGACGCCATGCGCCTCGAGGAGTCTTTCGTAATCCATCTCTACCGGCTCTGATCCTCGCCGCGGGCCGAGGCCGGCGATGAGTATCCATCCCCTCGGGCGAAGGATTCGCAAGAACTCGGGGCGGCAGCGAGAGTGGTCAAACCAGTGGAACGCGCGCCCGACCGCAATGAAATCCACCGACTGGTCGGGAAGACCGGTTTGCTCGGCGGTTCCGGCCAGCGAACTAAGGCGCGCATATTGGGAAGCGAGTTCCCCGAGGGCCGCGCGCATTTCCGGGTTCGGTTCGATGGCGAGGACTTGGTTGCCATGCGCAAGGAACTGTTCAGCGAGCATGCCGGTGCCGGCCCCAATATCAGCGATGACGGAGGAAGGCGCGAGGCCACATCGGGTGATGAGAAGCGGAATAATGTCACGCGGATAGCGCGACCGATAGCGCCGGTAGGCTTCGACGCGGCCGGTGAAGCGCTCGGCGTTTGCGGGGACGGCCCACGAGTCCATAGGGGGACACTTGAGGCTGGTCTCTATCTATCGTACTGCAAAAGCGAGAACACATCGATGCCCGGGAGCTTGGCGCGCCCGTTGAGGAAAGCGAGTTCAACGGCGAAGGCGGCTCCGGCGATGTTGCCGCCGAGTTGGCGAATCAGGTTGACGGTGGCGGCAGCGGTGCCGCCAGTAGCCAGCAAGTCATCCGAGATCAGGACACTTTCTCCGGGACGGATCGCGTCGACGTGGACTTCGAGTGAATCGCTGCCGTATTCGAGCTGGTAGCTGACGGCGGCAGTTTTCGACGGGAGCTTGTTCGGTTTGCGCACGGGAATGAATCCGGCGCCTAGGGCGTAGGCCAGGGCGGGACCGAAGATGAACCCCCGCGCTTCGATTCCCGCCACCAGATCGATGGGCTTCCCGCTGTAATGTTGGCAAAGGAGGCTCA
This sequence comes from Candidatus Cybelea sp., assembly GCA_035622135.1. Lineage (GTDB taxonomy): Bacteria > Acidobacteriota > Terriglobia > Acidiferrales > UBA7541 > Palsa-295. The sequence goes on along the minus strand of DASPVZ010000009.1, from coordinate 11,086 downwards.
CCATGGCGTGAAAGCCTTTCTTGTCTTTGAGCAGGGTGGTCAAGTCGTAGAAGAGAATGCCCGGTTTCGGGTAATCGGGAATTTCGCGGATTAGAGCTTTCAGATTGTCCATGCGTCCTCTTTCGGTTTTACCAGCCGTTGTATTCGATCGAGAATCGTTCGGCGAATTGCGGATCGATTTCTGCGTCCTCTTCGCTTACATTGTCGACGGACGCTGAGCTCGGGCCTTTTTTGAGCGCGGGACCAAGGGATGAGAGCTTATCGGGGGGGCCGATGGCATAAACCTCGACGCGGCCGTCACGAAGATTCTTTGCGAAACCGGCCAGGCCCAGCCGCTCGGCGGTACGAATGGCAAAGAAACGATAGCCCACGCCCTGGACCATTCCGCTCACGAAATAACGTCTGGCCACTCGATTTTCAGGCACGGTTGTCGCGCACGATGCGTCGCGAGTGAATGATTCTAGCAGAGCTGGTTCGCCGCGGCATGCGGCGAGATTCTCTTGACGGCCAGCCTCTTCCGTTTGTGCCGCTCGCTTGGTTCCCTGCGCGACATCATGGGAGAATTGCGCGGCAATGTCGGTTCCGAGGAAGCGAGCAGCGCAGGAGATCCCGGCGGCTTGGCCGCGCTCAGGACGTGCGCGGATCGGATTTTGGCTGATCGTCTGGGCCCTCTTGATCCGAGGCACGGCTGGACTCGGCAGGAGCGCGTCTATGGAGCGCTCCGCCTGGTACGACCAGACGATCGGCGCCGAGCACGGAAGCGCGGAATCACGCGCGGGGATGGAGATCGTGCAACACGGCGGATACCCCGAGTTGCGCGTTGACGGCAAGCCATTTTTCCTGCATTCGGCCGCGTTTTTCTATTACCGAATGCCGCGTGATCTGTGGCCGCCCATGCTCGAAACCTACCGGCGGCTGGGCATCAACACCCTTGATATCTACATTCCCTGGAATTGGCACGAGCCGACCGAGGGTGAGTTCGATTTCGATGGTCACACGAACCCGCGGCGCGATCTGCGGAGACTGCTCGGCCTGATCAGCGAGAAGGGCTTTCGCTTGATTGCGCGGCCCGGCCCGGAGATTTTGAACGAGTGGCGATACGGCGGGTATCCGGGATGGCTGCTCGAACGGCCCGCCTACCAGATGGATCTACTCGATTGGATGGAGGGGCGCTACGCGCCGCTCGACAACTTAAATGCACGCAACGCGGAAGCAGCGGCGAGCGGGTGGCTCGACAACGCGACACATCTCGACCAGACGCGCCTTTGGATGACCCGCGTGGCCAAGGAGCTAGCACCCTACAGTTCGCATGTCCTGATGCATGCGAAATCGGACAGTCGCGACGGCCCCTCGCACGAGGCCAGCGGGCCGCTGCTGTTCGTTCAGGTGGGTGATGATTTCGCGATTGGGCGGACGAACTCCGTAGGGCCCGATTTTTGGCGCTACGTCGAGGAGCTGCGCGGCATGCTCGCGGGCGGCGGTTTGGAGGCGCCCGTGTTCATCAATCCGACCGATATGCGTGTGACGGCCGAAGGCTCGGGGCAGAATCCCCCGATCGGAGTGATGGGCCAATGGTACATGCAGCCGGACAATGCCAGATTGAGCGCCGCCGAGCGGCCCCGGCTTACGGCTCGAGACGCAACCGAGATCGAGTATTTTGCGGAAGAACTGAAAACACAGCCGGATTTTCCGCCGGTGATGATCGAATATCAAGCAGGCTGGTACACGCCCGGTGATGACGACCGGCCACGTCCGAATCGACCGGAAAACACCTTGCTCAGTTCGCGCCTGCTGATCGCAAACGGGATTCATGGGTTCAACTATTTTCCCTTGCAGGACACCTATACGCCTGCGGGATTTTCTGTTCCTTGGGCGAATCGCTCCTACCGCTGGGATGCGGCGTTAAGTCCGGAGGGCGATCCGCAGACGAGGATTGAGGCGGTGCGCCGGAATGGCGAGTTGCTTGAGGCGTGGGGGCCTGTGCTGGCGGCGTCGCATAAGAGGGCGGATTTCGGGATCATCGATCCGCTCGGCGCCTACGACCAGAACGCGCTTACATCCAACGATGTGATCGAGGTGTCCCAAGCCCTGATGCGGATCGAGAGGCTCGGTGATCTGGCCACGCTGTCGAGCGAGTTGCTCGATCCGGAGTTCCAGCCGGTTGAACAGCTCTTGCGCGACCCGCTCTTGATTCTGCCGGTGTTCGATCCCGAGCGTCGCGAGTTCGAGCTCTCGGCACGCGCCGAGCAGAGGATCGTCGATTACGTCCAGCGAGGCGGCACGCTGGTCGTCTTCCCGGCGCGCCCGACGGGAAAAATCACAAGCGAGCTATGGACCAAAGGCACCCCGGAGCCGGCAGGGCCGTCGAGTTCCGCCATACGGGCCAAGTGGAAGTTCGGCGCCGGGCAGGCGCTCGAGTCAGCCAAGGATTTCTACGGGTGGATTTCACTCGATCGAAGTCTCGCCGAAAACCGCGCGCAGAGGGATTTCCGACCGGCAAGCGATGTGCTCGACCAATTCATGAACGCGGCGGGAGTCAAACCGGCGGTCGTTGTTTCAAAGCGCGGCGATGGAGCGAATGAACTGATTGTTTCGGAAATCGTCACGAACGAAGGCACGGAGATCCTGGGAAATCGCAAAAGCGGGCAGGGATTCCTGAGCGTCACGAATCTCTCCGCGGATACGGTGGCGGATGCCGAGCTCAAGATTCTTCCTCCCTCCGCGTCTGCCCGGGCGAATCCGAATGAGTACGCCTCGATCGATGTTGTGGTCCCTGCGCACGATTCGCTGCTTCTTCCGCTCGGGATTCCCCTCTGTGCCGGGGAAGCCGCGAACTGCACCAGCGCCATCCCCTCCGCCGGCGCGGAATTTCTCGAAGCTCACGGCGAAGGCAAGACGCTCGATCTTACCTTCTACGTTCCTTCGAAAGCGGACATTCATCTCGAGCTTCCCGAAAAGCCCTCGCGCGTCTCGCTCGACGACGCGGACACCCATCCGGCCTCGGACTGGGCGGCCAGCGATCGGGAATTGCACTTGGCCATTCCGCGCGGCGCCGCGCCGGGTTTTCGACGCACGCTCAAGCTCGACTTGCCCCATACCCGTCCGTTTCCAAAAGAGAAATCGAATCCGCCCAGCAAAGCGCCCCCGGAAGACCTGGATTGCTACGTGGCCAATGCCGTACGCTTCCCGACCAGCGGCAACGCATTTCTGCGCACCTATCCGGCTCTCGTCGTGCCGGACGCCGACCAGAAGCTGAACGTGCTGCTCATGGCCGAAAACCGCAATGAGGCTGCCAGCGGCTACATCACACTTGCCTTCGACAAGCCGCTCCATGGCACGAAGACGCTGGTGGTCCCCGCACGCGGAAACGCCAGCGAGCTCGTCGAGTTCCGTCAATCCGATCTCGACCGAGGAGCTCCCTCGGCGCCCGACCACCTTTTTCATGCCGCCATCGAGGTGCACATAGGACGCGACCGACGGATTTTGCCGATTGTATTTCTGCTCCACACGAATGAGTCCGAGGACGGTTATCGGTTCGATTTTGACCGTGACGGCGCCGACGAATGGGTTCTCGAAAATGATCGGCTCCGGCTGATCGTGTCGCCCGAATCGGGCGGCCGCGCCGTGGCGCTGATGGATAAGGACTCCGCTCTCAGTCTGTCAACCAGCGTGGGCCTGCTGCTGGATGGATTTTCGTTCACCGAAAATCCCCCGGACCTGAGCGAGGCGCGGAAGCGGGGCCGGTATGGCCTTGCGAACCGGCCCTATGTTGCGGAGTGGGGCGGCAATCAGACGAATCCCGTCTTGAGCCTGCGCTACGAAGCGCCCGACGTTTTCCCGGCGGGAGCGAGCATTCGGAAGACCGTTCGGTTCGAAGATGCGGAGACCATGACGGTCGACTACAAGATTGGGCTCAACGCGAGGCCGAGTGAGGGGCAGACGAACGCCGAGCCGCAGTCGTTTGTAGCCATGAACTCGTTTCCGGCCGAGGAGAGGGACGGTCGAGCGACGCGGTTCTGTTGGACCAGAGGAACGGCAGGCGAGACCGCGCGAAGCCGCGAACGATCCGAGGCAGCGCCCCGTGACCGGGAATCGGGGGATGAAACGTGTAAGGAGTTCACGCGCGAGGGTGCGCCGATCGTTGTACCGCAGGGTGTCTCTGCGGTAGAAATTCACAGCGGCGATGGGCCGGATATGGAGATCCGATGGGATTGCGCGGAGAGGTGCGCGCAGATGACCATCGTGCCGAAGTACTTTTCGGCGCTCTTTCGGCTCGAGTTTCCGCGCCTTTCGCCGGGCGCGGAGGCCTCCTACAGGATCCGTCTCCGCGCGGTGAGTCACCCGTGAGAGCGGCCGCGCGCGGGCTGAACGGCTCAGGAAGTCCGCGCATCAAAGTATTGGGGTATTGGGGAAAAACGGAATGAGATGGGACCGTTGCGGATGGTTGATGGCGGGCTTGCTTGTGCTCGTGCCCTCCTTGGTCGGTGCGCAGGAGCAGTCCGGGCCCCTCCCGCCCCCGCCGAAATTCGAGATTCGCCGTCTGCCCTCGGTTCCCCATCCTGGTCCGCCGCCCATTCCCGAGCAGGAGATCATTCAGAAGTTTGCCGCGAAGGAAGATCTGATGGCGAAGGTCTACAAGACCTATACATTCACGCAGACCATTCGCGTCGAAGAATTCAGCAAGCCCGGAGGCATGTTCGCCGCCACCGGACAGGTCTACACCAAGCCGGACGGCAACCAGTATTGGCGAATCACCGGCCAGCCGGAATCGACCCTCAAGACCACGACGCTGACTCTTGAAGATGTCCGCACGATCGACACAATTCCGCTGTTCTTTCTCACCACGAACGAAATCGGGAATTACAACTTCCTGTATGCGGGGCAGGACAAGCTCGACCAGCTCAATACGTACGTGTTTCAGGTCAAGCCAAAGCAGGTGAGCCGCACGCGCCGCTTCTTTCAGGGAGTCGTTTGGGTGGACGATCAGGATCTGGCGATCGTGAAAAGCTTTGGTAAGTTCGTGACCGAAGTCGAGCCGGAGGGCGATCGAAGGCTGCCGTTTACGATGTTCGAAACCTACCGCGAGAATTTCGAGGGTAAATACTGGCTCCCGACCTATATCAACTCCGACGATTTCGTTGACAAGCCAGACCAAGAAATTCATCTCCGCTTGGTCATCCATTCAACCGATTTCAAGCCGAACGCGCCGCCTCCCTCAACACCGCCGGGGCCGCCGGACAGCCCGCAGCCCTGAACCGCCCTACGGGCATTCCTGCCGAAAGCCGCCAGATAGCGCGGCAGCTCGCGGACCGATGACAAGATCGCCTCGGGTGAAGCGGCGCGCAGCCGCTCGGCCGTGGGATACGGACCCAGCACGCCGATCGCGCGAACGCGAGCACGTCGCGCCATTTCGACATCTTCGGCCGTATCGCCGACGTAAATGGCCTCACCGGGACTGGCATCGAGGCGCCTGAGCGCTGCCCGCAGAGGGGCGGGATTCGGCTTGCGCTCGCGTAGATCGTCGCCGCACACGCACACACCAAAATAGTCCCAAACACCAAACGCCTTCAGCTGTTTCTGGACACGCCAGCGGCTCCCACTGGACACGATCCCGAGTCGAAAACTTCGGTGGAGCGAGCGAATCGTAAGCTTTGCTCCTCGACGCAGCGGCGGATTCTGCCGCGCGTATGCGCGCATCCACAGCCGGTCCGCGATGCCCCATTTCGCCCGCGGGAGCCCCACGGCGCGATAAATCCGGTGCCAGTTGGGCGAGTATCGGCGCGCGAAGTCTTGCTCGCTCCAGGAGATCCCGAGCGAGGAGAACATGCTGGCGTAGGCGGCGGCGTCAGCGGCAAAGGAATCAAGCAGGGTCCCGTCCCAATCAAACAAAATCACCCGGCAGGTAAGGTGCGACCGATTCACGGGGACGAATCGTATCAGGTGTCAGCCGACGAAACAGGGCCGAACTGACCGCGAGCGCAGGGTCAGGCGCTGGAGCGCAGGGGGATCACGTCATCGTGCTCGAGGGCGAAATCGTCGAACGTCGCCGCGTAACCCCACCAGCCTGGCGTTTCTGTGGCCTCGGCACGGACCACGTGCGCTGCCGTGTACATTTGTACCCGGCCCTGCCCGATCGGGCGGTCGACCAATGCAACTTCCAGATCGACCGCAGCGCCGACGTCGATCCGGCGCGGGGCCAAGAAATAAATTCCGCTCGAGCTGATATTGCGCGTCACCAAGGTTACCGGGAAGCTTTGGCGGACGCCGGCAACGCCGATCAGCCGCATGGGAAGCGACAGCTTCGCCCGCGGGTAGCGGCGGTTTTCCCGTGCCACCCCGACGGCGTGGGTCGGCACGCGTGCGAAGCGTCTCGGCCCCGGCTTGCCGGAAAAAGAACCTACCGCCGTGGTGTTCGCTTCGAGCCCCCGCGGCGCCAGAGGTGTGAGCCGCTCACCTCGTTCCGGAATTGCCCCCATCGGCATCCCCCAAAGCCCGCATTTTCAATCAGAACCGGGCCACAAAGGCCCGGGTTTCGAAATATGCCCCCCGCTGACAACCTGCGTCAACGAAAGTCAAGCGAAAGTTGTCCTATGATGTACCCCCTGGGGGCGCCCACGACCTGATTTGAACGCGAAAAACGGATAGCGATGCGGATCGGGATTGGTTAGTTTGGAGGCGTCAGTTCGGGAGAACATCCCTGATGGGGTCAACCGAGCACACCCTGGGCAGCGAAGCTGGCCGAGAATTACTCGGCGGCGAGGAGAAGCTCTGGCATCTGGTGGTCACGCGAAGTCGTGCGGCGGACCGTGAATTTGTCTACGGCGTGCGCTCGACGGGGATCTACTGCCGGCCCTCTTGTCCGTCGCGTAAGCCGAAGCGCGAGCAGGTCGTTTTCTTCTCGAGGCCGGAGGCGGCCGAGCGAGAAGGTTTTCGCGAATGCCGGCGCTGCAGGCCGCGAGCGATCGGCTCACGCGACCCTAAGGCGGACATCGTCGAGCGCGTCTGCCGCGAAATCGAGTCGCAACTTTCGGACGATGCCTCGCGAATTACGCTGGGCAAACTCAGCAAGTCGTTTGATTTGAGCGCGCATCAGCTCGAGAGGGCGTTTCGCAGCGTCGTGGGAATTACGCCGCGGCAGTATGCCGACCACAAGCGTATGGGGCGGGTGAAATCGCGACTGAAAGAGGGGGGTACCGTGACGACCGCTTTGTACGATGCCGGATTCGGGTCGAGCAGCAGACTGTACGAGCGAGCGCCGTCGCAACTAGGAATGACGCCGGTTGCCTATCAGCGGGGAGGAGCAGGAATGAAAATCCGCTACACGATTGTGAATTCCCCTCTCGGGCGTTTGCTGGTCGGCGCGACCGACCGAGGCATCAGCGCCGTTTATCTTGGCGATTCCGACCAGCGACTGGAAACCGAGCTCAAGGACGAGTATCCCCGCGCAGAAATCCGGCGTGATCGAGCCGGGCTGAGCACACAGGTGACCGCCATTCTGAATCACTTGAGCGGGCGCGAGCCACATCTCGGCCTGTCCACCGACGTGCAGGCGACAGCGTTCCAGCGGCGGGTTTGGGAAGAACTGCGGCACATTCCGTACGGGAAGACGAAGACCTACGCGGAAGTGGCGCGCGCGATCGGGCAGCCCACGGCCGTTCGCGCCGTGGCGCGAGCCTGCGCGACGAACCCGGTATCGGTAGTCGTGCCCTGCCATCGCGTCGTTCGCCAGGATGGAAGACTGGCAGGCTACCGCTGGGGTATCGAGCGGAAACGCAGGCTGATCGAAAGGGAGGAAGCAGGATCCCGGCCCCGAGGAAAGAAGTGAATCAGCCAGAGAGAGAAGCGCCGAGCCTCCTGCTCAGTGCCGAAGAGCGCGCGAAACTGTGGAGCGTTCTCGGCGAAACCATCGAACAGTACGTCGCGGGGATCCGCGCATTGCCCGTTTCAACCGAGCCCGAGCCTGAAGCTGTTCGAGCGCTGCTTAGAGGGTTCGATTTTTCCCGTCCCATGGCGGCGGAAGAGGCAATCAGGCTGGTCGCCGATGCCCTGGCGCGAACCCAGGTGCATACGCCGCATCCACGATATTACGGGCTCTTCAACCCGACGCCCACGACGGTGGGCATCGCGGCCGACGCGCTGGTTGCCGCGTTCAATCCGCAACTGGCGGCATGGAAACACAATCCCTTTGCGGTAGAAGCGGAGCGGCACGTAATTCGCGAGCTCGGCTCGCAATTCGGATACGACCGAGCGCAGACGACGGGGGTGATGACGTCGGGCGGCTCGGAGGCCAATCACACGGCATTGCTGGCGGCACTTTGGAGCGCCTTCCCGGAACTCGATGCAGGCGGCCTGCGGGCGGTTGGGGCGCAACCGGTTTTCTACGTTTCTGCCGAAAGCCATCACTCCTTCCACAAGGCTTCTCGGATGTGCGGGCTGGGAAGCAAGGCCCTTCGCGAGATTCCCGTCGACGCCGAATTGCGCATGGAGACGTCCGCCCTCGAAGCGGCCATCCGCGAAGACCGTAAACATGGGTTCGCACCTTTCCTGGTGGTCGGGACGGCAGGAACCACGAACGCGGGCTCGATTGACCCCTTGGGCGAAATTGCCGCGATCACAAAGCGAGAGAACCTGTGGTTTCATACCGACGCCGCATGGGGCGGGGCTGCGGCGCTTGTGCCCGAGCTGCGGCCGGCGCTCGAGGGAATCGATTCTGCGGATTCGATCACGCTCGATGCGCACAAGTGGCTTTCGGTCCCCATGGGCGCGGGAATTTTTCTCACGAGACACAGGGAAATTCTCGAAAAAACATTCCACATTTCTGCCGCCTACGTTCCACCGCAAGCGGCGGGCATTGAAGCCGCCGATCCCTACGGGAGCTCGATGCATTGGTCGCGACGCTTCATCGGACTGAAGATTCTGCTGTCGCTTGCTGTGGCGGGTTGGGACGGCTACGCCCAGACCATCCGTGCCATGACGAAAATGGGCGAGGAACTTCGGGCCAAGCTCGGAGCCGCGGGTTGGGAGGTGGTGAATCGGACCCCGCTGCCGATTTGCTGTTTTCGCGACGGGCAAGCGCGCCAGGCGTCCGCGGACGATCTTGAGACGCTGGTGCGGGAGGTGGTCGCCTCCGGCCAGGCTTGGATCTCGACCACCCGGGTGCGCGGCAGCGTCCCCGTGCTTCGAGCGTGCATTACCAGCTACCGCACAGACAGCGATGATCTGGATCTTCTGGTGTCCTCGTTGAACCGGGCGCGTGCGAAACTCGGCGCCCGAGCGACGAAACGGGCTAGAGTTGAGGCTTGATCTTCTCGGTTCCCTTCGGCCAGTGCGGCTTGAACTCCGAATCCGGGATGTTTGGATTTTCAACGACGTGGGAATACTTGACGATCGAATAATCCCCAGATGCTGTTTCTGTGAATTCCTGCTGTACGGGCAGCATGGTGGACGGGTCAAGCCAAATGTCGAATTTTGAGATCTGCTTTCCGACCGCAGCCGATTTAGGGGTCAGATCAAGCTCGATGGTCTTCTTATCGTCGACCATGGGCTCGCCGGCCAGTGTGACGTTGTAGAATTTTTCCAGTTCTCGGCCCGAAGTGCCGAATCCGAGAAGCAGAAACTGCTCGACCAATCCGCGGTTCTTTCCGAGGTTGTATTCTTCGACCCGCTTGAGACCGGCGTTGTAGAGGTAGAGATTGTCGCCATTGCGCAGAATCGTGCGCGATTCCGGGGCGATGATCTTCAGGAGCATCTTATCGCCGCGCACTTTGAGGGTGCCGGTCTCCGTCGATCGGTCGTTGACCACGACGGTCACTTTCGTCCGCTCGACATCGGCGGACAGACTGTGGAAGTCCTTGGAGACTCTATCCATCTGGCGCAGCACGGAATCGAGCGCGGGCGAGCGGCCTTGCGGAGCGGCGAACGAAAGCGACCCGCCGGAGAAGAAGAGAACCGCTGCGATCATCAGCAAAGTCTTGAAGCCTGACATTTGTCCGCTCGGAGGACGGAAAAAACCCCGCGATCATATCACACTAGTTAGAATCGTCCGGCGGGCGGCCGGTTACCCGAAAGTCGGCTTCTGCCCAGGGCTCGGGAGGGGTGAGATATGATTGCAGGTTCCGCCTTTTGCGCATGACACTTCAAACGACATGGCTTCCCGCGCCTGCGGATTTGCGGACCGCCGCGGGCAGAGTCGACATCTGGCGGGCCCAGCTTTCCGTCGCCCCGGCCGTTCTCGCGCGTCTCGCCGCACATCTCGACCAGACCGAACGGGCCCGCGCCGGCCGGTTTGTGTTTGAGCGCGATGCCAACCGCTTCGTTGTCGCACGAGGGATTTTGCGCGAGCTCGTCGCCCGCTATCTTGAGCGTTCGCCCGCGGAGCTCGAATTTGAGTACGGGCCGCGCGGCAAGCCGGTGCTGCGGGCGGGCGCAGGGCTTTGCTTCAATGTCTCTCATTCCCATGAGATGGCGGCATACGCGTTCGCGCGCGATCGGCAGTTGGGGATCGATATTGAGTTGATCCGGGCGGATTTCGCGGGCCAGGAAATTGCCGAGAGATATTTCTCTCGATCGGAGGTCGCCGAACTCACTGCGCTGCCAGGGCCGGCACGAGCCCAGGCATTCTTTCTCTGCTGGACGCGAAAAGAGGCCTATATAAAGGCGCTCGGCGAGGGATTCGAGATTCCGCTCAAGAGCTTCAGCGTCTCACTGACGCCGGGCGGACCGGACGAGCTGCGCAGCGCGGATGCTTCGAGGTGGGAGCTCGATTCCTTCGAGCCCGCGCCTGGCTACGCGGGCGCGCTGGTCGCAGAGGGACGGGCGCTTTCGATCGGCTATTGGGACTGGGCGGCGTGAAGCCGAGATAGGTGACTGCGGGGGCTAGACCTACGAAGAAGGCAGCGAGGCGCGGCAACAAGATCCTTGCGAGCAAACACGGCCTCGCCGTGAATATCAGGAGATGACCATGACCCTTTGGTTTGAGCAATCCAGGCAAAGCTTGTGCGCCCTCTGCCACTGCCGGAACAGGCCTTCGCCGGCACCGATTACCGCAGGTATGCCGAGCTCTCCGGCGCGAATCGCCATGTGTGAA
>DASPVZ010000008.1:0-198485 GCA_035622135.1 Candidatus Cybelea sp. | reverse complement strand
TTCCAGGTGTTGGGCTCGACGGGCGTCACCGACAGGGTGGTTCCTGCGTGGCCGGGCTGTTCGGTCCCGTCCGCCACAATCATTTCCGTCTCGTGGGCCGATTCAGGCGCGAACGGAGGGGATCCACCAGGGCCAAAGTCGAGGACGTACCTGTTTGGGCCGGCCGCTTCGATCTTCATATGGTCGGTCTCCTTGCTTCTTGAAGGGTCGAGCTTCCACTTTCCGACAAATGGATCGCTCGCCGCCCCCAACGTGCCTGTGGTCAGCCCGGCAGCCAGCAACAACTGAAGAGCGCGCTTGAGCACGGAATCCTCCTTCACAGAAACTCGCGGATCAGCGAATGAGGGGTATGGTATCCATCAAACATGATTTCACGCCTGGTTCTCGATTGATGATAACAGGGGCAAATCACTCATCGAGCGAGTTTGTGCTCTGAATCAGGAATAGGTCCTCGTAAACGGGCTTACCACCGGACAAGTCCCTCCCCATTGCAGCAGAAGATTGCGGATCGTTGGAAGCAAGAGGTACACTCGGCAGCCTGACGCCCGGGACGAAGGCTTCGTTTCGGGCAGAGAGGATTCTAGCGATGGGACTTGCCGCCTTCATCTTTGTAGGGTTAGTCGCAGGGTGGCTGGCCGGGAAGGTTATGAAAGGCGGCGGCTATGGCGTTTTAGCGGACATTGTCCTCGGCATCCTCGGCGGGATGTTAGGCGGCTGGATATTTGGGCGGCTGGGCATCTATCACGGCGAAAGTCTGATTGGCGCCATCGTTGTGGCCTTCATTGGCGCGGTCATCTTGGTCGCCATAACTCGCTTGATAAAGAAGGTCTGAAACGACATCAAATCCCTGGAACCATTTCGCAGTGTCTTCTGTGGTGAATACCTGCATCTGACAGCGCCCCAGGGCCTTGCCGTCGGCGAAACGCCTCGGATCGCCTAGGAATACCTCGGTCGCCAGGGCCGTAACCGGCCCCACTCCGGGATGCGTCATCAGCCGTCGTGCAGCGCAACGACCTTCCACTTGCTCGGTCACCTGCTCGGTCAGCTTCTCGATCTCCGATTCCATGGTCTGATACATCGTCTGCAATGCGCTCCGCCGATACGCTGTGACCTCGCCGTAAACCATGGGCCAAGGCAATTGCCTGCAGCCCGTTTTGTATGCGTGTGCGCATGCGCACCCACTGATGACGGTGCAGTAGCAGAGCCCGCAGATCGAGCAGCTCCTGGCTCGGCAGCCAGACCGCTGGAAAACGGTTTTCTGCCAGCAGCTTCAGAATCAACTCCGCGTCGCGCCGGTCATGCTTCTGTTTGCGGGGCTCCGCCGCACGAATCTGCGCCGGATGGCCGACCTGGCACTCGATTCCTAACTCCCCATCAGGTTCAGAAACCAAGGCATCGATCCGCCAGCCTCGATGCCTACCAGCACGGGCCGCGGGAGGCCGGAGTAGAACTCCCTCACGCAGTTGCCGTCGTGCATCAAGGTCAGATTCACTTCTTCTCCGGTGGTCGTATCCAGCATAGCCAGCGTCTGCTGGCGAGAGTGCAAATCACATCCTATAATTCGCATTCGGCCTCCTTCGGTCCGAGCGCTGTTAGGGTGAACACCGAAACAGTGTACTCGGGCCGTCGTGAGGCCCTCGTTATGACATCAACCGGAGCCTTGGCTCGCCAAGCTGCTCTAACAGGGGTAAGATTGCGCATCTGCGGTGGAGGCGATTCTTATGTTTGCAAGCGAATGCATTTCCAATCGGCGTAACTTCCTGAAGGGCAGCGTCGGACTGGCATTCGGGCTCTCAACCCTTGCCGTTTTGCCGGGATCAGTCGCGGGTGCTGAAAACGCATGGATTGTCGGACCACGACCTGGCTTTTCTCCCGAGATTGGAACTTTGACATCCATGTTGGCCTTCACCCGCGAGCAGGTCTTACATAATGTGAAGGGTTTGTCGCAACAGGATCTCGATTTCCTACTGGATGCCAAAGCGAACACGATCGGCGCTCTGTTGCTGCATCTCGCGGCAACTGAAACTTACTATCAACTGAACACTTTTGGCGGGATGGCATGGGGTTCGTGGTCCGAAGACCTAAAGAAGAAGTGGGATGTCCCCATGAATCTTGGAGAGCCCGCACGCAATGCGATTAAAGGAAATGGTCTCGACTACTACCTCGACGCCTTGCACCAAGTCCGAGAGAACAGCCTTGCAGAATTTCGCAAGCGCGATGATCAGTGGCTCGCGACATTGGTTACGCAGGGAAACTTCTCAGCCAACAATTATGCCAAATGGTTCCACGTCGCCGAACATGAATCCAACCATGATGGCCAGATCAAATTCCTAAAGCGCCGACTTCCAGGCGCAAAGGAAACGTCCGAATAAGACGGCAGCACCTAATAGAAGGTGGCTAGGCAAACGTGCTCGGGTAGGTCCCGATTAACGGCATCCCGGACATTTCCAGGCCAAATGTCTGGTTTGGCGACATAACAGGAGTCGGCTAGCCGTGTTATGGTATGTTTGCCAGCGTGCACGCGTTCGGGACGCTCGTCTGGGCGATCATCTTGCTGGCCGCGACGCCATTTTGGCGAGTAGCGCCCCAGGCTCATGCAAACACCAGTTCTCGGCCTCCTTCGGTCCGAGCGCTGTTAGGGTGAACACCGAAACAGTGTACTCGGGCCGTCGTGAGGCCGACCTCGTTATGACATCAACCAGACAAATGGTCTAAAGAGGACAGCCCTTTGGCACGCTCAGGAACGCCACCCGCGCAATTCCGATACCGATTCCCAATTCGCGCCGCGCAAGGATTCCTCGAACATACCGGCTATCAAAGACTTCGCCAGGAGTTGCCCGAACGCCTTCGGCCGTTGCTGGCAACAGGGAATTTCACCGGAATGCGACGCAGTGAGATCCTGAATCTGCGTTGGAGCAACGTCGATCTGGCGAACGCCGAAATTCACCTTGAGCCCCGGGTTACAAAAAACGATCAGCCGCGAACGATTCCGCTGCTGGGCGAACTTCCGGACATGCTTCGCCTCGAGCGGGCGCGGAATCCGAAAAGCGAATTCGTCTTTCTCCGCGCCGACAAACGCATCGGCGGCTTCCGCAAGGCGTGGAGATCAGCTTGTGAGCGTGCCGGCCTTTCGGGTCTTCTGTTTCACGACTTGCGGCGGACGGGCGTCCGCAACCTTGTGCGCGCTGGTGTCCCTGAAGGCGTGGCTATGGCAATCTCCGGCCACAGAACACGGGCCATATTCGATCGGTACAACATTGTGTCGGGGGCGCGATCTCAAGGACGCGGCGCGCAAGCTTGATGCCTATTGGGGAGCGGGTACCAGTGCAGAGAATGGAGACATTTCGGGGACAACTTGACCATTTCGGGTCATCCCGAAAAAGTTTCAATTCCCTATTTATTGATTATAAAATCGTTTGCAGCTGCGCGCCCGTAGCTCAATTGGATAGAGCACTAGCCTCCGGAGCTAGGGGTTGGAGGTTCAAATCCTCTCGGGCGCGCCAGTTTCCGCATGTTTGCTTTCAAATAGCTTCGCGCCATACCTTCGTTCGTTCCGAACTCCAAATCCCATTATCAGGTCGGTCCTCGGACTATAAGAACAGTTCCCTTTCTGCAAAACGAATCGATTCAGTTCGTAGGCGGCACAGGAATGCGTTTCTTGCCCTGAAGCTCCTGATCCGTGTACTGGATGTCCGATTTAGCAAAGCCGAAGAAATTCCATGAGCCGTATTTCTGTTGAAGCGCGGGCAAGACAGCAGCCGTTAGCGCGTCGCCGGATTTGCCATCCGCTTGCGCGGCGGCTACATCAGCTCGCAAGTCAGACAAGTAGTCGCGGAAGTCTTTGAGATCCTGCACATGGCCTACTTCCCCATGTCCGGGAACGAAGGTTGCATCAGGGTGGTGGCGCAGGCCGACGTCAAGAGTTTCTATCCACGGCTTGGTGGAAGCGTCGATCAGATTCGGCAGAGTGTGGTTCCAGAAGAGGTCTCCATAGAAGACGACGTTGGCATCGGGGACGAAGACGGCGCTGTCGCCACCGGTATGGCCGGGGAGAGAACGAACAATAAGCTGGCGCGTGCCGAGATAGAGTACAACCCCATCGTGATAGGTGATGGAGGGCAGACCGAGAGATTCGACCATCTGCGCTTGCTCGGGCGTGATTTTAGCGCCGAAGAACTTCTTGTTTTCGGAACGCTCCCAGGCGCGGACATTGTCCTGTGCGAGAACAGTGGCGCCCGCCGCGGCGAAGGTGTTGTTTCCGGCGACGTGATCCAGGTGGTAATGCGTGTTCACGACGAAACGAATCGGGAGATTGGTTTTCCGGCGAATCTGATTGAGCAATTCCTTCGCGGCATCGGGATTCTCAAATGTGTCTACGACGAAAACGCCGTCGCTGCCCATGACGAACCCGGCGTTGGCTCCGGCGCGAGCGGCTTTGGCGTCGGGATTGTCGATGGCGGCCCACACCCCGGGGCCGATTTCGTGAAGAGTGAACGGGGGAGGGGTATCGGCGGCGAAGGCCGCGGCGGAAATGAATGCAAGTGCTGGAATCAAGAACAGCAATTTGGTGCGCATAGTTTTTCTCTCATTGAATTCAACGGCAGTCATGGATTTCGGAAATCGCGATAGAGATCGAAACGGTTGATGACATTCAGCATGATCTTCGAGAGCGCGAAATACTCATCCAGAGATTCGTCGGAGACCCCTTGAATGGATTTCCGTCGGGCTTCATGCAGCAAAGGCAAGTCGGCGGCAGTCAGCGTGTCGCTGGCGCTCTCTTCGAGAGAGGTATTGCCTGCTACACCGGGAAAATCGGGACTGACGTTCGGTATCTGCTGCAGCTCTCGGACTACCTGCGCCCGAGTGAATTGTGACGCAGAGGCAGGACGGTATAGCGAATAACGGAGGACGGGATCGATGAACTGCTGCGCATCCTTTGAGAGCGCAACGGTCGCAATAGTCGATTTCAGGAGCCGGAAGCTTGCGTCGGTCAGGTTAAGGCTGAGGGCTTCGAGGGCTACTTCTCGCGAAGCAGGTTCCTTGTCTTCCACTTCGACTGCAAGGTACTTATCGGCTTGATCGATGGGCATGCTGCCGTAAAGCAAGATTGCCCCCTCCAAGCGGTCGAGCTTCATCGCGTGTTCGGGCACGTAGGCGACGACATTCGGATAAACCATATACCGGTGAGCAAGCTCCCCTATGTCATCTCCTCTCATTGACAAATGCAAGAGAAGTCTGACGTAACCAGCGGCGTCAACATCATCCAAACTCGTCTCCAGAAGAACACGCTGAACAATCATGAGCGAGTCGTGGTCGTCTTTGAGGCTCACGAGCAGCGACGAACCGTCGAAGGCGAAGTAAGGGTCATTATGAGTCTTGACCAGCATTTGTTGCAGGCAAGTGACTCCCTGCGGACCTGCTCGTTTGACCGCCGACCAGAATCGATCCATGGCTTGACTCTTAGCGTTCCGTTCCGCCTCGGTGAGTTTCGCTGGATGAAAATTGTACGTGCTGGAACGCAGAGAGTTAAGCTGGTCGCAAGTTTGACCAAATGAGACTCCGGCGAATAGGAAGAACAAGCCAAGAAAAGTACACTGCACAACGTTCTTACCCGAGGGCAAAGTGCTCTCCTAAAAAGTCGGGCCGAAATGAGTCGACTCGGATGGTGGATGCTGAACGCACCTATCGTGACCGCGACGCCTAGAGTGAAGAAGCATTCGTCCCCCGGGACCCGCCGGGATCTTGAGTGAAACGGATTGCTGTCGTTTGCCTCGGTGGACTCAACACGGCGCTGCGTCGCTGGCCAAGTTTCCGCACGGTGGCGCTAGAACCAGCCCCAGATGGCTTTTGCGAACTGAGTAGACTGCAGCCGAGACTTCGAAAACCCACGGCCGCCTTCGTCGATCGCTGAACTGGCGGGGATTAGGGGCGCCATGGCCCCGAATATACATCGACTCGGTCAGGCGTGACCAAAATCCACTCTAAACGGTGTTAAAGCAAGACCTAACTTGGCTAACCCCGATCCGCCGGCCAATTGTGGACACGACTTTCGATCCTTCTGTCGTCAAAGGGTTACTCCGACCCGTCGAAGTACGTCTGTTGCCGCTTGTAAAATCACGTACACTCGGGACATTGAAGTGGAGGACGTAACCTACGCCTTGAAGGATCAGAGGTTGCGGACTACCGAAACGGCAAAGAGAGAAATTCAAGAAAAAAAGCCAGTGAGTTCTCTCCGAGAACAGGAAGGGATAGGGCCATGATGAGAGCGATTAGAATATTTGGCGCCTTCGTTACCTTAGCATTGGCCATGCCTAGCGCTTGCGTATCAGGTAGGGCGAAAAAGCCGGTAGATCCTGGGGTGCGGGGCGGGCCGGCGGGCGCTGGTAATCCCTTCACTAACCTCGCCGTAGACGAAAGCGCCTTTTTCCGTGACGGGCTTGCGAGATTCGAAGAAGTCGAGGTCGTCCAGGGTGGCCCGAACACTGGCCTCGGGCCCCGCTTTAACTCGAACCAGTGTTTGTCATGCCACGCGCAGCCAGCTCCCGGTGGAACGAGCCCGGCCCAGAACCCCCTGATCGCGGCCGCGACGCTCGATGGGGCAAAGAACGCGGTGCCCTGGTTCATCACGCCGAACGGTCCGGTGAGGGAAGCACGCTTTAAGCTCAATCCAGACGGAACCACCGACGCGCAAGTCCATGCTCTTTTTGTCATCACCGGCCGGACCGATGCGGTGGGGTGCAACATTGCACAACCCGACTTTCTGCCGGCGGGAAATCCGATCACCGGTAAGGGCGGAAATTCGAACATCATTTTTCGCATCCCTACGCCGCTCTTTGGCGCCGGACTCATAGAAGCGATTCCCGACTCGGCAATTCTCGCCAATATGCAGGCTAATGTCGGCGAGAAAGCGGCGTTGGGCATTTTCGGTCATCCCAACGCTCACCTGAGTGGCGCGGCGAACCATAGTGCGAACGATGGAACCATTACCCGTTTCGGATGGAAGGCACAGAACAAGTCCCTGCTCATGTTCGCGGCCGAAGCCTACAACGTGGAAATGGGAATCTCGAACCAATTGTTCCCTCAGGAGCGCGACGAAACCCCGACCTGTCTCTTCACTGCCACACCCAACGATACCCTCAACTTTACGACGACGACCACGGGCGCTGCCGCTTCCAATCCAGCCGTCATCTCCGACATCGAGGCTTTTGCCAACTTTATGCGTATGCTGGCGCCGCCTACCCCCGCGCCCGACACACCATCCGTAGTGAACGGACGAACCAGCTTTACCACGGTGGGCTGTGCTCATTGCCACACGCCTTCGCTGACCACGGGTAAGATGATTGCCAGCGGTTCGTCGACGGTTCCGAGCGCTGCCCTGTCGAACCAGACGGTACACCTCTGGTCCGACCTCCTGGTGCACCACATGGGAAAAAGCCTTGCGGACGGAATCACACAAGGTGGCGCCGGCCCGGATGAGTTCCGAACCGCCCCCCTCTGGGGTGTCGGGCAGCGCATCTTCTTCCTTCACGACGGACGCACGACCAATCTGCTGGAGGCCATCGAGGACCATCAGAGCCCCGGGAGCGAGGCCAATCGAGTTATCGAACGCTTCCGGAAACTGCCCGCCCAGGAGCAGCAGGATATCCTCAATTTCCTGCGGTCGCTCTGATGGGCGGTTTTACAAACGGCTTGGCAACCCCGAGCCGAGAGGTCTACATTCGGAGTCAACCCAAGCCCTTTGCCAGAACTCCGTGGAGGCCCTTCTGGCGCACCGCCGGCACACTTGGCTCGTGGAAGAGAATTCAGGTTCGACTGTGAGATTTTCACCACCCCGGGGCCGCTCCACTCGCCTAGGGCCGGAGCGATGAAAGATGTATACATGATCCGGACCGATGGATTGTGTTCCCGGCAAGGAATTGCGCAACAGTCTTGTCCGACTTGCAGAGGAAGAACAATCTGGTGGCGAGTGGCGCCCCGGAATCGGAAACGCGCCGAGCCTTAGCGAACAATTGACTGTTTCCAACGTGGGGCGAAACAGGACGGTTGTTCGCAAGCCCATCTCCGGCGAACGAAACACTCGGCTGCCGAGAAGGCACCTACAGCATATTCCTCATGTCTCTCTCATTCGCGCAAACGGTTCTCAAGTCCAAACGTCCTGTGATCCTGTTCCACACGTGGGCCGTAACGAGAGAGCTGCTCGCCCAGGCCATTCGAGAGATGCGGAGTATGGATCTTGATGTTTGCGTCGATGATCGCGGCGATCCATATCTGGGACATCCCAAGGAGTACCACGAAAAGACGCACGAACCGTTTTTCGATTCGATGCCGGTGTGGGAAGCGGTAGAAGGGCTCGCGCGCTCAAACATACCGGTGATTGTTGACTGCAAACACTTCGGCGCTTGGCCGGTGGTGGAAGAGGTCGTGAGACAACTCCGGCCGGAACGGTGCCTCGTCCATTCCTTTGTCTCCGAGCTAAAGTTCGATGCTGGTCGCCAGACGGCAGAGCCTGACTTCCTAAGCGAATGGTCGTCGATTGAATGCCTACGGGCGATCAAGAGAAAATTCCCATCAGCCACTACAACGGCAAGCGCGAAATGGCTTCCGGCGGACGTGTTGGTCTCGCAGAAACACCAAGCGTTGATTAAAGATATCGTTGCGCTGCTGAAGGACTATACCGTGGACACGGTCTGCCTGAACGTCCCAGATTCTACGTTTTCAGACAAGGCTCTACGATCATTTCTGCAACGGGGCATCCTTCCCCACATCGGCGTTGACAGGATCGACGTTCAGCAACTTTCGGAGATGTATATCGGTGAGACGGATCGGCTGCAATTCGCCTCACGAAGCGACATGCTCTAGCAACTCGCGTCCAGAGGAAAGAGGTCCAAAATCGCCTCGTAGCGCTTTTAGTTGTCGTCAATCTTCTAAGCCGGGGCCGTCACTTCGATGGGCTGTGCCTGGAATCGAAAGAATCAAAGGGCAGAACAGGCGCAGCACTCGGTGACGGCACCTTGACATGCAAGAAAGCCCCCTTTTGAAGGGGCTTTGTTGCCGTGCCGGGTTAAACTCATTCGCATGAGACAGCGTTTCGTTGTAACGGCGTTGCTGCTGCTGGGGTTGGTGGTACAGGCAAATGCTCAGTCCAGGAATCTCCCGGGTTCGGAGTGGAAGCAGCTAGTATCACCCGAGCAGGCGGGCTGGTCTAGAAAGAAGCTGGCGGAAATCGGCGGCTATGTGGGGGAGATCGGCTCAACCTCGGCCATGATCGTGCAGCACGGCGTGATCGTTGCCGCTTGGGGAGACATCACTCACAAATCGAACCTGCACTCCTGCCGCAAGAGCCTGCTGAACTCGCTGATTGGCATTGCCGTAGCCCAGGGCAAGATCAACCTCAACGACACGCTTGAGAAACTTGGCATCGACGATAAAAAGCCGTCGCTAACTCCAGCGGAGAAGCAGGCAACAGTGCGCGAGCTGCTCGAGGCCCGATCCGGCGTCTACCACGCCGCCGCCTACGAAACCAGGGGCATGGTGGAACTGCGCCCCTGGCGCGGCTCTCATCCGCCGGGCACATTTTGGTACTACAACAACTGGGATTTCAACACTCTCGGCTACATCTATGAGCAGGTGACCGGAACCAGGATTTTCGACGCGTTCTATCGCGAAATCGCCCAGCCCATCGGCATGGAGGATTTTACCGCGCGCGACGGGCACTATGTCACCGACCGTGATTCCCGTTTTCCCGCGTATGTTTTCGACCTGAGCGCGCGGGACTTTGCGCGTTTTGCGCTGCTTTACCTTCATCGGGGCGAATGGAACGGCGTGCAGGTTGTTCCAGAGGATTGGGTGAAGGCCAGCACGCAACCCTATTCCGACACGCCGTCGGGGGGCTACGGCTATTTGTGGTGGACAGGCGATTCGGCCACCGGTAAATCGCAGGAAATACATTTCCCGAAGGGGAGCTTCTGGGCGGAGGGCCATCTCGGCCAATACGCCGGGGTGGTGCCCTCGCTTGATCTGATTGTTGTGAACCGGCTAGATAGCAACCTGACGAAACGCGAGATCCACAAACAAGAGATCGCCCATCTTGTGAAAATGGTAGTCGCCGCCGCTCCCGAAAATTAAAAACCCTTCAGGTTTGATGCAGGAAGGGGTCCCAACCTGAGCGTCGTCTGGAACCCTGCGGAGCTTTGAGCCTCTAGTTCCGGCTTGAGCTTTCGCTGAGCCCCTGCTCATGCGATTCGGCGGCATTCCCGCGCAATCGCCCAATCTTCCTGCGCGCGCACGACCAGCACCCGAACAGACGAATCAGAGGCAGCAATGTCCGCGTCCTGTGTCACGCGATCATTTTTCGTGGCATCGAGCTTGAGTCCGAGATAACTCAGATTCGCGCAAGCCGCCGCACGCACCTGGCGCGAATGTTCTCCGATCCCCGCGGTGAACACGAGGGCGTCGAGGCCGCCGAGCACCGCAACCATGGCGCCGATCCCGGACTGCAATCGATGAACAAAAATCTCGAAAGCGAGTTTCGCGCGCGCATGCCCCTTGTCCTTCGCCTCCTCAATCTCGCGCATGTCCCCGGAGACTCCCGATACACCCAGCAGCCCCGATTCGGTGTTGAGCAGTTCGTCCATGCGCTGCCCGCTCATGCTGTGAACGGAAGCCAAGTAGGTGAGAATCCCAGGATCAACTGATCCCGAGCGCGTTCCCATCATCAGCCCCTCCAGCGGAGTGAATCCCATGCTCGTGTCGATGCTATGCCCGTCGCGAATGGCGGCCAGCGAGCAACCGTTTCCAAGATGGCAAGTCACGATTTTCAGTGACTCAAGGCGCTTCCCAAGCACTTGTGCGGTGCGTTCAGCGCAATACTGATGATTGATTCCGTGAAAGCCGTACCGACGGATGCCTTCGGAAACCCATTCGTAGGGGCCCGGGTAGATCGCCGCCGCTTCCGGCATGCGGCTGTGAAAGGCAGTATCGAACACGGCCACTTGGGGCACCGGCCCGAAACGCTCCTCGATCAGCTCCATGCCCCCGAGTTCTGCGCGATTGTGGAGCGGAGCGAGAAAGGCAAGCCGCGCAAGCGCGGATTTCACTTCCGGTGTGATGATCGTCGGCTGCTTGTACCGTTCTCCGCCGTGCACCACCCGGTGCCCGACGGCGTCGATTTCCGAGGGCCCCGAAATGACCTGGGTCTCACCGGACCACAGCGTCTCAAGCAGCAGACTGATCCCGAGCTTTTGTGAGCCGACTTGAATCTCTTTTCGAAGGCTCGCACCGCGCGAGGTATGCACCTCGAGTTCCCCCCGCTGGCTGTCTTGCTCTCCGCTCCAGGTGATTTGTCCGGTCCAAATCGGAGGCATAGGCACGACAGAGGCTCCCGCGCCGGCCGGCGAGGGTTCCGAGCCGAACTCGTAGAGCGAGCTCTTCTGGCTGCTCGAACCGGAATTCAAGACGAGAATGCGCATCGGTCGATGATCACCCTCGCGGATGTTCGGAGACGAGTCGTTTGCTTGGGCTCGCCAGGGCCGGGGCCATCAGTACGGCCACTTCCAATCGCGCACTTCGGGCAAATCATCGCCGTGCTCGCAAATATAATTTCTGTGCTCGACCAGTTTATCGCGCACAAACTGCTTGAAATGGGCATTCACGCCTTCCAGGCGCGGCACGCGGTCCACGACATCGCCGGCCAGGTGAAAACGGTCCACATCGTTCAACACCGTCATGTCGAACGGCGTCGTCGTCGTGCCCTCTTCCTTATAGCCGCGAACATGGAAGTTATCGTGATTCGTCCGCCGATACGTCAACCGATGGATCAGCCACGGGTACCCGTGATAGGCAAAGATCACAGGCTTGTTCTTGGTGAAAATGGAATCGAACTCGCGGTCGGAGAGTCCGTGCGGATGTTCGGTCGAGGGTTCGAGGGTCATTAGGTCCACTACGTTCACGAAGCGAATCTTGATGTCCGGAAAATGCTGCCGCAGCAGGTCCGTAGCAGCCAGCGTCTCGAGGGTGGGAATATCTCCAGCGCAGGCCAGGACCGCGTCGGGCTCGGCATTCCCGTCGTTCGACGCCCATTCCCAAATCCCAATCCCCACCGTACAGTGTGCGATCGCCGCGTCCATATCCAGCCACTGCAGGGCGGGCTGCTTGCCCGCCACAATCACGTTGATGTAGTTGCGGCTGCGCAGGCAGTGATCCGCGACGGAAAGCAGCGTGTTTGCGTCCGGAGGCAAATAGACGCGGACGATATCGGCTTTTTTATTCACGACCAGGTCGATGAAGCCGGGATCCTGATGTGAGAAGCCGTTGTGGTCCTGCCGCCAGACATGCGAACTCAGCAGGTAATTCAGCGAAGGGATCGGCCGCCGCCACTCAACCTCGCGAATCTCCTTGAGCCATTTCGCGTGCTGGTTAAACATGGAGTCCACGATGTGGATGAACGCCTCATAGCAGGAGAAGAATCCGTGCCGGCCGGTCAACAGATACCCTTCGAGCCAGCCCTGGCACAGATGCTCGCTGAGCACCTCCATGACGCGCCCGTGTATCGAGAGGTGCTCGTCAGTCGGGAGAATCTTCTCCATGAACACCTTGTCGGAAGCGTCGTAGATCTCATCGAGCCGATTGGAGGCGGTCTCATCGGGGCCGAACACCCGGAAATTCCGCCCCTCGAGGTTCGCTTTCATTACATCCCGCAGAAACGCCCCAAGAACCCGGGTCGCTTCGGCGCAAACGGTTCCGGGCTTCGGCACGCGCACCGCGTATCGCCGGAAATCGGGCATCACGAGATCTCGGGTGAAAATGCCGCCGTTCGCGTGCGGGTTTGCGCCCATTCTGCGGTTGCCTTTGGGCACGAGGTCGGCCAGCTCAGCCAGCAGCTTCCCTTCAGCATCAAAGAGCTGCTCGGGGTGATAGCTCTTCATCCACTCTTCGAGAATCTTCAGGTGACCGGGCTTGGTTGAAAAATCGGCGACGGGCACCTGGTGCGCGCGCCAGGTGTTTTCAACCGGCTTTCCGTCGACAACCTTCGGTCCGGTCCAGCCCTTCGGCGTGCGCAGAATCATCATGGGCCACACGGGGACTCCGTCGACCCCTGCCGTACGAGCATGGTCCTGAATCCCTCTGATCTCCTGGACGATGGTGTCCAGGGTCAGTGCCATCCGTTGGTGCACGGCCTCAGGCTCGTGCCCCTCGACAAAATGCGGCTGGTATCCGTAACCTGCGAAAAGCTGCGTCAGTTGCTCATCCTCCATGCGTCCCAGTACGGTCGGGTTGGCGATTTTGTAGCCGTTCAGATGCAGAATTGGCAGTACAGCTCCATCGCGCGCCGGATTCAGGAACTTGTTCGAATGCCAACTCGTGGCGAGCGGCCCGGTCTCCGATTCGCCGTCGCCCACAACGCAGCAGGCCAGCAGGTCGGGATTGTCAAACACGGCTCCGTAGGCGTGTGCCAGCGAATAGCCGAGTTCCCCGCCTTCGTGAATCGAGCCCGGCGTTTGCGGCGCGGCATGGCTCGGAATCCCGCCCGGAAAGGAGAACTGCTTGAACAGGCGCCGCATTCCCTCTTCATTCTGCTGGACATTGGGATAGAGCTCCGTGTAGGTGCCTTCCAGGTATGTGTTGGCCACGATTCCTGGCGCGCCGTGCCCCGGCCCAGTCAGGAAAAGGACGTTCAGATCGTATTTCCTGATCACGCGGTTGAAATGCACATAGATGAAGTTCAATCCCGGCGTCGTGCCCCAGTGCCCCAGAAGGCGAGGTTTGATGTGCTCGAGCGTCAGCGGCACGCGTAGCAGCGGATTCTGCAGAAGGTAGATTTGGCCTGCCGAGAGATAATTTGCCGCCCGCCAGTAGGCATGCATCTTGCGCAGCTCTTCTGACGATAGCGGTTGTTGTGTGCGCGGGAGCCCTGCTGACCCCTTGGAAGCCGCCGAAGCCATATGTGCCTCCCGCTCCACTGTAATCGCTCCATGCACGATTCGCGAGGGCTTTTGCGAGCTTCACCTCTCCTGGCCTCGTTTATCTCCTTACCCGGCAGCGGCTCGTGCGTCAAAACCGAGAGATACAGTAGACTACCCCCGCACCGGAGGTGCCGGATGACGATGATGTTCCACGACCTGCGCTATGCGGTCCGCGTCCTTGGCCGGAGTCCTGGTTTCGCCGCGGTCGCCGTCCTGACACTCGCTCTGGGCATCGGCGCAAACAGCGCCATCTTCAGCCTTGTCGATGCCGTGCTCCTCCGTCCGCTGCCCTATCCACATCCTGAGCAACTCATCGGACTCGGCCAGTGGCGGAATCAGAAGGGCGAAGGGTACATCCAAGTTGGCGTATCCGCGCCCAACATCGCCGATATCGCGAGCACTGGTCTTTTCCAGCAGGTCGCCTATTATCGCTGGTCGGGATTCAACATCACGGGCGGCGATCGGCCCCAGCACGTGCAAGGTATCAAGGGCTCGACCGATCTCCTCCCCATGTTCGGCATCCAGCCGCTCATGGGGCGCTCCTTCTTGCCGATGGAAACCGAAGCGGGGCGCGATCAGGTTGTCATCATCGGCCACGGCCTGTGGAAAAACCGCTACAATTCCGATCCCGGCATTCTCGGAAAGACCATCGATCTCGACGAGCGCGGCTACACGATCATCGGCGTCATGCCAGCTGACTTTCGTTTCACTTGGGACCAAGAGATCGACGTTTTTGTGCCGCTCGTGCTCACGCCCGAAGAGCAAAGCGAAGCGGGACGCAGCACGACTCGCGACCTGCAAACCCAGGCGCGGCTCAAGCCCGGCGTTTCGATCCCGCAAGCCCAGGCGGCCATGGATGCTCTGGCCATCCTCCTGGCCAAGGAATACCCGGATGCCGATCGGGGCTGGGGCATCAAAGTCGAACCTCTTCATGCCGCGTATTACCGTCACATGCAGACCCCACTCGTGATCATGCTCGGCGCAGTCATGTTCGTGCTGCTGATCGCCTGCGCCAATGTCGCGAATCTCCTACTTGCCCGCGCCACGAGGCGCAGGCGCGAAGTGGCCATCCGCGTCGCCATCGGCGCCACGCGAACGCGCCTGATCACTCAGCTGCTCACGGAAAGCGGCGTGATGGCCGTGCTTGGCGGCGCGCTGGGACTCCTGCTCGCCTACGCGTGCGATCGCCTGCTCACCGTGGCCATGGACCGCTACGGGTGGTCGCTGCCGAACGCGAAGATTATCGAGATCGATTGGCGCGTCCTCCTGTTCAGCGTGGTGGTGACCGTCGGCACCGCCGTGATTTTCGGCCTCGCACCCTCTCTGGCCGCAACAAGAACGGACCTGAACGAATCGCTCAAAGAAGGCGGCGTCAGCACGACGGCCGAGCCCGGTCGACGCCGGTTGCGCAATTCCCTGGTCGTTTCCGAAGTTGCGCTTGCTCTTGTTCTGCTCGCTGGCGCCGGCCTGCTGATCCGCACCTTCATGGGCCTGATGAATGTCAACCTCGGTTTCAACGCGTCGAACGCAGTGCGCATGACGATTTCGCTGCCGGCCTATCGCTATCTATCCGCGACGCAGCAGGCGCTCTTCTTCCGCAATCTGCTCGAGCGTGTTGAAGGCCTTCCCGGCGTCGAGTCTGCGGGCGCTCTGAGCAATACGAGGATCTTCTTCTTACCCGAAGGCATGGCCCCTCCGGCACCCGGCCAGGAACCTACTTCCGATTACGACTCCATCACCCCTGATTTTTTCCGCGCCATGGGCATCCCGCTGGCCGAAGGCAGGGAATTCTCTCGGAGCGATTCGGACGGCGCGCCGCCGGTGGCCATCATTAGCGAAACTATAGCGCACCGCTACTGGCCGCATTCCAATCCCATCGGGAGCCATCTGACTGTGCTATCCCGTGTGTATTCCGGCCAATCCGCGGGCGCATCCGAGTCTTTGGCCATCGTCGGCGTGGTGAAGGATGTGCGCAGCGGCGATCTCTGGGAACCGAATCCCGATGTCTATGTTCCCTTTGCACAGCATCCTGACTCTTCGGTGTTTCTAGTTGTCCGCACGGCCGTCCCGCCCCTGGACGCCATGCCCGCTATCCAGAACGCGGTCTCAGCTCTCGATTCCGAGCAGCCCATCACGCGCGTCGAAACGCTGGATCAGATGGTATCGGACGAGTACGGCGCCATCCGGTTCCCGATGATCCTCGTCTGGATTTTTGCTGCGCTCGCGCTCGTTCTTTCGGCGGTAGGAATTTTCGGCGTGATGTCCTACACGGTGAGCCGCCGCACGCAGGAGATGGCCATCCGTATGGCGCTTGGCGCCGATGGAGGCAAGGTGCTGCTGCTCGTTCTGCGCGAAGGTCTCAGCGTGACGCTCCTCGGTGTGGTCGTGGGTCTGGTCGCTGCTCTCGCTCTGAGCCGGGTCATGACCGACTACGTCTACGGCATCAAGGCCACCGACCCGCTCACGTTTGCCGCCGCAGCCGCCGTTCTCGTCGCCGTCGCGATCTTCGCCAGCTACATCCCGGCCCGCCGGGCCACGCGGGTCGACCCCGTGGTCGCCCTCCGGCACGAATAAATCAGTTGGTGGCTGCGGCCCGCGGGCCGGAGCTATCCGGAGCGCACGAACTCGAGGGCAACCGGCGTAGGGACGCTCAGAATCGTGCCGGTTGGATCGAGCCGCCCCGTCTTCAGATCAATGGCGAACACAACGACATTATCCGAGTCTTGGTTCGCGACAAGCAGATAGGAGCCGGTCGGATCGATTACAAACCCGCGCGGCGTCTTGCCCTGCGTGGGCACTCGTTCGACAAACGTAAGCCTCCCTTGGGCGCCGATGGCGAAGACAACAATACTGTCATCGCCGCGGTTCGAGGCATACACAAACCTTCCGGACGGGTGCACGGCAATTTCCGCCGCCTCTTTGTGACCCTTGAAGTCCTTCGGCACGCTCGAGAGCGTCTGCAATTTGTCGAAGGTGCCTGTGCTCGAATCAAAGCCAAAGGCGGTTACCGTCGATGCCATTTCCGCCAGGACGTATGCAAACTTTCCATCGGGGGTAAAGGCAAAATGCCGCGGCCCGGAACCAGGATCGAGTGTGGCAAAGGCCGGGTGGTTGGCTTCGAGCGTTCCATCGGCCGGATGGAACCTGTACACGAGCAATTCATCGAGGCCGAGGTCGGCGGCGACGGCGAATCGATTGTCGCTCGTTAGCTCGATCTGGTGCGCGTGGGGGCCTTCTTGCCTTTCCTGGTCCGGCCCATGCCCGGTGTGCTGTACGATCGCCGTGGCTTCGCCCAGCTTGCCGTCCTGCCCTCGCGGAAACACAGCCAGCGTCCCTGAACTGTAATTCGCGACCAGAACGTATTTCCCGGTCTTATCCAAAGTCACGTAGCAGGGATCTGTGCCCCTTGATGAAACCTGATTGAGGAACTCGAGCTCGCCCGTCCGGGCGTCAATCGAAAAGGAACTGACCGCACCGCTCTTCCCGCCCTGGTAAGTCGAAACCTCATTCACCGCATACAGAAAACGGCCGCTCGGATCTCGGGCCAGGAAGGATGGATTCACCGTCCCGGCGGCCAGGGCGATCGAACCCACCCGGGTCGCGCCGGACCAGCGGAAGAGATAAATACCCTTGCTGGTCGGCCCCGTATAGGTTCCGACGTACACAAAGAAGGACTCCTTCGAAGCGGCTGATCTTCCGGCGTGCGAACGGACGCTAAGAAGCGGAACGATCAGCAGCAGAGAAAGGAACCCGTACAAGAAGCCACTGAATTTCACTGTTGAGATCACTTGAATCGTCTTCAAAATATGTCGGCAAGGTCCCGTCAGGCTACTTCAGCCGTCCCGCGCTTTCAAGCGGTTTGATCGGGGAGTGCTATGATCTGTTCCGCTCACATGCAAACTCCAGCCAGCCCGGTGCGCTACGACCTCTTGCTTAGAGGCGGACATGTAATTGATCCGGCCAACCACGTCCATCAAATAATGGATGTCGCCGTGGCGGGGAAAACCGTTGCGGCCGTCGAAAGAAACATTCCGCCCGGCGAGGCGGCAAAGGTCGTGGATGTCAGCGGACTCTACGTCACACCCGGCTTGGTCGACATTCACTATCACGCGGGCCACGGAGGGGCTCCGCTCAATTGGTTTGCGCCCGAGGCAGCCTGCCAGGAAACACCCCTCGGTGTTCTGGCCGACCTCGCTCTCCAATCCGGGGTCACCACGGTCGTCGATGCGGGCTCGGCCGGGGCGGACACCTTTCTGCAGGAAAAACAGGAGGTCATCGACAAAGCGCAGGTTCGTGTGCTGGCCTTCCTGAACATTGTTGCCAATGGCATGCGGGGAGGCCTCGAGCAGGACGTCAGGCAGATGGATCGAACGCGCTGCGTGGACGCAATCGAAAAGTATAAGGGCATTCTGGTGGGGGTGAAGACGGCGCACTATTGGACGGAAGGAGCGTGGGATTCCGAGCATGCGCCCTGGGCTGCCGTCGATCGAGCCGAGGAATGCGGCAGAGCCGTGGGCCTGCCGGTCATGATCGATTTTTGGCCGCGTGCGGAACGCACTTACGCCGACCTGATCCTCAAGAAGATGCGGCCGGGCGACATCCATACGCATGTCTTCGCCCAGCAATTCCCGATCGTGCTTCCCGACGGCAAGCTGAACCGGATCATGAACGAGGCCCGCAGGCGAGGCGTGCTGTTCGATGTGGGCCACGGTCGAGCCAGCTTTTGGTTTCGCAACGCGGTTCCCGCCGTGGAGCAAGGCTTTTTTCCTGATTCCCTCTCGACCGATCTGCATCGCGGCAATTTCCGCGTGGTCAGCATGGCCGAGGTCATCTCCAAATTTCTTGCCATGGGATTGTCGCTTGAGGACGTAATTGAACGGTCGACTGTAAACCCGGCGCGCGAAATCGGTCGCCCCGAGCTAGGCACCTTGTCGATCGGACGGGAGGCGGACGTCGCCGTGTTCGAACTGCTGGAGGGAGATTTCGGGTACATCGACTGTGGGTGCGCCAAACTGACCGGAAACGCGAAGCTCGTCTCACGCATGACGATTCGTGCCGGTCGAGTCCTGTATGACCCCTCGGGCCTAAGCATGGTCGAGTGGAGAAAGGCTCGGCCGCAATACTTCAAGACACCGGCCTTCGGAAACTCGCCGGCAGCCAAAGCCGACGATTATCCGCGGGACTGAGCGGAGGATTGTCCGAAGCTGTGGACCCAGGACCCGACATGAATCGCCGAAAGAGTGTGCGGAAGAAGGCCGCGGATCGGCCCGCAAGGTATGGGGCTTCTCGGGTGAAGGCGCCTTCCGCCTCCTTTTTGGCCCGACCGGTCGATTACTACGAGAAATTGGGGGTCGTCCCCTTCATCAATGCCGCCGGCACCTACACGGTTCTCTCCGCCTCGACGATGCCTCGAGAGGTGCAGGCGGCCATGGCTCTGGCCGCGCAGCGTCCGGTGAACCTCAATGAGCTGCTCGTGGCCTCGGGCAAGTACCTGGCCAAGCGGCTGCGCTGCGAGGCAGCCCTGGTGACCTCGGGCGCCGCAGCTGCGCTCACACTGGGAACGGCCGCTTGCGTGACCCTCGACAAACCGGAAGCGATTGGCCGCATCCCCGCTGATATGAGCGGACTCAAGGACGAAGTGATCGTTCAGAGGGCGCACCGTTACGAGTACGACCATGCCGTTCGGAATGCCGGCGTTCGTTTCATCGAGGTCGAAACGCTCGAGGACTATGAGAAAGCGTTCACGAACCGCACGGTTAT
Source organism: Candidatus Cybelea sp. (assembly GCA_035622135.1). Taxonomy (GTDB): domain Bacteria; phylum Acidobacteriota; class Terriglobia; order Acidiferrales; family UBA7541; genus Palsa-295. The sequence continues at coordinate 178,764 of DASPVZ010000008.1, read as the reverse complement.
GGCTCATTTCTTCAACGCGGGGGGCGGCAGAATCGGCCGTGAGGATTGGGTGCGTGTGGCCCACCGACACGATGTTCCCTGCTTGAACGATGCCGCAGCCGATATACCGCCCATATCGAATCTCTGGACGTACACAAGAATGGGATTTGACCTGGTCAGCTTCTGCGGTGGCAAGGGATTGCGCGGCCCGCAATCGAGCGGACTGCTCCTCGGCAGACGGGATCTCGTCGAAGCGGCCCGGCAAAACAACTCCCCAAACGCAAACACAATCGGTCGAGGCATGAAAGTAGGCAAAGAAGAAATCATCGGCTTGGTTGCCGCCGTCGACTGGTTGCTGGGGCAAAACGAGGCCGCCATGCAGGCCGAGTTCGAGCGGCGCGCCAAGCGCATCGCCGGCTACCTGGGTGGTTTGCCGACGGTTGAGACCGAGATCTTTGTGCCCGAGGTGGCGAATCACGTTCCCCACCTGGTGGTTACTTACGATTCGCGGACCGTAAGGATCAGCGGCGCCGAGGTTATCGAGAGGATGCGGGACGGCACACCTCGAATCGAATTGAATCCCGGAACCGGCGGCGCTTCGGCCAGCGCCGGACTACCCGCTCGCGCGGACATGATCATCGTTGGCGTTTGGATGTTGGAGCCGGGCGAAGACCTGCTGGTCGCCCAGCGCCTTCGCCGGGTGCTCGAATCAGCAGTGCGCGCCTAGCTGAGCCGCCTCCGCGCTTGGCGACGGCCGCCTAGGGCTCCATTTCATGTAGACTTAGGAGCATGGCCAAGAAACCGCAGGTGATCTTGAAGAAGGCCGCATACCGAGACATCCAGCACATCGCACGCTTGCTCGATCGACGGTTCTGCGCGACCCGTTGGATGTCATCGATGAGAGCAGCACGCTGACCTTGCCTGGAAAGAAATCACCTTCCGTCAATCTGAGCCGACGCAAGTTCCTTGTCCAATACTGCCCGGCGGCATCGCTTGCCTTCCTTCCAGCCGGTCTGGGTTTTGCGCGTTTTCGTCCGCTCCTGCTTGGACAAGATCGTTCCCGCGCGAGCGAGCTTGAGATCCACCCGCAGTATCGCTCGCTGGGAGCCGTCGACGCGATCTTCAAGAGAGTGCCACCGGGCTTCGATGGATTCTCGACGGAAAAATACGAGGCTCGGATCGCGCGAATTCTCAGCGCCTGGAGTTCCGAGCTTCGCAACTCCGCACAAGCGACAGGCGCTCTCGAAACCGCCATGAGCCCGGATTTTTCAGGCGCGTCGCCCGAACCTGTTACCTCTGAAATGGCTCGAAGCGACTCGATCATCGAAGTCTCCCGTTTGAAGTTCGCCAGCCAATCCTCTCTCGGCCAACAAAGCTTCCTTCGCGAGCTATGCGGCTCTCTCGGCTCGTTCTCGCAAATTCTGACCGCGGAATTCCAGGTGACCAGCATCCGCGCACTGCCCGCACAAGCTTCATCCGAGGCTCCCACGACTCTCGATACGTCCGTGCACTATGAGTTTGTCGGCACAGGCCAGTCCTTCCACCGAGAACAGCGCGTCGGCGATTGGCAGCTTGCTTGGGACGTGTTGTCATCGGGCGACGTCCGCCTGCGCCGTTGGCAGACGATGGGCGAAACGCGGAGTCGCTCTCTCCAGCCCATGTTCTCCGACCAAACCGCGCGCGCCTTCGCCGGCGTTGCCTCAGCCGTATCGCAGCTCGGACACGGATCCGATTACTGGCGCACTACCATCGACGGCGCCTGCGGCATTGATGTGTACGGTCATAACGGCGTCTCGCTTGCCGACATCGATGGCGACGGTCTCGATGATCTGTACGTCTGCCAGCCCGCCGGCCTCCCGAATCGGCTGTTCCGCAATCGCGGCGACGGCACTTTCGAAGATATCACCGAAGGTTCTGGGCTCGGTGTTCTCGAAAACACCGCCTGCGCGCTTTTCATCGACATCGACAACGACGGACATCAGGACGCCGTCATCGTTCGCTCCGAAGGCCCGCTTCTTTTCATGGGCGACGGCACGGGCCGGTTCCGCCCGAGACCTGATGCGTTTCGCTTTGAAACCGCCCCGCGCGGCTCCTTCACCGGCGCCGCGGCCGCCGACTATGATCGAGACGGCTGGCTCGACATTTACTTTTGTCTTTACTCCTACTATCGAGGCTCGAACGAGTACCGTTATCCAACGCCGTACTTCGCTGCCGAAAACGGCCCTCCGAACTTCCTGATGCGCAATCAGCGCGACGGCACGTTCCGCGACGACACGCACGAGGCCGGGCTCGATCGTAACAACACGCGTTTCAGCTTCTGTTGCGCGTGGGTGGATTTCGATGACGATCGCTGGCCGGATTTGTACGTGGTCAACGATTTCGGCCGCAAGAATCTGTATCGCAACAATGGCGACGGGACGTTTACGGACGTTGCGCGCGACTCCGGCGTTGAGGATGTCGGCGCAGGTATGAGCGCCTGCTGGCTCGATTACGACAATGATGGGAGGCCCGACCTCTATGTGGCCGACATGTGGAGCGCGGCCGGCCTTCGCGTCTCGGAGCAGGACAATTTTCAGCCGCTGGCGAGTCCAGAGATTCGAGCCCTCTACCGGAAACACGCCATGGGCAATTCGCTTTTTGCCAATCGCGGCCATGGTCGCTTTGAAGACTCGAGCGAGCGGTCGCGGACCAGAATCGGCCGATGGGCCTGGTCGAGCGACGCGCTCGATTTCGATCAGGATGGCCTTCCCGACCTCTACGTCACGAATGGGATGATTTCCGGACCCGTCCGCGAGGACTTGAACAGCTTCTTTTGGCGCCAAGTTGTGGCCAACTCTCCCACTTCGCCCGGGCCCAGCGACCGATACGAGCAGGGATGGAACGCCATCAACGAGCTGATTCGGGCAGATGGCACCTGGAGCGGCTACGAGCGGAATATTGCGTACAGAAACAATGGCGACGGGACTTTTTCCGACGTCTCGGGCGTGACCGGGCTCGACTACCGGGAAGATTCGAGAACATTCGCGCTCGGTGATTTCGATCAGGATGGCCGAGTCGAAATCTTCCTGAAGAACCGCAACGCCCCGCAATTGCGGCTGCTCGCAAATATCGTGTCGGAACTCGGTCCGGCCATCGCCTTTCGTCTGACGGGACAAAAATCCAGTCGTGACGCCATCGGCGCGGCGGTAACCGTCGAGACCGAATCGGGCCGGCGGACGCTCGTCTTGCAGGCCGGATCCGGTTTCCTCGCCCAGCACAGCAAGGAACTGTTTTTCGCTCTGGCGGACACCAAGGCGCCGATCCGCGCTTCGATTCGCTGGCCAAGCGGGCTCGATCAAAGCTTGACCGGCCTGCCGCTCAATCACCGGATCTGGGTCGAGGAAGGTTCGCCGCCCACGCGCATCGAACCGTTCAAAAAATGGTCGCCCGGACATGCCGACGCCAAGAATGGAGCCGCTAGCGCGGAAGCGGAATCCCTTCCCGTCGCTGCGGAAACCTGGCTACTTGCTCCTGTTCCCGCGCCGGATTTCACTCTTCCCGATACCGAGGGAAAGCCGCATTCTCTCGCCGCTTATCTCGGCAGACCTGTTCTCCTTTATTTTTGGTCGACCCAGGCGGCAAATGCGCTGTCACAGTTGGCCGAGCTCGATCGCTTGCAAAGGCACTTGACCCGCGAGGACTTCCAGCTTCTTGCCATCAATGTGGACCAGGCCTCCCCTCCCGGTACACCTTCCATCTCCTATGGAACGCTTTCGTTTCCGGCGCTGCGCGCCTCCGCCGATATGATGGCCGTCTACAACATACTCTATCGATCGCTTTTTGATCGGCATCGAGACCTGATCCTTCCCTCCGCGTTTCTGATAGATGGGGCAGGAGCCATCGCCAAGGTGTATGCGGGAGAAGTGCCGACGCGAGCGATCGAGGACGATTTTCGCCACATTCCCCGCACCGCCCCGGAACGGCTGGCCAAGGGACTTCCCTTTGCAGGGGTGATCGAATCCACCGACTTCGACCGCAACTACCTTTCGCTGGGCTCCGCTCTTTTTGAGCGAGGGTATGCGGATCAATCTGAGAAGTTTTTCGAGCTCGCTCGCCGGGATGACCCCTCTTCGGCCGAGCCCTATTATGGTCTCGGCAGCGTCTACCTCGAGCAGCAGAAGAACGTGCGCGCGAGAGAGAATTTCGAGCGGGCCACGAAACTCCCGGCCAGTTACCCGGGCACCCTGCCGCGCGCCTGGAACAATCTCGGAATCGTCGCCGCACGTGAAGGGAACACGGAGGAGGCGATCCGGAATTTCCGCCGCGCGCTCGAAACCGATCCGGATTTCCTGATCGCGCTCGTCAATCTGGGCAATGCGTATCGCCGACAGAAACGCTGGGAGGAGGCTAAACGCGTCCTCGAGCGCGCCATCGAACTGAGCCCGGAAGATGCCGATGCGAACTATGGACTCGGCATGGTGTTCGCCGAATTGAATGACAACGACCGCGCCTACGATCTCTTGCAGAAGGCGCTCCGGGCGCGCCCCGATTATCCGGAAGCACTTAATAATCTTGGAGTCCTCTATCTGCGGACCCATCGCCCGGAGGATGCCGAAAAAAGCTTTAAGGAGTCCATCCGCGTCGCCCCCGGTTACGATCAGGCTTACTTGAACCTCGCTCGGCTGTATGAGCTCCAGCAGCAAACGCAACAGGCGCGTACGGTTCTTCTCGAGCTGCTCAAGCAACACCCCGGGCATGCCCAAGCGGAGAAGGAACTGGCCCAGCTTCCGCAATGATTTACATTCGGCCAGGTTGGAAACCCAAGCGGCCCGCGATTCCGTGGACCATCAAGCCCTGCCCTGACCCCGGTCCCGGCCGAGCGATTTCGTTCCGCGACTTGACTGCGGTAATATGAGCGGCAACGGGGATGTGGACTATCCAGACGCCTGCTGAGGTTTCTCTGACGATTGCCTCTCGATTCGGGGCTTTTCGGTCCGCGTGCGCCGTGGCGACGCTTTTCCTGCTGCTTGCGCCTTCGGCTCGAGCGCAGACGGAAAGCAAGCACGTCTCCGCTGTGCTGGAGGTGACGGTTTGCGACACGCGGCATCGGCCAGTCTCTCCGGCAAGCGTCACCCTCGAACGTAAGACAGAACCCCAGCCGATTGTTGGGCGCACAGATTCCGAGGGACGCTATCGTGTCTCTGGGCTTCCGGACGGCACTTACATCGTGCATGCGGAATCGGCCGGATACCGCGAGGCCAGGAATGACTCCGTGGTCGTTAGGGCGGGTCGCGTGGCTTCGGTTGTCCTGCTACTCGAGCCGTCTGAAGCATCCTCGCCCTCGAAGACCGCGTCGTCATCCATCGAATATTCCGATGAACCTCAATTCACGGTGGCCGGAGTGACCGATCCGACAAATTTCGGGGCGCATGGGTCGGATGCTGGTCCGCGCAGGAAAGAAGAACTCGCCAAAGACACGGCAGCTCTTAATCGCAGCGCGGACAATGGCCGGACCACTCATTCCCCTGCTTCCCCTCGCTCGGAAGCCGCCGATATTCGATCCGCGCCCCGGGCGGGAGGTGCCTCGGAAGATGAACGCGTGGGGAAACTCTTACTCGGAGAAGGAAAATCTCGGGAAGCTCTTCCCTACCTGGAGCGCGCGGCGAAGTCGGAACCCAACGACTACGATGCCTCCTACAATCTTGCTTTGGCCTGCGAACAGACCCTCTGCGTCTCGCGCGCAGATCAGATCCTTCGCACTCTGCTCGGACGCGAAGATCGCTCCGAGGTTCGTGAGTTGCTCGCCGATGTGTTGGAACATGAAGGGCGGGCCTTTGAAGCCGAGCGCGAGTACGAGCGGGCGGCTGGAATGGATCCGAGCGAGCCGAACCTCTTCGCCTGGGGCGCAGAACTTCTTCTGCATCGCGCTTACCTACCCGCTGCGGAAGTCTTTCAGAAGGGACATTTGCTCTTTCCGAAATCCGTTCGCATGCTGATCGGGCTAGGCGTCGCTTCCTATGACGGCGGTCCGCCCGAAAAAGGGGTTCGGCAACTGATGGAAGCGTGCGATGTTGATCCCCACGATCCGGAGCCCTATTTGTTTCTCGGAAAAATTGAAGACATTGAAGACTCCGACGTGCCCGAGGTGTTGGAGCGGCTGAAGCGCTTCGTCAGGTTGCACCCGGAAAACGCCCTGTCGTACTACGATTACGCCCTCAGACTTGCCAAACTAAACCGCGACGTAGGGGGCTCCAAAGAGGTCGAAAATCTGCTTCTAAAATCCGTCACACTCGATCCGCACCTAGGCGACGCCTACCTGCACCTGGGGATTGTTTACGCTGAGCGAAAAGACTTTCAAAGAGCTGTTTCCGCCTACCAGAAAGCCATCGAAAACACCCAGCTGCCCGCCCAAGCTCATTTTCGCCTGGCACAACTGTATCGGCAGATGGGAAAGCCGGAGCAAGCCCGCCGCGAGATCAAGCTTTTCGATGCGATCTCAAAGCAACAGGCTGACGATGCTGAGCGCAACCGCCACGAAATGGGCCAATTTCTTTATACCCTGCGCAGCCCATCCCCTCACGTTCCCGCTTCCGCTCCTCAGTAAGCGGCACGAACGGGTGGGCTCGACCGCCCTCGGGCAACGTCAACATCACCCCTTACCTCGAAGCATTTTGGCCCCAATTGAGTCTTTCGTTCCAAGTATAATCCGAGGCCGTTCAGCGACATGAACCCGCTCACTCGACGGGCGTTCCTTGCAAAGCTATCCGCTCTGACGGCTGGGGGGATTATCGCGCGCGAAACGGAGGATGCCCCCGGGTTTGGATGGGAGGCCTCCCGCACCCGAGAGCCCCAAATATCGTTTCCGACTGCGCCGCGGGACCGTATCGCCGTAGCCTCTTACCCCTTCCGCGCCTACATCGACAGCCCAGATAATCGCGAACGGAACCGCAGTTTGCCGGGAATGGACCTGACCGGTTTCGCGGCGGAGGTGGTGAGGAAATTCAACGTGCGTAACATCGAGCCCCACAGTCGCCATTTTCGCTCGCTGGACCCTGCCTATCTGGGCGGTTTCCGGGAGGCGTTGGAAAAAAACTCCGTCAAAGTCGTGGACATCGCGGTCGACGGACGGGATAGCTTTTACGATGCGGATAGATCCACGCGCAAAAGAGCAGTCGACTATGCCAAGAGATGGGTGGACGCAGCCGCCGAAGTCGGTTCGCCCAGCATCCGCACGCATATTCGTCGGCCGTCCAATTCGGCGCCAAGCGTAGAGCGCACATCGGAAAGTCTTCGGGAAGTGGCCGCATACGGGGCGGAGAGGAATGTAGTCGTCAATTTGGAGAATGACGATCTCGTCAGCGAAGACGCCTTCTTCCTGGTGAGAGTGATTGTGGCCGTCAACCACCCGTTTCTTCGCGCCTTACCCGATTTCGCCAATTCCATGCAAACCGGCAATGCGGACTTCAACTACCGCGCGCTCGCAGCGATGTTTGAGCACGCTTATTGCATTTGCCATGTGAAAGACGGCGAAACCAGCGACGCCGGCGAGTTGTTGAGTATCGACCTCAAGAAATCGTTCGACATCCTGAAGGCCAGCGGGTACCGCGGGTACTGTTCAATGGAATTCGACGCGACCGGTGAACCGTACGCGCCGACGGCAAGACTGATCGAAGAGACGATCCGCTATCTCACCTAGTCGCGGCGGAGTGGACGTCCGTGTCTGCCGGGGGGTCACTCTCCACGCGTCTCGCGGTAAACTCTTTTTCGGCGAGGACCAACCCGCCTGCGATCCGCCGATGAGCCGCTTCGTTTTTCCTTTCACCACCCTGCCCGGAAGGCCTGCGGCAAACGGGTGGTCACACCGAACCCGCTTGGCTTTCTGGCGGCCGATCCAGAATCGTTTCGGTGGCCGCATCCCAATACTGTTTCTTGCCCGAAAGGTAGGCCTCTGCCGCCATCATGCAGGCAACCGAGTGAGCAAATCCATCCTGCGCCGTGCAGTGAGGCTGCTGGCGGGAGCGCATGCATTCGAACCAGTTGGCCATGTGTTCCAGGGAACGGTCATCAATGCTCATGGGTGGCAGCTTTGTCTCCCCGGGGAGAAGAATGTACGTAGCGGCCCTCTGCCGGTCGATGTCGGCGTCATCCTCGTGATTCCCTTTTTCTTCGACCAATTGATAGCGCGGGCTGCCTTCGCCTCCGATATTGGTCAGCGTTGCTTTTTTCCCCATATACCGAGTGGAACCGGGAGAGTCGTTGCCGAAACTTGTTGAATAGCTCACCAGAAAACCCTTGGGATATTCAAATAGAGCTTGGAATGTGTCGGCATTCTCGCGGCCATCTGGCCAGGCAAAAATACCGCCATGAGCCACTGCCGACCGCGGAAAGCTGTCGTTCATGAACCAATGCACGAGGTCGATCGCGTGGCTCATCCATTGGTCGGGAATGCCGCTCGAGAATTCCTTGTACAAGCGGAATTCGCAATAGATTTGCGGATCGAATGGGCGATAAGGCTTGGTGAGCAGCCACTTCCTCCAATCGGTGTCCTCTTCCCGGACCAGTTTTGTTACGTCGCGCCCGCGCCAGCGAGGCCCGTGGTAATTCCAAACAATCTCCACCTTGCTTATTTCCCCGAGAACGCCGGTCTGGACCAATTGGTGAGCAGCAATCGGGTAAGGTTCGCTGCGATGCTGCGTGCCGACCTGCACAATCCTGTTCGATTTAATTGCCGCGTCGCGAGCGGCCTTTACCTCAGCCAGTACATTGCCCATCGGCTTTTCCACATAGGCGTCCTTGCCGGCTTCGATTGCCATCTTCAGGATCGGGGAATGGGAGTGCTCGGGCGTCGAAATAATTACCGCGTCGACATCCCTCAGCGCAAGGACATCCTCCAGATACTGATACGCGCGCGGCGCGCGGCCGTAATACTTTTCATTCACAGCCACCGCCTTTTCGCGGTTGAGTCTCCATAGATCACACACCGTGGTCATCTCCACGTTGTGGGAGCTCTTCAACTGGGACGCGATCCAGTCTAGGTCTTCGCCCCGGCTTCCGTTGCCGATGTGGCACAACGAAATGCGGTCGTTGGCCCCGACAATCCTTTCGTAGGAAAGAGCTGTCCTCGTGAACGCTGTTCCTCCGGCCAGCAAGGCTGCGGATCGGGTCAGGAAATTTCTTCGATCGATTTTTTCCTTGAGGTTGCTCATCCCCGTTTCTCCTGTGTCTGCTTTCTACCCCGGCACGCCGTGACTTACTCCTTACAGGGCAAGACAGGTCGAACTAGCATGATGTTCCCGACCATGCCCCACCGTCGGAACAAGCGCACGAAGGATGACTCCCGCTTGTGACGGTGTCAAGGAACCATCGCCGCGCGGTTGATGGAGCAGTCGGATTGAACGTAGGAGCCCGGTGATTCTGTCCGGCGTCTGATGGAGGTCGCCCGAATATCCAGCGGTGAGCACCGGCTAGATTTCGAAGCGTGATGAAACATCCCTGGGCCCCGAGACCGAGCGGGGCTTCCCTCGGCATGCACGTACGCGACTCCCCAAAGAATTCCGCAGCCCTCCCGGCGAGCCCTATAGGTTGGTCGAAGGGGCTTAACTCATCAGTCCTGCGGCTACGCAAAAACGCATCGTGTTACTCATGCCCCAATCAAAACGTAAGCTTCAGCGCGAACTGGACGAGCCGGGGGTTGTTCACCGTCAATTCCACCTCGCCAAACCCGCCGACATTAGGATTGATGTCGTTGAGCGGCATGCCGAATTGCGGATGATTGAACAGGTTAAAAAATTCAGCTCGGAAATCCAGGCCCATATTCTCCCAGGGCATGGCGAAACGCTTGATAACGGAAAAATCGGTATTCACGAAGTCCGGACCGAAAACCGGCACGCGCGAGGCATCCCCAAGTTCACCCGCTGGGGGCGCTGGGAAGCAAGCCGGGTTAATCCACTGGAGGGCCTGGTGGTTTGCTGCGTAGGGATTGCAACCGGCGACCTGATTCGGCCGGTTATAATTGTCGAAATCGCCGCCGTTTTCGAAGGTGTTGCCGGCTAGGTTCAAGGAATCGATAACGGGAACGGGAAATCCCGATGCGATTTTCTCTATAGCGCCCAGCTGCCAGTTTCCAAGCAAGGCGTTGACCGCGCTGTTCCAGCTGTCCCCAAACGCTTTGCCCTTACCGAACGGTAGATCGTAAAGCACGCTAGCCGTGAAGCCGTTATCTAAATCAATTTGGGAACGGGCCCAGTCAAGTTTCTGCCAATTGGGCAGAGGGAAGTAAGGCGCTGACAGGACAGAACCCAGCCCATCCGACAAGCCGTCGTCGTACGTGTGCGAGTAGGTGTAGCCGACCAGGGCGTAGAGACCGTGCCTGGCGGATTTCGTCTCGGCCTTGATCTGCAGGGAGTCATAGGAGGTCGATCCCGCGTCATTGATGGCAAAGATGGCATTATAGGGAAAATTCGGGTATGGCAGCGGGACAGCTGCGCCGTCCGGACCGCAGCCGATCGTGTATCCCGATACGACGCCGCAGGCCGACGGACCAGCGGTGTTAAGGTCATTCCCGTACATCAAAATGTGAGCGCCGCGAGACCCTGCATATCCAACTGTCAGCACGACGCGCCCCGGCACTTCCTGCTCGACGTCCACATTGAACTGCTGCACCCGGCCGAGCTTCATGTTTGTCGGCTCGTTGAGGAATGACCCCTGAAAGGTGGCCGGCGTAGGCGGAGTGGTGATGAGGGGAAACCCGCTCGACATGCTGACCGCCGGAGTGAGTGCGGGGGTGGCACAATAGGATGTCGCGAAGGCGCACCCACTGCCGGTCGGAAACTGGTCCGATTCGGCAAAGAACGGCGGATTCTGCCACAACCCCTGCGCGCCCATGCTCCAGGCCGAATCATGGAATATCGCGTAGCCGCCCCGAACGACCGTGTCTTGTCGGCCAAAAGGCTTCCACGCCGCGCTGAGACGCGGTTCAAATGCCGTCCAATTCATCTGAATCCCCGCGGCGGAGTTGACGCCAGCCTGATTGGCAACCAAAAGTTGTCCCGTGGTAGGAATAAAGTCCGCTTCTCGCCCATGGGCCTCGGAAATCGGCGTGGTCATATCCCAAGCTACGCCCAGATTCAGTGTCAGATCATTCGTCACGCGCCAATCGTCCTGCACATAGGGGCGGTAGATCCTCCAGCGCCGGCCGGTCACCGGGCCATTGAACACCTGATCGTGAGTGGCCCCGCTGACGATGCCCATCAAAAGGTCAGATTCCGGATTGTTTGTATAACCTCCATAGATGTCCCAAATCCCGTCGCCGAAGGCTACTGTGCCTACGTTCATCTCATTCACGCGGATATCGACGCCGACTCTGACGTCGTGATGGCCACGAACCATGTCGAGGGAGTCGCCAATCGAGAAGATGTCAGTCCCGCCCTGGAATGGAGCGTAGCCGCGGTCGCCGAGCGAGTAGTACGGCATCGGGAGACTGACGGAAACCAATCCGCAGCTGTAATAGCCTATGCACGTCGAACTACTGGTGGTTCCTCCGCCGCAGCCGAGATCGGCTCCGATAATGCCGCCTGGAACAATCGTCGAAGAAAAACAGCTGCCTGTGCCCTGGGAGGTGATGTAGTCAAAGATCCGGTTGTAGCCAAACGTAAATTGGTTCACGGTGGACGGCGAAAAGACGTGAGTCTCGCCCACGGCAGCATTCCGCCCGTGATTGATGATTCCCTGATTGCTTGCATAGGCGCCTGCTTCGGCAAATCCCGGTGCGCCTCCCGGAACATAGGAGTCCGCCTGATCGTAGCTGAAGCGCGCGAACGCGGAATCCCGGGTTGAGAAGTTCTGATCGAGCTTGACGTCGAACTTCGTTTCATCGAGTTTGCGTACCGGATCGCTCGCGTAATTGTAGGCTCCGTTGTTCGTGGTCACATCCGGCAAGGGATACAGATCAATCAGGGCCTGACCAATATTGTTAATTAAGCTCGCAGGAATCTTGTTGCACGCAACTCCTCCGGCGGGCTGCACGCCATTCGAGGCTGCGGGAAGAGGCTGCCCCGTGCTCGCGTTGCACTGAAAATACGCATTCGGAGAGACGCCAGGAGTCGTCGACGCGCCCACCGTGTTCGGATTGACGATATAGCCGACGGGCGTCATATTTCCAAATGGGTCCTCGCTGAAATCCCCGGTTTGCCAGGCTGCCGTGGGAACCACACCCGTAAACGGAATCCCTTCCCGCTGATCCTTTCGCTCCGCATCGATGAAGAAAAAGGTCTTGTCTTTTTTGATGGGGCCACCCAACGCCCCGCCAAACTGGTTGAGATTGAACTTTCCCGTGGAAGTGGCGAAATAGCTGCGAGCATCGAGATCCGTATTGCGCAAGAACTCGAATAGAGAGCCGTGAAAAAGGTTGGTGCCCGATTTTGTCGTCACCAAAACAGTTGGCCCGGCGCGCGTTCCGAACTGCGCAGAATAGTCGTAGGTCAACACCTTGAATTCCTGAATGGAATCGATCGACGAGAAAATGGCAATACCCCCGGCGGTCAGTTCGTTGTCATCCACGCCGTCAAGCAACCAATCCGTAGAGTTCGGACGCGACCCGCCGACCGATAAAGAGTAGGATCCGCGGGCGGCGACTTCGCTGTCCGCTCCTTGCGTGAAAAAGCTGTTGGGGTTTGTCTCCGTCGTAGTGCCGGGGGTGAGTGTCGCGAGCTGCACGAAATCACGCCCGTTCAAAGGCAGCTGGGCAACTTCCTGGGACGTGATGACCTGCCCCAAAGTCGCGTTCGTTGACTCAACGGCCACGGGCGTGCCCTGGACCTCGACCTGCGAGCTGACCGAAGCGGGCGCGAGCGTGAAATCCACTTCGCGGTGTTCATCAACTTGCAGTACGAGGTCCTTGTTTTCGGCAGGCTGGAAACCCTCGAAGGAGACGCGGATGGTGTAATTTCCCCGCAGCATCAAGGTAATCAGGTAAAAGCCGCTCTCGTTGGTCTTCGCGTCGCGAACGGCACCTGTATCCTGCGAAACCGCCTGGACCAGCGCTCCGGAGACGGCGGCGCCCGATTTATCCACGACGGTGCCGGAGAAGCTCGCCGTCGCCTGAGCGTTCGCTCTGGGAGCCATCCCCAGTGCGATCGCACACGCCATCACCACAAAGAGAACTCTGCCGCCCATCTCTGACACCCCTTTCGCAGAACCTAGCGCACACGCGCCGTCACAAGGACCGAGCCACCGACACACTCCGCAGAAAATTCATGGATCGAGTTTCGACCTGCGTGCACCCCACCTGAAATCCCTCAACACCGACAGCTGAAGAATTGTGACTCAACCTACTATGAGCTCGGCCGGCTGTCAATCAACTTGGGTGCACCTGTCAAAACTCGAGCTCTAACAGACGTTCCCACCAGCTTGACTCGAAGCAAGGCAAGCGCGATGCTACCGGCCGCCCAAGCGGCGGGGCCATCGCCAAACGGCGCGCCCATATGTGTGTTTCGAGCTTGGATCGCCAGGATCGGAGGATCTGGATGCGATTTCCTTGGTCGGTCATTCCCGTTCTGTCATTTGGCTTGACGTCTGCCGCGTTGATCAGCCCCTCGGTCTGCGCCGCTCAGCAGGCAGCCAGCCAAGCGAACGCCGTCACGGCAGCCGATTACCAGCACGCTGAAAAGTTCTTGCCGTATAACACCACGCCCCTCGTGTTCCATCAAGTGCGTCCAACGTGGATCTCGGGCGATCGTTTCTGGTATCGCGACACAGGTCCGGATGGAGTCGAATTCGTGGTCTACGACGCGGCGCGCGGCACGCACCAACCGGCCTTCGATCACGCCAAGCTCGCCGCGGCGCTCTCTGCCACAGCGGGGAAAACGTACGACCCAGCCCATCTTCCTTTCATGACCTTTCAATTCTCGGCGGATGAAAAGACCATTTCGTTCGCCGTGCGGGGCCAAGAATGGGCCTGTGATCTTGAGACGAACCGCTGCGCAGCCCAAGGCAAACCGGCCCAGCCTGGCCTGCGGCCGTCGGAAGTGAAATCGCCTGACGCTAGAACCGTCGCATTCATTCGGGACTGGAATCTGTGGGTCCGCGACGTTCAAACCGGCCGAGAGACGCAACTCACGACCGACGGCGTGAAGGATTTCGGCTATGCGACCGACAACGCCGGCTGGACGCACAGCGACCGCCCGGTTGTTCTATGGTCTCCCGACTCAAAGAAAATCGCGACGTTCCGGCAGGATCAGCGCGGCGCGGGCGAGATGTTTCTGGTCGAGACGCGGGTCGGCCATCCTAAGCTCGAGGCCTGGAAGTATCCGCTTCCGGGCGACGGCGTGGTGACCACGATCGAGCGCGTGGTCATTGATCTGCCCACGGACGGGAACGGACCCCGGGTGATCCGACTTCAGATGCCTCCCGATCAGCACCGCTCGACAATTTGCGATGACGTGGCCTGTCGAGGCGGGGAGTGGGCAGACGTTGAATGGAGCCCGGACGGGACGCACCTGGCTTTTGTCTCAACCTCCCGCGATCACCAGAGGGAACAGTTGCGGGTTGCCGATGCGATGACTGGCGCCGTCCGCGACGTGCTCGAGGAAACCGTATCTACACAATTCGAATCGGGCCAGGGACGGGTCAACTGGCAGTATCTGCCCGCATCGAACGAGGTGATTTGGTGTTCGGAACGCGACGGCTGGTCGCACCTGTATCTCTACGACTTGGCCACCGGCCAGCTGAAGAATCAGATTACCTCGGGTGAGTGGGCAGTGACGCAAGTGCTGCGGGTTGATGAGCGAAACCGATGGATCTATTTCATCGCCGACGGCCGCGACAGAGAGAATCCATACTTCAGCCGGTTGTACCGCGTCGGATTCGACAGTAAAACGCCCACGCTGCTCACTCCCGAAGGGGGAAACCATGAAGTCGCGATGTCGCCGTCGGGGCACTTCTTTGTGGACAGCGATTCGAAGCCCGATGCGCCCCGGGTGACCGTGGTCCGCGATGAAGAGGGGAGATTGATGAGCACGGTCACGCGGGAGGACATTTCGCGCCTGCTCGCTGCGGGTTGGAAGCCGCCTGTCCCCATTGCAGTGAAGGCGCGCGACGGAGTAACCGATCTCTACGGCTTGATGTTTGAGCCCACCCGCCTCGATCGCAGCAAGAAGTATCCGATCATCAACAATATTTACCCGGGCCCACAGGGGGGAAGCGTGCACGAGTGGTCATTCTCCGAGGCCAGAGGCGATTGCCAGGCATTGGCCGAACTCGGATTCGTCGTCGTGCAAATCGAGGGAATGGGTAACCCGCTGCGCTCGAAGAAATTTCACGATTTCTATTACGGCAATATGGGCGACAACACGCTGCCCGATCAGGTGAGCGGAATGAAGGAGCTCGCGGCGAAGTATCCGTGGATCGATATCGACCGCGCGGGAATCTGGGGGCACTCAGGCGGCGGGTTCGCCACAGCGGACGCGATGTTTCGTTATCCCGATTTCTTCAAGGTGGGTATCTCCGAATCCGGCAATCACGACAACCGCGAATACGAGGATGACTGGGGCGAGCGTTACCAAGGTTTGCTCGTCAAGCGGCCAGACGGCACAACAAACTACGACGATCAGGCGAACGAAAATATGGCCAAGAATTTGAAGGGCCACCTACTGCTTGCGCACGGCACGATGGACGACAACGTGCCGCCCTACAACACACTGCTGGTGGTGGACGCATTGATCAAAGCGAACAAGGATTTCGACCTGTTGCTGCTGCCGAACCAGCACCACGGCTACGGCGCGGAGAGCTACTACATGATGCGTAGGCGCTGGGACTACTTTGTGCGCTATCTCCTGGGCGCCGAGCCTCCCCGCGAGTACGAATTGCATCCGCCCGAGTCGGCATTCTCGCCCGGACAGTAGAATCGCGTGCTGAGATATAGTCCATCCGGAATGAAGGGAATCCTTCTCGCCCTCTTTGTCCTAGCGTTCGCCCCTCGTGCGTACACAAATCTGCCGGAGGGAATTCCGAGGCAGTTGGCGCGGGAGCGAGCGGCCCGCGCGTTGAACGTGCGTTACGAGCTATCCTTTGATCTCGTGCCAGAGGCGCCGACGACCGAGGGTCACGAGCGGCTTCGGTTTGTTCTGCGCGATCTTGCTCCGCTTTTGCTCGATTACCGGGACGGAAGGCTCACCGCAATCCGGGCGAACGGTGTTCCCCTGCGACCGACCATCGACCATGGCCACCTGGAGTTGCCCGCGAGCGCTCTGCGCAAGGGCGAAAATGTTCTCGAGATCGAGTTTGACTCGAATATCGCCCCGGCCGGGAAGCCCCTCACCCGCTTCCAAGATCGCGACGACGGGTCCGAGTACATTTACACCCTGTTCGTTCCGATGGACGCGAGCATGGCATTCCCCTGCTTCGACCAGCCGGACATCAAAGGCCGTTTCGAGCTTTCCCTCACCGCGCCCAACGATTGGACGGTCATTTCCAACATGCCCGTCCAGCAATCGTCGGAGATCGATCGATCGCGGCGGCGCACCCTCTTCGGCGAAACTCGGCCGATCAGCACGTATCTGGTTGCGTTTGCGGCCGGTCCCTTCCAAGGGATTCAAGAGGCTCCCGGCCTCCCTGTGCTGTACGCGCGCAAATCCCAGCTTCCGCGCGCCCAAGCGGAGGCACCGGAAGTCGAGCGGACCGCCGCGGAGGGGATCAAATATCTTTCCGCCTATTTCGCACAGCCCTTCCCGTTTGCCAAGTACGACATGATATTGATTCCCGGCTTCGCCTACGGGGGGATGGAGCACGCCGGTGCGACCTTCCTGCGTGAAGAGTCTGTGCTCTTTCGCACATCTCCGACGCAGCTTGACCTGCTCGGCCGTGACATTCTCGTGCTCCACGAATTGACGCACCAGTGGTTCGGCGACCTGGTCACCATGCGCTGGTTCGACGACCTCTGGCTCAAAGAAGGCTTCGCGCAGTACATGGCCTACCAGGCACTCGCAGCGCTCAAGCCTGACGAGAATATCTGGAAGCGGTTCTACGAAACGATTAAGCCGGCAGCCTACGAAATCGATTCGACCGACGGCACGACGCCAATTTATCAGGACATTCCCAATCTGAAAGACGCCAAGTCCGCCTATGGCGCGATCGTGTATTCGAAAGCGCCGGGGGTGCTCAAGCAGCTTTCCTTCCTCGTAGGCGCCCAAGATTTTCGGGACGGGTTACGCGCGTACTTGAAGCAACACGCTTTCTCGAACGCCGATTGGAGCGACCTGGTGCGCGCTCTCGAGCAAGTTTCGGGAAAGCCGCTCGACCATTGGGCGGACATGTGGATTCGCCACCGCGGCATGCCGGAGGTTGATGTCGCCTGGTCGTGCAGTTCCGATCGTCTCCGTCATCTTTCGCTGGCCCAGCATGATGTGCTCGGCACGAGCGCCGTTTGGCCCGTCTCGACTCAACTGTTGCTGGGCTTTCCCGATGGCAGAGAGTCACGCGTCCGTATGGATCTGGGAACGCGCACGGCCGAGGTTCCTCAGGTGACCGAGTGGCGCTGCCCAGAGTTCGTCTTTGCCAACGAAGAGGACTACGCCTACGGCCGATTCCTTCTCGACAAGCGAAGTGAGCAATACGTCCTCGCGCATATCTCGAGCGTTCATGACATTTTTACGCGCACGTTGCTATGGGGCTCGTTGTGGGAAGCAGTCCGCGACGCCAAACTTGCGCCGCGCGATTACCTAGATCTTTCCGCCAGGCTACTGCCGGAGGAGACCGACCTGTCCCTGGTGCAGATGATCCTGTCTAGTTCGACGACCGCGCTCGAGCGATACGTCGCCGATCAGACGCGAATTGAACTTGTTCCGCGATTTGAGAACATGGCCGCCGGGCGAATGCTCGATTCCGATACCCGGGATATGCGCATCCTATGGTTTCGCACTCTGCGCTCGGTGGCCGAGACACCTGACGGGCTCGCCAAATTGAAATCCCTGCTGAACGGCCGGCTGACCGTGCCCGGCGTTCAGCTCCGTCCGCTCGATCGTTGGACGATGGTCACGACTTTAGTCGCACTCGGTGATCCTGACGCCGGCGCGATGTTCCAGGCCGAGCGCAAGGCCGATCCAACCGGCGACGGTCAGAAGTACGCCTATGTCGCGGAAGCGGCGCGCCCGGACCCGCAAGAAAA
This sequence comes from Candidatus Cybelea sp., assembly GCA_035622135.1. Classification (GTDB taxonomy): domain Bacteria; phylum Acidobacteriota; class Terriglobia; order Acidiferrales; family UBA7541; genus Palsa-295. The sequence continues at coordinate 160,646 of DASPVZ010000008.1, read as the reverse complement.
GCAAAAATACTTCCATGACTATCTCCGCAATCCCGCACGCCAGGAAGATTGGATCGAGCAGAGTCTTCGCGCGTTCAATTACTGGAATCAGTCCTTGCTGACCCAGCCCTACTTACGGCCGGCGCTTGACGCGCTGCCTGAGATCAAGCGCGACCGTAGGATTTTCTTCCTGGTCGACTGGCTCACCGCTTTCATTGGCGGCCAGCAATCGCCCGCCGCAGACGCCGAGGTTCACGAATATTTGCGCACAGCGCCTCTCGAACCGGACCTGCGGCTCAAAATTCTCCAAGCCGTGGACGAGCTGGACCGTACGGTCAAAATCCGGCAGAAATTTCCGGACTAGCGCACGCGGCTCTCCGCATCCATTTCTCGGGTGCCGATCGGATCGCCCTTCCGACGGGCGCCTCGTTCCGGTCAGATGGGCAATTCGCTCGGCTGCCAGCGCGATAAGCCGATGTACCAAGCGATCGGGAGGCCGAACTCGCTCAGGCGGGCTTCAACTTCTCTTCAACGTAGAGAGAGAGCTCGATCATTCGCTCGGCGACCTGCTCGGCGCTCTGGCCCGTGAAGTTCTTGAGCACCAACTCCTTCACGTAGAGCTTCACGAGATAGCGCAGCTGAAGCGCGCGGCTCCGCGTGGCGAAGACGAAATCGCGATGCCCGCTGTTCACTACGATGAGATTGCGTTCGGGATCGAATCGCGAGCGCCACAGCTCCCCGGCGGCTCGTTCAAATGTATAGCCGGGCAGACCGCGCGCAGTAACCGCGGATGGGCCGATGGCAGCCTCCAGACTGTCGGCAACGGTGATCAGCGCCTCGGCGGTCGAGCGCACCTCGCGCTGCGAGACAACGACACACAAACGAACCAAACCAGGCGCCGAGGGGGCCCGGTAGGTGATTTGTTGGTCGGAGGTGGTTGAGAGCGTTCCGCCCCCTTCAACGATTTGCCAAGCAAATACCAGGTCCTCCTCGACCTTTCGACGCGAGCGATCCCTGGGCAGCGCTCGGAACTGCCGGCTCTGATTCACCGTTAGTGTGCTGGCCGCTGGCGAGATCACGACGGTAAGCAAGGGCCCAGGAAAATCGAAAAATTGGCGGGGGGCGGAATGTTCTTCTCCCGCCCGACGCGGGGCAACCGAATTGTCCTCCGCGGCAGGTTCGGTCCCGCGCTCGGGCAGTTCGCCGGCGCCAGTCGCTGGCGAGGAAGGTGAATGGATTCCAAACCAGTCATACTCCTCCCGCGGCAAGACCAGCAGAGCCTCGCGAAAAGCACGCTGGATCGCACGCAGGGACTCGCGGTTTGCCTGTTCTTCCTCGGCGCGGCGCTGCGCTTCGATGAGGCCATTGAGGCACGCTTCAAGAGGTCCAAGCGCCTCGACCAATGCCCCGTACGAATCATCATAGACGATGCCTGAACGCGTGCCAGGTGTGAGGTTAAGGTAGGGCACGTCGATCAGGCCTTGCAGGTACCGCGAGGTCCATGGCGGGCGCTCGAGAGACGGAAGCGTGCCAATGTCCGCGATCACGCGCGTGCCCCCTCTGGTGAGCGCGACCCGACAGTCTTCGGTCGGGGTCGTGAGATACAGCTCGGCATAGGCTTCGCCGAGTCGCGAAGGAACTGCCGGAAGTTGGTGCAACAAGCGGCCTTCGAATTGCCTCGGTTCGACCTGGTACTGCTTGCGCGCGAGCTTGTCAATCACGACCACGCGCACGTGGGTATTGCGGATGCGGTCGCGCAACTCCGAGGCGAGATACCACTGGATCTTCTCGCCACTTAAGCTGCGGATTCCGTTGAGCAACGGACCGACTTTGAGCTCGGTTCCCTCCTCACCAAAGAGAGCGCGTCGCGGCTTTACCGTATAGCGCGGGTCTCCTTTGCTCATGACCATCTGGTAGGCCCGCTGATCGGCACCGGTGGAGGTCATGGTCAGCGTGTGGCCGAGAATCCAGAAGCTCAGAAGCCCAATGCCAAATTCCCCTTGTAAATCGGCCCCTGCGCCTTCTGCCTTCAGGCGCCGTTTGATTGAGTCGCAGATGTGCGTGGCAACATATTTGAAGTCGGGCAGCCCGTCCGGAGCGCGTGGAACGCCGCCCCCGTCGTCTTTGACCATCAGGTACTGTTCCCCGCCTTCGCGCCCGCGGGTGATGACGATGGTCCTGGCATGTGCATCGATGCTGTTCTCAACCAACTCGGCGATCGCCTTGAGAGGGCTGGCTTGTGAGAGCGCGATGATGCGAATAGCATTCCAATCATCCCCGATCCGCAATTTGCCTGTCTTCGATTCACTTACTTTCACGGTGCCCTTTCTGGCCATGAGACAAAGGGAAACCCCGCGCCTCGGGATACGGCGGAGATCGGCCCTTTCGTCCGGCAGTCACTATACCGGCCGTGTCAGCCAACGAGCAAGTTGTCCGGAGCGCGCCGCCGAGGCGATGAGGGCAGTGCTTGAGCTGGTGGGTCCGGCAGGAATTTCCGGATTAGACCCTTTGTCCTTCGCCTTATTCCCAGTCGTCACTGCCGATGGGATCGCCCTCCGGCGGCGCAGCTGGCGTGGTCAAGCGGAGCTCCGCAGGATTCCTCTGAAAGTGATCGATCTCGGTCCCGGCAAAGAACATTTGGGCGCGCGTGGCTTCATCCTTCGCCGACGGTGCTTCGGCCGCGACCCATCTTTTAAGTTCGTCGAGCTTCAGGGAAGCGATCGCGCGAACGTCCCAAGAGGCTTGATCGTCGGCGGCCAACGTCAAGAGCCTTTCGAGCACAACCGAATCGACCGTGCGCTGAATGGCGCCCTGATAGCCTGACCTCGGTTGCGCCTTCCACGTCGCGGCGAGCAGGTCGTCCACGAGTTCGGCAAATCCGGGATAGGCCGAATCGAGCGCATGGTACTCGATCATGCGCTGGGCCCGTTCGGGCACCAGCAAAGCACCCACCACAATTTGCGAGGCAGCTTCCGCCGGGGCCAGGGCATCGAAGGCGGGCGAAGTGCGCCGCTCGAAATTCTCGTGCGTGGCTTGATACTGCGGCGGCCGCGGCGGAATGATACGGAGCAGAGACTCGGGCAAGGCCAGTGCGGGGGGTGACAACGTCGCCAAGACCGCGCGAATCGCCTCTCGCTGCCGGACCGCCGAAACAATCTCCGGCGCTCGGTCGCCGCTGCCGCGTAGATCGAACGTGTAATCCAGCCCGCCGATCGACTTGGCCACGGCGACCACTTGATAGCGGTGGTAGAGATAAATGGGAACGAGAACGTCTTCGAGCGTGGCCATCGGCGCATGTTCGGGAATCGCGCTCGCCGAAAGCCGCTTGAGCGCCGCGGCCCGGACCGCCATGACCAGGGTCAAACCCGCCAGATCGTCGCTGCCCGTGTCCCACAGGTGCGCGACCGGGCTCGATGAGTCGAGCGGGCGCGCATCTTGATCGGTCAGGAACAGCAGGCCCCGAGAAAACGCATCGCCCAGAATCTTGTCGAGCGCTGCCGTCTCGTTCGGCGCTTCGGAGAGATCGCTGTAGCCATAGGTGATCGACACTTTGTCCCAAGCGCCGATGCCGACCGCGTAGGCATCCGAGACGTCCGGCGCGCCGTCTCGGCCCACGGCAACCGTGGGCGGCGGATAGTCCATCACGGAGCTGCGGTTCACGATGCTCGCCGCGTAATTGTGTTCCAGGCCCAGGGTGTGCCCGGTCTCGTGCGCGGCCAATTGCCGCACGCGGGCGAGCGCCATCTCATTCGCGCTCTTGAGCGCCAAAGGATCGCTGCCAAAGGGATCGAGCAGGCCTTGCGCGATCAGAAAATCCTGCCGGATTCGCAGCGCGTCCAAATTGACGTGCCCGTTGATGATCTCTCCCGTGCGCGGATCGGCGATGGCGCTGCCGTACGCCCAGCCGCGCGTCGCGCGCGGAACCCACTCGATCACGTTGTAACGAACGTCCATCGGGTCAACACCTTCCGGAAGCAGCCGCACCTGGAACGCGTCCTTGTAGCCTGCGGCGGTGAAAGCCTGGTTCCACCAGCTCGCGCCTTCGACTACCGCCGAGCGAATGGGCTCCGGAATCGCACGATCGACGTAGTAAACGATGGGCGTGATCGGCTCGCTCAGGGCAGCCGCGGGATTCTTCTTGGCCAGACGGTGGTGTGCGATGTAGCGCTTGACGATCGGCTGGTCGACGGGCGTGGCGAAATCCATGTAGCTGATGCAGAAGAAACTTGCACGGGGATCGCAGGCGCGCTCGTGAAACCCCTCGCCCGGTGCCCTTAGGAACGTGAAGTGTTCGTGCACGGTAATCGAGCGGGGATCGGGCGTGACTTGCTCAACCCAATGGCCCGGATTCTCGCCTACTAAGGTCAACGTGGACTCCACATCCGTGTTCTCCGGGAAGTTCTTCGTTCGCGGCAGGTAGATCGCCGATCGGGTCGGATCGACCCGATACGCTCCCTGCTTGAGCGAGGCAAGCTTCGCGGCAACTTCGTGCGCATCGCTCAGGAAAAACGGCGTGGCGTCAACGAGAACGGATTCGCCATCGGCGGCCGCCGCGTCGAAGCCCCAAAGAACGGATTGCGCGAACGCCTGCTGGACAGCCTCTTGCTGGCCGAGGTCATCGGTCACCGCGCGGTAGCGCTCGTTTTCAGACACCAACAAGACTCGCGGGCCGCTGCGCTCGAAATGAACGACTTGCGTTCTTCCGGGCTGGCCGCGATCCAGGCCGATGTCGTTCGACCCAACGCCGTTTGGAAGCGATTCGTAGTAGAGAAACTGCTGGCTCCATTTGTCGATTTCAAGCCATAGCTTTCCGTCGCGCTCGTCCCAGTAAAAGGTCAAAAAGCCGGGAAACTTCTGCATGCCGGCCGTTTTCTGTTCGATGCTGGCCGCTTTCGTCTGCGCTTCCGCGGAAGTTCGGGCCAAAGCGACGACGGCCAGGATGAGGACTGCCCAGCAAGCGATCCCAAAGCGTTTCATGTACCTCCCCCTTTCGAGGACGGACGAGGGTACCTCAGAACACCCAAACCTGCGAGGGCGCTCGACGCTGCGAAATCCACAATTCAATTTGCCGGCGCGTCGGGGAAATCCCGCCTTGGCGGCGGAAATTGCCTTTTTGTCGAGGCCAGAGCCGACACCTTTTGAGAATTGTGCTACGCTCGGGCGACCTTATGACCGCCCCTCGGGTTCTTTTGACCCTAAGCGTGAAGAAGAGTGCTCTCGCTGTCCTCTTCGTTCTCACCTGTATGGCCTTGCCTGGAATCCAGAGTCCGGAGATTGCGCGATGGGAGAGCGAATCTCGGCGCGTCACGATCATCCGCGACGATTGGGGTATTGCGCACGTGTTTGGAAAGACCGACCGAGATGCGGTGTTCGGGATGGAATATGCGCAGGCCGAAGACGATTTCAGTCGCGTCGAGACGAATTACATCAACGCCATGGGACGAATGTCAGAAGCCGAAGGCCCGTCGACAATCTATCAGGACCTGCGGATGAAACTGTTCATTGATCCCGAAGCAATGAAAGCGGCCTACGCAAACAGCCCCGCTTGGCTGAAAGCGCTCATGAACTCGTTCGCGGACGGGCTAAACTACTACCTCTACACACACCCCGATGTGAAACCGAGAGTCATCAAGAGATTCGAGCCGTGGATGGCGCTCACGTTTACCGAGGGCAGTATCGGAGGCGACATCGAGCGCGTGAACCTCTCCGAGCTCGCCGCATTCTACGGCAGCGAGCACGTCGAGAACCCTCCGCGTAGGATTGAAGATGGTCCAGCCGAGCCGAGCGGATCGAACGGCATGGCCATTGCACCCTCGAACACCCTCGCCCACCACGCTCTGCTGCTCATCAATCCGCACACCTCATTCTATTTTCGCTCCGAACTCGAAATGGCCAGCGACGAGGGCCTGGACGCTTATGGGGCCGTCACCTGGGGACAATTCTTTGTCTACCAAGGATTCAACGATCATGCCGGATGGATGCACACATCGAGCGGAGTCAATGCCATCAGCGAGTACCTCGAAACCATCGAGAAGAAAGGCAATCGCTACGACTACAAATATGGCGACAAGGAACTGCCGGTCACGGCGAAAACGGTCACGGTATCGTATCGAATTGCGCAGGGCATGGCGCAGAAGAGCTTCACGGTCTACTACACCCGGCACGGGCCTGTCATCGGGGAGCAGAACGGGAAATGGGTGACCATCCGACTGATGCAGGATCCGGTCAAGGCGCTCATGCAGTCCTACACGCGCACCAAGGCACGGGACTACAAGTCATTTCGGCAAACCATGGAACTTCACACGAATTCATCCAACAACACGATTTTCGCCGACGCCGACGGTGAGATCGCCTACTTCCATGGCAATTTTGTTCCCCGGCGGGATCCGAGCTTCGATTGGACCAAGCCGGTCGATGGCAGCGATCCCCGGAGCGACTGGCATGGCCTGCTCTCGATTGAGGAGACTCCTCATCTGCTCAACCCCAAGAATGGCTGGATTTATAACTCGAATGATGCCCCCTGGTCGGCCGCCGGTCCCGGCAGTCTCAAGAAGCAGGATTTTCCGGTTTACGTCGAAACCGGTGGCGAATCGGCGCGGGGACTTCACGCGGTCAGAGTGCTCGAACACAGGCACGACTTTACCCTCGATGCGCTGATCGGGGCCGCCTTCGACAGCTATCTTCCCTGGTTCGAACCGACCTTGCCTCGGTTGATCAAGACCTGGGAGGAAGATGCTGACTCCGACCCGCTGAAAGCGAAATTGGCCGACCCGGTCAGAGCCCTGCGCGGTTGGGATCTTCGCTGGGGAGTCGATTCGGTCCCGACCTCGCTTGCCGTGTTCTGGGGCGAGGATGTCGTGCGACACGTTGGCCGCGACGCCAGGAATCTGGGAATGACCACCTACGACTACGTCGCAAACAAGGTGCCGCCCGAGCAGCTTTTGCAATCACTCTCGGCAGCCTGTGACAAACTCGCCGCTGACTTTGGGAGCTGGAACACGCCTTGGGGAGACATTAATCGTTTTCAGCGCCTCAACGACGACATTATTCCGCACTTTGACGATCGAAAACCCAGCATCCCCGTCGAGTTCACTTCCGCGCAGTGGGGATCACTGGCTTCCTTCGGAGCGCGTGCCTATCCGGAAACCAAAAAGTGGTATGGCACGAGCGGCAACAGTTTCGTGGCTGTCGTCGAATTCGGCAACACGGTGCACGCCAAGGCGGTTACCGCCGGCGGAGAAAGCGGAGATCCCTCCTCTCCTCACTTCGATGACGAGGCCCGCCGGTACAGCAGGGGCGATTTGCGCGACGTTTACTACTATCGATCGGAGCTTCACGGGCACACCTCGCGTGAATATCATCCGGGCGAGTGATGCTCGCCTACCTCTCCTGTCGCTGTGGAAGGTTTGTTTCAGAGTGCGATGAACTTCTGAAAGGCCTTCGCCACCTGCGCCGGCGTCTCCGCAGAACCGCCTTTCCGCAGCAGGTCGTGACCTGCCCCTTCCAGTTCGAGGAGCGTGTGCGGGGCGGGAATCAATCGGACCGCTGACTCCATTTCTTCGACCGAGGCGAACGGATCCCGCGTGCCGTGCACAAAAAACGCGGGCGTTCGCAGCTTCGGGAAATGAGCGACGCGAAGCTCCTGCGGTTTGCGAGGGGGGTGAAGCGGATACGACAGCAGAAGCAAGCCCTCGGCGAGCTGCGGCTCCTCGGCTGCGAGCATGGTAGCCTGCCGTCCGCCATAGGAATGGCCGCCCAAGTAGATGCGTCCGGGCACTTTTTTCCTCATGGCCGAAACCGCCCGCCGAATCGCCTCGCGATCTCGCGCGGCACCCCCGAACGACGGCGGCCCATGCGGCCGCTCCTGGCGAAAAGCAAGGTCGAAGCGCAGGACGTGAAAACCTCGCTCGACAAACGCCTCAGCCATGCTCACGAGCAGTCGTGACCTGGAATCTCCGCCTGCGCCGTGGGTCAAAAGGAAGCCATCGCCGTTCGCCTCGACCGGCGAGTCAAGGAAGCCGTGAACGGGATCTTCATCCTCTCTGCCGCCGGCGATCCATTCGCTGAACATTTCTTCCTGCCGAATCCAGTTGACCGATGATGGCAATCCTCCCTGCAATTTTGCAAGTGTCTCCCGTGCACGCTCTTACCGGCCGTCGGTTCTCCCGGAGCCCGAGAGGTTGCGGCCGACCAAGACCTGGGGACGCCGCCTTTTCGCATTTGATTTCACCGCCCATGGTGACGCCGGCGCACGGGTGCGCCGGAGTGTCGGCCGCCCCAAGCAAACCAGTACTGTCCTCGGGGTGCTCGCTCAGAATACTCGCGCCTCTGTCACGTTTCAGAAGGAAATCGGCCCTACACTCTTTACCGGATTGCGGCCCGCAGGAAGGTCAACTAACGTGCTACGCGCGAGGTTCTGCGCGCTCGGTGCGCGGAGCTTCAATCCTTCCGTGGAGGGTGCATCAATGGCACGCACGCCCAGCAGAGACGAGATCGAAAAGAGAGCCTACGAAATCTATGAGGAGCGCGGGCGGGAGAACGGCCATGCCGAAGAACATTGGCTGGCAGCCGAACAGGAACTGACTGGGCAACTTGTCCCCCCTGAACCCATTGCTTCGCCTTCCCGCATCAGGGCGGCGGCCGTACAAGCGATGCACCGGCCAGCCGCCGGAGGAAGTTCCCGGCCCTAAGCACATAGAGTGCGCCCGGTAGCGTCTACTCAAACTCGAATCCGATGCCGATTCCTGTCTTCTTCTCGCTCCTCCTGCCTAGCAGAAGGGCCCGCAACCGTCGCGCCTCGATTCCTGGGCGGACGGGCAGGCCGTTTTGGGCGACCCATGCGCGGTGTGCCGCGACCCAGGTCACCACCACCGGGCCACAACGCGAGCCGCAGATAAGCCAGGCACGATTGAGACAGCCTTACCGGAGTCAATGCTCGCCCTAACCCTGCGCATCCCGGGGCTTGACCCTTCGGCGGTCGACGTTAGAGCCATTTCAGCATCGCCATGGCTCCACTCCGCCCGAAATTTTCATTTCGGTGCAGATTTCTGTTGCATCGCTCGCCAATTTTCGTATTCTGCGTTTGCGAACTCGCTCCTCGCGCCTCGAGCGCGGCCCACTTTTTGGTTAGAGAGCGAGGGTCGCCCGTGGAGGACGCGACAAAAAATTGAGCACCGTATCCCTCCCAGCCGAATTCCCTTCCCGAACAGTTCCCCGAACAAAGCGAATCGCGAAACTCGCACTCTGGCCGCTTGTGGCCGCAACTTTTTTTATGGTTTCCGGCGGCGCCTATGGCACTGAGGACATCATTCACGGCGCGGGGTACGGCCGAGGGCTCCTGATCCTGCTGCTGACGCCGTTCCTGTGGAGCCTGCCGACCGCCCTCATGATCGGGGAGCTTTCGAGCGCGGTTCCTGCCGAAGGCGGTTACTACGCCTGGGTTCGGCGCGCCATGGGCAATTTCTGGGGCTTTCAGGAGGCCTGGCTGTCCTTAGTCGCCAGCGTCTTTGACATGGCGATCTACCCGACCCTTTTCGTCGAGTATCTCAAGCGGCTGGTACCTTGGTTCGCGGCCGGACACCACGGGCTGATGGTGATGCTGGGCATCGTCGCCGTTTGTGCGGCCATGAACATTGCGGGCATCCGCGTGGTCGCCATCTCCTCCTTGTGGTTGTTTTTCCTGCTTTCCGCGCCTTTCGCCGTGATGGTCCTGGTCGCCCCCTTCAAGGCTGGCGCTTTTTCTGGCACGGTGGCGCCTACGACCTCGACGGTAGGCATGGTCGGCGGCCTGCTCATCTGCATGTGGAACTACATGGGCTGGGACAATGCCTCGACCATTGCCGCCGAGGTTCGCCGCCCCCAACGCACTTATCCGCGCGCGATGCTGCTCGCCGTGCTTGTGGTCTCCCTGACGTACATTCTTCCCGTTTTGGCGATGTGGGTTACCGGCATGCCGGCAGCGTCATTCGAAACAGGGTCGTTTGCCGATTTCGCCGGGTTCATGGCGGGAAACTGGCTGCGCGTCGCGCTCGTGCTGGGCGGCATGATGAGCGGTTTCGGCATGTTCAACGCGCTGGTGATGAGCTATTCGCGTCTCCCCCTGGCGATGGCCGAGGACGGCATGCTTCCTCGCCTGTTCGGCAAGCTGCACCCCACGACCCGGGCGCCCTGGGTTGCAATTCTCGTGCTCGCCACGGGTTGGGCGATGTGCCTGGGCCTCGGATTCGAACGGCTGGTTACGATCGATATTCTTCTTTACGGCATGAGTCTGCTGCTAGAGTTTATTGCCCTCGTTGTCCTCCGCCTCAAGGAGCCCGAGCTGCGGCGGCCATTTCGCGTTCCGGGCGGCCTGGTCGGAGCGATCCTCTGTGGCGTCTGCCCGGCCATGCTTCTCGGCTTCTCGATTGTCCATGGCCAAAGTGAACGGATCTGGGGCATGAGCGGACTCACCCTCGGCGCAATCCTGATCGCCAGCGGAATCGCCGTTTATTTCGCGAAATGTAGCATTCGGCGCGACGGCTGGCTCATCACCGCCCTGGGTCAGCGCAAAGCCGCCTAATCCGGACACGTCCAGGGTTCTCGGACGGCCGCCCTGCCCTCGCGTAGCTGTCCCAGGCGACCTTTGAGCGGCCACGCGACCCCTTCGTTTGGTTGCGCTTGGATCCGCCGACATTCTGTTATTCTTTTACCGTGCGGAAATTGTTTCGGTTGGGCGTCATGGCAACTCTTGGCGTTTTTGCGCTCGCCTCGACGCCTTTTAATGCCTCGGCGCAGACATCGCCTCAGCAAACGGCGCCGCGATCACCGAATCCGGCTCCATCACCCGGGCAGGTGCCTGCCCAGCAGCAAACGCCCCCACAACCGCAGGCACCGCCCTCGAAACCTCCCTCCGCGGGCCAGCAGCAACCGTCCTCACAGCCGGAGCAGCAACAGCCGGTCGTTCCGCCTCCGCCCGTTCCCTTGGGCCCCATGATCGTGCTCGATCCCGGACATGGCGGGACGGACACCGGCGCGCGAGGTGAATCTGGCGCCATCGAGAAGGATGTGGTCCTGGAGTACGCGCGCGTTGTCCGCGGCGAACTCGAACGCCGGGGATTTCGTGTGGCCATGACGCGCAACAACGATTCGAATCCCTCCTACGATGACCGCGCGTCTATGGCTAACGCTTATCACAACGCGATCTTTATCAGCCTGCATGTGGCGACCATGGGCGAGCCGGGAACGGCTCGCGTCTACTATTACCGCTTCGGCAGTTCCCCCGGCGGGCCGGCGACAGCCGGGAACGGCAAAGCGAAGGCCGCGATTTCCCTCGTCGAATGGTGGGGCGCGCAATTGCCCCACCTCGATCGAAGCCATGACTTAGCTGACCTCTTGCAAACGCAACTGGCCCAGCATTTTCCCGGCTCCCCATCGACGGCGGCGGCCGTTCCTGTACGGGAGCTGCGGTCGGTCGACACGCCCGCGGTGGCCATCGAAATATCAAGCGTATCGGTCTCTGATCCGAGTTCGCTCACGGCGTTCGGGGCGCCTCTGGCCGACTCGATTGCCCAGGCGCTCGAGTCTTTTCGTTCCGGACCGGCAGGTGGAAACTGATGCCGCGCAATTTGAGATTTGCGCTCGGTATTCTGGCCGTGGCGGTCTTGCTCGGCCTGGCCAGCCTTCACGACCTTCACCAGCACATCGAGCGCATGTCCGAAAGCCAGCAGAGCGAGGAAGAGGCTCGCCGGGAGGTCCTGACCTCCCCGATCGCTACCCCTACCGACGTTGAACAGCAGGCGAAGATTTTCTGGGCTGCGGGCCCCGACCGGATCGCGCCTATTCAGGTCGAACTTCCCCTCTCGGACGACCCGGTCCAGCGCTCCAAACAGGTACTGAACGAGCTCATATCGAGCCCAAGCCCCGAGCAGAGGATCCTTCCGGCGGATGCCGTGCTGCTCGGCTTTTACGTCCTGCCCGACGGAACTGCGATCGCCGATTTCTCCGACCCACTGGTCACGGAAATTCCATCCGGGATCGCAAGTGAAGAAAGGGTGGTCGACTCGATCGTCGAAACGCTGGCGAGCAATGTGCCCTCGTTGCGCCGGCTGAAGATTCTGATCCACGGCCAGGAAGTCGACACGCTCGCCGGGCACGTCGACCTCAGCGGCTTTTTCGATCTCACTCCGCCCGCATCACAAGGAACAGCCGGGCCAACCCAGGGCAGTACCTCGCCAGAGAGGTCCATGCCCTCATCCTGAACAGCCTATCGCCAGGACGAGTTAGTGTGCGGGCTGCTTCTGAGCGCGGGCGTCTTCGACGCGGGCGAGGAACTCGCGCGCGCTCTGCGCAATCAGCTGATAATCGCCGACGCGCAGCGCATCGGGCGCCACGAGCTCGCCGCCCACGCCCAGGGCAGCCGCGCCAGCCCGTATGAACTCACCGGCGTTTTCGAGATTCACTCCGCCGGTGGGGACCAGCGGGATCTGAGGCAAGGGTCCACGCAGCGCGCGAATGTACTTCGGTCCGCCGACTAAACCGCAGGGAAAGACCTTCACGAGGGCAGAGCCGGCTTTCCAGGCCGTAATCACTTCCGTGGGCGTGAGTCCGGCGGCCATCATGACAATCCCTGCGCGGCGAACGAGTTCGACCGTCTCCCCATCGAATCCGGGACTCACGATGAACTGGGCACCTGCGTCAAGGCACTGGCGGGCCGCCTGCTTGTCGAGTACCGTGCCCGCACCGATCAGCAGGTCTTTACCTCCCTCGCGAGCCAGCTGGGCGATGACCTGAACCGCGCCCGGAACGGTCATGGTGATTTCGACGATGGGGATTCCGCCCGCCGATACGGCTTCGGCCGCGCCCAGCGCCTGCTGGGGCGTGAGGGCGCGCACCACAGGGACGATCCCGATTTCACGGATCCTCTCGAGAACCTGATCCTCGGTCATGGCTCCTTAGCGCGCGATGCGCGCGCCTCCGCCCTTCATCACCTGCAGAACCTCCTGCAAAGTCGCCATGGAGGTGTCTCCGGGCGTGGTCATGGCCAGTGCGCCGTGAGCCGCACCGCATTCAACCGCCCATTGCGGCCCTTGGTCGGACAGAAAACCGTAGATCAGCCCGGAGGCGAACGAGTCACCGCCCCCTACGCGGTCGAGAATCTCAAGATTCTCGCGCGGCCTGGCTTCATAGAACGTCCCGTCGGCATAGCAGACTGCGCCCCAATCATTGCGTGTTGCAGTCTTTGCCTTGCGCAGGGTAGTCGCCACAACTCGGAAGGGAAATTCCTTGACCGCGCCCTCCATCATTTTTCGGAATGCACCCGTCTCGAATTCCGTGAGGTGTTCGTCGACGCCGGCTACTTCGAATCCGAGCGCAGCGGAAAAATCTTCTTCGTTGCCGAGCATGACATCCACGAGCGGCGCGAGCATGCGGTTTACTTGCTGAGCCTGTTTTTTGCCTCCCATCCCCTTCCACAGAGACTCGCGGTAATTTAGGTCATAGGAGACGATCGCGCCGTGGCGCCTGGCCGCTTCCATGGCTTCGCGCGCGACTTCCGGCGTGCTCGGTGAGAGCGCGCAGAAAATGCCTCCCGTATGGAACCAGCGCGCGCCTCTGCTTCCGAAGATCTCATCCCAGTCGAGTTCGCCGCGCTTGAGCTGCGAAACCGCGGTGTGGCCGCGGTCAGAGCACCCCAGAGCCGCGCGAACACCGAATCCGCGTTCAACGAAGTTCAAACCATTGCGTGCCGTGCGGCCGACGCCGTCGTCAGGCACCCAGCGTATAAGTGATTGGTCGATGCCGGCCTGGCAGATCAGGTCCTGGACCAGTCGGCCGACGGGATTATCGACGAGCGCCGTGACGTGGGCCGTATGGAGACCGAAGCAGCGTTTGAGGCCGCGCGCCACGTTGTATTCCCCGCCGCCTTCGTACACCTCAAAGTCGCGTGCCGTCCAGATGCGCTTCTCACCTGGATCAAAGCGCAGCATCACTTCGCCGAGGCTGACCAGGTCCCAGCAGCCTGCGCCCTTCGCTTTGATTTTCAATGGCACGTTTCGCCACCTCCGACTGCCCCTGGCGGCAGAAGTAATGTCCCATATTTTCGGCCCGAACGCGCGAGATTGATTTTCCGTCCCGAGCGTGGTGCGCTTCGCGGTTACACGATCAGGCAAAGCAAGCAGGCGATGCGGTGACAGAACACTCGGTTATCCAGGATGAGCTCAAAAGAAGCCCGAGCTTGGCTGCTCTGAGGGAGATTAGGGCTTGGTCACATCAATCATATTGTCGTCGGCCACGCGGTCAATGAGTTTGTTGTACGGATCGATGCCGGCGCGCGTGGGCATTTCATCGACCACGATCTCGAATGTATTCTGCTCCGTCGTAAACCTCACCTTCTTCAAGTAGAGCGGCTGTTCTTCGTCCTTCTTGCCCTTGAAGACGCCAATCTCGATGTAGTCGTTGAGCGGCATGGGGGTCTCTTTGCCGTTTCCGTCGGCTTTGACCTTGCGGGCCTCGACGCGGAGGTTGACCTTGAACTTGTGGTCGGCGGTCGGCGTGACGTTTGCGGAAATGGCCTTGTTGTCGTACAGGACGATGGAGTTGAACCCGTCGTCGATCAGGTAGGCAAGGTCCGGAGGAGCCTCGGCGTGGAGGGCGGCGACGAGCTGCCGAGTGTCCGGGTAGGGGACGGTCGGGCCGCTCGAAGCGTTTCGATAACGATACTCGAGGAGGAAATTGCGGAGAGCCGAGTTGACTCGATCCTCGCCAAGGTAGTCGGCGAGCGTGTACATGATCTGGCCGCCCTTTTGATACCACACGTAGGATTCCCGCTGGACCTCGGAAAGCGGCCGTTCGCGGCGCACCTCGCTGCCGCGTCCGCGCAAGTAGACATCGAGTTCATGCCGGAGAAAACGGTGCATGTTGTCGCGACCGTATTTATGCTGCATGACCATCAGTGCGGAATATTCGGCCAGGGTTTCTGACATCATGTTCGAACCCTCGACGTTCGCACCGATGAGCTGGTGGCCCCACCACTGATGGGCCAGTTCGTGGGCGGTGACGAAATAGGTGAAGTCGATGTCGTTCTTTTTCACCATGCGCTGGATGAAGCCGATCCCCTCGGAATACGGAACCGTGTTCGAGAAG
This sequence comes from Candidatus Cybelea sp., assembly GCA_035622135.1. GTDB lineage: Bacteria > Acidobacteriota > Terriglobia > Acidiferrales > UBA7541 > Palsa-295. The sequence goes on along the minus strand of DASPVZ010000008.1, from coordinate 145,550 downwards.
GACTGTGCGAACTGCCGATAGCGGGGGAACTCCATGATGCGGAACTGGGCAAACTGGTACGGGCTAAAGTTGGCCTGGTAGTAGTCGAGGCCGGCCTTGGCGGCAGCCAGCATGTCATCGATGTCGTATTGGTGACCGGGGATGTAGTAAACCTCGAGCTTCGTACCTTTGTATTGCTCTCGCCGAACCGTGTAACGGCCCGACAGATAGGCGTAGAAATCGAGAATGGGCGTGGATCCCATATCGTATTCGAAGTAGTTGCGACCGTTTTGCTGCCACTCGCGTTTGAGATAGCCTGGCGCGATGGCAATTTGATCGCTGGAGGTGCTCACGACGGTGTGATAACGAATCCAGTCGGAATCCTTGAAAAAAATGCTGTACAGGGACTGTCGCGGATCGCCCCGCTCGGCCATTTCTTCGAGCAAGCCAAGGTGCTCCTCGCGGCGGCGGCGGGGATCATCCACTTCATACCCTTGCGTGTAGCCGATCGAGGGAAAATAGCTCGCGTCGAAAAAGGTGCCGTTGTAGGCCAGCTCAGGCTTCTCATTGCCGTCCCGGAAACCGCGGGAGGTCCAGCCTACGTGGAAGGTCATGTGGATCGTCTCGCCGGGCTCGAGCGGCTGCTCGAGAACGTAGATCGAGTAGAGATGGCGGGGACTCGAGCTAGCCAGATGAAACGGGTGATCGAACTCGATGTCGGAGACGGAGTGGTTCACGTCGGTGATGTGAACCTGTCGAATCGGCGCGGAGGTTTTGTTCTCGAGCGTGAAATGTCCCCACCCGGAGAACGAGCGATGGGCGGGATCGATGTCGACGGCGTTGTCAACGGCAGTGACCTTGAGCTGCGGGACGTTTTCGTACTTCTTGAAGTCTCGTTCGTACCCGGCCTGAATGTCGCGCCGTTGCTTGGCGTTCAGATACTCGTTGAGGACGTGCGCATTGTAGAGATACCACCCCCCGCTACCCAGCGCGGCGAGCAGGCAGAGACCCGCGGCGGGAACCAGGCGCGGCATTCGCCCTGCGGAGAGCCGCAGGCGGGCCGACAGCCCCTCGTCGCTTCCGCGGCGAGCGAAAGCGATGGAAATGACCCCGAGAAGCAGGGAGGCGGCAAACCAGTAGACGATCGACCAGAACAAGGCGGGAGCGAAATGACCGTAACCATTCATGTCGCTGTAGGTATAGGGCGGCGTGGCGTCGTAGAGATAGAGAGTATTCTCCCAGCCGAAGTTGTACAGAATCGGCGTCATGACGATCAAGCCGATGGCGATGGCGTGGCCGACGAACTTGTTGTGCACCAGAGTCTGGATGAAAAGGGCCAGCAGGGCGAGAGCCATCACTTGCGGAAACACAATGAGGTACAGCTCCTTGAAATACTGTGCGAACTCGTAGTGGTGATAGCCGGCCAGCGTTTGCATCACAACGCCGCACAACATCGCCACGGTAAGGAGAAACAGTTCAACGAAACCGATGGCCACGACCCGGGAAAGCCAGTCGATGCCCTCGCCCATGGGCAGGCTGTCGTGGATGCCGTCCACACGAATGTCGCGCTCGCGCCACAGGAGTTCAGCGGCATAGAGGGCGGCCACGATGTACAGGAAAAGAATTGCACTTCCTTCCACAGCTTGCAGCATGAGGTAGGTCACGGGCCAAACGTCCACATCGGCGACTTTGCCGGCGAAATAGCCATTGTTCACGGCAAACACGACCAGCAGCCCGGCCAGCGCCCAGAAAGGGATCTCGTGCAGAATGATACCGATGCGCAGGCGCGAGAGAGACAGGAATTGGGCCAGGGTCGTCGAAGGGGAAAAGACCTGACGGACCCGGGGCAAGCGAGCCGGGGCAAGCGAGCGCACGGGCTGCAATTCCTCTTCCTCCTGCTGCTTGGCTCGGGCGGCGCGGCGCCCTTGCGAGCGCGCCGTGAGTGCCTCGACGGACATGGGAAATAGCGCCCAGCAGATGGCGAGCGAGGCAATCCCTATGGCCAGCCAGAGGAGGCGGTTGTAGAGAAAAACCCCGGATGCCACGTGGGCAGACCAGCTGAGCAGGAGCGAGTTTTTCTCGATCACGGTCCAATAGCGCGTAATGTCGTCGAGCAAAATGAATCCGACCGGATCGAAAAGGCCCGGCCAGAAGCGCTCGAGCGAGCGAGTCGCGCTGAATACCGTGATACCGATCACGTAAATCATGAACAGCGCCGCGCCCTGCACGTACACAACGAAGATTTTGCGCGAAAGCGCCGCAACCGCGAAAAACAGCGAGCCAAAGACAAAGATCTGCACAACGGTGATGGATAAAAACGGCTCCAGGTACCACCAGAGGTGATTGGGCCCGATGCGCGCGTGGTCGGCCCAGGGCGCAAACGTTCCGGCAAACTCGCCAAACAGGCATCCGGAAAAAACGGCAATCGTGACGACCAGCGACCCAGCCCAACGGCCGCCCAGATAAGCTAATTTCGATATGGGTTTGGTGAACAGCATCTGGTAGGTGTCGCGCTGGAAATCCCGCAGAATGGACGTGCCGAAGATCGCGGCAACAATGATAATGCCGAACAAGGATATGCCGGTCGCGTTGACCGAGCCGGCATAGGGGCCGTTCAGTAAGACCTTGCCGTTGCTGAAACCGACCGGCCCAAAGCTCTCCGAGGCAACACACAGAAAGCTGAAAGAAAACCAGATGAAAAAGTAAACGTAGGTCGAGATGCTCTTTCGCCGCAGCCGAAGCTCGAAGGAGAAAAACTCCCAAAACAGTTTCATCGCCCGACCTCAGTTTTTCGTCGGCCCGGACAGATTGAGGAAGTAAACGTCCTCAAGAACGGAGTCGACCGGCCGAAACCCGTCGCCGGGACAGGTGTCGGAATACACGCGGACTTCGTGCTGGCCGGCTATGAGGTGAGTTGAGATCACGCGCATCTGAGATTCAAGAGAGCGAAGTTCGTCGTCGCTGCTGACGACCTTGCTCCAAATCTTGCCCTCGAGGGCAGCGAGCGTCTCCGACGGCGAGCCCTCGAGGAGCAGTTCGCCGACGGCCATGATGGCCATGCGCGGGCAGAGTTCGCGAACGTCATCCACGATGTGCGTCGAGAGGATGACGGTGACTTCGCGTCCGATCGAGCTGAGCAGATTCAAAAACCGGTTTCGCTCGGCGGGATCCAGTCCGGCGGTGGGCTCGTCCACGATAATCAGGCGGGGATTGCCAAGCAGGGCCTGGGCGATGCCGAACCTCTGCTTCATGCCTCCCGAGAACGTGCTGAGCGCTTTCTTCCGGACGTCCCAAAGATTGGTTTGTGCGAGAAGGGCGTCAATCATCTCTTTGCGTTCGCGCGCGGAGACAACGCCCTTCATGACGGCCAGATGGTGAAGCATGTCGAAGGCCGACATCTTGGGGTATACGCCGAACTCCTGCGGAAGGTAACCCAGAACCTTGCGAACTTCGTTCTTGTTGGCCAGCACGTCCAGGCCATCAAGCCGGATGCTGCCCGAGTCGGGGTCCTGCAAGGTGGCGACCGTGCGCATCAGCGTGCTCTTGCCCGCTCCGTTGGGGCCGAGCAGCCCAAACATGTTATTTCCGATGGAGAGAGACACATTCTTGAGGGCCTTTACCCCGTTCGGATAGGTTTTCGAGAGACCGGATATGGTGACGGCCAATGGAGTTGCCTCCCCGTTTGTCGCTGTATCTGAAGCCCGTGGCGCAGGAGTTTATCACGCAGCAGGGAAGGGGGCCACGGCCCGTTACGGTTCGCGCAGGGGTTCGCCGAACCGGCGGTCTGGTTCTCGGAAAGCGAACGTCCTACGGTTCAGTCTTGGGCCTGGGGCGGCTGCTAAACCGCTTGTAGAGTTCAAGTTGTTTGTTGTCGAGCGAAGTAAGCGCGCCTTGAATGAAGAGATACTTCACCTCCGTGCGTAGCTCGAGCAAGTCACCGTCGGTGACGACCACGTTGGCGATTTTGCCGGGCTCGATAGTGCCGATGTCGTTTAAGCCCAGCATCCGGGCGGCGTTCACGGTGACGGCCTTCCAGGCTTCCTCGCGCGGCAAGCCGTAGCCGACAGCGGTGCCCGCATATTGCGGCAAGCGCCGCGAGAACGAAGTGTTGAAACTGGCGAAGGCGATGCTCACGCCGGCCGAGTGAAGCTGGCCGGGCATGGCGTAGGCGGCGTCGTAGGGATCGTCATCGGTTTGTGGAACCGACAGTATGGGCCCAATGATGACGGGAATGTTGTTGCGCTTGAGCAGGTCGACGGTTTTCCAAGCTTCCGATGCGCCGCCCAAGATCATGCGCACCTTCTGCGCCTCGCAGAATTCTACGGCGTTGCGAATATCACGCGCTGAAAAGGCCACAACAAGCAAGGGTTCCCTGCCTTGCACGACCGGTGCCAGCGCTTCGAGTTTGAGATCACGCGCGAAATCCGACGTGCCGCTGCCGAGGACCTGCGCGTAGTGCCGCGCCTCGTCGAACAGGTCGGAAAGGGCGTCGACCTTCTTCTGGTATTGCTTGGTCGCTTCGTCAAAGGGAAGGCGACGAAAGGTAAACGTTGTCGTGTCGAACGTGCCGGTCGAAATGGACGGCCAGGTGAGTTCCATGGCCGCGTGGCGCTCGATGACCATATCGTTGATGTTCCACCCGCCGAGGTTCACCACCGATGCATTGCCGCCAATCACCGAATTGCCGCCGCCGAACCCGCCCAGGGATCCGGGAACGGTCAGTACTTCGGTGATTCCCGCAGCGCGAATGACGCCGACGTGAGCGCTGTCGGCGTTGAAGGCTGTAGCCGCTGTGACGTCGGGATTGAAGTCGCCAGTCTCTTGGGTGTCGACGGTCGCGCGAACCGCTCCGACCTCTTCCAGGCCGACTTGGGTAACCGGGTCGAACAGTCCGGGATAAACCTCCAAGCCCGAGGCGTCGATGACTTCGGCGTCAGCGGGAATGGCGACGCTCGCTCCTACGGCGGCAATCTTCCCGTCGCGGATCACCAGGGTGCCCTTGTCGATCGGCGCCCCGGCCAGGGTGAAAATCTTCGCACCCTCGATCGCGTACACGCCACTCGATGGGCTCTGTGCTGCGACGTAGAGTGCCCATAGGAATGCGATAGCGACGGACACAAAGGCTTTCCTTCTGAGCGAGCGCCATCGGATGCGACCGGCAGCGGAACTCATCGCCCACTCCCCTCGACCGAACCGCCTGCCTCGGGTGTTTCCTTCCCCTTCTTCGGCTTCGCCTCCTTGCCCTTCTGCTCATTCTCCGTGCCGGGCTTTGCCGGGGGTTTGAGCGCACTTTTCTGCTTCTCAAGCAAGTCGAGCTTCTCTTTGGCCAGGGCGGCGCGCTGGGCGATATCCTTGTCGCGGTCAAAATAGACTCTTCCGTCGATGATCGTCTTCTGTACGACGGCGTAGACGCTGAGCGGATCGTGGTTGTAGATGACCAGATCGGCATCCTTGCCGGTTTCGATCGAGCCGACCTGGCGATCGATGCCTAGCTGCATGGCGGGATTAAGGGTGATGAGCCGCAGCGCTTCGTTCTCCGTCAGGTTGCCGTAGCGCATGGTCTTGGCCGCCTCCTGATTGAGATGGCGTGCTTCCTCGGGATCATCGGAATTCACCGAGACGATCACGCCACGTCGTGTCATGAGCGCCGCGTTGTAGGGAATGGCCTCGTAGGCTTCCATCTTGTACGCCCACCAGTCGGAAAACGTCGACCCGCCGGCCCCTGCCGCCACCATCTCATCGGCCACCTTGTAGCCTTCGAGAACGTGCTGAAAGGTCCGCACCTTGAAACCGAATTCGTTGGCTACGCGAATCAGCATCAGGATTTCGTCCGACACATAGGAATGACAGTGAATGTAACGCTTGCCTTCGAGCACTTCGACCAGCGGTTCGAGTTGCAAATCGCGGCGCGGAGGCATCAGGTTCTGCTCGCCGGCTGCCTTGCGGCGGTTGTAGTCAGCCCAATCCTTCTCGTACTGCTTGGCACGAGTGAAAGCGTCGCGGATCGTCTCTTCGACGCCCATGCGCGTGGCTGGATACCGAGGGGTGGGCCCGCCGAAGTTCGAGTGCTTCACATTTTCACCCAGGGCGAATTTAATTCCCGGCAATGCGCCGGGAAAAGGCAGCTCATCGGGAGGGGCTCCGTACTTGAGCTTGATGACCACGGTCTGGCCCCCGATCGGATTGGCGCTGCCGTGGAGCACGTTGCCAATCACCACTCCGCCAGCCAGTTCATGGTAGATGTTGACGTCGTAAGGGTTGAGCACGTCCTTGATGTTCACCATCGAGGAGACGGAGGTGCTGCCTTCGTTTACGTCGCCATCGACGGCTATGTGCGTGTGACAGTCGATGATGCCGGGCATGACGTACATACCGCTGGCGTCGAGCACCTTCGCGCCGGCAGGCGCTGCGACGTCCGTGCCGACTGCCGCAATTTTTCCGTCGCGAATCAGAATCGATCCGTGCTCGATGCGGCCGTGCGTGATGGTGATTACGGTGGCGTTCTGGATGACCATGGCATTTCGATCGTCCTGGGCGTGCGCCGCAAGCGATCCCATGGCGAATGCTGCCAGGGCCACGACAACCTGAACGACGCTGGACCACAGGCGGCTTTTCAAATCTGCCCGCGCGCTCATGGCTCGGCCCCTTCGCCCGTCCGCTCGCTCGGCGCAGGTTGAGCCCCGCCGGGCGGCTGGGCAGAGGGATGCTCGCGTATCCGGTATCGTCTGCCATCCACGAAAACGTCTTTTATTTTCGTTTTCTCCGCGAAGATGTCGCCATCGGAGATAATCAGATTCGCAATCTTGCCCTGCTCGATCGAGCCTAGGCGGTCGGCAACGCCCAGAATCTCCGCCGGACGGATGGTCATCGCCTGGAGCGCACGGTCGGGTGAAAGCCCGCGGTCGATGGCCTTTTTCACATTCTTCAAGATGTCTTTGGGATCGCTGATACCCCCTGAATAGAACGCATAGGTGACGCCAGCCTTCGATAGCGCCACCGGTGTCGACGGGGCGCGGTCCCAGAAACGCAGCTCGCGCAGAGTAATCGCCTCTTCGTCGGCACCCTTCTCCATCTTCGGCCAGTTTACGTTGACAAACACGGGAAGCTTGCTCGCGGCGATCTCATTGGCCATCTCGTACCCTTCCTGAACACCGTACAGAGCGGCACGAACCTGCCATTCATCGGCCAGTCGAATCGCACGGTAAATGCGCAGCTTCTCGTTGGCGGGAAGCAGGACAAGCTCGCGATTCTTGAGTGCTTCGAAGACGGCAACCTCCGTGCGGTCATACGGCGGCCGCTCAACCCCGCCGTGCCGCGCTTGGTAAGCCGCTCCCGCTTCTTCATACCATCGCGCGTCGATGAAAACCTGCCGCACGTAGGCAATCGAGCCCATCAGAGAGCTGGGGAAGCTCGCGAAATTTCCGGAAATCTCAAAGGCAACGCCGAGCGTCGCGCGGGGCACGACGACCAAATTGCCCGCGCGGTCATCCCCGAGATCGACCACAGAACCTTGTCCGGGAAAAATCCCGCCTTGCGGCTCGACGAGTGCGGTCGTAAACCCCGCATTGCGCCAGCTCTCGATGCGCGGATCTTCCGCGTTCAACTCATTGGCAGCAATGTTCCAAGGCGTCGTTTGCGGTCGGTCTTGCGGGCCCAGGGAGGTTTTCGCGGGCGTGGCGGCAGCGCGCCCGCGCGGCGCTGGCCCTTGCGCGGGCTCCGGCCCAGGCAGGCCGACTGTCGTTCCCGCATCGATCAGGCCGGGATAAACGGTCAGCCCCGTGCCGTCGATGACTGCGGCGTCGGGCGGAATGGGTACACCTGCTCCGACCGACTTGATGATGCCACCCTCGACCAGGACCGCACCGTTTTCGATGGGCGCACCGTCGACGGTAACAATGCGTGCGCTCCGAATGGCGAACGAGCGCGGCTCTCCAACCGGAGGCATTCCTGCCGAAATCGACAGTCCGCTTTGCTCTTGTGCGAATCGGGGGCGAGCGGGTCCGGCCATCGTACCCAGAACCAGAAGAACCGCGACGCAATACCGGAGGCTTTGCTGTTGCATCTCACACTCCGCAGGCGAAGGATTTCGCGCCCAAACCTTTTCGCGAGCCCGCCGATGCTATCGACAGCTTCGGGTCGTGTCAACCGGGCGCGCCCGGGCTGGACGGCACTCGCCGGCCGTGGGTCGGAAGCCGAGGGGGCGGCCTCGGCAAAGCTGACTCGAGACCGCGTAGTGCGATATGCTCCTGTTTCATTTTTTCCCAAGTCTCAATTTCGGGAGGCCCAAGGTGAACGGATCTCGGCGTTGCGCAGTCTTTTCCGTGCTGGTCTTTAGCTTGCCTTTTTTTTCATCGCTCGCGAACGGACAGCAGGCCATGCCCGATCTCTCGCAAGCAATGCGTTGGCGCAATATCGGGCCCTATCGCGGCGGTCGCACCCGTGCCGTAGCGGGCGTGCCCGGCGAGCCCAACGTTTTTTACATCGGCGTGTGCAACGGAGGAGTCTGGAAGAGCGAAAATTACGGCCGCACCTGGGAACCGGTCTTCGACGGTGAGTCGTCGGGATCGATCGGCTCTCTGTTTGTCGCGCCATCGGATCCGAACATTGTTTATGCGGGCAGCGGCGAAGGGCTGCACCGCCCCGATCTTTCGATTGGAGATGGGATCTATAAATCGACCGACGCCGGACGGACGTGGAGGCATCTCGGGCTGCGCGACGGCCAACAGATTCCCGGTCTGGCCGTTGATCCTCACGATCCGGGTCGCCTCTTCGCGGCGGTGGCCGGACATCCCTACGGTCCGAACAACGAGCGCGGCATCTTCCGCTCGACCGACGGTGGACAAACCTTCGAGAAGGTCCTCTACAAGGACGAATACACGGGCGGCGACGATGTCGTGATCGATCCGGCCAATCCTCAGGTTGTGTACGCCACCCTGTGGCAGTCGCAAGAGGGACCGTGGGAAAACGGTGCTTGGAACGGCACGAACGGCGGCATCTTTAAATCGACCGATGGGGGATCCACCTGGCAGAAACTTACTGGCGGGCTTCCCGAAGGGGTGACCCAGGCCCATCTGGCGATTTCCATGAGCAATCCCCAGATTCTCTTCGCGTCTGTGGCCACTCCGCGCGAGGTCGAGCTCTATCGCTCCGAAGACGGAGGCCAGAGCTGGACGGCGGCTACGAGCGACCGACGCCCGGCGGGAAGAATCGGCGGCGGTGATCTGCCCGTGCCTGGAATCGACCCGCAGAACCCTCAAGTCATTTACGTGACGAGCGTCGTGACCTGGAAATCGACCGACGGCGGGAAGACCTGGGTGGGGCTGCGCGGTGCTCCGGGCGGCGACGACTACCAGAACATCTGGATCAACCCGAACCACCCGGAAATCATCCTGCTCGCAAGCGATCAGGGCGCCATTGTCACGGTGGACGGCGGAGAGACTTGGAGTTCCTGGTATAACCAGTCCACGGCGCAGATGTACCACGTCAGTGCCGATAACGCCTTCCCTTACCGTCTCTGCAGCGGACAGCAGGAGAGTGGATCGGCCTGCATTGCAAGCCGCGGCAGCGACGGCCAGATCACGATTAGGGACTGGCACCCCGTGGCGGCGGAGGAATACGGCTACGCCGTCCCGGATCCGCTTGATCCGGACATCGTTTATGGGGGAAAGCTCACGCGTTACGATCGGCGCACGACCCAAGCCCAGAACATCATGCCGAAACCGTTCCGTTCCAAGGATTTTCGGGTATTGCGCACCGCGCCCATCGTGTTTTCACCCGAGAATCCGCACATTCTCTACTTTGCCGCAAACACGCTCTGGAAGACGGCCGACGGAGGCAACTCCTGGCAGCAAATCAGCCCGGACCTTGCGCGCAAAACTTATAAGGTGCCCCCAAGTGTGGGCAAATATCGTAGTGAGCCCTCCGCGCAACCGACCGAGAGAGGCGTGATCTATGCGGTCGCGCCCTCGCCGCTCGACCCGAACCGCATTTGGGCGGGGACCGACGATGGGCAGATCGACCTAACGATCGACGGCGGCGCGCACTGGACCAGCGTGACGCCGCCGGACCTCATGCCCTTCGAGAAAGTCTCCATCATTGAGGCCGGCCATTTCGATGCGCAGACCGCGTACGCTGCGGTTAACACCCTGCGCCTCGATGATCTCCGCCCGCACATTCTCCGCACGCGCAATGGCGGCAAGACCTGGACCGAGATCGTGAACGGAATCCCGGAAAACGAGAACGTGAACGTGGTGCGAGAAGATCCCAAGCGCAAAGGGCTGCTGTTCGCCGGCACGGAAGAGGCCGTGTATGTCTCATTTGACGACGGCGATCATTGGCAATCCTTGCGTTTGAACATGCCGGCCACGTCGATGCGCGATCTCCTAATCAAGAACGACGATCTCGCCGTGGCCACGCATGGGCGGGGTTTCTGGATTCTCGATGACATTACGCCCCTACGCCAACTCACTGCGCAGGTGACCTCGAGCCAGGCTTACCTTTTTAGCCCGGAGGTTGCTTACCGCGTGCGCTGGGATACAAACCCGGACACCCCGCTGCCGCCGGATTTTCCCGCAGGTCAGAATCCCCCCGACGGCGCCGTCATCAACTACTATCTCGCGGCAACAACGAGCGGGCCTATTACGCTCGAGATCGAGGACAGCGCGGGCAAAATCGTTCGGCGATGGTCGAGCGCCGACCAGCCGCAGCCGATCCCTCCCGACCTGGGCATCCCGACCTATTGGGTGCGGCCTGCACAAGTGCTTTCGGGCACCGCGGGGATGCATCGTTTCCTGTGGGACCTGCACTACGCTCGGGTTCCCGGAATGGCTCCTTCCTACCCCATTGCGGCCGTGCCGCACAGCACCGCCCCGCAACCTACCTCCCCTTGGGCCATGCCGGGCGAATACAGGGTAGTTCTGACCGCGGAGGACAAGAAATACACGCAGCCCCTTACGGTGAAAATGGATCCGCGCGTGAAGACCTCCCTGCTCGGGCTCAAGCGGCAGTTCACCGAATCCATGGAACTTTACGAGCGGCTCCTGAACGTCTCGCCGGCGTTTGACCAGGCGGTTGAGCTGCGCAAGCAACTCGCCGAGGTGAAAAACCACTCGCAAGGCGAATTACTGGATGCCGTGAACCATCTCGACGAGAAACTACAGGGATTAGCGGGTGCCGAACGGGGATTTCCGGGCGCCGCGGAAGCCGCGCCTTCGCTCGGCGGCATGCGCATGCGCCTGCTGATGCTCATGAACGTGTTCCAGGAAGCAGACGTTACGCCAACCAGCCAGGCCTCGATGGCCGCCTCCGAGCTGGCCAGGGAAGTACCGGCGGTTATGGAAAGCTGGGCGTCCGTGAAGACCCATGACATTCCGGCGCTGAATGCCCAGCTGCGGGCAGCGAACGTGCCGGAGGTGAAGCTGGAATCAAATCCGCCGGGCCAGGGATTCGACGAAGACCAAGAATAAGGCCGAGTGCGGGAGGAAAGCCTTCGCACCTCCTCCCTTCCGGCTAGCTGCCCTGGATTTGTCGGATGAGCCGCTCGAGATAGATCTTTTCCTTCTTAACGTCCTCCGCCTGCTGCGGGCCTGAGATTTCGCGCTCGATCGTGATCGCGCCCGTGTACCCGAACTTGTGCAGCCGGTTGAGCACCTGGAGGAAATCAACATGTCCGGTGCCGATCAAGACCTCTTCGCCGAGTTTCATCGGGTCGGTCGGAAACAAACCGTCTTTCGCGTGAACGCTCCGGACGTGCGGGCCGATGGTCTCCGCTGCATCGACTGGGTTTGCCTTACCGTAGAGGATCAGATTGGCGGTGTCGAAGCCGATCCCGAGATTCTCCTGGCCGACATCTTCTAGGGCTCGCAGAAGCGTCGTCGGGGTTTCCTGCCCGGTTTCCATCAGAAAATCCTGGCCGTTCGACGCGCAGTATCGGGCGACTTCGCGAATGGCGTCAACGGCCTCGCGGTAAAGCGCATCGCGGGGATTCTCGGGAAGGAACCCGCAATGCGTCTGCACACGCGGGATGCCCAGCATTTTCCCGAAATCCGAGGTTTGCCTGAGCGCGTCCATGCGTGCGGCGCGCGTCTCGCGAGGGACGAGCCCGATGGTCGACGGCCCGTCGAGAAAGTCCCATACCAGGCGCCCGGGGCCGACAACCTCAACGCTGGTCGCCACGATCCCGTATTTTTCGAGCAGCCCGCCAAGCTCCTGGGCAAGTTCGGGAGTGAAATGGCCGATATAGCCGTCGAGCGAGAGAAAGCAATTGGAGAGCCCGAGCTGTTTGACGCGCGCGATGGCCGCTTCGGCGCCGCCCGCTGGCTGGATCATCAGACCGAGGGCCATGGGAGGCAGACTGCGCTGCGCGTCGACGGAACCGGGAAACGACCCTTCCGAGGATCGGCATCGAGATCGCGAGCGGGCGAGCGCCGCGGATGGAAGGATTGCCGCGCTCACGGCCGCTTCCAGAAATTCTCTTCTACGCATTCTTTACCTCCAGTCGACCGTTTTCTCCGGGAACTCGGAGAGATGCCGTTGCTCAACCTGCCGTGCCCGGAAGAGGAACAGCGATCTCTACCACTGGCCATCCCGGTCTTCTGCTGATTCCCGGCGCGAGAGCTCTTCCCCGCTAACGATGGCAAGCCGCCGGAACAGTGCTTCCGCCTCGATTTCCCTCTGATCGCGCGGCAGATGGAGGAGCTGCTCGAGGGCGGATTCGAGGCCCTCGAGTGCCTGCGCGGGTGTAATCGTCGCCAGGTGCGCGAAGAGCAATTTGTGGGCCTGTTTGCGTTCCATGACCTCGAGCCCATCCAATATCTGGCGGTGCGATGTCCCCTCCCAGATCGCGAGAATCATGGCTTCCCGCAACCAGCGTTCGGCTCCAAACTCGCCGAGGACGCCCAAGCCGCCGTGAACCTCCATGGCCCATTTCGCGGTGTCGACGGCAAGCTCGGCCGTCCAGTATTTCGCCAGATGGGCAACCAAGCGGAACAGATGATAACGGTCGGAATAGGGCGGCCGCTCGGCCCGCACCTGATCGAGCAGACGGACCGATTCCCAGGCCAACGCGAACGCCCATTCAAGCGACTGGAAGCGCCGTTCGAACTGATGTCGAAGCAGGGCGTGGTCCACAACCAGCTTGCCAAAGGCGGTGCGGCGCTCCGCATAGGCCAGGGCATCAGCCATGGCTCGCTGGGCCAGCGCCACGCTTACCACACTGTTGGCCACACGCGAAAGATTCAAAATCTCGAGGATCAGATAGATTCCCGACTCAGGCGACCCGACCAGGTACCCCTCACTGTCCCTCAGTTCGATTTCTCCGGTAGGCACCGACCGAGTCGCAATCTTGTCTTTCAGCCGGCGGACGGTGCGGTTGAGGCTCCCGTCTTGACGATAGCGAGGCACAAGGAACAGCGCGAGCCCGCGCACGCCTGCGGGAGCTCCCTCCGGACGTGCCGCCACAACCGCCAATTCAGCCGAGACGTTGCTTGCGAAATACTTGTCCCCCGCGAGCAACCAGTGATCCCCCCTGCGGCGGGCGACCGTTTTTACACCAGCACCTAGGTCCGATCCACCATCAATCTCGGTCATCCATGTGGCTCCCTGCCAGACCGAATCGTCCTTGCGCAGGAGCGCAGGCAAGAACTGCGCCTGGAGTTCGCCGCTTCCATATTTGGCGAGAGCAAAGGCCGTGCCGAGGGAAACCGTGTAGGGGCAGCAAATGCCAGGATCGTAGAACGCGATCGTGTACATCAGCAGGTAGGTCGGGATGAGCGAGTCTTCCTCGAACGCCCGCCAGACGACGCCGGAGCGGTAACCCTTTCCTAACATGGCCTGGTACTCGCTCGAGTAGAGGATCCGGTCGACACGCCTGCCCGCCGAGTCAAACATTTGCATCCAAGGTGTTCCGGCCCGATCGATCGCCGATGAAATGGATATCCCCGCCGTCCTCCACCACTCCTGCTCGGCGGCGAGCAGCTCAGGGCGCGGAATCGAGGGAAGCCTACGCTTGAGAAACACTAGAGGAGAACGGAGGTCGTCCAGAAACGCCATGCGACCGCATGTTATCACGGCAAAACGCGCCGTTCTGATTCCGCTCACCCCGCGCTTCGACCGAGGCTCGATCGGCACGACGCCCGCCGAGCCTCCGCGTGGCAGGGAATCCCGGGCCGGGGGGCCATTTGCAGATGACGGCGCGATGCCATTCGGTATAATCGCCTGCGCTGACCGGAATCGACACCACTCTGTTCGCGTTGCGCCGGGTCAACACTCGGATTCAATCAACGATGTTTGAACCAAGCGCCAAGATGAAGGATCTCGAGCGTCGTCTGCAGGCCTTTCTCGACGAGCATATCTATCCGAACGAGCGCCGCCATCAGGAGGAGATCCGACAGGACCCCTGGCAACCGTCGCGGGTTGTGGAAGAGCTGAAACCGAAAGCGCGCGCAGAGGGACTCTGGAATCTCTTCCTGCCCAATGACCCGAACGGGGCAGGCCTGACGAACCTCGAGTACGCGCCGCTGTGCGAGTTGATGGGCCGCTCGGAATTCGCTCCCGAGGTATTCAACTGCTCGGCGCCCGATACCGGCAATATGGAAGTGCTGGCCCGCTATGGCACTCCGGAACAGAGGGAGCGCTGGCTGAAACCTCTGCTGGCCGGGGAGATTCGCTCCTGTTTTGCGATGACCGAACCGGCTGTGGCCTCTTCGGACGCGACAAACATCGACGCCAGCATCATTCGAGACGGCAGCGAGTACGTGATCAACGGACGCAAGTGGTGGATTTCCGGCGCTGGTGACCCGCGCTGCCAAATCGCCATCTTCATGGGTAAGACCGATCGGCAAGCGCCCGCTCACAGCCAGCAGTCCATGATCCTGGTGCCCATGAATTCCCCAGGGGTCGAGATCGAGCGTCTGCTGTCCGTATTCGGCTACAACCACGCTCCCCACGGACATGCCGAAATCAGTTTTCGAAACGTGCGGGTTCCGCTCTCGAATATTTTGCTGGGCGAAGGGCGCGGCTTTGAGATTGCACAGGGACGTCTGGGCCCGGGACGAATTCATCACGCCATGCGCTCGATTGGCGTGGCCGAGCGCGCGCTCGAGATCCTGTGCAAGCGAGTCGGGTCGCGGGTCGCGTTCGGAAAACCGCTCGCCGACCAAGGCACGATACGCGCGGACATCGCCAGGTCGCGAATGGAAATCGAGCAAGCCCGGCTGCTCACGCTCAAGGCGGCGCACTTGATGGATACGGTCGGAAACAAGGCGGCGCGAGCGGAAATCGCCATGATCAAGGTCGTGGCCCCCAACGTGGCGCTGCGCGTGATCGATCGAGCGATTCAGGCCCACGGCGGCGCCGGCGTGTCCCAGGACACCTTTCTTGCCGCCGCCTGGGCCAGTGTCCGCACGCTCCGGTTGGCAGATGGTCCGGACGAGGTGCACGTCGAGGCGATTGCCAGGCAGGAGCTCTCAAAATGGAAGAAGGAGAACAGGCCGCTGAGCCCGTAGCCCGGCGTATGCCGATCCGGGTGATTGCATCTCTTCGAGCGCTGAAGGACCTGGTTGGTTGTGAGATCGGAGTAACGGACTGGTTCACGGTGAGCCAGGAACGTATCGCGCAGTTCGCCGAAGCGACCGAAGACCGGCAGTGGATTCACCTGGATCGCGAGCGGGCCGCGCGGGAATCCCCCTACGGGGCCACGATTGCACACGGGTTCCTCACGCTCTCCTTGTTGAGCAACTTTTTGAAGCAGGCCATCCAGATTCGCGGCGTGCGGATGGGCATCAACTACGGGCTCGATCGAGTGCGCTTCCCGTCCGCCGTTCGCTCCGGATCCCGTATCCGGGCCCGCCTGAGTTTAAATTCCGTCCTGGATTCAGAGGGCGCAACCGACGCGCGATTCTCCTTCACAGTCGAGTGCGAGGGCGCTCAAAAACCGTGTTGCGTGGCGCAGTGGATCGTCCGCTACTACCGAGATTGAGAGGATGCTCAGATCGATTGCGTCTCGATTGCCTGGCAGGCCGCGCGCACGAGGATTTGGGCCACCTCGGCCAAGGCCGCAAATCGCGGGTCCTTCGTGAGCCCTTGCCGATAACGGTAGTAAATCTGCTGGACGATGACTGCAACTTTGAACCGCGCAAACACCACGTAGAAAAGGATACGGGAAACATCTCGGCCGGACGCGGCGGCGTAACGCTCGACGAGCTCAGCGCGAGTGAGGCTGCCGGGATAGGTCGAGGGGCACCAGCGAATCCTCTGCAGCTCCTCCCGGTCGTGGGGATCAACCCAATAGGCCAATGCCGTACCGAGGTCCGAGAGCGGGTCCCCGATTGTGCACATTTCCCAGTCCAGTACGCCAACAATTCTGGTGATGTCGGCAGGATCAAGGACGAGGTTGTCGTACTTGTAGTCGTTGTGAATCAGCGCGCCGGAGGTCGTCGAAGGAGTGTTGGCCATCATCCAGCTTGAAATCCGCTCGACCTCCGCGAGCTCGTGCGTTTTCGAGCCTTGATAGCGCTCGATCCAACCGCGGACCTGGCGCTCGAGATAGCCCGGCACCCTCCCGAGCCCGCCGAGTCCCAGGGAGTCGAAATCGAGGGCGTGCAGGCCAACCAGGTTGTCGATAAGAGATTCGCTTAGGCGGCGGGCGGTGCGGAAGGAAAAACCGAGGCCGACAGGCGGATCTCGCCGGATGATGACGCCGCGAATCGGCTCCATCAGGTAGAAGGGCGCGCCGAGCACCGATTCATCGTCGCAATAGAGAAGCGCCTTGGGAGCCAGGGGATAGGCGGAGTGCAATTTGGAGAGAACGCGGTACTCGCGCCCCATATCGTGGGCCGTTTTGACCCTGCTTCCGAAGGGCGGCCTGCGCAAGATGAACTCGCGGGAACCGAGGCGCACGAGATAGGTGAGATTAGAGTGCCCGCTGGGGAATTGCTCCATGCTGACGGCTCCGGAAGATTCGGGAAAATGGCGGGCTAAGAACGGGGCGAGACGGGTGAGATCGAGCTCCTCGCCAGCCCGTACGCCTTGTGCACGATCGAGGAAATCAGGCATACCGGTCGGCGCTTTGCCTCTGCCGAATTTACTCGGCCTTCCGCCAAAGTGGCGCAGCGAAGAATTCTCGTTCCATTATTTCAAGCCAACTACCGCGAATTTCCATGAACCATCGCTCTGCCGTTTCAGCAAACGCATGCCTTGGGTTCTTGGAACACTGACCGGACTCTCCTTCGCAGACATCTGGTACGTCGCCTCGACATAGCCCACTTCAATCGCCCAGCCATCCACGATTGCGATTTGGGCACTCTTATAGTCGGGTACGTACCTCAAGACCTTGAAGCCGGGGTAGTCGGCCTTGAATTTCGCATACATCTCTTTCATCGCTTTCAGCCCCACCACCGGTCCGTTCGGTCCATCGACTTTTATGCAATCGTCAGACCAAAGCTGGTCCAGATAGACCGGGTCTTGCTGGAGTGTGGCCTCAAGGTCTGCTTGATGGAGTCTTTCGATGGCCGTCAAGTCTGCGCTATGCGCACCCCTTTGCTGAAAACTGCCCATGGAGGTCCACGCGAAGTAGCCAACAGCGAGTCCCCCTAGAAACGCCACAGCTATGGCAATCGATCTCATCGGTCCTCCCCTGGACTCACTTGTCTCGCCCAGACAGCGGTTTGTCAAACTAGGCACTCGGGAAACTCCCACCGACGTGCCCTGCCTTTGCCTATAGAGGAGTACCCCGCCGCGGGTACCTTTACTCTCGGAGCGCATCAGAGGCGTCGTACAGCTCGCGGATGAACGAGACCACAACAAGCGTATGGCGCCCTAGGCCATCGCACGCTGGTCGCGGGTGAAATTCGCGAAGCTCTCACCTCGTTCGGCCAAACGCTCGAGCAAAGGCGCGGGTTGCCAGAGCTCTCCGTGCTCGTTTAGGAACTCGCGGACGCGGTCGCGGACGACTTTTAAACCGACCGTGTCGGCATACCACATGGGGCCGCCGCGATAGGACGGGAAGCCATAGCCGTTGATGTAGATGATGTCGATATCGCCCGCACGCAGTGCCAATCCCTCCTCGAGGATCCGCGCTCCTTCGTTCACCAGCGCATACACGCAGCGGTCCACGATTTCTTCGGCCGAGATCTCCCGCTGCGGAATGCCGGCCTCGGCCGCCCATTGGCGCACCAAGCGCGCGACCTCGGGGTCCGGAATAGGCCGGCGCTTCGCGTCATACCGATACCATCCCGCCCCGGTCTTTTGTCCAAAACGGCCCAGTTCGCATAGCCGGTCGTGAGCCATCGGTTGCCGGACTCCCGGCTTCTCGAGATGCCGATACTCTTGGCGAATGCGCCAGCCGACGTCAAGGCCGGCCAGGTCTCCCACCGCCAGAGGGCCCATGGCCATCCCAAAGCCCAAGAGCGCTTGGTCAACCGCTTCGATTCCGGCACCCTCTTCTACCAGAAAAACAGCTTCACGAACGTAAGGATGGAACATGCGGTTGCCGACGAAACCGCGACCGTTGCCGACCAGTACGCCGACCTTTCCGAGTTTTTTCGAAAGGTCGAAGGCCGTCCGGATTACCTCCTTGCTCGTTCTGCGGCCTCGCACGATTTCGAGCAGGCGCATCAGATTCGCCGGGCTGAAGAAATGTGTACCGAGGACAAATTCGGGGCGCGACGTCGAGGCCGCAATTTCGTCGATACTGAGTGTAGAGGTATTGCTGGCCAGAATGGCCCCCGCTTTCGCAACGCGATCGAGTTCAGCAAACACCTGTTTCTTGAGCGCCATGCTTTCAAACACGGCCTCGATCACGATGTCAGCTTCCCGGAAGCCTTCGTAATCGAGCGTCGGGCGGATCAAGGCGAGTCGCTCATTGACGAACGGTTGCCCGAATCGGCCTCGGGCCACAGAGCTCGCGTAATTTCTTTCGACGTTGGCGAGCCCGCGATCGAGGGCGGCTTGATCGGCGTCCTTCAGAAGCACCGGTATGCCGGCATTGGCGAGGACCATGGCAATTCCGCCACCCATGGTGCCCGCCCCCACAACTCCTGCGCGACGAATGGGGATGGTTGCCGTTTCCTTGGGTATATCGGGAATTTTGGCCGCTTCGCGCTCGCTGAAGAACACGTGTACGAGCGCTTTCGATTGCTCGGAGTGAAGGCATTCGAAGAAAAGCCGGCGCTCGAACCGGCAACCCTCCTCGAAGGGGAGCTTGGTCGCGGCTTCCACGGCATCGATAGCTGCCAGCGGAGCGATCAGGCCCCGCTGCCTGGTGCGGGCGGTTTGGCGAGCGGCGGAAAAGATCGCGGAATTCTCCTCCGCATAGCCGAGCTTTTCGTTGCGGTCGCGGGTCCTTCGGGGCGGGTTGTCCCGGACTTCGGTTGCAAAGGCCACGGCCCCGATCAGTAAGTCCCCTTCAATCACGCGATCGAGGATGCCCAGTTCGAAAGCCTCCGTAGCTCGGATCGGATGGCCTTCGGCGCACATGGCGACCGCCTTGGCCACTCCGGCAAGACGGGGCAGCCGTTGCGTTCCGTGGGCGCCCGGAATGAGGCCCAGCTTGACTTCGGGCTGCCCCAGCTCGGCGCTCGGCAGGGCGAGGCGGTAATGCCCGGCCATGGCCAGTTCCAGGCCGCCGCCAAGGGCACTGCCGTGGATGGCCATAACCAGCGGTTTTTGCGAGTTCTCGATCAGGGTCAGCAGCTCGGGAAAACTCGCCGTGCCGCGCCCCTCGCCCGACCTCATCTTCGAGAACTCTCGAATATCAGCCCCGGAAACGAACGTGCGCCCGGCACCTAGCAGTACGGCCGCGCGGATCGAGTCGTCGTGGTTGACCTGCTCGATCGCTCGCGCAATGCCCTCCGGCACGCCGGGGCTCAAGGCGTTCACGGGCGGATTGTTGATCGTGATTACGGCAATGTCACCTTGCCTGGTGACTTCGACCAGATCACTCATCGCGCCTCTCGCGCAAACTTTCTTTCAGCCGCTCCCGAAAATCGGCGCTGACACCTAAGCACGCCTTACGTCGACGGCCCCGGGGGCCCGGCCTTCGCCGAACCCGGCGGTTGACCATATCTGTTGCGCAGCTCGCGCTTCAGAATCTTTCCTGTACCGGTCTTGGGCAGCCGATCCAGAAACTCAATCGAATGCGGGCACTTGTAATGGCTAAGGCGCGACCGGCAGAACTCGAGCAACTCCAACTCACTCGCCTTGGCGCCCGGCTTCAGCACGACCAGGGCTTTGGGAACCTCGCCCCATCTCGAATCCGCCACGGGAATCACCGCAAGTTCAAGGACCGCGGGATGGGCGTCCAGAGCCTTCTCGACTTCGAGTGAGGAGATGTTTTCGCCGCCGGAGACGATGATGTCTTTTTGCCGGTCGACGATCAGTAGATAGCCATCTTCGTTCCATGTGGCCATGTCGCCGGTATGGAACCAGCCTCCCCGCAGCGCTGCGGCGGAGGCCTCCGGCTGCTGCCAATATCCGAGCATCACCCCGTCGCTGCGGGTCACGACTTCACCCACACTTCGGCCGTCCCGCGGCACGTCCTGATCGCCTGCGTCGACGACGCGTACCTCGACGCCGGGAACTGCGTAGCCCGTGCTGGCCTGGCGCACGAAACGGTCCTCGTCGGCCCAGCCGAGCCCCGGCTTCATCGGTGAGATGGTCAGCACGGGCGCCGTCTCGGTCAGGCCATACCCGGAGAAACACGTGCATCCCAACTTTTCCTCGACTTCGCGCACCAGCGTCGCAGAGGAGGCTGCGCCCCCAATGGTCACGCGTTTCAGGCTGCTCAAGTCGTATTTTGGGCGCTCGGGGCAATTCACGAGCGCGGTGGCCATGGTGGGCACCAGGCTGCAGTATTCCGCCCGCTCTTGCTCGATCAACCGAAAAACTTCCGCGGGATCGAAACGCGGAAGCATCACATGCTTGCCGCCCAGAAGGGTTAGAAAATGCGCCACGCCCCAACCGTTCGCGTGAAACAGCGGAATCGTATGCAGTTCGACGGCGCCAACATCGGTATGGAGCGCCAGCGACGTTTGCAGCGCGTGAAGATAAACGTTCCGATGCGTCAGCATGACGCCTTTCGGATTGGCGCTCGTGCCGCTCGTATAGAAGAGCTCCGCAATCGCGTTCTCATCGAAATCGGTGACCTCGGCCCGAAACGGCTCCGCCTCGGAGAGCAACCGTTCGTAATTTTTGAGCGCAAGCCAGCCTGCTTCGGGCGCGGCGTCCAAAATATAAAAGGATGCGATGTGAGCCGCATCCCGTCGGAAGGAGTCCACCAATCCGAGGAATTGCTGCTCGAGGAACAGCGTCTTGGCCCCCGAGTCGTTCAAAACATAGGCGAGTTCGCCGGCCGCCAGGCGGATATTGAGCGGCAGCAGCACGCCGCCGGCTTCGAGAACCCCGTAGTAGGCTTCCAGAAGACGATGGCAGTTCCCGCTCAGGAATGCGATGCGCTCGCCCGGCTGGACCCCAGATCGCCGCAATGCGCCGGCGAGCCGTGCGACGCGCTCGGCGAATTGAGCGTAAGTAAAACGCTCACTCCGGCAGACCACGGCCGTGCTGGCCGGATATTGTTGCTGCGCGTAACGCAAGAAACGAATGGGAGTCAGCGGAAGATTCATCTCACCAGGCTCGCTTCAGCACGCCGATTGGCCTCCGTCCACCACCAGAACATGCCCGGTCAGGAAATCCGAGGCTGCCGACACGAGGAAGATGGCGGCTGCTTTCAAATCCCGTCCATTTCCGAAGCGGCCAGGAGGAATCCGCTTGCGCAGAGCCTCCTGGTTTCCTTCGATGACCATGCCGGACATGTTTGTGGAGAACCAAGCGGGAGCGATGGCGTTGACGTGAACGTTGTGCACGGCCCACCTGCAGGCCAGGTCTTTCCTAAGCGTGATTACCCAGCCCTTGCTCGCGTGATGTCCGGTGGCCTGAAATTCCCGTACGGCGCCGCGCAATCCCGCAATCGATGCAATGTTGATGATCTTTCTGTCGTGCTGGCCCTCGATCTTGCCCGGCCTGCAAGACCCGCGTCCACCATTCCGCTTCATCCTCAGAACATAAAGCGGAGGCCCAGCTGGATTTCCCTTTTCGGAAAATCCGAGGTGAAGGCAAGTGGAGTGCTCGGCGTGACGGAGGTGAAGTTGGGAACGATGCCATGTACGTTGAACGTCGTGAACCCGGGCTGGAAACCGAAAAGCGGACTGACTTCGTTATTGACGCTGGCATAGTTCGTGTGATTCGCAATGTTGAATCCTTCGGCGGTGAACTCGACGCTGGCCGTTTCCCCGAGTTTGTGCCGCCAGGTCAAGCGCATATCGAAGTCCGTGTAATCGGGGCCAAGGCCTGTGTCGCGAGGAGCTCCAATCGGACGTTCATTCGTCGTGTGATTGTCGCCGTTGACCTCGCCGCCAGCCAGCAGGTTGAAGGGAAGCCCGCTGTGATAGCTGAAGATTGGAGACAGCTCAAAACCCGACAGGATCGGACTCTGCTGCCAGGGGCTATCGAAGACACCTGCCAGAACAACCTTGTGACGCTCGTCGAACTCCGACAGGCCGCGGTCGAGGCCGAGGTCGGTCGGATCTTGCGGGCCGTAGTCGGAATTGAAATCGGTCGTGGTGTCAAACGCCTTGCTGAACGTGTAGTTCCCGAACAGCGTGAACCGGTCGCTGAAGCGCTTCTTGGCTTCCAGAATCAAGCCTTCGTAGAGAGCCGAGGCCGCCGAGGTGTACTGATTGTTCTGAATGATCAGCGGGTTCACGAAACAGGCAAAGGGATTCGGGGCGCACGGCAAGCCTTCCGTTCCGCCCAGCGGATCGGTCGCCGCCGACGTGTTCCAGTTTCGGTAGGAGACCGTCTGGCCATTGGCGAGGGTTACCGTGCTCATGGGCGTGGTGGGAAGAAGATTTGTATCGATGGCCACCGGCAGCCGCGAGGTGTGAGAGTAAATCCCGCTGATTCCCGCCGAAAAGCTCGGGGTGATCTCGCGTTCGATCCCCAACGAGGCCTGCTGGGAGGAGGGCGGCCTGTAGTTTGGGGGATTGCTGAAGAGCACGGTGAGCGGCGAAATCTGCCCGCTGTTTTGGACAAAGATCCCGAACGGAGCGACAGCGGCTGGCGTGATGCAGGCTTGATTGCCCGCGGCCGGCTGGGTGCACCCGATCAACCCTTGAGCGAAAAGCCCCTGAAATACCTGCGCCGAAGTCTTGAGGAAAGGAAGGGGCGTTGGCGTAAGCGGGTCGACATAGATCGAAATGAACCTGTTGCAGGGACTCGCTCCGCTGCCGGGCACGATCACCCCTGCGGGGCCAAACGCCGTCACTCCGATGCCGCAGGTGGCGACGAGATTGTCGACCTGGTCGGGAACCTGCGATGTGTTGTGCTGGTTCTCGACCGCGGTGCGGTTCCCGTTGAGCGCGCCGAGACTCAGATCGACTTGCGGGATCTGGGCGTCGATCGGACCGTAGAAAATTCCATATCCGCCGCGCACCACGGTCTTGTGGTCCTTGAACGGATCCCAGGCAAAAGCAAGGCGTGGCGCGAAGTCCTTGTAATAGGTGTTCAGGGGATCGAATTGGCTGTCGAGATCGTACCGCAAGCCATAGTTCAGCGTGAAGTTCGGCGCAATGGCCCAGGAGTCCTGCACGAAGAGACCGGTCAACGGCCGCGTATAGGCCGGGTAATCGGCGTCTCCGAAGCCCTGCTGATAAACCTGAGGCAGGCCGAAGGAAGCAGCCTGCAAGGGATTGATCGTAGTCGTGGCGAGCTGCGGGCTGATCAATACCGCGGGCAGAGATCCAAACACGAAGCGGCCGGGGAAGAAGGTGTGCGATTCGGCGTGATCGCCGCGCAGCAGCTCCGAGCCGCCGAACTTGATGGTGTGATGACCACGAATCGTAACCAGGTTATCGGCGAATTCGTACCGCCGCAGGATCGTAAAGCTGGGCAGGAATATGTTTGTTCCGAGATTATTCGCGAAGCTGGGGATTTGCAGACCCACTTCGCCCGGTTCGTTCGGTATGACGTTGAAACTGTTGTAGTTCCATTGCAGGCGCAGCTCATTCTGCGTTTCCGGGCCGAACTGGTGATACCAGGCGCCCAGAATCGTGTCGTCATAGTTGTGAACCGAACTGCCCGCCGAAAAGCCGGTGAGCGACTGAACGTCGGGGTTTTCTTCCAGGTCGTGGGCGAAGCGGTAGGTTAGGGTTAGCTGATCTTGATCGTTGAGGTGGTGGTCCAAACGCGCCGAGGCCAGGTAATTGCGTGTGTTGTAGCTGAAGAGCCCGCCGTTCGACTCGAGCTGGTTGACGAGAAAACTGTTGATGGCGGCCTGTCCCGCGGACAGGCCGGTCATCTGGCTGACCGTGAGCCCGGCCGCCAAGTCAAAGGCGCAGGAAGCCGCGCTCTGTTGCGGCGCACCGGCGAAGCAGGTGACCGGGGTGCTGCCTTCCCCAGCTAGTGTGTTGATGATCGTCTGCTGCGCTGCGGTAGGTCGAAGAATATCCGTGTCGAGCAGAAGAGGCACGGCCGTTTGCGCGTTCTGCAGCAAACTCTCGAAACCGAAAAAGACAAAGGTCCGGTCCTCTCGGATGGGACCGCCGAGCGTGGCGCCCCACTGATACCGTTCCAAGGAGTTCTTGATGGGTGCAGCCTGGCTGTCTGGTGCGAGGGGATTAAAGATGGCGCCCGGCTGAAGGGCCTGACTGAACGCGAAAGGATCTTGGCCATCCAGGGCGTCATTGCGGAAGTAACCGAAAAGGCCGCCATGGACTTGATTGGTACCGGACTTGGTCACGATGTTGATCGAGCCTCCGCTGGCTCCCCCGAGGTCGGCGGCATAGTCACTGCGATTGACTTGAAACTCCTCGACGGCGTCCTGGCTCACCGTCGGCCGCACGCCCCCGGAATCGCCCTCAGCCTCCCCGCCGTCGACCGTCACGCTGTTCCCGCGCCCGTTGCTTCCATAGAAGGAGAGACCACTTTGCGGAGTCTGCTTCACCCGGAAGTCCTGGTCGTCCGCGAGCCGGGTCGAATTCGATACGCCAGGCAGGAGCAGCGTGAAAGTGAGATAGTCGCGCCGGTCAATCGGAAGGTTCGCGATGTATTGCTGACTGACCGTGTTCGCCTGACTGCCTCGTTGCGTGTCCACCACGGGCGGTTGAGCCGTGATTTCGACCGCCTGCCCCGTGCTTGCAAGCTTCAGGTGGAAATCAAGGGTTGCCGTTTCGCCGATGCTGATCACGACGCCTTGCTGAACCTGGGTTTGGAAGCCGGAGACCTGGGCCGTGACGTTGTAGGTCCCAGGCGGCAGGCTGTTGAAACGATATTGTCCGGCAGTATCTGTGATGGTCGTATAAACGGCCCCCCTCGCTGTCTCGGTGGCGGTCACCGTGGCCTTCGGGACGAGGGCCCCGCTTGGGTCGGAGATGATGCCCGTCATGTTTCCGGAGGCGCCTACTCCCTGGGCGTGCGCAACGAAGGTCAAAAGGGCCCCGAGGCTCATGCATACCAGCAACTGGAACGGCTTCATAGAAACCTCCCTCTGGTTCTGTGGTTTCCGCGCCGGTGAGAGTAAACCTCGAAACAATCCACGACCGCTTCCATCCAAAGGCAGCAGTTGTTCTTCCTCCGACGCAGCCGCACGGGATCGGAAGAACAAGTTGCTCTGGGCAGCGACTGCCACAAGCGATCGACCGTCAAAGCACGCAACCCATTTGCGTCCGATCTTGAAACAGTTTGAGGCCGAATGCCTTAGCCGCTCGTTCGAAGTGGGTGGTCTCCCGCAGTTCTGCCCCGAACTCAATTGTGAGAGTCAGTATCACATTAGAGCGACTAACGTCAAGCGTCGGCGTCGAGCCTGCCAGGAGCGGATGGTTTAGGGCGTAGGCTTCCTCGCGATCAATGGGGAGTCAGAACCGCCCGGCCGGAAATCCGGCCCTGGCGCAGCTCCTCGATGACCGCGTTCACTTCCGCGAGCGGACGGCGCGCCGTCTGACAGCGGAGTCGCCCGGCGGCGGCCATGGCCAGCACCTCGCGGATGTCTTTGCGCGTTCCGACTGCGCTCGCTCGGATGCGGATTTCGCCCGCCGCCAGCAGGATGGGCGGGAAGCAAATGTGTTCGGCGGGCAAGCCCACCGCGAGCAGAGTGCCGGTTGGCCGCAGGCAAGGAAAGGCCATATCGTAGGCGCCCTTTGCCGCTGAGGTAACGATGGCAACGTGCACGCCTCCCCCTGCGCGCAACACCCTCACCACATCGCCCGACCGCGCATTGAGACCCGCCGAAGCCCCCAGCGAACTGGCCAGAGCAAGTTTTTCCTCGGCAACGTCGACGGCCGTGATTTCCGCGCCCAGCTCCCGGCCGATCTGAACGGCCAGATGTCCGAGGCCACCCACTCCAAAAACCGCCAGCCGTTGCCCGGGAGCAAGCCCGGCCTGGCGCAGAGCCCGGTAGACTGTCACGCCGGCGCAAAACAGCGGCGCGGCCTCGGTCGGTGAAAGAGAATCGGGAATCAGGATGGCGTGGCTTGCTGGCGCTTTGACGTATTCGGCATACCCGCCGTCGACCGTGACACCCGTGATCTGCTGTTTCAGGCAGAGATTTTCGCAGCCCTCGCGGCACAATTCGCATTCGCCGCAGGTCTTATGGATCCAGGGAATGCCGACGCGGTCGCTGATTCGAAGGCCGTCTACCCTCTCACCTCGCTCGACGACACGGCCGGCGATTTCATGGCCGAGGATCAGAGGTCGCTTAATGATCCGCGCGAGCTCCACCCAATCGCCGTCAGAGACATGCAGGTCGGAATGGCAAACGCCGCAGGCTTCGACTTCGATCAATACCTCGTCGGCGCTCGGCTTCGGCCTGGCAACTTCTTCGACCGAGAGCGGTTTTTTGAATTCGTAGAGGACGGCGGCCTTCATGGGGCATCCCTGTGCCGACGAGGGGACAGTTGAAGTCAGGCTTCGACGCCGCGCAAAAAGAAGTCGACGGCGCTGCGAACTCTCTCGCTCAGGTCGTGAGGCCCCAGGAGATCAATGGCCCAGCGGCGCACAAGCGTGGTATACAGCGCCTCCATGAATTCGGCTAGGTGGGCCACGGGAAACCCGCGCGTGATTTCGCCGCGCCTTTGCCCCTCCCTGAGAATCTCCCGCAGCAAACTGACCGCGATCTCCTCCGGACGGCGCATCTCCGGCGAGCGCACCGGGTCCATTGCACCGGAGAGCACTACGGCGCGCCACAACGGGCGGTCCGACTCTACTTCTCGCGCCATGCCCTGGTACATTCGGCGCAGCCGCTCGGAGGTCGAAGCCTTGCTGGACAGTTCCGTTTCAAGGTGCTCCTTGATGCAGGCAAATCCGCGCCGCCCGACCTCGCGCAGAACCGCATCCTTGCTGGGAAAATAGCGAAAGAACGTCGGTTGACTGATTTCGAGCGCGCGCACGATGTCGTCCACGCGCGTTCTTTCGTATCCGCCCTTGCGAAACAGGCGTATCGACGTATCGATGATTTGCTGGCGCAGACGCGCCTTCTTGCGCTCGCGAAGTCCGTTTGGCTCGCGATGGTTCCCACCCTTCACACGCACAGGATTGCGGGCCGTGCCTGGGCTCGCCATCGGGAGGTTCTCCTGGTCGCTTCCGGCCGGCTCGCCCGCAGACGCGCGGGCGAAAACGTGAGAGTGACTATAACAAAACCGAGAACAATCGTGAACTAAGCTTTCAGACGAACGGGTCTACCCTTCCGGAGCTGCTCGTGGCTCTGCGGCGGGACAAACCACGATGCGCCGAATGTGTCGCTGATCGCTCGAGCATCCTGCGCAATCTCGCCTGGCCGCGTTTTTCCTCCCACCTCATGAGGCGGCAGCAAATTATGCCCGTTTGCACAAGACCCCCAGGCGCCTGTGCAATTCGTCCACGGCCCGATAGAGCTCGCTTAGCCCCTTCGTTTCCAGACTGACATCCACGTTGTCCAGGTCGACAGACAACTCTTCGGCAAGCTGGGTGGCGTTATGGACGCGTTGCGCAGCGAGCGCAGGCAACACGGCGTAGGGATCACCGGACTCGGACCGTGCCGCGAACCAGAGCCGGACGGCCGAAGCGCTATCGCGAATGTGATCCGTGGCACTGCGAAATTCCCTCTGAACGCGAGCATCAACATCGCCCGAACTGAGAAGCTGCTCCACTTCCGTCAACGCGTTGACCGTCGTCTCCAGGCGGGCGGTCAGCAGCGAGCTCTCTCGTGCCTGGCTCTGAGCGTTGATGATCATCCTGTCCTCCTTCGAGCGCCTGCGTCGGAACCTGTCGAGCTCGCCTGCCGAGCCCATAGGGTCAAACGATCAGCACGGCCGCTCGGTAAGCTGGGCGATCCAAGTTTCGAGCACACTCCGCTCGATCCGCCCAAGGTCTACAAACATCAATCCCATGCCCAAGCCCGCTCGCGCGTAAACCACTTTCGCCTGAGCTTCGAATACGTGCTGCGATTTTCTGAGCCGTAGCGTTACAACGCTGCCCTCGGTCAGGGGATTAAGCATGTCGACGTAGCAGCCGCCGCGACTCAAATCCGCCGTGCGCGCCCTTATGGCCAGCCCCGATTCCAGGTCAACCAGTTCCACATCGGCGATGAATGCGTATCGCCGATTCTCTCGCCGCTCAAGGCGACTCGGCCTGGCCCAGCTGCTCGTGGTCGTTTCGCTTACGTTGATCATCCCTTTGCTCCTGAGCGCGTCCCGCGAACACCAAAAGCAAGCCGAAGGCCCCTTTCCCGTACATATAAGCCATTATTTTGCAATGACATACAGAATCGTTCCGGGCCGTATGTGTACACCACGCTTACAGCTGTACGTGGGGCGTACGGTTCTGACCCGGACAGCTCCTGTCTGCTACGGGATCGGCGGAAGCCTGGCGAGCAAGCGGTGGGAGGTTAGGAGTTGCGCGTTTTGGCGCCCGGGAGAGGGGATGGAGTTCGGCCCGGCGGGGTTTTGTCGTGCTCTTGTTCCTCTTCCCGTTCTTGGCCGGCATCCTTCAGAAGCTGGTAAAGGTGGGTGCGGCTGATGCCCAAGATCTCGGCTGCTTTGACCTTGTTGCCGCCCACGCGGTCCAAAACGTGTTGGGCGTGCAAGCGATCGACCTCGCGCATGGACATCAACGAATCGACATCGGTAGTTGATCGAGGCCTCTCCGCCACGAGTGCATCGGGCAGGTCCCGAATGTCGATAAACTCGGATGCGCTCATCATACAGGCATGGCCGATGACGTTTTGGAGTTCACGAACATTGCCGGGCCAAGAATAGCGGGCCAGCGCTGCCTGGGTCCGACGTGTGAGACCGGAGAATGTTTTCTTGTACTCGGTCGCGAAGTGTCGCAGAAAGTGGCGCTCCAAAAGAGGCAGGTCTTCAGGCCGTTCAGCCAACGACGGAACGCGCAGTTCAACCATCGACAGGCGGAAATAAAGGTCCTCTCGAAAACTGCCGCGGCCGACTAACGCGCGGAGATCGCGATTGGTAAGGGCCACGACACGAACGTTTGCTTTTCGAGGGGCCGGCGATCCCACGCGCTGGAATTCGTGATTCTGCAGAACCCGCAGCAACTTCGCCTGCATCGACAGGGGCATTTCTCCGATTTCGTCAAGCGCCGCCGTACCGCCTTCGGCATATTCAAAGATGCCCATTTGATTCTGGTCCGCACCGGTGAAGGCCCCTTTCACGTGGCCGAACAACTCGCTCTCCGCCAATGTCTCGGAGATCGACGAGCAGTTCAGCGCTACAAACGGGCCTCTGGCTGCCGGGGACAAAGTATGAAGAGCCTTGGCCACCAGTTCTTTTCCGACTCCTGTTGCGCCCGTGATCAGAACCGTTTGGAAGTGAGGGGCGATTCGGCGGACCCTCGAGAAGAGGTCGAGCATCAGAGGGCTGCGCCCAATCATCCCTTCGAATTCGAAGTTTTCAACGAGATCGTTGTCTAAGCTGAGGCTGCGTTGGCGCCGCTTGGCCTCTTCGGAAATCTGGCGGATTCTCAGAAGCAGTTTGTCGGTCGAAAGAGGTTTCGGCAAATAGTCGGAAGCACCTTTTTGAATGGCCTCGACCGCCGATTCAGTCGAGTAGTAGCCGGTCATTAAAATGACATCGATGCCGGGATCAAAGTCGAGAATCTTCTGGAGTAACTCCATCCCTTGAACGCCGGGCATGACCAAGTCGAGAAGGACAACCTGCGGCTGTACTCGACACACCAGTTCGAAGCCGCTCTGTGGACTCGATGCTGCATGGATTTCGAGTTGTTCATCCGCCAAGACGAACTGCACCATCTTAAGGTTCTGCGGATCATCGTCGATGACCACAACTTTCATGACTGTGGCCTCTTCTCGAAGGCCGCGAGCGGGCCGCCGCATTCCAGAGCTTCCTCCACTCGGCGAATGAGTTCATCCTGCGTAAACGGCTTGTGAAGAATCGCCGTACCGGCATTCAGAATTCCGTGTTTGGCCATTTCCCCATCCGTGTAACCGGACATAAAGAGCACCCTGGTGTCCGGCCGCGCAGTCGACAGCGCATCGGCAAGAGCGCGCCCGCTCATTCCCGGCATGATCACGTCGGTTAAGAGCAGATCGATCTCGATTTCCGATCGCTTTGCCACTTCCAGAGCCTCGAGGGCGTCAGCTGCCTCGAAAACCCGGTAGCCTGTCTCCTCGAGGACCTCACGAGTCAGCTTGCGCAGTGATGCTTCGTCCTCCACGAGCAAAACGGCGGCTTCGTGCTTCTCAGGAACCCTTGCGGGAGGCCGCAACTCAGCATCCGCGGTTTCCAGGGCCGAGGCGACGAGCGGCAGATAAATCTTGAACGCGGTGCCCTTGCCGAGTTGACTCTCCACGAGAATGTAGCCGCCACTCTGTTTGATCACACCGTAGACCGTGGCCAGCCCCAGGCCGGTTCCCTTTCCCTTTTCCTTCGTTGTAAAAAACGGCTCGAATATGTGCGCTTCGACCTCCGGCTTCATGCCGCAGCCCGTGTCGCTGACCTTTAGGAGAACGTAGTGTCCCGGCGGCATGTATCGAGGACGCGCGGCACTCCTCTCGTCAAACGCAACGCTGGACGTCTCCATGACTAACCGTCCGCCCTCCGGCATGGCGTCTCTCGCATTCAGCGCTAGATTCAAGATCACTTGCTCGAGCTGAGTGCGGTCGGCTTTCACCATGCCGACCGATTCCGGGAGAACCAGTGCCAACGCAATGTGCGCGCCAATCAACCTGACCAGCATCTTTTCGACGTCGCGGACTACTGCATTCAGATCGAGAACCTTCGGCTCGAGAACTTGCTTCCGGCTGAAGGCCAACAGTTGCTGGGTCAGTGAAGCAGCGCGCCTGGCCGCCCGCTGAATTTCCTCATTCGCCTCGCGAAAGCGATCCCCCGGCTCCATTCGTTTCTGCGCGGCCTCCGTGTACCCGATGATCACGCCCAACAGATTATTGAAGTCATGCGCGATGCCCCCCGATAGCCTGCCGATGGCTTCTATTTTTTGTGCGAGCCGCAGCTGTTGCTCGAGCTGTTTCCGTTCGGTGATGTCGCGATTCACAATCACGAACTTCTGGATCTGACCCTGGCTGTCGCGGACGACGCTGGCCGTCGACTCGAGCGCGATCCAATTTCCGTCCTTGTGGCGCATGCGATATTCGACGCGGCGGCCAACCCCGGAGGTCTTGGCCTCCTCGGCGGCGGCGATCACCTTGGCCCTGTCCTCG
This sequence comes from Candidatus Cybelea sp., assembly GCA_035622135.1. GTDB lineage: Bacteria > Acidobacteriota > Terriglobia > Acidiferrales > UBA7541 > Palsa-295. The sequence goes on along the minus strand of DASPVZ010000008.1, from coordinate 113,854 downwards.
GGATGAATTTGTTCGAACGCTAGAGTCCCGCGTAGTTCCTCGGGCGAGTAGCCCAAGAGCTTCCGGTACGAGGGGCTGTTATAGGCTCGCGTTCCGTCGATGTTGACAACCGCGATCAGATCGGCGGCGTTCTCGCTGATCAGTTTGAAGAGTTCTTCCTGCTCGCGGATCTGCTTTCGGACGCGGTAGATTTCGAACTGCTGAAACAGAATAGAGAGATCGAACAGGCACACGAGCCCAACCAAGGCGTCGACCAAGATGCGTTGATCAAGGATCTCCTCGCCCTTGAACGCAAGGGGCAACGGCAAGGGCAAGGCCAGCGCGAGGATTCCCAGGGTGAGAATGAGCGACAGGACAACGGTCGAGAACGATAGCCACCACTGGCGCCGTTCGACGTCGCTTGACGTGTCCTTTGTGCGCTTCGATCGTGTCACGAACCGTCCCGAGGTTGTGCAAGTGTTGACACCAGTGTGGCACGAGGCGATCACTCTCGGCAGGGGGAGTGCCCTCACGATTACCAGCACAGGGCTCGGCGAGACCAAGCGTCGGTCGCGCGGAAATCTACTGTCTTGGCATTGCGCGTCGAATGGTTTAGTCTAGGGCTCACTTTTTGGTGCCGACCCGCAGGTCTGCGGCGACTTTGGCCGCGGCAGCACCACAAAGCATGCCCAATCTGCAGTGGGAGCGAGTGCTCAGCGAGTCCCGGCTGGCGTAACTGTCCCATCGCAGCGTGCCCATAACCGTTTGCACGGCCGGAAGGAGAATCGGCCATGAAACTCTTCCTTCGCTGGTGTGCGTTCTCTCTTCTTTCTTCGCTCTTGGCGTGTGCGTGTTGGGGTGCTCGGGCGAGAGGCGAGCCCGGCCATTCGGCGTCAGAAAAACCTGCGGCGAGCTCCGTGCCGCCGTCCAAGAACCCGCCATCCGAGGGCGAGGCTACGCGCAATTACATCACCATCCCGGGGCCGCTCCGCTCCTTCGAGAGAATGGCGGCCATCAGCCAGAAGGCGACGCCGGATGAAGTGCTTCCCCTGCTCGGGCATTTCGTTGAGACCTACGGCTATGACCGATCGAAGGCCAAATCACCCAAACCGACCGAAGCCCTGATCCTATTCAGGCGCTACTTCGCGCAAGCCAAGATATTGGCGTCGCTCGCCGGACCCGGGGCCACACTTCATTTCTCGACGTGCGAGGAATCCAAGCCGCTGCTCTCCGTTCTTGGTTACCGGCTGACGGACAGTTGCGCCGCGCACCCGGCGATCAGAGCCGAGGATCGCGAGAAAGCGTTCACCACCGTCGATTCCGGGTTCCCCCTTGCGGACGTCGAGCAGGCCTTGCTGCACGGCAAGCCCTTCACCATGGATTATCCGTCGACGCGCGTGCCGCTGATCTACAGCAAGCGCGACTGGACCGGCAAGGAAGAGAGCAAAGACACGGACGTCGTCGACAGTTTGGCCGCTGATCCGACGCTCTCTCGGCTTTATTGGGGCCTTTCGCGGGTAGACGAGGCAGCCCGCGACGCGTTGGGCAGGTCGGTCGGCATAGGAAGAATGCTCCCGATGGCCTCGGTCATCGACTTCTACGGGTCGAATCTTGCGATACGTGCCGGTCACGTCGCCGTGCCCGGTGGGTCGGAAGCCGAGCCCGCCTGGAAAAAACTGGTGGGCGCCGACCCTGGTCACCCGGTTGAATTCCTCCTTCACCTGCTCGAGAGGGACAACGGCATCCTGGCGGAATACTACGACAGTCTGGCGCGAGCACCGCGTCCCGAGCTCACCTATCTCACCGGCCACGATCATCTGCAACGCTTTTATGCGGCGTTTCGCGGGCAAGATTCTTCCCTCGATGCCGTGCGCTCCGTCTTCCGGCCGGGGGCAGGACTGCTGGTCTTGGCGACACGCCTTCCCCTCGATGGCGACGGAGAGCCGCTCGTTCCCGGAGGTCTGAACGTTTGGAAGCAGGCGTTTCGGCGCAAATCCGGTTCCAAGATGGAACGAGAGCTGGCCGAAAAGGCCGCACAATGGACGCCGGAGCTGTTCCTGCAGGGATTGTTTGCCATCTGCCGGTCGTACCCGAGCGAAGGGCCGCTCGACATGTATGTGAGTTTGAGCGAAATCGATCGCCGGCGGCCTGCGGATCAGCGCATGAGTCCCCAGACGGCGACTCTGCTCATCGCACATTTTGCCAAGCTCCACGACCAGTACGAGATGTTTTCCGAGTTTTCCGGCCTGGACGACGCCTCCATAACGGATTTCGTCAAGATGACCGAGAGGATTGATGCGGTCCGCGACCCTCTCCTTCGCGGCGACATGATGGGCATATTCGAAGCGAATATCGGGCTGTGGCAGATTCTCGCCCGCCAGGGGCAAATCCCCAGCGCAGACCTGAACGATAGCTGGAGACGATTGATCCATCCCTTCGGCGAGGCTTCCAGCGCTGTTCAGCTCTTCGATGCTGGCCGAGCTTCGCTTGCGCAGTTGATGAAGACCGTCACCGGCATGCCGGAAATCACGCAGGAGAGGATCATTGATCTGATCGCTGGACCCCAGCAATCCTCGCGCGATGGCCGGCAAGTTCACCAAAAAATGGCGGACGAAATTCAGCAGATACTGACCGACCAAAGGCTGGTTTCACTCGATACGCTCCTCGAACTCGCGGGTGACTTCTCAAGAATGAAGGAACGCCCAGGCCAGATCGACCGGCCGCGCGCGCTGCAATTGGCGGAAGAGCTCGAGGAAGCCCGCGCGCCGCGTGCGATGTTTACCGAGGCGGAGCGGGCCGAGTGGGTGCCGGGTCACGAGCCGAACAAGCACATCCTGCTCGAAATGAAAACGGATCTCAAGAAATCATTCAGCCAGCCGGTGTCGGCGGGCGAACCGGCCGGGCGCGGAGCTCTTACCGCGTTCCTGCGCGACACGCTGGTCGGTTTGAATTACGCCTATTACGAGCCTCCGGGCGGAGAGATTCTGCACAGCAGCCCGCAGCTGGTTCGCGCGCACGATTTCTTGGCTTCCGAATCGGTCCCGGAAAACCGGGCTTGGCTGGTGCCGCAGCTGTTTGGAGTCGGACTTACGGCTGCGAACGGCACCCACCTTTCTGGGTCCCTGGCCGGACTGCCCTACGCCCTGGCAGAGATGGAACAGGATTTCATCGTGCCCAGAAATGTTCAGGCTCTGATCTGGCAGCAGACGACGGCCGACCTTCTGACCTCGAGCATCGTGCCGCGCTGGTGGTCGGTGTCCTCGGAAGCTCTTCACGCAGCCGCGCTTTACCAGAAAGCGGCGGAAGAACTCATCATCGGCGCGGTCAAAGACGAACGACTGCGGGCCACGGTCACCGACATCCTTTCCACCCAACTGCCACCGGAAACCATGGATGAAGCGAACCGGGAACTCGGAGAAAGTCACCCCGAACAAGTGCTCGATCGAATCGCCCCGGCCCAGGCCTTTTACCTGAGCGCCGCCTTCGAGAGCAAGTTCCCGGGGCAAATGGCGGTTTGGGGGCCGGCCGGTAGAGAGCTCGAGACGCTGATTCGCCGCGATCCCGACGAGGTGAGCCCGGCGCGCATCTCCCACGATTTTGGCGTGCCGCACCCGCTGCTGGCCGACTGCTATGCCGAAGAGATGCTGAACCTCAAGCCATTCCCTTCTGTGATGAACTATGCGAGCGAATTCCTTGCCGAATCTTGGGAATCGACAAATCTGTATTGGGCGCGGCTGGCCAACGATCTGGGTTACTCCCCGGTCATGTTGAACGAACTGGCGCCCGTTTTGACGCGGCGGATGGTCGAGACGATCTTTGGCAGCGATTTTGACGATTGGCCGGCCCTGTTGCGCGCCATGCGGGAGACCGGCGACGCCTTCCGGCAAGGTCAAGTTGTCGGTGTACCGAAGGTAGATGCGGCCAGCTTGCCCCCGGTCGGGCCGGCCAATTGAGAACGCACTCTCCGTCCCCTTCGCGGAGGATGTGCCACAGGAGGCGACCTATGACTCTGAGAGGCTGCTTTTCTCTGCTGCTCGCTGCGACGCTTGCGCTTGGTTCCGCCACATGGATGGCTGCGCGTCCGGCGCGGCAAAATCCGCCGAATATCCGCGTGAGCGTCGAAATGGTGCAACTGTATGTGGCCGTGACCGACAAAAGAGGCAAGTACATCACAGGCTTGCAACCGGACGATTTCGCCGTGAGCGAGGATGGCATCAAGCAAAAGATGGCCATGTTTGCCGAGGGTGACAACGCGCCGAAGAAGATCACGGAGTTAGAGGGGCGTGGCGCCAAGGCTTCGCCGACGGCCACGGCGACCAGGAATCTTTCTGCTGCTCTGGGGAGCGATTCGGCCGGGGCTCGAGATCGCGTGCCGGATGGGCTCGATGACGACTCGCCGCTCGCCGGGGCAAGCGTGTTCATCCTCTTTGACACCAGCAATTACATGTACCACGGCTTCGTGTTCGCCCAGGATGCCATCGCGGATTTCGTGCGGTCGCTACAGGGCCCCGATCAAGTTGCTCTTTACTCCTATAGCCGCGACCTCTTCCGTGCCTCGACTTTGACTCCTGACCGCATGCAGGTGTTGCGCGGCGTCCGTGCCACAGTCGCCGGAGATGATGCGGCACTGTATGATGCGATACTGCTGACCTTGCGCGACTCAGCCACTGTCGCGGGACGGCGAGTGATCGTGGTGTTCTCGAACGGCCCCGACAACGCGAGCCTTGCGCCCCCCGAGGATGTCGAGCAATTGGCACAATCGGAAGGCGTGGCTATCTATATGATTAGCACCATGCAAGCCCAGGAGGACGCGCTTTCAACAAAGGTGTTCGGACGGATCAGCTCGGCCACAGGCGGCGAGGTCTATTTTGCGAAGAACTGGACCGAAGAGGAAGGAGCCTTTGCTGCCATTCGCAACGATTTGGCTCATCTTTACACACTCTATTATTACCCTCAAGCGAATCCCAATCGGGGCTGGCGGGCGATCACCGTGAAGCTGATCGGAGCGGGGAAGGGTAAATACCACGTCCGGGCACGAAGCGGATATCGGCCTCTGCCGCCGCGCACAGGCACTGAGGCGACAGCCAGCTAACCGGCCCCGCCATTCTGCCAGACGCTTCATCAAAGTCGCCTAGACGACCGGAAACTCGACTAGGTGCCGGTTTCTGGAGAGAGCACGCGCAGTACAGGTCAAGACCCTGTGGCCGCTTGCACTCGTGAGGGTTAGAAAATGTAGAGTGGCAAACCCGCCAGGCCGGCGATTCTTGTGAAGTCTCTGTCCAGGGTAAAGACTGTGGCACCATGGCTCAAGGCAATTGCCCTAGCGGCGCGCACTCGGAACGATACCCTGCCCTTTAGCTTCCGAGCGTGGCTAGACGTTTTTTCGCGAGCGGGACTGCGTAGGCCGCCGGAGGGTTGTGGGAGATGGCGGCCACCGCCTGTCGGTAGAACTTGACGGCGTTCGTACTGTCACCAAGCTTTTCGTAGGTTTGGCCGATCATGCACTGGATGAAGGGGTCGTGCTGATTGGCCTGCAGGAAATCCTCGAGCGCGGTCTTGTAATCTTGACCGTAGAATGCAACGTAGCCCGTCAGGTAGGGAAAAAACGGGGCCTGCTCGGGAATCGCACCCTTGTCCAGGATCGCTTTGGCGGCAGCGACGTGCTTCTGCGCCCCTGCCTGGTTTCCGCGACGCGCCGCCAAACGCGCCTGCGCGTGCTCCCAGCGAAATTCCCACAGGTCGACGCGGGCCGGTTTGATGTCGGTTTCTTTGAGGCCGCTGTCGTGGCCCGTCTTGTACCACGGATAAGCGCTGTCCAGATCGCCAGAATCAATGCATACCCGCGCGGCCTCGTCGGCGATCTCGCCCTGTTCGTAAGCGTTCTTCACCGTGACGTAGTAATCGAAAACCTGCCGTTCGTAATAGGCGGTCTTCTGGCAATCGCCCTCGAACGCGTAAGAGATCGCCATGGCTCGTTGTGCCATGGCTTTGCGTTCGGGACTGTCCGCGATCTGAACGGCTTTCGCGAAATAGGAGCGCGCTTGCTGGCCGCGGCCCAGGAGATCGAGGGTGCTGCCTGCGGCCATGTTGGCCGGGAGCGAATCCGGCGAAGTGCGGAGGATTTCAACGTACAGGGCCAGCGCCTGATCGAGTTTGCCTTGCCGCATCAATTGCAGTCCCTGTTTTATGAATTCGGGCTGTTGCTCGGGATTACCAGGGCCCTGTGCCGCGAGCGTGCCAGCAGCACTCAGGAGAAGAATGAGCAGTTTACCTCTTCCCCGGCGGTAGGCTTTCATGGCCGGGATTATCTCACGAACGCGCCCGGAATCACGCGATCGCGCAGCGGAACCGCTGCCGAGGGGGGCGGCTTGCTGAGGAGGCTGGCGACCGCGAAGGCGGGACGCGGGCCATCGAGCGCTTGGTCACAATAAATTGCAGTTTGCCCCTTTCAAGACATAGATTATCTTGTAGCGTGTTGAGCTGGGTAGAGAGACCGACGGCCCGGTCGGCAGGCGAGGTAGGTATGTCCCGAATCGTCCGTTGTTCGTTGATCCAGGCGAGAAGCGCCGAATCCGCTGACAGCTCCCTGGAAAGAATCAAAAGAGTGATGATCGACAAGCACGTGGCCATGATCCGCCAGGCCGCGGCCGCCGACTCGAAGATCGTTTGCCTGCAGGAGATTTTCTACGGCCCGTATTTCTGCGCCGAACAGTCCGTCCGCTGGTACGATTTCACCGAACCTGTTCCCGATGGCTCCACCATCGAATTCATGCGCAAACTCGCGGCGGAATTGCGCGTCGCTCTGATCGTGCCCGTATACGAAGTCGAGAACCAGGGCGTTTACTACAATACGGCGGCGGTCATTGACAGTACCGGCTCCTATATCGGCAAATACCGTAAGACGCACATTCCGCATGTCGCGCCGGGCTTCTGGGAAAAATTTTATTTTCGGCCTGGGAATTTGGGCTATCCGGTCTTCGACCTCGGAATCGCAAAAATCGGGGTTTACATCTGCTATGACCGGCACTTCCCCGAGGGCGCGCGGGCGCTCGGTTTGAACGGGGCGGAAATTGTTTTCAACCCCTCGGCGACCGTGGCCGGTCTGAGCGAATACCTATGGAAACTCGAGCAGCCGGCCCACGCAGCAGCGAATGGATATTTCTTTGGCGCGATCAATCGCGTGGGGACCGAAGCACCCTGGAACATCGGCGAATTTTACGGGTCGAGCTACTTCTGTGATCCGCGCGGGCAGATTATTGCGCAGGCGTCACGTGACAGGGACGAAGTCCTGACCGCTGATCTCAACCTGGACATGATCGGGGAGGTCCGCAAGACCTGGCAGTTCTTCCGTGATCGCCGTCCGGATATGTACGAGACGCTCGTGAAACCCTGATGAGGCGGCCTGCGGACGGAGCTTGACTTGGACGGATCTCCTTGCTATCCCGAATTCCCGGAAATCGAGAAGCTCTTTCCGCAGATCCATCCGCCGCTCGATCGAGACGCTGCGCTGGCGGAGGCCAATCGCTGCCTCTACTGCTTCGATGCGCCGTGTGCGGCCGCCTGCCCGACACACATCGACGTGCCGCGGTTCATCAAGCGCATCGCGCAGAGGAATCTTCGCGGCTCCGCGCTCGCCATCCTCGACGCGAACATTCTCGGCGCGAGCTGCGCGCGCGTATGCCCGGTCGACGTTCTCTGCGAGGGCGCCTGCGTCTTTCACCGCTACCACCAGCCGCCCATCCAGATTGGTCGTCTGCAGCGCCACGCCATGGATGATTTCTTGAGCGGTTTTCGAATGCATGGCGTGTCGATTCCAAAACGATCGGCCGCCGAACGCGGGGAGAAGATCGGGTGCATCGGCGCGGGTCCAGCCTCCCTTGCTTGCGCGGCGGAATTGCGTCTGCGCGGATTTCCCGTAACGGTGCTTGAAAAGCGCGACTTCCCGGGCGGACTCAACACTTCTGGCGTTGCCGAATATAAGCTGCGCTCGTCCGACAGCCTGCGGGAAATCGAGATGATCCGTTCGCTCGGAGTCGAGTTTCGATTCGGGCAGGACGTTGCGAGCGAAGACGCTCTCGGCGATCTAGAGGAGGAATTCCGAATCCTCTTCCTTGGCACCGGACTTGGCACCATGCACAAGTTGAACATCCCCGGCGAGAATCTCTCCGGCGTCGTGAACGCGCTCGACTTTATCGAAACGTACAAGACCAAAGGAAAGGTGGACGTGGGACATGCGGTGGTCGTGGTGGGCGCGGGGAATACGGCAATCGATGCTGCGCGGGCCGCCGTGCGGCTCGGAGCCGAACAGGTGCGCGTCGTTTACCGCCGCGGCGAACAACAAATGTCCGCCTTTCTGTTCGAGTACGCGGACGCGAAGCGCGAGGGAGTGCGGTTCGATTGGTGGATCTTGCCCCTGGCGGTCCGCCCTTCCGCTACCGCCGGAACCGTCCAAGGCCTCGAATGTGTGCGGGTCGAACTGTCGCCCGCTGGCGGGCTCGAGAAGATTCCCGCCTCCGAGTTCATCATTCCCTGTGACATGGTCATCCCGGCAATCGGACAGTGGTCGCTTCTCGATTTCCTCGAAACCTCGCGCGGCATTCGGCTCGAAGGCGGCCTGGTGCGGGTAGACCGCGGAACGGGACGAACGTCGAATCCTCGCTATTTCGCCGGCGGTGACTGCGTCAACGGCGGCCGCGAAGTCGTCGACGCCGTGGCCGACGGCAAACGCGCGGCCATGGCCATCGCCCGGGCGCTGGAGGAGTCCCATGTCGAATGAAAGCACGACTCCGGATCTGTCCGTTCGCTTTGCGGGCAAAATCTACTCGCCGAATCCCTTTTGGCTGGCCTCAGCACCTCCCACGAACTCGGCAGAACAAATCGAACGCGCTTTTGATGCCGGATGGGGCGGCGCAGTTTGGAAGACGATCGGCGAGCCCATCGTCAATGTTTCTTCGCGCTATTCCTCGGTCGACTGGAACGGCCAGCGCATGATGGGCTTCAACAACATCGAGCTCATCACCGACCGACCGCTGGCCGTAAATCTCCGCGAAATCTCCGAAGTCAAAAAACGCTATCCGAATCATGCAGTGATCGCTTCCCTGATGGTCGAATCGAAGCGCGAGGCCTGGCAGCGAATCGTCCGGCAGGTCGAGGATGCCGGCGCGGACGGGCTCGAGCTCAACTTCGGGTGTCCACACGGGATGAGCGAGCGCGGAATGGGCAGCGCCGTCGGGCAGGTGCCTGAATATACCGAGCTGATCACGTCGTGGGTCAAGGAGAAGGCGCGCACGCCGGTGCTCGTCAAGCTGACCCCCAACATTACCGACATACGCACCATCGCGCGCGCAGCCAAGCGCGGCGGCGCGGACGGGCTCTCTGCCATCAACACGCTCAATTCGATCACCGGGATCGATCTCGATACGTTTGTTCCGCGGCCGATGGTGGCCGGAAAATCGACGCACGGAGGCTACTGCGGACCCGCGGTGAAGCCCATCGCTCTGCACATGGTGCAGCAGATCGAAGCCGATCGGGACGCCGTGCTGCCGCTTTCCGGCATCGGAGGGATTTCCGATTGGCGTGACGCCGTCGAGTTCCTTCTTCTCGGATGCGCCTCCGTGCAGGTTTGTACGGCGGTCATGCACTACGGCTACCGCATCGTCGAAGACATGAAGGACGGCCTCGCCCAGTGGATGGGTCAGAAAGGCTTTACACACCTCAGTGATTTCCAAGGCCGCGCACTCCCGCACCTCGAAGATTGGAAGTACCTCAACCTCAATTACAGAATCGTGGCGCGCGTTCACGAAGAGAAGTGCATCGGGTGCGAGTTGTGCTACACGGCCTGCTGGGACGGCGCGCATCAGTGCATCCATCTCGATCGAGTCGAAGGCGCAGGGAACCGACACCTGACACCGGCCATGCGCGAGACGCGCAGCAGACAAGAGATCACGTTCACCCCAATCCCTAAGGTCGGCCGCGCGGCCGTGGCCGCAGGTGCGAGCGAGCCCTATCCGACCCCGCTCGCGCGCATTCCGCGCGTGGATGAGGTCGAGTGTGTCGGGTGCAACCTGTGCTCGCTCGTCTGTCCGGTCGAGGGCTGCATCACCATGGAAGAAATCGACACGCACTTGCCGCCGGAATCCTGGGAGCAGCGCTCGGCGGGCGCTTCGTGCGCGAAAAAGGCGAACGGATGGGACTGCTGATCCGCAACGGCACCGTGGTAACTGCCGAGAACACGTTTCCGGCAGACATTTTGATCGAGGGCCAGACGATTCGCGAAGTCCGCCCGGGAATTGCCGCCACAGCTCACAAGACTGTGGATGCTTCGGGGATGCTGCTCCTACCCGGAGGCGTTGACGCGCACACGCATCTCGACATGCCCTTCGGCGGCACGACTTCCAGCGATGATTTCGAAACGGGAACTCGCGCCGCGGCTTTCGGCGGCACGACCACCATCGTCGACTTCGCGGTTCAGGCGCGGGGCACGCACATGCGCGACGCGCTTGACACTTGGTGGAGGAAAGCCGAAGGCCGCGCCTTAATCGACTATGGCCTGCACATGATCATTACCGACCTCGGAGGTGCAGGCCTCGAGGACATGGACGAGATGGTCCGCGAGGGCGTGGCTAGCTTCAAGCTCTTCATGGCTTACCCGAATGCCCTCATGGTGGACGACGCGACGATCTTCCGCGCCTTGAAACAAACGGCGAAGAACGGAGCCTTGATCTGCATGCACGCCGAGAACGGGAGCGTGATCGACGTGATCATCCAGCAGGCGCTCGCCGAGGGAAAAACGGCGCCCGTCTATCATGCCCTCACCCGCCCGACCACTGCCGAAGCTGAAGCGGTCCATCGCGCGATCGCCATGGCGGAAATCGCCGGGGCGCCTGTGTACATCGTTCATCTTTCTTCCGAAGCAGCCCTGCATGAAGTTCGCGAGGCGCGCAGCCGCGGTGTTCCCGCATTTGCCGAAACGTGTCCTCAGTACCTGCTGCTGACTATTGACGAGCTTCGGCGCCCCGGGTTCGACGGCGCAAAGTACGTCTTCACCCCGCCGCTGCGTGAGAAAGAGAACTTGCCCAAGCTGTGGGATGGACTCAGGAGCGATCATCTCCAGGTTGTTTCAACCGACCATTGCCCCTTCTGCTTCGCCGACCAGAAAATCCTTGGAAAGGATGATTTCACGAAGATTCCGAACGGCGGACCAGGCATCGAGAACCGCCTCCAGCTCATTCATCACCACGGTGTGAATGAAGGCAAGCTCAGCCTGAACCGGTTCGTGGAGATTGTCTCGACGGCGCCTGCCCGCATCTTCGGCCTGTTTCCGAAGAAGGGTACGCTCGCCGCGGGCAGCGACGCCGACGTGATCGTTTGGGACCCGCATGCCGAGCACGTCATCAGCGCCCGGACGCATCACATGCGCGTCGACTATTCGATGTTCGAGGGTTTTCGCGTGAAAGGCAACGCCCGGCAGGTATTTTCGCGCGGCGAACTCATCGTCGATCAGGGCAAATTCCTCGGCAAGCCAGGACGCGGAAACTACTTGCGCCGGGCCGCGCGCGGCGGTGCTTGGGCATGAGCGAGCCGAGCAGCTTCGACCCCACCCTGTACAACAAGGACCTCGCTCCCATTCCCGCCGGGCGCCGCACCTGGGGCACCTACAACTACGCTTCGCTCTGGGTGGCCATGAGCGTTTGCATCCCGACGTACATGCTGGCGTCCGGGCTGATTGCCGCGGGCATGAGCTGGAAGCAGGCCATTGGCACGATCCTTTTGGGCAACTTGATCGTGCTCGTGCCCATGATCCTCAACGCGCATGCAGGGACAAAATACGGAATCCCGTTTCCCGTCTTGGTGCGCGCCTCGTTCGGAGTGCGAGGCGCCAATGTTCCAGCGGTTCTCCGCGCCCTGGTTGCTTGCGGATGGTTCGGGATCCAAAGCTGGATTGGCGGGCAGGCGATCCACTCGATGCTCGAAGTGCTGTGGCCAGGAGCGACGAACCATGCCGGGGCCGGCTGGATCTGTTTCTTTGCGTTCTGGCTGCTGAATATGTTGGTCATTTGGCGCGGAATCGAAACGATCAAGTTCCTCGAAAGCGTCAGCGCGCCATTCATGCTGGGGGTCGGACTTCTCTTGCTTTGGTGGGTTGTGAGGAAGGCCGGCGGGCTGGGCCCGGTCCTCACCGCGCCGAGCAAATTCAAAACCACCGGCGAGTTCCTGCGCTTTTTCATCCCCTCGCTTACCGGGATGGTGGGCTTTTGGGCTACGGTCGCGCTCAATATCCCGGACTTCACGCGCTACGCGAAATCGCAGCGCGCGCAGATTGTCGGGCAGGCACTCGGCCTGCCTGCGGCGATGACGCTTTACTCCTTCATTGGCGTCGCCGTAACCTCCGCCTCCGTGCTGATCTTCGGTACGGCGATATGGGATCCCGTCGTTCTGCTCGGCCGCTTTCACCAGCCGGTGATCGCGTCGATCGCCCTGGTTGCACTCCTCATTGCGACGCTCAATACGAACGTAGCCGCGAATGTCGTCTCACCTTCCAACGATTTCTCGAATCTCAACCCGCGGCTCATCTCGTTTCGGGCGGGAGGTTTGATTACGGGCTTCGTTGGCCTGCTGATGATGCCGTGGAAGCTCCTCGCGAGTTATAACAACTACATTTTCGGCTGGCTCGTCGGCTATTCCGGATTGCTGGGTCCGATTGCCGGGATCATGATCGCGGACTATTTCATCGTTCGCAGATGCTCGCTCAATCTCGGCGCGCTCTACGGCCGAGGAGGAGTCTACGAATACCTCCGCGGGTTCAACTATCGCGCCCTAGTGGCTCTGGCGCTCGGGGTTGCCGCTGCGCTCATGGGGCTGGCCATCGAGCCTTTGCGCTGGCTGTACAACTACGCCTGGTTCGTGGGCTTCGCCGTTTCGGCCGTTTTCTACGTCGCATTTATGCGCCGAGCACCCGCCTCCGAATATCAAAGGGTGTCCGCACCAGCCCGCGCCATCGACCCGCATTGAACGGTGCATTTGCCCGAAAGCCAAGCAGGCCTACTTCGGCTCGATGACACGCAGTCCCTGAATTTGGGCGAAATCACGGACATGGAAGGTGGCCACCTGAGCGCCGCGCTTGAGAGCCGTCGCTCCGAGAACGAGGTCATAAAACCCGATCATTTTCCCCGCAGCTTCCAGCGCGGCCAGATCCGCGCATGCTCATACGCGGTTTGCTCGGTATACGGGATGACCGGCATTCGTTCCAAAATGGCCTTCAGGTAGCGCTCGCGTGTCGCCTTGCGCATTCCACCGCGCTCTACTCCATGCCAAAGCTCGGCCACCGTGATTGCAGCGATTTCACGCCCCTCATCGGGGCGCGGCCTCAGCCAGCGCTGCAGGTCAAACGTACCTTCCAGACTTTCTCGCTGTCCGGCACGAGGCGAGCGAATGGTTCGCCGTTTTTCAGAAGCATAAACGCGGTGTTCTGGTAATTGGCCGGTTGACGCAATCTGTGAAATTTCGAGCCGCTTTGGTCACCGTGATCGTCATTTTTGTTTCCTACAGTATGATTATCAGATCATCTGATTTTCTCGGCGATGTCAAAGCAGCGCATCCCGCTCCGTCGCCGGGCCCTCAGACCTCCCACGCGCCGGGAACAAGTGCGCTCGTCTTCGATCCCCGTGGTCCACGATTGGCGGAACTCGCAGTTTCGAACCAAGCAACAGGTATGACACAATTGGGATCATTGAAAGATGATCGCGACGCGGGGTCAATGATGGGTTGGGTCCACAACGGCTCAGCGACTCGAGTGGGGATCTTCGCCGGCGAGGCTAACCGGCCATCCGGCGCGTGTCCGAATTTGTCCAGTTACCAGTACATCTCAGCGCATGATTTCCGAACCTCGTATCGCGCCTCGCATAACTGAATCGGAAGCCGCCCGGCTGGCCCGCCACGTATTCGGCCTCGACGTTTCTGCGCGTTCCCTGCCAGGCGAATACGACTCCAATTTTCATTTGCGCTCGACGGACGACCGTGAATTCGTCTTGAAGATCATGCATCCGGAACGGGAAGAATCCTTCATCGAGATGCAATGCGCGGCGCTCGAACATCTCAAAAAGCGAGCGCCGCACCTCGTGCTTCCCCGGGTTTGCCCGACGCAGTCGGGTCAGACATTCGCGCTGGCCAAGGTTTGTGACGGGACGAAGCGTTTCGTCTGGCTCCTCACCTTTGTTCCCGGAGCTGTTCTGGCCACGGTGAAGCCGCGCAGCCGGGAATTGTTGCGCAGCCTCGGCCAATTTCTAGGCGAACTAGACGCCGCGCTTGCCGATTTCTCTCATCGCGGGGCGCAGAGAGACCTCAAATGGGACCTCACGCGCGCACAGTGGATTCGCCCCTATGTGCACTCCATCCCGGACGCCAAGCGCCGTGCCCTGGTTGAGCGTTTCCTCACCCTTTATGAAGCCGAGCTCGCCCCGGCCCTGCCCTCGCTTCGCCGCAGTGTCGTCTACGGCGACGCGAACGACTATAACGTGCTCGTCAGCGCGCCATGGCTGCAGCCCCGCAACGTTGTTACGGTGATCGATTTCGGGGACATGCATCGCGGCGTCACTGTATCGGAGCCCGCCATTGCCGCGGCGTACGCGATGCTGGGACAGAGGAACCCGCTCGCGAGCGCCGCGGCCTTGATCGCTGGGTATCACGATGCTTTCCCCCTGGACGAGGAAGAGTTAAAGCTGCTTTATCCCCTCGTTGCCATGCGGCTTGCCGTCAGCGTAACGAACTCGGCTCAGCGCAAGACTCTTTCGCCGGACGACCCTTACGTGACGATCAGCGAGGCCCCGGCATGGAAGGCCCTCGAACAATGGGCCCAGGTGCATCCCAGATTCGCGCATTACGTTTTCCGCGACGCGTGTGGTCTGCCCGCCGTTCGACAAGCGGAAAACATACGACGATGGCTGTCCGGAAGCGCCGGGAGCGCTGCTCCCATTCTTGAGGCAGATTTGCGAAGCGCGCCGTGCCTGGTTTTCGATCTGAGCGTGGGCGGCACACTGCTTGGCGCCGATCCCAGCGTGGCGGAGACGGGCAATGTCAGCGAAGTGATCTTTCGCAAGATGAAGGACGCGAACGCATCCGTCGGCATCGGCCGCTACAACGAAGCGCGCTGCCTGTACACCTCCCCGCGCTTTGGCCGCAATGACAATCCGGTCGCAGAACGGCGCACCATCCATCTGGGAATGGATCTGTTCGCTCGGCCCGGTACGGCAATCCGCGCGCCGCTTGAAGGCACAGTTGAGGCCATGGCCGTCAACGCCGCGCCCGAGGACTACGGCCCGGTCGTCATTCTTCGTCACAGAACAGGAGATGAGGGGAAATTCTTCACTTTATATGGACACCTCACGCGCGACAGCTTGGGCAAATTGACCTTGGGACAGCGTATCGCGCCCGGCGAGGTCTTGGCCTGCGTTGGCGACGCCCAGGAGAACGGCGGCTGGCCGCCTCATCTCCATTTCCAAATCATTCTCGATTTGCTTGATCAGGGAACAGATTTCCCCGGGGTCGCTTACGCTTCCGAGCGCGGCGTGTGGACGTCTCTCTCGCCTGATCCCAACCTCCTGCTTGGCATACCGGCCGACCGTTTTCCGCAGCGAGAGCCGCGCCGAGAAGAAGCGATTTCTGCGCGCCGGGAGCTACTCGGGAAGAATCTCAGTCTGTCCTACGAGCGGCCGCTCAAAATCGTGCGCGGCTGGAGACAATACCTTTACGACGAAGCGGGAAGAGCGTATCTGGATGTCTACAACAATGTGCCGCTCGTCGGGCACAGCCATCCGCGCGTCGTGCGCGCCGTCCAAGCCCAAGTCGCGCTGCTCAACACGAATACGCGGTACCTGCACGACAACATCCACCGCTACGCCGAACGGCTCACGAGATTGCTGCCCGACCCTTTGCGCGTCTGTTATTTCCTCAACTCCGGGAGCGAAGCGAACGAGCTTGCCCTCCGCATGGCGCGCGCCCATACCGGTCGCGAGGATGTGATCGTGCTCGAACACGCCTATCACGGGCATACCACCACGCTGATCGACATCAGTCCGTATAAATTCGGCGGGCCGGGCGGACGCGGGCGCAAACCGTGGGTCCACGTCGCGCCACTTCCCGACGATTATCGCGGCCCCTTCCGGCGCGGAGATAAAGAAGCGGGCTCGAAGTACGCGTTCGCGGTTGGGGAAATCCTTGAAGAGATGGGCAAGCAAGGCCGTCCGATCGCCGCCTACATCGCCGAGACCCTTCCAAGCGTCGCCGGCCAGATTGTGTTTCCTTCCGGCTACCTGGCCGAGGTGTACCGGGGGGTTCGTAGGGCAGGAGGTGTGACCATCGCCGACGAGGTGCAAGTCGGTTTCGGGCGATTGGGCACGCACTTCTGGGGCTTCCAGACACAAGATGTTGTCCCCGACATTGTCGTGCTCGGCAAACCGATCGGAAATGGCTTTCCCCTGGCAGCGGTCGTCGCCTCGCAAGAGATTGCAGACAGCTTCAGTAACGGCATGGAGTTCTTCAGCACGTTTGGCGGCAATCCGGTAGCGTGTGCCGCGGGCTTGGCCGTTCTCGACGTTATGGAAGAGGAAGGACTTCAGCAGAATGCGTTGCGCGTCGGGCACCAGTTGATTGCGCGGCTCGAGGCGCTCGAGGATGAGTATGCGCTGATCGGGGATGTGCGGGGCTCGGGACTCTACCTCGGCGTCGATTTTGTGCGCGATCGCTCGACGCGGGAACCTGCGCCCCGGCAAGCCTCCTACGTCGTCAACCGTTTGCGCGAGCGAGGGGTTCTGACTGGCACCGACGGCCCGCATCAGAACGTCCTCAAGCTGCGTCCTTCCTTGGTTTTTTCCAATTCCGACGCAGACCTCTTTTCGACTACGCTCGAGGAAGTGCTCGAGGAAGACCCGGCTCAGGCGTGAATTTCGCCGTTCCGAGTTCTCTCCGGGCGACGGCCTGCCCGAAGCGGGCGTATGATGGGTTTGGGCCTTCACCATTCGAACCCGAGGAGAAAACGAATGAGCTCCAAAAACTCCAAGCGCGATGCCAGCTATAGTCAACTGTCGGCCGGCGCAAAGCTAGCCCGGCCAATCCAACATCAAAACGCCCCCGAAATTCAGCCCTTCGGCAAAATCGCCAAACTGCCCATCGCACTCGACGAAGAAGTTTGCGCGGCGAGCGCAGAAAATTTGAATCAGCTCCTGGCCGATACGATGACTCTGCGCGACATGTACAAGAAGCACCATTGGCAGGTTGCGGGTCACACGTTTTACCAGCTGCATTTGCTTTTTGATAAGCATCACGACGAGCAGGACGAACTGGTTGATGAAATCGCCGAGCGCATTCAGCTCTTGGGGGCCATCAGCATTGCCATGGCCCCGGACGTTGCCGAGACCACCATGATCCAGCGTCCTCCGCGCGGCCGAGAGGAAGTCCCCGTGCAAATCTCGCGGCTCCTCGAAGCCCACGAACTCATCCTGAAGGAGGCTCGCACCATGGCCAAGCAGGCCGCTGAAGCAGGCGATGATGGAACCAACGACTTGCTGGTCTCGAACGTGATCCGCACGAACGAACTCGAAGTGTGGTTCCTGGCCGAACACCTGGTGGATGTACCGGTCGTTCGGGTCGACGCAAAGGCAGCAGCAGCAAGCGCTTAGCCGCTCGCTGAAGCCAAAAGCCCGGCAACGCATCTAACCGGCGCTGGCCTTTGGTCAGCGCGAGGGTTCTTATGTCTTCTCAACCGGTAGCGAGCGCACTCGACCCGCGCACGCAAGCTTTTCCCGTTCTCTCTGCGGCGATTTTGAGCTTGCCGACTTGCGCGTAGGCCGGCGTCAAATCAAATCCGAATACACTCGCCGCCGCGCCACCGACCGTCGCGATTTTCAGGAAGTTCCGCCGAGTGGTTTCCATCGGAGCCCTCTCCAGAGTTTCGAGTCTAACACGGCCATCGAGAGGTTACCTGGGGACGCTGCGCAGTGTGGCTGGGCTTGCATTCTCGAACGAATGAATTGGGCGGGCACAATCATACTCGCGAAGGATCACCGGACACCCCCCGGTGAAGCAGTCCGAGAACAGCGGGATTATCGCCGTGCTTCCCAGCGGTGTCAAACGGCTTCTCGCTAGAAACCGGGCAGGAGGAACCTCGGTAGAGGCGGGGGATCAAATACGATGCACGAACCCCTGATCGGTTGCGCGCGTATTCCGCACGAGCAGCAAGACTAGGATCATCCCGGCCAGGGGCACCAGGCCTGCTGCGATCATGATCGGGTCGAACGAGTGCCGCACGGCGCCGGCGTGCACATCCGAAAAGCGACCTACGAGCTCGAAGGCCACGATCGTGCCGATCCCGGCGCCGGTTCCGCTCAGCCCGCTCACGGAGGCCACGCTTTCCGTCGCATATAAATCGGAAGGCAGCACGTTTGCAATGGTGGTGAACGAACCGTAGCAAAAGCTCGCCAAGGCGAAGAGAACCGTGATCACGACCACTCTCTCGGTCAAGATGGTCGGAATCAGCAGCGTTGTGCCCATCCCCCCGAATACGACAACCGCCTTGCGTGCCGCTCCCAACGGCCAGCCCCGCCGCACCAGTCGCCCGGACAGCCATCCCCCGAACAGACTGCCCAGATCAGCAGTGACGAATGGAACCCAAACCGCAACGAGGTTGTTCCGGAGCGAAATTCCCTTGGCTACCAGGTAAATCGGGAACCAGTCGGTGATGAAAAACCACACGGGATCGGTCAGCGCCTTGGCGGCGATCGTGCCCCAGGTCTGTGGCAGCTTTAGCAAATCGCACCAACCAAGACGCGGGCCCAGAGCAGGGTGTCCCCGGAGGCGTTCGGCGAGAATCATTTCGCGTTCAGCCATGCTGATTCGGGGATGGTCCTCGGGCGCGTGGTACACCGAGCGCCATAGGGAGAGCCAAACGAATCCGAGCAGACCCGGAATAGCGACGGCGGGCCGCCAGCCCCAGCGGAAAAATATACCCAGGACGATAAACGGAGCGATGGCGCCGCCGACCGACGAGCCGCTGTCGAAGAACGCGGTGGCCAGCGCGCGTTCGCTTTTCGGAAACCACTCTGCAACCGCCTTGGTCGCCCCCGGCCAGTTCGCGGATTCGCCCGCACCCAGCAAGAACCGAAATCCGGCGAAGCTGTATAGGCCGCGGGCGAGGGGGGTGCAAATCGAAACGATCGAATACCACAATACCGTCGCCTGAAGGCCGCGCCGAGTGCCCAAGCGGTCCATCAGGCGGCCACATAGCGTCTGCCCAATCGAGTAGGAGATCCGGAAGGCGATGACGATGTTTGCGTAGTCGATGTTCGACCAGTGGTATTCCTGCTTGAGAAAAGGAGCGAGGAGTGAAAGCGTCTGGCGATCGATGTAATTGATGACCGTCGAGGCGAAGAGAATTGCGGCAATCCCCCAGCGCAGGGACGGAATAGTCCCCATCCGACGCTCGTGCCCAGAACAGCTCGTGGCAGGTTTGGTGGTCATCGCCGGGTAAAGACCGGAGCGAGTCAGTCGATCGCCTGCTTCCTTATGCCGGCCTGCTAGCTGGCGGCCGCATGTTTTTGGACCGTGGCGGGATTGAGCCGTGCGGCGGATTGGCGATCGAGGTACACGGTCGCGCGCGGGTGCGTGCGCAGAATCGACGCGGGCACCATGGGGCCGACTTCTCCATCGAACGAGGCCTGCACCGCCTGCGCCTTCCGCGCATCGGGAACCACGGTCAGGATTTCCCGCGACTTCAGGATCTGGCGGACCGACATGGAGATGGCCTGTTTGGGAACCTCGGAAAGCTCTTTGTACCAGCCTTCGCCCACCTGCTGGCGTCGGCAGGCCTCGTCGAGATTCACGACCAGGAAAGGCTCCTCGGTCTCGAAGTCCGCGGGAGGGTCGTTGAAAGCGATGTGGCCGTTTTCGCCGATGCCGAGAAATACGACATCGACGGGCGCCGCGGTCAGGGCCCGGCCAACCTCGTGGATGACCTTTGCGGGATCCTCGGTCCCGTTCAGCAAATGATACGTCGTGATCCCCGTTTTGCTGATCAACCGCTCCTTGAGAAACCGACAGAAGCTGGCGGGATGCGTCATGGGCAGGCCGATATATTCGTCGAGATGGAACAGCTCGACCTCCCGCCAGGGGACATCGCGCGCCAGGGTCAACGCGGCGAGAAACTCAAATTGGGAGGCGGCGCTCGCCGCAACGATTCGCGCGCGGCCGCGGGCGCGGACAGCCTCCCGGATGGCTGCCGCGGCCTGGTCCGCTGCTGCCTCGCCAAGCGAAACCTTGTCTGCAAACACTTTCAAGATCACGGCCATCTCCTTCGCATGGTGGATTATCGCGAGTTCCCAAAACGGGCCACACGACCGCGCTTTTTAATCAAGGGTGCCTCGGATGACGGATACGGACGCCTTCGGAAGCACGAACTCCTTATCGGCCATAGCACTCGTGGTCGAACGCACGGGCGGCCCGTCCGGATCGGCCGAGCCTCCATCGATGGTGGGATTCCAGTGGTATTGTTCGCTACCAAATGAGATGACGTCGACGCGCCCGGCAAAATGGGAGATTCTCTTCAAGGCCAAGTCGCTGAAATCGATTCGTACACGATGCGCGTTTTCCTGATCCTTGTTGACAACCAGCAGAGACCACTGTCCATCGGGACGATGCGCCGCATACGCTGTCACGAGCACGTTCCCGCTTAAATCCTGAATGTCGCTCGAGGCCGGATACAGCTGATGCTGGCCGTCACCTGGTTCCATCCAATCGAGATTGATCAACTGGCTTGCGAAAAATTGCGAAAGCGGCTGGTTCACTTTCAGATCTCGATCGCTCGAGAACATCCCGAACGTGCCCAGCGAGAGATTGCAGCCCTCGCGATGGACGCCGAGCGGAAGGTAGTGGAAATAGTAGATCGCCTCGCCTCCCGCTGAAAGGTAGGCGCCCACGTAGTCGGCCAGCCACAGAGCACCGAAAATGTCCGTAAAGGATTCGCCCGCTTGCCAGGAAATGTTGGATTCGGTGATGAATTGCGGAACGCTCGCCGGAACGCCGTCGCGACGCCACATCCCCACCATGTTCGAAACCAGTGCGGCTTCGTCGTAGAGGTTGTTCCACTGGATCTTGCAAGGCGTCATCGGATAGTGCTCGTACGAGAAAAAGGCCAGATCGCCCAAATGTCCGTGCGACTTCAGATATTTGATGAAACGGGCCGTCCAGGAAACCTCTCCGGACGCATCGGGCCAGGTCTCAATATCGGTGTTTACGCCAGTAAACACCGGTCCTCCGAGCTTCAGCCGAGGATCGATTTTGTGGAGCACTTCCGCCCACTCGATATACAGCGCGGCATAATCTTCCGGGTTCGTGTAGTGTCCGTCCGGCTCCTCACCCATTTCAATATAGGAGATTGGGTAACCCCGTTTTTCGATATAGGCGATTTCGGCCACTGAATCCTGCGGGGTCCCATAGAGCATTGCGATCGGAATCATGGCGGGAAGACCGCGCGTGAAGCCGCTCGTAAAGAAGAGATCAAAACCGATTTGGTCGCCCGCTCTCTGGTCGAGATCCGCGGGCTGGTGCCAGGGATCGACGGAGGAGCAGTAGGTCGCCGTCTGGTCCTGATCCGGCGTGTGTCGCAGGAGGTCGTGAAATCCCGAACTGGTACGCTCGCCCATGTAAATTTCGCGCATCGCGTAGCCGACGCAATTGCGTCGGTCGCCGGCCCCATGCGTATCACATGTGTTCGAAGACTCGGTCATGAGAATCCGAACATATTCGACCCGCATGGGAATCGAGGAGACCTCGAGCGTTACGGTGCCTCCCGACCCGTTTGTAACCGCCCCGCCCGGGAAGGTTTGCCACGCCCCGCCTGTGGGATGCCTGATGGGGTCGAGCGCTTCCGGACCGGTCCAATACTGAACCAAATAGTGCGTGGCATAGGGCTCGGCCCAGGCGATGCGAATTGCGGTGACCGGATAGCGAGAGCCCAGGTCGACGATGACCCACTGGGGATGCAACGAGTCGTCTTCCCCCGTGTATGCGCGCGTCAGGTATGGGTTGCTTTTCCAATACGTGTTGAGGTCCCCGTCCGTGAGGCGCGAGTAACCCGCGAAATCAGTTCCGTCATCGTGGGTTACGCCGCGGTGCGGAAGCGGATAGCCATAGGAGTGCCGAATGAACTCGGTCGGCGTCGAACTGCCCACGAAGTATCCTTGGCCGGAAGGATCGCTCCAGGATCCCTGCGGATTCCAATGCCAAGCCTCGATATGGAGTTCCGTGTTTTGGCGGTACGTTACGGGCTGCCACCCGGCGGCGAGAACCTGCTTCACCATTTCCGGATTGAAGAGCTTATCCGCCGCGCCATAAGGTAAACGGTCGATGCCGGCGCCCAGCGCCTGGCTGGGCCGGATCGTGTTCGTTACGTGCGCCGGCGTAATGTCGACTCGGATCGTCTGAGCAGGTTCGGCGGGCGCGAGCGCGATGAGCGCCAGAAACGGGACCAAGCGCCGGTAGAAGCGACCTCCGCGGACGAAGAATGCAATTCCCGAGCGGAAACAAGCGTGCGAGCCCAGAGAGCGCCTCCTCGAACGCACGAGAGACTCACCGTGCGGAAACAGACGACTCAGCAGCGGACGTCCGTGTCGTTCCACCTCGTCACGACTACCCAAGCCCGGAGATAACGTCAACCAGCACCGGACGGAGCGCTGGTACCTGGCTTCGTTTAAGTCGAGGGATCAGCCCTCCCGAAGCCCTTCAAAAACCGAGGTTGTACCATCGCGCAGGCAGACAAAACAAGCTCTCCGTTTCCCATTCTTGCAGCACATTAGTCGTATGAAAGAGAAGACATCGATAACACTATCATCGGAGCTCGTCCGCCAGATTGATGATGCTATGGGACCCAGGTGTCTGGTTCGGCGTTCATCGAGTACGTGCTGCGCCGATATTTCCGTGAGCGGACCCGCAAAATGATCAACGCGCGCGATGCAAAACGCATTAACGCCGCCGCCGAAGAACTGAACGCGGAAGTTACGGAGGTTCTCAAACATCAGGCTTCAAATGAACGAGCAACAGCCGGGCACTCATCTCTTTCTTCCGTTTGTGCACGACGATTTCCCCGCCCTTGTTGAGCTGCGCTTCGATCTCCGGAAAATGATAACGAGTCGCTGCACCGTGGTCTTCCTCACGATGTGACCCATCGTAGCATCAGATTCCCGCCAGTTTTGACGGGCATTGCTCCAGCGCACCAAGAGCGCCGGCGCGGTTTGGCGGCGAAGCTCTCGATTACAAGATGAAGGAGGGACAGCCAAAATTCGGCCAAGGTTTCATCGTGTTGCTGTGTCGAAAGGCGACCATTTCAACGGGCCGACAAGAACGTGCTCTCGCTTTGCTCTCATCACACGCCGTCCCGGGGCTTTTGCTCGCGGACAAAAATATTGTCCTGCCGGGGCTCGCCGTCGCATTCGATGGCAATTGTCGTTACGGGATGGTCGGGCGCTTCCTTGGGCAAACCGGTCAACTTCAGCTGAAAACGGTCCTGCGTGAAGTTCACCTTTTGATCGTTGACCAACAGCCGCGCTGATTTTGCTCCACTCATGAGGCCCCCTACGGCCACATAGTCGCCGGGCCAAAAATAAACGTGCATAAACAGAGTGTTTCCCTGGCGCGTGAAGGTCGCATAATTCGAGGAGCGAACCTGGCAGGGATCTGAATCATAAATCGCATGGCCATTGCGCTCCATCCACTGGCCGACTTCTGTGAGGACGCGTACGGAGGGTTCGGGAATAGAACCGTCCGGCTTGGGCCCGATATTCAGCAGATAATTGCCACCGTCGCGCGCGCAGGCGACCAGGTTGCGGATCACCGTCTTCGGCGATTTCCAGTTGTCGTCCGCAGCTTGATAACCCCAACTGTCGTTCAGGGTCATACAGGTTTCCCAGGCCCGCCCGGACTCGGCGGGATTGACCTCCTGCTCGGGAGTCGAGAAATCGCCGGGTAGTCTGTTGCGGTTGTTCACGATGATGTCGGGCTGCAGGGCGAAAACCATCCGGTTCATGCGCTCTGATTCCCACTGTTCGGCGCTTAGGGGCCAGGCTACGTCGTACCAGAGAACATCGATCTTGCCGTAATTCGAGAGGATGTCGTGGATAAGGCCGTGCGTGTATTGAACGAACCTTTTGCGAGCATCTCCATCACTCTGACATCGGGCCCCGTCGGGGTGGTGCCAATCCATGAGCGAGTAGTAGAAGCCCACGCGCAAGCCTTCGCCGCGAGCCGCTTCGACATATTCGCGCACAAGATCGCGGCCCGGACCTTGGTTCGGAGCGCAGTAGGGCGTGAGCTTCGTTTCGAAGTTGCAGAATCCCTCGTGATGCTTGGTGGTCATGACCATGTACTTCTGGCCCGCCTGGCGCGCGAGCTTGGCCCAGGCGCGCGCGGCATTCGGTCTCGGCTTGAAGGTCTTTGCGTGGGCGAGGTAATCTTCAATCGGAATCGCTTCGTTCTCCATCACCCATTCATGGCGCTCGATTGTGCTGTAGACGCCCCAGTGGATAAACATCCCGAATTTCGCCGCGTGCCACCATTGCATGCGAGCCGCGCGCGTCGAGTCCTCCATGGCCTGCTGCGAACTTTGCCCGGCCTCGGTGGTACCGGACTGCCCGGGGAGCGGGGCTGCGTATGGCCCTTGCCCCCTACCTGGCGAACGCGGGATCGCCGCCGCGGCGACCAAACAGGCGCCCGTGCCCCGTAAGAGTCCGCGCCGACTGATCTTTGCCTGTCCTTCCATGGGTCCTCCCTCTGACAACCCAATCTTCTGCGCCGGGTGCGTGGCCGCTTAAGACTCGAGCTTGAAGATCCGTTCCATCAGCACCCACTTCTCGCCCGGCTTAGCTTGCGGCAAAGGATTTTGAAACTTCCACATCAGTTCTTCCCACTCCTGGACTCTCGGATTCGCCCTGTCCGCCTGGGCCTTGGCCTCCAGCGAGAATCCCGGGCCGGCTTCCACAATCATGAATAAGCGCGTACCCATGAGGTAGATTTCCACGTCGTTAATACCGGCGTTCTTGATCGATCGCGTTATCTCCGGCCAAATCTGTTCGTGGTAGCGCTTGTAGTCAGCAATCAGAGCAGGGTCGTTCTTGAGATCGAGCGCAAAGCAATAGCGTTTCACGAAATCTGCTCCTCGCTGCCCCCATACTTGCCGAGGATCTGCCCGTTATAAATGGCGACTAGGCTGCGCTTCGCCCCATAGGCGATGAGAAGATTCGCAGGCCTTTTCCGCGACCCGGCACGATTTTGGGCAAAAAACGAGCTGAGTCTTCCCGCTTCCACAAGAGCGTCTCCCCAAATCACCGCTCATTTCGCCGGCCGAACGGACCGAGCCCCCTTCGCCAACCGAGATCCTTATAAAATGTGTTGCGACGCTCCCGGGCGAGGCCGCTCGGGGTGTCTAACAGAAGCAATACCTGCCTCGCACCCCTCAGCCCGCAATCTTGTAATGGATCGGGGCCCGCCGCGTCAATACATCGCGGGATCGAGGGGTGCGGGCATGCCGACGATGTGGCCCTGGCGTAAGTGCGCCCCCTGTCGGCCGGAAAGTTACTTGTGGCAACTAGACTAGCTTGGCGATGATTTCTCGGATGCGCTCAGCGGCGTGACCGTCCCAGAGGGGAGGAACCTGGCCTCTCCTCGTGCGGCCGGCTAAGATGTTTTCCACTTCTTCCCGAATCCGCTCTGGATCGCGTCCGACCAGCGTATTCGTGCCGATTTCGACCGTCACA
This sequence comes from Candidatus Cybelea sp., assembly GCA_035622135.1. Classification (GTDB taxonomy): domain Bacteria; phylum Acidobacteriota; class Terriglobia; order Acidiferrales; family UBA7541; genus Palsa-295. Next base: position 88,082 of record DASPVZ010000008.1, on the reverse strand, counting down.
GGCCGTTCCGTGTTCTCGCGCACCGTCAGGCAAGGCACCTGGAGATAGGTCGTCTCCTCCTGGATTCCGCCCGAATCGGTGATGACGACCGTCGCGCGTTGTTGCAATGCCAAGAAAGCAAGATACGGCAGCGGCTCGAGCAAACGCAGGATCGAACCTGATCCATTGAGGCCAATCTCGTTCATCTTCTGCCGGGTGCGAGGATGAACCGGAAAAACCACCGCCAAATCCGAGCTGATCTGTTCGAGACTGCGCAGCATATCTCCCAGCCATTCGAGGTCGTCGACGTTCGAGGGACGGTGCAGCGTCACGAGAGCAAAACGATGCGGAACATTCTCGGGCAATTGGGTTTGAGCGATCGGCAACATACGGACAAGCGTGTCGATCATCACGTTTCCGACCAGGTAGATCCTCTCCCTCGCAATTCCTTCTCGCTCTAGGTTGCGGTTTCCATCCTCGGATGGCGTAAACAATAGGTCTGCCACTTGGTCGGTCAGGAGTCGGTTGATCTCCTCGGGCATGGAGCGGTCGAAAGAGCGCAGACCGGCTTCCACATGAGCTACACGGATTCCGAGCTTGGTGCTTACCAAAGCGGCTGCCACCGTCGAGTTGACATCTCCGTAGACCAAGACGAGATCCGGCCTTTGCTCGGTCACGACGGGTTCAAACCGCATCATGATTTCGGCCGTCTGCCTGGCATGCGTGGCCGATCCGACTTGCAGGTTTACGTCCGGCGCGGGGATGCCCAGCTCTCGAAGGAAGATGTCGGACATATTGAAGTCATAGTGTTGCCCTGTGTGCACGATCCGCTGCTCGATTTTCGGCACGTGGGCCAGCGCCCGATAAACGGGAGCGAGCTTTATGAGATTGGGCCGAGCACCGACAAGGTGGAGGAGTCGCATAAGTGGGGCGACGATAAAAAATCTTACCACGCGGCGTTTCGGAATCAGCAACGAGCTGACGCGGGCCGTGTGCAATCGCAATTGGCTCAAAGCCGAGTGGCAGGGCGCTGCCCTCTTGCTTTTGAGGCTCGAGCGTGAGGGCGCAGTGGTGCGCCTCAGAAAACGACGCCGGGCGCGCTTTCGCTCAGACCCCGGCAGGACTCATGAAAGCTTGCTCATTCGTACCTGAGAGCGACCATGGGGTCGACGCGCATAGCGCGGCGGACCGGAATGTAACAGGCGAAGATCGCGACGAGGACGAGGAGAATGGCCACAGCGGCAAACGTCGCAGGATCGCTGGCGCTGACGGAAAACAGAAGGCTGGACATCAGTCGGGTAAGTCCGAGAGCCGCCACAATTCCGATGGCAATGCCGGTGAGCGCGAATTTTCCAACCTGGCCCAGGACCAGGCGTAGAACGTCGCGCGGGTGTGCTCCGAGGGTCATGCGCACGCCGATTTCGTGGGTGCGCTGTGCGACAGAATAGGAAATCACGCCGTAGATTCCGATGGCCGCGAGCACCACTGCGAGCGCACTGAAGAGCCCGAGGAGCACGAGCGTGAGTCGCGGTGCCGAGACGTCGTCGCTGACGAGCTTGTCCATCGTTGCAATCGCGAAGATAGGCTGGTCTTTGTCAACGGCTGCTACCGCGCTGCGAATTTCCGAGGTCAACACCGACGAATCGATGCGTGATTTCACGAGCAGATCCATGTCATTGTTCACGTCTTGCCGGAGCGGGTCATAGACTTCCGGGCGCGCCGGGTTTGCCAATCCGTACAACTTCGTGTCGTCCACGACGCCAACCACGGTGACCCACTTTGGCGGTGTCTTGGAGGCGGGATCGAATTGTCCCCACATGAATCGCTTGCCGATGGGATTCTCGTTCGCCCAATACTGCCGAGCGAGTTTTTGATTCACCAAGGCCACGAGGGGCGCGCTTTCGTTGTCGGCATCGGTGAAGGTCCTGCCGCGCTCAAGAACCATTCCCAGCGTGCGAGCGTAGTCCCGACTGATCGTGTGAACATCCGGATGCGGGAAGCTCCCCGGCTTCGGCAGCGCCATGCCCTCGATCGTGATATCCGTGCGGCTGTGCCTGTCGCTCAGCGGCACATTGGTCCCCAGCGCCGCGCTGTCTACCCCCGGCAGAGCGCGCACGCCGTCGAGTACTTGCTGCCAAAAATTGAGAATGGCCGGATCCTTCGAGTATCGCTGCGGACTCAAGTACATTTCCATGGTCAGGACACGGTCGGGCTGGAAACCCGGATTCACGTTCATTAACCTGTACAGGCTCTTCGTCATCAGGCCGGCGCCGGCCAGGAGAACCAGTGCAAGCGAAATTTCCGCGACGGCGAGGACTCCACGCAGACGGTTCTGCGCCGCCCCGACGGTCGCCGTTCTGCCTCCCTCCTTGAGTTCTTCCTGCACATCCCGCTTTGTCGCATGCACCGCTGGACCCATGCCGAAGACCAAGGCAGCCAGCACCACAACGCCTGCTGTGAACAGAAGCACAGTGCCATTCAGTCCGATGCTGGCGCCAGCAAGTGTTCCCTGCGGAATTAGCCCCGTGATGACGCGGACTCCCGCAAGGGCCAACGCAAGCCCCAAAGCCCCTCCGAGAAAGGCGAGGACGAAGCTCTCGGTCAGCATTTGCCGGATGATGCGCATACGGCTGGCGCCGAATGCAATGCGGAGAGCGAACTCCTTGGTGCGGGCCGCGCCCCGAACGAGAAACAGGTTTGCCACGTTCGCGCAAGCGATGAGCAAAACGAAAACTACCGCGGCGAAGAGGACGAGAATCTCTGTCTGCAAGCTGCCCACGAAGGCGTCGCGAATCGGCTGTAGCCGCACGCCGAATTGGTCGTTTGCTGCGGGATACTGCTTGGCCAGCCCTGCCGCGATCCCTTCCATTTCGGCTCGGCCCCGCGCGAGCGGGACGCCCGGCGCAAGACGGCCGGCAACCGTGCTGTCGCCGCGATCCTCTCTCGCCGCGGCCTGTGGATTGTTCGTGGCCCACACGCCGATGGGGAGCATTACGTCGATCCTGTCCAGCCAGCGATAGTCAGGCGGCAATACCCCGATGATCACAAAATCGTTTCCATCGAGCGTAATCGCTCGGCCGACTACGTTCCGGTCGGCGCCGAAATGCGACTGCCAGAGCTGATCGCTCAGCAACAAGACGCGCTGCGTCCCGGCCTTTTCCTCCTGTGCCTGGAAATCCCGCCCGAGAAAGGGGCGCACGCCCATCATGGACAGGAAGTTCGGCGAGACACTGTCGCCATTGATGTTTTCCGGCTGGCTGACGCCTGCGCCGGCCAGATTGAAAGTCATTTGCTGAATGTAGGCCATTTTCGAAAACGAGCTGCTTTGCTCGCGCCAGTCGAGAAAATTGGGGTAGGAGACGCTGACGTTGCCCACTCTTGGAGTTGTTTCGTTCAGCACGACCAGCCGCGAGGCGTCGCGATAGGGCAAGGGGGCCAACAGGACACCGTACACAAACGAGAAAATTGCGGTGTTCGCGCCGATGCCAAGAGCCAGGGTAAGGACGGTAACGGCAGTGAAACCCGGCGATTTGCGCAGCATGCGCAGGGCATAGTGGATGTCTTGACCCAGAGTTTCAAGCAGCGGCAAACCGCGATGGTCGCGCACGGATTCCTTGATCTGGTCCCGACCACCCAGCGATAGCCTCGCCGTGCGACGAGCTTCTTCCGGCGACATGCCGCGCTCGACGTTCTGCTCGGTGAGCAAGGCGAGGTGGGTTTCTAACTCTTCATCGAGCATCTGCTCCCGCCGCTGCCTCCCGAGGGTCGCTCGGAGACGAAGAACAGCCTCACGCAGCCAGTTCATCGATGTCTCCTTCGATTAGGTCCGAGAGATTCCCCAATCCCGCATCGCCCGTTCATGGCTCTTCAGCGCCTGCAAGCAGTCGCGTGATGATCGATGCCATGCGCTCCCAACTTCGGGCCTCGACCGCGAGTTGCTTCTGCCCTGCCTTGGTGAGCGAGTAGAATCGAGCTCGGCGATTGTTGTCCGACACGCCCCATTTTGAACGAATCCATCCGCGCTGCTCCAGGCGCACTAGCGCAGGATAGAGTGTGCCTTGATTGAGCAGCAAGGCATCCTGCGACACCTGCTGGATACGCCGCGCGATGCCGAATCCGTGCAAAGGTCCCAGGGTATCGAGGGTTTTCAGGACCAAGAGATCGAGGGTGCCTTGGAGAACTTCGGCCTTGGTTGCCGTAATCATGTGCACTGTCCCTGTTGATGCTCAACAGGAAGATAGGTCAACTCATGTTGATTGTCAACAGGGAGTTGGCTGTCCTTGGCCCCGCGCCCGTATCCGGTAAGCCGTCGAGGAATCGACCAGCTCGCGCTGCGCGCCATCTTTTGAGCATTCCTGTCATTGTGCGCTGAGCCGATATTCTCGAATTCCAGTTGTTCAGCAGGGGAATGGAGGAGGCCCGCAGCAGCGAGTGAATGACATCCCGCGCGCTAGACGGTCGAACAAGGGTGAGCGTAAGATGCCGCCGAGCTCCAGCCCCGTCGGGCCGAGCAAGACACGGAGGACCCCATGAGCGCTGGCACAATCGACTTACTGCTCCTGATCGGACGCATTCTGTACGGCGGCTTCTTCCTAATCAGCGGCGTGAATCACTTCGCGAAAAGCAGCTCCTACAAACAGTACGTAAGTTCCAAAGGGATTCCGGCTCCCGGTTTGGCGGTCCTGGGCAGCGGGTTGCTGATTCTCCTAGGCGGGCTCAGCGTCCTGCTGGGCATCTGGCCTTACGTCGGATTGTTGCTGATCGCGAGCTTCCTGGTTGGCACCACGCCCGCGATGCACGCTTTTTGGAAGGCGAGCGAGCCGATGGCGAAAATGATGGATCAAATCAACTTCATGAAGAACATCGCGCTTCTTGGAGCTGCATTCGCGATGGTGGCGATTCCCCAACCGTGGCCCTTGACCCTCGGGCACTGACGGTATGAGGCACGAAGGGTCCCTGGAGGCCGCCCGATTCCCGCCGGGCTTCGCCGCCAGCCAGTCACGAGCGATCGTGGTCGCCTCGGAGGAGAGAGCGCGGCACTTGCGACTTACGGATCCCTGGGGTCTTGAAACCGGCGATTGTCGAGCAGAGTCGGAAACGCCCGGAGATCACCGCTAATGTTAACGTTGAAGGTGCGAACGGCGGGTACGCCATCAATACCTTCAACCCTCAGATGGATGGTGAACTTCGCAGCTTCTGTATAAGTATGAGATACCTTGGGTCCTGTTGCGCTGATGCCGTCGCCGAAATCCCATCGGCACTCGACGGCGGGCACGCCGTCATCTTTAAATTGCGCTGAGACATGGATGACCTCGCCCGCCTTGGCTTCCGACGGAACGTCGGCCTCGACATTTGGCGCCCTGGCTGGAAGGCCCGCGTCAATGAGCTTAACGACTCGGACCGACTCAGGGAGCTGGTTTTCGATCTCGACGCCACCGTGCCCCAGCGAGACGGGCGAGTTGCCATCCAGCACGTCGAATGCTCGAAATGTGTGTTCGGGGTTGAGGCCGAGATCGGCAAATTTCAGAAGATGTGACCGCCGTGTCTTGGTCCAATTGAAAACGGTCAATATCGATTGTCTCGGGCTTTCCTGCAAGAAGAAGATGCTGGGTTGTTCGTCCTCGGGCTCGTACGTCAGCAGATCGAGCGGTGTGGAGGCTCGTCCGATCTTGGCCATGTTGAGCAGATCGGTGTTTTCAACGAGCGCGAGCCGATCCTTTTGAGAGCCGAGAACCGGCATATCATCGCCAATCTCATGCATACCGCCAGAGACAGAGGAGAGGGCAACCGAGGCTTGCGCCGCCGAGAGAGGAAGGGAGCGGGGAGCCTCTCGATAATCGGAGAAGAACTGGCTGGTCGTGTTGAAGGCGTCCGGATCGTCGACGAAGAAATTACGGTTCATGTAGAAACGGGCGGCGATGCCTGGCGCAGCCTCCTTTGTCGCTTCAAAACTGTGGGCGGTGTCTTGCGAGACGCGACCCGTGTCGACGATCCCAACCGGATTGAGCATGGGACTTCCATCTTTGTCCAGCACCACATCGTTCCCGACCGCATCGCGGATGATTTGGAGGCCGATGCGCTGAGCCTCTAGGGCGGTCGTGTCCGGACGATAGCGGTACCCTTCGATGGCCGCCGTGTCCATGAAGTCCAGTTTGATAAATCGGACGCCCCATTTGCCGACCAGGGTCTTGTAGGTCTCGCGCAGGTACTCCTGCGCTCCGGGGTTGGTCGTATCGAGCGCGTAGATCCGATCGGTTTTCTGGTCGTAAACCTCGCCGCTCGGAATCGGCTCGCCCTTGGCATTGTGGACAAGCCAGTCCTTGTGGTGTTCATAGACCCAGGCACGGCTCGTGACCTCAAAAGGCCCGGTCCACACACCGAATGTGAGGCCGTCACGGGTAAGATAGCGCCCCACGAAGGCCATGCCGTCGGGAAACTGCGTGGCATTCGGTGTCGAGTATTCGCCGCGCGCATACTGATAGCCTTCGTCGATTTGAAAGTAGGTGTAGCCAAGCGATCGAAGATGTTCGGATTGCCAATCTGCGTTCGCCAACGTCTCGCCTTGATTGATCGCGGCATAAAATGCGGTCCAGCTCCACCAACCGATGGGAGTATCAAGTGAAGTCCGGGCCCGGTGGAGAATGCGGATAGCCTCGCCGTACGCCAACAACTGTTTTCGGTAATCCGGCCCGGCGGCGAGCATCAGGCGCTCGGAAGGGAGATCTTTGCCCGCTGCTACGGGAAGACTCAGTTCGATCTGATCCTCCGCCGGGGCACCTTTCAGATCGAAATCCTTTTGTACTTCGGTCGTGCCCGTGGAATCGACCGTATACGAGGCAATTCTTGTCTCGCTCCCGGAGCCGGCCGTAGCAAGATGCAGCAAGGTCAGAAATCGGTCGCAGGTGAGCGCGCCGACGAACAAACTCTGTTTGCTATCACGGTTGTAGATGAGTTGACTGCCCGCGCCGCGATGCATCCCACCGGGCGCTTTCCCCAGGTCATAGATGACGAGCGGGGGCCAGTCCTCACTAAAGCTGTCGGATAAGACTCGATCGCCGGGCAGCGGCCCCCCGAGATTCACAACCCCTGAACCGATCGCCTCCATCGCGCGAAAGGCCTGTACGGTCACTTCCCTGCGCCCCGTGTTCCGCACCGCTACTTGTACCGTTGCATAGGGCTGGCGGTCATATACATCGACGACGTAAACGAGATCGGGTTTGCCGGCGAGCCCGCTCGACACGACGGTCACCGAGCGGCCCGCGCCCAGGGCATCGGAAAAGCTCGACTGGGACCCCTCGTGATGCGGATAGTCAGTCGAGCGCACCCAGGCGTGATCGACTTCGGCGGCCACGCGACTGGCCAGCACCACGTTCCCGGACGGTAGCGACAGCTCATAAGTTCCGTTTTGCGCGTCGACCGTCACCCGGAGGCTCTGATTGGTTAGTTGTTGTGCGGCACAGGGCACACCCAGAGCCAGACGGCCTGCGAAAATGATGATAAACATGTAGACCGGCGTCGAAATCGGTTGTGAACTCGTCCTTGGCACCCGTCCACCTCTCTTTGCCCTGGTCGTTGGTCGAGCGAAATTCTCAGTTCCGAGCTTCCAGCCAGGCGATTGCGCCCCGTTCAAGCCTTGGTATCCGGAACACTGTCTCTGAGCCCTGTCGGGTTCCTCTTATCAAGATTTCCGATGCGAGGAAAGGCACAAAGTGCAGGACATCGCCCTCCTCGGCTGGCGCTCGGATCTGAACGTCGAACTGAGGTGTGGGCGTCGCTACCCGATGCGGCAGAAGTCCTGCGAAATTCGAGAAGTAGAAATGAACTGCGCCCTGGATTCGCGCCGAATTCGCGACCACCAGCGGCGGCGCATCGACGGCGATATTGGAATCGTCCCCGCGGAGGGCGGCAAGAAATGCGCGGCCATTCGCGCTCACTTCAGCCTGTATGTCGCCTTCGAGACTCGACAGGAACTCTTTTCCCGGGCAATTCGGGAAGCGGGCCGCTTCCGCATCCTGGCCCAGGGAATCGGTTCCGGTGAGGACAAGGCGTCCGCCACCTCTCTTATATAGCCCGAGCGCCCGTTTTTCAGACTCGTCGAGGATGCTGACGCTCGGAAGGATGAGCAGCTTCCCTGGAAAGTCCGCGAGCGTGCGCGGCGTGACGACTTCAACCTCGCGATGCGCGCGAAGCAAGAGGAGCATGACTCCTCTGTAGGAAGGAAGGAAATTTTGAATGTCGAAATCGCGGCCTTCCGGCGAGAAGTAGACCCCTACGGGACTCACCGGTTCCCGCCGGCCGTAGATGTGATCCTGGTAACACTTGATCCAGGCGAAGATCTCGGTGCGCGTCGCGGGGTCGTTCGAGTTCGCCATCTCGTGGCCTTTGGCGTCCCAGAAATTCGCGCCAGCAGCAACCTCCGACATGGCCAGGTTCTTCATGGCCTCGCTCGGATCAACCCCCTTGTCCCCGTCCCAGGAATAATTCAGAATCCAGGTTGCCTTTCCTTCGGCAAAGCCGCGAAACGAGAGCATGCCCACCTGATACAGCAGCCAGTCGAGCTCGGTGCGCGAGGACGCCATGTGTTCGCCCTCGCCGAATTCGTATTCGTGCGCGATGGCATCGACAACGGCATACATCTGGTAAACGTCGGCGCCCACGCGAACCGCCTCTTCCTCGATGCCGGGATAGATCTCGGGAATCACTGTGATGTCCGCGCGGACTGCGCGGGCGTTGGTGCGGATGTCCCGCACGAAATCAGTCAGCGTGCGGATGCGGAAGGCGACCCAACGGCGGAAATTCGGGTCGGAGAAGTCTCCGAGCTTCAGGTCGCGCCTTGCGTCGAGACCGGTTTCCGCCCGGAAAGCGTTGACGGTGTAATCGTCGAAGCTTGCCCAGGTGTTCTCCCAGCCGGTGAAATGCGTCATCCAGTAAGGGATGTCGACGTAGATGCCGTCGATGCCGGTTGCCGCGATCTGGCGAACCCGCTGCATGTAGATCTTCCGCCACTGCGGAGCCAGCGGCGTCACCCAAACATCTTCGTCGCCCGGACGAATCCAGAATGCATCGCCACCGGCAAAGATCGCCGGTTCGCCCTTAATATTGCGCTGAAGCCAGTCCGGATGGTCCTTGGCCATGGAATGAGGTGTCTCGGCCGCGTGCGCGGTAATGCATTCGGTTCCCGCGATATAAACGAAGGCCTTGTTGCCGGCGCGGTGTGCGGCCTCGGCGACGGCGCCGATCGCGGCGAGCTTCTGGGCGGGATCCAGGAAACTCTCGTAGCGTCCGGGTATGTCGTTGTCGACCTCGATTCCATAGACGCCGGTCTCCTCCGCGTTTCGGACGATTTCCCCGGAATTGTGTGCGCTGAGCCCATAGGCGCCGATTCGAACGAAATGAGTCCAATCGAGCTCGGACGCGCGGCCGAGCAGTGTGCTCGTGAGCCCCAGGGCGACGAGGAGGCCGGGGAGGGCAACTCGCGCGAGGTTATGCACGAGCCCGCGCGCCATCAGAACTCGAACCTGACGCCACAAGCGGCGACCGGCGCGGCAAGCAGCCGGCCGCCATCGAAGATCGGGACGGCCAGGAAGACGAGCAGGGCAAAAACTAAAAAAACGGCTTTCGATCCCATGGCATCCTTCCCTACGAGTCACGCGCCACACACCCCACAGCGCCGCTGATCCGGCGTCGACAGGCCTCGAGGCGGCCGCGGCAGGTTGCCCGAGGGATTTCGATTTGCTCCTTTTACTTTCGATTTATTTTCATGTCAAGCGAAACGTTTTCCGGCGTCGTGTGCTCCGGAATTGCGGTTCGCAAGGAGCCTGCATACGGATTGAGCTCGCCGACGCCCGAGACGTCAAGCCGCGCCACGGCCTGCGTCTCCGTCGGAACTCCCGAGCATGACCACTCGGCTCAGATGGCGCGGTTTGTCGGGATCAAGGCCTTTCTGAACCCCCGTGTGAAAGCCCAGGAGTTGGGCGGGAAGCACGAAAGCGGCGGGTCTCGCCACCTCCGGTATGGGAAGCGCAAGTTCGACCAGATAATCGGCGGATTGACGCACAGACGCGTTCGCCTGGTTGGTAACGACAAGAGTCGCAGCACCAAGATCTTTCATCTCCCGCAGCACGGAGATTTCAGGTTCTAGACCGCTCTCGCTCAGAAAGAAGGTGATCAGCGTTCGAGGGCTCACAATGGCCTTGGGGCCATGCCGGAATTCGAGGGTATGAAAACACTGTGCATAGGAGCAGGACATTTCCTTGACCTTCAACATAGCCTCCTGGGCAACTCCTTGGAACGGACCTTGGCCCAGGAAAACGTAGTCCTCGAACGAGCGGGAATCGACCAGCCCGCGAATCGTGGCGTCAATCCACTCGACTCTCGTTTCCATTTCCCCCGGCAGAGTGCGAAGGGCGGTCAAAAACTCGCGGGCGTTGGCGCGTTCGGCGGCGAGCATCTCGAGGACCAAAAGCATGGATGTGAACGAACGGGTCATCACCGTGCTGGTTTCGTCGGCCTCTGGCAGATGGATGACCTGACTGGCGGCCCCCTCGATGGGCGTCCTCGTCCCGCAGGTGACCGCGAGCGACGGTATCCGGCCGAGCCGTTTCAGGCACTCCCCAGCTTCGATGATTTCCGACGTACGGCCGGAGCGCGAGATGAGTATCGCGTGAAAACGCTCCGGCAAAAGTCTCGGAAACAGCAGGATCTCGGAAGCCGGTACGGCGCGAGCCGTCTCGCCCGTGAGGGCCGTCCATGCGGCCGCGGCGATCAGGCCGAGATAAAAGCTCGACCCGCACCCCACAAATAGGCATTCTCCGCCGGAGGGAAGCAAACCCTCGAGGCGGCCAAGTTCGCCCGAATCGTCGAGCGCTCGAAGGCATTTCCTCCAGGTAGCGGGTTCGGAAAAGATTTCTGCAAGGGTGTAGGTTCCAGCTCTTGACGCGGAATCGGTCACCGGCTTCTCCAAGTCCCCTCGATTAGGTCAAGATGACCCGAACACCCGCCTCCCGCGGCGCCCGCAGATCCTTCGACGAGTTGTTTTTGTCCGTGATCGCCTGATGCACGGCGAAAGTGGGGGCGATGAGCGATAGGCTGCGCTTGCCGAACTTGCTCGAGTCGCAGACCACCACCGTCGTTTTGGCGCTTTCCATCATGACCCGGTTCACGCGAGCCTCGAGTTGGTTCGGCGTGGTGAAACCGTAACGCACGTCGAAGCCGTCCACGGCAAGGAAGAGCAAATCGGCGCGTCGCCCGTAAGAATCACTTCGACTCCGGTTCCGGCCAGCTCGGCGGCGATGTTTACGGCGTTGGTGATGACGGTGAGGTTGGGAATGTCGCGCGTGGCCCGCGCGACGGCCGTCGTGGTGGTCCCCGAATCGAGAATGATCACCTGCCCCGGCCGCATGAGCCGCGCCACGGCCTGGGCAATGCGCCGCTTCTCGTTTCGGCGCAGTCTCTCTTTCTCCTGCAACGTTGGATCGCAGAGGGCGGCGGCATCAACAGGTAGCGCGTCGCCATGAGCCCGATGGATCAGGCCCTTCTGGTGCAGGTGCTCGAGATCTTTCCGGATAGTGATTAGGGAAGCCGAGAAGCGCCGTCCGAGATCCTTGACCATGACGCGGCCGTCTCGTTCCAGGAGCTCAAGGATTTTGCGCCGACGCTCTTCGCTCAGCATGGTCGCTCGATTGGGCCTGTTTCGTTTTATTTCTTTTCATTACCTTTTCACTGCGCGCGCGTAGCTTGACACAAATGACGATTGCGGACAAGGGCCCGCGGGATTCTTTTCGCTTGACAAAGCTTTGCAAAGGGGTAAAAGATCGCTCGCATTCGTAAGAAATCGTAACAATTCGGAAACTAGGGCAATCGTCGGGCAACATACCATAAGACCAGCCGATATACCGGAGAGGACCGCATGCGGGTGACTCGGCAGATTTCTTATTGGATCGCAATGGGTTCGCTGCTCTTCGGTTTAGCGACCTTCGCCGTCGCCCAAGGCAACTACCGGGCACAATTGCGTGGTGTCGTGACGGATGCGAGCGGAGCGGTTGTCGCGCACGCGAGGGTGACCATCACCGACGTGAGCACGAACATCGCCAGCTTCGCGAACACAGACGACAAAGGGGAGTACTATTTCACCGGTCTGCGCCCATCCACCTATACGGTGAAAGTCGAGGCCCTTGGCTTTCGTCCGGCGGAGCGCACCAATGTGGTTCTAGCCGTTGACCAGCAGTCATCGCTGAATCTCACCCTAGGCCTGGCAGGCGTAACAACCACGGTGCAGGTGACGACCAGCGCACCCTTGCTTGATACGGAAAGCGCGACGCTCGGCACCGACATCACCAGCCAGTATGTGAAGGAACTCCCTCTGCTGAACCGCGACTTCTTCGGCCTGACCTTTTTAGCCGGAGGTGTGACCGAGACCGCGGGATCGGGGACCCAGGACAACTATCCAACCGGGACCAACTTCGTCTCCAACGGGCAACGCAACGCGACGGCCGAGATTCGTATCGATGGTTCCCTGATCAGCGCGCCCGAACAGGGGGAAGGCGGAAACTCCAACGTCTACTACGAGCCGCTGATCGAGGGCGTGCAGGAATTCAAGGTTCAGAACAACAGCTTCTCGGCCGAGTTCGGCAACAACGGCGGCACCGTCGTCAACATGGTGCTCAAGAGCGGGACCAACGAATTCCACGGCAGTGGTTGGTATTTTCTGCAGCGCCCCCAGATGGACGCGCGCGATTTCTTTAACCCCGAACCAAATCCCAAACCCAATGCCCGGCGCGACCAGGGTGGGTTTTCTCTCGGCGGGCCGATCCGGCGGGACCGGACGTTCTTCTTCGTCGACTTTGAAAAAGTCGCCGCTTCCCTGGGGTTCAACAACGTGGCCACGGTTCCCACCATGGCGGAGCGAGAGCTAGACCCTGATTTCTCGGCGACCGCGACCAATGTTTACGACCCAACGCAGCCTTTGGTCGCTTGCAGCTCCATCGCCTTTCCCGGCTCGTCGTCGGGATCTGCCCCATCTGGAATGTGCCGGCCGCCGGTCCCCGGCAATATCATCCCGGCAAGCGAGGTCAACCCCATTGGGCGGGCGATTCTCAATCTTTATCCGCAACCGAATGTGCCGGGAGAATTCAATAACTTCCTCTTCAGCGGAGCGGCAGAAGCGCCTGATTACCAATTCGATATCAAAGTGGATCACCAGTTTGATGACAGGCGCCGCATCAGCGCCCGCTACAGCCGAGGATCTTCGAACTATTACACTCCTGAGATTCTGGGAGACGCCTTCGACAACAACGGGATCGGAGACGGAATTTCGGGGACCCCTACTACGGCACAAAACGGCTCGCTTGAGTACTCGTGGACGATCAATCCACGGGTGATCTGGACCAACCACTTCTCCGTCGACCGTGTGCACGAAGTCGAGACCTCCAACATTCCGACGATTTCCAGTTTCAATGCCGCACAGGCGACAGCCGGCCTTCCCCAATTACCGGCTGTGTTCGAGGAGGCGAATGGAGTCGACAGAATGCCCCAGTTCTACATGTCGGGAGCGGCCCTTGCTTCCTCCGCATCGACAACCGCCGATCTGTTTGATCAGTGCTGCATCAACACCACTTTCGCGCACACCTTGTACAGTTATTCGTCGCAGTTAGCGGTTTCGAGAGGCCCGCACTTGATCAAGATCGGCGGGGAGCAGAGACTCTTCTACAACAACTTCTTCCAGCCCACGGGACCCACCGGCACCTTCAACTTTACCGACTATGTGACCTCGCCCACGCCGAACTCCGAGACCGACCCGAATGGCAATATCACCGGCAATCCGTTCGCCAGTCTGCTTTTCGGCTATGCGGACAATGTCAACCCCACTCCGGCACCGACGGGGCTGATCGTTCTTCCCTCGGTGGCCAACAAGTCCAAGGAGACGGGCTTTTACATCCAGGACGATTGGAAAGTGAATCGTAGACTCACTTTGAACCTCGGCTTGCGTTATGAGTGGAGCACGCCGTACAACGAGCGCGACAACGATATCCAATTCAGCGATTTCACCGGCCAAAGCGGCTACAACCTGGATCTAAGCAGCGCCCAAGCGGCGCTCGCGTCGGTTGGGGTCAGTTTTCCGTCCTCGGAGATGTTGCTGGGCACCACTCTGTTCCCCACTCGATCCATGAGAACTGTTCCCGTGTACCGCAAGGACATCGGTCCGAGATTCGGCTTTGCTTACGGGCTCGATGCAAAGACGGTCGTGCGCGGTGGGGCCGGCGTCTATTTCGGGATGAGCCCGGCCACCAACTTCCAATACCCGGGAACCGCGTTCAGCAAGACCGCAACCATGTTCTTTACCCAAGATAATTTTCAAAACCAATACGCGTCCCTGGAAAATCCCTTTCCCGCTGGTTTTACCGGTCCCGAGGGCAAAGAATACGGTGGCTTCGCCGAGTGGGGGTATACAAACGCGAATGACTTGGGCACGACTGCGGCCCGAGACGCCGACATTTACCAGTGGAATCTTGGCCTCGAGCGGGAGTTGCCCAGCCAAATCGTCATAGGCATCGACTACGTTGCCAACCGCAGCACCCATCTGCCCTGGTCGGGCACGAATAACCGGGATTTTATCCCGTCGGCGTTGCTGGCGCAGGTTTCCGCCGCGGTTCATTACAATTACGACGTCACGCAAGGAAACGGCATCGGCGCTTGCGATCAGAACAGTTGCGTGAGCAACTTTCTTTCGACCACGGTGAACAATCCCTTCTACCCCGTATTCAGCGTCCCTTGTACCCCCCAACCTCCCACTCCCTGCTTCAACCAGCCAGATTCGCTCTACAGCTCTTCGCAACTGCCCTTGGGATATCTTCTCGATTCCTACCCCCAATTCGCGGGAGACTTCGAAGGTTTGATGATAGAAGAAGCCGATTCCTGGTATAACGCGATGCAGATCCGCTTCCAGAAGCGCACGACCCACCACGTCAGTTTCGAGGGCAGCTATACGGCGTCGAAGGCGACCGACGACTCCTCGGCGGGCAGGAACGATTGGGTGGGCTCGCTCGGGAACGGCCTCCCGCAGCAACTCGACCGTCTTTATTTGGAGCACTCCATCAGCGCCAACGATACGCCGCAGCGGCTGGCGACGGCTGTTGTCGTCGACCTGCCGATCGGTCGCGACGAAATCATTGGGAGAAACATGAACCGCGTGCTCGACGCTTTCGTCGGAGGCTGGTCGATCAACGCCATGGTTACCGAACAGTCGGGGCAGCCCATCGCCATCGCTGATTCCTTCGAGCGACTCGCGAATGGGAGCCAGCGCCCCAATGTCGTCTGCTCCCAGCTCAAATCCGGCTCTAGCATGAAAGAGGTAGCCTTGACCTGGCAATCTCAGACGCCGCTCTCCTTCTTCAATAGCAACTGCTTTGCCGATCCGGGCGACCAGATCCCCGGCAACGCGCCACGCTACTTTTCCAATTTGCGCGTCGATGGCATCCACGACTTCGATACCAACCTTTCGAAATCATTTGTGCCCAAGGAGGGCACGCGCATCGAGCTCCGAGCTGAGATGTTTAACCTTTTCAATCATCCGCGTTTCGCATCGCCGAACAACGAATTCTTAGAAGAGGGCTTCGGATCGATCGCCTCGGATGCGGCGGGATACCTTCCCCGATATTTCCAGTTTGGATTGCGGTTCGAGTTCTGACCAGAGACTGTGTAGCCCGAGACCAGTTGAGCGCCGAGGATCAACATCGCTGCTTGCTGCCGCAAATTGGCCGAGACCAAAGGTGACCTCAACGCGCAGCACGCAGCGCAACGGTTTCCTTGCGCAACTGCCTGGAATAGTGTGGAAGACGAGGAACGAACATCGGCTCGGGCGCAGAAACTGTTTGCACAGAGATTCTTGCCTGATGGCGAAGGTTAGCTCGCGCCGAGCCCGGGCCTGAACCGGTTCCGATAAGGAGGTGTCTATGGGAGAGGGCTGGGCGGTTGCCCGCAACGTTTGGGGGGCGGGCGTTCTCGCGGCGCTCGCCATCGTCGGCGCGGCCCTGTACGGAGCGCCACAACAGCAACAGATCCAGTATGGCGAGCAGCCCGGCGCGGCCGAACGCACGACGCTCCTCCTGCGCGATTACCGCCCGAAAAGCATGCTGCGTGTTCCCGCTCACCGCGTCGAGAGAGCGCGCTTCGCCGTCTGGGACGTGCACAATCACGTCGACGACGCGCGGGGCATCGGCGAGCGCATCCCGCCGGACCAGCTTGTGAAATCGATGGACGAAGTAAATGTGGCAAAAATCGTGATCCTCACCGGCGGCTGGGGAGAAACATTGCAGCAAGTGATCGACAGGACGGCCAAGCGCTATCCCGACCGCTTTATCGTCTTCACTCAGCTCGACTACAGCAAAGTCAATGACCCTCGATTCGGCCAGGAAATGGTCGCGCAGATCGATGACGCCGTTCGGCGCGGCGCCCGCGGGCTGAAATTTCTGAAGGATCTCGGTTTAGGCGTGCGCACGTCGGACGGAAAGCTTCTGCGCATCGACGACCGGCGCCTCGATCCGGTCTGGGATGAGTGCGGGAGGCTCGGAATCCCGGTCTCCATACACACAAGCGATCCCGAGGCGTTCTTTACGCCCGTCAATGGGCAAAACGAGCGCTACGAAGAGCTGAAGGCAAACCCCACCTGGAGCTTCTACGGCCACGGATTTCCCCCCAAACAGGAACTGCTCGAGGAGCGGAACCGCGTGATTGAGCGCCATCCCCAAACCACCTTCATCGCTCTGCATGTCGCCAACTGGCCGGAAAACCTCGACGCCGTGTCGGCCTGGATGGACCGCTACCCGAATATGGTCGTTGAATTCGGTGCGCGGGAGGCTGAACTCGGCCGGCAACCGCGCCGGGCGCTCGAGTTTTTCGAGAAGTACCAGGATCGAATCCTGTTTGGCACAGACTCCGAGCCGGTTCCCGAGATGTACCGCAATTATTTCCGGTGGCTTGAAACCGACGACGAATACTTCGATTACTGGGGATCACCGGGCCAGGGACGGTGGGAGATTTACGGTATGGGCCTTCCGGATTCGATCCTAGAAAAGGTGTATCACCGGAATGCCGAGCGCATTTTCGCCCAATTCAAGGGCGTTCCAACCCCTCCCGCCGCGCCGTAGGAAGGAGAAGGTCGGGCCTGCCGCCTTTACATCGCGCCGTGTTGGCGAAAGAATCGCGCAAGCTCGTCCCTGTCCCGATAGGCCTCCGTCCCGCCCTCGCGCGTGGTCGAATACGCGCCCGCCACGTTGGCGAAATCGAGGCATTGCGCAACGCTGGCGTGTTGCAAGAACAGATGAATGAAGCCGGCGTCAAAGCTGTCACCTGCGCCCACCGCATCGGCTACGTGCACGGAGAGGGGGGAAGAGCGCCACTCGGCCGAGCCTTGGCGAGCCATCGCTCCCCGCGAACCGAGTTTCACGGCAACGATCCCCACGCGCTCGCTTAGGATGGCCAGGGCTCGTTCCTCATCGTCCGTTCGGGCAATCTTTTTCGCCTCGCGCTCGTTCGGAAAGAAGATGTCGACGTGGCGTAGGGTTTCCTGAACGTCATCTGACCAAAGATCGTCCGGATCATCGTTGGTGTCGAGCGAGGTGGTCAGACCCCTTCTTCGCGCCTGGCAGAAAAGGTCCGCGACTTTGGGCCGAAGGGCCTTTTGCAGGAAGTAGGAGGAGATATGCAGGTGTCGCGCGGAGAACAGGTAGTCTAAGTCGAGGTCCTCATAGGCCAGTTCAAAGATCGTGCCCGGATAGGTCAAGATGAACCGTTCGTGCGGATGAGTCAGGATCACGGTCAAGCCCGTTGCCGAACCCGAGCCTGCTTGGCGGATGGTTGTGACGTCCACGCCGCCGCTCGATACCCAATCGACCGCGAGTTTCCCGAGCGCGTCTCGGCCGACCTTGGCTGCCATACCCACTCGGGTTCCCAGCACGGCGAGATTGTGCGCAAAAATCGCGGAGGAGCTCCCCAGCGTGAGGCGGAACCCCTGGGCGAGGGCCTCCCGTTCGGGCTTTAAATCCTTCGGCACACCGTACAGAATCAGGTCGGGATTGATCTCGCCGACCACCGCAACGTCAAGGCGCGCCACGGCCTGAATCTCCGTCGGTGTTCTCGAGCATCACGACCCTGCTCAGATAACGCGGTTTATCGGGATCAAGGCCCTTTCGAACGCCGGTATGAAAACCGAGGAGTTGCGCCGGGACAATGAACGCTGCGGGTCTGGCCAGCTCGGCGACCGGAAGGGACAGTTCGATGAGCGAATCGGCTGATCGACGTACGGCCGCGCTCGCCTGGTTCGCGACAACCAGTGTCGTCGCGCCCAGATCTTTCATTTCCTCGAGCACAGACACTTCCGATTCGAAGCCGCTTTCGCTCAAGAAAAAAGTAATGAGCGTTCGAGCGCTCACGATCGCCTTGGGGCCGTGCCGAAATTCGAGGGTGTGAAAACACTGCGCATAGGAGCAGGACATCTCCTTGATCTTCAGCATGGCTTCCTGGGCGACCCCATAGAACGGACCTTGGCCCAGGAAGACATAGTCCTCGAACGCTCGCGAGTCGACGAGGCGCCGAATCAGGGAGTCAATCCCCTCGATTCTGCTCTCCATCTCGCCCGGCAGGGTCCGAA
The DNA here is from genome assembly GCA_035622135.1 of Candidatus Cybelea sp. GTDB lineage: Bacteria > Acidobacteriota > Terriglobia > Acidiferrales > UBA7541 > Palsa-295. The sequence continues at coordinate 69,457 of DASPVZ010000008.1, read as the reverse complement.
TTTGATTCAAAAAGTCCCGCGCATTAGCGCGTTCGCCGGCAAGCATTTGCAGGGCCAAGAGCATCGATGTGAATGATCGCGTCATGACCGTGCTGCCCTCGTCTCCTTCCGGCAGCCGGATCGTGCGAGAGGCGACTTCCTCGATGGGCGTTCTGGTGCCGCAGGTGATGGCCAGCGAGGCCGTTTGATCGAGCCGTTTGAGATAATCTCCGGCTTCAATCATTTCCGATGTGCGACCGGAGCGCGAGACGAGAATGGCGCGAAAGCGCCTAGACAGCAGCCCGGGAAACAGCAGGATCTCGGAAGCGGGAACGGCGCGCGCAGGCTCTCCGGTCAGCAACGTCCAGGTGGCGGCTGCAATCAAGCCAAGATAAAAGCTCGATCCGCACCCCACGAACAGGCATTCTCCGTCGCGGGAAAGGGGGGCCGCAAGACGCCGAAGTTCACCCGATTCATCGAGGGCCGCGAGGCACCTCTTCCATGTCGGCGGCTGGGAAAGGATCTCTTCGAGGGTGTAGGTTCCTGCTCTGTCGCCGGAATCAGTCACGCGAGTCTCCGGATGTCATGAATTAGGTCAACGCGACGCGAACGCCGGCCTCGCGTAACGTCCGCAGATCCTTCGACGATATATTTCTATCGGTAATCGCCTGATGCACGGCGGAAGCGGGTGCAATCAGCGAAAGGCTGCGCCTGCCGAACTTGCTCGAATCGCAGACCACCACGGTCGTTTTGGCGCTCTCCATCATCGCACGGTTCACCCGCGCCTCAAGCTGGTTGGGCGTGGTCAAGCCGTAACGCACGTCGAAACCGTCCACGGCGAGGAACAGCAAGTCGGCACTGACGTGACGCAGCGAGTCCTCCGCGAGCGGCCCGACCAGTGAGAAGGAATTCTTCCGCAGAGCGCCGCCGGTGAGTATCACTTCGACTCTGGTTCCGGCCAGTTCGGCCGCGATGTTTACCGCATTGGTGATGACCGTAAGGTTTGGAACGTCGCGCGTCGCCCGAGCGACAGCCATTGTAGTGGTGCCAGAATCAAGAATGATTACTTGGCCGGGGCGCACGAGCCGCGCGGCCGCTTCCGCAATGCGGAGCTTCTCGCTGCGGTGCAGCCGCTCCTTCTCGTGCAACGTTGGATCGCGAAGCGCGGCGGCGTCCACGGGCAGCGCTCCGCCATGGGCGCGTTGAATCAGACCCTTCTGATGAAGGTGCTTGAGATCCTTGCGTATTGTGATCAGGGAAGTAGAGAAGCGCCGCCCCAGATCCTTGACCATAACCCGGCCGTCTCGTTCGACGAGCTCAAGGATTTTTCGCCGGCGCTCTTCGTTTAGCATGGTGGCTCGTTTTGTGCCGTTTCGTTTTATTTCTTTTCATTACCTTTTTTGATCCGCGCCGTAGCTTGACACAAATGAGGATTGCGGACAAGCCCTACGGGTCAGCCCTCAGTTTCACCAGATTTCTGATGCCGCGCGATTTGAGATATGACTCGTCGGCTACGCGGCTTTCGAGAATGATCGCCGGCCGGGTTCCCCGACCAACGAGTTCCATAAATTGGCTGCCCACCACCCAGCCGGGGCTCTCGCCTGCTCCGGGGAATCGGCCATCCGGTATGACCAGTGCGGTCGAGCGCTCAAGCTCGGGAACCGGATGACTTCGCATCTGGTCGGCAAGGCGAGCAAGCGCCTTGCCAGCCGGTTTGACCCTGTTCTTTTGATCGAGCACACCGAGCGTGTATTCCAGGCTGTCGAAGCCCCGGATCGACGGGTCGATGTCGTGTGAGCACCACCAGGTGAATCCCCAAATATGGCCACAGCTTGCAGCATTCCGTATGAGCGCATCCGCATAGGCGGGAATGTATTGCTCGGGCATCCATTCAGGCGATGCGCCGAATTCCTCAACCCACACCAGGCGGCCAGGCTCGACCGCAAACGCTTTCGCGAGCTCGACCATGTACTCAAGCAGATGCAGGCTGCCAACATCATCGTAGCGGTACCGCTTGAGTGCCCCGGTGAAATATGCGTAGCAGTGCAGAACCGTAGCAGAGCCCGATCGCGCGAGGTTCTGGCGGCTGAAGCCGGCATCGGAAAACCAAGGGCCGTCATCCGCGCCATTGACATGAAGCTTTCCCGGCACGAGCTTGGCGACCCAGTCCAGCATTCCGCTGGCCCAACGATCCGCGGCCGCGATCGGGGCAGGATTGCCGCCCGCATCCTGGAGAACGTTGATCTCGTTCCCTACGTCGAAACCGAGGAATCGATCTTGCCTCGCAATTCTCTCGGCAATCGTTTTGAACAGGAATTCCTCCGCCTGGATAAGGTCGTTGTTCGTGAAGATATTCTGGCCCGTTTTCAACGGTGCAACCCAAGCCGGCAGGAATGAATAGCCGCTGAGCCACCCGTCCAGCACGGTAACTTCGACGTCCAGCTTTGCCCGATCGGCAATCTCCAGCAATTCACTCAGCCGATCGAGCGCACCCGGGCTGACGTAATCGACTCCCGGCTGGAACACCGGCCAAAGACACTGGATGCGGACGTGGTCCATGCCGAGGCTCGAAATGGCTTCGAAATCGTCGGAGATCGATCGCGCGTCCCAGTCCTGCCAGACATACCACCAGTTCTTTCTCGGCACATAATTCAATCCGAAACGGATTCTTGGGCTGGGCGAAGCGGCGGCTGCAAAGGCTCTATCGAAGCCGAGGATGCGCCTGCCGCAAGGGATCAAGCCCAAGAGAGAGAGTTTCAATAGGCCTCGGCGAGACACGGCAAGCTCGGGCTTCGGGTTGGCGGCTTCGCTGCGGGTGGCCATCCTGTCGAGGGCGATCAACTTCTCGGTGCGATTGGAGCGTGCGGTAGCTTGGCACAAATGCTCCCGAGAGACAACCGGAGGTGAGGGCTCGGGGGTTGCCAGAGATCATGGCAAATCTACGCCCCCGGGCGCCCCAACCGGCCCAGATGGAGCGATAGCTCCCGCCAACGACACTCCCTTGATTGGAATGTGAATTGCAACATATCCATGCAATTAGGGCACCAGCCGTCGATGTGTATCCAAAGGATGACAGGTGGAAAGCGCTCGGTTTTTGGAGGGATGAAGGCGCGGCGGTTTGACAGCACGAAAGTTGGCCTGCTGCGCCGGTTCGCACGCCGCCGCCGTCATCTTTTGTGACCGATTGGTGGTAGTAGACACCTGCTTGAATAGTGGAAGCAAACGGCCATTCCTAGGCAGACGGTTGGTCTTTGCGTTCGGGGTTTCGAAATGGACCAGCTCATCGAGCTTCAAGCGGCTCAGAGTCGGGGGTTTTCATGGAGATCGTGATGACCAGGAATAGAGAAGCGGGTCAGTCGTTGGCCTTTGTGGCTGTGGGGCTTGTCGCGCTCATGGGCTTTGCGGGGCTGGCCATCGACATGGGCGCACTGCGCTACGACAAGCGCGTCGAGCAGACTGCCGCGGATGCCGCGGCGATTGCAGGGGCCTCGAACTTGGCATACGGGGGCGTGCTGACCGGTGCACTTGCGGCGTCGGCGAGCAACGGATTTTCAGCCGCCTCCGCAGGCAACGGTTGTCCGCCGCCGGCTCCGGCCACCGCCGTGGGCAGTGTGGCGGTGAGCATAAACAACCCACCGTGCTCGGGACCGCACAATGGAGATTCCAACTACGTCGAAGTGTACGTTTCCGAGGTTCAGCCCACCTTCTTTATGCGCGTCTTTGGAGTCAACAGTGAAACGATTACCGCGCGCGCCGTTGCCACAAACGTGAGCGCCGGAGCCGGAAGCGGTTGTCTGTACACGGTCGGGACTTCCGGGTACGGCATCTTGATGAATGGCACCAACGAAACGATCAACGGCCCCCCTTGCGGAATCGTGGACAATGCAAGCCTGCTGATGAATGGCAGCAACGATTCGATTACGGCCGGCTCGATTGGCGTGTCGGGCTCCGCCACGGAAAACGGAACGGCGACCGCGAGCCCTAAGCCGATCACCGGAATGCCCGCTGGTGCTGATCCTCTGGCTTATCTAAATTCGTCTGCGCCGTCGCCAGCGTCCTGCAGAGGCTCGGCAAAACCCGTCATCATCAACGGCAGGAACCCTGAACCCCAAATGCTGCCCCCTGGGGACTATTGCGGCGGAATTATGATCAACGGCACGAACACCGTCACTGTGGGGGCCGGAGTATTCAGCGGGATCATGATCAACGGCACGGGCAATAATGTGACTCTTAGCCCAGGAACGTACGGTCGAATCACGATCGATGGCTCGAACGCGAATGTCACCTTCAACTCGGGACTTTACATCATTAACGGGAACGCCGGCTTCGTCGACAATGGATCGAACCTTACGCTCAGCGGCACAGGAGTCACTTTCTACTCGACAGCCGACGCCGGCCCGATAACTCTGGACGGCAGTGGCCTCACGGCGAACCTATCGGCGCCCACCTCGGGCGCGGACGTGGGGATGCTGTTGTGGCAGGCGCCTGGGGACAGCAACACAATCACGCTCAACGGGAACACATCCACATCGCTCAACGGAATCGTGTACGCCCCATCGGCGCAAGTGACCATCAACGGTCGGAACGCGGTGACTCCATATTTTGTCCTTGTGACAAAGAACTTGCTAATGAATGGAGCTAGTACGCTGAATCTCGACAACGACGCTTCGGGTTTCACAGGCGGATCGCCGATCAAGGATGTGACCTTGGTGGAGTAGTGTATGAAAATACAGGACAGGTTTGCCCGGAGCACGGCGCTCTCAGCGTCGAACCCGGGCGGCACGACCATCTCGGCAGGTGAGCGCGGCCAGTCTCTCGTGGAGGTCGCTTTGCTAACGCCACTGCTGCTCGCCCTGCTGCTGGGAGGGATTGAACTTGGGCGGTACGCGTATGTGAGCATATTGATCGGAAGCGCGGCCCGGGCGGGTGCTGCCTTTGCGTCTGAGAGCTTGGCTAATTCGGTAAATACAACGGGCATTCAAACGGCGGCTGACAACGATTTCCAGAACAACGGCCAAAGCGTGAGCAGTCTTACGGTCAGTTCCTCGGTGTCCTGCGGATGCGACAGCAGCGGCGCGGTCACCGCTCAGGCTTGCACTGGGGGCAGCGCCGGAACGTGCAGTTCAGGCCACTGGGTTGTGCAGGTTTCTGTCGCTGCTTCGGGTACTTTCAATTCGCTGTTCCATTATCCGGGAATTCCGCCATCGATCAGCCTATCGAAGACATCGACCATGCGGGTGGCGCAATGAGAGGGCGAATCTAGGCCGTGTTGGCGACTCCTTGCGGGACAGGCCGTTCGCAAGCGATCGATCTTCAGGGCTTTCCGCGACCTTGCCTGTCCGGTGCCACCTCGTTGACGGCACGCCAAGCTTCATCAATCGCTGCGTCCGTGTAGGCACGCGCCGCGGCATCAGAATTGGCAATCGATATTCGACCGAATTGTCTTCGTGCAACTACGCAGGGCCGTTCTGCAGGCGGCCAATCCGGATCCGAGAGCGATTCGTACTCATACGCATACCCGTGGGCCCAACGGTTGACGGTGATTGCCTCGATATCGCGTGCCGGATCGAATCCACACGGGCCCAGCATTCTTTGCAACTGATCTCGGATCTGGCGCTCGATGTCGGCGAAAGGAGTCGAGTACAGTTCGAAGCGGCCCATCCGGTACTGATCGCGGCGGGAAAGTCCCGGCTTACACGGCGAACGAAGCATGAACAAGACCATCGGCTCATCGGGATGGCTCGGGAAACGGTACTGCCCCAGACTCACTGGGAAATCGAGAGCAACGTAGGTGTGATAACTCGCGGGGGCCACAATCTGATGAATTCCGAGTCTTTCGAACACCGACCAATTTCGAATGGCCACGTGCGTGTACAGATACGGTACCTTCACGCAATAAGCCAGGGCTTCTTTCTGCTTCTCCGGCAGTTCAGGGCAGAGATAGGGAATCATGCTGTTATAGCAGGCGAGAATGCAGGCCCTGGTCCTAACCGTCGAAACCTTGCCGCTTGTCACGTAGGCGATCTCGACCTCCTCCGCCGAGGACACATCGCCCAAGTGGCGCGCCCGCACGACCGTGCTATTCAGACGTATGCGCACCGGAGCGGCTTCGCGATCCAGGCGAGTGTAGTTCACGCGGCCCGTCACGACGTCTTCCATTGTGTTGCCGGGAATCGATCCAGGAACCAGCGCGCGCACCAGAAGACGCGCGATCGACGCATTCCCGTCAGGAAAATGGAAGATATACGGTTCTTCCTCGGGTGGTTCACTCAATCCCAACCCCTCGAAACCAGGGTAAGTTATTGACCCATAGTCGTCGGGATTCTCGAAGCAGGTGAGAGCGGAAACTGCGTCAATGCCCACACCGAACAAATCAGCGGGATAGGTCTGGAAAAACGGCAGCACATGCGGGTGAGCTCGGCAGTACTTCGTCAAGTAATCCGCATAGCTGATCTTAGCGAGTTTGGCGCGTTTCTCATGAACCGAGAGGCCCTCGAGGTAGTCCACCTTCTCCGTGTAAAGCCGGACGATATCGCGGCGGGCCACGTCTGAAATCGGCGCTCCGCTCAAAAACTCAGCCCAGGGCTTTCGTCCCATACCAGTAAGCAAACAGTCAGCTCCGAAGGTGTCACGGTCGAAGAAACAGGCTGTGCCCAATTTCGAATACAGCTTTTGATCGTAGTACGAGTAGAAGCGGTCCGTTTCGATTCCAAGCTCAGCGAGGAGTTTCTTGGCCACAAGACTGTAGTCGGAAGGACTCTCGATGGATTGCGTGCCGCCGTTGCTTAGGAGCAGACGGCCCGCAGCCTCGAACTCGTTGCGTTTGGCATGTCCGCCGAAATCGTCGTGATTGTCGAGTACAAGGACACGCGCGCCCGGGCGCGCCTTTTTGCCATAAAAGTACGCGGCGGCCAGACCGCTGATTCCCGCACCAACGATTACGAGGTCGTATTGTTCGCCCGTCGCCTCCGGCTCTGGCGAGGCCTGCCAAAAAGAGTGGTCGCGAAGTTGATGAGCGACCTCGAATGAACCGGGGTGATTTCCTCTCATCGCCGTGAGCAATGGCGGATAATAACGAGGGTCCTGCTGGGCTATTCCCCGCGCGAGGAGTGGATCTTCGATCGATAGGTCCGGGCCAGCACCTTGCGCGTGGGCAGCTCCTGAGACGATCGATGCCCCAACGGCGAGGGCGACGCCGTTCAAAAAGTCCCGACGGGTAATTCTGCGGTTCATGCCGAGTTGGCGGTCATCCCAGCCGGGAGCCATTCCGTTTGCCTCCACCCTCCCTCGATCCGAAAGGTCGGACCTTCCTCCCCTCCCTGTTTCGAAAGGCCTGGCTGTCCGTCATCAGAAATCTTCCGACCGTGCCTTGCCAATGTGGTCAGCGGCCCACGGCCTGCGCGGATGCCCGGCCATCATCTCGCTTTATCTCTTTTGTCGCGACTTGAGCGTGTGGTAGCTTGGCACAAATGTTCTCGAGGAACAACCGCGGGTGATTGCTGCGCCGATCCTCTGCGTCAGCGCGAATCCGGCCATTGATCGTCGCCTTCGTTTCGACTCGTTCGCCGCCGGTCGAATTAACCGCGCGGGAAGCGCGGAGCCACTTGCAGGAGGCAAGGCAGCACATGTCGCCACGGCTGCTCGGGCCCTCGGGGCGCGAACGGCATGGCTCGGGTTTCTGGGGGGCCCGGCCGGCGATGAGTTTCTGCGGCAGTTCCGCAAATTCGATATACAACTCGCTGCGATTTCCACGACCAAACCCACGCGGATGAATCTCGAACTGATCGAGAATTCAGGCAGAATCACGGAGGTTCTCGAACCGGGCGGGGAGCCGACTCGAGCGGAGTTGAAGCGAATGGTTGAGACGCTCAGACGCGGTCTTCAGGGGCAATGGTCCGGCTCCGTGGTGGTGATCTCGGGGAGCCTGCCCGTTGGGGTTGCGCCCAGCTTTTACCGAGTACTGATTGCGGTTGCCAAGACTGCCGGCTCGCCAGTTCTTTTGGATACGAGCGGGGAGGCCTTGCGCGCAAGCCTGGCCTCCGGTCCGGATTTCGTGAAGCCGAACAAACAGGAGGCCGAAGAAGTTGTTGGCCGCCGACTAAGACGTCAAGCTGCAACTCTCGAAGCGGCAACGGCGCTGATCGGTCGGGGAGCGAGGAGCGCCGCGATATCTCTCGGGCCGGAGGGTCTTCTGTGGATCGAAGCCAAAAATGGGCCAACCTGGCTCGCGCAGCCTCCGCACCTAGAACCACTGTCGACGGTCGGTTCGGGTGATGCAGTCATGGCCGGATTCGCTGTCGCTGCTGCGCGGCGCCTATCGGGCGAAGCGGCAATCCGTTTCGCAGTGGCGTGCGGAGCGGCCAATTGCCTGGCGAAACTCCCGGGCAGAATCTCATCGGCCGAGGTCAAGTCATTGCTGCCACGAATTGCGGTGCGCAGGATTGCCTAAGGATTGTGCCGCAGATCGCCCCATCAGTTCCCGATCTGATGTTGCTCCTCTCAGGAATATCGAAGCCAGCGCACGAGCTCGTACATCGTGGGCCGCTTGCCGTACATGAGTGTGCCCACGCGATAGATTCTAGCCGAGCCATACACGGCGGCAACGGTTGTTGCGATCAAAAGCACCAACGAAAGAGCGATCTGCCAGGCGGGAGGATTCTGCAGCGAGATGCGCAGGGTCATGAGCACGGGCGAGAAGAAGGGTATTTCAGACAGGATGATCGATGCCGTGGAGGATGGGTCACTCAGAACGACGCTATAGACGACCATGCAGAACACCAGAGGTGCAGTAGCCAGCCATTGCAACTGCGTGGCGTCCTGCTCGTTCGAGCACGCTGCACCGACCGCCGCAAACATGCTCGAATACAGAAAGAACCCGCCACAGAAATACAAGACCATGTAGACCATCAAAGAGATTGGGATGTGGATTTGCGGGAATGAGGAGTCCGGGCTTAGGCCTCCGGCGGCAAGCGCACCGTAGGCTAAAAGCAGGGCGAGAGAAGCGGTCCAAATGATGAATTGCGTGAACGCCGCTGCTCCCACTCCAAGAATCTTTCCCCAAAGCAGATCGAACGGTGACACCACGGAGATGAGGACCTCCATCGTTCGCGTGGTTTTCTCCTCGAGCACAGAGCGCATGGTAATGATTCCGTACATCAAGAGCGCCGTGTACAGGAGAACGACAAGTCCTATGGCCACTCCGATCGTTTGGCCCTTCTCAACTGACTCGCCGGTCTCGCCGACTTTAATGATTTCGAGATCTTCCGTATGAACAATCCGGCCGACGTCATCGACATGGATTCCTTGGGCGGTCAGGCGCGCCTCGATGGTTGCTTGATCCACGGCAGTTGAGAGTGGCGCGAGAACCTGGAAGTTGCCAGGATTCCCCGTGTGAAGCTCGGTCGGTTGATTGAGATCGCTCGGAATGACCAAAAAGGCATCGAGCGCGCCGCTCGAGATTTTCCGGCGAAGGGCCTCCTCGACAGCTGCCGAATCTATCGGTCGCTCGACTGACTCCACGATCGTGAATCTCGGTTTGCCGTGTTCGGTTGTGTGATCGAGGGCCCGTGTGACCGAAGAGGCTAGCCCCCCGGCATTATCCACGATCGCCAGGCGGAGGTTGTGATTCGGCTCATGGCTTTCGAGAAAAGCAATCAAAAGAGCCAGCGCAATCCCCAGCATGGGCACGATCAGCGTGCCAATGACGAAGCCTTTCGTTTTGACTCGAGTCAAATATTCGCGTTTGATAATCAGCCACGTCTTGCGCATGAGGTATCTCGAGACTTTCTGAATGACCCCGCGTGCGAGCAGAAACGTGCCGCTGCTCCTAGCCGGTTCCTATGGGCCCGGCCGCCCATACTACTACGTGCCGCGAAACGCACATATTTCAAAAACGACTGAGATTAACTCGGGCGCTCGAGCTTTATGCGCAGAAGCCACTGCTGCAAGGAGACCGAGTGCCGATCAAACTTTTCGGCATAACTGAATACTGGGCACAAACCCGCTACAACCACTTGGGTTCCGATGAGCGTGTCTCAACCGGTTTCGCTCGGTCGAGGCATGGAATGACGATCGAAACATCGGGTAAGTGCGTTTTGATCGCCGGTTCGACGTTGTCTGGCAATGCTGTTTTGACTCGGGTCAAAGCGGCCTTCCCAAAAAGCTCCATTTGCCCCACGCAAACGATTCCTGAACCACGTCGAAATGTGCCCGGACACGTCGTGAGATCATTTCTGGCTGCCCCAACCATTGCTGATAGGTATACCATTCGTTCTCAATCATGGCTTCCAGAGCATCGAGCTTGCTTGAAATGCGACGGGCGAGTTGGAGGTGGGAAACGGCGTGAACGATCTTCAAGAACGAGGTATTCCAGGGCTCGATGATTACTACTCGCCCGTTCCTCCGCACGATGCGATGCATCTCAGATAAGACTTGTTCAAGGTCGTCGGGGAGGGCGGGCAGGTGGTGCAGGCCGCCCTGTACCATCAGGACATCCTTACTCTGATCCGCGAAGGGCAGCCAACGACAGTCGCCAATCAACAGACTGGCCGGCCCGTGATAGCGGGCCACGAGCCGGGGGGAGATGTCCACTCCTTCAATGCAGGAGAATCCCAGGCGTTCGAGTGCCACAAGGCCGTTCCCGCGACCGCAAAAGAGCTCAACAATTTCAGTTTCACGAGGCCACTCGTCGGTATGCAGTTTGCGCAAGCGCTTCACGAATTTTCGAATTTCCTGTTCGGGGGTCTGGAAGCGCAAATACGCCGCTTCCCACGGATCGGGCGAATCGCCAGCCGGGACGAACGGCGCGGTATCGGGTTGGGAGGTTCGCGAGGTCACAGTTGCATCGCTTTCTTCGTATGGGAGGAACCCGACACGGCTTGGGATGGCGTTGACGGGGAGTTGGCAGGGGCTGCGCCGTAAGGCCGAAGTTTCGGCGGATTTTCGTCGGCTTCGAACAACCAGACAGTCCGATCCTTGAAGTAGTCGATCAATTCTTCGTTTTTTCCGTCTCCCGATTCGTGGGCCCAACGATCTTGGAGGCGTCGATGCCTGCGCCATTGTAAACCCATTCCATGTGCGGGTGTGGTCGGGATGGTAGCAAACGAGAACCAACTGTTTCTTCGGAAGCTTCTCTGAGAACGGATAAATCGCTCCTTTCCCACCGCGCGGTCGACCGGCCAAGGCGCGGACCAAGACGGCGGGAAAAAAACGGCGACACAGCTGCGACGCGCAGCACGAACAGGATCACGCATACCAGCACCCTGGAACGTACGGCCAAACAGCCTTTCGGCTGCCCCGCGTAAAGGTGCTTCATGCACGCTAGTAGCAGGGCGAGAACTAGGCATGTCATTGGAGCCGAATATATGGTAGGTGCCGACAGTCGGTCCGGCCTGCCGCAGGCTAAGGTATCCACTGCGAGCAGATTATTGAATTCGTCGTGAACGGCCGGCCCTCGGGATGGAAAGGACGGGCAGCAACGCTGCGCGTCCGGCGAGCGCCGCGAGCGTCACCGTGGCGACGGACAAGCCCCACCTTAGCGCTGGCTGTCCAGAGAATCCTCTCGATCGTCTCAGCGGTAATTTGCCTGCAGTGAACTCGAATCTCGCTGAACTAGTATTGTTGTCCGATTCGTATGACTAGGGCCGTTGAGACTTGAAGATTGTCTTGCCGTGCATTGAGGAAACGCGTCATCAGGTAATTGCCCTGTACCCGAATGGCCGCCCTCTCATTGAGAGCAAAATCCACCCCGCCCCCTGCGTTCATCGCGAATTTATTCGCGGAGGTAGAAATTCCGAGGTAACCCGCGCTGGCGTGAACATCGCCGAACTCAACATCACCGTACAGTGTGACACGACTGAGTTTGCGATAGGTGAAAACCGGCCCAAATGTGACGGTTTGCATGGTCACCCGCGTTCCCGCCGTCGTTGTGCCAAATGCGTTGGCCTCGAATCGCGCTCCAAACCAATCGTTGAGGTTCTGGGCGAGAGCGCCGCCTCCGCCGTTCAAGGTGAAACTTGAGCCGTTCAGGTTTGCCCTCGCATAGGAATAGTCTCCGGAGATTTCCCATTGTGGAGTCACCTGCCCGTGTGCGGTGACCGACAGCACTAAAATAGCCGGCGCGATCCAAAGCATTGGCTTCATCCGGCAGCCTCCAAACATGTGCGTGCTGAGAAAAACCCATGCGGGACTTGCATGCGATCCGCCAGCCAAGCTCCCCGTCCTAACTTCATTATCCCTAAGGAATCAAAAAGAAGGTCGCGACGAACACAGTGCGCGTTGCGTCACCGGATGTTCACCTCGCGAACAATCACCTATCACCTTTTAGGCACGCTCGCTTCCCGGCAGCGAGTAGCAAACAACGCTCAAGGCGTGGTGCCTAAATGGTGATGATTGAATTCGGGCGCCTTTTGGTCGACATGTACGCAAACGAGCAACACCTTCCCGGATCAAGACAGCCATGAGGCAAGCGCGGCCGAGATGGGCTGGGGATGACACAAGGTTCGCCGCCCCTGCGGGGCCAATCAGTTCGGGTGATCCGCTGCTTGGCTAACGATGGGGATTACGAACGTGGTGAACCTTTGGGTGTTTCGCGACGCGATGTTTTACGATGATATGATTCGTGCGACGGTGCACCTGTACTGGCCCACTCCGCCGGGAATGGAACCAGTGTCTTGGGCCGGCACTGGAGATCGCGGGCGAACCTAATAGAAGCAGGAGCACACACCCCGGCCAAAACTTTGTTACCTTCATCCTTTTGTCAGCCTTGATGACATGCGCAATCGTGCGACTCTCATATTTCTAGCTAGCCGCAGCCTGGTCGCGCTTAAGCCGGGCTATTTCCAGCTTATCGCCCACTTGCGTGCGCGAACGATAGATGGCGTGGGGCGGCAACTCTAAGACGCTCATCGCCTTAAGCGATACTTTAGAGATCCGAAATGGCCGCACGTACTCCTCGACGTGTACAACTTCCTTTTCTTTGCTAAGGAAGATGAGATCGATCGGAAAGAGCATACCAATCGTGTGTATTCCACGAGATGGGATGATCCACAGACCCTTCCCGTGCTGCGCCCACCGTTTCGTCTTGCCGAGGAGCCCAACAAGCCTGGAAAGATACGAGTCGGCTACGGTCGCCTCGGTAGCGACGAAAGTCTCCTTCGTCTTGTTGTACACATAGACTTGTCCGTTACGCCCATTCGTAGACATAGTCCGCCACCCCGTCTGACACGGGTAGTCCGACTTTTCGCAACCTACTCGGACGCCTTACGCTTTCGCCGCCAAACAATAATGGACAGAACCACGACAAACAGTATCCCAGCAACGACTCGCACCAGCGTTACGCCATCCACGTCCTTTCTCCTTCCTCCATGAAAGTTAACTGCCTTTGTTCCCCGATCTGACCTGACCTGGCCTTAACGGACCGGAAATTGGCGCATCAGAATGATGGCCGCGGGACCCAAAATCACAACCATCAATGCCGGGAAAATAAAAAAGACCAGGGCCGGAACCATCTTCACCGTAGTCTTAGCCGCCAATTCCTCGGCACGCTGGCGACGCTTCACGCGCATATCGTCAGAATGAATGCGCAGGGACTGAGCAACGCTGGTACCAAATCGCTCGGTCTGAATTAACATGGCAACCAGTGCTTTGATATCTTCCAAACCGGTCCTTCGAGCGAGTTCTCGCAAAGCTTCGATTCGCGTCTTTCCGATGCGCATCTCGAGATTGACAAGCTGGAATTCGTCACTGAGGTCAGGGTGAGTAATGCGTAACTCCTCCGCGACTCGCACCAGGGCTTGATCCAGCCCCAGGCCGGCTTCTACGCAGATCACGAGCAAGTCCAACCCGTCTGGCAAAGCTAGACGCAAGCGGTGTTGACGTGCACGCACGCGCCAAGTCAGCCACATCTCGGGAAGCAGGTAGCCTCCCACTGCCGCCGACGCAAGGAACATGACCGGGTTCGAGCGGTAAATACCACTGAAGAACACCGCGCTTAGGAGAACAATGGGTAGCAAAATCCTCACTCCACGGACCGCCAGGCTCGCACTCGAATTGCGATAGCCGGCCCGCAACATCAAAAGCTCCATCTGGGATCGGCTTCCAAATCCTGAGGGTATGACCTTTCCTACCGCGGCCAGCGTATCGCGCATCTTCTCCTGCTGTCGCTTCGCAAAACGGCGCTCCGTCGTCCGCGGCGAAGTCGAGTTCAGCAGCTGTGACAGCCGGCTCGCCGGGCCTACTTGTCCCGGTAAAAACGCGTACAGCACCGAGCCAATCACTGCTATGGTCGCGAAAAACGTTAGTGTGCTGACAGCCCAGGCCATTTCACTCTCCTGCGCTCATACGTCAATGTGTACGATCTTCCACAGAATGATCGACCCCAATATCTGCAGGCCGGCTGCGATCATTAAGACAGTTGTCCCAGCCGGGTCCGCGAACAACATCCCTTCGTAATGCGGGTTCAATGCGCCGAGCACGGCGATTAGGACAGGCGGTAATCCGATGAGGATTGCAGCTGTCAACCTCCCCTGCGCAGTTTTGACGCCAACTTCCCGATAGATACGGAAGCGATCTCGGATCACGCGCGACAGACCGTCCAGGATTTCAGCCAGATTTCCGCCGGTTTCCTTCTGGATGAGCAGGGCGGTGACAAAAAACCGAACGTCAATCAGAGGGACCCGTTCGGCCAAATTTAGGAGGGCGTCGCGCAGCGGTAGACCGAAGTTCTGCTCGTCAAATGTTTTCCGAAATTCGCTGGCGATCGGCTCAGGTGCTTCTTTTGAAATCATTTCTAGTCCGGTTGTAAAGGCGTGCCCGGCACGCACCGCGCGCCCCAGAAGATCGAGCGCCTCGGGGAAATGCTCTTCGAACTTCCGGAATCTGCTCCTGCGAATCCACATCACGATACCCATGGGTGCTGCCGAGAGGGCCAGCCCCGCAACGAGCGGAAGGGGGAATCGAGGTGCGTAATATCCCATGAGCAAGTAGGTTGCTAACCCAACGACACCGCAGATTGTAAGAAGGTTTGCCGGCTTTACTTTCAATCCGGATTGACTGATCAATTCGCGAAGACGGGTTGACCACGACCAACGAGCAAGCACGCGGTGGACGGCAGGGACACTGCTCAGCATTTCATCACGGAGCAATGCCGTCGCCGTTGCGATTTCTCCCCCACGCCGCTCCGCTTTTTGCACCGCTTCCATTCTTTGGCGGACGACCTCCTGCCTGCCGCCGGCCGCAACGAGAAGCCAAACGGCCAAAGACGCAAGCGCAACGACGACAAAGGTAGCAATCGAAATCAGCAGAGCCATAGCACACCCCGCGCTGTGTATTCGACCGGCAAGCGGTTCATCCTCATTGGTGTAGGTGCTCCAGTTCGAACATGGATATCGGGAGCCGAATGCCGCTCACCAGCAGCCGCTCGGAGAACTTGGGTCGAATTCCGGTGGGTCGAAAATCACCGACCACTTCCCCGTTCTCGCGAATGCCCCGCTTGCGGAAGACAAAGATCTCCTGCATCGTGACAACCTCGCCCTCCATTCCGGTAATCTCCGCTACGCTAACGATCTTCCGTGTACCATCGCTCAAGCGGCTCACCTGAATGACGACATCAACGGCCGACGCAATCTGTCTCCGGATGGCGTGCTCGGGAATGTTGAGGCTTGTCATCGCTACCATGGTTTCCAGGCGGCTTAAGGCGTCGCGCGGGGTGTTTGCGTGAATGGTCGTCAACGAGCCGTCATGACCGGTGTTCATGGCCTGCAACATGTCCAGCGCTTCCTCACCTCGAACTTCACCAACGATGATCCTGTCGGGCCGCATGCGGAGCGAGTTGATCACCAGTTGTCGCTGGTAAATTGCGCCTTTACCCTCGATGTTGGGAGGACGAGTTTCTAAACGAACGACGTGATCCTGGTGAAGCTGTAGCTCCGCGGCATCCTCAATCGTCACGATTCGCTCGCGATTGGATATATAGGAGGAGAGTACGTTTAAGAGCGTGGTCTTGCCGGCGCCTGTTCCTCCGGATATCAAGACGTTCAGGCGCGCTTTCACGCATCCTTGCAGCAGTTCGAGCATGTGCGGAGTCAGGGTATTATTTGTAATCAAATCCTCGGCCGACAAGCGGTCCTGGCCAAAACGTCGAATGGACAAGCAGGGGCCGTCGACCGCCAAGGGGGGAATGATCGCGTTCACGCGTGAACCATCGGCGAGCCGGGCATCGACCATGGGCGAAGATTCGTCCACGCGCCTCCCGATGGCCGAGACGATCCGGTCAATGATTCCCATGAGATGTGTGTCGTCACGGAATTGCACGGCTGTCCGCTCGAGAATTCCCCGGCGCTCAACGTAGATTTGCTTATGCGTGTTCACCAGGATGTCGGTTATGCTCGCATCCGCCAGCAAAGGCTCAAGGGGGCCCAGTCCGAACACCTCGTCTAACACTTCCTGCGCTAGGCGCTCGCGTTCCTGCAGATTCATCGGCGTGGATTCGCCGACGACGAGACCTTCGAGTATCTGCCCTACTTCTCGGCGAACTTCCTCGCGGCCTATATCGTTCAGGCGATCCAAGTTCAGCTTTTGAAGCAGCTTGCGGTGAATCGCCGCTTTAACCGCATGGAAATCCGTGCGCGTCGAAGTCACCGATGCAGGCGCCATGGTTCATCACCTCTTCGTCAGCGAAAAAAAATTGCCTAGCGCGCTCTTCTTCGGGGGCGCCACACCAACTTCCATGCCCACCAATTGAGCAGCAATCTGGCGATAACGATTCGTCAACACATTGTTGTGATTATCAAGGATGGGCGTGCCCAGATTGACGGCCTCGCTGGCTTTTCGAAAATCGTTTGGAATGCACGCGAAAATCGGACGTTTGATGTTCTTCTCGATCGTCCTCAGAACGTCGTCATCAGCTTTGTGCCAGCGATTGATGATGACGCGCGCCCGATCACTGTGCATGCCGAACCCGCCCAGCGCGAGCAGTCGTCGGTCCAGTGTCCAAAGCGCTGGCACATTGGCCTCCGCAACCACCAGAACCATGCGTGCGGCCCTCAACACGGTGCTCCATTCCGAGGAAAATTGCGACCCTACGTCCAGCAGAACAACATCGAAATCGTTCTGCGCTACGTTCACCACGCGCTCCAACATTGGTATGGGTATCGCCTGCCACTCCTCCGGCTGCGTCGCGCCGCACAACACATGCAATTTCGTCTTGTGCTGCGTCAGGAGCCCGTTGAAGAAATGGCTGTCGAGCCGATCCATATTTTCGACGGCGTCGCGAATCCCGAACTTCGGATGCAGGTCAAGGAGCAGATGTACATTCCCGAGGGGACGTGCAAAATCGAGGATGGCCACCCGCTTGTGTGCAAATGTCGCCAGCTGAACGCCCAAATTCACCGTTACTGTCGTGGCCCCTACGCCGCCCTTCGAACCCATGACCACCAGCAGTTTGTTCAGCGAGGGCTGGCTTTTCGCATCAAGTTCGGTTGCAAAGCGAGTCAGTAGTTCCTTCAACGTATCGACGCTCGTCGGCTTCGCAATGAAATCCTGCACGCCGCTGCGCATGGCCTCGAGTAAAAGCTGGTGCGTCGGCGGTGAGATTGCCGAGCACGCGATCAGTTTCGTGGCTGGATGCAGCCGCCGCACCAAGGCAGCAAATGAAAAGTACGGATCGGTATCTCGCGTCAAGTCCAGAAACACAACCTCCGGAACTCCCTCCGGGGACTCCGGGATGTGGTCGGCGGGAATGGTCCACTGTCGTATCGCTTTGACGCGCCCGGTCTGTTCCAAGCTCGCCTGAAGCTGTGCCGAGCTCGTCGGGTCTACGCTCACGATGGCTACGGTAAGCATTTTCTGAACCTTGCCGGGCCCTCCTATGGGTGCCCGACCGGTTTCCCTACTGGGAACCGGGCTTCTGCCCTGCCGGCGGAATTGGTCTCATAAACGGAACCGGAAACGACGGCCCTTGTGGAACTTCGCTCGGTGAAAGCGGCCGCACGATGTGCGGAGTTACCATGATGAGTAACTCGTTGTCGGATTTCGTCAACGATCGGCTCTGGAAGAGCTTCCCAATGACGGGAATGTCTCCGATACCCGGGATTTTCTCAAACTGCTCGATCACACGATTGTCTAGCAACCCCGCGATGGCGAAGCTCTGGCCGTCTCTCAAGTCCATTTCGGACATAGCGTGGTTGATGGCCAGCGCCGGAATCACGAACCCCTGAAGCGTAAGAGCGTTGCTAAAATCAAGTGTGCTGACCTCGGGTTCCACTTTCAGGTGGATCAATCCGTCCTCTCTCACAGTGGGAGTAAAGTTCAGACGGACCCCGTAGTCCTTGAATTGAATCGTGATCACCGGCACGCTGCCGCCCGTGGCCTGCGGCACGGGATAGGGGAACTGCCCGCCGGCTAGAAAACTTGCTTCCTTTCCAGAATCGGCCAGCAGGTTCGGTTCCGCCAGAATTTCGAGAAGGTCATTCTGTTGCAGCGCCTGAATCAGCGCCGTAAGGTCAAGATCCGGCCGGTAAATGAAGATATTCAACAGATTGCTCAGCGTAAACGTGTTCTGGCCGGAGGTTGAAGTTGTGGTGGTTGTTCCGCTCGTCGTGGTTGTGGTCAGGCTTCCGAGCTGTGGCGGAGAAAATTGCTGCGTGCTAATCGACATCGGCATATTGGAACCGAAATTCCGAATCAAGTTCGCGCCAAGCTCCTGGACGGCCTGCCGGTTCACCTCTGCGAATCGTACCTGTAAGGAGATCTCCTCCACCGGAGGTGCTGGAACCTCCATCAAACTCGTCACGTTGGGCGCGGCACCCTTGACCACCTCTAAAATCTTATCCGCCACCTGAGCCGAGGAGATCCTGCCCGACAGCATGACCACGTTCCCCGACGTTTCGATTTGTACAGGTTCAGAGGGAAACACCTCATGGATCTTCTGTGTCAGGCCGAGTACATCTATATCTACGGAAACTTCGAACGACTGACTCTGTCCCGCTTCGTCCCAGATAATCAGCGAAACGCCACCCGGCGCCTTTCCGTTGACGACAACTTGCGTTGGGCTCACCACCACGGCATCGGCTATCGAGGGATCGGCCAGCGATACACGTTTGATCCGGGTCGGCGAGGTGATCACGAGCGACCTTCCGACCAGAAGATGGAGTGTCTGCGGAGCCTCCGATTCTTCATTCGGCTGTGCTGTGCCAGATTGCGGCGGAGCTGGCAGAGCGGCAGTCTGGCCTGCTGAACTCTGAGCCGGATTGGTTGGAACGGTGGCCTGCCGTGCGTGCGCTCTTCCTGCGCAAAGCAAGGCTGACCCTGCCAATAAGACAGCCCCCGTGATTGTGAACACAGGCAGGCGGTCTTGTTGCCGATTGGTTGTGTACATTAGATTTCCATCTCTCAGGGGTTTTGGAAGCTCTTTTCTTCCTTCTTCGTTCCAACGATCACTTCCACCACATACGGCGCAGGTGGCCCCTTCGGAACGACTCTGTGCTCGACGTGAACTGGTGCCGGAGCCGCTGGGCCGGCGAACAATGCAGCCTGGAGCACGGCGGGGGGATTTGCCGTCTTGGTATCGATCGTGTTACGTAGCGCGAGTTGGATTTTGCCTTCCGTACTGGCCATCGCCAGCTTGTCCGCATCCTCAGGGGAAACCAAGAGGGTGACCACAGGAACCGTCTGCGGCTTGCCCTCGCGGTCCTGTTCAATTTTCTGTCCCGCCGCCAAAACGGGAACATTTTCCAGGATCGTGCGCGTGATGTTCTGGCTTCCCTGCGCACCGGGCACCTGCCCGGTGACCAGCACGTCCACCATCGTTCCCGGCGCGACGAATCCCGCTACTCCGACCACTTCGTTAACTGCCACGCTGAGCGCACGCATTCCTTCCGGAATTGCCGCTGACAATCCCGCTCCGGCCCGCTTGGGTGCCAGCTTGTCTTCGAGGATCGGTTCGTTCGCCACAACCGGCCGAATCAGAGCCCGGCCCTGGCAATCCTCGATCCTTGTGAACATTCCGGCCACCGGCTCGCCCTCCGGCCACGGAATCAGCTGCAAATTCGACGCATCCACCCTTGCCCCAATCTGAAGCGGGACCGCCGCCACCACAATGTGCTGTGTTACGGCTGGCACTGCCGTTTGATTCTTCATCTGCCGGTACACATAGGTGCTCGCCAATAAGGCGATGACCAACGCGGCTGCCATCCCAACGATCAGCCGTCTTGTGTTCATGAGGGTCTCCGGTTACCTCAAATGCCAAAAAAACGTGACGTAACAGCAAGCCGTCGCCAGTGCCGTGGCCACTCCGAAGGGCAACTTCAGCAATCCGGGATTGTCGAGCGAAATCTTTGGATTCGGCCGCAATCCGAAGGTAAAGAAGCCTTGAACCAGCACAAACAGATTCAGCGCCGTTTGCTTCGCCGCGCCCTGCCGTACAACTTCCA
Source organism: Candidatus Cybelea sp. (assembly GCA_035622135.1). GTDB lineage: Bacteria > Acidobacteriota > Terriglobia > Acidiferrales > UBA7541 > Palsa-295. Next base: position 49,049 of record DASPVZ010000008.1, on the reverse strand, counting down.
CGAGGGCCATCAACCCGGCCGCGAAAATGCTCGCGAGCAAAAGCACCAACAGCCGGGCCGGACCCAAAATCGCGCCCACTGCTCCCATCAATTTCCAGTCACCGGCTCCGAGCGCGCGCAGCAGCACGAGCGGAAGCAAAATGCCCAGGGCGAGAGCTGCCCCTTCGAGCGAGCTGGTCGTTCCCCGCCAACCGAGCAAAACTGAATTGATCCCAATGCCAGCGAGTAGGGCCGGAACAGTTAGCCAATTCGGAATCCGCCGCGTGCGCCAGTCCAGCACGCCCGCGAAGGACGTCAACGCCAGCGCGTTGATCCAAATGATATGCGTAGGAATTGTCACCGTCCGATCCCATACCTCGAAGGACTCGCTACCTGCCGGCCGGGCTGGTTTTTGTCCGGGGGCCCTCGGCCTCCTGCTCCTGCGTTGTTACTCGTTGCTCACAGAGCCTTGGTCGCAGCTCCTCATTTGCCCGTCCGCCCGCGGGTCCCGCGACAGCCCTTTATGCCACCCCACGCAACCGGATGGTTACGTCGCGCTGAGGTTCGAAGCTGCAGTTTGGAAGACATTGTTGATCGCGGTCGCCACCGTGCTCATTCCGACAATCGCTCCGAGCGCCACCAGGACCACCAGCAGTGCGTACTCCACAAGATCCTGGCCTTCCTCTTCCCTCCAAAGCCTTTCGATCAAGCCCTTCATTTTCTGCCTCCAAGAAGTTCGTCATCCTCTATCTGGTTCAGCTGCTAGCTTGCGGGACCCCGGCCGTAGGGCTTGACTTCCTCACAGCCCACAATGACCTGCGGCCACACTCTCCCCCGTGCTCCCCAACGACCGATTACGTCGTGCTGAGGTTCGAAGCTGCGGTTTTAAAGACGTTGTTGATCGCGGTCGCCACCGTGCTCATTCCGACAATCGCTCCGAGCGCCACCAGGACCACCAGCAGCGCGTACTCCACAAGATCCTGGCCCTCCTCTTCCCTCCAAAGCCTCAGAAGATTCTTCATGTGTTTCCTTTCGAAATGTTCTCTTGTGATCGTGCGCAGGCCCGTACCGCGCTCTGCCCACAAAGCATTCCAGGAACCAATCTCGGTTCAGCCTTGACCACGCTCTACCTACTGATTCCGCACGGTTTACCGACCTGTTGGGGAGAGATAAGGCGCGAGCAAGCGTTCGCGCGGCAGAAGCGTTACTGTTTGAAGACACTTGCGCGCCGGTGGGTATATTTAACCGGTGACACCTACGAGGTATGCCGGCTCAGAGCAGGGGGTGGATAGCGTTTGCTCCGGTTCGTAGACGGTCTTAGCTTCCGGCACAAGACTAACCTGCGCGGTCCTCGTTGAGTTCACTGATCTGACCTTGCCGGATCAATGCGGACCGTCATGGTTCCGAACCACCGTAGACGGGAGCTAGGCGAACCCGTGACTCATGTGGCGTGAATTTTAGCAACACAGCCATAATTGCCAGCGGTGCGGCAGCAAACGCAACGTCCTTCCAAAAACTGAAGAGAAGAAATAGCGCAATATTCATTGATGTGTACAAAATCATGAGTTTTCGGGGCAGTTTCTCCCCGGCCATCGCGCAGCGCGCCGCGACTGCAACGATCGGTACCAACAACAGCACCTGGTCGAAGGTCCATCCGTATGCGGTTGTCAGCAAGGAAATCGTAACAAGCAGGGGCATGTTCTCCTTCCATTGCCAGTCGTCCCTTCGCCTCCGCCAGTAGCAAACAAACCAGATCGTGCCAGCGAGCGGAGCGACAAACTGCAGCGGGAAAGTGTCGACCTTAGCAAACCGATAGCGCACGATGGCTCCGAGTGCAGAGGGAAAAAGGTGTGTATAGCCGCTTCGCAACAATGTCCCATAATCCTGCAGGACAGTCCGACGCATCAGAATCGCCATGGACGTGAACAATACGAGGACTGACGCAAGTGAAGTCGCCGCTACCCAATCCCTCTTCCTAAACAGCCGGAACAGCATCGCCAACCAAACCAAATAAAGCAGGTGTGGCTTGATTGTTGCCATAGCCAAGCACATTCCGGCGCGCACGTGCCGGTTGCGGCATTCAAACCAAAGGAACCCCGCAACACCAGCCAGCACCAACGGGGTTATCTGAGCAAATCTTAGACACCAAACAGCTGGATAAAATGTAAACGCGATGAGCGGCTCCCTGTTTCGTGGTTCTGACGGGAAGATGCTCCTGCCACCGGAATAGAGGTCGAGGAGTAACCGAGTCGACCACCATAGCGCCAGGACCAAAACGGTGACCCAGGCAAGCCAAGCTATCGCGTACGATTTAGCAAACCCAATTGGAGCGATCAGAGGCAGCGCCCAGGGAGGAGTCAGGTTCATCAGAGGGACCGCTTCCTGCCATCCGAGACGAAGCTGCAACTGGAAAAGCTCGAGCAACGAATACGGATTCCTTCCCGCTACGATCTGGTGGGCTGAGGTCCAGTACTCCACGAAATCCTGAAGCGGCGTTGTCACCACGTAGGCGACGACCAAGAAACTGACGCAGAGCACGGCAACCCACTTCATCACTCGCAGGACCGGATCGTTCCCGGTTCCGAGTTCGCTGCTGCGTTGTTGCCTCGGCTGCATTTGCGCTAGCGCTGGGGCGCGCTTTGTGTGGAATCAGTCCGGATGAACAACACGCTCGTATGGTCCGAATACACTTTCTGCCATCCCGGCAAGGCCGCCAAAACGACGGAGAGGTCATCATCGCGTCCAAGCAGGCAGGATTGAATCCGGTAGCGCCGAAGAACATCCAGACCGCCCGGCTTCAGTTCTGTAAGCTGGACATAGTCGCTTAGCACGCCACCGGTTTCGTAGACATCCCCCCGGCCGTCAATGAACGTCTTGTAACCGGAGAAAACAAGGTAGCCCCCGAATCCATACTCGTTCAGCATCGGACCAGCGACCTGATGCTGTTCGAGGTATTGCAGGGCGTGCACCGGAAAGCGTTCCGCCACTTTTTCTTCTATGAATGCAATCGATGGAAAATAGTGAATCACCCCGCCGACGATAACTGTCATCAAGATCGCATTCAGGACGTATTTATCCTTCGCACGCGAGTAAGGGCGCAGCCAGCAGGCAAACGCTCGCGCCAGAAGGGGAACGAAGAAGGGGACAAAGACGAGCAGAAACCGAAGATGAATGCACGACAGCGCAGCACTGGCAAAAACGAGTGCAACATCCTCAAGGCGCCAAACGAGGTCCACCAGAAACTGAGCCAAAAAAAACCCAAGCATCAATCCCAAGAAAATCTTACCGCCAAGCAAATCGAACGGCATCGGTCTCCATTCCAGGATATTCGCTGCATTTAGCGGCAGCGAAAACGCGTAACGGAAGGGGATCGCGGCGAGCTGTGTCCCGTACGGCGTGATCGCGACCACAGCCAGACTCAGAAGGAATGCGAACGAGATCTGTTGACGCTCCTCGAGGCGCCAACGCCTCGCCTCAATACGGCCCAGTCGGAATTCCAGGAGCCCGCTTATCCAATAGACGAGAATCACGCCCAAACCGATGATGAAAGAGCCATGGGTATTTACCCACACCAGCATCATTACCGGTAACAACCAGATGGCCTTGCGCTTGCCTTGCCGGAAGAGCTCGAGGATGATCAGCGTGAGGATCAGAAAGAGGTAACCGAACATCTGCGGCCTGAGCGTCAATTGTCCGGTAACTAGCGAAGTGGCCAGCCCAACCACAACGAATGCTGCCTTCGAATTCCCCGAACGCATCGTCGCAAGGATGTAAAGCGCAATGACAATAAGGAAGCCGAAGACGACCAGAAATGTCTCAAGTCCAGCCAGCCCTCCCCTGCGATACAACCAGGCCGTGACCACTTCGCCGAGCCACTCGTAGGCGACCCACGGTTGCCCGCCTACAGTGAACGAGTATGGATCGGTTGTGGGCCAGTTGTGCGTTGCAAGGATCGCTTGCCCGCTCTTGATGTGCCACCATAGGTCAGGATCTACGAAGAATGTGCGGAGGTCATAAAACGCCCGGCCAACCAGCGCAACCCCCAACATCGCAGGAAATGAAAACACCAACTTCAGCCATTCAATCGTTCGCGCGTTCGATCCCGCCGGCGCCGCAATGATGGCCGGCGCGGATCCAAGTGGCCCGCCAGGGGCAATCGCCATGTCCGATTCGCTCATATGCTCTCAACGACCCTTTCGGGCGCGAGGCGATGCTTCCCGACGGGGCCACTCTTCGATGACAGACCCGGCCAGCAGACGTGTGTCGACTCAATGCGCAATCACCATCTCCGACGTGCCGGACAGCGTCAGCGTCTTGTTGCTGACCAGCGGAAACAAGAAAGTGAACTGATACCTGACCTGCACCTGTACTGTGCATCCCGGATAGTTCTCGTAAGGGCCGATCCCGCCGACGGCCTGTGTGCACACCGCCGGGCTATCGGCGTTGCTGGTCCAATTCGCAGTTGTAGTGAGCGCGCTTGTATTAATCCCCGGCGGCGCAAGGCTCGTCACATAGCTTTCTATGTCGCCCGCTGAGGCAGGCCCGTTGTTCATGGGTGGCGTACCGTTGCAGCTGTTGTCGCAGGAATCGCAGGTCGAGCTGGGAGCTCCGCAAGTCGCTCCATTGACTGCCGCCCAACGTGCGGCCGATTTGGCGGCGTGACTGACGAAATGGTAGGCATAGAGCGCCCTGCCGAAATCCATGATCCCCAGCACTATGGTCATCAAGACGATGAGGATAAAGGCAAATTCAACGGCGACGCCTCCCCGCTCTGGGACCGTGAACGTTTGGCCCGCTTCATTGCTCCGCGTCATGGCCTCTCCATCCAATCTGCGTGAGGTGTTTGAACGTTGTTCCAAGGAGGTTCACGCCTTCGTTGGTTCACTGAGCTGCAAAGGGTTGGCGCAGTGCTTGAACCGTGCACGACCCGCTCCCGTGCTCGTCTCGCCGTGTCATCATTTGGACACACCCGGCTCGGCGGGCCAACCCCACCTCCTTACCTGCATGCCGAATTCCACTCTCGTCCTTCTGGTGACGGCGGGTACCTCGTTTCGCCATTAGATTGCTGCCAACCGGGTTGCCTTTCCGCCCTCCCGCAGCTTCTCAAACTCCTTTAGGACCGCAAAAGGCGTCCGAAGGCTCGCGACGGATTCGCCGAGCTGCTCGATCCTGTTCGCGCTGACATGCCCCAGCATCGTTCCCGCTCCCGCAATATGCTTGACCCTTTCTGGCCGCAATCCCATAATCCGACAGCACGTTGCGTCGACCGCCACCGGATCGTCGCCAAGAATCAAGACATTCGCGGGCTTAGGCGTCCCCTGGATCGGACCGTTTCCTTCCATGCCCACAATTCCATCCACAATGGCAAAATCGGGGCGCACTGCCGCGTTGATGTCGAGAATCGATCGATCGATTCCGGCCCAGTGCAGAACATTCTTCGGCCAGCCGTAACAGCCGCCTGGCACCGTGCCGAACATGTTTTTCAGCGAGAGTGTTACCGCGGCCCAGTGATGCGTCTTCAGTTTCGGCATCGAAACGACGAAATCGGCGCGCAGCAAAGTGTTTGGGAAATAGAGCTCCCTCAGCCGCGATGCGCGCGTCGTCAGTGGGACCCGGGTCACATCGTCAACGTTCAGGTCGACGAAGGTTCGTTCGAGCGGCCCTATGAATTCTCGCAGTCGCACCGATTCGACGATTGCCTCCGTGTCCCGGTCCATCGCCGGACCGTCGCCGATCAGAACCCGGGCAGCCCCTAGCCTCAGAAACGATTCACGCGCTGCGGCTACAACGGCAGGGTGCGTGTTCATGCATCCGAGCGGATCGAGTCCAACAAAATTGGGCTTGAGCAGTACAGTCTTGCCGCGTATGGCTCCGATCGGTCGATGGGTCTCTGTGGCTGGTCCGGTGTCCTGAAGGCCTGCGCTCGATTTTTGGAACTCGCAGAGCGACTCGTAGAGGATGTCAACAAGGTTCTGCTCGTAGCTCGCGACCCGCCGAATGGCTACCTGCGAGGGTCGCCGCTGGAACGGCGGGATCAGTACGCCTTCAGGCGTGCGCATTCGCCGGTCCTCCGAACCAACTCGTCCGTGGCCCGAGAGCTAGGCAAGTCCAAGCCATGACTTGCACGTTTCCGAGAAACTGATTTTGCCGATAGAGCGCGCGCAGGTTTGGCGCGCTCGCCCCGTATGCAACGCCATAGGCCTCAAGACAAATCTCTGCGAGTGCGAGCGAGCCAGCAGCTGAGACATTCGCAAGAGCGGAGGAAAGCCACCGAAGGCTCTGGATCTTCTGTTCCGATTGATTTTCCCGACGTAAGGCAAGCAGTGCCCATGCGGTCGGCTCGATCAGCGGTTGGCCGGGAACGCCGTATACCATGGGATTCCCGCAATTCCAGCCGCCCTCCGGGCACATCCTGTCGTAAAGCATCGCCGTGGCCATTGCCCGGCGTCGCTCGCCCGCAGCGGGAACCAGCTCCTTTGGAGCATGTTCAATCGCTAATAGAGCAAATGCCGTAGGTTCGACCCAACTCGCCGTGCCCGGCGTCCAACCCCAAGCTCTCAGCGAATCGTTCTGCCGAGCGGCGCACGTTCGCACGAACAGTTTGCGGATGATCCGCGCGGGGAGAGGTTCCCGCCCCGGCCAGTCATTTATGATCCAGCGCAGGCCTGCGGCGACGGCATCCCTAGACCGAGCGTCAGCGCTCAAGACCCAAGAAGCAAGCGAGGTAACCCAGCAGCCGGTCGTTTGGCTCGGGCATGCCGGCCAGGAACCGTCGCTAAGTTGCGTCGAGCGCAGAAAGCGCAACCCCGCACTCTCGCGGTCGAACGCCGACTCGAGCTCGCGCAAAGCGAACAAGGCCCAGCAGGTGGGTTCGACCCTGCTTTGAGCCCCTTTGTGAAAGCCCCAGCCGCCATCCTCGTTCTGCGCTGCCCTGAGAAAGGCCAGACAGACGCTGCTCAGAGAATCATCCCCGGAAGTCGGCACCGGCGGATTCTACCTTCAACAGATACGCTGAAGCTAACTCGCCGAATCACATGACTCGGATCGAAGGAGGAATTTGACTCTGAACAGCCACCGGGATCTCTTCTTCGAATTCCTGAATTCCAAGCTGATTGATGAGCCGGTGCAAATACCCGCGGGCCATTCCCAGAACGCGCGCGCTTTCCGCTTTCCGCCATCCGCATTCCCGCAGCGTGCGCAGCACGAGTCGGCGTTTAAACTCGCGAACCTCGTCCTCGTACGAGCGGGACAATTGCTGAGGTGCGTCGCAACTGCTCCGAAGAACCGCAGGCAGCTGCCAGCTTTCGATCGATGGGCCTTCGGAAAGCACAACCGCGCGCTGAACAACGTTTTGCAGCTCGCGAACGTTGCCCGGCCAAACGTATTCCTCTAGCGCTCGCATCGCTGACTGGGAGAACCTTTTCGTCTTCCTCTTAAACTGCTCGGCCGATTTCTCGAGAAAATGCTGGGCGAGCAGCGGGATATCATCGCGGCGCTCGCGAAGGGCGGGCAGGTGCATCTGCACGACGTTCAGACGATAGTACAAATCCTCGCGGAACTTTCCTTGCTGGACAAGATCGGAAAGCTTGCGGTTCGTCGCGCATATCAACCGAATGTTTACATGAACCGTGCCATTACTGCCCAGCCGCTCGAAGGTGCGCTCCTGCAAGACGCGCAGGAATTTGGGTTGCAGGCTAAGGCCAAGATCGCCAATTTCATCTAGGAAGAGGGTGGATTGATCGGCAGCTTCGATCCTCCCGCGACGCATCGTGAGCGCGCCGGTGAACGCGCCTCTTTCATGCCCGAACAGCTCGTCCTCGACCAGTGTATCCGGAAGGTTCGCACAGGAAAACGCAACCAGCGGTCGCGCACCACGGCTGCTCATCGAGTGGATGGCGCGCGCCAGCAGCTCCTTGCCCGTGCCCGTTTCACCCGTAATCAGCACGCTCACGTCACACGGAGCGATCTTCTGCGCGAGTCGGAACAGCTCTTGCATAGCTGTGGACGTGCCCAAAAGCTCGTGCAGCCTGCCCGATTCACGCGCGCTGGCTCTCAGACGCTCAACTTCCCGCTCGGCCGCGTACGCTCGGTGGGCACGACGCAACACGAGTCGCAATTCGGCCATATTGGGCGGGTTGGTAATGGTGTCATAGGCGCCGCGCTCGATCGCACCCAGAAGGATGTGGCCTCTCCCCTCATCGCAAAGGACCACAACCGGAGGAGACAACGGGATCTTGGCGATTGCTTCTACCAACCGCAGTCCCGACTCCTCGTCGTCTCCTATGCTCGCCGAGCGCAGATCGAGCAAAAACACGTCGTACCGCGGGGGAATGTGGGACGTTTGGCTGAACTGACTGAAAACCGCTGAATGCGTAAGGAAGTCTGCGCCAAGTGTCCGCGATAACGGCTCTGCAAAACTTAGGTCCTGAGTCAGGAAGCAAAGGGCAATTTGATCGGGCACTTTCGTTCCCCCTGTTTACACCCCTGGTTAGCCGGCGCAGCCAGTCCTAGGCCTGCCCGCCCCTGGGGCACGCGAATCCCAACCCTGAAGTGGAACAGTATGCGGGGACTATTGGGCTGGGCTACCGAGCTGCTGCTCGGAGCACGGGGCCGAAAAATGGCAACTCACGTACCAAAAAGAGCGCTCAGTGTCATCAAGGGCACTCTGAGAGCTAAGTCCATTGCCTACATTAGTACATTGTCGCGACAGGGCCGCCTAAGGTATCCGTGGTAGACAAAAGATGTGTAACCTTGTGCACATTTATAGAAACCATGCTCCGCAACGAAGACACCTCGGTGTCCTCGATCAGAGACTTGAGTCTGTCACCGGCGAGAGACGAAAGAGCCTGACGCTACCTTAGCGATTTATGTGGTCTCTGCCTGCGGCAGGGGGGATGCCGACCAGAACCTCGACCTCAAGCGGCTTCCCGTTGCGCATAGCAGGTTTGAATTTCCAGCGGCTGAAAGCAACTCTTGCTGCCATGTCCATCTCCGGAACGACGCCTTGATAGACAACAACGTGCTCAACCGTTCCATCGGCCGCAATGGTTCCTTTCAAGATGATCATTCGATGCGATTTCTCCGGCGGGGCCGGTACGCGCTTGAAATCAAAGCGGTGAGTGAGATCGACGTCAGGAGGAATGAGGGGCGTTTCAAGCTGCACTACGGCAGCTCGACGGTCCGATGGCTTTCGCTCTAATGTAGATTTGTCGCAGTACTGCATCGTCCAACTACCGCCGGGCATGGGCAGAAAGACCGAGTAAATCTTTCCGCAATTCAGGACTCCGTAAACATTTAAAGCGCCCCCGCCAATTGGGCCGGCGGAAATAACTAGAGTATTCCTTCGCACGTTGAGCGGTTGGGCGGGTACTGGATACACCATGCTCAGGACCGGCGATGGATCGAGCACAGCGGGATCCCGGCCCGCGCTACTCCCGGCAATGCTAATCGACCCTGATCCTCCGGAATTCCGTCCGCCGCCTCCCTCTCCCTCCGTTCCGAGGCCTGTGCTTCCATCTCCGCCGTGGTTTCCGCCCCCGCTCCCGCCACCCAAAGCGCCCTTGGGATCTCCGCCTGGCGAGCCCTCGCCGCCCGCCGGCCGGGCGATTGTGAACTCGCCCGAGCGATTACCTGTCGGTAATGCGAACCGATCGGTCGAGCTTGCTGGATCCACTCCTAGAGCGACAAGATCCGCAGGGTCCCCCGAACCTCCAGAGGACGGGCTCGTTCCAAGATTCGAGCGCTCAGTCGGTGCTCCGCCACCGGGAGGTGGCAGGAGAAGACGTGACTGGCTTCCGGGTGACTTGAGAAATGTGGTTAACGGGCTGGACGAATCAGCGTTTGCGGGAAGTGACGGTGCAAGAACGGCAGAAATCTGACGCTTGGCCTCAGCCGGCCGAGCATTGTTTGGGCTAAGTGGCACTTTCAACGGATCGAGTCCATGACCCAACACCATGTTCGGCACCTTTTGATAGGCGAGGATTTTCAGGTCAGGCGGAGAAGATGGTTGGTAAATGGTCTGACGGAAATTATCCGGATGAACCAGTTTGGAGACGATAGTCATGGAGGGGTGCTGGGCGGTGTTGCCGAGAACGGGAGCCTGCCTCGGCACAAATCCCGAGCCGGGTCTGCCGCCAGGACCGGCCGGCGCGATGCGGGGCAACTCGGGGGCAGCGAACACCGGAACGCGATAATAAATCTTCGGGACCGACGGCGCCGGAGAAACCCACGAATAGGCCTTAGGTGGAATTGCTCGCGGTAGGTACACCACAAGAGCGACCAGTGAACAGTGCACCAGGACAGACGCTCCGATGTACCGCCCCGGCACATGGACACTTCCCAGATTCGTTCCACGAAGGAAGTAGTGTGAGGATCGAGAGCGCCTCGGCGCAAGCCGGATCAAGACAGCAATTGAGTCACGCCATCTTTTGAGCAGCGAGTCGGGCCGAACAAACAGACGCGCTGCGCTGTGTTCGGTAAAAGGGGCACGAACCCTCATCGACGATTTCGCAGCACGCTCGACGAGAACGAGGTTCATTTCGCTAGACACTCCAGGACAGCCCTACGCGTCGTCGTTTCCTTGCCGGGCCTGTCGCGAGAGGTTAACGGGAGCACGTTCGGTACCAGCACGGCCCCTACAGGTTCCGCAGCATAAGGTTGATCCGGCTGCCGTATCGGAATCCTCTCAAGCGTCACTATTTGGACACACCAGGAGGGCGGGGATGAGAATCTTTGGTGACTCAACATGAGTTCCCTCCTCGAACGCAACACCTGTGCCTTCGCCAGGTGTATCGGCAAGGGGTTTGGTACAACTCCTGCTGATACAATCTCTCAGACGGTCGGTGGAGGGTACATTCATGCACGAGGTGTCAGGGAGACTGGCCGGTTTGGTTGTGCTGCTAGCTATAGCTGCCGGTCGCCTGCCCGCACAAGACGCTGCGGAAACTGCGGCGATGACGGCGCATTCAGCGGCGGCGGCGCAGAGTGCGAGTCGAGCTTCACTTGTAACCGCTATGCCCCCCAAGCAGACCTCAGCCCCGGCAACCACGGGCAGTGGGAAGCCTCCTGCCTATCTGCTTCCGCGAACTGGACCACCAGCGGACGAGGTGAATCGAAAGGACTTTGAAGACAATGCGGGAGAGAATGCCGGCAAACTGCTCCTGCGATCGAAGCCGAGCGGCGCAGAAATCTTCATCAACGGTAGGCTCGTCGGGCGAACTCCGCTTTTGATGGTCATTGCACCTGGAAAATATCAGATCGGTTTGCGAGGACCACGTGAGGAGTCCGGGCAGACCACGGTTGGAGTGATGCCGAAGGAAACCTATGTCGTGGCGATCACGTTGAATCAAAAGTATCCAGCGGGCATTACAACTCGCTGAAGCTAGCTAGAGCCTGGATAAAAAGCCTATGACCGACAAATCGGGAGTCGATTTCGATCGACAAGTATTTGTACAGACGGAAGAGCCGCCCAAGGCGCCAGAGGGAGTTCGAATGGGGGGACTTCTGTTTGCTGCCGCCATCATTGCGGCCATGGCTTTTGTCGGCTATAAGCTGCTACCTCAAACGGCAAACTATTCCTCAAGTAACGATAGTGCAACGCTTACCGATCTCGATAGGCGGCTGGCCAGTATCGAATCGCGCTTGGACAAGCTCGAACGCTCGCGCCGAGCGGCTGTTCCTGCACAGCCCGAAAAACCCTCCGATGCACAGCCCGAACAACCGACAGAGGCGAAGGTACCGCCCGCAAAGGCCGCCGCGAGGGCTGCCTATGAGATCTCTCCGTCGCCGCGGCGCGAGACTCACGTTCCCGTTTCTGCGCCTCCGCCCGACCCGGACGCGACCGAGCGACTGTCGGATCTTCAGCTGGGACTCAGCGATTTGAAGAAGAGCGAGGCGGACAATAAGGAAGCCTGGCAGGCCGCGACCGATCGGCTCGCAGACATGGCGGGACAGGTCGGAACACAGGGAGTTGAAATCCTGCGCAGCCAGGACGAATTGAACGAGGTTCTTTCGCGCACGGAAATGGAAGCGATCCCCTTCGAGCTGCTGCGCGGATCGAATCCTCAGCCGGTCGGACCCGTCTCAATGGTGCTCAAATCGGCGAATGCAAAAACGCAGCGCTACACCCTCTGCGTCTATATTCAGCCCTCTTGCATCGAGTTGAAGGACCGAACGCTGATGGAAGTGGTTCAGTTCGTCTCGTCCCGGAACGCGGCACCTCTCGAGGTGATCGCAACCAGGATCGTGAAGGACGAGATACTCGGCTACCTCGAGGTTCCGCGAAATCAAAGGGGGCATTGACGTATGTCTCTCACGCCGAAGCCACGGATGGGGCCGCGAGAAGCCGCCAGCGGACCTGTTCTGCGACCTTTCCTTGCGGCACGCTAGGGCTACGGCGGCGTGACCGGAAGAAAGTAGCTCTGGCACGCCTTGCGCAGCGTGTCCCGCGTCAGCCGTGGCTCGCTGCCGCAGTAAGCTGCAGACCAGAAAATCTGGTTGACAATATCGCGAGCATGACAGGGAGCCAGCGGCTGGCGCATTTCCTTCGTGATTACTTCCGCTAGATAGTTTCCAACTTGTAGGTCGCAGAAAAGTCCGCGCCCGGCACATTCCCGCTGGAAAATTGTGGCGAACTGTTCGAGGGTTGCGTAGCTGACGCCCACCTTGTTCGGAATTCTTCGAAGAAAGGCCTCGTCAGCGAGCGTGCGCGGATCGATGTTCGTCGCAAAGATGACCAGGACGTCAAAAGGAACTTCGAATTTCTTTCCGCCACTCAAGGTCAGGAAATCCGTGCGGCGATCGAGGGGCATCATCCAACGGTTGAGCAGCTCCTCCGGGCGCATGCGCTGGCGACCGAAGTCATCGACGACTAAAACACCGTTGTTGGCCTTCAACTGAGGCGGCGCCGTGAAGAACCGGCTCACTCGATTGAACTGCAGATCGAGCATTTCGGCCGACAGCTCGCCGCCGGTGATGACCCGCGGGCGCTCGCAAACTACCCAGCGGCGGTCCGACGCACCGTCGAAATGGTGGTCGACCGCCTGGTGCACGCCCGGATCGTAGACCGCGATGATTTGATGATCGACTTCAATGGCATGGGGAACCAAGATCGAATCGCCGTAGATCGCGGGGATCCTGTGGGCGAGTGTCGTCTTGCCTGTGCCGGAGGGACCATAAAGGAAGATCGAGGTGCCGGAAATGACGGCCGTGCCAAGACGCGTGACGAGGTCATCATCTAAGACGAGGTCAGCGAATGCACGCGCCAGATCTTCGGGCCGAACGACACTGCGCTCAATACTCTGTGCGCGAACCCGCTCGGTGTAGTCCCCGAGCGATACGGGGGCTGGTCCCGAATAACTGTTGCGCGCCATCGCGGCGGATGCTCGTTCCTTGCCGAGCCCGCTTAGGGCAATGACATGTACGCCGCGAGTCATGCCCTTGACATCACACAATTGCTCGCGGCGAAAGAACTGAAAGATGGCATCGATTACGGACAAACTGACGCACATGCGGCTGGCCAGATCGGCCAAAGACATCTCGCCGTTGAGGAAGAGGACCTTGAGGGCCAGGTCTTTAATGAGGTTTGGGCTGATTCCGAGGCCAGCCAAAGTCTGCGGCACCTCGAACCGAATAACGGCCGCGGTTTTCAATCTTCCTCTCCGTCAAACGACCCTCACGGTTCGCGGGGTCGACGTGCTCGTAGCAAACCCCGTGCCAGCCCCTGGATCATGATGCAACGCCCCCGCTCAGCGCCAAGCTGGCAAATTAAGTGCATTCCTAGGGGCCCTCTGACGCCGAGCGCGTCGAGTTGTGTCACTAAATGTGGACACTCGTGTGCCCGAGGTTTCCGTGTTGGCCGTACTCGGAGACATCCGGGGGACGGGGAAGAGCTCAGAGGCCATCGAAGTGCACGTTTTGAGGCGAGGGCAAGGCTCGTTCTGACAAGGGCCTGGGAATGGCTGGGCAATGTCGGATACTCTGGTTAACGAGGGGGCGGGGGGAGCTCCTCTGGAGCGCAGGCTTCATGCGCGCCAGCCGCTAAGCTCTTTGGCCTATCTGGACATTGGCCCCGGCAACGGCGGAATCGTTGTAAATGTATGTGAGGGCGGCCTCCAGGTACAGGCCGTCGCCCCTCTTGAGAGTCTCTCCGCTTTGAAACTTCGGATCCTGCCGCCCGGGTCTCGATCACGAATCGAAGCAGAAGCACGAGTCGCGTGGCTCGGCGAAGGCTATAAGCAAGCTGGACTGTGCTTCCTGGGCATGTCGGTTGACACGCGTCTCCAAATTCGACAGTGGATTCGGTCCCAAGGTGTGCTGAGCGCGGATCAGGTCCCGGCCGCAGCGGGAAATGAAGATCCTTCACTGGGGAATGCGGCGGAGCCCACAGCAAAGCAGGGGCCTTCGACCACCCGCCCAGACAAATGGAGCACGATACTGGCAGAACTGGAGACCTCGTCGGCGGCACAGCGCGCGCAGCCTGAGTCAGTCGAGAGCTCGCTTCCCGATTCCGACCAACTGCGCGGCTGGGTTCGCATCGCGCGCACGAAGCCCGAACTCGTGTCCGGGCACTCCGACGAACGCGTAAACCGATCTATGGCGGGTTCTCAGTTCACCGAGGTGTCGTCCGAACCTCCTGCGGGACAGCAATCCGGGCCGTCAGCGATAAGCGAGGAAGCACACCCAAATCATGCAGGAAATCAGCAGGGCACGAATGCGGACCTGGGCGTGGTACCCGGCGTGCGGCCGGTCCTTGTTCGATCTGCTTCTCAAGAGACAACGACCGCACCCGACCGTAGGAGCTTGTCGCCGAGCCCCTCCGAGCGCCCAGCGACCATCGCTCGACCGAACACGGACTCATTCAGCTTTCTAAGAGAACTCAAACTTACGACGGGAGGTCCGTCGGCGACGTTGCGGGGGAAGTGGGCGCGGATCGCCGCTCTAATCGCCGTTCTGGCCATGTCCTTTGGTGTCGGCATAGGAATTGGACGCTCCGACCTCCGAATGCGCCCGAGCGCTGGTTCGGTCCTTCAGCCAGGCAATGCATTGCCGGTTTCACAGCCGAACACGGAGGCAAGTGTCGAAAACAAATCAACGGAACCACTGGACCTAGATGTGGAGCGACAGCGAGAGGAGGCACCTGCTGTTCGGTTGACGAGAAAGAGAACCGCGCTCAGGAGGAACCATGGGCCGGTCGCCACCCCGCCGGGCATGGTTGCCGTTGCGCAAAATCTCGAGACCGCTCCAGAGGAGGTCCCGCTTGCTCCGGCGGCCACGAAGCCGCTGAGTACCACTTCACCGCCGCCGGCACCGGCAATCGACCAGGTGGCCGCGGAAGGTTCGCCCCCACTGATCATTGATGGGCATGTGCTGAGACCGATAGATCGCTTCAACCCGTGTCATCTGACCTATCGCGTTGATCCTGTTTATCCGCTCGAGGCGGAGCAGCAGAAGATTCAAGGTGCGGTGAGAATTCATCAAGTGATTGGACCGGACGGCAGCGTTCAAAGCGTGAAACTGCTAAGCGGACCGCCGCCACTGGTACCTGCAGCAATGGATGCTGCGCGATATTGGCGATACCTTCCCGCTTTACTGAACGGGGAACCGGTTGTGACAGAACAAGACGTCGAAATCGATTTTCGTCTCCCCGAGGGGAGCAACCAATGAAAACGGATGGCGGGGCGCTCGTTCGGATCGAGTGCTTGCAAAAGAGCGCGTCGAAAAAGCGAGGATCGTGACGAGACACCCAACGGATTGAGTTCGAAAGCGACACCACCGAGTGTCAGGGTTGTCTCCTTAAGGTGACGCTGAGAACTGGTGTGCGCCGATTTGAGGGCAGCGGTCTTCGATGTTGGATTTCCAGCGCCGCACGCGGAGGCGTTATGAATTGTGCAACAGAAAACCCGCGAATGGCATTGTTTTTCACCTTAGGTCAGACACCTTTCTCCTGGGTTTCACCTTTCGCATACCTAACGAAGCGGCTAATGGCTGCTATCTGACGCATTTTCAACGGACTCACACATTAAGTTAGCGCGAGGTTTCGGGCGCGCGAATTGCAAGGACAGCGGGTCAACCGGACACGGTCAGAGGTAAGAGACAGAAGAAATGGGATTTCGTCTATTGGCGTTTGCGGTTACATTCGTGCACGCTGCTCTGCGGCCGCTTGAACCTTTCGAGCGCGCGGTGATTGGATTTCGACAGTTGGTTGCTTTCGTGCACTCGGCGCTCGAGCCGCTGCCACTTTCTTCTGTGTCCGAGCCCTTGATTCTGGTCGCCTTGGGGATCGCGATGTTCGTTCTCTCCGATGTTATCCCGACGCGCCGCCGAACAACCGCTGCGGTCGGCAGAGGCACGAATCTAGAAGTTCTGAAGCTCATACCAACTGTCACGAGCAAAGCCCGGAACCGCGCGGCAACCGTACTCCCCGAGAAAACCACGCGTAAGGCATCGGCGCATGAGCCGCTAGTTCCACGGATAGTTCCGTTTCCCGTACAGATTCAGCCCAAGATCAGAAGCGCGGATTCTAAAGCCAATGACGTTTAGGAACCCTCGGAATGGTCAGACTTTTCAGTGCATATTTTCCTAAGCGCACTGTGTTTCTTGCTGTTTCCGAAACCCTCTTGATGTTTTCTGTTTTGCTGGTGGCGATATTCATCGACCCCGCAGCGAAATCGGGATTGCCACTTCTCGATGGCCGCGAATTCCTTCAACTCGCACTGGTCGGCCTGATTTGCCTTCTTTGCCTGTATTACCAGAACCTCTACACCCCCCGGTTCACAACAGATTTTCGCTTCATGCTAACGCGAGCGATCCGAGGGCTGGCCAGCGCGGCCATCGTCCTCGCGGTCATTTATCTCCTATTTCCAGCTGTCCAACTTCGCAGCGGTCCGACCACCATCGGAATTCTTCTGTTTGGCGCTTGCTTGGTACTGAGTCGGCAAGCATTTGTCGCTCTAAACGAGTCCGATCGCTGGTCAACGCCGACCCTAGTGATCGGCGATGGTCCGCTGGCTACCTATGTAATCGAGGCAATTCAAAACCGGCCAGAACTTGGACTAAAACTGATCGGTTTTATCAGCGATCGATCGCACTCGGTTTCAACTTGTGCCGACGTGCGCTGTCTTGGAGAAGTCGAGGATCTGGATAGACTGGTCGGCCAAATGGCGGTCGGGCGCGTGATCGTCGCGATGCAGGACAGTCGCGCCAGACTTCCGATCGAAGCTCTCTTGGATTTGAAACGGGCTGGCGTGAGCATACAGGAGGGTGCAGAATTCTACGAGCTGACAACTGGAAGAATACCTGTCAGTATCGTCCGGCCGAGTTGGTTACTCTTCGGGCCCGGATTCCGAATATCGAAACTGCAGTCATTCTACAAGCGCGTATTTTCGTTCGCGGTTGCTCTGGTCGCCTCCGTCGTTCTTCTTCCCGTCATGGCTGTGATGGCGCTCGCGATTTGGATGGATTCGCCTGGGCCCGCGCTTTTTCGTCAACTGCGCGTCGGGAAGGGTGGCCGTCCGTTCATGCTATACAAGTTCCGGACAATGTATGATCAGGCCGATTGCGGCAGGGATCCTCTGCCCGTGCAGCCCAATGACGAACGCGTTACGCGCGTGGGGCGGTGGCTGCGTCAGTTTCGGCTCGACGAGATTCCGCAACTTTACAACATCTTGATGGGTCACATGTCGCTTGTCGGACCGCGCCCCTTCGTCCCAAATCAGGAATTGGAACTTGCTCAGCAAATTCCGCTGTACAAACAGCGTTGGGCGGTACGGCCCGGAGCGACGGGATGGGCTCAAGTCCAACGTGGGTATTGCGCAACGGTCGACGACAACGTCGAGAAGCTGGCCTACGATCTCTTCTATATCAAGAACATGTCCATCGGCTTTGATCTGCTGATTCTGCTCAAGACACTCAAAATCGTCTTTGCCGGTATTGGCGGTCGATGAAGTCTTTCAGGCAAACCAACGTCCGAACCGAAACGCTTGCCGAGACACGGCTTTACGATCCTTCCCGCTGCTCGCGAGTTCGGCAGGGAAGAACTCGGAATTGATGCACACCTCCGACATAGAATCGAGATTGGTCGCAATCTGGCAGGAGTTGCTGGATGTGCGCCCAGTGCGGGTAAACGACAATTTCTTTGACTTGGGCGGCGACTCGGTGATGACCAGTCGGCTCGCCGCGACCATCAAGGAGATCTGGAAGGTCGACCTACCCATGGCCATGATCTTCCAGGTGCCCACGGTCGAAGAGATGGCTGCTTTTCTTAGTGGCAAAATTACTCCGAAGTGGTCGTCGCGAATTATGCCGCTCAAGCCAGGTGGCAGTCGTATCCCATTCCTGTGCGTCGACGCGGGCCCGTTCTTTCGTCATTTGACTTCCCGGCTGAGTCCTGAACAGCCATTCCTCGGATTGCGCTTGGCGCATACGAGAGACCTACCAACGCATTACTGTCTGAAGGACATCGCCCAGTACCACATACAGACGATCCGCGAGTTTCAACCGTCAGGTCCTTATTGTGTCGGCGGATGGTCCGCGGGGGGTTTGGTCGCATACGAAATCGCTCAGCAGCTTCGGGCGGCGGGGGAAGAAGTAAGCCTGCTGGTCTTGTTCGATGTCACGAACTGGGCCGCGCCTCAGAAAGGCGCCGCTCTTGAGAGAGCGCTTGTACCGATATGGAGGGTGAAGAGCGGTTTCGCAAGGCTAGCCGAACTGAAACCCGAGGACAAGTGGGGCTATCTCCGCGCCGCTGCCAGTGAGAGATACTTGAATCTCTGTCGACTGCTTTGGCTTGCCGGAGATCGAATGCAAAGGCGGTTCTCGCGTCGGATCATGCTTGCGCCGCGCGGGCCGAGTAAAGCCGTGTTTGTAGCCGCGCAGCGATACCGCCCACTGCCCTATGAGGGGCCCGCCGTCCTATTTCGCAGCGCCCTGCAAGCCAATGGGCCATACCATGAACCGACATTGGGCTGGTCGGACCTCATTCCGAATTTGGACGTTTGCGACATGCCGGGCGGTCACAACGACATGTTCCTCGACCCTTACGTCGATCTCCTGGCCGAGCGGCTCGAAAGACGATTGTCGCCGCTCCTACGGGCCGAAGCGAGCCGTGACTCAAAACCGGCAACCGGGGGGCTGCAGGTAGCTTCCTCAAGCAACTGTTCGATGCTCGGAGAACTATGAAGCGGGGAACTCCGTTTGCGATTGGCATTGCCGGCGGCACAGGTTCCGGAAAAACCACGCTGGTTAATGCTTTGCTGCGCCGCTTGGCCAAGGAAGGCGCTTGCCTGCTGGACCAGGATTCCTATTACATTGATCGGCAGCACCTGAGCGCCTCAGAACGCGCGCTTGTCAACTACGATGAACCGAACGCAATCGATCACGCCTTGTTGCTCGAACATTTAAGACGTCTGCTGAGCGGAGAACCCGTCGAGAAGCCTGTCTATTGCTTTAAGACACACAGCCGCACCCTCGAGACCCGCACGGTTTCTCCAGCGCAGTTCATATTGGTCGAAGGATTATTCGCGTTCTGGGACCCAGAGATTCGACGAACGCTCGATTTAAAGCTGTTCGTGGATGCCGATGCTGATCTGCGCCTAATCCGGCGCGCTCGAAGGGACATGAGGGACCGCGGGCGCACTGCTGAATCTGTACTGGAACAATACCTCGCCTCGGTTCGTCCGATGCATCGGATGTACGTCGAGCCGTGCAGGGTGTGGGCTGACCTGGTTTTTAACAACAATGACCATAGCGAGATATTCGTCACGAGAGCCTTGGCCAAGGTGGAACAGGTGCTAGCCCACGCACGCCGAGGATCGGCGGCCGTTTGGCAGCCTCCGACGGCCTCAGCTGAGCCTCCGTTTCAGAGCTCGTGAGCGTGGGAGGGCCAGGCCCAGTTCGCGCCACCTTTCTTGAACTGGTCCGGGGCTATCCTGGGCCGGTTTCGGTGACCTGCCACTTTTCGGTGGCCCTCAGGTGAAGGAATAACGAAAACGGCACTGGGCTCAAATGTGAAAACTTCTTCAATTCTCTTGATCCCTTTCGTGAACGGGGTGGCAATCCGGCGCGGGGGTCGGACAAGCTCTACATCCTACGGCCCGCAAGCTGCCGCTTCATAACAACTTACGCACAATGCCAGACCAACCTAGCTCTCCGGCGGACAATGTTGCGATGCTCACTTTGGCAGATCGATTGCTTCCATCTACGGTGACCAAGGCATAGGAAAAACTACACATCGGAAGTGCGCGGCCCCTCACCTTGGAGAAGGGCGCAACTACGTCTGACTCATGTTCTGTGACTCAAAGGGCGGTAGCCTGTCCGCTGACCGGCGCTCGTTCCCGAATCAGGACCTGACTTCCGCAGGGGGATGGAGCGCCGCTCTCGCCGAACAAGGCGAGGCTCGCGTGCACACTTGTGGCGAGAGTAGGAGGCTCCCCTGGTTCGCCGTGCAAGTTCGATCTCGCCACGAGAGCACGGTTGCCGCTTTCCTGCGCGGAAAGGAATATGAGTGGTTCTTGCCTACCTATCGGTGTAGGCGCCGCTGGTCAGATCGGACCAAAGACTTGGAGCTTCCGTTGTTCCCGGGATATCTGTTCTGCAGGTTCAACCCAACCGACCGACTCCCCATACTGAAGATACCCGGCCTGGTTTCAATCGTCGGGACAGCGAAAAAACCAGTTCCTGTTGATGACGTCGAGATCGCGGCCGTCCGCACTTTGGTAGGCTCTGGACTTCACCGCCAGCCCTGGCCGTACGTTCGAGTCGGTCAAAAGGTAAGGATCGAACGGGGCGCTCTTTGCGGGCTAGAAGGAATCTTGCAGAGTTTTAAGGGGCGCCACCGAATCGTGCTATCCGTTAGTCTACTGCAGCGCTCGGTCGCAACAGAAATCGACAGCGCTTGGATGACGCCCGTCCGTCCGTGCCTTTCTTCCTCGACTCGAAGGAGCGCCGCCCAAGTCATCCCGACACGCACTTCCCTTCCTGAGGAGGTACGGCTGCAGCCGTCTTCTCAGGCCGCCATAAACGAATTGGCCCCTGTCCCGCCACACTAGGAGACCGATGCACCCCGAGCTTGAAGGACTCGCGTTTCAAGTACACTCGGAACGCCGCTTGCACGGCGTTCCGTACCAGCCAGTTCATGAGCTGGTCGCCCGAATAGCTGCGGTTCAACCCCGGACTGTTGCGGTAACGGTTGCCCATCGCAGCTTCAGCTATCAGGAACTGGACGCGCGCGCGACGCAGCTTGCAGGGCATCTGCAAGCCCTAGGGGTTGGGCCGGACTCTTTGGTTGCCATCTGCATGCGGCGATCTTTCGCCATGATTGTCGCCTCACTCGCAGTGCTCAAAGCAGGTGGGGCTTACCTTCCCATAGACCCGCATCAGCCGACCGCCCGGTTGGCCTACATGTTCGGCGACGCCCAGGTGGCGGCAGTGCTCACGGCTGCCTGCACCCAGGAACAGATTCCGGCAGGAGAGTACGAGATGCTTGGGCTGGACCCGGAGGGAAATGCCAAGCCGCTCGTGGCTGCGGTGTGGCGGCGCGTCGAGATCGAGCCGTCGAACCTCGCCTATGTCATGTATACCTCGGGATCCTCGGGTCAGCCGAAAGGTGTCGAGATAACTCACGGCAACCTCTCGAACCTTCTCGAGTGGCACAACGCCGCGTTTTCGGTCACCTCAGCCGACCGTGCCAGTCAACTTTCCGGTGTCTCCTTTGACGCCGCCGTGTGGGAGCTCTGGCCGTATCTCGTGGCCGGCGCAAGCGTACACATCCCTGAAGAAGGATTGGCGAACGATCCGATTGCGCTTCGCGATTGGATTCTCAGCCAGGGAGTAACGATTAGCTTTCTGCCTACCCCCGTTGCGGAACGGGTCATGACCGTAAGCTGGCCCACCCAGGCTGCTCTGCGCATCCTTCTGACGGGTGCCGATACCCTGCATCACTACCCAACGGCCGCGCTTCCCTTCGCCCTCGTTAACAACTACGGGCCGACAGAGTGTACGGTCGTAACAACGTCGGGCGTGGTCAGGCCGAATGACAACGCCGCAGGGTTGCCCGCCATTGGCCGGCCGATCACCAATGTGGAGGTATACATCCTTGACTCGGCCGGGCAGCCCGTCCCCCCAGGCGAAGCGGGCGAGCTGTATATCGGCGGCGCGGGCGTCGGACGCGGATATCGCAATCGTCCGGAGCTAACTGCCGAACGTTTTATCCGGAGTCCTTTCGCGACCAATTCCCACGAGCGGCTCTACAGGACCGGGGACCTTGTGCGGATGCTTCCCGAGGGGCAGCTCGCATTCCTCGGCCGCGCGGACGAACAGGTGAAAATCCGCGGCTTCCGAATCGAACTCGGCGAAGTGGTTTGCGCACTCAATGAGCACCCACATGTTCGGGAGAGCGCCGTTTCTGTCCGTGAGTTCGCGCCCGGGGATAGGCGGTTGGTCGCTTATGTGGTAGTCGAGCCGGCGGCGCGACTCACGCACGCCGCGCTGTCCAAACATCTTGGGCGCCGGCTGCCCGATTATATGATTCCGGGAAGTTTCGTGAGAATCGAGGCTCTTCCTCTCAACAGGAACGGAAAACTGGACCGCGCGGCTCTGCCGGACCCAGACTCTTCAAACTCGCTGCCGGTTGACAACTTCGTGGCGCCGAGTACGCCAATCGAGGAATGGCTGTCCAGTGTGCTGGCGCCCTTGCTTGGAATCGAGCAGATCGGTGTTGAAGATAATTTCTTCATGCTGGGCGGCCACTCGCTTCTGGGTACACAAGTGATCGCACGCGTGCGGGACGCCTTCGGAGTTGAGCTGAGCCTTCGCGCCCTGTTCGATGCTCCGACGATCGCTGCTTTGGGGGCGGAGGTCGAGCGGCTCCTGGTCACCCGAGTTACGTCCATGAGCGAAGAGGAAGCCGAGCGGATATTGAACAATTCCAAGGCCGTGGAGGGTCTCTGAGTGGACGTGGTAGCCGCAAAAACGGGCGACGGGAAGAAGACCCAGGTGCTGAGTCTGACTCGACTCCTTGATCCGGAAGTTCTCGCCAATCCCTATCCCCTTTTTGGCCGCCTGCGGGAAGAGGACCCCGTGCACTGGGACCCCTACCTGCACGCCTGGGTCGTCGTGCGATATGCCGATGTCATCACCGTGCTGCGCGATTTTTCGGCTGCTCGCACGCCCACGCCGGAATACCTGGACCAAATCGGTCTCGGCGAGTTGGCGCCCATCGCCAACGTTATGGTCAAGCAGATGCTCTTCCTTGACGCGCCGGCCCACACGCGAATTCGAAAGCTGGCCTCCTATGCCTTCACGCCCCAGCGCGTCGAGGTGCTTCGCAATCACATTCGGGAGATCGTGAAGCAACTGGTCGAAGCGGTTGTGGTGAAAGGCCGGATGGACGTGATTGCGGATCTCGCCGAACCGCTTCCCTATATTGTCACCGCCGAGATGCTGGGAGTTCCGGTCGAGGACGCGCCTCAACTGAAAGCCTGGTCCCAGGACTTTGCGGAAATGCTGGGTAATTTTCAGCACAATCCTGACCACGCGCCGCGAGTTCGCAAGAGTCTCGAGGAAATGACGAAGTACTTCCAGTCGGCCATCGAGCAGATTCAGAAAAGTCCGCGGGAGGGTTTGATCCAGTCCTTCCTGAACGCCGAGGTGGACGGCGACCGCTTTACCCCAGAGGAAGTCATTGCCAATACGATTGTCACCATGGTGGGCGGGCAGGAAACCACGACGAATTTGATCGGCAACGGATTCCTGACCCTTTTGCGCCATCCGGAGGTGCTGCGCCAGCTTCGGAGCGACCTGACGCTGATTCCTTCGGCCGTCGAGGAGATGTTGCGCTACGAACCTCCCAGCCAGCATACGGCTCGGCTTGCTCCCTTCGACTGCGAGCTCGGTGGAAAAAAAATCCGCAAACGCCAAGCGGTGATCGCCGTGATGGCGGCCGGCAACCGGGATCCCGATCGCTTTTCTGATCCGGACCGCTTCGATATCACCAGGAAGGACAACCGGCATCTTTCATTCGGATGGGCTGCACACTTCTGTTTCGGAGCGGCTCTGGCGCGTATCGAAGGCCAAGTCGCCTTCGAGGTGATGCTGCGCCGCTTGGCGAACTGGTCGCTTGGTCCGCAGCCTCTCGTATGGCGAACCAACCTTGGGCTTCGCGGGCTCACGTCGCTACAGGTCACCTTTAACGGGTCTCCGGGGTGCTGAGACACCCTCGGCCAGATCACAGATATCCACTGACTTCACAGAAAAAAAATGATCGACACTCACGCCACACCCCTCTCCGCTCAGTTTTCTGAAGCGAAGCGTAAACTGCTTGAGAACACCCTGGCTAAGATCTCGTTGCGACCCCCGGACTCCTGGGTCATCTCGCGCCGCCCCGCTGATAGAGAGATTCCCCTGGCCGTGGCACAGGAGCAGGTGTGGCAGCGTGCGCAGAAGTTACGACGCAGGCCGGCCCTTTATAACGAGTGCATCACGATTCATCGCAATGGGCCACTTGATATCCCCACGCTCGAGCGCAGCTTGGCCGAGGTCCTGCGTCGACACGAAATCTGGCGCACCTGCTTTGGGGTGAAGGAGGGGAAGCCGGTTCAGATCATCCAGCCGGCGCTGCAATCGCTCGGCCTGCCCGTAGTCGACCTGCGTGGCCTGCCGAAAGAAAAACGCGAGATGGAGGCATCCCGCCTTGCGTTCGAGCATTCGCGGGCGCCGTTCGATATGCAGCAGGGCCCGCTCGTGCGGTTCCTTCTCCTTCAACTGGAGGACCAGGAATTCCGTCTGCACTTGACCATGCATCAGAGCGTTGTGGACGGCGTCTCGGTTTATCGCGTTTTCCCGAAGGAACTGACTACCCTCTATGAAGCGTTCTCGGTGAACAAGCCATCGCCTCTCTCCGACTTGCCGATCCAATATGCGGACTATTCCTGCTGGCAGCGCGGCTGGCTGCGAGGGGAGACCCTCGGTCAGCAATTGGCCTATTGGCAGAAGCAGCTGGGCGGCGATCTGCCCGTCCTCAACTGGCCGAACGATCGCCCACGCCCCGCGACCGAAAGCTACCGCGGCGAGATCCTGCCCTTCGCATGGTCCGCGCGCTTGTCGGAAGTCTTGCAGGAGCTCGGGCAGCGCGAAGGAGTGACTCTGTTCTCCATTTTGCTTGCGGGTTTTACTGCTCTGCTTCACCAGTACACCGGGCAGGACGATATCATTGTCGGAACTCTTTCTCCCTCGGGACGAAAACGCTCGGAAGTCCAAGGATTGATCGGGTACTTTCTGAATCCGGTCGCTCTCCGCGTGCGGCCGTCCGGAAGTCTGAGATTTCGAGATCTTCTGCTGCAGGCTCGGACCGTCGTCTCGGAAGCCTTGTCGAACGACGACGTGCCTCTGGAGTGGCTGGCCGAGGAGTTGAGGGTGAAGTCGGACGCAACGCGCCATCCCTTCTTTCAACTGGCAATTTCTCTGGGGCCGGAGGTGGTAGAGCTCCCGGCCGGCTGGGGTCAGACGTTTATGGATGTCGGCGGCGGTGGAGCCCGTTGGGACCTTTACCTCGAATTCAGCAGCCGGACGAGCGGCATGATTGGCCGAGCACAATTCAACCCGGACCTATTTGAGCGCACGACGGTCGAAGGCGCCCTCGGGGACTTGGAGGCTTTGCTGGAGGCGGCGAGCGCAAACCCGCTCCTGCGCCTCTCCGAGCTAACCGTTCGCAAGGCATCCCAAACTTGCACCACATCCGCAGGGGCAGGCCGCCCGTGAGTTCGATCGAAACCAGCCTCGGCCATCCCAGGGAAAGAAGACAACAGTCCCTTGGCAAGGATTCCTTCGTGGTTCCGCATTGGTTCTATCAGCAGAATCTCTGGATCGCGGACCCCGAAAATTCAAATAGCGCGGTTTATAACTATCCCTTGCTGCTGCGCATCCACGGTCCGTTGAACCAAAAAGCGCTCGAAGAGAGTTTGCAGGAACTCGTGAGGCGACACGGGATTCTTCGTTCCCTATTCGGGCCGTCCGGAAAGGAACTTTTGGAGACTGTTCTGCCGCCGCAGCCGTTTTCCTTACCCGTGACGGACTTGAGCGATGTCGCCGAGGCCGAACGCGAGAACCGTGCGCGGGATTGCGCGCAGCAGGCGGCCAAGCGTTCCTTTGACCTGCGCCGCGAGCCGCCTTTCCGCGCCAGCCTGCTCTGTTTCGGTCCGCAAGACCATGCGCTGCTCCTGGTCACCCATCATCTTGTCTATGACGATTGGTCCAATGGAATCCTGATTCGAGAGCTGTCGGCTCTTTACCAGGCGTTCACGGCTGGTCAACCTTCGCCGCTTCCTGACCTCGCCTTCCAATATGGCGATTTCGTTCGCTGGCAGAACGAGAGACTGAACGAACAGGAATACGATTCTTGTTTGTCCTTCTGGAAGTCGCAACTCAGCGCGGACAACGATTTCTATCACCTGGCGTGCGACCGCATTCGTCCCTCCGTTCGAACCTACCAGGGCGCCCTCGAAAAGAGGACGCTCCCGGAAACCCTGACCGAATCCCTCAAGCTATGGAGCCAGAGGGAACGAGCGACCCTATTCATCAGCTCGCTGGCGGGTTTCCAGTTCTTGCTCCACCGCTATTCCGGTCACGGCGATATCGCCATAGGATCGTGTGCCGCGAATCGTCTGTGCGTCGAAGCCGAAGGATTGATCGGACGATTCGGAAACGACATCGTCATTCGGACCTGCCTGGCAGGCAATCCCACATACCGAGAAGCGCTGGCTCGCGTTCGCGAGTCCTTTCTCAAGGCTTATTCCTACCAACACCTGCCCTTTGGAGCGGTCGTCGATAAGTTCGCCCCGCCCAGCCATCCGAATCGCAATCCGCTGTTCCAGGTGATGTTCATTTTTCAGAACGCCCCGAAAGACGGCTGGAGAATTCCCTCGCTCAGTCTGCGTTGGCTCCCCGTCGAACCTGGTACAGCCAAATATGACCTGAACGTTTGGCTGCGACAGTCCGAGAGCCTTGAAGTCGGCCTGGAGTACAACACGGACCTGTTTGAACGGGCGACCATGCAGCGCATCCTGGATGACTATCGCAAGGTTCTCGAGGCGATGATGGAAAATCCGGACGGGCGAATCGACGATTTGCCGATCTGTGCGCGGCTTCAGTCGGAACCGCCTCCTCCGGCCGATCCTCCCCGGATCGAAATCACCGTGCCGCGCGACGAAACCGAGCAACAGCTAACCCAGATCTGGGAACAGCTTCTCGGGATTCAGCCCATTGGCCCTCAGCAGAACTTTTTCGAGCTGGGAGGAGACTCACTGCTTGCCACGCGCCTTTTCACCCAAATCGAAGGGGCATTTCGTATTCGATTGCAACCTTCCGTGCTGCTGGAGGCGCAAACCATTGAGGAGCTGGCCAAGACCCTGCGGCACCGGGGATGGTCCGCGAATTGTTCTTCACTGGTCGCCGTGCATCCATCCGGCGCGCGGCCTCCCTTGATCTGTATCCATGAAGGATGGGGGCAGATCTTCTTCTGCCGGCAGCTGTCGAGGTTTCTCGGCCCGGATCAGCCGATCTATGGCTTGCGACAAGAGGGTCTGGAAACCGGTCATGGCTTTTGGACTGTTGAGGAAATGGCGGAACGCTACCTCCGTGAAATTCAGTGTCTTCAACCGCATGGTCCCTATTACTTCGCAGGAAATTGTTTTGGAGGGCTGATTGCTTTCGATATGACCCACCGTCTCCACAGGGAAGGGGAAAAGGTGGCCCTGCTGGCCATGTTCAACACCCCCGCCCCGGGATCGCTGCGGGGATTTCCGTTCAGTCAGATTTTCCGGGTGAGAGAACGAGCGCAGTACTACACCGGTCGGTTGCGATCGATGAGCACGGACGAGCGGCTAAAGTACTTGCGGAAGAAGAGTCGAGGCATCTTGCGGTACGTAATTGGTCAGGCCGAAACCCAAGTTTGGAGAATCGCTCACCGTTACGCCCGAAATCGCAACTCCGCGCTGGCTCAGGATTTTCTAAGTCTGCACGACTCAAATGTCGAATCTGCCAAGAAATATCGACCGGCCCCCTGCCCGGTCCATGTCGATCTTTTTCTGACCTCCGAGGCCCTGTCTTTCTACCGTGTAGATCCCAGTGTGGGGTGGAAACCATACGCCCTCGACGGTCTGGATGTCTATGAGGTTCCCGGCGACATCGAGTCAGCGACGCAGTATCCGTACGCTGAGGTATTGTCCGAGAAACTGAGGCAGTGCATGGATCTTCGCATCAGGCCCAACACCTCACCTGGGAGCAGAGAATGACTCCCCGCCGTTCCTCCTGGAATCGGTCCGTTCGCGTGCCCGACCTCAGCGTGTCCGGAGGCGCCGAGGTCTCCTCGCCCGGCCGCGGAGAACATTGATGCGTGTCAGCGAACTTATCTTCGGACTGTCCTTGGTTTGGATCGGATACGTGTATGTGGGCTACCTCTGTTGCGTGTGGTTGATCGGACGATTCCGGCGGTTCGCTCCAAAAGGTCAGGAGGGTCTCACCCCTCGTGTTTCCGTGCTTATTTCCGCCCGCAACGAAGAGAAGGACATCGGCTGGAAGGTACAGGAGACCCTTTCGTGGAACTACCCGCCTGACAGGCTGGAAGTCCTGGTCGCCTCCGACGCTTCCGAGGATCGCACCGACCAGATTCTTCAGTCCATTTCCGATCTACGGCTGAAATTCATCCGCACGGAGGTACGCGTGGGGAAGAATGCGGCCCTGAATCGTCTGTTTGAGCTTGCGAGCGGCGAGATTCTCTTTTTCACCGATGCGAATTCTCATATCGGCCGGGAATGTCTTCGCACGATGATCCGCCATTTTGCCGACCCTCGTGTGGGGTGTGTGACAGGCTCGGAAAGAACGATTGCCGAACGAGAGGGTCCGCTCATGGCCGCCGGCGGGTCCGTCTACCTTGAGAACGAGTCCCTGATTAATTCGCTCGAAAGCAAGTTCGGATCTGTGCTGGTGTGCGACGGCTCAGTCTTTTGCATCCGACGAAACCTCTTCGAGCAGCTTCAACCTGATCTCGCAAATGATCTCCAATTGCCGATCCGAATTGGTGCTCAAGGCTATGCGCTTCTCTACGAGCCGAATGCCTTTTCGGCCGAACGTGCAAGTGGCACCCCGCAAGAGGAATTTAGCCGCAAGCGGCGCATCTGCGGTCAGGGCATCCTTGGGTTTTGGCGTCTGGGGAAGAATCTGCACGGGCTGCGGGCCTGGCAATTCTATTCCCGCAAGCTTCTCCGATGGATGGCGCTCGTTCCTCTCACGCTTTTATTGGTCACGAGCGCCTTGCTGTCCCGTAATCCGTTTTTTGCTCTCGTCTTCGGAGTGCAGATTCTTTTCGACGCCCTGGCTATGGTGGGCTGGTGGAGGGCAGCTCGCGGTCGGAGAGCCGCTTGGTGGGCAGCTTTGCCGCTCTACTTCCTGCTCGTGAATCTGGCTGCCCTCACTGGAATTGTAGAAGCGTGTCTTGGACGACGCTTCAGCGTTTGGGAAAGCCCGCTTCTGTCCCGGGGCCCGGAAGGCACGCAAGTAGTCCAATAGGTCGCGACCCCAGTGTCTCAAAGACATGATTCATACGACCGAGGGCCCTTGCCGCACCCTTGTGCGTCCGAGGAGGGGCAGAATCCCCGGTGCGAACCATGAAATGCATATTCTCAGTGGACGTCGAGGATTGGTTCCACATCCTAGATGTTTCCTCCGCGCCCGCTTTGGCAGACTGGCACTCCATGCCCTCGCTCGTCGAAAAGAATTTCCTTCGGCTACTGGACATCTTCAGCGACGCGGGGGTCAGCGTAACTTGTTTTTTCCTAGGCTGGGTAGCGCGCAAGTTTCCCCATCTCGCTCAGGAAGCACATCGTCGTGGACACGAAATCGCCTCTCACGGCTATTCCCATCAGCTGGTGTACAAGATGGCGCCCCACACTTTTGGCGAAGATGCGCTGGTTTCCAAGCGAATTCTCGAAGATGCGGTCGGAACCAGGATCCATGGCTATCGCGCGGCCGGATTCTCGGTAACCCACAGCACGGATTGGTACTTTGAGAAGCTGGCTGAGGCAGGCTACCGCTACGACTCCTCTGTATTTCCTGCCTCTCGAGGTCACGGCGGAATGCCAAACGGTCACTGCGACTCCTACCGGGTGTCGAGCCCATCGGGCGATTTGCTGGTATTCCCGATATCAGTTAAGCGCGTGTTCGGACGGCCGATCTGCTTCTTTGGCGGCGGCTACCTGCGGCTTTTTCCCTATTCGCTCATCAAGAGAGCCACGACATGTGTCCTCAAGGAGGGCCGGGTGGTCACCTTCTATGTCCACCCGCGTGAAATCGACCCGGACCATCCTCGTTTACCCATGCCATTGGTGAGGCGATTCAAGTCGTACGTCAACTTGCGGACAACCAAGCCGAAGATTCAGCGACTCCTCGCGGATTTCGAGGTGACCACCTTTCGGGATTTTATCGCCGAGCATCCGGACCTGATGGATTTCCCCGGTTCGAGCTTGCCCGAAAGGCGACTCGTCGGACTGGAAACCGGTACTCACTGAAGGAAGTCATTTGGCTATGAAGGCGGAATTCTGTCCGAACCAAAACGGCTGGGACACCTATGTGGACTCTCGTCCTGATGCCTCGATGTATCACCGGTGGGACTGGGGCCAGCTCGTCGAGCATACGTACGGGCACAAGGCGTACTACCTTGCGGCAACCGAGGGGGGGACTTTCCTCGGAGCTCTGCCTCTGGTGTTTATGAAGAGCCGGATCTTCGGTGACTTTCTGGTCTCCGCGCCTTTTTCGAGCTACGGCGGCGTCCTATCGAATACGCTGGAGGCGCGCAGGCTCTTGCTGGAAAAGGCCGTAGAACTCGCTCAAGAATTGCGAGCACGCCACGTCGAGTTGCGCCAGAGCGGTCCGTGCGAGGTTGGCTGGGAGGAGACCTCCGCGAAGGTGAGGATGGAAGTTCAGCTGCCCGCCAGTGCTGAGGAGTTGTGGAACCGGCTGAGCCCGGGAATGCGCAACAAGGTGCGCAACGCACATAAGAACAAGCTCGGGATCGAGTGGCACACGGAAGAAGCGGTCGACGATTTCTACGGTGTCTTCGCCAAGAACATGCGTGATCTGGGTACACCCGTCTATCCGAAGATTTGGTTTGAAAATCTGTGCCGCCAGTTCACCGACCATGTGCGCATCATCATCCTTCGGGACGGCAAGCAACCCGTGGCGGCCGGCCTCGTTACTTTATTCCGGGACGTAGCCGAGCTCCCCTGGTCAGCCTCGTTGCGGGAATCGAGAAAGAAGTATTCGGCGGTCGCCATGTATTGGGCGTTGCTTGAGTGGGCCCTCCAGAACGGTTACCGCCGTGTAGATCTCGGTCGTTGTACTCCGGGCAGCGGCACCTATGAATTCAAACGGCATTGGCTCTGCAAGGAAATAACCCTCCGCTGGTACTACTGGCTCTCACCCGGAGCCACCCTGCCGGAACTGCGCCCGGAAAATCCACGCTACCGCTGGGCGACGCAGGTCTGGCGCAAACTGCCCGTGGCCGTGGCTAACTGGCTTGGCCCACGCATTGTTCGCGCGATTCCGTAGAGTAATCTGCATATGCGACCTCAGCTGCCAATAGATCCTGGCCCTCCTGCCGCCGAGAATTCCTCTTCAACTTCCTTCCTGACATCGGGAAGCAAGCAATCCGATCAGGTTGGAGGTGGAAAGCAGTCCGAGCCGAGCATATACACGTTTTGGAGGGGCCGGGTAGCGCTGTATGGGATCTTGAAGAGTTTGGGCGTGGCACCGGGGGACTCTGTTCTTGTGCCCGGGTTCACTTGCTTTGCGGTGCCGGCCGCAGTGCGTTTTGCAGGTGCTCGACCACTCTACGTGGACATCGACCGAAAAACCTTTAACATCTCGGTGAGCGCCCTCCAGTCCCTGTGGAACTCTTCCTCACGTGCAAACATCAAGGCCGTCATCATTCAGCACACCTTTGGTATGCCGGCTGACCTGAACCTCATCCTCGCTTGGGCGCGAGAACGCGGGATCGCCACCATCGAGGATTGCGCACATGCCTGGGACAGTCGCTATCGGAATGAGCGAGGAGATTGGATCCAGGTGGGCACAGAGTCCGACGCCGCCCTCTTCAGCTCACAGTGGACGAAGCCAGTGTCCACGGGGCTGGGGGGTTGGGCGAGAGTGAACAACGCGGAACTGGGGTTACGCCTGCGCCGATTCCATGAAAGGGATTGTGTGGCTCCTTCGTTCTCACAAGTTGCATTGCTGGCGAGCCAAGTAGCTGTCGGGAGGTTGTTCCCTTCGTCCTGGGCTCACTGGACAGCGAGGTCCATTTATCAGTGGCTCTATCGACGCGGATTTCTCATCGGAACCTCCACGCCCGATGAACTTCGAGGAGAAATGGGGCGGGGATACGCAAAACGAATGTCCGGCTTCCAACAATGGCTCCTCAAGAAACAGCTGGCGGACAAATCTGTACAAACACATCGACGACGCCTGAAGGGAATTTATGACGCGGCGCTCGACGGCGCCGGGTTGCCTGTGTTTGAAATCCCTAACCACGCCGACCCGGTGTTGCTGCGCTATCCGGTTCGTGTAGGCAACAAGAAGAGAGCTCTGCGGGAAGCCCAACGCCGCCATATCGAGCTCGGTGACTGGTACGCGCACCCCATCGACCGGCCAGAAGGGCTGCAGGCCGAAGCCTTGGCCTATCGCAGCGGCATGTGTCCGGAGGGCGAACGCGCGGCTGCGGAAGTCGTGAACTTGCCGATGCACCTGCGGGTGACCGAGAAGACGGCACATGAAGCGGTGGACCTTCTGAAGGAGATCGCATGAGTGCGGGACAACAGGAATCCGTAACGGACGGCCGGAAGCTGAACATCTTTGTGCTAATCGACGCGCTCGGATGGAAGTGTATCGAGGGTCGAAACTTTCTTGCCGACCTACTGCCCTACCGGCGTCCTTTGCGGACCGTTCTAGGGTACAGCTCCGGTGCCATTCCGACGATTCTTACGGGCGTTACCCCCGCGGTGACCGGTCATTGGAATCTTTTCTACTATGATCCCGCAGGTTCGCCGTTCCGGTGGCTCAGAGCCCTGCGGTTCCTGCCCAATGCGGTTGTGGATAACCGGGTAGGTCGCAAGATCATGAAAGAACTCGGACGGCACGTCCTGGGAATGGGACCGCTGTTCGAATGCAGCGTGAGTCCCAAATTCTTGCCTCGGTTCAATTACGTCGAGAAAAAGAACATCTACGATCTTGGCGGCATTGCCGGTTCGCCGTCGATTTTTGACCGGCTTGCCGAGAGCGGCATCGCCTATCGAGTCTATTCTTACCACCACCTGACGGATGCCAGGATCCTTGCCCAGGCCATCGAGGACATTCGATCGAGGACCGCCTCGTTCTTCTTCCTCTATCTCAGCGAAATGGATATGTTCCAGCATATGCATTCCAATGAGCCCGAGGAGATTGACAAACGTTTGCGGTCCTATGATGCGGGTTTGCGGAAGGTCTTCCAGGCTGCCCGCGAACTCGCCCCCGGAGCTACCATGACGGTGGTTTCCGATCACGGGATGACCCCGGTCCGGCATCACTATGACTTGGTCAAGGAAGTGGGTGCTCTGGGGCTGAAAATACCGCGTGACTATCTGGCTGTGTACGACTCGACGATGGCGCGTTTTTGGTTCTTCAATGATGAGGCGAGGCAATCGATTCAAGATCGCCTGAAGAATCTTCCATGCGGACGCATTGTGCCGGACGAAGAGTTGCATCGACTCGGCGTCTTTTTTGCCGATCGACGATTTGGAGAACTCATCTTTTTGCTTCACCCGGGATGGCTCGTATCGCAGGGCGACTTCAACGGCAAGGGGTGGATGCCAAACGGCATGCACGGCTATCACCCCCAAGATCCCTGGTCCGATGCAGTATTTCTAAGCAGTAACCAGCCACCCTTACCCGTCAACACCATCGTCGACGTTTATTCCTGCATGGAAAGCGCGGCGCAACTCAGCGGACCACTCGAGGGGACGAAATCGCGTTGAGGAACGAACGGATCACCGCGGATCGGGTGCCATACGACAGGCGCGCGTCGGTCTGCTATTCCGCGCTGTCCCTGTTCGACCATCGAGCAGACTGCCCGGGGATGAAATTAAGGCCTCGCGATGGCCAGGGCGCTGAGGGCTGGGAAGAAATGCTGCTACCGGGATTTGAGCGCGAGCAGCAGAACCGACAGAGGTGGCCTCTGGCGGGATGCAGCCTTGGCCAAGTCAGAAATCTACCAGGCGCTCCAGGAACGTGGGTGAAGTATGTCATCCCGCTCACACGAATGAGAATGTTCGGGACGGGCAACGCATCCCTGGCGTGCAACGGGAAGCCCGCCAAAGCGTCTCTCCTTCAGTGACCACAAGCACCAACTATCGCAGGCGGGTTGCCCCTCGAGGCGGCGGAGGGAATCAGTCGAGGTGCGAGAGTCCTCGAATCCTGCACCTCGTTCTCAATCAGATTCGCGGCGGCGCCGAGGAACACGTGATACCGCTGCTGACAACCGCTCGGGACTACGGCTTTACGCCGTTCTTAGCAGCGCCGGCGGCGCTCCTGGAGACCATGGCGCCGGAGCTGGCTGAGTCCGGAGTGAAAAGCCTGACCCTTGAGCCACCGCCACCCCTTCTGGGGATGCGCTTTACGCTTCAGTTGGCCGCCATGCTGCGAAGACAGCAGATCGATCTGGTTCACTCCCATTCGACCATTGGAAGCTTATGCGCGCTCCCCGCGTCGCGCATATGGAGGAGACGGTCGATCATCGAAACCTGCCACGGACGCGAATTCTGGCGGGAGGGAAAGCGAATAAGGGGCAGCTTTTGGTTGGACCACCAAGCCAGCCGTTTCCTTGACAGATTTATTGCCGTTTCGCACGCCACCGCGCGATATCTGCGCGAAACCAAAGGGATCCCCAGCAACAAAATCGTCGTCATTCATAACGGTCGGGACCTCCGTTCTCTGCTGCCGCCCAAGCCCGAACAGATCGCTAAGGCACGCGCGGAGCTTGGTTTGACCAATGAGCAAGCGGTTCTGCTGTTAGGGCGGCTAGCCAAGGAGAAGGGACACGGTTTGTTGCTCGACGCTCTCAAGATACTCGGATCGCGCCGACCCCGACTCATCGCAATTTTTGCTGGGATAGGTCCTCTCGAAGCAGAGTTGAAGGCCAAATACAAGGCTGCCGGCCTGACCGACCAAGTTCGCTTCCTCGGTTACCGCACAGACCTGCAGAGACTCATGGCTGCTGCCGATTTGGTCGTATTGCCGTCCATTTCGGAAGGATTACCGTTGGCAGCAATCGAAGCACTTGCGGCCGCGCGCCCGGTCGTCGCCACAGAGACAGGAGGAATTCCGGAAATCGTGCTAAATGGTCAGACAGGCTTGCTTGTCCCACCCTGCGATTCCGTTGCACTCGCGGAAGCGATGCATCGCGTACTTAGCGACCCGGCACTTGCACTTCGGCTCGGGACGAACGGCCGCCTCTTCGTTGAACAGCACTTCGATGTCCGCGTGCAAATCGAACGCACGATGGCATTATATCGCGACGTGACAAGCAAAGCCGCCACGCCCTCCGCAGAAGCCGCAGTATCGACACACCATTCCTCAGTGCGCGGAGTAAAAGTCTAATGTTCGAAGTACATCCGCCTGGCTCGTTTCGGCTATGTGTGGAGCCTAGGTTCCAGGACGACGCAGCGCGTGATCTCGAGCGCGTATCGCGGCTGGTACAGCAAGCCACACGGTCATTTCCCGTCCTGGGCCTGATTCTGACCGGCAGCGTAGCCCGAGGCGAAGGCACACTAATAGCCGACCAGAAGACCGGCACGCGCTGGCTGGGCGATCTCGAGTGCTTGTTGATCGTGCCTCCGGGCTGGCGCACATGCACTTGGCAAATTGACGACGCCCTGCATGGCGTGGAGACAGAGCTAAACAACGATCTCGGAAACCGGCAGCGCGGACTCAAGGTTGGCATTACGCAGATGGTGGCTACTCGGCTGGCGCGCCTGCGTCGGTCGATCTTTAATCGCGAATTTCTGGAACACGGCAAGCTCCTGTGGGGCACCCCATCGGCCCTTCCGATGCCGGCCTGGTGGGCCGCCGGGGCTCACGAAGTACCCGTGCGGGACGCCTTGCGCTTGCTCAACAATCGGACCATACAACAGATCACCGCACGAATGATGCACGAAACCGGGGCTGCCGAACCGCTGTCGGCCGAATATGCAATCAGTAAGTTCTGGATCGAGCTTGCGACATCCCTTTCTGTTTTTCTCGACTGCTACCGAACCACCTACCGAGCCCGACAGACTGCGATCGAAAGTCTAATGGCCTCCCGGCCTGAGATCTTGGGCGGCGAGTTCAGCGAGCTGCTGGTGGCTCGACTGCGCGAGGCCATGGCGGTCAAGTTTGGACAGACACCCAAGGTGACTGGGCCTGCGTGCCAACGGTTCGATGAAGTCGCTCGCTTTGCCACTCGCGTCTGGTATTGGGAGAGCGCGCGGATGCTTGGAGCTGGCCCAGACGACTCGGACTGGCGACTCGTGATTAGCCGGTTGCGGCGTTTAGAGACGACCAGTCAGCGGGCACGGGACTGGATGAGGCTTTTGATGCGCGACAGGTCGCTTCGCCGTCTGACGCCGTACACCATCCGGACCATGAAGGCCGCCGCGCGTGCCGGCTCGCTGGCCAATGCCATCTACGCAACTGGCTGCCTACTTCTGTTCTTCTGGGACGAGATCGGCTTAGAAAATCAGCCGGGGCCACAAATCGCACAAACCTTGGGAGCCTTTTTCGATGTTCAAGCTGGTTCAGGAAAAGAGCGCCGCTTGATGCTGACGCAGAGGGTACAGACAGCGTGGGATCGGCACCTTCGTTCCTCCGCGGCCTAGCCCGGGAGACAAACACAATGACACCGGATTCCAGAGTGCTGAATTCTGCCGCTACGGTGATATCCCGTAGACGCCGTGCCGTTCGTAGCGTATTGCGTCCGGTGAGCCGCCTCGCTGCTCGCCGCAGGGAGACGCGAACCATTGTTCTCATGTATCACGCGATCGGCAACTCCTCTTACGCGGTGCGCCCGGAGGACTTTGAGGCTCAGATGAGATACCTCAAGGGACACGCCCGGGTGCTTGCGCTCGATGCAATACTTAGCGGGCGATATCGCGATACCACCGTGCCCCTTACTTGCGCCATAACTTTCGACGACGGATACGCCGGCGTATACGAGTACGCATACCCAATTCTCCGCCAGCATGGCTTCCCGGCGGTGGTTTACGTAACCACGTCTGCCCTCGACCAGGGCGGCAGACAGCACCGTAGCGAGATTCCGGGCTTCTTTCCTGGCGAGCCAATAATGACCTGGCCTCAGGTACGAGAAATGAGTGAAGGCGGAATTACGATAGGGTCCCATCTCTGTCATCACTTTGACATGAGAGAGCTAAGCCCTGAGACTGGCCTGAATGAGCTGCGTCGTTCAAGGGATATCATCAGCCAGAAACTTGCTGCTCCGTGTAACCACTTTGCGTATCCCTTTGGGTTCTTCAACGCTCAAAACGTTCACTGGGTACGTAAGCTCGGATACGAGAGCGCGGTTACTGTTCGCCATAGCCCGGTTCCCGACAAACTCGACCCGTTTAGAATTCCCAGAATGAGTGTGGGAGCCGAGAATAGCTGGGTCGACTTCGAGGGCATGCTCCGCGGCGATCTCGATTACCTGTTGATCCTCCGCCAGATACGGGAAATGCTCGGCCTA
The DNA here is from genome assembly GCA_035622135.1 of Candidatus Cybelea sp. Taxonomy (GTDB): domain Bacteria; phylum Acidobacteriota; class Terriglobia; order Acidiferrales; family UBA7541; genus Palsa-295. The sequence continues at coordinate 11,281 of DASPVZ010000008.1, read as the reverse complement.
CCTGTTTACTAGCTGTCCGGACCAAACGACGGTCCCCGGTTAGGGCGCGGAGACAGAGGCGCATTCTCAAGCGCACTTGCTCTGACAACTTCGAACGGAACTAGAGAGTCGCGGTCACCTCAGCGCGCATTTTATTGATTTTGTGATTATCGTCTACTATTTGCTGATTTGGATCTTGCCTTTGTGGGCCCACCCCTTTTGGGGACAGAGGATTGGTCCGCTGACGCTGTTTGAGTACATCGGAATTGTCTGTCTCGCGTACGCTTTCGTTCATGTCCTCTCTCGCCACAGGTTTCCGTTTCCGCCGTTGCTGGAAACCATTCCGCCGATCCTAGATACTTGGGAAACTCGCTTGTTTCTCTTGCTGTATCTCATAGCGCTTATTTCTGCGGGCACTAAGGGAGACGGAATTGTTTTGAGCGACAGCGCTCTGATCAATTACACCTCTTCGCTATCTTTGATCCTGATCGGGTTGGCTGTTATCGATGACCTAAAACGCCTGCGCTGGATGGTCCTCACCCTGGTCGGCTCGTACGGTTTTGCCTCCCTGTACGTCATTCGCGAGTGGCAGCGCAACCACTTAATCTATCGCGGTTTTCGCCCGGGCTGGATCGTTGGTGATGCGAATTATTTCAGCGTCGCCGCTATATTTGCGATTGTGCTGGCCTTTTATTTCATGCAGGGAGGGCGGCCGCGCTGGGAGAGGGCATTCTGTCTGGTCTGTTTGCTGCTCACGATCTTAGCCTTCACTTTCTGTGCGTCTCGCGGAGGATTGCTCGGGCTGACCGCAGCGGCACTTTGTCTCGTCTGGCGCACCGAGCGTCGAGTTCGGAACCTAGTTCTTATCAGTGTTGTCGTGATTCCTTTGAGCTTGGCCCTGCCGGTTTCTCCTCTGCACCGGTTTCTCGATCCCCACGCGGATCACGGATCTGCTCAATTCCATCTGGAGGCATGGAGGGCCGGCCTACGAATGATCGAGGCCCATCCTCTCACCGGAATAGGGCTGGGAAATTTCAAGCCCCAGATGCCGTTGTATAATCTTCCGCAATGGGACCCCCTAACAGGATGGGCCCCCACAATCGACTCGGTGGCACACAACATGTTCATAGAGGTTGCCGCTGAGTTGGGTTTGCCCGCGCTACTAATCTTGCTTGGCATCTTTTGGTTCACTTACCGGACGTTGGGGAGGCTCCGAAGATCTTCTTCGCATCCTCTGATTCGAGACGCCGCGTCGGCGCTGCAAGCGGGGCTGGTGGGTTTCGCCGTGGCTGGATCTTTTATCTCCGCCGAATATCAGAAGACAAGCTGGATGGGCTTCGCGGTAATGTTTTGCCTCCTGCCGCTCGCGCGGCCGCGAAAGCTGCCGGTCCACGCGCGAATTCCGCCACGTTCACCGAAGAGGCGGTCTCACCCCGGTGGACAAAAGCTTCGTCCGCGGAACTCTGATTTTCGAGAAAAGGCACACTTAGTGGGGAACTACAGCCGTATCGCGGATGCCTGACTCGGCTTAGCATGCAGAACAAGACAACAAGCAAGCCATCCTTATCGTTTAGCGATGTCTTGAGCGGCCTGCCCGAAGGGCAGCGGCACCACATGATCTCGGGCATGCGGTGGACGCTCTGGCTTTCCATTTTTTCGGCGCCGTGCGGGTACATCACTACCGTTTTACTAGCGCGCGTTGATCCTGCGGTGATCGGCACCTATGGGCTCGTGTCTTTGTACGTTAGTTACACGTCGATTTTTCTTTTTTTTGGCGGAAACGGAGTGATCATCAAATTTCTGCCTGAGCTGCAGGCAGAGAAGCGCTTGCCCTTCTTCATTTCCTACTTCTTGGTAATTCTGGCGGCTGCACTGCCGTATCAAATCGCCGTTTCAATCTGGCCCAGGGGTCTCCAGTACATGCTCGGCAGCGAAGCAAACAACTGGTTTGGAGTTTTCTTAGTCTGGCTCGCCCCCTTCTTCATTCTCTCGTCCTTAGTCCTCGCAGCCCTCAAGGGACTGCTGCAGATTAAGTGGTCTCAGGTATACAACCGAATTATTACCTTAACCAGTTTCACGCTCTACGCCGTGCTCTATTTTGGCGCTCGCGGATTCCTGGCTGCTCACTACGTCGTGATCATATGGAGCACCTACCTGGCACTAGCTAGTTTAGTGACCATTCTCGCCATGCGGCGCCTTCTGCGTCTTCTCCGAGGTGGCCGCTTTCGGGAACCTGTTCGATTCTTTCTGCCTCCGGGATTCTGGTCCTATACTTCGGGGGTGCAGCTCGTTTCTGTTCTCTCCTTCCTGAGCACCAGGCTCGATTATGTCTTCATCCTGAATGCGGGCGGACTTGTGGAGTTTGGCCGCTATGTGACGCTGCTTTCACTGGTCTCCGTGATCCCCATATTTGCCACCTTTGTGCTCGATAGCCTCCTGCCCTCGCTGACAAACACGCTTGCGCTGCGCGACTACGACTCCTCGCGGCACCTGGCGGAAACCTATCTGCGATTTGTGCTGCCGTGTGGGATGGTCGCGGCCACTTTCGCAATACTCCTCGCGCATCCCCTCTTCGCCGTGCTTGGCCCGCGCTATCGGGACCTTGTGGGCCTCGGACTGCTCGCCTTTCCGATCGCCGCTGTGCAGGTGCTCAACTGGTTCGTGGGGGTTATGTTCACGGCCATTGGCCAACCGTATGGGAGTGTGAAAGCGCAGACGACCCGGATGGTCGTTTTCTGCCTGGGTTTTTGGTTCTTGTGGGCACCTTATCACCTCTGGGGAGCCATCGTGGCCTGGGGAATCGCTGAATTGTCTCATCTGGTGGTTGGAGTTTTTCTTCTTCTGCGCCGAGTGCCATTCCACTTTTCTTTTCTGCCCAGCTCCCTTGCATTCTTGTTCATCGTCGGCCTTTCTGCTGCGTTTGCCAGATACTCGGGAAACCAAAGTGTGCTCGTTTCTTGCATCGTCTGGCTTTCGCTGGTTGGAGCATTTTTTCTGACCGCCCGCTATTCCTGGAGCGAAATTCGAAGGCTCACTCTGATGGTCCTGCCTTCTCGAGTATCCGCGGTCGTATTCTCGTGACTCGTTTTGCGGTGAATCCTTAGAGCGTTATGCGCATACTATTCCTCTCTTTGACCTTCCCCCTGCCAGCGAATAATGGCTACCGCATGCGGATTTGGGCGATTCTTCGTGCCTTGGCCGCCGAAGGTCACGACACCAGCTTGCTTACCTTTGCTTCACCCGGTGAGGCTGCTGACACCAAGCCGCTTCTCGCAGCCTGCCGCAACGTCGAGGTGGTTCCCCTCACTCTTGTACGTTTGGCCGGGCAGACCAATTACCTGGACCGACTCCGCGGTGTGGCCTCGCTGCTACCTTACGGTGTAACTCGCTTTGCGTCGGTGACGATGCAGAAACGCATCATGAACCTGCTTGAGACGGAGCGGTTTGATGCGGTCGTGGCGGAGGCGCCTCATGCGCTGATCAACCTCCCGCTGGACTTACCTGTTCCTCTGATCCTCGACGACCAAAACCTGGAGCACATGATACTGCGCCGATACTTCGACACCGAGCGGAACCTAGCAAAGAAATATTACGCATGGTGGGAGTGGTGGAAGTTGCGAAATTGGGAACGAAAGGCCTGTTCGCGCGCGAAGCTGACCTTCGTGTGCTCCGAACACGACCGTTCAGGGATGTCCGCAATGTGTCCCCAAGCGAAAATTATGGTGGTGCCAAACATCATCGACTTTGATGCGTATGCTCCGGCGATCGATTCCAAGCTCTCAACGGTGGTCTACGTTGGGGGATTGGACTGGCTCCCAAACCGCGATGCAGTTGAGTTTTTTGTGACCTCGATCTTTCCGGAGTTGCGGAAGCTGGCCCCTGAGATCGTATTTGTCAGCGCCTACTCAGCTGATCACGCGCCTCCGCAAGAATTCCTTGACCGATTCGCTTCAATTCCGCATGTCCAGTTTTTGGAAACTCCTGACGTGCGTAAAGTCATGGCTGAAGCGGGCGTTTTTGTAGTTCCCATAAGGATTGGAAGTGGCACACGTTTCAAGATCTTGGAGGCAGCCGCGATGACCAAGCCCATCGTTTCTACTCATATCGGCGCAGAGGGGTTGGGTTTCGAAGACGAAAAGGAGATCCGGCTTGTCGACGCTCCTGTGGCCTTCGCCCGAGCCGTAGCGGACTTGCTCGCCGACTCGCGGGCCCGCAATGCGATGGGACAGGCGGCGCGGCAAAGAGTTGCAGAGCATTACAGCTTTCCTGTCCTGCGGAAGACACTCGGCCGCGCATTGAGGGAGCTATCTCAAGAGGGTTAGCCAGGGCTTTAAGGCGTACAGTGGAAAACAATCAGAGACAGTCTCACGAGAGGAGTACACAGGGGACATGACCAGAGAGTCGGCGATCGTGGTTGGCGGATGTGGGTTCATCGGCATCCATTGTGTACTGCGACTTCTTCGAGAGAATTACAAGGTTACTTGCATCGACAACTTGACTCGAGGGACGGCCGTCGCGAACTTGCGCTGGATCAAGGAAAAGGGCAATTCTCCCGGGCCCGGCCTTCGCTTTGTTAATGTCGACATTCGCCACTTCGACGATCTGAGGGCAGCCCTCACCTCCCATTCGAAAACCTACGGGGCGCCTGAGGTAATATTCCATCAGGCTGCCCAAGTGGCCGTCACCCAATCCGTGATAGAGCCTCGAAATGATTTTGAGATCAACGCACACGGAACTTTCAACGTCCTTGAGGCCATTCGAACTGTTTGCCCTGAGACGACCCTGATCTTCTCCTCCACTAACAAGGTTTACGGTGGCCTAAAATCAATCCCCACGCGCGAGCTATCCAAGCGTTACGAATTTGAAAGCCTATCCAATGGCGTGCCTGTCACCCAGCCACTGGACTTCTACAGCCCTTATGGCTGCTCAAAAGGCGCAGCGGACCAATATGTACGGGACTATGCCCGCATCTTCAACCTACGAACCATCGTGTTCAGGCAGTCTTGCATTTACGGAACGCGTCAGTTTGGACAAGAGGACCAGGGTTGGGTGTGTTGGTTTGTGATCGCGGCATTGCTGAAAAAGAGAATCACCGTCTATGGGAATGGAAAACAAGTACGGGATCTGCTCTGGATCGATGATCTGATCGAGGCCTATTGGAAGGCGTGGCAAGGATCCACCACCGGAGGCGAAGTCTTCAACATGGGCGGCGGTCCAGGGAACACGCTTTCGCTATTGGAATTGCTCGAAATCCTGCGTGAACTCGAACCGAGTTTGGCTCAACCAGATTTCGCAGATTGGCGCCCAGGGGACCAACCGATCTACGTGTCAGACATTCGCGACGTCTGTGAACGACTACACTGGAAACCAAAATGGACCCCTCAAGAAGGCGTTAACAACCTATGGCGTTGGGTGAAGGGAAACCGCGCCGAGATCCAGGCGGTGACCGACGACAGACAGCTCTGAATCGGGATTTTACTCGCGCGAGCCTTGGATTTGGCCTGCATCGGCTCGACGGTCCCGCCCCGAATCGGCAGCCGGAGAGGGGCGACGACAACAGAGAAGGCATCTCCACCTCAGGAAGGGAGTCTCAAAAGGAAGGCCAGCAAAATCAGAGGCCGGAAGAACGTTCGAAAAAAAGACGACAAGCCCGACTCCTGGCCGGTTAAACGTCGGTTTAGGGTCGACGAAAGGCCACGCTCACCTATGTCTAACCGTACACTCCATGAAACGCCGTTCAAACCCTCGAAGTTTGAGAACCAAAGAATTCTCTTCCTAGGAAATGCCTATAGTCCGTTGAGTACAGCGTGTCTCCAAGCTTTGGTCGAATTGGGATGTGACACGGTGGTCGCATCTTACAACCCACTCAGCAAAGATACCTGGCAGCTGTTCCGGAACACGTTAAAGTCCCGGGGTTGGCGTCCGGTCCTGCGCAAAGGCGCGGATGTGATGCACCGCAAGACGCGCAACGCCTTAAGACGTGGGGGTTTTCCACTGCCAGGTTTTGGCTCGCTGCCGGAACTTACGCGCAAGCTTGGGTTGAAAGCGATCCGATGCGTGCATCCGAACAACGCAGAATTTGTCGAGAAGGTGCGACTGCTCGGAGTGGATCTCATTGTTGTAGCGGTCCTCAGTTGTATCCTTAAGAAGGAACTGATTGGTGTCCCGCCTTTGGGTTGCGTTAACGTCCACCTCTCCCTCTTGCCGCACTACCGTGGCCCGCGACCTTCCTATTGGGTGCTCGCCAACCGCGAAACGACGACGGGCGTCACCCTGCATTATATCGATGAACGGATCGATTCTGGAGATATCATCGTGCAACGGGAAGTACCGATTCTCCGGAATGACACGGAGTCAACGCTAATAGATCGGTCCACGCCCGTGATGACTGCACTCCTCCACGAAGCAATTCCTCTCTTGCTGGCGGGCAAGGCTCCGCGCATTCGTCAGGACGACTCGAAGGCAAGCTACTATTCCTTTCCACCGCGGGAGCCATTGATTCCTGGGCGCCGAAATCGTGGGCGCGCGTTCCCGACAGGTCGAACCCAACGGAATGCCGCGGTGCCCCTCTATAACCGTCCAAAATGGCCGCGCCAATGGTGGGGGAAGATATCTTCGTTCCTGACACAGCCGCTGCGACTTTGGCTGTGATACGGAACGGTGACCTGATTACAGTCCGGCAGAGAATATAATGGGCGCGGGCAGGCCCGGACAATCTAACGCCCCGGTGCCGCCCAGCTCAGAGACAGGCGGCTCGGTTGGTTCTGCATCACCTATATCTGAGCTGAGTCCAGACAGAATCCAGAAAACACGACCGAAGCGAACATTGTAGCAGCGGAAATGCTGTACCCTCACGCTGGCGATTTGCGATGACCTCGACAGATTCCCATATCCAGATTCGTTTGTGCGGAAGCCGAGAAACCTGGAATCCGGCGGTTCTCCGGCTCGGCGGTACTCTGTACCATTCTTGGGAGTGGGGCGAAATGCGCCAGGCGCAGGGCTGGATTCCTTGGCGCATACTCGCTGAGTCCGAGGGCAACCCTTGTGCTGCGGCCCATATCCTCGAAAAGCGCTTGCCGGCGCGAGCCGGTTCCCTACTGTACGTCGCAACGGGCATCGCGGGAGGCGACAACGACGTTCGAGTCGTCAAGAATTTGGTCTCCTGGATAAAGAGCTTCGCGCGCGAAAGGGATGCGATCCTGCTCAGAATGGATCCCCAGTTTCCAGACACCGACCAATCAAGGAAGTCCATGCTGATCGCCAACGGTTTGCGCCCTTTGCCGGATGAGTGGTCCTTCTGGAATTTGCAGCGATCCAATATGGTAGTTGACATCGATCACAGCGAGGAAGCAATCCTGCGTAAGATGCGTTCGAGGTACCGCGAATACATTAAACGCGTTTCGCGAGATGGTCAGCTGGTCGAAGACAAATGCGAAATTCCTCAACTGCGGGAACTCTATGAGCTGGTCCTGAAAAGCAGCGAGCGACAGGGATTTCCAGTTCAGGCGTTCGATCACTTTTGTCATCTGCGTGAACACTTGATTGCCGAGGGGAGAGGGCTTTTGCTGCTGGCCAGAAAAAGTGGCCGAGCGGTAGCCGGAGTTGTCTGCACGCACTTCGGCAAAACCTGTTATTACCTTTATGGCGGACTGGATCGGGATGCGCTCCAAGCTCACGTTACCGAGTTCCTTCACTGGAAGGCAATTCAATGGGCAAGAAGCATTGGTTGCACACGTTACGACCTGATGGGCACGGGTACCTCTTATCCTCCCAAGGAAGGCAACCGAGGTTATGGTCTCTATCATTTTAAGAAAGGATTTGGCGCGGAACTGACTTATTCGGCGGGATACTTCGATTTGGTGTGTAACAAACTGCTCTATCATGGGCTCCGTTTCGCAGAACGGAATCCGAGTCTGATAGACTTCGCAATCAAACTCGGGTGCGTTTCCTGAGCCGGGCAGCAGTTTCGATGACCCCAGATACGCCCACTCCACCGTCCGTCGTGGGGTGGGTGCAAAAGCCACCGCGTATATCAACCTTCCTCCCACAAAACGCGCGGCTTCGGTGTTAATGCGCTATTTGTTTCATGGCGCAAGACCCATGCTGACGCGAGACCTCTTCTTCACTTCTGTGACCGCGAGTTCCCGAAACTGGAGGGGTCACCGCGCTCGGACTCTCTGCGTGACTTAAGACGGCGACCTCGTCGGTCTACTCGCTTTCGGATCGCACATGCAATCCAGTACATCTTCGCCAAAGCCGCCACAGCAATGAAATCTGCCACGGGACGAACCAGAAACAAGTGGCCTTATGGGCCAAGGAGTCGGTGCGATGGCTTCTTCGCCCTTAACAGGCGCGGGCGCCAGGCCGTGTCGGAAATTCTGTTGTATTTGGCACTGGTTCTGATTCTCATCCCGCCGATGGGCGCTTGCCGCAACGTTGATTCAAAGGGAGCAGACACTGCACCGGTCATCCTTACACGCTCCCGCCTTCCTCTCGGTTTCCTTCGTCGATCCTATGAATCCGTTCTTACCACCAGCGCGCACAATGGCAGCTCCTTGCTTTGGTCGATCAGCCTCGGCGTTCTGCCACCCGGGCTTCACCTAGATCAAGTCCGGGGCGAAATCCGAGGGACCCCCACGCAGGCGGGAGCGTTCTCCTTCACCATCACTTCGACGGTAGACGGCCAAATCACCGCTTCCAAAACCTTCCATTTGGACATTTTTGACGAGAGGTTGGACGATTATGGAGGGCTCGCGGAAAAACCCTCGCCGCATGGCAAAACAGGCTTTTTCCGGCTCGAAGAGGCCGGGAACCGCTGGCTTTTTGTCGATCCGCTTGGCAATTACTTCTTCCCTCTTTTCATCGAGGATATGGACTTCTATGATGGCGGCGACACTTACAAGAATGCGCTCGCGGCAAAGTATACGGGCGGCAGATGGTCCAGCCAGACGTGGGATCTTTTCACACAACAGATGGTGCGAAGGGCGCGCAGTTGGGGGTTTAACGCCATCGGAGTCCTTGCCTCCAACTACACGCTTCCTATCGTCACTTACTCTAGTGACGGGCCCAACTCGGAGAAAATGCCTTTTGTCGACATGATCAGACCGGCGCTGTATGGGGTGCGGGACGGTGGCGTGCAGGATCTGATCTTCGGCAGTGATCCGGCGATCTACAACGGATGGCGTGGCGCGAGTTTTCCTGACGTCTACAGCCCGCTTTTTTCCCACGCCATTCAGGACCAGATCACCTCAGACGCGCATGCCCTCGGAACGGCGGTCGACCACACTCCATGGCTTATTGGCGAGGGCATGGATGATTTGGATTACCTTTTCGGGTGGAGAAACAGCACAAACTCGCCACACACCGGATGGCTAACGGCGATCACAAGCCCCGTTCAAACCTACTCGGCGTGGCCCTGGTATCCTGCCATCCGGACCCTCCACACGGACACGCAGGTATATACGAAAACGGCATGGTCCTCATTCTTGCAGCGTAGATATGGATCGATTCAGAAGCTCAACGCAACCTGGAAATCGAATTACACAACGTTCGGCAGCTCGGGCGTGCCGGTCAGAGAAGAGATTGTCGGAGCCGGCGACGGATCAAGGAAAGTGTTTTCGAAGGCTTTGGCTCGCTCCACGGCGGCTCCTCACAGCGTAGCTGTTTTCGAGAGTGGCAAGATGGTTGCCGGAGATGATGGCCTGGGTCGGGTCCGGTCTCCGGCTGATACCGTCGTCGGGTCCGTGAACTACACTCGCGGCTTCTTGTCTGTAACTTTCAAGACAGCCCCGCCGACAGGAGCCGTGATTACGGTGAACTACTGGTACGGTGGTTGGCCGAAGCGCATTTGCGCAGGCACGGGCCTGCTCGATGAAGACGGCTCAAGCCGCTGGATTGGCGAGGACTTCCTGGCCCTCTCTGACACTGACTTCGCCGTCAAGGCTGACATGGAGGCTTTCCTCAAGCAACAGCTCGACACGTATTTCTCCGAAATGTCTTCGGCCATTCGCGGGTGGTTGCCCCATCACCTACTTGCCGGCCCAGGAGGCCTATCGCCGATGGCTCGGCCCATCGTCTTTCAAGAAGCCGGAAAGTATATCGACTACCTCGACGTTGGGGTCGACGATTCTGACGTGCAGGCCGCAGGTGGGTTATCTCGGGCCCTGCTGAACGTCTATTCTCACCTCCAGAAGCCGATCGAGGCCAGCCTCACCGTCACCTCGCAGGAGGATTCCCCTTGGAGCACTTTTCATCGCTCCTCCGATGACTACCCCAATCAGCGAGCTCGAGGCGAAACCTACGCCTCCAAGCTCGGCACCATCCTCGGCCTAGAAGACTCTGATGGCGTACACTTCGTCGTGGATTTCGACTTCTTCGCCTGGACTGACAAACGGGCGGAATCCGCCAACTTCGGCCTCGTGTCAAGTCTCGACAACGCCTACGATGGGACCGAGGATCAAACGAACATCGGCTATGATCCGTGGGGCTTCAAAACGGGTGGCGAAGGTCGTAACTTTGGCGATTTCATAGATCTCGTTGAAAGCGCAAATGTCGACGCCATTAGGAAAGTTGCCTCCGAGATTTCGGTCTCGAAGTCAAAGTAGTTCGCTCTGCATGCAGAGTGACCGCCCCGTCCCGCGGGTCGCGGTATCCCGCTTTGCCCGGTCCTAACTTCGGTATGCGCCTCGGCTTGATCGAAAATTTCTTCGATTCACCTGCCGAAGGAGTCGTACTTGAAGCTGACGGTTCCGGGACCCTCTCTAGACCCCGCCTCTGATACCTTTATACGGGCCTTCCACCGTCAATTCTTCAGCGATGTCTTCGGGAACAACGTTGCGCTTGCCATGGTCGTACCTGACGAGGAGCAATTTCAGCGAATAACTCGCTCTCCCGTCGTGTCCCACTGAACCAATGTGCACTTCCCGGCAAGAGGATAACGGTTGGGTGCCGAACAGGAATAGAGCGGGATTGCTGTCGTGGCCGGAGCAATGGAAGCTATTCTCGGTCCCGACCTCTCCCCCGTCGGAATCGTGGCCGTGATCGACGTCTTGCTCCAGGAATTGATGCTCGATGCCGTCGCCGTCCCGGCTGGCACGACGGCTTGAATCGACGTATCACTCCTTGTCCGCCAATATCCCCACTATGGGAGGGTCTGTTCGATTTCAAGCTTCGTGACTGTGAACGTGTACTTGAACGTCGAGCCATCGCCAAATTCCGTTCCAAGTTCAACTCCCGCAAGCCACCAGCTCGTCCCTACCCCGCTTGTCGTGGCCGCCTCGTTCATGAACTGCATGAAATCCAT
>DASPVZ010000007.1:0-79190 GCA_035622135.1 Candidatus Cybelea sp. | reverse complement strand
GGTGGAGATGGTGATGCCGGGCGACAACGTGTCGATGGAAATCAGCCTGATCACGCCCGTGGCGCTCGAGAAGGGCCTGCGCTTCGCGATTCGCGAGGGCGGACATACGGTCGGGGCCGGCGCCGTAGCCGAGATTATCGAATAGAGAGGAACTCGGCCGAGATCGGTAAACGGGACGAACATGCGCGAAATCATCACGCTGCAGTGCAACGAATGCAAAAACCGAAACTACACGACCACGAAGAATCGGAAGAAGCATCCGGATCGTCTGGAGACCAGCAAGTTTTGCAATACGTGCCGCAAGCACACGGCACACAAAGAAGTTAAGTAGAAAGGGAACCGCGGATTCGGGCGACCTTCGAACCCGTCGACGGCTCAGAGGAGAAGGGGAGTAGGTTCAACGGTAGACCGCCGGTCTCCAAAACCGGATGTGGGGGTTCGAATCCCTCCTCCCCTGCCAGTCCCGCCGGCAGCGGAATGGCGGGAGAGAAGGCGGGGGACGGCAAAGGGACGGGATCTGTGGCCGAAGCGCTAAAGATGAAAGAAGAAGGAATACGCGGTGGGGGTGGTGGCGGGACGGCCATCGCTTCCTCGCTCGGGAAGTTTGGCGAATATCCGAAGCGGCTGCGTCAGTTCTTGCATGACGTGCGCGTCGAGATGAAGCTGGTGAACTGGCCGTCGCGTCACGATGTCTGGTCGACCACCATCGTGGTGGTCGTCACCGTCGCGTTCTTCGGAATTTATTTCGCGATCACCGACTCGATTTTCAGCAAGGGCTCGATCTGGTTGCTGCACTACTTTAGAAAATAGTCATGGAACCGCAGATGGCAAAGCAGTGGTACATCATCCACACCTACTCGGGGTTTGAGAAGAAAGTGAAGGAAAGCCTCGAGAGCCGGGTCGCGGCTTTTGGTCTGAACGACAAGATCGGCCAGGTCATTATCCCGACCGAATCGGTCGTCGAGGTGCGCGGCGGGAAAAAGGTCATCTCGCCCCGCATGTGCTATCCCGGTTATGTGCTGGTCGAGATGGACATGGACGACTACACCTGGCATGTGGTCCGTTCGACCCCTCGCGTGACAGGTTTTGTGGGGTCGGGCCAGACGCCTTCTCCTCTAACCGAGGAGGAGGTTCAGAACATTTTGAATCGCGCGACGACCACGGCCGAGAAGCCGAAACCGAAGCTGTCGTTCGACCGCAGCGAGAAGGTGCGCATCGTCGACGGCCCCTTTGCGAATTTCACGGGGGTTGTCGAAGAAGTGAATCCGGATCGAAGCACGCTGAAAGTCTCGGTCACAATCTTCGGCCGGTCGACGCCGGTCGAGCTGGATTTTGCGCAAGTCGAGAAGGTCGCCTAGCGGGGTACGGGGGAAGGCCCATGGCAAAGAAAGTTCAAGCAATGGTGAAGCTGCAGTTGCCGGCGGGCAAGGCCACTCCTGCGCCGCCCGTGGGCACGGCCCTCGGTCCGCAGGGTCTGAACATCATGGATTTCTGCAAGCAGTTCAACGCAAAAACGGCGAAAGAGCCCGACGGGATGATCATCCCGGTGCTGGTGACCGTGTACAGCGACCGCACGTTCACATTCATTCTGAAAACCCCGCCCGCTTCCGAGCTCCTGAAGCGCGCCGCGGGGATCGTGAAGGGCTCGCCCGAGCCGAACCGCAACAAGGTGGCCAAGGTTACGCGCAAGCAGGTCGAGGACATTGCGCGCACCAAATTGCCCGACCTGAACACCACAAATCTTGAGTCGGCGATGCGCTCGGTGATGGGCACGGCCCGCAACATGGGTATCGAAGTTACCGATTAGCGAAGCAGAACCCCGCAGGGGTCGCCGGCACGAGCACAGGAGGCAGGGAAGGGATCATGGCCCGCAACGGAAAACAGGGGGGCAAGAACATTGATCGGGCGCGGAAACTGGTTGAGGCGCGTCCCTACAAGCTCGAGGAGGCGGCCGAGCTGCTTCGCAAGGCGCACTTTGTCAAGTTCGACGAAACGGTCGAACTGGTGCTGAATCTGGGCGTCGATCCGAAGCAGTCCGACCAGATGGTTCGCGGGACCGTGGTGCTCCCGCACGGGCTCGGCAAATCGAAGCGGGTTCTGGTGATTGCGAGCGGGGAAAAGGTCCGCGAGGCGCAGGAGGCAGGCGCCGATTTTGTCGGCGGGGAAGACATGGTTCAGAAGATCCAGGAGGGCTGGATCGATTTCGAAGCCGTGATCGCCACGCCGGATATGATGCGGTCCGCCGGGCGATTGGGAAAGGTTCTCGGTCCGCGCGGGCTGATGCCCAATCCGAAGACGGGCACGGTGACGTTCGAGATCGCCCGCGCAGTCAAGGAAATCAAAGCCGGCAAAGTCGAGTTTCGGCTCGATAAGACGGGGCTGATTCATTCCCCGGTCGGCAAGATTAGCTTCCCGGCCAAGAATCTTGCAGAGAACGCGCAGGCACTGCTTTCGGCTGTGATAAAGGCGAAGCCGGCCGCGGCCAAGGGCAAGTACGTCAAGAAGATTACGCTGACTTCCACGATGGGCCCCGGGATCCTGATCGATCATTCCGAGGCGGATACCGCGGTCGCCGTTGCGGCGTAGCGAGTCGGAGGCGAAGTAGGGATGAGACGGAAGGCGGAAAAGAAGGAGCAAGCCGTAGGGCTTCGGGCGCAGCTGGCCAACGTTTCGACCGTCATCCTGTCGACCTTTCAGGGCATCACGGTCGAGCAGGACACGAAGCTGCGCCGGCAGGTCGAGGCTGCGGGCGGCAAGTATGAAGTCGTGAAGAACAGTGTGGCCGAGCGCGCGGCCGAAGGAACGCCGGCCGCCTCTCTGCTCAACAATCTGAAAGGCACCAATTCGATCGCCTATACAAAGCTGGACCCGGTGGCGCTCGCCAAGGTGCTAACCAAGGTGGCCAAGGATGTCCCGGCCTTTCAGTTCCGGGCGGGGTGGGTTGAGGGCCGCGTCGTTTCGATCCAGGAGATCAACCAGCTCGCCTTGCTCCCGAGCAGGGAGGAGCTGATCAGCAAGATCATGTTTCTGCTCAGCGCACCGGCGCAGCGGCTGGCCACCGGTCTGGCGGCCCTGCCGCGGAATATCGCCGTGGTGATGAACGAGGCGGTGAAGGAAAACAAGTTCGGGGCTGGCCAGGGCGCGCCAGCACCCGAAACGGCTCCGTAGTCGGTCTGATTCGAGTTTCAATTTTCGGAGGAGGATAGGAAACGCAATGGCTAGCAAGGTGGAAACGATCCTGGAGGAAATCAAGGGCCTGACGCTGCTCGAGGCTTCCGATCTGGTCAAGAAGATGGAAGAAACGTTCGGCGTCTCGGCTGCTGCAGCGGCTCCCGTGGTAATGGCGGGTGGCGCGGGTGGCGGCGCGGCCGCCGCGCCGGCGGAAGAGAAGACGGAGTTCGCCGTCGTTCTCACCGAAGTCGGCGCGAACAAGATCAACGTGATTAAAGCGGTTCGCGAGGTCACCAGCCTGGGCCTGAAAGAAGCCAAGGATCTGGTCGACGGCGCTCCCAAGACGGTGAAGGAGGGAGTCAACAAGGACGAAGCCGCGGCAATCAAGAAGAAGTTCGAAGACGCCGGGGCCAAGGTCGAGATCAAGTAGTGTCGGCGGCTTCCGCCGCTTCGGCGGCAACGGAGATTCGCGTACGCACGCGCTCCTTTGGAATTCATATATCAAAACACGTCCTTCCCGGGCCGGCAGTGCGGGTGTCTCTCTGCCCTGCCGCCTCCGGTTTCACCTTTGAAGAGGATCATCCATGAGCACTCGTAACGGAAATCGCGTCGTTCGGGAACGCGAACGGCTGGACTTCGCCAAGATCAAGACGACCGTCCAGATTCCGAACCTGATCGACGTTCAGAAAAAGTCATACCAGCGATTCCTGCAGATGGACCTGCTGCCCAGCGAGCGGGAAGATACCGGGCTGCAGTCGGTTTTCACGTCCGTATTCCCCATCCAGGATTTTCGCGGTCTCTCGCAGCTCGATTTTGTCGATTACGCGATCGGCAACTGGGAGTGCAAGTGTGGCCACCTGCGCGGCCTGCATCACTTGCGCGCCACTTGCCGGAACTGCGGCGCTTCCGTGGTCACCAACCCCTACAGGACCGGGGACGTCATTTGCGCCAAGTGCGGCACGTTCAACAAGAACACGCCGACGTTCTGCAACAAGTGCGGCGATCCGGTCACGCTGCAGCTCAAATATGACGTGAGCGAATGCCAGGAGCGCGGCATGACCTACTCGGCGCCGCTCAAGGTCACCATCCGCCTCACCATCTATGACAAGGATCCCGACACGGGCTCGAAATCGATTCGCGACATCAAGGAACAGGAAGTTTTCTTCGGCGATATACCGCTCATGACCGAGAACGGGACGTTCATCATCAACGGGACCGAGCGCGTCATTGTCAGCCAGCTGCACCGCTCGCCGGGCGTGTTCTTCGAAACGGCCAACAACCGCACCTACTTCCTCGGGAAGATCATTCCCTATCGCGGGTCTTGGGTGGAATTCGAATACGACACGAAGAACACCTTGTATGTGCGTATCGATCGCAAGCGCAAGTTCCTGGGCTCGATCTTCCTCCGCGCCCTGGGCATGAAGACGAACGAGGAGATTCTGCGCACCTTTTATCAGGTGGAGCGCGTCTCGCTGCATGACAACGGGATGTACTGGAACCTTTCCGAAGGGCTGATCGATCGCAAGCTGAGCCGCGAAATCAAGCATCCCAAGACAGGAGAAGTGCTGGTCGGCGCGCACAAGCGCATTTCCGAGCCGCTGTACAAGGAACTGGTGAAGTCGCGCGTCAACCAGGTCGAGGTCGGTGCCGGCGATCTGGACGGCGCGGTGACCGTCGGCGAACTCGTCAACCGTCAAACGGGCGAAGTGCTCCTTGAAGCCAATAAGCCCATGGCCGGGGAAATGTGGTCGACGCTCGCCGAAGCGGGCATTACGGAGGTGGACATCTGTTTTCCGGAGCGCGACGAGGTGGGCGTGATTGTGTCGCGCACCATCGACAAGGATGCGATCCGCACTCCGAAGGAAGCGCTGATCGAGATTTACCGCAAGTTGCGTCCCGGCGATCCCCCGACGCTCGAAACGGCGACGGCCCTGTTCAACGGGATGTTCTTTGATGCGCGCAAGTACGATTTCAGCAAGGTTGGACGGCTGAAGTTCAACATCAAGCTGGGGCTGGAAACTCCGCTCGACAAGCGCACGCTTGACCCGGCGGATTTCGTCGCCGCCATCAAGTACCTGCTCCGGCTGCGCCGCAACGTGGGCACGGTCGACGACATCGATCACCTGGGCAACCGCCGGGTGCGTGCGGTCGGCGAACTGCTCGAAAACCAGTTCCGCATCGGCCTGGTGCGCATGGAGCGCGCCATCAAGGAAAAGATGTCGGTCTACCAGGAAATGTCGACGGCCATGCCGCACGATCTGGTCAACGCGAAACCGGTCATGGCGGCTATCCGGGAGTTTTTCGGCAGCTCGCAGCTCTCCCAGTTCATGGACCAGACCAATCCGCTCAGCGAAATCACGCACAAGCGGCGCCTTTCGGCTCTAGGTCCCGGGGGGCTGTCGCGCGAGCGCGCCGGATTCGAAGTACGCGACGTCCACCCCACGCACTACGGCCGCATCTGCCCGATCGAAACGCCCGAAGGTCCGAACATCGGGTTGATCAGCTCGCTGTCTTGCTACGCGAGGATCAACGAGTTCGGCTTCATCGAGTCGCCGTATCGCAAGGTGAGGGGCGGGCGGGTCATCGACTACGTGCAGGTGATCAATTCCGGCGACAGCGAATTCAAAGTCGGCGAGTTCGTCGAGCGCGAGAGGGTCGAGGAGGCCAATGAGGATCTCAAGCGCAGGCGCGTCGTGGTCGAGCCGCATTGCTTCTATCTCTCCGCCTGGGAAGAGGACCGCTACGTGGTGGCCCAGGCGAACGCCTCGCTCGACGAGAAAGGCAGGATCACGACGGAACTAGTGAACTGCCGGCAGGCCGGCAACTTCGTGCTCAAGAGCCGCGATGAAGTCGATTACATCGACGTCTCGCCCAAGCAGCTCGTGTCCGTGGCGGCCAGTTTGATACCGTTCCTCGAGAACGACGACGCCAACCGCGCGCTCATGGGTTCGAACATGCAGCGCCAGGCCGTGCCGCTCATCCGCGGCGAAGCGCCCCTGGTCGGCACGGGCATGGAACGGGTGACCGCGCGCGATTCGGGCGCAGTCATCGTTTGCCGGCGCGACGGCATCGTCGATCAGGTCGACTCCGAGCGCGTGATTGTGCGCGTCGAGTCGGATCAGTCCGGCGTGCTTAGCCGCGAGGTCGGTTCCGACATCTACCTGCTCACCAAATTCAAGCGCTCGAACCAGAATACGTGCATCAATCAGAAGCCGCTCGTGCGCATCGGCGACCGCGTGAAGCAGGGCCAAGTCCTCGCCGACGGACCCTGCACGGATCGCGGCGAGCTCGCGCTCGGAAGGAACGTGCTGGTCGCCTTCCTGCCCTGGCGCGGGTACAACTTTGAGGACGCCATTCTGGTCAGCGAAAAACTCGTGGAAGAGGACTACTACACGTCGATCCACATCGAGGAATTCGAAATCGAGGCTCGCGACACGAAACTGGGCCCCGAGGAAATCACGCGCGATATTCCCAACATCAACGAGGGGTTCTTGCGCAACCTCGATGAAAGCGGAGTGATCCGCATCGGCGCCACCGTTCGCCCGGGCGACATCCTGGTGGGCAAGGTGACCCCGAAGGGCGAAACGACGCTCACCCCGGAAGAAAAGCTTCTTCGCGCGATCTTCGGCGAAAAGGCCGGCGACGTTCGCGACGCCTCGCTCTACTGCCCGCCGGGCATCGAGGGCACCATTGTCGACGTCAAGATCTTCTGCCGCAAGGGCGCCGAAAAGGACGAACGGCATAAGGCCATCGAAGCGGCTCAAGTGGCCAAGCTTGAAAAGAACCTGGCCGATGAAATTCGCATTCTCACCGACGAGCGGCTGAAGCGCCTCACGGGCCTGCTGGGCGGTCAGAAGCTCTTGGCCGACCTGCACGACGAGCGCACGAACAAACGGTTGCTGAACAAGGGCGCCGAACTCACGCGCGACATCCTCGAGAAAATCTCGACGCGCAACCTGAAGCGCCTGCGGCTCAACGACAAGGATCCCTTGCTCATCGAGAAGATCGACGAGATCGAGGAGATGACCTCGCGCCAGATTGATGTGCTCCGCAAGATCACCGACGAGCGCATCTCGAAACTCAAGAAAGGCGACGAGCTGCCGCCGGGCGTCATCAAGCTGGTGAAGGTCTACATCGCCATGAAGCGCAAGCTCTCGGTCGGCGACAAAATGGCTGGCCGCCACGGCAACAAGGGTGTGATCGCCCGCATCGTCCCCAAGGAGGACATGCCCTACATGCCCGACGGCACGCCGGTCGAGATTGTCCTCAATCCGCTGGGCGTTCCTTCTCGTATGAACGTCGGACAGATTCTCGAAACGCACCTCGGCTGGGCTTCGAAGGAACTCGGCGAACGTGTCGGCAAGGTCGTGGACGACACGGAAGCACGCGCCGAGGCCGTTCGCCGGTGGTTCAAGGACGCCTTCGGGCCGACGTCGGTATGGAAGACCATCGCCCAGCTCGATGATGACGCCCTGCTCGACCTGGCGCATAGTTTCCGGGAGGGTGTTCCGATGGCTACTCCCGTATTCGATGGCGCGCGGGAAGCGGACATTCGCCACCTGCTCAAGTTCACCGAGCTGCCGGAGAGCGGGAAGATCAGCCTCTACGACGGCATGACCGGCGATGAATTCGCGCAAAACGTCACCGTCGGCTACATCTACATGCTCAAGCTCTCGCACCTGGTCGACGACAAGATTCACGCGCGCTCGATCGGCCCCTACTCCCTGATCACGCAGCAACCGCTGGGCGGGAAGGCGCAGTTCGGAGGCCAGCGCTTTGGGGAAATGGAGGTTTGGGCGCTCGAAGCGTACGGAGCCGCGCACATCCTGCAGGAATTGCTTACCGCGAAATCGGACGACGTGTACGGTCGCGCCAAGATTTACGAGGCGATCGTCAAGGGCGAGCCCGGGATCGAACCGGGTGTGCCCGAATCGTTCAACGTGCTGGTTCGTGAGCTGCAGTCGCTCTGTCTGGATGTTGAGCTGATGAAACGCCAAAAGCCGCAACTCGAGAAGGCCGAAGCGGCGGATTAAGGAAATGGCGCGCTGCCCGGTTCCGGGCCCCTCCGCAGGAGCGGCGAGGTCCCCGGCCCGCAGAGGGTCGGCGGGCGCGCGAGACGCGGGTTTCTAAAACGATTTTTTTGGCCCCGGCGGAGCCGGGGAGGGAGGCAGCCCTTGTATCGTTCGAGTCCTTATGATCGTGCCAGTCAGATTGCGGACTTTGATTCGATCCGCATCAGCCTGGCCAGTCCGGAAAAAATCCGGTCCTGGTCGCATGGCGAGGTGACCAAGCCGGAAACCATCAATTACCGCACGTTCAAGCCGGAACGGGACGGGCTATTCTGCGCCAAGATCTTCGGCCCGGTGACCGACTGGGAATGCTTGTGCGGAAAGTACAAGCGCATGAAGCACCGCGGGGTCATTTGCGACAAGTGCGGCGTCGAAGTGACCCTGAGCAAGGTCCGCCGCGAGCGGCTGGGCCACATCGAGCTTGCTTCGCCGTGCTCGCATGTCTGGTTCTTCAAAGGCCTGCCGAGCCGCATCGGATACCTGCTGGACATCACCATGCGCGATCTCGAGCACATCCTTTATTTCGAAACGTTCGTGTGCATCGATCCCGGCGAAGTCCCCGGCATGAAGCAAAAGGAAATTCTGCCCGAGGAAAAGCTCCGCGAACTGCAGCGGGAATTCGCAGGCCGCTTTACGGCCGGCATGGGCGCCGAAGCGATCAAGGAGCTTCTGCGCCGCGTCGATATCGACAAGCTCGCCGAAGACCTGCGCGAAAAGATGAAGGTGGACCCCAGCCTACAGAAGCGGATCAAGTTCGCCAAGCGACTCAAGGTGGTCGAGGCCTTCCGCAAAAGCGGCAACAAGCCCGAATGGATGATCCTCGACGTGATCCCGGTCCTTCCGCCGGAGTTGCGCCCGCTCGTGCCGCTCGATGGCGGTCGGTTTGCCACTTCCGATCTGAACGACCTCTATCGTCGCGTGATCAACCGCAACAACCGGCTCAAGAAGCTCATGGAGCTTCACGCCCCCGACGTAATCGTGCGCAACGAGAAGCGCATGCTGCAGGAAGCCGTGGATGCCTTGTTCGACAATGGCCGCCGCGGCCGCGTCCTGCGCGGCACCAATAACCGCCCGCTCAAGTCGCTTTCCGACACGCTCAAGGGCAAGCAGGGCCGCTTCCGCCAGAATCTGCTGGGCAAGCGCGTCGATTACTCCGGGCGTTCCGTCATCGTGGTGGGACCCGAACTGAAGCTTCACCAGTGCGGTTTGCCGAAGAAGATGGCCCTCGAGCTGTTCAAGCCGTTCATCTACCACCGGCTCGAAGCCGCCGGCCACTGCACCACGATCAAGCAGGCCAAGGAGCTCGTCGAGGCCCAAGAGTCGATTGTCTGGGACATTTTGGAAGACGTCATCCGGGAGCACCCGGTGCTCCTCAATCGCGCTCCAACGCTGCACCGGCTGGGCATTCAGGCCTTTGAGCCCACCCTCGTCGAGGGCAAGGCCATCCGCATCCATCCCCTGGTTTGCACCGCATTCAACGCGGACTTCGACGGCGACCAGATGGCCGTGCACATGCCGCTTTCGCCCGAAGCGCAGGTGGAAGCTTCGGTGCTCATGCTCAGCTCGCGCAACATCCTGTCGCCGGCCAACGGACTGCCTCTCGCCGTCCCTACGCAAGACATGGTTCTCGGCATCTACTACATGACCAAGGCCAAGCCGCAGGCCAGGGGGGAAGGCCGCGCATTCGGCTCCGTCGAGGAAGTGATCATGGCCCTCGACGCCGGCGAGGTCGAATTGCTCACCCCCATCCGCTTGCGCTACACGGGCGAAGTCGTCGATCTGACCAACGCCTACGATGACCAAGATGTCCTGCACACGGAGCCCGTGCAGCTCAACAGGCAGTTTCTGCACACGACCGTCGGCCGGGTGATCTTCAACGACCACCTGCCGCCCGATATGCCCTTCATCAACGGTCTGCTCAAGAAGAAGGGCATTCAGGCCCTTGTGCAGTACTGTTATCTGCGCTACGGGCTGGAAAAGACCGTCGTCGCGCTTGACCGCCTGAAGGAACTCGGGTTCCTGTACGCCACCAAAGCCGGCGTTTCCATCGGCATCAGCGACATGGTCATCCCCAGCGTCAAGTACAAGCTCGTTGATGCGGCCGAGCACGAAGTCTTCAAAGTGCAGCAGCAGTATCTCGATGGCGCGATCACGAACGGGGAGCGCTACAACAAAGTCATCGCCATCTGGTCCGACGTCACCGAGAAGGTTGCCGACGAGATGTTCAAGGCGCTCGAGCAGCAGGATAACCAGGGAGTGATCAACCCGATCTACGTGATGGCCGACTCGGGCGCTCGCGGTTCGAAGCAGCAGATTCGGCAGCTTTCGGGCATGCGCGGCTTGATGGCGAAACCTTCGGGCGAAGTCATCGAACAGCCCATCACTTCGAACTTCCGCGAGGGCCTGGCCGTGCTCGAGTATTTCATCTCGACGCACGGCGCTCGCAAGGGCCTCGCCGACACGGCGCTCAAAACCGCCGATTCCGGCTATCTCACGCGCCGTCTGGTGGACGTGGCTCAGGACGTCATCATCAACGAATTCGACTGCGGCACGGCCGACGGCATTTTCGTCGAGCCCATTCTCGAAGCCGGTGTCGAAGTCGAACCGCTGCGCGACCGCGTGGTGGGCCGCGTCTCGCTCGAAAAGATCAAAGACTATGAAGGCAACGTGATCGTCGAGATCAACCAGGAAATCACCGAAGAACTGGCCAACGCGATTCAGGCCGCCGGTATCGAGCGGGTCAAGATCCGCTCCGTGCTGACCTGCGAATCGAAACGCGGCGTCTGCGCGCGTTGTTACGGCCGCAATCTGGCCACCGGCCGCTTCGTCGAGATGGGTGAGGCCGTCGGGGTGATCGCAGCCCAATCCATCGGTGAACCGGGCACCCAGCTCACCATGCGCACCTTCCACATCGGCGGCACGGCCACCCGGGTGACCGAGCAGTCGAAGATCGAAGCGCGCAACAACGGGTTTGTCAAGTTCATCGACTTGAACGTCGTCGAGGGCCGCGGAAAAGCGCTCATCGCCATGAACCGCTCCGGCCTGATCGCGGTGGTCGACGAAAAGGGCCGGGAGAAGGAGCGCCATCACGTCGTCTACGGCGCGCGGTTGCGCGTCGAGGACGGCCAACCGGTCACCATCGGCCACACCATGGTCGAGTGGGATCCCTACACCTTCTCGATCCTTACCGAATCGGGCGGCACCATCCAGTTCAAGGACTTGCAGCCGGGCCTCACCATTGAGGAGCAGGTGGACGAAGTCACCGGACTCTCGCAGCTGGTGGTGACTCTGCCGCCTGGCGACGAAAAGCACCAGCCCACGATCATGGTCAAGGATTCCGCCGGCCGTATGCGCAAGAAGTACCTGATGCCATCGCGCGCCCACTTGATGGTCGCCGACGGCGACGAGGTGCAGCCGGGAGACGTGCTGGCGAAAATCCCGCGCGAAACTACGAAGACCAAGGACATTACCGGAGGTTTGCCGCGCGTGGTCGAGCTTTTCGAAACGCGCAAACCGAAGGACCCTGCGGTCATCAGCGAAATCGACGGGGTCGTGAAGTACGGCGAAATCGCCAAGGGCCAGCGCAAGATTTACGTCGAGAGCGAAGACGGGAGGACGGTCAAGGAATACTCGATCCCGCGCGGCGTCCACATCAACGTTCAGGAGGGTGAGCGCGTGCGGGCCGGCGAGCCCTTGATCGATGGACCGCTCAATCCGCACGACCTGCTTGCCGTTCTCGGCGAGAAGTACACGCAGGCCTACCTGGTGAACTCGATTCAGGAGGTCTATCGTCTGCAGGGCGTCAACATCAATGACAAGCACATTGAGACGATCGTGCGTCAGATGATGCGCTGGGTGAAGGTTGAGGACGTCGGTGACACTCCGTTCCTGCTTGAGGAGCAGGTCGACAAATTCCGCTTCCGCGAGGAAAACGATCATGTGATTCAGGACGGCGGCCGCCCGGCAACGGGGCGCCCGCTGCTCCTGGGCATCACCAAGGCGTCGCTGTCGACCGACTCCTTTATCTCCGCGGCGAGCTTCCAGGAGACCACCCGCGTGCTCACCGAAGCGGCCATCTCCGGAAAGGTCGACTACCTCCGGGGACTCAAGGAGAACGTGATCATGGGCAGGCTTATCCCCGCCGGTACGGGTCTTGAACGCTACCGCAACATCCAGCTCCTCACCGAACTGCCCAAGGAGGAGCCGGAAGTTGCTGAACCCGAGCTCACGCCGGAGGAGGCCGCCGCGCTCGACTTCCTGCGCAAGGATACGGAAGCCACCGCAGGCAGCTAAACGGCCTTCGATCAATCACTTCCATGGCAGGGCCGACCTAAAGTTGGTCCTGCCTTTTTCTTTTTTGCGATCCTCTAGGATCGCCGAGCTAGGCATGAGCGACTCGCGGGAGGCTCGATCGCGGGTTCGCGCGAGGCTCCTGCTTGTGGGTTTCCGCTTCGCATCGTCACGGTCGTGTTGAGCAACCCGGCATCTCTTGGAGCTTTATTTTCCCCTCGCTTTCCCATCGCCGGTAAAATCTGTCGAGCGGCTTGGGGAATCGCCCGCGGCGGCGAACACCACGAGACATCGGATGGCGCAGGCAAAAGCACCGGACAAGCTCGGATCCTCTCGGCGGCCCCTTCGGGAACTCGTCGAAATCATTTCCCGTTCCCAGCAGAAACATCGCGAGCTAATCGACAATCTCGATCAAGCTGTGTTCACTCTGTCTCCGCGGGGCGAGATTCTGGTGGCCAACCGGCGGCTGTCGGAGATTCTCGAGTTGCCGTTTCCCGACTTCATCGGCCATCGATTTTCCGAGTTCTTCGACTCCCCGACGATGGCGGAGGCCAAGCGAGCTCTCGAGAGCCTCGGGCCGGACGGTTCATGGCGGGGTACCGTCCCGGCGCGCTTGAAAGGAAAAAAGCGGCTTCGGTACTTCTCCTGCTGGTTCCAGGCGATCTCCGAGGGCGGGGAAGTGAGCGCCGTGATCGGGTGGGCGCGTGATGCGACCTCCGAGCGCGAATCCGAGATTCGTTTCGCGGAGCTGTTTGAGTCTTTGCGTGAAGGAATGTTTTTCACCACCCTCGATGGCCACATCCTCGATGTGAACCCTGCCCTGGTCCGCATGCTGGGCTACAGCAGCAAAGAGGAGCTGCAGGCCAAGAACTTCCGGGAACTGTGCGCCGATCCTGCCGCTCGCAGCGCGATTGTGCGGGAGCTCGAGACGAAGGACTCGATCGAGGACCGCGAGGTCGTGCTTCGGCACAAGAGCGGAAGAGACATCCATTGCTTGGCTTCCGGCTTTGTGCTCCGCGATGCATCCGGCCGCATCGCCCGACTGCAAGGCACGATGGTCGACGTCACCGAGAGGCTCGAGATTGAACGCCGCCTCCGCCAGGAGCGCGAATTCATACGGCGGCTGATTGCCAATTTCCCCGACCTGATCGCCGTTCTCGACCGCCAAGGACGCTACACCTACGTCAGCCAGCGCGTCGAGGATGTGCTCGGCGACGGCCCCCAGGAATACATCGGGCATGACTTTGGCCTGCGCGCTCGGCCCGAAGATAGACCGAGGCTCGACGAGGCGTTCAAAAGACTCTTGGCCGGAGAGATTGCCCATATCGAAATCGAGGTTCGCATGCGCCACCGCGACGGAAGCTGGCGGATTCTGAAGATCAACGCGGGGCCGCTCTATGAGGAAGGCCAGATCAACGGCGTTGTCGCTTCCGCGCGCGATATCACCGATTCCAAGCGCGTTGAAGAGCAGCTCGCCCGCACGGAGAAACTGGCTGCCATGGGGCAAATGCTGACCGGCGCGGCCCACGAGCTGAACAATCCTTTAACCGCCATTCTCGGAATTGGCGACTTGATGCGCGAGCGGGCGACCGAGGAGGCCGCCCGCCGTCACGCCGAACTGGTTCTTCAGCAAGCGCGCCGGGCTGCGGAAATCGTTCAGACGCTGATGGCCTTCTCCCGGCCGAGCGCGAGCGGGCGCTCAATCGTCGACGTGGCTCAGATCGTAGCAGAGCTGCTCAGTCGCGAGCGAGGATCCCTTGGGGTGAGCAACATCGCCGTGCGTTTGACCGCTCGCGAGCCGCTGCCGCTCGTCGAGGGCGATGCGAAGCTCCTCACCCAGGCCTTCCTCAATATCGTCACGAACGCTAGACAAGCGATTTCGTCGGTGCGGGACCATGGCGCCGTGGATGTCTCGGTTTCCGCCAATGGTTCGAGCTTGGTCGTCGCGTTTTCTGACGACGGCCCGGGTATTCCCCCGGAAGACCTCCGCAGGGTTTTTGATCCCTTCTTCACCACCAAGCGGCCCGGCGGAGGCTCCGGGCTCGGATTGACCATCAGCCTGGCGGTCGTCAAGGAACATGGAGGAACTATCGAGGTGCAGTCGCAGCCTGGGGCGGGTGCGACGTTCCGCGTGTTCCTGCCGATCGCCGAGGGGGAGACGGACAGGCCCACTCGATCGCCCGGGATGGAGGTGCGCGGGCAGGTCGCCGCATTCGCCCATCGCTCTGTCCTCGTGGTCGACGACGAGGAAAGCATCCGCGAGATCGTTCAGGAGGGGCTCTCGGCGAGAGGACTTGGGGTGGATTGTGTCGAGAGCGCGGAAGCTGCTCTCGAACTGCTATCCAAACGCCGCTACGACGTAGTGCTGTGCGATTTTAATCTACCGCGCCTGCGCGGCCCTGAATTCTTAGACCGCGTGCGGGCCGACGGCTTGCGCTCGCCAAGCGTGTTCATCCTCATGACCGGCGATCTGGTTGACCCGGCGAGCGCGGCGGAGGTCCGCAACAAGGGGGCTCAGGTTCTGCAGAAACCGTTCCATATTTCGGCGCTCTCCTCTCTGCTTGCCGGGCTCCTCGAATCTCGCCCCGCAAAGTAGGTGTCCCAGGGCGCCTATTCGCTGCCTCCTATCGGGGTTTCGGAGCCGGATCTACGCCGAAGTCCCAGACGTACATGTTGATTTGCTCGAGCTCGCTCTTGGGCTCAATCACCACGACCAGGGCATACTCTCCGGGAGCGAGCGTTTGGCCCAGCGTGAAGCGGTAAACGCCCTTGGCGATCTCCCACCGCTGCATGAGCAGCGCGTGCATTGTGGTTGTCTGTTGCTTGAAGAGTTCCCTGACCGTGCCGATCTCTCGCCTCGTTCCCTCGACCCTGACCGTCACGAGCTGGAGATCGGGGTCGGAGACCTCTTTGGTCCGCATGTAGAACTCGGGCTGGCCGGTGTGGATGCGAAGCTTTGCGTGCGCCCCGTCGATCCGAACGAAAGTGCGCCCTGCCACGAGCGGAATAGGGGAGAGGACCTGTTCAACCTGCCGCTTTCGATCGGCCTTATAGGTCGGTTCGGCTGCGGGAACCTGAAGAACGGCTTTGTTGTCAAACACAAACATCCCTTCACCCGGCGGCAGAAAAACGCCCGGTGCAGCCTCGAGGCTGGCATCAAGGTCGAGCGGCACCACCTTTCGTGCTTCTTCCTGCGCGTGTACTTTTGCGATCAGTGCCGCGCCCTGCTGGTTGGCTTCCGCTTCCACTTTCTTTGTGGCATCCCAATCAACGAGCGAGGCGGGAATCTCCTCCCATTGCGATCGGTCCAGACTGTAGTAGCGCACGCGGTCGCCGTCGACTTTGTATTCGCGCACCAGCTGAAAACTCCCATCCTTCAGCATGAGCTTCTGGCCTCGTGCCGGCTGGGAGGCCTCGGGCGCCGTTTGACCGGCGGTTTGGTCTTGCCCGATCTGCCGATCGAGTTCGCTGCCTTCGGAAACAAGGGAGACAAACAGAGCCGCTGCAAGTGCCAGGAAGATGAAAAAGGCCGACGTACAGGGCGCAGTTTGTTCGAAGCTCGGTCTGGATCTCATGTCTGGCTTGCCCAGGGGGCGCAGTCTAGTTCTAGGATGCATTCAGAGGCAGAGGGGTTTGTGAAGCTCGGAGGGCCTGGTGCAGGGAGAGGCGGCTAGTGTTCGCAACGGGGGCAGAGGACGGTAAGGATCATCAAGTCCGAGTGCGTAAAGAGCCACTTTTCCGCTTCTGCGCCAGCAGCTTCGGCGACGCGAGCGAGCGTTCCCAGGTGACGATTCCGGGCGAGGCCACGCAAATGTTCCAGGCAGATGCCAGTCAGATCGGCCACTTCATCTTCGGTGAAGAATTTCTGGCTCGACTTAATTCGGACCATCCGTGCTCCTCAAAACATCACGCGCGCTTGGTTGCAATCTAGCGGCGCAGCTATTTCCCTGCAATAGTCGTTCCGTACTACTTCGCCGGAACTGTCGGCTAGTACAGTCGGAAACTGCTTTAGCTTCTTGTACTTCTGGCCAGTCTTTGTGCTTGACGGTTGAGACCATCGATTCTTCCCGCGTTGGGATGTGAAAAATTGAGTCTTTCGGAGGAATGTTTCTACAATTTTGCGAATTCTTTTCGCTGCGGAGAATTTTTGGGCCGCGCAAATTTCCGGATGGGTGACCTTCCATTACATGGAGAAGCCGCCGCCATTTTCAAACGCATGGGCCAGCTGCAGAACACGTCCTTCTTCGAAGTGGCGTCCGAAGATCTGCATGCCCACGGGCAGACCGGCTGAGGTTTTCCCGCAGGGCACGGAAATACCGGGAACACCCGCCAGAGACCCTGTAACCGTATAAATATCAGCCAGGTACATCTGGAGCGGATCAGAGGTCTTCTCTCCCAGACGAAATGCGGGCGTCGGCATGGTAGGCGTAATAATGGCGTCCACCTTCCCGAAAGCGTCGGCGAAATCGCGAGCGACCAGAGAGCGCACCTTCTGCGCGCGGAGGTAGTAAGCCTCGTAGTATCCAGCCGAAAGCGCATACGTTCCGAGCATGATGCGCCGCTTGACCTCGGCACCAAAGCCCGCCTGGCGCGTTCGGCGGTACATTTCGATCAGCGTTGTGCCAGGCACCCGCAGTCCATAGCGCACGCCGTCATAGCGGGCCAGATTTGAGCTGGCCTCGGCCGTGGCGATGATGTAATAGGTCGCGATCGCAAAATCGGTATGCGGCATTTCGAGCGGAACACGCCGGCAGCCGAGGCGTTCAAGCAGCGCGATGCCCGCCTGCACTTTGCCGAGGACCTCGCTGTCCAGGCCCTCGCCAAAATAGTCTTCCGGCACGCCAATCCGAACGCCTGCGAGAGGGGCAGCAATTTCGGCGCCGTAGTCGGCGACCGGCAGGGCGGCGCAGGTCGAGTCATTCTCGTCCCCTCCCGCGATGATCGACATCACCCGGGCGATATCGGACGTCGTCGTTGCGAACGGCCCGATGCGGTCGAGCGATGATGCAAACGCAATTAGACCGTACCGCGAGACACGCCCGTAGGTCGGCATCAGGGCCGGAATCCCGCAACATGCGCCTGGCTGCCGGATGGAACCGCCGGTGTCGGTCCCGAGGGCGGCAACCGCCAGACCGGCCGCAACGGCCGCTGCCGAGCCTCCGCTCGAGCCTCCAGGAACCCGGTCGAGGGCGACGGGATTGCGAACGGGGCCATAGGCCGAGTTCTCGTTCGAACTGCCCATGGCGAATTCATCGCAATTTGTCTTGCCCAATATAACCGCGCCGGCATTCTCGAGCCGCTCGACGGCGGTTGCATCGTAGGGCGGGACGTAATTCTCGAGGATCTTCGAACCGCAAGTTGTTCGTATGCCCTGTGTGCTGATCACGTCCTTGACCGCGACGGGCACTCCGGCGAGCGGGGGAAGGTCATGGCCAGCCGCGAGAGCCCGGTCGACGCGATCGGCCTGCGCATAAGCGCGTCGCGGGCTCAGCGTCAGGAAGGCGTTAAGTTCTCCGTTCCGCTTGTCAATGCGGCCGTAGAATTCATCGGTAAGTTCACGAGCAGAGATCTGCTTTGTTTCTAGCGCGTTGCGCACACCCGCGATGGTCCATGCGGCCGAGGAGCTCACCGCTCGATCACCTTTGGGACGCGAAAGAAGGGTTTCTTGGCCTCGGGAGCCTGTCCCAGGACCTCGGGGGCCACATGGCAGGGTCGGGGACGGTCGTCGCGAAGCTCGGGATGCCTGTCGCCGGGCGGATTAACGAGCACTTGCGTCATCGGCTCGACTCGACTGACGTCCAGCTCCGCGAGCTTCCCGACGTAGCTTAAGATCTCGTCGAGCTGGCTGCGATAGGTCTCGGCCTCTTCAGGCGAAAGTTCAAGATGCGCCAAGTCGGCGACCCGCAACACCTCTTCGCGGCTAATCTTCACCGTTCACATCCGTGTCCCCGAGCGGGACCAGAATAGGAAACCATATATGGAACTGACCAGGCAAGAGCGCGGAAAGGGTCCGCTTCGGCTTCAATTCGAGGGAACCTTGGGGATACCAGAAACGGATGACGCCAGCGGGCGGGCGCTCACGTCCCGCGGACGGTCAAGAAGATAGCGACGACGCCAGCCAGCAGGGTGGCGCCCTCCAGCTGAACCGACAGGCGGTGCAACCGGTCGAAGCGGGCGCGCAAAGTGTTCTCGGGCGGCGTGGCATCAATCGAGACCATCTCCGCTCGCAGCACGGCCATTCGCGGTCGCACAGCAAACTGCGAAATCGCGGTCAGGGCGAGCATCGCCATAACCAGAATGGCCGCGGGTGTAATCAGCCATTTTGCCGATTTTACAATTGCGAAGCCCGCAACCAAGTAGATCAGAGCCGCAACTACGCCGATGTAGTGCAGCCGGGTCAGCGAGTAGCCAACGATATTTCCGGCTTGGTCGCGATGGGGTCCGAGCACGCCAAACACGCCAGGCGCTTCGACAAAGCTTAGAAAAATAATGCCGCCTACCCAAGTGCCCAGCGCGAAGAACTGCAGGAATCGGACCACGTTGGTCATGGCGGAAGACTATCACAGACCATTCGGGACGGCATTTCTGATCAAGGACTTCGGTTTGGCGGGCAGTTGCGCCGAAGGATTGGTGCCCGCGGCATCGTGCTGCGGCGCCCAAGGCAGTCGCAAAAAATCTAGCTCATCGGCTTGTCTAGCTTTGCTCTGCGCTATGGTGCTCGGTTTTCGATCCAAGTTGTCAGCATCCGGGCCCAGATGGACCCAAGTTTTTTCTCGCCACTAGGCAGACGGCAGGCAAGGACTCAATGACAGGTTGCCTCCAATGTTCCAGGACGGCGAATGTTTGCTCTGCGGTGCCCGTTGAGGTTATTCCAGATGTTTGCCGGTGCTTGTGATCACGAGTTGACCGTGCTTTACGCCCCGAAAGCTGAGGATTCCGTTCGCTAGCCCCTTCAACTCTCCGGCGCGACCTTTCATGATGATTACTTCAAGACAATTGTGATGGTCGAGGTGCACATGCGTGACCGCAAGCACGCTTCCGCCGGCATGATGCTGAGCGTCGACAAGCTTTTCCGTCAGGTTTGGACGGTGGTGATCGTAGATAATCGTGAGAGTGCCAACCACGACTTTATTTTTGTCGATTTCTTCCGCCACTAATTGGTCGCGAATCATATCGCGGATCGCCTCAGAACGATTCTGATAGCCTTTCGCAGCAATCGCCTGATCAAATTTCTGCAACAATTCGCCGTCGAGGGAAAGGCCCGTGCGAACCAAATTCCCCATATGACCTCCAGCCTCTAGGAAGAAAAGAGCAATCCTACCAACATCGGATTCCTCAGGTAAGAGTCAGATGGTAGTAGCACGATAATCGGATGCGTGTTACTGTTCGCAACATGTATTTTCGAAGAGGGCCACACCCCACCCGTTCGCGCTAGTCAAAGTAAGACAATGACGTCTGCTGACCAATTCAAGTCTGGCGGATTCGATTCGTGACAGCGAATAGCTCAATCTTCAGATTCCTCTTACTCTTCCTCGTGATCTCGGGACCTGCCGTCTGGGGTGCAGTGACCGGCAGTCTTTCGGGACTGGTCCGGGATCCCAGCGGCGCGGCAGTTGCAGGAGCGACGCTTACGCTGGAAAACGTGGCGCTCAAGACGCGGTACAAGGCCGTCTCGGACGGACAGGGGTTCTACTCATTCCCAACGATCCCGGTCGGACGTTACGATTTGACGATTGAAGCCACCGGATTCAAAACGGAGAAAAAAAGAAACCTAATCGTCGATACAGACGCAGCGCTGACGGTCGATGCGAGCCTGGAGGTGGGTGCGGAGTCCGAGACGGTGACTGTATCCGCAACCGAGGCCACCACAGAAGCTCAAGTGGATACAGTCGCAACCCATCTCGGGGAACTGGTGACTGGCTCGCAGATGACGGCGTTGCCTCTGAATGGCCGCAGCTACACTGATTTGCTCTCGATACAGCCTGGCGTCATCCCAGTTACGACGTTGCAGCCCAATTCCGTGATCATGGCGGGCGTAACCGGAGCTATTTCGCCCTCGGGTGACTTGAACGCCGGAAACGAATCAATCGACGGGCAGCGCGAATCCTCCAACGGGTTCACCGTCGACGGCGTGGACGTGCAGGAACACATGAACGGCGGCACGTCGATCATTCCCGACCTGGATTCCATCGATGAATTTCGCGTGCTGACCAACAACTTCGATCCCGAATACGGCAATTACAACGGCGGCATGATCAACGTGGTGACCAAGTCCGGGACTAACAGCTTTCACGGGAACGCCTTCGAATTCCTGCGAAACACGGTCCTCGATGCGCGGGGCTATTTCGACCCGATTCGGCCCGAGTTTCAGCAGAATCAGTTTGGCGGCACGTTCGGTGGACCCGTCCAGCGGCAGAAAATCTACTTCTTTTCGGATTATCAGGGAACCCGGACGTCGCAAGGAATTCCCTCTGGCGTCCTTACTGTGCCGTCTGTTCAGGACCGTATCGGCAATCTGTCGGATCTCGGGGCAAATGCATTTACGACCACGACCTTGGTCACGGATCAATCGACATGCAAGAACCTCGGCTTATCGGCTCCGTGTGAAGTGAGTTCTCCTTCAACGGTTGCGGCGGGAGGCAATCTCGCGCAAATTCTGTCGACGGCGCTGAAATACCCGGTTTCATCGGGAGAGCCATATTACGCGGCTGGATGTACTTCTTCCGCACAGTGCGTGTTCCCGAACGAAGTTATTCCGCAGAGTGCCTGGTCCGCTCCGGCCCAGCACTTGTTGCAATACATTCCCGCTCCCAATGTCAGCGCCGACCAATTTTCCACCGCAGCATTCGCCCAGACCGTGCGCGACGATAAAGACTCGGGACGCGTTGATCTCAATGCCGACCGATGGGGACAAATTTCCACTTATTATTTTTTCGACGATTACCGACTTGACGATCCATACCCCGGTGCGCAGGGCGGCGCAAGCATTCCGGGGTTTGACGCGCTGACTTTTGGCCGCGCGCAGTTGCTGAGTCTCGGAGAGACGAAACTCTTCGGCACGAACACGGTAAATGAATTTCGCCTCGGACTGCTTCGCAACGCAAACGCCATCGGCCAACCCAAAGGCGGCCTTGGCGTAACCCTCGCTTCTCAGGGCTTTGTCACTGGAGCGGGTACACAGGGCATTGCCATTCAGGCGCCGCAGTTTGAAGGCGTGATGAATATTGTATTTCCCACTTTCGTCATGGGGGTTCCCATCACGAATGAAACGCAGGACAACAACACGCTTTATTTGGGAGACACGATTTCGAAGGTCACGGGGTCTCACACAATCAAATTTGGCGGGCAATTCCACCTCGATCAGGTAAACGAACATCCGAATGCGACTTTCAATGGCACCTTTAACATCAACGGTTCTGAAACCGGCAATGCCTTCGCCGATTTTCTTATCGGTGTTCCCAGCAATTTCACGCAGTCATCAGGTGCGCCTTTCTATTTGCGCAATCGCTATGAGGGGCTTTTCGCTCAAGACAGTTGGCGGGCGAGGAGCAATTTGACGATGAATTTTGGCCTGCGCGGGGACTTCATCATGCCTTGGTGGGAAAAGTACAATCAGCTTCAAACCATTATCCCAGGCCGCCAGTCAATACTGTATCCCAACGCGCCTGAAGACCTCGTTGTTCCAGGAGATCCCGGCATTCCTTCAACGATTTCTCCCTCCAAGGTTTTCAACCTCGCGCCCCGAATCGGCATCGCCTACTCCCCAGGCTTTGATCATGGGATTTTGAGCTCGCTTTTCGGCAAAAAGGACGAGAGCAGCATCCGCGCCAGCTATGGAATCTTTTATACAGAGTTTCCGGGTTTAACCGCCGGCATCATGTACGCAGTTCCGCCATTTGGTTACAACTACCTCAGCCCGGTTGAGCCGCTGTTTGCGACGCCCTTCACGAACGCGGGAGATGGCGATCAGAACATCAATCCTTTTCCATTGACCTTTCCGCCTCACGACGTGTCGGGGAAACATCCCTATAACGATTTCAATTTTACAAACGTAATTCCGATCAGCGCCGACCCTTATTGGTATTACCGCAATGTGGTCCCTTACACAGAAGACTTTATGCTGTCGCTTCAACGCCAGATCAGGCCAAGCCTGTTATGGACAGCAAGCTACGTCGGCAACCAAGGTCACCATCTCATCGCCGTCGTCTCGACGAACCCTGGTAATCCGGCTCTTTGCCTCAGCTTGAGCCAAACAACGGAAGTTGCTCCGGGCACCGAGACCTGCGGACCGTTTGGCGAAGATGGCACCTACGTTACGCCTTCAGGCGAAGTGATCGAGGGAACGCGCGTGGGCTTGGGTTCAAATTACGGCGAAAACACCGCGCAGCGCACGATTGCCAACTCCAGTTATAACGGGCTGGAAACCAATCTTCGCTATGTCGGCAAAAGGTCGAACTTCTTGTTCGGCTACACCTACAGCAAGTCCA
Source organism: Candidatus Cybelea sp. (assembly GCA_035622135.1). Lineage (GTDB taxonomy): Bacteria > Acidobacteriota > Terriglobia > Acidiferrales > UBA7541 > Palsa-295. The sequence goes on along the minus strand of DASPVZ010000007.1, from coordinate 56,173 downwards.
TCGATCAAGCCTCAAATCTAGGAGAGCAGCTTGATCCGCTCGATCTCCGCTTCACGCGCGCCATTTCCACATTCGACATGCGGCACAATTTTGTCGCGAGTTATCGTTACATGCCTCCTTTTGACCGCTTGTTTAACGTCAGCCGCCTCACGCAGGGTTGGGCGATCTCCGGCACTACGCGATTTGCCACCGGCTTTCCAGTCACTCTTTTCGATGATTCCGACAACTCGCTCTTGGGCACCCTCGGGAACGGCGTGAACAACTATCTGCTCGACACGCCTCAGTTTGACGGCGCACCGCTCGACATCAATACGAATCCGCGCGCTGGAAGGCCCGAATTCAACATTGCGGCATTCAGCCCGGAGGCGCTCGGCCAACTGGGGAACGCAAAGCGCCGGTTTTTCCACGGTCCGGGCATCGATAACTTCGATTTCACTCTTGAGAAATCGTTGCCGATATCGGAGGGAAAGACGTGCGAGTTTCGCCTCGAAGGGTTCAATGTCTTCAACCATGCCCAATTTTATGCATCATCCACCGGCTTAGCCGCTGTGGACGCAGAGGTCAACGACCCGAATTTTGGCCGCATTGTGAACGTAGCAGATCCCCGACTCGTCCAGCTGGCGGCCAAGTTCACTTTCTAAGGTATATGGGCGGTCTGGATGGTCGTTATGGAAAACCTTCACCGTGCGGGAACGAGAAACCCCGGTTTGGCGGGAGCGCCCCGCTCGATTATGCGTCGAGACGCTTTTCGTAGGGAACGAACTCGGCATGCTCGAGATTGCGCCGCAAGAGGCGAAGGTACATTGCCCAGCAGTAGCAGGACACCCGCCAGTGCTCGTTCTGTTCCGGCCATCCCGCGTGGTAGAAGCGGACGAGTGTGCCTGATGTTCCGTCTGGTTCGAGTTGGCAGCCCACCCGTGTGCCCTTCCAGTCCTCGTGGGCTTGGGTCATCAGGAGCTCAAAAGCGGATCCTGGAGAGCAGCGAGTCACCCGCGCGCGCCAATCGTACCCGGGGCCAAAGCATAGTCGATATTCCGCGTTTTCTTTCGCTTGGCCGGAGGATGATTGCGTCCACCAGCGGTCGAGCCCGTCGGGGGTGGCAAACATGTCGAAAACGCGTTCCGGCGACGCCTTAACTGTGAATTCCTGGAGGATGTCAGCCACGGAGTCCCTCCCGTCCCTTCTCGCCCGTCGCCCCGATGAATGTTACCTGGACCGGCGCTGCGCGCAAAACGCAAAAACCGACAGTCGCTTTTTGGCGGCCTGGCTGGAGAAAGGGTAGGTATCCGGCGGCGACCACTTGAACGTGCGAGAATTAGCCGCGATCCGTCAAGGCGGGTGAGGCATCCTGCGCAGCCGGGACGGTCGAAGGTCGTTTCGCGAGCGGCTATTCGGCGCCGAAATGGGCCACTTGTTGGGCACAGCTGTACCAAATGGCCGTGGGAAGCGTCAAAGGAATGATGGCAGAATTGTTTATCGGGCATGGTGGGCGACCAAGGACTTGAACCTTGGACCTCTCCCGTGTGAGGGGAACGCTCTAACCAACTGAGCTAGTCGCCCACGGAGTCGGTATTCCAGCCGATGCGCGGAATGACGCGCTCCTAAGCGGAACCTATCGTACCTGGCACAGGGGATCGCCTGTGCCACACAGGTTCTTGTAACAAAAGGATCGGTGAATTGCAAACCAGGACGAGCGCGGTGAATGGGACGGGCCAAAAGCTCGCTGAGCTGCGGCGTTCGATCGGCCGGGTCGTAAAGGGGAAAGAGGACGTCATCGAGCTAGCCCTCACGGCCCTGCTCGCGCGCGGGCATCTGCTGATTGAAGACGTTCCCGGCGTGGGCAAAACTACCCTGGCGCAAGCACTCGCGCGCTGCTTTCAGTGCTCATTCCAGAGAATTCAGTTCACGTCGGACATGTTGCCGAGCGACGTGATTGGCGTGAGCGTCTACAATCCGGCGGCGAAGGAATTCGAGTTCAAGCCGGGTCCGATTTTCGCCAATATCGTCGTAGCCGATGAGATCAATCGCACGACGCCCAAAACGCAGTCCGCACTGCTCGAAGCGATGAACGAGTCGCAGATCACCATCGACAACCACACACACGCCCTGCCCCAGCCGTTTCTCGTGCTGGCCACGCAGAATCCCATCGAGCATCACGGCACCTATCCGCTCCCGGAATCACAGCTCGATCGCTTTCTGATGCGCATCCGCATGGGATATCCGGCGCGGGAAAGCGAGAAGGAGATCATTCGCAACGGATCGGGGCGCGGGCCAGCGGAGAAAATCGGTTGGCTGATGGGTGCGGCAGACGTTGTGACCATGCAAGAGTCCGTGGCACAAGTGAAGGTCGATGAGAGTCTGCTCGATTACGCCCTCGAAATCATCGACCGCACCCGGCAAACCGAGCAACTCAGCCTGGGGGTCAGCCCGCGGGGAGCCGTCATGCTGCACCGGGCGGCTCAGGCGCGCGCGTTTCTTGAGGACCGCGACTATTGCCTGCCGGACGACTTCAAGCAGCTCATCGTTCCCGTCTTCGCCCATCGCGTGGTCGTAAGCTCGCGCTACGTGTCGACGCAGAAGAAATCCGAACAGGCGGACGCCATCCTGCGAGACATTGTCGAGACGACCCGCGTGCCCGTTTAGCTAGGACTCGGGACCGCGTCTCCCATGAATTCGCCCTCTCCGATCAAAGCCGCCGGAGCGCCGCTCGAGGCCTTTCCGGGCAGGCCGGCGCCGGGAACCCACCGGCGGGCCAGCAGGAACTAACCGAAGATGACTGCTTCGAATATCGTCGCGCGCTTGTGGCGAGGAAGGGACCGACCGGGCTGGCGGAACTTCGGAATCGCCATGCTGGTGTTGTCCTTCGCGCTGGCCGTGGCTCTGCTTTCCGCCGCGGCGGCCCAAGAGGGCCGCGTAGCGCTGGCGGCGATTACTACGGTGATTGCCCTCGGGCTCGCGGGGTGGGTCGGGATTACGATTGTTCCCGCCCTGGCACGCCGGACGAGCCTACGCTGGATCGTTTATCAGGTGGATTACCGTTTGACTCGCGAGGGGGTGGTCTATCTGGTTGCCGTTCTCATTTTGGTTCTTGCCGCGGTCAACACGGGCAACAATCTGCTGTTCATGATTCTGGCGTGCGCTCTGGCTGGCATTTTGATTTCGGGCGTGCTCTCGCGAGCCATGCTGACCTCGATCGAACTGAAGTTCGATTTGCCCGAGCACATTTTCGCCGGGCGGCCGGTGATCGCCGAAATCGAGCTGCGCAACGACAAGCAGATCTGGCCGTCGTTTTCCCTTCGGGTCATTGGCGAAAACAAGAAGAATCGGGAACAGATCCTGGTTACGCCCGTATTCTTTCCCTACATCCCCCGATTGAGCTCTCTGCGGCAGAAGGTCGAACTGAGTTTTCCGCATCGTGGCGTGTATCGACAGGACGCATTTGGGATACGGACAGGGTTCCCCTTCGGCCTTTTTGAGAAAACGCGGCGCGTGGATTCGAGCGTGGAGATTCTGGCTTACCCGTGCGTCGAACCGGCCGATCAGTTCTACGAGGTTCTGCCGCTCTTAAGCGGTGAGATGGCCAGCTTCTTTCGCGGCCGCGGACACGAGCTCTATTCGCTTCGATCATATCAGTCGACCGACAGCGTGCGCTTCGTCGATTGGAAGACCACGGCCAAAACGAGCGAGTTGATGGTTCGCGAATTCGCGCGTGAAGACGAGCGCCGCGTGATGATCGTATTCGATCCGTTCACCGGCGGGAGCAGTGCTTCGGCCGAAGACGGCCAGACGAAAAACGCGGCGCAGTTCGAACGTGCCGTCTCGCTTGCCGCCTCCATCGCCTGGCACTTCCACGAAATCAATTCCGTGATCCAGTTTTGTACAGACCGCTTTTCCACCCCTATGGCCCCGGCCTCGGAGATCATCTACGACGCCTTGCGCGAGCTTGCGCGCATCGAGCCTGCCTCGGGAGCGGTGGGCGGAGCGTTTCTGGACGAGCTTGTGAGCCAGCGCGAAATCTTCAAGATCATCCTAACCGCACGGTCACAACACACGATTCCGACGGCCTTGTGGACTTCCTCCTATATCGTTTTCATCGACGCCCTCTAGCTCGGTCGGCCGGCTTTCGCCCGCCCTGGGGTGAATCCTCCGCCCGATCAGCGCATCCGTGCGAGAATACGGCCGCTCCTATGGGACGCTCTGGCCGAGGCGCTTCGCCTTCTCTGTCAAAATTGCACAGAACGCTGCTGGGCTGGTTTCGTACGCGCGGGCGGCCCCTGCCGTGGCGGGCGAGCAGCGATCCCTATCGCATCTGGGTTGCGGAAATCATGCTGCAGCAGACCCGGATCGCCACCGTCTTGCCGTACTACGAACGCTTCCTACTTCGGTTTCCGAACGCGGAATCTGTGGCCGCTGCACAAGAAGCAGAGGTTTTGAAACTCTGGTCGGGGCTCGGCTACTACAGCCGCGCGCGGAATCTCCGCCGCGCCGCACAGCAAATCGTTTCCCGGCATGGCGGAGCCTTTCCGTTCGCGCTCGATGAGGCGCTGGCCCTGCCCGGGATTGGGTCCTACACGGCGGCTGCGATCCTGAGCACGGCGTACGGTGAACCATTGGCCGCACTCGATGGAAACATCGCGCGAGTGCTCGCTCGATGGAAGGCGATTCGCGGCGATCTGCGCAGCGGTGGACGATGGCAGCGACTGGGCTACACGGCCCAGCAGCTCCTTCCACAGGGCGCGGCAGGCGACTGGAACCAGGCGTTGATGGAGCTTGGCGAGACGGTCTGTACGCCCCGCTCGCCCCGCTGCCTCGAATGCCCTGCTTCACGGTGGTGCCGCGCGAAAGGGCTCGGCTTGGTTGAAACGATTCCGGCGCCGCGCCGGAAACCGGCGACCGTCCGCATGAGGATCGCGGCGGCGATTCTACGTGATCCCCGCGGTCGAACCCTGCTCGTACGCGATAGCGGCGCGCATGACGGCGTGCTCTTCTCGCGCCTGTGGCAATTTCCCGCCGTAGAAGTTTCGCGCGACGCCGAAGCCGAGCTCGCTGCACACCTTCGCTCGACGCTGGGTATCGACTCAACGAATGGTGCACTGGTGCCCCTGCGTCCCGCGGCCCATGCGGTGACGTTCCGAAGCGTCACCCTGCTGCCGTTTCTGGCGCAGGTGCCCCGCCTCCCGCGCCTGCCGCGGACGCGCATTCTGGCCATCGAGCGGGTGAGCGAGCTTCCCGTTTCCAGTGCGACGCGGAAAATCGCCGCCGCGGGGCGAGCCGTTGGCCGCCGGCGTTCTTTGTGAGCGATGATTTGGTTAAGGATTGGCAGGGTCGGCGGCCGTTGAGGCGGTCGCTATGGGTGGCAACAGGGCCACGCGGAAATCTCCGATGTCTTCATCCAAAATGCTCGAATAAATAACGAAGATTCCCACCAGGCCGTCGATGAGCATCTGCAAAGCCAAGTTCAGCAGCCCGGAAAATGCCCTGCTCGGAAACAGAGCGAGGAGGAATCCGACGATCCATCCCAGCGGGAAGGAGGTCGCAAACGCGACAATGATTCTATAAATCAGCGCGCGCCAGGAATAGGTCCACCACACACGAACGGTCCGCCCGAACGTGGGCCGGAGCGGTTCAGGGTGGTCGCCTCCCGGGTTCGCAAGCAGACCGATCCGAAACGCGCGGAAGTTCTTGCGCAGGATATACGCCCAGATGAAGAACGCGACCGCATAATAGAAAAAGTAGCCATCCAATTTCAGCGCCCAGCTGATCACTTGGGTGATGAGGGTCGACGCTTCCGAGTTCTGCCAGTACCTCAGCAGCGCCGCGTTCACCACAAGGACCAGGGTGAAAGAGATGAGCGCGATCGGCCAGTAAAAGGCCCACCAGATGCGAAGTCCGTGGCCTAAATTCGGCTGAATGTAATTGCGCAGCGATGGAACAGAAGTGGCCGGTCTGACCGACTCGAACATAGAAGGAGGGCCGGGCATGGTGTGGGGGATTCTGCCCCTGGGGCATGCCCAGAGTCAAAATCGCCCCAGCCGGGGCTGGGCCACCTTCGGGAGATGTTGGCCGATTGACACCTCTGGCCTTGCCGCGCATTCGATAGTGTTAGCATGACTTGAGGGCTCATGGGTCCGTCCGCGCGCGCCAAAACGCCGCCGGTTTCGGCGGTCCAGCGGTATTTCGAAGTGTCGCTTTTCTTGCTCGTGGCGACGGGCGTTGTGGCCGTCATCTCCACCGGAAAGCTTGACGCGATTTCCGTCGTGGTTCCCGCCGCGGCCCTAGCGTTCAAGGCCATCCGCCTCTGGCGTGGGCGTGGACCGGAACTCTCCCAGCGCGTGGCCACCTCTCTCGTGCTCGCCTACTTCCTGGTTTTTCCCGCCGACCTCTGGTGGTTTTCGCAAACCTTGGCCGCCGGCGCACCGAACCCCACCCTGTACGCTGCGTTGGTTTCCGCGATTCACCTGCTGCTGTTCGCCATCTTAGTGCGGCTATTGTCGGCGCGTACGGACCGTGATTATGCCTTCCTTGCGGTGCTGGCGGTTGCCGCCATGCTCGTGTCGGCCATTCTGACGGTCGAGACCGCGTTCATCGTAGTGCTGGCCGTCTTTCTGGTGCTTGCCGTGTCGACGTTCGTGGCCCTCGAGATCCGCCGCGGTGCCTCCGGAGCCGTTTCGCCGCCCGTTGAACCGGGCTCTCCACTGGCCGAGCGGCTAAACCGCGCCCTGGGATTGACGTCGATCTTGGTCGCCTTCAGCTCTCTGCTGCTGGGCGGCCTTATTTTCTTCCTGATTCCACGCTTCACCACCGGCTATCTGAGTGCGTTCAATCTCCATCCCAATCCGCTCACCGGCTTCAGCGACGACGTCTCGCTCGGCGAGATCGGACGAATGCAGCAGAACACGTCCGTCGTGATGCGCATTCGCGTGGATGGCGATCCCGCTCGTGCGGAAGACATGCACTGGCGCGGCATCATTCTCACAAACTTCGACGGACGGCGATGGTTCACACCGGAGCACCAGCAACTCGTCTTGTCCCCCGAGCCTGACGGCGCTTACGTGCTCAATCATCGGCCGCTTCCCGCGGAATTCCACTCCCTGCGCTACACCGTTCTGATGGAGCCCATGGCCAGCGACGCAATCTTCCTGGCCGCCGAACCCGAGATGCTGCGCGGGCGGTTTGGCGGGGAAGGCAGTGGCGGCGGCTTCTCGGCAAAGCGCAGCTACCTTCTCGTGGATGGGGCCGGATCGGTGTTTAATCCCTTCCACAATTTCGCGAAAATCCGCTACGAGGCAACGTCGGATCTTCCCGCAGTGCGCCTGGAGGAACTCCGCAAATCGCCGCCCGAATACTCCGACGCCATTCGATACGTCTACTTGCAGCTGCCGCCGCTCGATCCGCGCATCCAACGATTGGCGGACGAAATCACCGCGCATGCCGAGGACACATATGACAAAGCCGCGGCCATCGAACGGTATTTGAAGACCCGCTATGGCTATACCCTCGACCTCACCGGAATGAGATCGGATGACCCGCTCGCGCAGTTTCTGTTTGTGCGCCGCGCGGGGAATTGCGAGTACTTCGCTGCGGCGATGACCGTGATGCTGCGCAGCGAGGGCATTCCGGCGCGCTACGTCACGGGATTTCTGGACGGCGAGTACAATGACGTGGGAGGCGATTACATCGTGCGCGAGAGCGACGCGCATGCATGGGTCGAGGCGTTCTTCCCGAATTATGGCTGGATCACCTTTGATCCCACCCCGGGCGGAGAGGATCGTCGGCCGCACGGCCTGCTTGCGCGGCTCGGATTGTATTGGGACTGGTTTCAGTTTGCCTGGAGCGAGTGGATCGTGAACTACGATTTCTCGCACCAGATCACCCTGGCCCAGAACCTGCAAAAAACGTCGCGCGATTGGGGCGAACACGCGCGTGTCTATATGCGCCGGAAGGAACAGCAGACCATGCATTTTCTGCTGGCCCTCGACCGGCGCGTCGAAGCCTCCCCCTATTCGCTGCCTTCCCTTCTCGTGTTTCTCGTCGGGCTACTCGTCTATGTTCGCGGCCGGTGGATGATCAGCTATGTGGTTGCGCGCTGGAGTCTTCGCGCCGGTAACCAAGGGAATTTGAACGCTTCCCTGGCCGCGTTCGAGTATCGGGAAATGCTGCGCCTGCTCGAGCGCCGCGGCTGGAGGAAGGCGGAGTCGCAAACGCCGCTCGAATTTGCAGCGAGCATAGCGGAGGCTGAGATCGCCGGGCCCGTGGCCCGGTTGACCGAGCTCTATCAGTCGGCGCGCTTCGGCCATCGTGCCGAGCGTCTCGAGCAGGTTTCTGGCGCCCTGCGGTCGCTGCGCGAAATCCTCCGCTCGCCTAGACCCTCGCGGCGATGAACCGTCGCCTGTGGATTCTGTTGGTCGTTCTCCTTCTAGCGGCGTCTGTCACGTCGCTCGCCCTGGCTAAAGTACTCGAATCGACGGACCGAGCTCTGTTCTCGCACGGCCACGTGGTCAGCGGCCACACGCTGAAGCATGTCGCGGCGTCGATTTCCGCGTACTGGATCTTGCGCATGCTCGAATGTCGAAGGCCCCTGCTGCCGCTCGGCCCAATGGTTGCTCGATGACCTCATGCTAGAATGAATGGTTTGCAAACTGCGCGTGGAACCGCACCGGGGATGCCGAAGGTCGGAATTGTCAGTTTAGGGTGCCCGAAGAACCTCGTCGATAGCGAGGTGATGATGGGGATCCTTGCGCGGGCGGGCTACGAGATCACGCCCCGGGCAGCGGATGCGGACGTGCTTGTGGTGAACACCTGCAGCTTCATCGCCCCGGCGCAGCAGGAATCCGTCCAGTCGATTCTAGAAATGGCCGAATACAAGAGATTCGGCCGCGCGCGGAGGCTGATCGTCGCTGGCTGCATGGTCGAACGGCACCGCGATGAAATCCGCGAGCAGATCCCCGAGGTCGACGCGGTTATCGGCACGGACGAAGTCGAGAAGATTGTGGAGGCCTGTGAAGGGACCTTGCGCGATGAGGGAGGCAGCTCCCCCGTCGACCCTCCGACCTATCTCTATCACGATCTCACGCCGCGCATCCTGGCGACGCCGCGCCACACCGCCTACATCAAGATCAATGAGGGTTGCGATCATCCCTGCACGTTCTGCGTGATTCCTCAGCTTCGCGGCCGATTCCGCAGCCGAAGATTCGAATCGGTCGTGCGCGAAGCGGAGAATCTCGCTCGGGCGGGCGTGCGCGAGGTTTCCCTGATCGGCCAAGATACGACTTTTTACGGCGAAGACCTTGGCCTGCGCGACGGACTGGCCACCCTGCTCGCGCGGCTTGCGGAAATCGAGGACTTGCGGTGGATTCGCTTTCTCTACTGCTATCCGAACCGCATCACTTCCCGCCTCCTCGAGACGATTGCCGAGCATCCGCGCCTGGCCAAATACCTCGACGTGCCGCTGCAGCACGCGAGCCGCAGCGTACTAGCGCGCATGAAACGCGGCTCGAACGGGGATGCCTTCCTGAAAATGCTTGAGTTGGTCCGTCGCACAATCCCGGGCGTCGCGATTCGCACCTCGTTCATCGTCGGATTTCCCGGCGAAACCGAACAAGACTTTCGCGTCCTCTGCGATTTCGTACGCGCCGCGGAATTCGACTGGATGGGCGTTTTCGCCTACTCGGATGAGGACCGGGCGGAGAGTTTTCCCTACCAAGGCAAAGTCGAGACGAAAACCATCGAACAGCGGCGCACCGTCCTGATGGCCATGCAGAAGAAGATTTCCGCGCGAAAACTGCGCAAGCGCGTGGGCCAGCGCCTCGAAGCCATACTGGAAGGTCCGTCGAAGGAGACAGAGCTGGTCTGGGAGGCGCGGCTCGAAGGCATGGCTCCTGAAATCGACGGCAAGGTCTACCTCACGGAGTTCGTGGGCGTCGATGAGGTAAGCGAGCTGCCGCCGCCGGGCACGCTTGCCGTAGTCGAGATCACCGAGGCCAAGGAGTACGATTTGGTCGGCCGCGTGATCGAATGGCAAGCGCCCGGCCGCTCTCTCCGCCCCTGCCGGACGCCGGTGAGCAATCCCCTCCCCATCCTTGCCTGAAATCCGCCTTCCCGCGCGGAGCGCGTGGCCGTGCCGCAGAGGAAACAGACACTCGGAATTTGCGGGCCTCCGCCTTTGCGGTATTCTCTGATCATGAGGTGGCGCTGTCCCATCTGCAGCACGCCGACCGATTTGGGAAAGGACCGACACTTTCCCTTTTGCAGCGAACGTTGCCGATGGCTTGACCTCGGCAATTGGGCCAATGGGAAATACAGGATCAGCCAACCGGTCGTTGAAGAATCCCCGCCCGAGCAGTCCGAGCGAGACCGGGATGAGTCGAAAAGCTGAGCGACCGGCGGCGGGCCCCGAGGCGGCCTGGCCGGCCGACACTCCCCGGCGAAAGCCAAGGCTGGCATTTTTGACGGCCACGGTTCTCGGGGTCGGGTACCTCCCGCTCGCCCCAGGCACCTGGGGATCTCTGGGAGGCGTCGTTCTTGCTTTGCTCCCATGGTGGTTGGTTGCGGCAGGAACGGGCGTGCTGTCGGCAGAGAGTGGCTACAATGCCTCTTACCCTTCCGGCTGGTTGATCGACCCGTTCTTTGCCGTGCAGACGGCCATCACCGTCCTGGTCGCGGCGATAGGCGTCTGGAGTGCCAGTTGCGTCGCGGCCTACGAACGCAAGAAGGATCCGCAGCACGTGGTAATCGACGAAGTCTCGGGCCAGCATGTCGCCTTGCTGGTTGGCGCGGGCCTACCGATCTGGGGGCGATCCGTGCGGCCCTGGGTTCGTTTTCCGGTCGGTCTGGCCACCATCCACGCGGTTGTCAACTGGAAATATTTATTGCTGGGTTTTATACTTTTTCGCGTATTCGACGTTTGGAAGCCGTTTCCGGCCAGGCAAGCGGAATTCCTGCGCAGCGGCTGGGGAATTATGACAGATGATTGGATCGCCGGGATTTATGCTGGCCTCGGCCTGTGGCTCGCGCGCGCAGCAGGTCTTTGACCGGCGGCGCGGAACTTCTGGTTTTGATGTCAACTGTAACTTCGCGACTGTGAATGTGTCCTGCCCATGAACAGCAGTCCCAGAATCGAGAGCGTGAAGCCGTCCGCGGCGCTTCCCGGCGGTGAAATTCAAATCCAGGGAAGCGGCTTCGCGCCGCGAAATCATTCGCGCCCGCAGGTCCAATTCGGCTCAGCCGAAGGCAGCGTCATGGTTGCCGCGGAGAACTTCCTGATTGCGCGCGTGCCCGATGGAGCCGCGGGCGGCGCAGTGCGCGTGCGCATGGGCAGCGTCGAAAGCCAGCCATTCCCGATCGCTCTCGGCGTGCAGGTGGCTGACAATCTGCATCCGGTCGGCAATCCGGTCGTGGACGGGGAGGGAAACGTCTACGTCACCTTCAGCGGTCAGCGCGGCCAGAAGGTCCCCGTTTCGCTGTATAAAATCACCGCCAACCACAACATCAAACCCTTTATCACCGAGCTGATGAACCCGACCGGCCTGGCACTCGATGGTCAGGGCGGCCTATTTGTTTCCTGTCGCAATGACGGCACCATCCATCGCGTTTCCCCGGATGGACGCGCGTCGCAATGGATTGAAGGAATGGGCATCGCGACGGGACTCGTTTTTGACAAGGCGGGGAGCCTGTACGTGGGCGACCGCAGCGGAACGATTTTCAAGATTGGGCCTGACCGCGAGATTTTCGTGTTCGCGACTCTCGAGCCGTCCATATCCGCCTATCATCTGGCATTCAGCGCGACGGGCGACCTGTACGTGACAGGTCCCACCACCTCGAGTTTCGACCGCGTCTACAAGATTTCTCCAGCCGGGGAAGTGACCACGTTCTTCCGCGGCCTGGGGCGCCCGCAGGGGCTCGCCTTCGACCGTTTGGGCAATCTCTACGTGGCCGCCTCGCTGGCCGGAAGGCGCGGCATCGTTCGACTGACGCCGAAATCGGAGGCCGAGCTGGTGATCGGCGGGCTGAACCTGGTGGGGCTTGCGCTTCTGCCGTCTCGTCGGGCCCTGATCGTGACCAGCAGTGCTTTGTACACGCTCGATTGGGACGTCGAGGGCCTGGCGCTGAACGTCTGAGGTCCAACTCTGGCTTGGGGGGGCTCGGCGATGGGCTCAACTGCGCGTGACCTGATTTCCGACTTTTTCCTCCTGTCGCGCCAACTCAGACGAAATCCTTCTTTTGTCTTGCTCTCGATGGCCGTACTGGCCGTTGGAATCGGCTCGACCACGGCTGTTTTTGCACTGCTGTACGATGTTCTGCTCAAGCCCCTTCCCTATCGCGACGCTCCCCGCATCGTTTACGTCCATAACGAGTTTCCCGCCTCCCCCCTCGGGCACACCGCCGTTTCCGCGCCCGATTACTCGGATTTGACCGCGCAGCATGAAATCTTCAGCGAAACGGCGGCCTACTACTTCAACGACTTCACGATGACGGGGCTCGGTGACTCGGCGTACGCCGAGCACGTTGATGCGGTGAATGCGTCGGCAAGTTTGTTCTCCCTGCTCGGAATTCGTCCGCAACTGGGGCGCACCATACTTCCCGGCGATGACCGGTACGGAGCGCCGAAAGTCGCGGTTCTAAGCGCGGCACTTTGGCGCAGCAGATTTGGTCAAGACCCCGCAACGGTGGGAAGGACGATCGAACTCGACGGCGAGCGCTGTCAAGTCGTCGGTGTCATGCCTGCCGATTTCCGTTTTCCCTATCCTGCAACTCAGATGTGGGTCCCCCTGGCCCTTCCCCCGGCAGACTACTCCGAGGGCAAACGAGGCGATAAATGGCTCCAAATGCTGGGCCGGCTGGCTCTCGGAATTGATCTTGCACGCGCCGACGCGATTCTGGCCGGCGCGAGCCACCGCGAGGCCGTTCAACACCCCGCAGAGTATCCGGAGAAGTCCGGATGGCATTTTTCGATCGAGCCGATGCTTGCCGAGCAGACCAGGGACGTGCGCAAATGGCTGCTGCTCGCCTTCGGCGCGGTGGCCTGCGTTCTGCTGATCGCGTGCACGAATGTTTCCGGGCTGCTGCTGGTCCGTGCAAGCGTGCGGCAGCGGGAATGGGCCCTGCGGTCGGCACTCGGCGCAAGTGCGGCCCGGCTGATTCGGCAGATTCTGTCGGAAACACTGACGCTGGCCGGAATCGGTTGTGCCGCGGGCGTCGGATTGGCGACGGCCTTGGTGCGGATCGTCAACACCTACGGCCCGATTCATCGTGCGCAAATCGAGACTTGGGCGCTCGTGTTTGCGCTTGGATTGTGTGTCGTTTGTGCGTTAGCGGCGGGTTTGCTTCCCGCCATTCTCTCCTCGCGCCTGGCACTGGATCAATCGCTTCGCAGCGGCGGGGGAAGGACGAGCACCGGGCCGTCAAAGTGGCGCGGAGCGCTAGTCGCGGGGCAAATCGGTCTGGCCATGGCGCTTGTGTTCACGGCCGCCGCTCTCAGCCGCAGTTTCCTACGATTGCTCAAGGTACCGCCTGGATTTTCGCCCGAGCACGTCTGGAGCGCCTGTATCCAGCTGCCGCAGACGCGGTACGCGAGCGCCACCTCGCGGGCGGAGTTTTTCCGCACGCTGGTCGAGGGCATGGCGGCCATCCCGGGCGTCCGGTCCGCTTCGGCTGCTCTCGGACTGCCATTCAGCTACGGCGGCTACACGGCGGATCTGTACTTTCCCAACCAGCCGGAGCCACAGCTTCGCCCTGCCGCCAGAGTGAACGTTGTTCTGCCGCGGTACTTCGAGACCTTGCAGATCCCGCTGCTCAGGGGCCGAACCTTCACAGCGGAGGACACTGCGGGGGCTCGGTCGGTAGTGATCGTCGATGAAGAGTTCGTCCGCCAATATTTTCCGGGCCAGGACCCCATCGGAAAACTGGTCGCCAACGGCTGCTGCCATAATGACGCTGCAACCATCGTCGGTGTTGTCGGAAACGTGGCCGGGCACGAGCTGGGCGCGGCGCCCAGCTCGGGAATTTATTGGCCCCAGCTTCAGCTTCCGAGCTCGGCGATGTTTCTCACGGTCCGCGAGGCTGGCCGGACCGATGTGACGTCCGCGGTCCGCAAACTGCTCTCCCGGCAGGATCCGGCCGTGGCCCTGTTCGACATTGAAAGCTTGCCGCATCGCATCATGGATTCGGTAAAGCTGCGGAGCTTTACGGCTTGGCTCCTGAACTGTTTTGCATTTGTGGGCATGGCGCTGGCGGCGCTTGGGCTCTACGGCACGCTCGCCTACCTGATCGAGTTGCGACGCCGGGAAATCGCCATCCGCATGGCACTGGGCGCCACGGCAGCCGACATCTCCATTCTGGTTCTGTGCTCGAGCGCTTCAATGGCCATGGCGGGGCTGGTACCGGGGGTCCTGCTGTGCATGCTGGCCCTGCGTGCGACGCGCAGCTTTCTGTTCGGCGTTGCTCCGCTCGATCCGTGGACGCTGGCATCGACCGCAGCCGGGCTATTTCTGCTGGTGGCCGTCGCTACGTGGTCTCCGCTCGCCAAAGCCGCCGGGCTCGATGTACTGGGCATGTTGCGGGACGAATAGCTCGCGCAATTGTTGGGCGGAAGGCCCAGGCGTTTGCGGGCTTGCGAGCATCGGCTCGCATCGGGTACAACAGTTTCGGATTTCGGTGACCCTGCATGAACGCGGAAATCATTGCAGTTGGGTCCGAACTGCTCACCCCGTTTCGCCTTGACACGAATTCCCTCTTCCTGACGGCTGAGCTCAACCAGCTCGGCATTCGCGTCATCCACAAGGCAGTGGTCGGAGATTCGCCCGAGGAAATGCGCTCGGAATTCGGGCAGGCCATCGGTCGCGCGGAACTCGTGATTTCCTCCGGCGGCCTCGGCCCGACCGATGACGATCGCACGCGCGATACGGTCGCGGAATTGCTCGGGCGAAAGCTCCGGCGCGACGATGCCATCCTGCAGCAGATTCAGGAACGGTTTCGCCGGTTCGGACGCGTTATGCCGGAAATCAATACGCGCCAGGCGATGATTCCCGAAGGGGCCACCATCCTGCCGAATCCGCGTGGCACGGCGCCCGGGCTGTGGCTTGAGCAGGACGGCCGCATTGTGATCCTGCTGCCCGGAGTGCCTCTCGAGTTGCGCGCCCTATTTGAATCCGAAGTCCGTCCGCGCCTGGCGAAGCTCGATCGCCGGGAGCGCCTCTACACGCGGGACGTGCGCATTACCGGACTCACCGAATCGGAGGTCGAACAACGCGTCTCTCCTCTCTATGCCCTCTATCCTGCCACGGAAACCACCATCCTCGCCTCGCCGCAAGGCATTCAGCTCCATCCGCGCCTGTGGTCGGATGACTCGCCGAAGGCGGAGACGCTTCTCGATGAACTTGTCAGCCGGATGGGGCTGGCGCTTGGTGAAAATCTTTACTCGACGCAAGGGGAGTCGCTCGAGGAAGTCGTGGCGCGAATTCTCGCGGAGAATCATGCCACGATCGCTGTCGCGGAAAGCTGCACGGGAGGGATGCTTGCCGAGCGGCTCACGAATGTGCCTGGCAGCTCCTCCTATTTTCTTGGGGGGGTCGTTTGCTATAGCAACGAACTGAAAACCTCCCTGGTGGGCGTTCCCAAGGAACTGATCGAGGCGAAAGGGGCAGTAAGTTCGGAGGTGGCTTTGGCTCTGGCGGACGGAATCCGCAGGCGCACAGGTGCGAAAATTGGAGTCGGCATCACGGGCATCGCCGGCCCCACGGGCGGCACGGCCGAAAAACCGGTGGGGCTGGTCCATATCGGACTGGCCGATGAACGGGGCGCGAGCGAAAAGGCGTTTCGTTTTCCCGGTGACCGAGATCGCATACGCCAGTACGCCACGCAAACGGCACTGGACATGATCCGTCGGCATTTCCCGTATTCCGCGCGTGGGCGGGGTTGAGCGTGCGCCTCTTCGTCGCACTCGCCTTGCGCGACGACCTACGCCAGCGGCTCGGCGAGCTGATCTCCCGACTCAAGCCGGCAGGTCGCGGCGCGCGCTGGGCGCGCCCGGAGGCAATGCACATCACGCTGAAATTCATCGGCCATGTGGAGCCTGAAAAGCGGGCTGAGGTTCGCGCCGCACTCGAACCGATCCGCTCGCCGCAGGCGGTCGAAATGCGCTTCCGGGGCGTCGGCTTCTTCCCCGATGAAAGGCGCCCGCGTGTGGTGTGGTGCGGCATTGAAGCAACGCAGAACCTTTCCGTGCTCGCCAGCCAGATCGATCGGGCGCTCGAGGTGCTGGGAATCGCTCGCGAATCGCGCGACTTTGTGCCCCACCTGACGCTCGCGCGATTCCGTGCGCCCGAGAAGGCACCGGAACTGGTTCGCCTCGCGAATGACCTGGGCTCGGGAGAATTGGGCTCCGCGCGCGAAACGGAGTTCTATCTTTTCGAAAGTGTTCTCCATCCATCGGGTGCGGAATACCGCAAGCTCGACACCTTTCCCTTCGTGGAGGAAGCGTCGTGAATACCGAGTGGCTCATTCCTCTCGCCGCGTACGCGTTAGGCTCGATTCCTTTTGGCTTCTTGATCGTAAAGGCGCGTGGCCGCGACATCCGGGGGGTTGGGAGCGGCAATATCGGTGCAGCGAACGTGGCGCGCAATGCCGGCGCGTTTGCCGGCCTACTGACGCTTCTGCTCGACGCGGCCAAGGGCTATCTGGCCGTGTGGCTCGCCGAGCGCTGGACGCACGGAAGCATCCGATGGATGATGGCGGCCGCTGTTGCCGCTGTTCTCGGTCACATGTTTCCGGTCTGGTTGGGATTTAAGGGTGGCAAGGGAGTGGCCACCGGACTCGGCGTGTTTCTGCCCATCTCGGCCGAGGCGGTTGGCGCTGCCGTCCTCCTGTGGCTGCTGGTGGTTGTTTTTTGGCGCTATTCATCGCTCGGCTCGATCATAGCCGCAGCGGCGCTCCCGGCTTTCATGTACGTGTTGTACGCTCCTCGACACGCCCCGCCACTTGCCGTCACCCTCGGAACAATCACCGTTTCCATCCTGGTTTTGATCAAGCACCGGCCGAACATCGAGCGCCTGGTGGCCGGCACGGAAACCCGCCTAAGGCTGCGCCGGTAAGACAGTTAGCGGTTGTTCCTAAGTGCCAATAGGGCTGTAGCTTATCGGCTACCAGCAGTACCTTCGTCCCGTTGTCTGCCCGCGCCCCCTCCGCTAGGATTTTTGGGGTAAGGACTGACGTGCCTATTCAAGCCCTGACACGCCTCACGACGCGCAGGCTCCGCATACTTTGGATTATCCTGGGCGCCCTTCTGCTCGTCAGCGTCACTCCCCTGTGGCTCTATCACCGGCAAGTTCTGCGCCTCAGTGAGGAGAAGCTGCAAGAGACCGAGCAGGTGCAGCAGAACGAGACCACGCGTTCGCTCGCGAGCGAAACCCTGCAATTCGAGCAAGAGCTGCGGGACCAGCTGAAGACTCAGCGGCAGGTGCTAACGCTGACGGGCTGGATCCACGATGTGGACGATCCAACTTATGCGCCGCAACTGTCACGGCTCCTTGAGGAGTTTGCGGAGAACAATCCGAATATTCTTTACGTGACGGCGGTGAATCGCACGGCGAAGGGGCAATCGGCCGGGAGCTTCAGCGCGGATCAAGATCCCTTTGTCGGTGCTGCGCTGAAGCGCGGGTTCCAAGCCAGCTTTCAAGGTATCGAAGGAATGAGCGACCCATTCGCGCTGGGGCAGGACAACCGGCCCGCCATGGTCATGTCCGTGCCGCTCTTGTCCGACGGGCAGTTCAGCGGCATGCTCGCCGCCGTTGTTTCTCTCGACCGTCTGCAGGCGCGCCTGCGCGAGGTAAGCGTTCGCCATCGTCTGGTCTTTATTGTCAACGTTCACGGCCGCATTGTGGCCTATCCGGACACGCGAGAACTCGTGCCGGGCCGCGACATTACCTCGATGTCGCCGCTCGTCAAGCAATTTAAGGAAACGCCGGCCCTGTTGCGCGCCACCCCGACCACGAATTTTTCGATTTACGACAAGGACTTGCATCGCAACATCGACATGATTGGCACGTACAGCACGATTCCGGAGCTCGGCTGGGCCGTGGTTGCGCAACGCAGCCTGGACGACGCGCGCATTGACGCCGGCGTTCAGGAAATGCGCGCTCAGGCGCTCAGCTTCGTTGTGGGTGTCACCTTCGTGGCGCTCGCGTTCGGATATCTGTTCGCCGTCGGAATCACGCGCCCGATTCGCGGCCTTGTCGAATCGACTCGCGCCATCAGCCGCGCTGAATTTCATGAGCGCGCCCAGGTGGAGGGCGCGGCCGAAATCAGCGAGCTCGCCGAAACCTTCAACCACATGGCGGGCGACATCGAACAGTACGTCGAAAAACTGAAGCAGGCCGCCGCGGAAAACCGTGAGCTGTTCCTCGGTTCGATCCGCATGCTTGCGGCGGCCATCGACGAGAAGGACCCCTACACGCGGGGCCACTCCGGCCGCGTCGCAAAGTATGCGGTGACCATTGCCGATATTCTGGGGCTGAACGCCGAGGATCTGGATCGGCTGCGTATTTCGGCGCTGCTTCACGACGTGGGCAAAATCGGCGTGGACGATCGCGTGCTGAAGAAGCCCGGGAAGCTGACCGACGAAGAATTCGATCTGATGAAGCAACATACGGTCAAGGGCGCCAACATCATGCGGCCTGTCGCTCAGCTCCGCGACGTCCTTCCCGGCATCGAGCTCCACCACGAGCGCATGGATGGCGGCGGATATCCCTATGGATTGCAGGGAGATCAGATCCCCATGATGGCTCGCATCATTGCCGTGGCCGACACGCTCGATGCCATCACGACCAATCGCCCCTATCAATCCGCGATGGACCTTGCCTACGCACTCGAACGCATCCGTTCGCTGTCCATTTCGAAATTCGACGCGCAGGTGGTTGCCGCGCTCGATAAGGCCGTTCACACCGGTCGCCTCCGCCTGAGCGCCACGCTCGTCGAAGTCTGACGCGGAGCTCACGGAGGGTTCCCTCCTTAGCCTTGGGGGTCTTTGCTAAAATAGAGTTCGCCGCTTGGGGACTCTATGATTAGCCTCTTCGGGCCACCGGAACCCACGCTTCTTGAACGGCTGAAGGATTCTGTCAGCAAGACGCGTTCTGAGCTGTCTGCGCGGGTCGAACAAATCCTTACGGGCGATCGCCCCGTCGATCCGGAGCTGCTCAAGCAGCTCGAAGCCGCTCTGCTCAGCGCGGACATTGGCGTCGAGACCACCAGGCAAGTCCTTCGAGCCCTTCGCGAAGAGGTCAATCAGCATAAACTCGAAGGCTCCCAGGCGCTGCGCCGCGAACTGAAATCTCAGGTGCTTCGCATTCTGACTGCTCCCGACGCGGGAACAAACGGGAACGTCGAGATTGCGCCCCGCGTTCTGTTTGTGGTCGGCGTGAACGGCACGGGCAAAACGACGACCATCGGCAAACTGGCCAGCCGGCTGAAGAGGGGAGGCGCGAGCGTGATTCTGTGCGCCGCAGACACCTTCCGCGCCGCGGCCACCGAACAACTGGAGGTCTGGGGACGCCGTGCGGGGGCGGAGGTCATCAAGCAAAAATCGGGTGCCGATCCCTCCGCCGTAATTTTTGATGCACTTGCCGCGGCGAAAGCCCGCGGTGCGGACGCGGTGATCGTCGATACGGCCGGCCGCCTGCATACAAAATCGAATCTCATGGCCGAGCTGGAAAAGATGAAGCGCACGGCCTCGAAAATCGTGCCTGGCGCGCCGCACGACGTGTTGCTTGTACTGGACGCGACCACGGGCCAGAACGGCCTCAACCAAGCGCGCGAATTCTGGAGTCATGCGGGAGTTACGGGCATCGTGCTGACCAAGCTCGACGGAACGGCGAAGGGCGGCATCGTCGTGGCCATTGCACGCGAGCTGAACCTGCCCATTCGGTTTGTGGGAACTGGCGAACAGATGGACGATCTGGTGCCGTTTGACGCCGAAACCTATGTCAACTCGCTCTTCGACTGACCCGGTTTTCAATCACAATTACTGGATGTACGAAGCCGAGGGGCTGGCGCGCGAGGGCATGGCCCTGGCCCATCCCAACCCACGCGTCGGCGCGGTTGTGGTGAAGCAGGGCCTGGCCGTCGGGCGGGGCTTCCATGATTACGATCGTCGCGATCACGCCGAAATCGTGGCTCTCAAACAGGCAGGCGATTCAGCGCGCGGTGCCGCGCTCTACGTGAGCCTGGAGCCTTGCTGCCATACGGGCCGCACGGGACCCTGCACGGAAGCGATCGTCGCGGCCGGCATCCGACAGGTCTTTGTGTCCATGATCGACCCCAACCCGTCCGTCGCCGGTCGCGGCCTAGCGGCGCTCAAGCGGGCCGGCCTCGAAGTACACGTCCGCGAAGCCGACGATGACTACGCGCGCGAAACGAACGAGGACTTCGCAAAATGGATTCAAACCGAACGCCCCTTCATCACGCTGAAGACCGCCCTCACCCTCGATGGCCAGATCGCCATGCGCCCGGGCCATTCGACGTCGATTTCTAGCCAGCCATCGCGTGATTTCGTCCAGCGCCTCCGCCATGAATCGGATGCCTTGCTCACGGGGATCGGCACGGTTTTGGTGGACGATCCGCTGCTGACCGACCGCACGGGCCAGCCGCGCCGCAGAAAACTCTTGCGCGCCGTCGTCGATTCGCATTTGCGGCTGCCCCTCGGATCGAGGCTTGCCAGGTCCGCGAAGGGCGATGTCATCGTTTTCACCATCGAGTCCCCCCAGGCGAGGAAAGGGCGGGCGCTCAAACGAGCCGGTGTCGAAGTCTTTCGCGTTCGAGCCCGCCGCGGCCGCGTGGATTTGCGAGAAGTGGCACGCGAGCTCGGGCGGCGCGAAATGCTCAATGTGCTGCTCGAAGCAGGAGCGGCACTGAACGGCGGCGCGCTCGAAGCCGACCTGGTCGACAAATTGATTCTCTTCTATTCGCCGCGCATCATGGGTACGGGGGGCGTTCCCATGGCGCAGATTTCTTCGCGCTGGTTTCCGAAATCGCCGGTCCTGGGTCACATGATGGTGGACCGCTACGGTCCCGATTTCGTCGTGCAAGGATATATTCACGATGTTTACAGGGATTATCGAGGGCGTCGGAAGAATTGAATCGCTTGAACGCAGCGCAGGGGCCGCAAGGCTCCGCGTCAATCTGGCCAATGCCCGCCAAATCGGGAGAGGCCTCAGGCTCGGCGACAGCATCGCCGTGAATGGCTGCTGTTTGACCGTTGTCGAATTCAGCCGCAAGATCCTGGCCGCCGACCTCTCCGGCGAAACCCTGCGCCGCACCTCATTCGGCGAGCGGAGGATCGGCGACGCGGTCAATCTGGAACGGCCCCTGACGGCCCAGGCACGCCTGAACGGCCATTTCGTGCAAGGGCACGTCGACGGTATGGGGCGCGTCGTGCGGCTGGCCCGCGAAGGAGAGAATTGGTGGCTGGCCGTGCGCGTGCCGCAGGAGTCGCGTCGTTACGTCGTCCGAAAGGGTTCCCTCGCGGTGGACGGCATCAGCCTCACCGTCGCCGGCTGGCGGGACGGCGTGGCCGAGATGGCCATCATTCCCTTCACCTATGAGCGCACCAATGTGCAGGCCATGCTTCCGGGCGACGCGGTGAATCTCGAGACCGACATCCTCGCAAAGTATGTCGAAAGCCTGCTTGAATCCCGCGGCACGCCGGCCGTTTCACGCCTCACGGTTGGCCGGCTGATCGAAGAAGGGTTTTGATGTCGCCAGGGCGAACCTACGACGTGATCGTCATCGGCGCCGGCGTATTCGGCTCCTGGAGCGCTTACTTCCTCGAGAAATCGGGCGCCCAGGTCCTGCTCGTTGACGCCTACGGCCCGGCGAACGCGCGCGCCAGCTCGGGCGGTGAATCTCGCATCATTCGCATGGGCTACGGGCCCGACGAGATCTATACGCGCTGGTCCATGAACGCTCTGCCGAAATGGAAGGAGCTGTTGGCGGAATCCGGGCGGCCGGAACTCTTCAACCCCACGGGCGTTCTGTGGATCGCGCACGAGGGCGAGAAATATCCTCTGGACACAATGGCCACCCTCGACAAACTCGGCTGCCGATTCGAAAAGCTCACTCTCGGCCAACTCGTCGAGCGGCATACGGCAATGTCGTTCGAGCCGGACTGCTGGGGCATTTTCGAGCCCGATAGCGGCGTGCTGATGGCGCGTCGAGCCGTCGAAACGGTGGTTCGTGAGGCGCAAAAACACGGGGCCGCTTTCGAGAACGCTTTCGTTCGCCCTCCGGTCGCCCAACGCCGGCGTGCGCAGGAGATCACGACTGGGGCGGGCGATACGTATTCAGCCGCCGCATTTGTGTTCGCCTGTGGCCCCTGGCTGGAGAAGACCTTTCCGGAAGTTTTGGGCGGCAGACTGTTCGTTTCACGCCAGGAGGTTTTCTTCTTCGGCGTTCCGGCGGGCGACCAGCGCTTTCAACCGCCCACTACACCCACCTGGCTCAATGTGGGCGATGAGTTCTACGGTATGCCCGATCTCGAGAATCGCGGGCTCAAAATTGCGCACGATCGCCACGGGCCCCCCGCTGATCCGGACAGCGAGTCGCGCGTGGCGAGCGCGGAGGCTTTGGCGGCCGCCAGAGTCTATCTCTCGCGCCGTTTCCCGGCCTTGCGCGACGCACCGGTGGTCGAAACACGCGTCTGCCAATACGAAAATACTTCCAATGGAGATTTCCTGATTGACCGTCATCCGGAGATCGACAACGTGTGGCTCGTGGGCGGCGGCTCAGGCCACGGATTCAAACATGGACCTTCGGTCGGCGAATACGTCGCCGCCTGCGTCACCCGCGGTGATGCGGTCGAAGCGCGTTTCTCGCTCAGGACAAAACAGGAGCGCCAGAAACGTGCGGTGTTCTGATCGGCTGCCGGCTGGCTCGGGACATGGCGATGGGGACCGCCTGGCGCCCCTCCCGAGTCGGCTTACCCAACCGAGGAGGATCTGCCCGTGCGGTACCTCGGGCGGACTTCAGGGCGCCATGGAGGGCGCCGATTCCCGCGTCTTTTCCCGCGCTCCTCGCACATAGAGCACCAAGCCCAGTGCCAAAGAGAGGGCGGTCCCGGACACGAGCTTGGTCTCGAAAATCCATTTGTTCACCGTCTCGGCCGGTGGGATCAGCGACAACACAATTCCCGCCAGCACCACTAGTAAGCCGCATGATCCGGCGAGCCACACGCCGGTTTTTCCGCCGGGGATCAGCATCTGATTCGAATTCGCCCCGCGGTCTTTACGGTAGGCGAGCCGGATCACCGCGCCGTACATGTAGACGAACGGGATGAAATACAAAATGGTTCCCGCGTCGACCAGGCCCTGATAGGCATCCTCCGGATTGGCCTTGAGCTGCGCGAGCAGCAGGATGAGGCACGAGATCAGCGCCTGCACCAGGATCGACACCCAGGGCGTTTTCCACTTCGCGTGAATCTTCCCGAACGCCGAAGGCAAATAGCGGTCAATCCCCACGACAAAGGGAACGCGCGCTACCCCCGCCACGGTCGACCCCACGCCCCCCGCATTGCCGATGCTGATCAAAATGGCAGCGATCACGCCGAATAATCCGATGCGCAGCAGCGTTGAGCCTGCCGTGAGCGCTTCGAGCACCCCGCTCTTGGGATCCACGGCCTCGGGCGGCAACATGGCCAGCAGCGCCACGGTGCCCGCGATGTAAATCGCCGCAACCAGAATACCGGAACCGAAAATGGCGCGGGGAAACGTCTTATGCGGGTCGTGAACCTCTTCGCTCATCGCCGAGCAAAGTTCGAATCCGGCAAAGGCGAACGCGATCTGGGGCCAGAAGTTCACCGTATTGAAATTCCACACCGGCCGCATGGTCGACCAGGTGAAATGCGCTTGCGGCCCGTGCGCGTGCCACACGTACGCGCCCATCCCCACCAGCATCATCAGCGGGACGTACGTGCATACCCCGCCTGCATTTTGCAGCCACTTGCCGACATTCAGCCCCACGATATTCAAAGCCACGGCGATGAAGAGCAGGGCGACCGATCCCGCGATCAGAAACGTGCGATCTTGTGCCAGATGAGCCCCGCCATTTCCGCCAATGTACGCTGCCATCGCGGCGCTGGCCATCAAGAGTCCGGGGAAATAGAACAGGGTATAGACCCAGTACGTCCAGCCGGCCACAAATCCGTGAAAGGTGCCAAACGCTTCCTTCGACCAGACATAGAGTCCGCCTTCCTCGGGAAACCGCGTCGAAAGTTCCGTAATCACAAACGCGGAGGGCACAAAGAAGAGCAGCGCGGCGAGTACCCACAGGCTGACCGAGGAGGTTCCGTTGTGCGCCGCGGCCGCGATCCAGCGAGGGCCCAGCACGGTTGCAATATTGAAGAGCAACACGTCCCAAAATCCCATCACGCGCCGCAGCTGCTTCCTCGCGTCGACGGGAGCTTGGTCGCTCACGCGGTTACATCCAGCCGAGGAATGAGCTCATCCTGAAGCAGGAAATTTCGCAGGAATGGATCGTGCGAACGCTCGAGTTCAGCCCAGGGCCCGAAGAACTCGACGCGGCCCTCGTGCAGGAAAATCACGCGGTCGGCGAGTCTCTTCCCTAAATGTGTGTCATGGGTCACCACGATGGAGGTCTTGTTGAATTTCTGCTTGAGCTTGAGGATCAAATCGCTGATGTGCGAAGCCATGACAGGATCGACCATGGTGGTGGGTTCGTCGTAGAGGATCGCTTGCGGATTTTCGGCCAGGGCGCGCGCAATGGCCACCGCGCGTTTGGTCCCCGTGCTGAGTTCAGAGGGCAGGCGATCGGCAAACTCGCTCACCTCCAGCATCTCGAGGAGTTCACCGACGTGCCGGTGGACTTCGTCTTGGTCGTGACGGCCTCCGCGACTCACAATAGGGAAGGCGACATTCTCCTCAACAGTGAGCGAATCAAACAGCGCTCCGGACTGAAAGACCATGGTCACGCATCGCCGAATTTCGGAAAACTGTTCCTCGCTCCATCCCGTAACGTCCTTGCCCCCGACAATGATGCGGCCCGCTTCGGGCTTGAGAAAGCCCATGAGCAGCTTTAGGGAAACGGACTTGCCGACGCCGCTGCGGCCGAGGATCACTCCCGTTTCGCCTTCGTCAACAAAAAAGCTTACGTTCTTCAGGACATCGTTGCCATCGAAGGATTTCGATACTGCGCGGAACTCGAAATAGTGGTAGCTCATTGCCCGCCAGGATCCAGTCTGGTTACGTCGACGGCTGGCACGGGCCTTCCGACTCGTTCATCTCGGAACAGCCGACCAGCCTGGCCCTCGCCTCTTCGTAATCGGCCGTCGTATTCATATTCTTGAATAGCAGCCCGCCGGAATCAAAAGCTTTCCACTCGCTCGGTTCTATCCACTCAATGTCGAGGTGGGCGAGCCCTTCGGTCACCTTGCGCACACCTCGATCGAGCGCGAGCCAGATCGGCGCTTCGCAACTCTTCTTATACATCGCGCACAGGGGCTCGGCGCCGTCCTGGCTCTTGGCCAGAATGGCGTCTTGGTGCGAGTCGAGCGCGCGCTCGACCAAGAAGGCGAGCCAGGGTCTAGTGAGGTATGGCAAATCGCAGGCCACGATGAGGTTCCAGTCGGTTTCCGACGCTCTAAGCGCGGTGGCAATTGCGCCCAGCGGGCCGGCGCCCGGCCAGTCGTCAGGAATCGCGCGGAGTCCCCATCGCTTGTCAATTTCCCTTGCGCCAACGACGACGGGCGATCGGGCCACCGATCGAACCAGTCGTGCCATGCGAACAATCATTGGCACGCCGGCGATTTCGAGCAGAGCCTTGTCGCGACCCATGCGCGAGCTCTCCCCGCCGGCGAGAATGAACCCCGCATCCCGCCTGATTGTGGTCGTCATGAAGATCGTCGAGATCGCACTCGGCGGTCGCGGCGCAAGAGTCTATTCCTCGCGCAGGGCCTCGACCGGTCCGACCGAGCTGGCCCGCCGCGCGGGAACCAGTGCCGCAATGCTTCCGGCGCACAACAGCACCAGCACGACTCCCGCGTAGGTCCAGGCATCGAGCGGTTGGACCTCGTAGAGAAAGCCGGTCACCAATCGCTCGGTCAAAACGGCGGCTAGGATTCCGGCCGCCAAACCGATACCGATCACCACCAGCCCCTGGCGCAGGATGAGCCGAACGATCTCGCGCGGCGTAGCCCCGAGCGCGAGCCGGACCCCAATTTCGCGTCGCCGGTAGCTGACCAGCTGGGCGAGCACGCCATAAAGGCCGGCGATCACCAGGGCAGTCGCCAAAACCCCGAACGCGCCGATCAAATACATTCCCAGCCGCGCGCTGAAGTTGCTTTTGTCCACGGCTTGTTGCATCGGCGCAAAATCTTCCACGGCATAATCGGGCGCCGCCTGGTGGAAAACAGAACGCACGCCGCTGGCCACGGCAATATCGCCGCGCGTCTTGACCGCAAAGCTCATCACCGTCTTGAGCAGCAGGGGATAATAGAGGGATGTCGTGGGGACCTGCTCGTAAGTCAGCATGATCAGGGGGCCGACCGGTTGAGAAACGCCGCCGGCAATCTGATCGCCGAGCACTCCCACGACCGTGTACGGCCTCAGCATTCCCGTTTCCTTCCCGCCCAGGTCCAGCTGCCGCCCGAGCGGGTCTTTAGTCGGAAAGTACTTTCTCGCGAGCGCGTCGTTGATTACGGCCACATAGGGCGCGCTCGCGCTGTCCGCATCCGAGATCATCCGCCCGCGCAGCACCGGCGTGCCGAGCACGGATGCGTACCGCGTGCTCACCGCCGTGATACGGGCCACAGGGTGGTGCTGGCGGTCCTTTGGCTCTCCGACCAAATCGAAGCTCGTGCTCATGTTCGAACCCGACAAGGGCGGGGTGGTGGCAAGAGCCGCTCCCATGACCCCGGGCAGCCGTTCGATTCTGTCCAGAACCGGTTCATAGACGAGTGTGGCGACCGAGGTCGGTGCCGTCTGCGTCGCGGTCGAAACGGCCAGGCCCGTAAAGCCCGCCGCGTCTCCCGGCATGGCCGTGAACGTCGTCACATGAGTCGTGTCGAGCCCGAGATTGGCATGTTCGAGATTCCACAGCGTGTGCGTCAGCAGGCCGGTGGCCACCAGGAGCAGGGTCGAAAGGGCCACCTCGACACCCACCAGCGTGCCGCTAATCCGGCCTCGCACGGACCTGCTGCCCAGCCCGCGCGACGCGGCTTGCAAAGCCTTCTGCGGGTCGGCCCGGGCCACCATAAACGCCGGGACAATTGCGGAGAACACGGTCGTAATCGTCGCAATTCCCCCCAGGATCAGCATCACCGTCCAGCGCACGCCGATCCGATCAGCGAGGGGAACGGCGTCCGGGGGAAGGCGATGTACCGCCCCGATGGCCAAGCAGGCCAGCGCAAAACCGGCGGCACAGCCTAAGGTGCTGAGCACGCCGCCTTCGATAATCATCTGCCGCGCCAGGCGCCATCGGCTCGCTCCGAGGGCCGCGCGCACGGCGAACTCCTGCTGGCGAACCAGGCAGCGGGCGATCAACAGATTCGCCACATTCGCACAGGCGATCAGCAACACCAGCCCGAGCGCCGCAATCAGCCCGACGAACACGGCACGAATGGGGCCCGTGATGGTTTCCTGGTAAGGCTCGACGTACAGGGCGAGCCCCTCGGTGTCATCGGGAGCCGCCCGATGAATGCGACCGGCGATCAACCGGGCTTCTGTTCGCGCCTGGGCAAGCGTTACGCCCGGCTTCAACTGCCCGAGAATTTGAAAAAAATCGTAGCCGCGGTCTTTCAGCATCTCCTCGGTTGGCTGTATGGGAAGCCAGACGGCTGTGTCCGTGCCTTGGGTGGTGGCTTCCGGAAATCGGAAGCTCGATGGCAGAACGCCAATCACCGTTTGTGGCTTCTCGTTCAACCGGATCGTGCGACCCACAATCTCAGGATCCGCGTGAAATTTCTCGCGCCACAGACCCTCAGAGAGCATGGCGACCTGCGCTCCACCAGCTTGGCCCTCTCGATCCGCGAAGACGCGCCCCAGAAGGGGGCGCGCCCCGAGCATCCGCAAGAGGTTGGGCGTGACACGTGGCGCCAGGACGCCCGAGGCGCCATCATCTGCCTGAAGGACACCCAGGTCAGTTGAATAGCCGCTCACGGCATCGAGGGTCTGGGATTGGTCGCGCACGTCACGGTAATTCAGCCAAGACGTCGTTGGATTTTGCTCCCTGTCCGATGTGCTGACGGAAACCAGGCGGCTGGCCTCAGGATACGGCAGCGGTCGGAGGAGCACGTTATCCGCTACCGTGAACATCGCCGTATTTGCGCCAATGCCCAGCGCAAGCGTGAGAATGGCCAGAATGGTCAGTCCCGGAGACTTGCTCAGCTGCCGCACGGAAAGCCAGAAATCCTGGAACAGGCTGTGAAGGCGGTGCGTCATGTCAACCCGAACCCGATGTCGATTTCAGGTCCTTTCATCCTATCAAGGTTCGCCGTACTTGGTGCTTCGTTTCAATCCGAGCGCCTGCCGCGACCGAGGGACCTTGCCGATGCGGGGATCCCCCCTCATCACGAGTTCGCATGCGCCGAGCGCCGCCTCCTCAAAATCCGGGGCGTCGGCCGGAATCACCTGCCAGCCGGTGACGGGCTTCCGCCCCAGCTCGATGGACCGCAGACAGGGGAACTCCCGGCGAAGGCTCTCGTGGTGCTCCTCAGTCGTTGCGAGCCACACGCCGTTGTCACAAGGTCTCGTCGACTTGTCGCGCAATAAGAGGACGATTTTTTCGCCCACGTACACGGCCAGGCACCCGAACATCGGCCGGGTCCAGGGCGATGCCGCGACGAGTCGATCGAGCACGAACTCATAAGGGACCTTCTGGCGTGGTTTCCCTGCCGCAAAGTGATCATCGGGCGGGAAGAGCGCTCGACTGCGTGCAGGCTTCCTCATCGGCGGGACCCTCCAGGGGATCGCTCTTGAAACGGTCCAAATTGCCGCGTGAGCTCTTTCTGCGCCTGTGTTGGTTCACTCAACTGGCGGTGGAATGTAGTATCCGGGCCGTGACCGCACCGTGATGTTCTTTCGGTCGACGCTCACCTTAATTTGATGGTAACCCGACGGCTCACTCTGCGCCGGGTGATAGCCAACCACGTACTCGGCGTGCAGTTCGCCCCCGATCTTGTCCAGGGCCTGCTGAATCTCGCGGTCATGCAGCGTGCTGACATCCAAGCCGCCCGTCGCCTTGCTTGCAATCTCGAGCGAGTTTGCTCCCAGGGCATCTTTGCCCGTCTTCACCAGCCAAATGAGCAAGGCGCCCAGATTCATATTGCCCTGTGCGGCCTGCTCCATCTGCGGCGTTTCCGGCTGTTCGGTCGGCGTAGGCACCGGATAAGTTCCGGGCGGACCGTTGGGCCGCGGCTCAGACTGCTCAGCCGACTGTCGCAGCTCGGCAGAGGTCGAACTGAGCCCCACGGCGAAGACCGTGACGTTCGCCAGCTGGGCGTGCCGGAGGACGGCTCCGAGTCGGTTCTCGCTCCCCGTGTCCCGGGCTTCTCCGATGACGAGCAGGATGCGTCGCCTCACCGGCGGACGTTCCTCGAGCGTGGTGATTCCGCGCGACATCGCGTCGTAGAGCCTCCTGCCCGCCGTCCCAGCCTTCAAATCGTTGATTGTCTTTTGGACGTCATCCACATCGGTCGTGAAACTTTCGAGCAAATCGACGGTGTCATCGTATCCGAGTACAGCTGCTTCAGCCGTTTGGCCCATCACGGCACTGCTGAAGACAATCCCGGATTGACGAATCGCCGGCAGCATGGGCGCCACACGCGAACTTGTCTCGACCACCAGCACCAGGGAAAGCGGATCCCCTCCCAGATCGAAATGATCGATCTTTTGCTCGACGCCATTGTCGTAAACGTGGAAATCGTTTTTGGTGAGGTCGAGAACCATTTCCCCGGTTCGAGCGCTGTGGACCACGACGGGGGCCGTCACGATGCTTACTACCGTGCGAATGGGGTGCTGTTGCTGGCTCGTGGGTAATTCTTCGGGCGGTGCGTTCGGGTTTGGGTGCAACGGTCCGGCTGGTGCTCCCTGAGCCCGTGCCGTTCCGAGCCAGGCCAGAATCGAGATCAGGAGCGTCCCGATTCGTGCCAGGAAAGATGCGAATAGCGGCTGTCGCATTTCGAGTTGTTCGATTCACCTCGGCGGCCGCCTGTTGCATGGGTCTGCTACCTCGAACGGCCCGAGCGACCGGGGCGTCCTCGGTCGAACCTTGCATCCCCGTATCGTCACTATTCATCCATTAGCGGAGATGTGCGAGAATAGAGAATCGGGCAAGTGAGGAGGTTTGGATGCGAACAAAGGGAATCCTCTTGGCGGCCGTTCTGATGGCCCTGCCGATGGTCGCAAAAGCGGGGAGCAACGTTCCTGCGATCTCCGGCGATTACGCCGAATTCCGCAACGCAGACGTTTATACCGGTCCGTGCTTTGCCAATTCCGAGATGAATCTCACTGGCGACGACGCGGTGCTCGCTTGGCACGTGCGCGACGGCGCATGGTCCGGCGTTTCGCTCTCGGATTTGAGCGTGGTGGCTGTCGTGCGCGCCAGCGGCACACTTGGCGATCCCTATACGAACCCGCTCCCTGCGAAGACGGTTTTTGTGGTGGACTCCCGCGCGAACGATGCGCAACGCGCGGCCCTGGTCGAATTTGCACAGGCGCAGGCTTCCGGTCTGCTGAATGACGTAGTGGCCGTCCAGTCGCAGCCGATTTCATTTACCATCGCCCAGCACGGCTACACGACCGTACAGGCCGGCAATCTCGTCCGTCTTTCTACCCGCACGCTGCGCAGCACGGACAAGCTCTGCCACAATGAAGAGGTCTATTATCCGCCTCTGGCCGGGCATCTCGAGCACTCGATGCCCGTGGTGGCAGCCGACAGCAGCTACACGGGAGACGGTCTGGGCGTAACCTGGATTGACTCCGGCCGCCGCAGCTCCTTCGTAGGCTCTTTCGCAGAGTAGGCGCCTTTCGCCATTCGGGTTCGCGCGGACGCGCGGTCTTGCGGTCTGGCGTGGCCGGATCATACAAACACCTAGGAGCAGGAATGAAGCCGCATTCTTCTCGCAACAGGTATCTTCTGTCCGTCATCTTCGTATTCGCGTTCACCACCACCGCCTCCGCTCAGTACAAACTGGAATCTTCAGCCGCGCCCCCGCCGCAGGAGCTCGCCGGCGGCATCCGCGACGCGCTTTCTCCGACGGGGATCGAGGTCACTGGGCCCGGTGGCCCCCTGTGCGAGATCTGGCTCGCCAAGTCGGTTCCCACCGCCGCCACGCCGGACACGAGTCTTGGCGTCAATTTCGGCCAGATTCCCCAAGGCGCGCTCGTCGG
Source organism: Candidatus Cybelea sp. (assembly GCA_035622135.1). Taxonomy (GTDB): domain Bacteria; phylum Acidobacteriota; class Terriglobia; order Acidiferrales; family UBA7541; genus Palsa-295. Next base: position 24,788 of record DASPVZ010000007.1, on the reverse strand, counting down.
CGCGATGAAGCTTGGCGCGAAGAATAACGACTATCGAAATCAGCCGATTGAGCCGGGGGTGTATGCGCTGCGGTTCATGCTCGAGCCGGTCGACGGCAACCATCAGGGCGTTTCGCCGTACCGCGACTTCTTGCTTGCCGTTCCGGCTGCGCTCGACACCTCGGCTCAACCGATCACCACGGACAGCCTCCTTAAGCTGAGCCGCAAGGCGTCCGGCACCGGGCATCCCTCCATCTGGAGCCTGGTTCCGGCAGATACGGCGCCTGCTACGCTGCCGGGTATCGCCCATCAGGACGACGGCGACCTCTGGGTGGTGTTCTTCCAGGCGCCGCTCTCGACGCCCTTGAAGATGGGCCTGGTTGTGTTCGGGCACGCCCAGGAACCCGAGTAATCCACTTCAATCGTCCGGCCCCGTCCGCGAAGCCCCTGGCTTTGTGCGCGACGAGGAGCCGAACCCGTCTTGTTTCGCGGCTGCCGGGGTTCGGCCTGCCCCGGCACCGCAAAGCCTGCTAACATCGGTTGTCCATGTACACATGCCGCGACTGCGAGCAGCCCATCAATTCGGCGACCGAGGTTTGCCCGTACTGCGGGGTGGACCTCACCGATAGCGGGGTGGATCTGGGTTTTGCACACTCTCCTAGAGCCTCCCTGCGCAGGATCGTGATTCTCTGGGGAGTTGTTCTACTAAGCGTCGTCGCGATCGCCTGGTTTGCTTTTCCCTGGCGCCTGGCAGGTTCAAAGCCCGACGCGGAGAGACATGCTATGGCAGCCATGCTGAAAATACAGGAGGCACTCGGGGCGTATCATGCAAGCGAAGGCGCCTTCCCGTCGTCGCTGGAGGCGCTTGGTGCCGCAGCTCAAGACGCATCCCGAGAAGCGGAATCCGGCCGCTACAGCGTGCAGTACACCCCCGGTAGCCAGACCCTGGACAGCCGGATTAACACCTACACGCTGACCGCGCGCGCCGGCAATTACGGTTATGTGAACCTGTTCTCAGACGAAACGGGGTTGCTACGCGGCACGAGCGAAAATCGCCCAGCGACTGCGCAGGACCCGCCGATCCAAGGCGATCTCGCGAAGAATCCCTGAACCGTTTTCCAGAGGTTAAATGCCATTCCAGCCGAGCTGTCGTCTGAGGGTTGGCGCCTGTTGCAATCCGCCAAGATTTCGTGCGTTCTGTTGAGACGTCCTGCGCTAGGAGACGGAAGGTTGGAGTCGACCACGGAAAACGCCGCGACGAGTGCCGACGTGTCAGATTCGGAAACAAAGGACCACGTACCTCCCGAGAGACAAAGTGTGAAGGAAGGCTGCGGATCCTTACGTCATGGGTACGCTCGGGAGCGCCGGTGCAGGCTAGCCTCTCTCGCGAGCTCCTTCGCCCGAGCCTTCTTGCTCGCTGCATTTTGCATCACTTTCATCCCCCGACTCTCAGGGGCCGGAACCATGCCGGAACACCTGTGCGACCCAGGTGAGCGTTGCCCGTGTTCGAGGTTTCTCGCCCAACACGGCGCGAAGGCAACTGCCGCGGTGAGGGCAATCGAATCCGGCTCGCTTAACTCGATCGGATCGTCCGGCTTGGACAGGCCGATGCCGGGCATGTCCATGAGCGCGCCCCAGACGCTCATCGATGAAATCCTGCAGCATGGTACCGCCGGAACGAGCGCTGAGCCCGCCTCCGCCCCACATCCGATGTTCATGAAGCAGGTCGGCCCGTGGATGTTGATGTTTCACGGCTCGGCCTGGATAAACGACACGCAACAAACTGGCCCGCGAGGGGCGGACAAATTCTTCAGCACGAGCTGGCTGATGCCGATGGCGCAACACTCGCTTGGCCCAGGGACGTTGACGATGCGCGCGATGTTCAGCCTCGAACCCGCTACCGTTACGGACCGGCAGTACCCTGAGCTTTTCCAGCTCGGCGAAACCGCCTACGGAAAGCCAATTGTCGATGGTCAGCACCCGCACAACTTCATCATGGAGATCGCCGCGCTGTACGACATCAAGATCGGCGAACATGCGCTCTTGTCCCTGTACGGGGCACCCGTTGGCGATCCGGCGCTCGGTCCGGAAGCATATCCGCACCGCGCATCAGCCAGTGAGGACCCGCTGGCGCCGCTCGGGCACCACTTGCAGGACTCAACGCACATCTCCTACGACGTGGTCACCGTAGGATGGACCTATTGGATCGCGCGAGTCGAACTGTCGGGATTTCACGGGCGCGAGCCGGGCGAGAACCGTTGGACCATCGATTCCGGCGCGATCGATTCCTGGTCGACGCGCCTGACCGTCAGTCCCGCGCCGAACTGGAGCGGGCAATACTCGATCGGTCGCCTGCACAGCCCGGAAGGGCTGTTCCCGCTGGAAGATACGCTGCGCATGACGGCCTCGGTTATGTACAACCGCCCGTTCGCCGCCTGGGGCAACTGGGCCAGCACGCTGATTTGGGGTCGTAACGAGACGCTTCCGGGCGGGGAGATTTACACGAGCTACCTTGGCGAAAGTACGCTTCGTTTTGCGCGGCGGAACTATGCATGGACCCGAGTCGAAAACGTCGACCGCACGAACCTGCTCCTGCTTGGCGAAAATCCCCTGCCGCCGGGATTCGAGGAAACCTTTCTCGCGCGCGTCGAGGCCTACACGGCCGGCTACGACCGCGAATTTGAACTCCTGCCGCACATCTCAAGCGCATTGGGCGGACAACTCATCGCGTACGGCAAGCCCGAGTTCCTGACTCCCGTGTACGCCGGACATCCGTTTGGTTTTCTCTTGATCCTGCACCTCCGTCCCACTTCGCCGGGACACTGACGTTCCGTGGTCCGGACTCGTCCGCTTCGCTGCGGTTTGTCTCGGCCGCGGTGCCTGCCCGTCGTGGGTGTATTTGATTCCGATTGTGCTCCGAGCGAGAATGGGAGCTTCGGCTGAGGCTGCGGTGAGCGCGCCGCCGAGGCCTCCACCTACCTCCATGGACCAAGATCTCGGATCCGAAAAGTCTATTGGGCTCCCCTGGGCGCACCCGCTCGTTCGCGAATGGTTTCTCGGCCGCTTCGGCACGCCGACAGAGCCGCAGGAACAGGGTTGGCCTCCGATTCTGGCCGGCGAAACCACGCTGATCTCCGCCCCCACGGGTTCGGGCAAGACGCTCGCCGCATTTCTGGCATGCATTGACAAGCTGGTGCGCAAAGCGCTCATCGGAGATTTGCGCGACGAAACGGAAGTTCTCTACATTTCTCCGCTGAAGGCCCTCAGCAACGACATTCGCAAGAACCTCGAAATCCCCTTGGGGGGGATTCTCGAGCTGGCCGCCGAGCGCGGTCTCCTGATGCCTGAGATCCGCACGGCTGTGCGCACCGGCGACACGCTCATGCACGAGCGCCGCGCCATGCTCGATCGCCCGCCGCACATCCTGGTGACGACGCCGGAATCCCTATTCATCCTGCTGACTGCCGCCAGGAGCCGCGAAATCCTGCGCACGGTCAAGACCGTGATCGTCGATGAAATCCACGCCGTCGCAGACGACGCGCGAGGGGCTCATCTGGCTCTTTCGCTTGCGCGGTTGGATGCGCTGGTCGGCACTCCGCCCGTTCGCATTGGGCTGTCGGCGACTCAGCGGCCCATCGAGTTGATTGCCAAATTCCTTTCCGGGAGTGAGGGGAAGGAGCCGGTAATCGTCGAGATTGCGAACCGGCGCCGGCCTGACCTTGCCGTCGAGGTGCCGGCCAGCGAACTGGGGCCCGTCGCCTCGAATGAAATGTGGGATGAGATCTATAAGCGGCTCGCCGAGCTGGTGACCCAGCATCGCTCGACGCTGATCTTCGTCAACACGAGACGGCTGGCCGAGCGGGTTGCGCATCATCTGACTGGACTGTTGGGCGAGGGTGCGCTTGCTTCGCATCACGGGAGTCTCTCTCGCCAGCGCCGTCTGGCCGTCGAGACAAAGCTGAAAGCCGGAGAACTGCGCGCCTTAGTCGCCACCGCTTCGCTCGAACTGGGGATTGACATCGGCAACATCGATCTGGTTTGCCAAATCGGCTCACCGCGATCGATTGCGGTGGCCCTGCAGCGCATCGGGCGGGCGGGCCACTGGCGCGGAGCGACGCCGAAGGGACGGATTTTTGCGACGACCCGCGATGAACTGATCGAATGCGCGGCCCTCGTGTGGGCGATACGCGAGGGAGAGCTGGACAAGACCTGTATTCCCGAAGCGCCCCTGGACATTCTGGCACAGCAGATTGTGGCCGCCTGTGCCGCCGAGGATTGGGAGGAGGATGACCTCTTCGCCTTGATCCGCCGCGCCTATCCGTATCGAAACCTCTCGCGCGAGGATTTCGGGACGATTATCGAGATGCTGTCGGAAGGGATTGCTGCCCGGCGGGGACGCTATGGAGCCTACCTGCATCGCGATCGGGTGAATGGCCGTATCCGCGGAAGGCGCGGAAGCCGGTTGGCCGCCATTACCAGTGGCGGCGCAATTCCCGACAATGCGCTCTACCCGGTTATTGCCGAACCCGAACACCTAAACGTCGGAACCGTGGATGAGGACTTTGCCGTCGAAAGCCTCCGCGGCGACATTTTCCTGCTGGGCAACACATCGTGGAGGATCCGCAGCGTTCGAGCTGGGGCCGTACAAGTCGAGGATGCCAAAGGCGCGTCCCCGAATGTCCCCTTCTGGCGCGGCGAGGCGCCTTCCCGGACCGCCGAGCTGTCGGGTAGGATCGCGCAACTTCGGGAAAAGATTGATTCACTCTGCCCGGCCTCGGACGAGCTTGCTCGACCGATGGGGCACGGCCCTGGGGAAACGCTCACGGCCAGACGGCCCTGGGTCGCCCACGGGCTCGATTGGCTAAAGGTGGAATGCGGCCTGGATGATGCGGGCGCCGAGCAGGCGATCGAATATGTGATCGCGGGACGGACGGTGCTTCGTGCCGTTCCTACCCAGCAGACCATCGTCGCCGAGAGGTTCTTCGATGAAAGCGGCGGGATGCAGCTCATTATTCACGCGCCGTTTGGAGGGCGGATCAACAAGGCCTGGGGGCTGGCTCTGCGCAAGCGCTTCTGCCGGTCGTTCAATTTTGAATTGCAAGCGGCCGCGACGGACAACGGGCTGAACATCTCGCTCAGCGAACAGCACAGTTTTCCGCTCGCCGATGTATTTCATTTTCTCCACCCCGAGTCCCTGGGGCTGGTTTTGGAACAGGCCGTTCTTGCCTCCCCGATATTCACGACCCGCTGGCGCTGGGTTGCCGGGCGCGCGCTTGCCTTGCTGCGGTTCAGCCAGGGAAAGAAAGTGCCGCCGCAACTGCAGCGCATGAGGTCGGACGATCTGCTCGCGGCCGTTTTTCCCGAGGCTCTGGCCTGCCAGGAAAACATCGTCGGCGACATTCAAATTCCCGATCATCCGCTCGTGCGCGAAGCGATGAAGGAAACGCTCACCGAGGCCATGGACGTCGAAGGGTTGCGCGAAGTACTGGCCGCGATTGGCGAGGGGCGGATTCGCTGCCTCGCCGTGGACACGCCGGTTCCTTCGCAATTTGCGCACGAAATTCTGAACGCGAATCCGTACGCCTATTTAGACGATGCACCTCTCGAAGAGCGGCGGGCGCGAGCCGTTGAGATGCGACGAGTGCTGCCCGAGGCGGTGCTGTCCGAGGTGGGGCGGCTTGATCCGGGAGCCATTGCGGAAGTGCGGCAGGAGGCCTGGCCGGATGTCCGCAACGCGGATGAGTTGCACGACTCGTTGTTGACGCTGGTGGCCCTGCCGGAAACACCTTCAGACGGCGCTTCCTGGCTCGGCACCCGGCTGCGGGAATCGTGGTCCGCTTGGCGCGGGTTTTATTCAGAATTGGTATCCGCGCGACGCGCGACGCGGGCCACCGTCGAGGGCCGCGCCTACTGGGTGGCGACGGAGCGGTCCAAGAGTTTCACGGCCCTATTTCCCTCGGCTGTATTCGAATCGGTGCTGCCTCAAATCGGAGTGCCCCTGTCCGCTGACCAGGCCGCGCTGGCGGCCCTGACCGGTTGGATGGCGCACACCGGCCCCTTGACCGCGCGCGAACTGGCTCTGCTGCTCGGAATTCCGGAGGCGCAAGCCCAGCAGACACTCCTGCGCATGGAACATTCGGGGGCGATTCTGCGGGGGCAGTTCACCGACCACGATTCGAGAGAAACGGAATGGTGCGAGCGCCGGCTGCTGGCCCGCATTCACCGGCTTACTGTCGGCAAGTTGCGCCATGAGATTCAGCCGGTAAGCGCAGCGCAGTTCATGCACTGGCTCGTGCGCTGGCAACACCTCTCACAAGGAACGAAGTGCTTCGGTGAGCGCGGAACGCTCGAAGTGCTGCGTCAGCTCCAGGGGTTTGAAGCGCCCTCGAATGCGTGGGAGCAGCAAATCCTGCGCGCCCGGATCGCGGACTACGACGGGAAAGTCCTCGATCGCTTATGCCTGACAGGGGTGGTGGGGTGGGGGCGGCTTTCACCCCATCCGGCGACGGCGCGCCAAGCGGGTGGCGCCTCTCGCCGGGTTGTGCCCACGAGCGCGGCCCCCATCACGTTCTTTGTGCGTGAAGATGCGGATTGGATGGACGTCCGAAATTTGCCTCAGACAGATGACGACGCGCCCGGACTCAGCCCGAATGGACGCGAGGTGTTGAAATTTCTCGGGCAACGCGGCGCCTCGTTCTTTGCGGATATTGTGCGCGGCACACGGAAACTCAAGTCCGAAGTGGAGACGGCACTCTGGGAACTGGTTGCCGTTGGGATGATCACCGCGGACGATTTTGACAATCTGCGCGCCCTGATTGACCCGCGAAGGCGCGCCGGCCGCGGTACCGGGCGGATCGCGCGGCCAAGACACAGCGGGGGGCGTTGGTCGGTGCTGAATACGGGCGCCCCTCTCGAGCGATCAGCAGTGCTCACGTCGACCTGCTGGGTGCTGCTCGGGCGCTACGGAGTCGTGTTCCGCGAGATCCTTGAACGCGAGAACATGGCGCCGAAATGGCGCGAGTTGCTCGTGGCCTTCAGAAGACTCGAGGATCGCGGCGAGATTCGCGGGGGGCGGTTCGTCAGCGGTTTCTTGGGCGAGCAGTTCGCCATCCCCGCAGCCGTGGAGTCTCTGCGCGCGATGCGGAGACAAGAGCAGCAGGGCGAAACGGTGACGATTTCGGCCGCCGATCCGTTAAATCTCGAGGGAATCTTGGTTCCCGGGGAACGCGTGGCGGCGAACTCGGGAGCGGCCCTGACATTGCGCGACGGAATCCCCGTCGCCCGAGAACAAGCGCTGAGCTGTCAAACGGCGGCGGCCCGCACCTAATGCCCAAGCCCTCAAACCGGGCCACGAGTGAGCGAGTGGGGGCCGCCGCGGCCTGTTTCGGTGCGGTTGACGTCGATTCGCGGAACCTGCTATAACCCACCCTCATGCAGCTCGTTCCCAGGCGAAAATACCGGACGATCTGTATAGAACCGGTTCGACAGAGGAATCATGTTAGCCCTAGGGTGACGCCCGCGTCCGGGACTGGGTGTGTCGGCTCGTTTATATTTGGGTTTTGCTGGTAGAGGCGGCTTCGTCGGGAAACCTTCCGAAACGGGAATGCGAATCACGGTTGTTTTGGCTCAATTCATTCTGCTGGCTTCACCCCTCCCTGCGCAGAATGCGCGGCAACCCGTGCGGAGAGAGGACCGCGCAACGCTTGATACCGCTCAGGATTTCAATCGACGGCTCGAGGATCTCGGAGCCTCGCTCGCGCGCGAGTCGTCGAATGCGGCCGATTACCGCATTGGCGCCGACGACGTGCTGGAAGTGAGCGTATTTGGCGCCCCAGAGCTCAATCACAAGGTACGCGTGTCTGCGGCCGGCGACATATCCATACCCTTGATCGGGTCGGTCGAAGCCGCCGGACTAACCGCACGGGAGCTCGAACGCGTGCTCGAAACCAAACTGCGGGCGTACATGAACGAGCCGCACGTCGGAGTGTTTGTATCTTCGATCGAGAGCCACCCGGTGTCGGTGATCGGCGAAGTCACGAAGCCAGGCGTGTTTCAGGTGCGTGGTCCGAAGACGCTGCTTGAGATGCTGTCCATGGCGCAGGGCCTGACCGACAATGCGGGCGACAAAGTAATCGTGATGCGCGGCGCCGGCTTCGGCTCTGAACCTCACGACGGGAAAGACGCGACCGGACCGGATCCACCCGATCAAACGAGCCGCGCGGGCGAAACCGAAACGGCGAGCGCAGCGGATCTCGCTCACCAGACGGTCGAAGTTGATCTGAGGCTGCTGCTCGACACCGGAAATCCCGCGTATAACGTGCCGATTTATCCGGGCGATATCATCAAGGTAACGCGAGCCGGCATCGTCTATGTGGTTGGGGGTGTGAAGAGGCCGGGGGGGTTCACGATCCAAACCAACGAGCGAATGTCGCTGCTCAAAGCGGTTTCTCTGGCGGAAGGGTTGACGCCCACCGCGGCCAAACGCAAGACGCGGATTATCCGCACCGACGAGTTGAGCGGACACCGTTCTGAGATTCCGGTTGATCTGGGCAAAGTTCTGGCCGGAAAGATTCCCGACGTCCCGCTGCGGGCTGCCGACATTGTTTTCGTCCCCAACAGCAACAGCAAGTCTGCGTTCTTCAAGGGCACGGAAACGGCGGTTGCTACAGCCAGCGGAGTGGTCATTTTCCGTCCGTATTGATGGTTGCCATGATTCCCAGGAACTCTGAGACACAGATCACGCGTTACGACGAGCGCGATGCGTCCTTGAAAGAGCGCGAGGTGAAGGGAAGGGTTGTTTACGACAGCGAAATCAGCAGAATCCCGGACCTGCTTGAGTATTGGCGCGTCGCGAGGAAGCGCCGAGCCACGATCGTAACTGTGCTGGTGGTCGTTTTTGGCTTGACCCTGTTTGCAACGGTCAGGGAAAAGCGGGTCTACGAAGCGCGCGCGCTGATCGAGATTCAAAAAGAAAATCCTGATATTCCGACGCTCCAGGAACTCTTTCAGGTGGAAAGCATCTCCGACACCTATCTGGAAACCCAGAACCGCATACTGAAAAGCGAGAGCCTGGCCCGCAAGGTGATCGAACAGCTAGGCCTCAGCCAAGTTGCGGAGTTCGCCTCCAAGGAGACCACGACGCCGGCCGCGACCTGGCCGGCTGCGCACCCGGAAACAGCCCAGGTATTTGTCGCGCCCGAAGCACGGACTACGACGGCCAGTGTGTCGGATGAGGTGCTCAAGAAATTCGAGGATCGCCTCAGCGTCGAACCCGTCAAGAGGAGTCGATTAATCGAGGTAACCTTTGATTCCAATGATCCACAACTCGCCGCGAATGTCGTGAATGCCCTGACCGCCGCCTACATCGATGACAACCTGCAGGCGCGATGGGACGCTTCGCAAAAAGCCGGCGACTGGCTGTCGAACGAGCTGGACCGATTGAAGGCCAAGCTTGAAAAATCAGAGGACGAGCTCGAACAGTACGCGAGCAGCAATGGTTTGCTCTTCCTCGAGACGGACAAGGGCACAACCGAGAACATTGTGGTTCAGCAGTTGCGCGAGCTGCAGCAACAATTGACCCTGGCGGAGGCGAACCGGATCGAAAAGGAGTCCTTCTACCGGCTGGTTCAGAAGGGTGATTACTCCTCGATTCCTGGGGTTTTCGACAATAAACTGATGCAGGACCTTTCTGAACGTCTCGCCGAGCTCGAGCGCGAACGCGCTCGACTGATCGCCACCTTCACCGCCGATTACCCGCGGGTCAAGGAAGTGCAGAGCCAGATCGACGAAAGCGAGGCCGTGCTCAAAGCCGGGCGAGATCAGGCGGCCCGACGAATCGCGGAAGACTACCAGGCGTCTGTCGATCGCGAAACCATGCTCGAAGCCGCGTTCCGACGGCAGCAAAAAGAGGCAAACGAAATCGCCGAGCGGTCGGTCCAGTACAACATCCTCAAGCGAGAAGCGGACACGAACAAGCAGCTGTACGTCAGCTTGCTCGAGAAATTGAAGGAAACAGGCGTCTCAGAGAGCCTGAAGGCCACAAACATCCGGGTTGTGGATCCTGCCTTTCCCCCCAAGAAGCCAGCCCGGCCTCGCGTGATCCTGAACTTGTCCCTGGCCTTGCTGATTGGATTGTGCCTCGGAACCGGCGCGGCGTTTCTCGAAGAGCACCTCGACAACACGCTCAAGACGACGGAGGACGTCGAGCGGTTCCTGCAGGTGCCGGCATTGGGCGTTGTGCCGGTCATCGACTCTCAGTATTCGAACCATCCGCAAGGAATCTATGGGCGAGCGCGGCACCTGCTGCACGACAGGAGCGGAAGCGGCTCGAACGGCAAAGGGTCTTGGAACCGCATTGAAGGAAGCGGTTCGCATGCTCCGCTGGCAGAGGCCTTTCATGGTCTGCGCACGTCGGTATTGCTGTCGAGGGCCAAACGGCCCCCTGCATCGCTATTGGTGACCAGCGCGCAGGCCGGGGAAGGCAAGACCACGGTTGCTGCTAACCTCGCATTGTCGCTCGCTCAGCTTGGCGAATCGGTATTGCTCATCGACGCGGATCTGCGGCGGCCGAGCTTACATAATTTCTTTGCCGTGGAAAGTGGTGCAGGGCTGGTTGATTTCCTGACCGGAAAGTTGGATTGGCGCAGCCTGTTGTGGCACGCTCCGATGCCAGAACTGTCCGTCCTGTTTTGCGGCCCGGTTCCGCCGAACCCGGCGGACCTGCTTTCATCGGAATCGATGCCAAGCCTGATTCGCGAGGCTGCGAAGGAATACAAGTTCGTTGTGCTCGATTCACCGCCGCTGCTCAATCTGGCGGACAGCAGGATCCTGGCCACACTGGTTGACGGCGTCATTCTGGTGGTTGGCAGCGGGACGACTCCGCGCGATCTGGCCCATCGGGCCTGCTCATCGGCTGTTGACGCCGGATCGCATATTTTAGGAGCGACCATCAACTTCGCAGACGCGACGGATGACTACTACAGCTACGGGTACCAGCGCGCGCAGACAAACGGGAACTCGAAATGAGCAGAGCCTCAACCAGGGCCGCTCAAGCCGCGCTGATTTCGGGGCTCGTGCTTACCGTCGCATCGTTCGGAGGTACGAATGGGGTTTCGTTGGCTGCGGTGGAGACTTTGTTTTTCGTCGTGGCGGCCTGGATCGCGCTCCAACCAAGCGTTCGGCCGGGCATTCTGCGGCCGCGGCATTTCGCCGTTCCATCCCTGCTGGTTGCCGTTGCGCTCCTGCAGCTGTGTCCGTTGCCGGCGGGATTGACCCGCGCGTTGCGTGGAGCGGGCGCGAGCGGCGACTCGCATTGGGGCATTTTGAGCATCGTGCCGTACCAGACCCGATCCGAGCTCCTAATTCTGCTGGCCTGCTCAATTGCGTTCATTCTCGCCGTTCTCAGCGCGTCCGAACGGCGTCGAAAACTCTTTCTCGTCCGGTCGATCGCGGTGCTCGGGGCGAGCGAGGCCTGCTACGGACTGATTCAGTATCTGACCCATTGGCAGATGATTCTTTGGTATCCGAAGAGGTATGACCTCGAAGAGGCGACCGGCACCTATGTCAATCGCAATCACTTCGCGGGTTTGCTCGAGATGATCTTGCCTTTTGCCGTTTGTCTTGCGCTCTATGAAGGCGAGAAGGTGTGGTCGACGAGGAGGAGACGTGATCGAAGGAGGCTCGGATCAAATTGGTCGAACGTAGTCCTTTGGTTGGCCGTGGCCGTCGTTCTCGCGGCCGCTCTGGTGTTCTCACGCTCGAGGATGGGGATGCTCGCGGCCGCGGCGTCCTTGGTCGTCGTCGTTGGTCTGATCGCCTTGGCCAGACGCCTGGCGCCCACCGCTGTTGCCATTGTGTTTTTGATTCTAAGCTTCAGCTTCGCCGCCTGGATTGGGGTGCGGCCTGCGTTCACCCGGTTTGAAACTGTACGGCAGGAGTTCTCCGGACCGGAATCGAGGCTTTCCATTTGGCCGGGTGCGGCCGCGTTGATTCGCGCCCACCCTTTCCTGGGCACAGGGTTGGGAACGTTTCCGGTTGCCTACACGCCCTTTCAAACAACCTTCCTGACCGAGTTTGTGAATCATGCGCACAACGATTATCTCGAGACGGCAAGCGACCTGGGCATTCCCGCTGCGGCCGTGCTTTTTTTGTCGATCGGTGTCGTCGCGGCTTCTGCGCTGCGGAGATTTCTGGTGACGGCGAGTCGTTTCGAGCGATATGTTTCGCTCGCTTGCGTCGGGAGTATCGCCGCCATCCTTCTACACAGCTTGGCGGATTTTAATCTGCATATTCCCGCAAACGCCCTGATGCTTGCGACGATCCTGGGAATCGCGGTCGCTCCGGTGTCGGGAGCCACCGCGGAGGTGGCCGCCTGAGCCGGCAGCTTGAATTTGTCCTGAAGCGGCTGTTCGACGCCGTAGTGGCCGGGGTGTCGCTCGTCATTTGTATCCCGTTGTTTGCCGTCATTGCCGCGGCCATTTGCATCGACTCGCCTGGCAAGCCCATTTTTGTGCAGGACCGAGTGGGAAGAAACGGCAACCGATTTCGCATGCTGAAGTTTAGAACGATGATCCGGAATGCCGAGCGAGTCGGTTCGGGTTTCTATGTTTCCCGGTCCGACCCGCGAATTACGAGGGTGGGACGGTTCCTGCGCCGGCTCAGTTTGGATGAGATGCCCCAGCTCTGGAATGTCCTGGTGGGGGAAATGAGTCTCGTGGGGCCGCGGCCGGCATTGGGCTACCACGTCGAACACTACACTCCGCGGCAAGCGGCACGGCTATCCGTGCGCCCCGGTCTCACCGGCTGGAGTCAAGTCAACGGCCGAAATCAGTTGAAATGGCCAGAGCGTCTTGAATTGGACGTATGGTACGCGAACCACTTCTCTCTCTGGCTGGATGCGCGCATCCTGCTGCGAACGTTGGCCGTGTGGGTTTCAGGGCATGGTCTTTATGCAGAGCGCGATCGTTTCTTCTTTTCCGGGCGCGACGATATCCCCGCGCCGAGCCGGAGGAATCTGTGAACGACGTGGTGATTCTGGGCGCCGGAGGTTTTGCGCGCGAACTGTACTGGGTGTTTCTCGAGGCCAACGAGCAGAAGAGGCAGTGGAACGTTCTGGGCTTCCTGGACGATAAACCCGAGTTGAACGGCCAGCTCATCTGTGATGTGCCTGTGCTCGGCACGATCGAGTGGCTCGGCCGGAATCGCGGGAAGAGCATCCAGGTGATCTCGAGCGCGGGCAGCCCGCGTGCGCGCCAAGCCCTTGCGGAGCGCGCGACGGCGCTCGGGTTTCGCTTTGCCACGATCGTCCATCCCTCGGCTCGCATTTCCAGGTGGGTCGATTTGGGGCCGGGCACCGTCATCACGGCCGGTTGCGTACTGACCACGCAGGTGAAAATAGGGGCGCACACAGTCATCAACCTGAACAGCACGGTCGGGCACGATTGCGTGATCGGCGCGTACACGAACATCAATCCTGGGTGTCAAATCTCCGGGGCCGTGCGTTTCGGTGATGGCGTGTATTTCGGCACCGGCGCGGTCATCATTCAGAACAAGAGCGTGGGCGAATGGTCCGTAATCGGGGCGGGTGCCGTGGTGACCTCGGATATCCCTGCGTACGTCACCGCCGTCGGCGTTCCCTGCCGCGTGATCAGGGAGCAGCAGATCGAACGAGCCGTCTCGCTCAAGGGCTGACCCGAAGGGGGATAGGATTGGGGACCATCGCAAGATGCGGAATCGAACGTTCGGAACCGGTCGGGCGGCGCGGCCGCGCGTTTGACACCCTGCTGCCCATCGTCTCGCCCGAGGGGATCCCGGACGAACAATTTGTTCAGGATGTCCGGAGGATTCTAGAGAGCCGACAGCTTACCAATGGCACGTTTGTCCGCGAACTGGAGCGGGCGGCCGCGAGCTACCTGGGGGTACCTTACTGCGTGGCGGTTTCCAGCTGCACATTGGGGTTAGTGCTTGCGCTTGCCGCATTAGACCTCAGGGGCGAGGTGATTCTTCCGAGTTTTACGTTCCACGCCACGGCGCACGCCGTAGCTTGGAACGGTCTGACGCCTGTTTTTGCAGACTGCGATCCCCGCACGTTCTGTATTGACCCAAATTCGGTTCGCCAACGCATCACGCGAAAAACGGCGGCCATCCTTGCCGTGCATTTATTCGGAAATCCCGCGAGCGTGCTTGAACTCGAGGACATCGCGCGCAGCGCCGGCGTTCCTATCGTCTATGACGGTGCCCATGCCTTCGGCGGCAAAGCCGGCGAGAGGCAACTGGGAACGTTTGGTACCGCCGAGATATTCAGTTTTTCGCCGACGAAGCTCGTCGTGGCCGGTGAGGGAGGTTTAATCGCGACGCGGTATCGCACGATAGCGAAACGCCTGCGCGCCGCGCGCAACTACGGCGACGCGGGAGACGGCGACCCGGAAGCGCGCGGGCTGAATGCCAGAATGAGCGAGTTCCATGCTGCCCTGGCCTTGGGAGGTCTTGGTGGGATTGAGGGCCGCATCGAACGCAGGAATCGGATTCGCTGTCGATACGAGAGCCGGCTTGGCCAGATTCCGGGGATCCGTTTTCAACAGATCTGCGCGGCGAATCGCAGTACCTGCAAGGATTTCTCGTTAATCGTCGAGGAGCAGCAATTCGGACGCAACCGCGATTGGCTGTTGGGCGTGTTGCGACAAGAAAATATTGATGTCCGACGCTATTTCTGGCCGCCCGTCCACCGCCAGAAACTGTATCGGGGTATGGGGGACACTCGCCCGCTGCCGGTCACGGACTACCTCTCCGATCGCGTGGTCAACCTTCCGATTTATTCATCCTTGCCCGACGCCGATGTTGACCTGGTGTGTGAAGCCGTTTTTCGCGCGGCTGATGTTGCGGGAGCAAAAGCCACGGGGGCAGGACTATGAGCACCTTTCTGCGCTCGGTTCTGCACCGCTCCCTCGCGGGATGGCGGGTGGGGGGGCGTGAATCCGCGGGACGACCGGACGGGGCCGGCGGGGGATCCGATTCCCGAGCGAGTAATGTGCTGGTGCTCGGCGGAGCCGGATACCTTGGCTCGGTTCTCGTCCCGGGTTTACTGGCCCGCGGATTTCGCGTACGGATCTTTGATTCGTTTTTGTTTGGCGAAGAGTCTCTGCGAGATGTGCGATTCCATAGCCGTTGCGAACTGGTTCGCGGCGACGTTCGAGACAGGAAGGAGTTGTTGCGGGCAGCGCTGGGGTTCGACAGCGTGATTCATCTTGCGGGAATCGTGGGCGACGGGGCCTGCGAAGAGAACAAGCAGCTGGCCACAGAAATCAATTGCGCGGCTACGCGCATGCTTGCTGAGTCCGCGCCGCGTTGCGGGATCCGGCGCCTGCTCTTTGCCTCCTCGTGCAGCGTGTACGGATCGTCCGGCGGACGGTTGAGCGAAGACTCCCTCCTCAACCCTCTCTCGGTCTACGCCCAGAGCAAGATCGAATCCGAGAAGGCCCTTCTCGCGGCGCGAACGAAGGAGTTTGCACCGACCGTCTTGAGATTAGGCACGCTTTTCGGCATTTCCGCGCGCATGCGATTCGATCTCGTTGTGAATTTGCTCGTGGCTCGTGCGGTGTCGAGCGGCCGCATTACCATTTGCAACGGGCACAGTTGGCGGCCCCTTTTGCACGTGCGGGATGCGGCGCGTGCATTTCTGGCGTGTCTTGAAGCAGAGACCGACTTGGTTTCGGGCCAAGTGTTCAACACTGGCTCGAATTTCTTAAACCTTCAGATCAAGGATCTTGGAGACATTGTGGCGAGTTTGATCCCGGGTACAAAAGTTGCCGTAATCGAGAACAAGGCTGATCGCCGAACGTATCGCGTCTCGTTTGACAAAATCAGGCGGACGCTCGGATTCGCTTGCAGGGAAAGCGTCGAATCCGGAGTGCGCGAGATCAGTGCCGCAATCAGGTCGGGCGACATTATCGACTTTGGTCGCTGGGACTCGGCAGAAGCCCGATTCAACAACCAACTTGCCATGCGAATGCTTGCGGCGGCGGCGGCGGGAAACGCCCTGGCATAGCTCTGACCCCAACCGTGGTTTGATGTCGTACATTTGACCCGCCGCCAGTCGCCAGCCCGAGAGCAGAGCCGTCTTATAATCTTGCCGACATCAGCAGGGGCTCTTCTCCTATCCTGCAGCCGCCGACCGCTCAGAGGAAATCCTGACCGCGCGGAAGAAATCGCGTCGTCGCTTGGCCAGGACTTCTGGGTTAAACTCTTTGGCTCTTTCGAGATTTCGAGCCGACATTTGTGCCATCCGTTCAGGTCTTGCCGTGACTTCCAAGATCTTTGATGCCAGCGATTCAGGGTCTCCACAGGGAAACAAATCAGCGCGATCGAGCAGACTCCTGATCCCGCCCACATCCGCCCCAATGCAGGGGCATCCGCGCGCCATGGCCTCGAGCAGGGCGCGCCCAAACGCCTCAGCTCGAGACGGCATAATGAAAAGGTCCAGGGAATCCAAGAAATCAAAGATTGCCTTGCCAAACGGCAGTTGGCCAAGAAAAAAGACCCGCTTGTCGATGCCGAGACCCTGGGCTAGCGATTCGATGCGCTCTCGGTACCGCCCCTCGCCCACGAGAAACACCTCAATGTCTATCCCCGCCTGCACAACGATGCGGGTGGCACGAAGCAGAATGTCTGGGCCCTTATAAAGTTGGGCCAGGCTGCCGACGAATCCGAGTCGCAGAGGCCGGCGTTCGGTGGGCCATCGATAACTCCGGCCGGACCGTTTGGCCATCAATTCGGGGGACGCATAACCATTCAACAGATGTATTCGCGGCGCGATGGCGCTATGGACATCCCTGGCCACGAGGTAGCGTTCCCGAAGCGCTCCGTTGCTGCAATAGAGAGCGGCATCAGCGCGCGCGCAGATCGCCTTCATGCTGTGTGTTGCCCAGAAGCGGTAAAGGGGGCGGAATGGATCTGTCATTGTTCCCGGCCCGAATGCATCCCAGGGATCGCCCACGACATCGACGGCGTAGGGCCTACCCCTTCTCTTGACTTCGTGCCAGGCGAGGTAGGCCACTAGCCCGGGCACGCGCAGGAGGAAAGCGTCGCAGTCGGCCACCGCCTTGCGGACCAGGTGGCGCAGCACGGGTTGCCTTGTTAGGTATTCCCAGGGGCCCACATAATCGGGAAGTTCTACAACGGAAATTGACGGTCCGTCGATTCTCAAGCCATCCGGAGAGCGCTCTCGCTCTAACTGCACACGCGCAAGCAGCACGACCTGCTCGAACACCTCGAGCAGTTCGCTCCAAGAATCGTACCCGGCTGGACCGTGCCCGCAGACACCCTCAGGCGCATGCCGCCATAGGTGGTCTTCGAGCGTCACTAACACCTTCATTTTGCGCT
Source organism: Candidatus Cybelea sp. (assembly GCA_035622135.1). GTDB lineage: Bacteria > Acidobacteriota > Terriglobia > Acidiferrales > UBA7541 > Palsa-295. The sequence continues at coordinate 7,433 of DASPVZ010000007.1, read as the reverse complement.
CAGGACGCGCGGAATGCGCTTGGATGCAAGAGACAGGACGAGAATGATAAAGCTGGCCTCCGTGATCACGGAAAATAACAAGACGTCGCTGTCGTACATCAGGCCCCTCAGCAAGATCGACGCGAAAAAAGGGGCCAGGAACATTCGAGCGTCCATACCGTTCCAGCTGGCCAGTTTGCGCCTATACCATCCCACCAAAGCCCCATAGACGGCAAACATGGGAACCACACCCCAGGGGCCAAAATTCAGCATGGCCTCTCCGCCTAGCCCGTACATTCTGCTGGATCTTAGCTGTGTCGCTTTTCCCCAAAGGGCTTCGCTGCCCGCATCGACTCTCACCTCGGGCCGGTCGGGCCACAGGTTCTTCGGAATCAGCACGGTGAAACCGCTCGCGTAAGTGAGACCCCATCGGTAATCGTAATCATCGGGAGTCGAAACGAGGTTCCTGAGGATAAAAGCGTCCGAGTCGGATCGAGCCAAGTCACCTAGAAGCAAGAAGGTCAAATTCCGCTGGTAGCCCTCGGGGTTCACCCACAGGGAAGGAGCACGAAGGATTTCGAGCGCAGTGCTTTTCTTCTCTTTGTAGAAGCCATAGAAATACATAAACGCGATCAGGAATGCCAAGGCCACGACCGCCATTTTGTTGGGAAGCTTGCGGATTCGGAAATGCACAATGCCAAACATCCAGAATAGCGCCCATACTGTAGATCCACGGCTTCCGTATGACCCGACCAGCACAAAGTGAGTGGTTCCGGCCGCTATGAGGATAAGGAGCGCGATCGCTAGGGTACGATGTCCGCGGGTCTCTTCTTGCCGGATCGTCACGATGTAGACGACTGCGATGAACGACAACACGGCGGTCGGCCATGCGAAAACCAGTAACCAGCCCTTGCCGGCGAATGCGTCCGGGTTGCTCTCAAACGCGCGCAGAATCCCCGAAACACCGTTCAGCTGCCAAAGGAATGCGGTGGCTCCCGCCACTGAAATCAGAACACCGAAGGCGAAGAATGGATAGGGGCGCCTCTGATTGATTTCCCACCTCTGGAGGCAGGGACCTGTCTGAGCAAACAGCACATTGTGGGCGAATCGAAAGGCACAAAGTCCCATGGCATTCAGACAAGCCATTGCTCCGAGCCACGGACGCCAATCGCCCCAAAAAGGAAGATCGCCAACCCCGAAGGCGTCCCAATACACATTCAGCAGCGGCGCGACGAAAAATCCGTAAAGAGCCACAGAGGCTATGAGGGTTCTCGGATCAAACAGATCGAGTCTGCCGCGCAGCCATCTCACAACATCAACGCCCGCGACAATTCCGCAGACCGCAACGGGTACGATAAACCAATGTCTTTCGGCGGGCTTGACAGCACAAAAAACAAGCGCGGTCAGAGCTGTGCCACAGCCTGCTATCAGGTAATCGAGCGGCGGCGCTGGATGCGCACGTTCCCTCGTAAGCGAAGCCCCGTTATGCGGGGCTGGCCGTTGCGGAATTGCCCAGGGTATGCCGCTCAAGGTGACAAGCTCGTCATGTAAATTCAACCATGCGGACGCTCCCTGCCGCTAAGGCTCGGGTTCTCGGGCTATCCTCTCGCGCTCAGAACGGCAAAGGGCTCTTTGATTTCTGTTCCTGCCGGCCGGGGCAGAACGCCTTTTCGTATCTGTTCGTACGCGACGGCTACTTCGCGCCCTGTGCGTTGGACGTCGAAGAGGTTCCTCACAAGCCTTTGCCCCTCGGTTACGCGGCGACGCGCCTCACGGCCATCCCGCAACGCTTCTAGCATCGTGTGCGCGAGCGCCGTGGGATTCCGCGCGGGCACAAGCCAACCGGTTTCGCCGTCGCGAACCACGTCGGGCAATCCACCGACGTTCGTTGCCACCACGGGAACGCCGCTTAGCAGAGGCTCGACAGCGCCGCCACAGTTTTCTGAATGCGAGGGAACCACGGCCAGATTCATATCCGGCAGCAGGGCGGGAACGTCCCGCCTGGTTCCTAAAAATATTAGCGAACCCCCACACACCCTTCCACCGCGATAGCGCAGCCTGTCTTCATACCATGCTGCCTTCCCCCACGGTCCCCCGATGACAACACCCGTTACAGAAGTCAATTCCTCGCGAGCCAGACTCAAGGCCGCGATGAAATCCTCATGACCTTTCAGACCACGGTCCTGGCCCAGAACCCATTTGGGCGCATACATGTAGGCGACCATACCAACAAGCGGAACCTCAGGTCCAATACCCAGTTCAGCGCGCAGTTTGCCTGTCGGCTGATGCCCGAACCGGCCGATATCAGTGCCGGCGTAGGACAGAAACACACGTTCGGGGGCGATGCCGAGCGAAAGATATCTCCTCCAAGTCCACTCGCAGGTGGCAATCCAATAATCTTTCGGTCCGGCAAGTTGCGTGTCAACTTGTGCGAAGAACGGCGATTCCAGATGCAGCGGACCAGCCACTTGGAACACACACGGAGCAGGGGGACTTCGCCGGAACGCGAGTCGAACGACGAGCGTAGTTCCCAGATGGTGCGTATGAATGAGGTCGGGCTGAACGTCGAGAACGAGACGGCGGCATGTCGAGAGGGTTCGTGAAATCTTCCATGGTTCGCGTGTCGGAAAGTCGAGCTGGGCCGCAATCACGCTTGCCCCGGCTCGGCGATAATGCGAAGCAAGGCCCTGGTCAGTCGAAGGCAGCGCGACAGTGATGTCATATCCGAAGGACAAGAGAACTCGGACCTGTTCATAGGCCCAGTTTGCGCCGACCGCCGTCTTGACGATGTGAAGGACTTTCATCGAGTTCTTCTGACCCTCATCTGCACTCCGGCCCGCCCTAAGTGTAGACAATCCGGCCCCGAAATGGTAAGTAAGCAGCAGTTCGTCAGTGTGCCTTGTGGAGTCGTAGGTGGAGCAGATTTCTTGCCGTCGGCAAAGCGCAAAATCCTGGGCTCTCCAGCTTGTATTGTCGCTCGCTTTGTTCTGTGCCGCAGCGACGGTTATGGGTGCTGCTGCCCCGCCTCGGCAGGAGCACGAAGCCTTGGGCTCGCTGAGCACGACGGGAACCGTATACATCAACGGCGGGCCAGCCCCTTCGGAATCTACGATCTTCTCGGGTGACGCGGTTCTCACGAGCGACACCGGTTCCGCGACGTTCACGATGAGCGGCAAGGGTTCGTTGAAGCTTGCTCCCGATACGCACTTGGTCTTCAGTCGTGACCCGCGGTACTTGGCGGAACTGACCTCGGGCTGGGTGGTGATGACTTCATTCGCCGAGGCAACCGAGGTAAGCCTGAAGGCGGGGGACTTCGTTATCTCTGCCGTGATCCAGACCCAGCAATCCTCGACCAGGATCGAACGGACTGCCCTGGGCTCATTTACGATCGCCTGCCTGGACGGCAGTATCGGCGTGATTCCCTTGCATGGTGTGACAGGCCAAGTCCTGCGGGCCGGGCAAACCGTCGGGATCTCCTCGACCGGTGCATTGGGGACGCCGCAGGAAGCGTCGCAAGCGCCCGAAAATCAAGCCACCGCGCAGAAGAAAAAACCTACCGCCTGGATCATTCTCGCTTTAGCTGGCGGCGGAGGAGCTGCTGCCGCTGCGGCTATCGCCGCGAGCGGAGGTCACAGCAATCCGATCAGCCCTTCCTCGATGTAAGAACCGCCCGGCGCCCCGGCCTATTTCCCGGACAGTCTGAACACAATCGTTACGTACTGCTCGGTTTCGATGGGCTGCCCCGCAAGGAAGGTCTCCCCGTACCGCCAGTCTCGGACCGCCGCTGCGGCAACGGAGGTCAGGATCGCAGGACCGCTTACGATGCGGATGTTTCGAACCGCCCCGTCTCTTCGCACAAGTACGGAAAGCTTGACCGTGCCCTCAATTCCCTCGCGTGCCGCTTCGATCGGGTAGGCGGGAGAATAACTCGATACGAGCTGGCCGATTTGAAGTTGGCCCGCGGTTGGGTTCTGTCCGACGATGCCGCGGAACTGCGAACTTGCTGCAACCGACCCACTTGGAATTCCGGATAAAGGCAAGCTCGGTTCGACGGGCGAACTATAGGAGTTGGGCATTTCGAACGATTTTGCCTGCTGGGCTGCGCTCGTGTTTTGATTTGTGCCTATGCCCGGGCTTGACGCGCTATCGCGGCGTGCATACAAATCCTGATCCGGCTCGACGGGCTCAGTTCGGTGGCTCGAATTGGTCGATGATCCCGAAGAAGGCGCAGTCTGCGCGCGCCACGCATTCAGCGCCGCCTGCCCTTCGGTGGGCGGTACCGACGGCGATTGCGAAGTCCGCGCCGTCCCCGGAGAGTTTCCGCTGGGACCGGCTGTGGCACCCTCCCGTTCGGCGTTCCTGCGGTCAGAATTGCCGGCTGTTGTTGGGCTGGGGGTGTCGGCCGTTCCGTTCGCATACTGGTCGGAGGTGTTCCCCGAGGCTGTGCGGGTCTGGGGTTCGGTCCGGCCAGTGGTCCCCACGTGCGACTCGGTCTGGTTCTGGGGAGCGATCGAATCATTCAGAGGGTGGTAAGCGCCCGTATGGGCAGGCGCCACAGCGGATTGGGGTTGCGTTCGAGCGTTCTCCTGCCCGGTAGCGCTCGACCGAGACGGCTGCTCGGTCGTCTGAGCGGGAACGGCGGGGTTCTGTTCGGGCTGGTTTGAAGTTGGCACGACTCCGTTGCGCGAATCCGACGCTGTGTCGGTGTCGCCCGGCAGGACAGTCGGCAAACCACCCTGCGCGTCTGGTGTCGCCGTAGCCGGAGAACCGGATTGGGGGGTGTTGGCGGCTTGCTCCTGCGCGGTGTTTTGGGGCTGGTCGGTCTGATCGGCCGTCTGTTCGCCTGCCCTGGGGCCTTCCAGGTGGGCCAAAACCGTCATCTTGGCTCGTGTGATCGCGCCCGGAACGAATGTTGTCAGGGCCACAAAGGCGGCGGCGGCAAGCAATCCAGCCGTGGCGGCGAAGGTCAACCACGGCCGGGGATTCTTCAAGTTCCGAGCAGCCGTACCCGGTGGCATGTATCCGAAATGTGGCAGGGGAACGCTGCCGGGCGTCCCCAGCAGCAGCCGCCTAATGTCTCGGTCGACTGAACTCTCCGGCGCGTCGACCCCGGGTGATGGCAGGCTGAGCGGATTCTCTATCGGCGGCACGGTCGAAGGCGTTGCCGGTTCCTGCATCGCATCGACCGCATCTTGGGCCCCCGGTCGAGGCTGGGCGATAGCAGCTCCTGCCCCGATCTGCGCAAAGGGATCGGTGGGCTGCTGCGGCGCGGGTCCGACCTGTCCGAGTGCGGCGGGGGCCTCCTCCGCAGCCGTCTCGAGCGGGCGCAGTTGTTCGGCCATCCAGTTCTTGATTGCGGCCCGGGTGGCGTCGGGCAGTCCGACGAATTCGATTCCTGCCTGTTTTTTGGCCCGTATCTGCCAGACTACCTTTCCCGAGGCTTCGATCGGCTCGTCGGTCTTCGGCAGCCGGAAGGTCATTTGCGAGAATTGGTCTCGGCTGAGGATTTGTATGGTTTGAACGGCTAATCCGGTTTCGCTGATATTCAGGACAATTCCAGCATTCCCGTCACCAAGCTCGATGTAGGCGAGCGAGTGCACGCCGGCGCGCGGATAGGCGCGGCTCTCCGCGATTCCATTCCCTTCAGGACCCTGTTCGGTACTGTCTGCCATCTTGCCTCGTGGTCTAGGGGCGTGGCCGGCAGGGTGACGTCGCGACAAATTTTATCGCGAGTTGTTGCGCGGTTCAACGCCGTTAGGGCCGTATTGCGTGTATCGGGTATCTACCGTAATCATGACCGTGCAATCGTGGAGATCCTCCTCGGGGTTATCGAGGATCAGGGGAGGGTTGTTTGGCCGTCCGCCGCTCGTCCTGCGGCTTGAGCGAGACCCGGCGGACAAGAAAGGTCCCGGAGATCTTGTCATCGAGCTTGTGGCTTGCCGGCCGGGCGATGCGCACCCACAGCAATCGCGTGAGCGGTCCGGTCCGTAGACCAATCCGCCGGAGAGACCAGCCCGATGTGCCAATCAAGTCTTCGGTGACTTGTACAGCATCGGCGTCCACTAATTCGAAACGCGGCCCGCTGTCTGTCGTGATTCCCTGTGCACGCACCTCCGCCGAGAATACGTAGTGTGTGGACGGCCGGACCGGCACGAGCTGCAGCACATCTCCATATTCGAGGTTCCCCCTACCGTCGAAATCGATTCGAAGCAAACCGCCACCCCCCGCCCGTCCCGGCTCAATTCGCACCGCGGCTCCCCGTACTGGATTCACGCGCCAGTCAAAACCACCATTCAGGATGGGAAGTTCGAAATCGCCGTCGGTGATGAGATTCCCATCCGCCGTACGCGGGGCCAGTTCGGCCGGGAATCGCCTGCCGAGCCCGTCCCACACTCTGGAGGCTGCGTCGGCGTTCTTGGCCCGGACCAATGCGTCGAAATAGGGAAATGCATCGGCGATCCTGAACGGTAGTCCGGATCGCAGGAGCCGATCCCACACTTCGCCCGCGCGATCGAGACGTCCGGAATCGACCTGAAAATCGAGATAATCGACCAGGAGAGCCCCATCCGGCGGAAGCATGCGTGTCATGACTGTCTGATTGTTCAAACCAGAGCGGCTAACCAATGCGAAAACCTGTCTGTCGTCCACGCCGCCTGCGACGAGCGCCCGTCGCAACAAAGGAAGCGCGTCGTCGGCTCTGTTGGTGCGGGCATAGAAATTCGCGAGGCGCCAATTGATCTCCGGAGAGTTTGGGAAGAGAGAGAGAGAGCGTTCGAATGCACGCTGTGCGTCGTCCGGACGTCCGGCCCAATCATAAGCAGATCCTAGGTCCGCCCAGTAATGCGCGTCGTGCGGACTGAGGCGTACGGCCTTCTCGCACAAGGCCACGATCTGGCTGGGGTCGGGATTCGCCGAATAGAAATGGGCGAGGTTGGCGAGCACGTCCGCATACTGTGCGTTTTCTGGATCCCACTGTGCCGCCCTTTCGACCGCAGGCGGTGTATTTTGGTGAAAGTACCAGGCCCCGATTCCCTGGCGCAGGGCGAAGTAGATCGCGAACGCACAGAGCAGGATCAGGCACGCGCGGAATGCGCGCACCGATGCTTGACGCGCTCGCTTGCTCGCTCCGAGCGCCCCATCTCGCGACTCCTCGACTTTCTGTGATTCAATCGCGCCTTGCGCTAGGGGTTGCATCTTGTTTCGGGAACATCGAGTTGAACTTCGGCTTCTGTACGGCTGCCGGCGGGGGCGCAACCGCAAGGGTAGGATTCTAGCTCAAAATGAACCCTCTTACCGGCCACGGAAAAGACGCTTGTCGGTAGCACATGATATGTCCGGTCGAATTAGCAAGTGAAATGTCCGCTTTTTGGTGCGGGCCTGAAGTAGAGCTACCTGCCGGAGGCAGGCATGGTTTTCTACTCGGAGTCCGCCATGGAGCGGGCGATGAAAATACA
>DASPVZ010000006.1:0-11102 GCA_035622135.1 Candidatus Cybelea sp. | reverse complement strand
ACGGAGGCGACGGCGGACCGCTGTTTTTGAGACGCCTGAGCCGCTGGCCTCGATTCCATACCATCGCCCGAAGGGCTGGTCAAACGCGACGCTCTTTCGGCAGTTTCACTCTAGCGGTGCTCTTTCGCTACCCCTCCGACCGAGAATTCTCGAGCAGCAGTGGCGAAGAATTTCCCGCCGTGGAGAAGCGTTTCGATCGCCCCGACCAGGTCTTGGCTGGCCTGCGATTTCATCAAATACCCCTCTGCCCCGGCGTGCTTGATCTCATCGACAAGCCATGCCGATTCATGCATGGTGAACATCAAAATGCGGCAGGGAACTTCCAGATGTTTGAGTCGTGGCACAAGCTCAATTCCGCTCATCCCGGGCATGGTGATGTCCAGGGTAACCACATCGGGCTTGAGCGCTTTCACGGCTTCGATGGCCTGGTTGGCATCCCCTACCTCGCCGCAGATTTCCCACTCCGGCCTCGCCTTCGCCAGCAGCGTGCGGATTCCTTCGCGCACGATCTCGTGGTCATCGACGATGAGGATCCGACTCTTCACTCTAGCGCCCGATCAGAAGACTTCACGCCGGTCCTTTTTCTGTCCGGCGGGAACCATGGCCCGCACCGCGGTTCCGTTCGGGGTCGACTTCAGTTCCAGACACCCACCCACCTGACGCAGCCGCTCACTCATTCCCCGCAAGCCAACACCGAAGGCGCCCATCCAGTCCTGATAGCTTTGTTCGAAGTCGCCGTTCGGCATTCCCCTTCCATAGTCCCGGATCAGCAGCACGGCTCTTTCGTCTTGGATGGAGAGCTCTACGTCGGCGACTGGACTTCCGGAATGCCGATGCACATTGGTGAGGCTTTCCTGCAACACACGGAAGAGTGCAAGCTCCGCGTCGCCTGCCAGCCGCGGAAAGCCGGATGCAGCCCGGAAGTCTGTTTTGATGCCGCTGCGCTGCGCGAAGCCGTCGAGATACCATGCGATTGCGGATTTCAGCCCCAACTCCTCGAGCATGGGTGGATACAGCAGATAGGAGATGGTCCGAACTTCCTTCACTGCCTCTTCCGTCAACCGCGCGGCGAGCGCCAGTTGTTTGCCGTCCTCAGGATCTCCGCCCACCGCGGCGCTGCTCAGCGAATCCAGCTTCATCTTGAGAACCGAGAGAATTTGGCCAAGGCTGTCATGCAGGTCCCTGGCAATGCGGCGCCGCTCCTCGTCTTGAGTCCGCAGCAGCCGCACGGAAAGTTGGCGGAGCGACTCCTCGGATTTCTGCAATCTGCGCTGAGACTCCTCCAATTGTTGCTGCGTCTTCATTCGCTCCGTAAAGTCCCGAGTGACCTTCGCGAATCCGACGACCTGGCCAGAGCGGTCTCTGAGCGCGGTGATGACGACCAAGGCCCAGAATTTCGACCCGTCCTTCCGCACGCGCCAGCCTTCGTCCTCAACCCGCCCTTCGCGGCGTGCGATGTCCAGCTCGCGCGCCGGTTTTGCGGCGCGGACGTCCTCCTCGGGATAGAAGCGCGAGAAATGCTGGCCGATGATTTCGAAGGCCTTATATCCTTTGATTCGTTCCGCCCCCATGTTCCAGCTCGTCACGTTGCCTTCAGGGTCCAGTAGAAAGATCGCATAGTCCTGCACAGCTTCGACCAGGAGGCGAAACCGCTGTTCGCTTTCCCGAAGCGCTTTCTCAGGCTCCAAGATTTCGATCCTTTGTTGCAATCTCGTCATCACCGGACGACGATTGCCTTTCGTTGTCGGCGCTTGCACGCCGTGATGGTAACCAACTGAACCGTGTTCGGAACCTCGCGCGAACGGCCCGCCGTCTTGGTCGGCGCGGAAGGTGACAGTCATCGCGGTGTCTTAGGCTACGACCGGGGACGCAGCGGTGCGCCCGATGAAAGGATTCGGAGGACTGCGACTGACGCTGATCCACCTGTAGCCAGACAATGGTGCGCAAAAGGGCCGATTTCGCTCAATACACTGAACTCGGTATGCGAGCGAGCACGAAACCACAGAGAACCTGGAGATACGACCGTAGATCGCCGAGCCGAGCAATTCGGCAGCTCCAGATTGCCGCCTGAGTAATTGCTGCTAGACTCACGCCCATGGCTCGACAACCGCTCGGCCAGCATTTCCTGGGAGACGCGGCCTGGCAAGCCAGAATACTGGAAAGGCTGCCCCGGGCCGCACAGGAGACATGGATCGAGATTGGCGCCGGACACGGCGAAATGACGCGACTACTCGCCGGCGAGAGCCGGCGAGTCATCGCCCTGGAAACCGACAGGCGGCTGGCCAATCGCCTGGCCCAGCGGATTCGTGAAAATCCTTCCGAGTGGCCCGGGGTCGAAATCGTCTCTGCGGATGTGCTGTCGGTCGACATCGGCAAACTTGCCGCCGGCCAGTTCCGCGTCTACGGGAACTTGCCCTACTACATCACCTCGCCGATCCTGGCCCAGCTGTTCCGCTGGGCCTCTCAGATCGACTCGATCCACGTGGTGATTCAGCTCGAGGTGGCCGCGCGAATCGCCGCCCGTCCCGGAGGCCGCGAATACGGCTATCTTTCCGCTCTTTGCCAGTTCTACGCCAAGCCCGAAATCGCTCTGCGCATTCCGCCCGGCGCGTTCCGTCCTCCCCCCCGAGTCAGTTCCGCTCTGCTCGGCATGAGCCTGCCCGGCGAGCGTGCCTGGCTTGATATGGCGGACGAGGCGCGCTTCCTGCAATTCATCCAGGTCTGCTTTAGCCAAAAGCGAAAAACGTTGCGAAACAATCTCCGCGCGCTGGCCCGAACCCCCCGCGCTTCGGGCGACGATCGCGTCCGCGCCGCACTCGAAGCGAGCGGGCTTCGTTCCGACGCGCGCGCCGAGCAGCTCTCGCTCGCCAAATTCGCGACTCTTTTCAAGAATTTGGGGCTGTGACCGATTGCGAAGATCAAAATCCGATTCGTGGGTTGTGCTAGGATCTTCCCGCGTGTCAGCAAAACCGCTCGATTTCGTTCTGTTCGCTTCGATTGCCCTGTCGGCGATCCCTGCGCCCGCGGCGCAGAAACATCCCTCGCGCTCGGAACTCGAGAAAATCGACCTGCACATCGCCGGGGAGGTGTCCCAGGGGAAAGCATTTGAGTACGACATCGGGCACGGCCTCTTGTTTCGCCTGGCGACTCCTGCGAATGCTCCGGACGCCGGCTGGCTCATCGAAGTCGTGCCCAAGACCGATCCCGTGGATGGACCTATCGAGTTCTCCGAAATTGCCACTCCGCCCTACCACGTTTACAATGACCGCTGCCTGGCCACGGCCTGTGGGCGTTCGGCTAGCGAAGTCATCCAGCTCAAGGATCGTGTGTTTTACTTCGTCCAGTCCGTAGACGACGAGCACCGCGCCGAAGAAGTGGTCAACGCCGCCTTTTATCCCACCGACACTTCCGAAGAGGAAAGGGTGCGCGTGGCGGCCGAGCAACGCCAAATCCGAGTCGGCAAGGGCGAGCTTCGGCTATTGAAGTCGCATGTCGTACGCAGCCGCACGATACCCGAAGTCGGTTCGATCGACTCCATCCGTTTCGAAGTCGACTTCGAATTTGCGCCTGGCCTCACCATGGCCGACATCATCGCCCGCGTCGCTCGCCCACAGTAGCGCTCTCGCAGCAGAACGCCGGCCTGGGCGAGCGGGGCCGTATCCCGGGTTTCTTCCGCCGCCTCTCGATCGCCCAATCGTTTTTTCTCTGTCGGCTTCGCTGAGCGTGCTTCTTGCGCTCGCGCGCGCCGATAAGGTATGAATGACGGATATGACCTTTGCGCGCGCGCTAGTTACCGCCGACCAACCGGTTCACCTCTCATGATGGAAGACGCAGGACACCAAGCGATCGACACGGCCCAGCTGCGTGGTGCGAGCTATGCCGACGCGCGCATCATGGACGTTCGTCATCGCGACATCTCCGTCAAGAACGGGGAAGTGGGGAATCTCGCCGAAAGCGAATCGCTCGGCATCGGCATCCGCGTCATCGCCGATGGCGCCTGGGGGTTCGCCTCGACGGACCGGTTGACGCGTGAGGGCGTCCAAGCGTGCGCCGCCGAAGCCGTCGCGATCGCGAAAGCCTCGGCCTTGGCGAAGCGCGAAGACGTCGCCCTCGCGCCCGAATACGCCTACGCCGATACCTGGCAAAACCCATTCCTGAAAGACCCTTTCCATATCCCCGTCGAGCGGCAGATTGAAGTGCTGCTCGCCGCCGACCGGGAAATGCGCCGGGTGAAGGGCGTGACACTGGCCGAGGGCTCGATGGAATTCCGACGCGTCGAACAGCTTTTCGTCTCGACCATCGGCTCGTCGATTCATCAGGTGAAGATGCAGTCGGGGGCGGGAATCGTCGCCACCGCGTTTGCCGGAAGCGAAATCCAGAAGCGTTCCTACCCGAATAGCTTCGGCGGACAGCACATGCTGCTCGGCTATGAACTCATCGAAGCGCTTGACCTCGTCCGCCACGCTCCGCGCATCGCGGAAGAGGCAGTCGCTCTGCACCGAGCCGCACAGTGCCCGGAGGGGCAGCGAACGATCATTCTTGACAGCTCGCAGCTGGGTTTGCAGATCCACGAGTCCATCGGCCATCCCATCGAGCTCGACCGCGTGCTCGGCATGGAAGCGAATTTTGCGGGGATGAGTTTTCTAACCGTCGATAAGCTGCGCAATCTGAAGTACGGCTCCGACATCGTCAACGTGGTCGCCGACGCGCGGCTGGCGCACGGCCCAGGACTCGGCACATTCGCCTATGACGATGAAGGCGTTCCCGCGCAATCTACGCCGATCATCACGAACGGACTCTTCACCGGCTACCTCAGCAACCGCGAAACCGCTGCCTCTATCGGCGAGAGCCGCTCGAACGGAACCATGCGCGCGGAAAGTTGGAATCGCCTGCCCATCATTCGCATGACGAATATCAGCATCAATCCCGGCACCTGGAAGTATGACGACTTGATTGCCGATACGGACAATGCGATCTACATGGAAACAAACCGCTCGTGGTCGATCGACGACCGCCGTTATCATTTCCAGTTTTCGACCGAAATCGGCTGGGAGATCAAGCGGGGCAAAAAGACGCGCATGATCAAAAACCCCAGTTACAGCGGGATCACAACGGAGTTTTGGAACAGCTGCGACGCCATCTGCTCGCGCGATCATTGGACGCTTTGGGGCACGCCGAACTGCGGCAAGGGCCAGCCGATGCAGACCATGGGCACCGGCCACGGCGCGGCTCCGGCGCGCTTTCGCAACGTGAGGGTCGGCGTGGCCTTCGCAAAGTGAGGACGGCCGTGGCTAGGGCGAAAATCGGCGCTCCGCGCAATCGGGGAGGAAGGCCTCAAGGCTTTGTCGTTGGGGGCGCGAGGAGACCATGACCACCCGCCGACCGGCTCGTCCGCAGCGCAAGTCCAGCTCCTCGGCGCCGAGCGAGCTCGACCGCATCATCGAACACGTGCTCAAGCTTAGCGAGGCTGACGAGACCGAAATCGAGGTCGAGTCGACAACGGACGCGCTCACGCGCTTCGCCAACAACACCATTCACCAAAATGTCGCCGAGCAGACGCTGTCGATTTCCGTTCGCGCCGTGATCGACGGCCGCACAGCCCGGGCCACGACGAACAAGACAGATGAAGAGTCGCTGCGGCGCGTGACCGCCGCCGCGAAAAGCCTGGCACGCAACGAGCCGCGCAAGCCCGATTTGCTGCCCATGCTGCGCGCGCAGAGATACCAGAAGGTCTCTCGCTTCTTCGCAGCGACAGCCGAAGCGACCGCACAAGATCGTGCTCATGCCGTGAAGCGCGTCTGCCAGATGGCGGAGAAAGCGAAACAAACCGCCGCCGGAATTTTTTCTTCCGGCTCGATGCGATCCGTCCTGGCGAACTCGAAAGGCCTCTACGCGCGCCATCAGCAGACACGCGCGGAGTTTTCGGTGACTCTACTCGAGCCGAGCTCCTCCGGGTGGGCGAAATCGAGTTCGCCGGACATTGGCAGCATCAATCCGACCGACCTGGCCGAGACCGCCAGTCGCAAAGCGGCGGAATCGCGGAACCCCCGCGAGATCCCCGCCGGCCATTACACGACCATCCTTGAACCTCCTGCCGTCCTCGATCTGGTCGGCTTTCTTTTCTACGATTTTGCGGGTACGGCTGTCCTCGACAAACGCTCCTGCTTCACCGGCCGCCTGGGCCAGAGGCTGATGGGCCAGAATGTTTCGGTCTGGGACGATGTCTACCACCCGCTGCAGACGGGCGCGCCGTTCGATGGAGAAGGCGTCCCCAAGCAAAAAGTGACGCTCGTTGATCAGGGTGTGCCCAAAAATCTCGTGTACTCGCGCGCGACTGCGAAGAAAATGAACGCCAAGCCCACCGGCCACGGCTTTCCGCTACCGAACGAGTACGGCGAAGCGCCCATGAATCTGGTCTTCTCGGGCGGCCACGCGTCGGTCGACGATATGGTTCGTTCGACCGAGCGTGGCATTCTCGTCACGCGCTTGTGGTACATCCGCGAGGTTGATCCCTACGAGAAGATTCTCACGGGGATGACGCGCGACGGCACGTTCCTGATCGAAAACGGACGCCTCCGTGGCGGCCTGCGGAATTTTCGCTTCAATCAAGGCGTGCTGGACATGCTGTCCCATGTGGACATGCTGGGCGTTCCGGTGCGGTCCGCGGGCGAAGAATCCTTCGAAATGGTCGTTCCGGCCATGAAAATCCGCGATTTTCACTTCAGCGAAGTGACCAAGTTCTGACCCTTTGGGCTCTGGAGAAGCACGATGACCCGTGTTTGGCTGACATGCGCCGCTGCTTGCCTTTGCCCCTTCTGGTTTGCCGCTCGCCTGATGCACGGCTCGGCGGTGACGTTCAAGGTCGGCATGGCGTCCCGCACCTTCGCGCCGAAGGGACCGTATAACTGGCGCGGCGCGAAGACGCACGGGCTGTTGACCACCGTGTGGTATCCCGCCTTGCCCTCGGCCGATGAACAGCCGTTAAGCGTTCCCGGACTGAGCCAGATTTTCGAGCTGGGAAGTGTCGCGTCAAATGCCGCCTTCCCCGCATCGCCCGCACAATTTCCGCTCATTGCGCTTTCCCACGGCACAGGCGGCTCGGCGCTGTCCCTGGCCTGGTTCGGCGAGGCCCTGGCGGCCCGCGGTTATATCGTGGCGGCGGTGAATCACCCGGGAAACAACGCAACCGAACCCTACACAGCGGAAGGATTCTCCACCTGGTGGGAGCGCGCAAAGGATCTGAGCGTGGTAATCGACAACATGCTCGCAGATCCGGAATTCGGCCGCCGTATTGACGCAAGCCGCATAGGAGCTGCCGGCTTTTCGCTCGGGGGGTGCACGATGATCGAAATCGCGGGAGGCCGAACCGACCCGGCCGCCTACCTCGAGTTCTGTGCCTCAGCGCGCGCCGATGCCATCTGCAAGAGCCCCCCGGAATTCCCGACGCTAGCGGAGGATTTCAAGCGCATGTCAGCCAGCAACCCCGAATTCCAGGCCGAGCTGCGCCACGCTCGAGACTCCTACCGCGATCCCCGGGTGCGCGCCGTCTTCGCCATGGCGCCCGCTCTGGGCCCCGCGTTCCGGCCCGAAAGCCTGAAGCAAATATCGATACCGGTCGAGATTGTTGCCGGCCAGGGTGATCGCAACGTGCCCATCGCGTCCAGTGCCGAGTACTTTCGGGCCAATATTCCGGGCGCCAAGCTCAAGATTTTCCCCGGCCAGGTGGGCCATTACACCTTCCTCGATTCCTGTCCCCAGCACGGAGCGAAGCTTCCTCCCTTGCTCTGCCAGGATGAAGCTGGCGTGGATCGCGATGAAGTCCACAAAAGGGCAGTCGAACTCGCAGCCCAATTCTTTCAGGCGAACCTCAGATGAGTTGCCTCGACAGAATACCGAAGACTCCGCGCTCGAAGGCCGAGCCAGGCGCCGGGTAACGAGGGAGCGACGGGGCTGCTTTGGCCGCAGCCCCCGGAAATCGCTTTCGCCTCACTGAGGCTTGGGCGGGGCGATTACCGATGTCGCGGCGACGTGGTACTTCTTGTAATCCGAGTAGCGCGTCACGTCGGTGACGTGAAATCCCTTCACGAGCAGAACGCGCGCGCCGACATGGGCCTCCACATAGGTGGGCAGCCAGACTTCCTGGTTGACGAATGCCTGCTCGAACACGAAGCCGGTTCCCTTCTGCACGCTGGCCAGCAGGCCACCGCCGATTTTTGCGTTGCCCGTGAAATACGCTTCGAGACGCACTACATCGTGAGCCTTTTCGTCGACCCAAATCGAGCCGGCGAGCTTCTGCACGATTCTCTCGGCGAGGTTGCGCGGCTTATATTCGGGATTGGCCTCAAAATCGAAGACCAAGACGTCTTGGCCCCGAAAGCGTTCGCGGCGCGGGTTCACGAATTGGCAGGTGCGAAGAAACATTTCGACATCGACATCGTCATCATCTTTTTCTTTCTTGCCCTCTTCTTTGGCCTTTTCCTCTTTGGCGGCTTCCTTGGCTTTGCGCTTCTCGATTTCGTTTACGCGTTTTTGCGCCTTCTCGATTTCCTTCTGCTCTTCGCCGTCGCCGAGCGGCTTGCCGTCCCGTTTAGTGACCGTCGAGACTTCCTCGCCATCGAAATAGAAGAAACTTGATTCCGTGACCGCGCGCTTTTTGACCTTGCCGTCGGCGTCGGAATCGATCTCTTCCTCGACTTCCGTTCCCGCATAATCCTCCTTGATTTTGTCGATGGCCTTCTGATTTTCATCGATTTCCTTGAAGAGTGCCTTGAGGTCCGGCAGCTTCGCTTGGGAGCTCAGCGGGAGATCGAAGACGCGTTCGCCCACCGGATCGTTAATGGCAACGCGGTTGATGACAACCGCGTAGACCTGCGGCCCGAGATGTAGTTCGAGCTTACGCGGAATTTCGACGCCGCCTTCAGGGCGATAGTCGCTGTACAGAATTTCTTGAGCGGCGCTCCCGATGTTGCCCGCCTCCTTCAGCAACAAATGCGATTCGGGGTCGAAGAAGAAGTCACGCCTGGCGCCCGCGGCGGAAGCCACTTCGACTTCCAGTGCGTCCCTGCCATTCACCTCGGCGTGCCCGATGAATGCCACCGAGAACTTGTTCTTTCTGAGGTTCAGCAGGCGCAGGTTGGCGATTTCCGCTTCCGTTTCTAGGTCGGTCGATTCAGGACTCACCATCGTGGCCGGTCTCGCCGACTGATCTTGATGCCAGGCGGACTTGCCGTTGTAGGCCTCGATCAGGGGCTTGCCGCCAACGAGGAGCTCCGAGTAGTAGCGGTTGGGCAGCTTTGTGGCGAACATGTAAGTGCCGGAGTTGGTTTCGTCCGGGGCGGTCGCATTCCCTTCGGCCGATAGCGTCTGGATGCGCGAGAGGGCGCGGGCGCCGCCCGCGGCCTTCACGTATTGGCTGATGATCTTGGCGCCTTCGGCTGCGGCAGCTTCGGTGCTCGTCGCCGCACCGCTCTTGGCCGGGCCCTGTGCGTCGGCGAGCGCACAGGTTCCGAGCAAAAGGGCGCAAACGAGCGCACGATCTGCGAGACCCCGTTTGTTCATAGAAATAGATACGCCGTGCGGGAGGAAAAGGTTGCCGGTGATGGGCGAGTTCGGTTCGGAGAAGGATCACGGACTCCAGAATTTTCTGGTCGCGGCGGCGCGCTACCCGATCGCCATAGCGTCGGCGAGCTGCGAACGCCAATCCGGGAGCGAGAAGCCGAAAGTCGAGGCGAAGCGCGCGTTCGATAGGACGGAATAAGCGGGCCGGCGCGCCGGAGTCGGGTAGTCGCGCGTTGGAATCGGCACAACGCGCTTAGCCACGATCGGACGCGCTTCCGTCGCGGAGCGGAACCAAGCTAACTCAGCAAGAGAACGCCCGGACCCCATATCCGCGGATTTCCGCACCTCATCGAGGATGGCCACGGCAAATTCGTACCAAGTCGTTTCTCCCGCAGCGGTCAGATGGTAGGTGCCCGCGACGGACCCCAGGCGGGCCAGAACCCCTGCGGAGGGATCGAAGCCGAGCAGAAGGCGAGCGGTGGCTTCGGCGATTGCGCGAGCCCAGGTAGGCGCGCCGAACTGGTCGTTGACGATGCGAAGCTCCTCTCGCGTCGACGCCAGGCGAAGAACGGTGAGCAAGAAATTCCGTCCCGAGGTGGCGTAGACCCAGGCCGTGCGCAGAATCAGATGCGGAATGCCGCATGCGCGGATCGCCTCCTCGCCCCCAAGCTTGCTGCGCCCATAGGCACTCAGCGGATGGGGGAGGTCGCCTTCCACGTACGGCGTGCGCTTCCACCCGTCGAACACGTAATCGGTGCTGTAATGGATCACGGTCGCGCCGATCCTCTTCGCCTCTTCCGCGATAAGGGCAGGGGCATCGGTGTTGATCACATGCGCAAGCGACTCTTCGCGTTCGGCGAGATCGACGGCCGTATAGGCGGCAGCGTTGATCACCAGATTCGGACGCGACTCGGAGATGAGGCGGCGAATGTCATGGGGCTTTCTGAGATCGAGTTCGCTGCGGCCCACAGCGGTAAGTTCGCCCACAGAGGGAAGAAGCTTGGCGAGTTCCGAGCCGACTTGCCCGTTTTTTCCGGTCAGCAGGATACGCAAGGTCATTTCGCGTCGAGCCGCGGGAGGAGTTCGCGCGGAACCTGCGGATGCCGCAGCTGATAGTGCAGGCCGCGAAGCGTGCCTTTCGTCGACCGCGAATGATTGTCCTCAACAAAGCAACCGCCAATGCCGAGCGAGCGGAATTTCTGCCGCTCGTAGCTCCCTATGAAAAAGCCGCGCGCGCCCTCGACTGCGGCCGGCCGGATTTCGTACACACCGGGAATCGACGTTTCCAAGCGCTGCATAGCCCCGGGGAGAATTATGCCCCAGGGACCGACCTAGCCGCAGAAAAATGCACGCCGGTTGCCGCAGTAGGAAGTGAACGAGGATGGGAAAGCGTCTTTTCCGTGGTGTCGTTAGCAAATCAAAATGTCCGCTTTTATTAGCAAGTGATCTGTCCGGTCTGGGTTAATCATTCAACGCTCCTAAACGTCGCGATAGGGAGCTCGCAGAGCGATTTTCCTGAGGCGGCATGAGGTCCCGGATCAGGA
>DASPVZ010000005.1:0-89343 GCA_035622135.1 Candidatus Cybelea sp. | reverse complement strand
TTTCCGAGGTCCACGCGCCCAGGGGCCTTGCGAAAGACCACCGAAGCGGGCTCGAGCATTTCAGGCCTCGCCCCCGGATAGTCCTTGGGATCGGGGGCACGCTCGGCGGAAGTCAAGTAGCCCGTGGCGTCTGCAAACTTCACGAACTGCTCGTTCGTCACGGCATGCTTATCCATCCAAAAGCCTTCTACACACGCGAGATGAGCAGGGGCCTCCTCTGGGTAGTGATTATTTGAACCCATGAGGAAGCTGCCCCCCGGAATCCAAACCATCGCCTCGTCCCGCGGATTCCCCGGGACCGCTTGTCCTTGTTCAGCTTTGACTTGCGACATGGTCAAATACCTCCGGCTCCTCTCGCCGGGCACTCCAAATGGAGAGAAACAAGAGCTTATGACCGCCCGCTTGACAATCCGCAACTGTCAGAATTGACAGTTCCCTAGCAAGAAGCCTCGAGGGTAGCCTCAATCGAGCAACGAGATTCCGGTTGAGCTAAGGCGGCGAGATCGTGAGCGACCAGAAGCAGAAAGATACGCCCTTTGCGCTGGTCGGCGACTTAGCGAGGAACCCGAAGAAGCATGCAAAGCTCCTTTTCAGCCGAGTCGGCTTGTTGTTCAGGCTTCTGAGGGATCCCCAAACTCCCTGGCCTGCGAAATTCGCCGCTGCTCTGTGCCTCGGTTACGTCGTCAGCCCAATCCAGCTCATACCTAACTTCATTCCCATCATCGGGCAAACGGACGACGTGTTTGCGATTTGGCTGGCCATGAAAGTGATCACCAGGTTGACGCCCAGCGCGGTCCTTGCCAAGCACATGGGAGCTTCGAACACGATAACGTTTACGAGCGAGGCAGAGACTCCGGCCGCACCGAGGCCAAGTCTAGTGCGGATTGTCACTGCGGACGTCAGGTAGCGCCCGCCCAACACCTCGCTCTCACTGTGAATCAAGATTCGCCAGCAAGCGGAGATACGTGCTGATCGATTTGGCCGAACTCAGACTCTCGGCTCAGTAAAAACCCTCGGCAGGACACCAAAGGCGGTATCGACACGAAGGGAGATATTATGACGACCCAAGCCAAAGAAGCTTCCCCTCTTTCTTACGTTGAGATCACCGAACAGAGGCGGCTCAACGAGGCACGCGAGCGCGGCATTCCGTGGAAGAAGTGGGGACCTTATCTGAGTGAACGGCAGTGGGGTACCGTACGCGAGGACTACAGCAGCGATGGGAATGCCTGGAACTATTTCTCGCACGACCAGGCTCGCTCTCGGGCCTATCGCTGGGGCGAGGATGGTCTGGCGGGAATCTCCGATGACAAGCAGCGGCTTTGCTTCGCGCTGGCGCTTTGGAACGGCCGAGACCCCATCCTCAAGGAGCGCTTGTTCGGGCTGACCAACAGTGAGAGCAATCACGGGGAAGACGTTAAGGAATATTACTTTTACATTGACAGCACCCCAACGCACTCGTACATGAAATACCTGTATAAGTACCCCCAAAAAGAATACCCCTATCTTGATTTGGTCGAGACGAATCGTCGGCGCTCGCGGGAGGAATTCGAATACGAACTTCTCGACACCGGAATATTCGATGAGGACCGATACTTCGACGTGTTCGTCGAATATGCCAAGGGAGATCCGGAAGATATCCTGATCAAAGTCTCTGTGCACAACCGCGGCCCGGAAGCGGCGCCGATTCACTTGCTCCCGACGCTGTGGTTCCGCAACACATGGTCAGTCGAGGAGGGCGAGCCGAAGCCCTTGATCCGTCAAGCGGATAGGGGGGCAATCCAGGCTTCGCACGCGCAGCTTGGCGATTACACCTTGCAATGCGAGGGCGCAGAGGAATTGCTGTTCACCGAGAATGAGTCAAACGTCTACCGCCTCTGGGGGCAATCGAACCCCTCACCGTTTGTGAAGGACAG
This sequence comes from Candidatus Cybelea sp., assembly GCA_035622135.1. Classification (GTDB taxonomy): domain Bacteria; phylum Acidobacteriota; class Terriglobia; order Acidiferrales; family UBA7541; genus Palsa-295. The sequence goes on along the minus strand of DASPVZ010000005.1, from coordinate 87,430 downwards.
TTTCCACGAATACGTAATCTCAGGGAAGCGAGATCTCGTGAATCCGGCAAAGACGGGGACCAAAGCTGCCGCACATTACCAGCTCGACGTACCGGCTGGAGGTAGCAAGGTTGTGCGCCTTCGGCTTCGCTCCAAACCGACAGGGGATGCCTTTGTGAATTTCGACCAGACCCTGGCGGCACGTCTGGCGGATGCGGACGAATTCTACGACCGAATAACTCCGAAGAACCTGACCGCAGATGAGCGACGAGTGCATCGGCAAGCCCTCGCAGGCATGCTGTGGTCAAAGCAATACTACTACTTCGATCTCGACAGGTGGCTACAGGAGCATGATGCTCATCCGTTGCTGGGCGGCCATGCCCGATCGCGCAATGGGGAGTGGTCGCACATGCTGAACAGGGACGTTATCTCCATGCCCGACAAGTGGGAATATCCCTGGTACGCGGCGTGGGACCTCAGTTTCCATACGATTGCCCTTTCGCTCGTGGACTTCGATTTCGCTAAGGACCAGCTCCTGCTGATGCTGCGAACCTTGTATGCACATCCCAACGGACAGATTCCGGCCTACGAGTGGAACTTCAGCGACGTGAATCCGCCCGTACACGCCTGGGCCACATTGTTTCTCTTCGTGATTGAGAAACAGCTCGGCCGGGCCGATCTGCGGTTTCTCGAGCGCTCCTTTCAAGGGTTGCTCGCCAATTTCAATTGGTGGCTGAACCGAAAAGATCCAGAAGGGCGCAATGTGTTTGCGGGCGGATTTCTGGGGCTTGACAATATTGGGGTGTTCGATCGCAGCGCGCCACTACCCACGGGCGGGCATCTGGATCAAGCCGACGGAACCGCTTGGATGGCGTTCTATTGCCTGTGCATGCTGGAGATCGCTCTCATCCTGACCGAATATGACCCCGTGTACGAGGACGTCGCCTTCCGCTTCGTGGAGCATTTCGCCTGGATCACGTACGCAATGGATCGCATGGGCCCGAACAATGACCAGCTGTGGGACAACGGGGACGGCTTTTTCTACGATCTGCTCCACTTCCCGAACGGCGATACCGCCCGTTTGAAGATTCGCTCGATGGTGGGACTACTGCCCTTGTGCGCTGCCACCGTCTTTGGGCCGGGCACCTTCAAGCAACACCCGCACATCCTTGAACTGATGGAGTTGTTCCGAAAGCGCCATCCGCAAGTGTGGAAAAACCTCGTAAGGGCCGATGATCCGGCAACTGGCGGGTACGGTGGCCGCAGGCTGGGATCGGTCGTCGATAAGGAGAAGCTGCGGCGCATTTTGGCTTATATGCTTGACGAAAACGAGTTCCTCAGTCCCTTCGGTATCCGGTCGCTGTCAAAGTATCATCGCGATCACCCCTTCGTGTTTTACCTTCAGGGACGGGAATTCAGGGTCGACTACCTGCCCGCGGAGTCGAACACCGGCATGTTCGGTGGAAACTCCAACTGGCGCGGCCCCATCTGGATGCCCGTAAATGCGCTGATCATTCGGGGGCTTCTTCAAATGCATCCGTTTTATGGTCCGGACTTCAAAGTCGAATGCCCAACCGGTTCGGGACGTTACCTGACGCTGTTTGAAGTTGCCAAAGAGATTGGCGCGCGGCTTTCTCGGATTTTTCTGCGCGATGCCGACGGAAAGCGCCCCGTCTATGGAGGCACGAAAAAGTTCCAGGAGGATCCTCACTGGCGGGATTACATTCTGTTCTACGAGTACTTCCATGGCGACAATGGCGCCGGGCTGGGCGCCAGCCACCAGACGGGCTGGACGGGACTTATCGCTCGCGCCATCGACTTGTTCGCGCGCATGACACCGGAAGACGCGCTGCGGGATCCCAAGGAAGTCTTCCAGGAAATGACCCGAAGGCAAGTTGCGGGGGCATGATCAGTCCTGGACTTTCAGGCGAGCGCAGGTCGACGGGTGAACTCTGCACGTGCATACGGCGAGCGGACAGACAGGCGACAGTTTCGGGAAACGGCAGAGATGGTTTGCGCGGCAAGAATCCATAAGTTTCGCGCACGGAAACACACTCTCCACATAGGCTTCGGAGTCCTGTTGTTGCTATGTTGGTCTGCCCCCTCCGCGGCCCAGCTGCCCGCGCGTGGCGCACATCCTCCCAGCAATACCGAGAGGCCGGCAAAAACCGATCCGTTCGGGCGAGAGACTCCCCGAGGCGCCATGATAGGCCTGCTCAAGTACGAAGCGAGCGGGGACTTCGCCAATGCCGCTCGGTATTTCCAAGCCCCTCCCGGTCGGAACATCGATTTGACCGAGGTGGCCCGCGAATCTCAGGCCTTACGGCATAGATTTAGGGGCGACCTTGCTCCGGTGAGTGACGATCCGAACGGAAAAGCGCAAGCCGGACTGCCTCCGGGCCAAGAACGCGTTGGCGTCTTTGTCGCGGGGAACACGACCGTAGATGTCACCCTGGTGCGCGTCGAAGATCCTGAGTTGGGGAAGATCTGGCTCGTTTCCGAAGAGACGGTTAAAAGAATCCCGGAACTCTATGCCCAATTGCAGGGAGAGCCGCCTACGGCGCTGAGTCGAATCTTGCCGAGCGCGTTGACCACACGGGATTTCCTCGGCATGTCCCTTGCACAATGGCTCGGATGGCTGCTTTCGATTCCCGTTTCCTGGTTGCTGGCTTGGCTGATCGTCTTTCTGCTGAGCGCGCCACGGCGGGCCTGGTACAAGCTTCGGAACCTTCCGGCCAGAACCGTCTGGGAGACGCCACTGGGCATGCCGCTCAGGAGCATCCTGGTGGTCTTGGTGCAGTACGTTTTCGTTTACCTTCTCGATCCGCCGGTCTTGTACCGCATCTACTACTTCCACTTCCTGACGGCCCTGCTGGTGGCGTGCTTTGCGTGGCTGGTGAGCAGGATCATCGACCGAGGCTTCGACAGCGCCGTCAGCCGAACCCGAATTCAAGGTAGAGGTGGGCAGTCGATCCTGGTCCTGATGCGACGGCTCACGCGCATCGTGATGTTGATCATCGCCTTCGTCGCCGCGTTGGCTCTGTTCGGAATCAACATCAAGACTACCCTCGCTGGCCTGGGCATCGGGGGTCTGGCTATCGCGCTGGCCGCACAGAAGACACTCGAGAACATCCTGGGTGGGATTTCCTTGCTGATGGACAAGGCGATACATGTCGGGGACTTCTGCGCGATCGGAGGCAAGCGTGGAACTGTCGAGGACATCGGGTTGCGTTCCATAAAGCTGCGGACCGTCGACCAAAATGTGTTGGTTGTTCCCAATAATGCGCTCGCCGAGATGCAGTTTGAGAACATGAAAGCTAGAGCTAAGCTGTTGATCGACCTGAAGATGTCCCTGCGCATTGAAACCCAAGTCGAGCAGCTGCGTTCCGTGCTGGACCGTGTGCAGAACATGCTCGACGAGCATCCTTCGATCGAGTCCGGAACCTCCAGGATTCGCGTAAACGATTTTGCCGGCGCGGCCTTCGAACTCAGTTTGTGGGCTTATGCCAAGACGGGCGACTGGGCTGCGTTCACAGCGATCCGCCAAGACGTGATTTTGAAGGTGGTCGAGATCGTCGAGGCCGCAGGATGCCGGTTCGCGGGGCCCACACAATTGACGTACCTGTCGGCTGACCCGGAGACTCGGGATGAGAAGAGGAAAGCCGTGGGCGCCGCGTGGCTAAATCAATGACGACCGACACTCTGCGGACGAGTTTCTGCACCAAGTCAGGCCTTTAGTGCACCGATAGAAGCGCAGCCAACTATGGAACGGCAGAGACCGAGTGTGGTTGGGTATGAGACTGACGGAACTTTTCAATTAGAATCGACACGCTGATTAAGTAAATCCACAGCGGGAAAACGATCGGAGCCCATTCAAAGGTCCCGACCAGAAGCACCAACGCCAATGCGTAGCCCAGAAAGGGCAGCGCGCGCGGGCCGATCCGCGTACGCATCCAGATGGTGGAGACTGAAATCATGAATACGGCAGCCATCTTGATCATATAAACGTTCAGGAGTTGATAGATCGTCGCGCGGCTGACTGCGTAGGCGCCAGAGTGAACGATAGTCTCCGACTCGCTGGCCAAGATCCGGAGCAGCCCTCCAGCCAGCGCTGCCGCGGAAAACAGGAGCGCAATGTATAACAAACCGCTCCCGAGGAACACGGTTGCAAAAAAGCGGTCTTCAAGACTTCCTATACGGTCGCGGACCACGCCAATGAACCACAAGAAGGCGATGCCCGCAAATGGCGTCACGGTCAGGACGAATGTGATGGTCTTCAATTGATTGAGGAAGTCACTAGCGGATCCGAGCGGATTGGGAGGAATCGAGTTCCTGATCAGCAAATGGGAAATGAGGGATAAGGTGGCAAAAACGATGCCAGCAATTGCCGCAGCCCGAGGTGACTTCATATTGTCGCTCGTCAACGTGGGCCCTTCCCTCATTCTTGCCTCCAAGAGAGCCTCTTGCCTTGTCGACCTTGCCTTGGACGAACCCCTCGCTTTTTAAAGAGCATCCGCATCACTGCATCTCTTTCCGTCACCGACCTCACTTGGGCCCCGGAAACAGACCCATGCGGAAAATAATGGCTGTGTGAGACGACAGCTACTTCACACCGCCACCCGAGGCCTTTGCCATCGCCTTTTCATGCTGCCGTGCCTTTTCCAGAGCTTGATCAATGCTGAAGCTCGCCGGCTTCTGTCGCGGCGGGAACTCTTCAAAGGTCTTCAGGAATTGCCCAACGATCGCCTGTGCGGGCACAAGCATAAACAAACGGTCAGCCACCCACTTGCCGTAGTACATTGTGGCGTCCGTGTCGGCGCGCTCGAAGGGGTCACTGCGCAGATTGAAAATCTTCGGAAAACGCAGCGGCACGAATGGATCCTGCCAAACCTCGAGCCCATGAGCTCGCTGCTCTATGAAATGAACCTTCCACTGAGCCACGCGCAAGGCCATAAGATCGCCGTCGTCGCTCCAATACATGAATCCCTTGCGCGGGTTTTCTTTCACCTCGCCTTTCAACAAAGGCAGCAAGTTATAGCCATCAATGTGGACCCGGAAAGTTTTGTTGCCGGCTTTGTACCCTTTCTTGAGCTTCTCGACGATGTCGGGCTCGCCGGCCGCGGCAAGCAAAGTGGGGAGCACATCGGTGTGCGAAAACAGCTCGTTCGACACGGTTCCGGGTTTGGTCACGCCCGGCCAGCGAAGGAGTGCCGGGACGCGCCAGCCCCCCTCCCAATTCGTGTCCTTTTCGCCACGAAAGGGTGTTGACCCGCCATCAGGCCAGCTTAGGACCTCCGCACCGTTGTCCGTGGTGTACATGACGATGGTGTTGTCCGCGATGCCGAGGTCGTCAATTTTCTTGAGCAACTGCCCCACATGCCCGTCGTGCTCAACCATGCCGTCCGGATAAACACCCAGGCCGGTAGCACCCTGTGACTCTTTCTTGAGGTGGGTAAATACGTGCATGCGGGTGGAGTTGAACCAGACGAAGAATGGTTTGTTGGCCTTGCTTGTGCGCTCGATAAAATCAAGGGTTGCAGCCAGGAGCTCAGTGTCTATGGTTTCCATCCTCTTGGTATTGAGGGGACCAGTGTTTTCAATTCTTTGCGTGCCATCCGGATTCGCCCACGAACGGAGCACGCCGCGCGGGCCGAACCTCTTTTTAAACTCGGGATCCTTTGGATAGTCCGGACATTCGGGCTCCTGCTCGGCATTCAAGTGATAAAGGTTGCCGAAGAATTCGTCAAACCCGTGCACCGTTGGCAGAAACTCATCACGGTCGCCAAGATGATTCTTGCCGAACTGTCCGGTGGCGTAGCCGAGCGGCTTGAGGAGATCGGCGATGGTGGGGTCTTCAGGCTGCAGGCCAATCGCGGCCCCGGGAAGCCCTACCTTGGTGAGGCCCGTGCGTATTGGTGACTGGCCGGTTATGAACGCAGCACGGCCAGCTGTACAACTCTGCTGGCCGTACCAATCCGTGAACATTGCTCCTTCCTTGGCGAGTCGGTCGATGTTGGGGGTTCGATACCCCATGATTCCGTGATTGTAGGCGCTGATGTTGAACCAACCGATATCATCACCCATGATGAGAAGAATGTTCGGCTTTGCCGTCTGTGCCACGACTTTTCCTCCTAAAGGTTAGGAACTCATCGACCGCAGCCTGGGAATCAGTTGCAACTGGATCTGTTCACGAAGTAGGTGATTACCGGAGGAAGCTATCCCGAAGGCCCAGCAGTGATAACTGTTATTTCTGACAGGGAGGAACGTCCCTAGATCGACGCCGAGGGCAGCAGTGCGGCTTCATTTTGGGGGAAATGGCTGCAAGGCCCGATTACAGGGGATCGAAGCCGAATCACTGGGTAGTTTTGCGGTGGGCTATAGAGCAACGGCCGTTCCCACCGCTTCACCCGCCAAAGATGCTCAGGGCGCTGGCGCGCGCCGGATGAGGCGTTCGCGCAGGGAGGCGTTCTGGGCCATATCGGCGGCCGTCCAAGCCATGGCCAGCGCGCCATCAAGGACGGCTCTATCCGCATCGGCCTTGACGCAGTGCGCGGTAAATTCGGGCTGGTGATTCGACGCCGGCAACGAATTGATGCCGATCCCTGGATGAATCGACGGAATCAGTTGAGAAACATTGCCCATGTCGGTCGAAGCGGTAATGCGCTGTCCGAGCCGACCAAGGTCGGGAAACGTCCGGCCGAGAGCCTCCGCGTTGCGTTTGTAGATCAAGCTGATCTCATGGTCGTATTTCACTTCCGCATAGGGCTTGTCTCCGCCGCGAATTTCCAGTTTCGCGCCCGTTGCGACGGCGCCTGCTTCGAAACAGCGATAAACCTTGGCGCGAATGTCCCTCAACTCTTCGACGTTCTCCGCACGTACGAGATAACGCGCCGAGGTGTGGGCCGGGATGACGTTGGGCGCATCGCCCCCATGGGTGGTGATCCCGTGCACGCGATCGGTCTCGCGAAGGTGCTGGCGAAGAAGTCCGATGGCCACCTGGGCGAGAGTGAGCGCGTCCGCCGCGTTGATTCCCTGTTCAGGAAACGCGGCCGCATGCGCCTCTTTTCCCGTGTAATGGACATCGAACATGGATGCGGCGATCAGATGTCCTTCGAGCAATTCGACTGGGGTGGGATGAACCATCATGGCCGCATGCACGCCTTGGAATACCCCTCGTTCGAGCATGAGGATCTTGCCGCTGGCGTTCCCCACTTCTTCGGCGGGCGTGCCGAAGACGGTGATCGTCAAGCCCACATCGTCGGCCACCCGGGCGGCAGCGATTCCCGCTCCAACGCCCATGGCCGCGATCATGTTGTGCCCGCAGGCGTGGCCGATTTCAGGAAGAGAGTCGTATTCCGCGCAAATTCCAACGTGCAGTGGCCCCTTCCCCGCCGTGGCCGTAAAGGCAGTCGCCAGTCCCGAGACTCCGCGCTGGACGCGGAACCCCGCGCCGTCGAGCGCTTCTGCAAGCCAGACGCAGGCCTTTTCTTCTTCGAAGCCAAGTTCGGGATTCGCATGGATCCTATGGCTTAGTTTGAGAAGGTCCTGCTGAATCGATTTGAACTTCTCCCGTGCGCCAGCCTTTGCATCCATCGAGCCACCTCCTGAAATGAGTCGAACCCGGCAGATTGTACTCTTACGTGCTGCGCGGCGCCCTCAGGAAAAGAATTCCTGACGCCAGGCGCGGGCGGCGACCGGGCGGACGAGGCGGCGAGTGTTATAATGCTGGATTCGACTTATGCCCAGGAAACCTACCGAGAACGGTCGAGCCGTGACGGCAGACCCCTCCGCGCCGTGTGCCGGGGGCCAGGCCTCGCCTGACGAGGGCAGAGTTGTCGACCGTGACGGTGGAGTGGGGCCGGCGGCCACGGGGGGCGCGGGCGCAACCATCGCCCCAGATCGCGCAGAAACGGAGGAGATACGCGTTCGCGGGGCGCGCGTGCATAACCTCAAGAACGTCGACGTCTCGATTCCGCACAACGCGATCACGGTGATCACCGGCGTTTCGGGATCGGGAAAATCAAGCCTGGCATTTGACACGTTGTATGCCGAGGGGCAGCGACGGTACATCGAATCGCTTTCTGCATACGCGCGGCAGTTTCTCGAACGCATCGAGAAGCCCGATGTCGATGAGATCACTGGCATCGCGCCAGCCATCTCGATTCGGCAGAAGAATACGACGCGCAATCCCCGCTCGACGGTGGCCACCTCGACAGAGATCTACGATTACTTGCGGCTGTTGTACGCACGCGTGGGGCACACATTTTGCCTGCGCTGCGGCGAGCAAGTTCGCCGAGACACCCTTGATGAGATTGCCGCGCGAGTGCTCTCCCTGGGCGACGGACGGCGATTTTATGTGTTGTACGGACTCGACATTCCCGCCGAGGGAGCAAAGAAGACTGCCTCAACGAGCCGGGCGACGAGCCCGAACACAGAGGGCGCAACTCCCGAGGATCCAGATGGCCCGACTCCCCCGTTATCCTCGCTCAACCCGACGGAAAAGCTGCGCGTGGGCAAAGGCCATCGGGAAAAGGAACACGTCCGTGAGGCCCTAATCGCGCTGCGCAAGCGAGGCTTCAACCGGCTGTATCAAGCGGCCAAGCCCGGACAGGCGGGCCGGGCATTCGAGTTCGCGACGCCCGAGGACTTGCTCGACATCGATTTCGGCAAACCCGTCTACGTGCTGGTCGATCGCCTAGTCCTGTCGGCAGGAGTGCGTTCGAGGCTGATCGACTCGATCGAGATTTGCTATCGCGAGGGCCGTGGCGAGGCCATTCTGGAATTTGTTTCCGACGCACCGGACGGCGCGACCGAGCGGTTTGTCTTCAGCGAGCGATTTGACTGCAAAAAGTGCGGGGCATCATATCGCGAACCGGAGCCACGGCTGTTTTCCTTCAATAATCCTTACGGCGCATGCCCGCGTTGCCAGGGATTCGGCAACACGATTGATTTCGATCTCGACCGGGTCGTGCCCGACAAGGGCAAGTCTCTGGCGGATGGCGCCATCGAGCCCTGGACGAAACCGCGCTACCGGCAGCTGGCGACGGAAATGCGCAAGTACGCCCGCGCGAAGGGCATTCCGGTCGACATTCCATTCCGCAACCTCACGCCGGCGCAACGCGAGGCGATTCTCGAAGGCGATCGGAGGGAAGATTTTCCCGGTGTGAAGGGCTTCTTCGGCTGGCTCGAGCGGAAGAAGTACAAACTGCACGTCCGCGTATTCCTAAGCCGCTATCGTGGCTACGCCATGTGCCCCGACTGCCACGGGACTCGCCTGCGCGCGGAAGCGCGGGCCGTGAAGATCCTGGGGCGATCGATCACCGAAGTGTGCCAGATGACCGTGAAGCAGGCGCGGCCGTTTTTCGATCTGCTTGAGCTCAGCCCGGCCGAGATGGCCATCGCCGACAAGGTGCTCATCGAAATCCAGCAGCGCCTGCGATTTCTCGACGAGGTTGGGCTCGATTACGTGACGCTGGACCGGCTGACTTCGACGCTCTCGGGTGGCGAGGCGCAGCGAATTCAATTGGCCACCTCGCTCGGCTCGCATCTGGTTGGCGCGCTTTATGTGCTGGACGAGCCTTCGATCGGGCTTCATCCCCGCGACACGCATCGTCTGATCGAGATCCTGAGGGGCCTGCGTGACCTGGGAAACACGTTGGTTGTGGTCGAGCACGATCCCGACACGATTCTGGCCGCCGACAACGTTCTCGATCTGGGCCCGGGAGCGGGGGAGCACGGAGGGAAGTTGATCTTCGGCGGTCGGCGCGAGGACTTGCTCTCCGATGCCCATTCGCTGACCGGGCGATATTTGCGCGGGGACCTGCGCATTGCCGTTCCGCAGCGGCGGCGACGGCCGCAGGGCAAGTTTCTGACCATCACAGGCGCGCGCAGCCATAACCTGCAGGGGATAAACGTCATGCTCCCGCTCGGATTGCTGGTGGCCATTACGGGCGTTTCGGGTTCGGGGAAATCGACGCTCGTCTACGACGTGATCTACAAGGGACTGCAAGCCAAGCGCACGGGCGGCAATTGGCGCGAGGTTTGCGATCGCATCGAGGGTGACGCAGCGGTGACGGCGATTGAGATGGTTGATCAGTCACCGATTGGGCGCACGCCACGGTCGAATCCCGCGACGTACATGAAGGCCTTCGATCCGATCCGCGAAGTGTTTGCGTCCACGCCGCTCGCCAAGAAGCGCGGACTCAGCTCGGGGCATTTCTCGTTCAACATTCCCGGCGGACGGTGCGAGTCATGCCAGGGCGACGGTACCGTGACGGTTGAGATGCGTTTCCTTGCCGACGTGGAGCTGGTGTGCGAAGAGTGCCGCGGAACGCGCTATAAGACGAGCGTGCTCGACGTCCGGTATAAGGAGAAGAATATTCACGACGTGCTGGCGATGACTGTGCGCGAGGCGCTAGCCTTTTTCGCAGCGCACCCGAAGGTGACCTCCCGGTTGCGCGTGCTTGAGGAAGTCGGCCTCGGCTACCTGCGCCTTGGCCAGTCCGGCACAACGCTCTCGGGCGGCGAGGCACAACGACTCAAGCTGGCAGCGCATCTTACTCGGCAGGAAAGCGCGGGAATTCTGTATGTGTTTGACGAGCCGACGACCGGCCTTCATTTCGACGACATACAGAAACTGCTCACCGCGTTTCGCAAGTTGCTGGAGGGAGGCGCTTCCGTGCTGATCATCGAGCACAACCTCGAGGTGATCAAATCGGCGGATTGGCTGATCGACCTCGGCCCCGAAGGGGGCGAAGCCGGCGGTCGCGTGGTCGCTGCTGGAACCCCCGAACAGGTCGCGCGGAACACGCAGTCGCATACCGGGCGGTTTTTGGCGCGGGCGCTCCATTCGAGCAGCGGCAACAATCACGCTAACTTCGGCAATCACTTTCAAAGTTCCGGGCAAGGTGGGCCGGAGGCCAAACCCTCGACCGCATGACGCAGGGACTCTTCGCGCGACTCCTGGTGTGCGGCGCGCTGACCGTTTCTCTCGCCGCCGTGAGCTTTGCTGCGCAAGCCCCCAGTCGAACCCGCATCCACGATCCGGAAGCGGAAGCGCTCGAGCAGCTCCTCACCGACGCGCAAGCGGCGCTTGAGGGAAAAGATTTCGCGACCGCCGCGCAAAAATACCGGGATTACATCGAAAAAAAGCCGGACGACGCTTACGCCCATTTTCAGCTGGGCTACGCCTACACGGCGCTCGAACGTCCGGCCGAGGCCAAAACCGAATACGCGAAAGCGGCCGAGCTCGATCCCAAAATGGGCGCGGCGTACACGAACCTGGGAATGACCCTGCTCGATTTGCGCGAACCGGCCGACGCGGTTGAGCCGTTTAAAAAGGCCGCGGATCTGGAGCCCACGAACGCGCAAAAGAGGTTTTTTGTTGGTTTGGCACTCGAGCGGGCTGGACGAGCGAGCGAGGCGATCGAGGAATACAAGTCCGCCGAGCGGCTCGACGGCACAAGCGTCGAGATCAGGGACGCCCTGGGGCAGGCGCTTCTCGGTACAAATCAGCCCGAACAGGCGGAAGCATGCTTTCGCGGCTCGCTTGAAAAACAGCCGAGCGATCCAGGCGCGCAGTTGGGTTTAGCGCGGAGCCTGATTGCGGAAAGAAAGTTCGACGATGCCGCCGCCGAGCTCGACGCGTATCTCCAAGCCAAGCCCAAGGATGCCCGGGCGCGGATCGAGCGCGCTTCGTTGCTGATCGAGCTCGGCAAGTATGCGGACGGGCTCGCGGAACTCGACCGCGCGGACGCCGCCCCGCCGGGCGGGAGCGAGCCGGTCGACTTGCGTGAGTTAAGCCTCCGCGCGCAGGCCCTCGTCGGAGAGAAGAATTATGCGGCGGCGGTTCCCTTTCTCGAGAAGGCTAGGGTGCTCGCTCCGAAGGATCCCGAGTTCCCCGCCGCTCTGGGGCACGCGTACATCGAGACGAAGAACTACCCGGAGGCGATCTCGGTTCTGATCTCCGCCTTCAAGATGAACACGACTTCGAACGAGATCCTGGGCGACATAGCGACTGCCCAATACCTCAACAAGAATTATCAGGGGGCGCTCCAGGCAGTCGATCTGCTCGCGCAGCGCAAGACGCTTCCGCTCGGAAGCTGGTTCCTTCGCGCGAGCTGTTATGACAAACTGGGTCAGGTGCAGCAGGCCCTTGCCGCATATCAGACATTTCTGCACCTGAACACCGATCTAAACAGCGACATGTATTTCATTGCCTCGGCTCGCGTGCGTACTCTCGAACGCGAGCTGAAGGACAAAAAAAGGTAGCCCCTACCGTGCCCGGGATGCTTCGACCTCCGATCTGGCTGATGGCGTTGCCACTTCTTTTTTCCGCTGCGGCCTCTGGCTCCGCACCCTCATCCCCGCGCCCGGGCGAGCCTACCTTCCTCGGGCAAGATCGATTGGCCCAGCTGCGGTCGCGTTACGACCGGGAATCGGATCCCGTTCGCAAGGCCAAACGGCTGGTGCCGCTGGGCGACGCGGAATTTGACGACATCCAAAAGCAGATGGCCGACGGCAATATGAGCGGCGCGCTCGGCGAGTTGCGTGAGTACCAGACGCAGGCAGATTCGGTCGAGAAGGCTCTCGACGCCAAGGGGAGAAGCGCGGAGAAGCATCCCGGGGGATACAAAGAGCTGCAATTTTCCGTTCGCGAGTCGTTGCGACGGCTGAACAGCGTGATCGTCAACTTGACCAGCGATGAACAGCAACCGTTCCTTGAGATTCGCAAGGGTCTCGACGACCTGAACCGCCGGTTGATTGCGGAGCTATTTCCGAGCCAACCGGCAAGCTCACAGTAGGCGGGAGTTTCCATCATGTATGCGACCAGCAAGATCGGGACTATCTTGTGTTTGGCGGCCGTTCTCGTACCGCTCAGAGGCTTTGCGCGACCGCGGCCATTCCCGCAGGAGAAGAAGGATTATCTTACCGACAGTGAATCCGACAAGATTCGAGATGCCCTGAACCCGTCGGAGCGGATGAAATTGTATGTCTCCTTTGCGGACGACCGGCTAAAAAAGCTGCAGTATGAGCTTGGACGCCCCGTGCCCGAGCGGCATCACGACGACGTTCTGAACGGCCTGATCAATGCCTATTCCGGTTGCTTGGACGATGCCACCGACGAGATCGATGAAGCGAAGGACAAACAAGCGGATATTCATGAGTCGCTCAAGCTGCTCGAATCCAAGAGCAAGGAGTTCCTGGAGGGCCTCGAGAAGATCGAGCAGAAGGGTGGGCCAGGGCTTGGGGGGTACAAAGACAACCTCGAGGATGCCATTCAAGCGACCGAGGACACCATCGCAGCTGCGCGCGATGCACAGAAGGAGATGCTGCCCGCGCCCATCCGGAGGAAGCCGTCTTGAGGCGCGCCATCGAGCGGCCGCGCATTGTGCCCGGCGGCGAGCGCGTTTTTCAGCGCATGTACACGAGAATTGGCTGTGAAGGGAGGCCGCCGCGCTTTGTGGTCGAGTATCATCCGTACACCGACTTGACGCATACGATTCGACTGCGCGAGGACACCGCGTATGCGAGATTGTCGGACGTGATGCGTTTCGCGCCGCGCGCGGTCATGGAATCGACTGCGGCCATCCTGCTGGCACGGCTCTATCACAAGAGGGCCCCCCAAGAGCTGCTTAGAACCTACCGCGAATTTTCGTACGCCGGTTCGACACGGCGACGATTGCTCGCGCTTCGGCAAGAACGCGCGCAACGCACTGAACATTGCCCGGCCGGGACTTATCACGATCTCGGGCGAATCTTCGAACGCCTGAACCGCCGGTACTTTACCGATGCGCTCGCGCGCCCCCGCCTGGGATGGAGCCGGCGCGCGTGGCGGAGGCAGCTGGGCTGTTTCGATCCCGCGCTCGACCAGATTGTAATCAACTGTCAGCTCGATCGGCGGCGAGTGCCGGAGTACGTTGTGGCCTACGTTTTGTATCACGAGATGCTGCACCTGAAGCACCCGATGAAGTTCGCGCGTTGCCGTCGGCAGTCACATTCCGCGCAGTTCCGGAGGGAAGAAAAGAAGTTCGCCGATTATCACCCGGCCATGAGGTTTCTCGAGCATTTCCCGGCTCACTAGCGAAGCAGGGGCCGTCGCCGTCCCGCTGAGCACAGCAGGTCTAAAGTTCAAATCTCCACGCCCCGACGATCAACTCCTCCATTTGCAGTTCACTCCCGCCGGCGCCGCTACGGGAACTTGTCAACGCGCAGAGTCGGTTCCGTGAACGAACGGAGAATACTCAGCGCATCTTCGATTGGCCGAGGCAGACCGCATTCGAGAGCAAGAGCTTGATATGGCCGCTGCCATTCTGCGGGCGGCGCCGGAAGGGTCTTCGGTAGTGAGTGTGTTTTGCGGCGCTCGAAAGTCACGTGGATGGCCTCACTAACCTTATTAGTCTTTAGTGTGCCGGACTCTATCAACAAAACCATGTCCACGAGGTCTCGCACGCGACTGTTCACCGCCCCTGAACGAGGTAGAGTGTAGGCATGGAGTTTCTCGGCAAACTGCTGCTCGGAAGAGATCATGTGCAGCGACGGGGGCGCTATACCGGCGAAACCCAGCCAGTTGCGCCCTTCGACGACTTCGAGCGGCTCCATCACGGCGTCCCCTATCCCAACATCCAGGCGAAATCCAACGAATACGCGACCATCCAAGCGAGCCTCGACCGGAAATCTCGCACCGCCATATGGAGCTGCCTCCAGATCTGAAATTGGCTCACCTATCGTGTAAAGGAAGAAATCGTCACCCTTGAACGCAGCGGCTTCTTGCAGCTTTTCGAGCACGGCCAAATTGTTCTTCTCGGCATTTTTATTCCCAGATTTGAAGACGCTGCGCATTGTCAGGTCAATGTCTTTGGTGGTGCGAGCGGCCTTGATCCGTACCTCCATCGCATAGCCACCCTTGAGAGCCCAAGGCAGCGCGCGAGGTTGCTCGGTCCGAAACAGTCGCGCTAAGAGTCGGTCGAAGGCAACCTGACGGCGCAGACGCTGCAAGTCAACGTTTTCCTTTCGAGCAATATCTTGGAGCCGGTCCTCCAGCGCCCTTCGAAACGCAGCGGCCGTCGTGTATTTCTTGGGTTGCATCAGGCTGCTACCCTGGGAAGAAAGAACGCAGTTCTTTGTTACGCCCGAAGCGTTTCTTGGCCTCTACAATTTCGCTTCTGCGAATGAGCCCCCTTCGTAGCCCTTCACGCAGTGCTCGCCGAAGGGTGGCAGGCGCTACCTCTCCACCTTCCAGCAGATCAAGAATTGTTCGCATAGGCTTCGTTACTTGCACTCCTTCGGCAGTTTCGACGTCGCTTTGAGGAAGATCAGCAAAATGCAGGACAAGCACCCCGGGGATTTCACTATTTCGTCTGAAATTTGTCGGCACAGTTAGGTGCAGCTTCGCGGGCATCACGTCCGAAAGATCGTAAAGGTTCAGTGCAGTCTGGTGGCTGTAGATTCCTTGAACGGCTTCTCCCCGATTCCTGGACCAGAGAGACCAAAGCATTAGGTCAGGCCGCTCGGCTCGTGGAAAACTGGCCAGCCGATAGATCCCCCGATGCTCCCGAATCCAGTTTCCCGCCTGCACGTGGTAGGGGTGAGTATTCTCGGCGAACCCCGCAGCTTTGGCCTGCTTGGTTGTGAAAAAACCTTGCTGTGCCTCCGCGATTTCATAGAGGCGTCTGGCAGCTTGTTTGCGTCGGTTGGGCATCGCACAATACTACAACTTATTTGAGTAAATGTGACAGGGGCTTTGCTGCAACCATAATACCTCGAATTTATTTGATGTATTGTGTGATACGCTCACCGACAGGCCTTCTTGTTCCCATGCCTTGATCCGGTACTGATGGCTGAGACAGCGGAATCTGCGGCAGGAAACCGGTGCTTAAGCGAACCCCTGATCAAACAGTTCGGCCTGCTATGGGCCAATCGCAAAACAAGCGGACTATCCAGGGAACTCGCGCGTGAGAGCGAGCCGCTTCGCGTAACGGCAGTGCTGGAACGCGCCCTCGCTTTCGCCCTTTTGCTCCGGCCATCCTGGCCTTCCGAACTCTTATTTGGTCAGACGCCGCAGATGGCTCTCACCGCGATCCTCGGGCGCTTTTTTGGCGGGGCGCTGCTCTCGCTGGCCATAGCCTGCTGGTGGGCTGGCAATGAACCGGGCAGTCCGACAACCCGTGACGTGGTCAAAACGATGCTCTTCTATAGCGGCGTCGCAGCCGCGCTTCTTGTCTATGCTCGCATGGGCCTTGGATTGGCTGGGATGCTCCTTTGGCCGGGTGTGGTCGTTCATGGGATCTTGGGTGCTTGGTGTGCGGCGAGCCTGCAAGGCAAGTAACATCCAAGGCGTCATTCCACACCTTCTTCTCCGCCGGGCATAGACCCCGTCGCGCCTGCCTGCCGTCTGCCTAGTTACGCGAAAAAAAAATCAGGTCCAACGCAGGTCGAGATGCTGATAAACCGGGTACAAAACCGTGTATCGTGCCGCGGCACAAGGCTAGACGAGTCAACGAGATCGATTTTCTGCAACGACCTCGAGCATCGGCGGAACCGCCTGGCATTTACCGAACGCCAGAGAAGCTAGCTCCCGGACGGTGCGCTCCTATCATTGCTGCCCTTCGAGTTTCTCAATTTTCTTTTGGATTTTCTTGGCGTCAGGCGCGTCGGGATAGACCTTCAGATACTCTTTGTAGTACCTCACGGCATTCGTGGGATCATGCTTCTTCTCGTAGCAATCGGCCAGAAGAAGGCGTGGCCTTCCGTAGTTCGGCCGCAGCTTGGCGGCCTCCTCAAGGCGCGGAATCGCTGCGTCGATGTCGCCCTTGTGCATATAGAAAGTGGCCACATCAATATCCTTCTCGGCGTTGTAGGCATCGTTCTTGTGAACGTCGGCCCCAGCGGCCGTGGGCGCGGACTTCTGAGGGGGCGCCTGAGGTGCGCTGGGCGGCGACTGCGGCTGCTGCCGCAGATACGGCCGCCCCTGACACAGACTGCCTGCGGCACTCAGAAGAACCACGGGGAAAATGGCGCGCAACCACTGTCGGAGCATGTCCGGAGCCTTTCCGTGCCGTACGACGGCCTTTGCTATTATAGATGTTGCTCTGAGACTTGTGCCAGGCGCCTCCTTAGAATCTTGGCGCCGAATCCGTGAACAGCCTTTTGTTCTTCCATGGAACTGCGTGAAAAAGTCGCCAACCTGCCTGCTCAGCCCGGCGTGTACCTGTTCAGGGATGCTGCCAAGGCGATTCTGTATGTAGGCAAGGCACGCTCCCTCCGGTCGCGCGTCAAGTCGTACTTTCTTGAATCCAAATCGGTCGACGCAAAGACCGGGTCGCTCGTGCGCGAGATCGCAGACGTCGACTACATTGTCGTCGACAATGAGAAAGAGGCGCTCGCGCTCGAGAACAACCTGATTAAGCGGCACCAGCCCAAGTTCAACGTGCTGCTCCGCGACGACAAGACGTATCCGTATATCAAGTTCACCGCCTTCGAGAAGTATCCCCGCGTCTATGTGACGCGCCGATTGCAGAAAGACGGGTCGATTTACTTTGGCCCTTACTTCCCGGCCCGGCTCGCCTACGGTCTTGTGCATTTGATTCACAAGCACTTTTTGGTGCCCTCCTGCACGGTCGATCTGACCCGGCATCACCCCCGTCCGTGCCTCCAGTACTACATTCACCGATGTTTGGGGCCCTGCGTTGAACAACTGACCACCGACGAACGGTACGCGGAGGCCGCGAGGGATGTCCGCTTGTTTCTCGAAGGCCGACAGAGTGATCTTTCGCGGAGCCTGGAAGAGCGCATGAGGCGCGCTTCCGACGAGCAGCGGTACGAGGAGGCGGCGGGCTACCGCAATTTGCTCCGCACGCTGGCGGAGATGGAGGAGCGGCAGAAAATCGCGGCTGCCGCGGGCGACGACACGGACGTTGTGGCCTGGTACGCGGAGCCGCCACAGGTTGCGGCCAATCTGTTTCACCTGCGCGGAGGGCGCGTGGTTGACCGGCGCGATTTCTATTGGGAAAACCTGGACGAATTCGAGCCCAGGGAATTCCTCACCTCGCTGCTGAAGCAGCTTTACCTGGACGCGAGCTACTTGCCGCGTTACATCCACACGCCCCTGGACGCCGAAGATCGCCAGCTGCTGGAAGAGGTGCTCAGCGAAGGGGCCGGCCATCGCGTGGAGATTTTCAGTCCACAGCGGGGCCAGAAGCACGCCTTTCTCGAGCTGGTGGAGAAGAATGCAAGACATTCCTTCATCCAGCGGTTCCGCGTCCTGCGGCCGAGTTCTGAAGTGATTGCCGAGGCTCTCGAGTCGGCGCTCGTGCTGCCCGAACCACCGAAGCGCATTGAATGCTTCGATATCTCGCATATGCAGGGTTCCGATACGGTCGCCTCGATGGTCGTGTGGGAGGAGGGGCGGTTCAAGAAATCGGACTACCGAAAATTCATCCTTCGCGGCCAGGCGATGGCTACCGGCGACCAAAGGGATGCCGGCCTGTTGCGGGACGACTTTGCGAGCCTGCGCGAAGCGGTTGAGCGCCGCTACCGGCGAATGCAGGCGGAGCAGAAGCCCATGCCGAGCCTAATCCTGATCGACGGCGGAATCGGCCAGCTGCACGCGGCCGCTCAGGCGCTCGACAAGCTCGAGATCATCAACCAGCCCCTGGCGAGCATCGCCAAGAGGGAAGAAATTCTGTATGTGCTTGGTCGTGAGAATGAGCCAATCCTGCTCGAACGTCACTCCCCGGTGTTGCACCTCATCCAGCAGATTCGCGACGAGACGCACCGCTTCGCGGTGACCTTCCATCGGCAGCGGCGGTCGAGCCGACACCTTAAAACGTCGCTCACTCGGATTCACGGCGTCGGAGAGCGCACCGCACAGAGGCTCCTGCGGCGCTTTGGGAGTGTCGAGCGGCTGCGGCAGCTCAGCGTTGAGGAAATCGCTTCGGAGATTCCGCGTGCTCAGGCAAAGCGTGTCTTTGAGGGGTTGCATCCCCCTGGTTCACCGGCTGTGTCGACCGACGCTCGGCAGCGAATCACGCCAATCAAGGCGTGAACCCAGTGTTTTCTTTCCGGGCCATAGACGCACGAGCAGCGCCCTCAGGCGCTCGGCGGCCGAAGGGGCTTTTCCTCCACAAACTCGCGGATGTATGAGTTCACGAGCGCCGATCTCTCGTGGATCACCCAATGTGTAGCGTCGGGCACGCGGCGCAACTTGAGCCGCGGCACGAACTTCTCGAGCCCCTCAAGGTTGCCCGTCAGCAGATAGGGATCCTGTTCGCCCCATATCACGAGCGTGGCCGCCTGGATAGAGAGGCCGTCTGCCAGCGAGGCGAGTGTCTGCGGAATTGGCGCGTCTTGCTCGAGCGGACCCAGCTGCGCGGCACGATAGTAGTTCAGTCCTGCCGTTAATGCGCCGGGCTCGGACCACGCCTGGTGATAGGCCCGGCGATCCTCCTCGTCGAAGTATCCCTTTGCGATGCCCGGCTGGAGCAGGAGCCGATCGAAATTCGCGAAATGATCTGCGGAGATGACCTTCTCGATGTCCGGATTTGCGCGAAATGCCACCATGTACTGGCTGGCTTGACGCTGCCCCGGGTTGCCGCGAAGTTCGCGAAGAAAGATGGCTGGATGCGGAGCGTTGACGACGATCAACTTTTCGACCAGATCGGGAAAAACGCCCGCGACGATCCAGGCAAGAAGGCCTCCCCAGTCGTGGCCGGCGAGCAGGCACTGACCGGTACCGAGGTGCCGGATGAGACAGTGGACGTCCTCGATGAGCAGGCCAATCCCGTAGGAATCGACGCCTTCCGGTTTCGATGACAGGTTGTAGCCGCGCAGGTCGGGCGCAACGACATGGAAATCGCGGCTGAATTCCGCAATCTGCCGTCTCCACCCGTACCAGAATTCGGGAAAGCCGTGAAGAAACAGGAAGAGCTTGCCGGCTCCCCCTTCGACATAGTGCAGCCGAACACCGTTCAACTCGGCGAAGGCATGACGCACGGCGAGTTCCCTCTGCCGAGCATTCTACGCTCGCCTTCCAGCCAGAACCTGATGAAAACGGGAGCCCGGCTCAGGCGGGAGCAGACCGGGATGGAAAATGTGCGCCAGAATCGAGACCCCTTCGGCCAGGCGCGGCCCAGGGCGAGAAAAATAACCGTTGGCGTCAACGGCGAAAACACGGCCGGCGCGCAGGGCAGGCAGGGCGCTCCAGGCTACGGCGATCTGGGCCTCCGCAAATTCCCTGACCGTTCGATCGAGATCATAGCCGCAGGGCAGGATGACGATCACTTGGGGGTCCGCGGCGGCGATTTCATCGGTGGAGACGCGACGTGACGGCTGGCCTGCTCGGCCGAGGACGTCTTCCCCGCCCGCCTTGGCAACCATCTCGGGAATCCAATGGCCACCTACGTAAAGAGGATCGAGCCATTCGAGGCAAAGCACGCGCGGGTGCGGAGCCGCGTTCCGGACCCTGTTCTCGATTGTCGCGACGCGCTGTTCGAGAGTGAGAGCCAGGGCCTGCGCCTCGCGTTTGCGTCCCGTAGCCTCGCCGACGCGCCGAATGTCGTCCCAAACCTCTCGGAGCGACCGGGGACTGAGAGACAGGACGCGCGTTCGCTTCGGGAGCCTCCTCAGCGCGGCCTGCAGATCTCCGGGAGACGCGGCACAGACGTGGCAAAGATCCTGCGTGACGATCAGGTCCGGCGAAATCGAGCACAGGAGATCGGCATCGATGGCATAGAGGCTCTCACCACGCCTGGCCAGCTCGCTAACACGGCGATCGACGGCGGCGGGCGGTTCCTGTGGATCGACGCGCGGTCTGAGCAGGGCCGGTTTCCGTGCGGCCTCGGGCGGAAAGTCGCACTCATGGGTCACGCCGACAACAGAATCGCCGAGGCCCAAAGCAAACAGGGTTTCTGTAGCAGAAGGCAACAACGAGCAAATGCGCATGTGCGGGCCCTGGCCGTGACGCGTATTTTAAGCCGCCCCGGCCGGCGTTGTCGCGGGCAAAAGGTCGGCGAAAACGAACCCGTCGCGCTCGACGATTTCACCGACCGATACCGGAATGATGCGGTCAAACATGGGGCCGGCGTTGGCGAAGGTGTGAAACTCGCCATTTTCCCCGCATGGATCGACCTCGGGCGGAATCTCGGCGAGCAGGTTCACGTCGAAATGCCTGCCCGCGAATCGACGTTCGAGCTTGCGCGGGTCGACGCAGGTCAAGAAGGCCGACAGCCCGCCGGCGAGCATCGCCTCGGCCAGACATCGAGTATCTCTGCGCCAAAGAGGAAAGACGGGGGTCATGCCGCAGGCGGCGAGTTTCTTCTCCCGGTACGCGCGAATGTCTTCGAGGAACAGGTCACCGAAGACGACGTGTCGAACGCCTTCCTCTCGCGCGCGGGCCATTGCGGCGTCCATGGCCCACTCGTATTCCTGATTGGAACACGGGGATGGAATCGGTACCTTGACCAGCGGGAGACCGGCTGCCGCAGCCTGCCTTTCGACGAGCCCTTCGCGAGTGGCGTGCATAGCGACGCGCTGGTGAGTGCGATTGATCGTGGTCAGCAGCGCCACGACCTCGACTTCCTTGCTCTGCCGGATGGTATGCAAGGCCCACGCACTGTCCTTACCGCTGCTCCAGGCAAGCCAAGCTTTCGGCAATCCGAGCTGTGTCATGGGGCGATCCCTTCACGGGTAGAGGAGGTAGTTCCGACGCGTGCTGCGAAAACGGTCGAGCTCGGGAGCCCAGCCGGCGAGGATGGTGCGCGGCTCGTCCCCCCGGGTGAGCTGCTCGACCGTCGACTGCGATCCGAGCAGTTCGATCGTCTTCGCGATCTGGAAGTTCTGGGGATACAAACGGTGAAGAACCTCGATGATTTCAAGTCCCATGAGCATCGCGCGGAATGACTCGCGATCGGTGACACGCGCGGAAGTGCCTTCGCATGGCTGACCTTTGTAGAGATCAGCGTCGGGCGTGAATCGAGTGGGCGCGAAGCGGACCCCCGGGATCTTGCGGCGATTGAGCTCGGCAACCAGCGTTTCGGCATGGATCCAAGGGGCTCCGAATCGCTCAAACGGCGAGTCCGTACCGCGGCCCACGCTGACCCCCGCCGCTTGCAAAATCTCGATGCCCGGATAAAGGAACGCGGCCCGCAAGGTGCGCAGGTTTGGAGAAGGTGGTACCCAGGCCAGTCCCGTCTCGCCGTACGTTTCCCGGCGGCGCCATTCCTGCATTCTGATGACCTCGAGATGAACGCCGATTCGTTTCTCGGCGTTGAACATTTCGGCCAGCTCGCCCAGGGTCATGGCGAAACGCACGGGCATCGGGAAATAGGCAACGAAGGAGGTCTTGTCGCCGTCGAGTACCGGGCCTTCCATGATTTCGCCCCCGAGAATGTCGGGCCGATCGAGGACGAAAAACGACAGGTGCTGTTTGGCAGCTTCCTCCATCGCGTAGCCCATGGTGGTGACGTAGGTGTAGAAACGCACGCCGGCGTCCTGGATGTCGAAAACGAGCGCGTCGAGATTTGCCAGCATTTCAGGCGCCGGACGCCGCGTCGGCCCGTACAGGCTGTAGATCGGCAGTCCCGTGGCCGGATCTGAGCCGTTTGGGACGGCTTCGTCCGCGGCTCCCCGGATCCCGTGCTCGGGGCTGAATAGGGCGACGAGCTGGACGCCTGCGGCATGGGCCAAGACATCGATCGTACGATGGCCTGCCGAATCGACACCCGTCTGGTTCGTGATCAGGCCGATACGCTTTCCTCGCAGAGGTGCGAAACTCTGTTGCTCGAGGACATCAATGCCCGTCTTCGTCTGCGGCGAACTGGCCGCTCGTCGTGCGCTCGGAGATGCGCCGCGAACGGCACCCTTGCTGTGCCAGCTGGCGAGGATTAGACCGAAAGGAACGATGGCCAGGAAAGAACAGAAACGAAACACCCGTGGCGAGGGTCGGTTGTGCGGCATGAACTCGTGTGCTATATACAGCCGCGGAATGCGGGCGTCAACATGGAACCCCGAGGCCACCGTCGATGCGTAATTCCGGCTGGTTCCTGCTGGCCGTTTCGCTTCTCATGACCTTGTCCGCACGCGCTCAGAAAACTGCCTCCCAGACCTCGCCGCGCGGGAACCGTTCAACGTGGGTCGAGCAAACGCTGAAACGGATGACGCTGCGCGAAAAAATCGGCCAGATGCTGATGGTGTACTACCTGGGCGTTTTCGCGTCGACGGAAAGTCCCGAATACAAAGAGATGCTGCACGAGGTGGAGCAGAATCAAGTCGGTGGATTGATTATCGGCACGACCCGCGGGCCGCTCGGGATCGAGCGCAGCCAGGTGTATCCGACCGCCGTGATCACCAACGAATTTCAGCGCCGCGCAAAGGTCCCGCTCCTGATCGCGGCGGATTTCGAATCGGGCACGGGGCAGCGGCTGGACGAAGGCACGAATTTTCCGGCGGCCATGGCGGTCGGAGCAACCGGTGATCCGCAGCTGGCCTATGAGGAGGGCAAGATTGTTGCCAAGGAAGCGCGCGCGGCCGGTGTGCAGTGGATATTCGCTCCCGATTCGGATGTGAACAACAATCCGGACAATCCGATCATCAATATCCGCTCCTTCGGCGAAGACCCCGCGACGGTCAGCCAGTATGTGTCGAATTTCATCCGCGGCGTCGAAGACAATGGGGCCCTGGCCACGGCCAAACATTTCCCCGGGCATGGCGACGTCAACGTCGACTCGCACTTGACCCTCGCCATTGTTCCAGGGGACCGCAATGAGCTCTGGAGCGTCGAGCTGGTTCCCTTCCGTGCGGCGATTGCCGCGGGCGTAAGCTCGATCATGCCCGGGCACCTTTCCGTGCCTGCCTTCGAACCTGACCCCGACGTGCCCGCAACCCTCTCCAAAAACATCCTCACCGGCCTGCTGCGCGAGGAGCTGAAATTCCGGGGCCTGATTGTCACCGACGCCATGGACATGGGCGGGGTCACCTCGCTCTATCCTCCCGACGAAGCTTCGGTGCGATCGGTCGAAGCCGGCGCAGACGTACTGCTCATGCCTCCCGTGCCGGATGCGGCGATGAAGGGATTGCTGGATGCCGTCAGCTCCGGGCGCATATCCGTGAAGCGCATTGATGCGTCCGTACGCCGAATCCTCGAGGCCAAGGCGCGGCTCGGCTTGAACCGGAACCGTTTTGTCGACGTACCGCGCATCAACGAAACGTTTGCGCAACCGGATTACGAAAACCAGGCCCAGTCGATCGCCGATCGCGGCGTCACGCTGCTGCGGAATTCCCAGAAGGTGGTGCCCATCGATTCGACCAAGCCGCTGCGCGTGTTGTTGGTTTCCCTTTCGGCTGATCCCGATCCGTATCCGGGTGAAACAATCGAGCCAGAGATTCGCTGGCGCGTCGATTCGCTGAACGTGCTGCGCGCGGATACGCAGTATTTTGGCGTGAGCCAGCTCAAGCTCCCGGCGCCGGATACCTACGATGTCGCCGTCGCGGCGATCTTCGTGCGCGTGGCGGACCGCAAGGGCAACGTCGGCTTCCCTGACGATGAGCGCGACTTCGTCAACCAGATGCTTTCGACCGGCAAGCCCATGGTCGTCGTGGCGTTCGGCAGCCCCTATCTGATTGAACGGTTTCCGAACGCGCAGACGTGGATTTCCGAGTTCAGCACCAATGATGTAGCACAAAGAGCGGCGGCGCGAGCGTTGTTCGGACAGCTGCCGTTCCTAGGCAAGATTCCGGTCACCGTTCCGGGAACCACCAAGCGCGGGGATGGTATTCGCCAGGATCGAAACCCCATGACGCTCAGGCCCGCCCCGCCTTCCCTGGTCGAAAGGCTCGCACCGGCCTATCATGTACTCGATCAGGCACTTGCCGACGATGCTTTTCCGGGCGGCGTGCTCGCGGTCGGGTGGAACGATCAACTCACTCTGCATCCTTTTGGCCGGCTGACGCGGGATCCGAAATCGGCGCTCGTCAAGGCCGATACCCTGTACGACATGGCCTCGGTGACCAAGGTGGTGGTCACCACGACGTCGATCATGATGTTATGGCAACAGAGACGGATCGATCTGGACGCACCGGTGTCGCGCTACCTGCCGGAGTTTGCCGCGGCGGCCAAGACCGATCCGAATCCGACCTGGCGGGCGCGCATCAAGGTCCGCAATTTGATGTTGCATGACTCGGGGCTACCCGGTGTGCGGCAGTTCTTCAAAGACACCAAGGGGTACGAGGACATCATTCATCGCGCTCTCTCTGAGCCGTTGGTGTATGAACCGGGAACCAAGGTCGAGTACTCTGATCTGGGATTCATGCTCCTCGGGGAGATCGTCCGACGGTTGACCGGCGAGCGGCTCGACCAATTTGCCGAACAGGAAATCTTCGAGCCGCTGGGCATGAGGGATTCGACGTTCAACCCGCCCCGCAGCCTGCGGTCGAGAATTGCGCCCACTGAACTCGACCAGAGCTACCGCCACCGGCTGGTCTGGGGTGAGGTTCACGACGAGAATTCCTGGGCCATGGGGGGCGTGGCCGGCCACGCCGGCCTCTTCTCGACGGCGCCGGACATATCTGCCTTCGCCCAGATGATGCTGAACGGGGGAATCTACAACGATCATCGCCTGCTGAACCGCTCAACCATCGAGGAGTTTACCGCCCGGCAGGAGATCGGCAGCTCGGCGCGTACGCTTGGCTGGGATGTGGTTACCCAGCCTTCCTCTGCCGGGCACGACTTCTCCTCGAAGGCCTTTGGCCACACCGGGTTTACCGGCACGTCCATCTGGCTCGATCCGGAACGCGACCTGTTCGTCGTGCTGCTCACGAACCGGGTTAACCCGACGCGCGCGAACGAAAAGATTCGCCAAGTGCGCCCCGCGGTCCATGACGCCGTCCTCGCGGCCCTCGGCTTCGAAGCTGCCGGGTCGACAGGCGGCCGATGACTCCCTCGGCACAAATCGCGCAGAACACTCTCTCCGGTCGAAACCCCGCGTCCGCAAGTCGCTATAATTGATCTTTTGGGCGGGGGCCGTTTTGAAGCACCTGAAGACCGAGCAGATCAACCCTCGATCACACGGGCTCGACACAAAACCAACGCTCGAGATTCTGCGCATGTTGAATCACGAGGACGCGACCGTCGCGTTCGCGGTGAGACGTGCTTTGCCCCAGATCGCGCGAGCCGTCGAAGCCATCGTCGAGACTCTCCGCCGCGGCGGCAGGCTCTTCTATGTCGGAGCAGGAACCAGCGGCAGGCTCGCTCTACTCGATGCGGCCGAATGTCCGCCGACGTTTGGCACGCCGAGGAGTAAGGTGCAGGCGCTCATTGCCGGAGGGAATCGCGCACTCCTTCATGCCGTGGAAGGTGCGGAGGATTCAGCCGTCAATGGCGCGCGCGACCTGGCCAAGGCCCGTTTAAGCGGCGCCGATGTGGTCGTGGGGATTGCCGCCAGCGGGACAACCCCCTACGTTCTAGGTGCGCTCCGATTTGCGCGGCGGCGCGGCGCGGGAACCATAGGGCTGACCTCGAATCGGCGTTCCCCGCTCGCCCGTGAGGCCCACATTCCGATCGTTACGGAGACCGGGCCGGAAGTGCTTGCGGGATCGACGCGGATGAAAGCAGGCACGGCGCAAAAGATGGTCCTGAACATGCTTTCCACGGCTTCGATGGTTCGCCTGGGCCGCGTGTACGGGAACCAAATGATCCATTTGCTGGCTACAAACGAGAAGTTGCGGCGGCGCGGTGCCAAGATTCTCGAGGAGACGGCCGGGGTGAGCGCGTCGGCGGCCGCACACGCACTGCGTCGGAGCCGACACAACCTGCCCCTTGCGTTGGTGATGCTGAAAACAGGGTTGAGCGCTGCCCGAGCACAGCGACTGCTCAAAAAGTCAGGCGGGAGCGTGCGCGAGGCGCTGGCCGCTTCGATCGAGTCTCGGCGGCGGTCGAGCGAGCGGGGAAAATAGGAATGGACCAATTCAGAATCCAGGGAGGGCGGCCGCTCGAAGGCGCCGTACGAATCAGCGGGGCGAAAAATGCTGCCCTGCCGGCCATGGCTGCGGCGCTATTGACCAACGAAACGGTCCGCCTCCAAAACATCCCGCACGTGCGCGACATCATTACCATGGCCAAGCTGCTGGCGCACATGCGATGTCGGGTGTTTAGCCCCGACCTCCCGCCGAGCGAATTCGAGATTCAGGCGGAAACTGTTTCGCATGCGGAGGCGCCCTACGAACTCGTCAAAACGATGCGGGCCTCAATTCTGACGCTCGGGCCCCTGGTTGCGCGCTTCGGCTATGCCCGGGTGTCCCTGCCGGGCGGATGCGCGATCGGAGCGCGGCCGGTCGATCTGCACATTCGGGCACTCGAGAAGCTAGGGGCCGAGGTTACGGTTGACCACGGCTACATCGAGGCGCGCGCGCGGCGCCTTCGCGGGACCACCTTTCGCTTCCCCAAGATCACGGTGACGGGAACCGAAAACATCTTGACCGCGGCGGTGCTTGCCGAAGGCGACACCGTGCTCGAAAACGCGGCACTCGAGCCGGAAGTAGTGGACTTGGCGGACCTGCTCGGCAAAATGGGCGCAAAGATCGACGGCGCCGGCAGCTCGACGATTCGCGTTCGGGGGGTCGAGAAGCTCTACGGCGCAACCCATGCAATTATCCCCGACCGCATCGAAGCGGGAACTTTCCTTGTTGCTGGAGCCATTACGGGCGGAGAGCTGCTCCTCACCTGCTGCGAGCCGGATCATCTCGGCGCAATCATGGCGAAACTGAAGGGCTGTGGCGTCGATATTGCTGTCGAGGGCATCAAGGCATTGCGCGTTCGTCGAGCGAAGAAATTGGTCGCCGCGGACATCACGACCGAAGAATACCCCGGCTTCCCGACCGATATGCAGGCCCAGTTCATGGCCTTGGCTACCCAGGCGGCGGGTGTTTCGCACGTCCGCGAAACGATCTTCGAGAATCGCTATCTGCACGCGGTCGAGATGAAGCGCATGGGCGCGAATATATCCATCGACGGCAATCTGGCGACGGTGACCGGGCCAACTCTGCTCAGCGGTGCGCCGGTGACCGCTTCCGACCTGCGCGCCAGCGCGGGGCTGGTGCTGGCCGCCCTGGTCGCCAAGAATACGACGGTGATCGATCGCGTCTACCACATCGATCGCGGTTACGAGCGCATCGAGGAAAAGCTCGTGAAAGCCGGCGCCCGCATCGAGCGTGTGGGGTCTCGCGAAGAATAATCCAGAGAACGGACGCGGGGATTCGGCCCAGGCGAATCGAGCCCTCAACCGGGAACTGCGCCTCCGTCTCGGAACGAAAAAGGGAGGCCGCATGGCCTCCCTCTCGATGAACCTGCGCGTCTAGACGTGGGGCAAGATCTTACGTTGCGGCTTCGTGCTTGTGCTGAGCGTGCTTGTCGCGCTGCTCGCGCAGGACGGCCTTGCGGCTCAGGCGAATCTTGTTCCCCTCGATCGCCAGAACCTTCACCAGAATCTGATCGCCTTCCTTCAGCTCGTCGCGCACGGAACGAATCCGCTGCTCGGCAATTTCGCTGATGTGCAGCAGGCCGTCAGTGCCTGGGAAAAGCTCGACGAAGGCCCCAAAATCTGCGATGCGCACCACTTTGCCAAGATAGGTCTTGCCGATTTCCGCTGTAGCGGTCACCTCGTGAATCATCTTAAGCGCCTCGTCGGCCGATGAGCCGTTACTGGCGAAGACGTGAACCTTTCCGTCGTCCATGACGTCGATCTTCACTCCCGTCGCGTCGATGATCGAACGGATCTTCTTGCCGCCCGGGCCGATCAGGTCGCGAATCTTGTCGGTCGGGATGCTCAACTGGTAGAGGTGCGGCGCGTAGGTCGAAATCTCGGGCCTTGCACCAGAAAGCGTGCGGTCCATGATGTCGAGGATCTCGACGCGAGCCTTTCGAGCCTGGGCCAGCGCCTCACGCATCATGGCGATGCTGACGCCGGTGACCTTGATGTCCATCTGCAGTGCGGTGATTCCCTGCCGCGTTCCGGCCACCTTGAAGTCCATGTCCCCGTAGTGATCTTCGGCGCCGGCGATGTCGGTGAGGATGGCGTAGTCGTCGCCCTCGACAACGAGCCCCATGGCGATGCCCGCGCACGGTGATCGCAGAGGCACGCCCGCATCCATCAACGCGAGCGAGCCGCCGCAGACGGTGGCCATCGAGGAGGAGCCGTTTGATTCAAGGATGTCGGACACCACGCGAACGGCGTAAGGAAACTCTGTCTCCGGCGGAAGCAGATTCGTAAGGGCACGCTCGGCGAGAGCGCCGTGGCCGATTTCGCGGCGTCCCGGTCCGCGGAGCATCTTCACTTCCCCGACCGAAAAGGGCGGGAAGTTGTAGTGCAGCATGAAACGCTTGAAGGCCTCCTCCTCAAAGAGGAGGTCGAGCCGCTGCATGTCTTCCTTGGTGCCCAGCGTAGCGGTGGCCAGCGATTGCGTTTCCCCGCGCGTGAAAAGCGCCGAGCCATGCACGCGCGGAAGCGCGCCGACCTCGCACGTGATCTGGCGGGTCTGGTCGAAAGCCCGAGCATCCGGACGACGGCGGCGACCCAGCATGTCATCGCGGAAGATCCGTTCGCGCAAGCGCTCGAAGGCGCGGCTGGCGAGCTTGCGCTTTTCCTCATCCTCCTCGGGAAACCTTTCGAGGATTTCCTTATGGATGAGGTCCACCATAGCGTAGCTTTCCAGCTTCGGATGCTTTGCGGTATCCAAGGCGTCGCGCAGCCGATCGCCGAACTGGGTGGCGATTTCCTTGTACAGGTTTTCGTCAAACGGCGGCGGCGTCACGCTCAGTTTCTGAGGACTTACGCGGGCTTGGAGGTCGCGGATTCCCGCGACGATCTTCCGAATCTCCGCATGGCCGAACTCGAGGGCCTCCACGATGGTGTCCTCGGATACCTCGAGTGCCCCAGATTCAACCATGACAATCGCCTCGTCGGTACCGGCCACCACAATGTTCAATAGGCTGGTCTTTTGCTCCGCCACGGTCGGATTGACGGCGAGTCGGCCATCGATCAAGCCGACTCGAACGCAGGCAATCGCGCGGGCAAACGGAATCTTCGAAATCGAGAGCGCCGCAGAAGCGGCGGTCACCCCGATGACGTCGGGATCGTTTTCGCTGTCCGCGGAGAGCACCATGGCGACCACTTGGGTTTCCGTCGACCATCCTTCCGGAAAGAGCGGCCGCAACGGTCGGTCGATCAGTCGCGAAACCAGGATCTCGCGCTCGGACGGACGTCCTTCTCGCTTGAAGAACCCGCCGGGAATCTTGCCGGCCGAGTACGTATATTCACGATAATCTACAGTCAGCGGCAGAAAGTCCTTCTCCGTGGGCTTGTTATCCATACAGGCTGTGGCCAGAATGACGGTGTCGCCGTAGCGCGCCACCACGGCGCCGTGGGCCTGTCGCGCCATCTTCCCTGTCTCAAAAGTCAGCGTACGACCGCCGACATCCATACTTACTTGTTCAAACATCTTGTTAAATCCTTTTCTTCCCATAGCTGGGACGCACGATCAGTTGTCGAGAGTCGCCTCTCGGATCATTGTGTAAGAAGAAGAAAACAGGCGAGAAGAGAATAAGCAACGTGTGGCTCAGAAGACCCGCGCCGCGACGCGCACGACTGCCCTGCTCTCTCGATGCCTGGGAAAAACGCGGTTTAGGCGAAGATCCGGGTGGTCCGCGCTACTTGCGCAAACTGAGTCGTTCCACAATCTCGCGATACCGATCCGGGTCCCGGCGATTGAGATAGTCCAGCAAACGGCGCCTCTTATTGACCATCATGATCAATCCGCGCCGCGAAGCGTGATCTTTTGCGTGGGCCTTCAGGTGGGTCGTGAGGTAGTTGATTCGTTCGCTCAGCAATGCAATCTGCACTTCCGGAGAACCCGTATCCTTGGGGTGCGTCCGGAATTGCTCGATTAATTCTGCCTTCGCTTCCATCAACTCGCCCCCTCCCCCATTTGTCGCCGGACCCTTTTCTGCTCTGTTTTCTCTCTTCTACACACTAAAAATGCTAGCACAGGAGGACAGGGGCGCAAAGGGAATTCCTGTAGGCCTCCTTAGGAGACTCGCTCGCCCGAAGCCCAGCGATTCGCCGCGACGCGACATCTCGGGCGAACCAGCTTTGGCGAGAGTTGGTCGTCGGGCCGCTTCGGATTCGGTCGACCACTCTCACCGCCGGCGGCCGTCGGCTCCTTGACTAACCCCCGGGCCATCATGGTCTTCCCCCGTGAACCAGCGCCAAGAATTCATCGCGGGTCTGTTTATTGTCGCGAAAGACACCGAGCATGGCGCTGGTGGTCGCGCTCGAATGCTGCTTTTCGACTCCGCGCATGACCATGCACAGATGCCGGGCTTCGATGATCACCCCGACCCCCTGCGGGCTGAGCTTCTCCTGAATGGCCTTGGCGACTTGGCTGGTCAAGCGCTCCTGAATCTGCAACCGGCGCGCGTACATGTTTACAAGCCGCGCGATCTTGCTGAGGCCTACGACCTTCTTGCTCGGAATGTAGGCCACGTGGCATTTCCCGAAGAAGGGGAGCAGGTGGTGCTCGCAGAGGCTGTAGACCTCGATATCGCGCACCACAACCATTTCGTCGTAGCACACCGTGAACATGGCGCCGTTCAGCAGCTTTTCCGGATCCTGGCGGTATCCGCTGGTCAAAAAGCGCAGGGCCTTCTCGAAGCGTTCGGGCGTGCGGCGAAGGCCTTCGCGGTTAGGGTCCTCGCCGAGTTGAACGAGCATCTTGCGAACCAGGCCGGCGATCGTTTCTGCGCCGGCGGTTTCCGGTATGGTGATTTCCGTGGCTTCGCTCATCGGTGTGCTGCTCCTGATTCTTCGCCCCTGTATTCGAAACTGTTCTTGCTGGTCTCCTCGATGCGCACGCCCTCGAGCTTGGCGCCGGGGAAATCCCGCAACCGGCGAAAGATCTCGCGGGCAAGATTCTCCGTGGTGGGCACTCGATCGTGAAATTCGGCGATTTCCTCGTTCAGATACCTGTGGTCGAAGACCTCGATCACCTCGCGTTCCACGAAGGGATCGAGTTCTCCAAGATTCACGATCATTCCAGTCGACAGCTGGATGGGGCCGCTGAAAGTCACTTCCAGAGTGTAGTTGTGCCCGTGCCCGTACGGGCTGTCGCACTTGCCGTACATGCGCCGGTTGGTGTCCGCATCGAATTCCGCGCTGTGCAAACGGTGCGAGGCAGCGAAGCGGTAGCGGCGCGAAAGCGAGACCTTCATTGTTCATCCTCGACCGGTCGCGCCCCAGGACCGGCGCCGTCCGCCGTGCAATCTGCAAACAAGTCAGGCGACTCATAGAGGCGAACTCGGTCGAGTTTCCCCCGCGTGATGGTTGGCTCGAGCAACTGCCAGATCAGGAAAGCAATGTTCTCGCAGGTCGGGATCCGGCCAGCCAGCTCGGGAACTTCGTAGTTGAGGTGACGATGATCCATGCGGTCGACAATTTCGCGCTGTAGGATGTCCTTTAACTCCTTGAGGTCGAGCACCATCCCGGTTACCGGGTCAGGCTCGCCGGCTACGGTTACTTCGAGAACGTAGTTGTGCCCGTGCCCATGCGGGTTGCTGCATTTGCCGAACAGGCGGCGATTCTCCTCGGCCGTGAAATTCGGGTTGTGATAGAAGTGCGCGGCCGAGAACTCCACTTTGCGCGTGATTCGAATCATGTGGCGTTTCTAAGAGATTCCGCGTTGGCTTCCTGCTCGCCCCGGCTCGACGCTGGCCGCCGGTACACCCTTCCCTTCCAGGTTACTGTCCCCCGCGTGTTTTTCCACCAGGAGGCCAGCAGAGCGGCCCAATAGAGGCACGTGCCCGGGACATAATATTGGATCAGCGAAAGGGGGAAAAGATTCCGGCGCAGGAAGGTGCCGTACCCGAGGACCCGGCCCGCCAGAAACAGGATGCCGGCGCCCAGTACGACGCGGTCGGCCTCGCGGAGCGGGTGAACGGTGGCCAGCAGAATCACGGCGATCAGAACGATCAGATCCACTAATTCACCGAACAGGGCGGATTTCGACCCTCCGACCAGCGGATAGAGGTTCTTGGTCCAGCCCTCCCACAAGGCAGCGAACGAGTGGTACATGCGCGTGCGCACGATGCCGTGCCCATCGTTAAAAAAC
This sequence comes from Candidatus Cybelea sp., assembly GCA_035622135.1. GTDB lineage: Bacteria > Acidobacteriota > Terriglobia > Acidiferrales > UBA7541 > Palsa-295. The sequence continues at coordinate 54,301 of DASPVZ010000005.1, read as the reverse complement.
AGCCGCTGGCCAGTGCCCTTGACCCGCCGGGCAAGGGCTACATCCTCCAGAATCTCCCCCGCCACGGCCCTCTGCCCGCCAAGGGCCGTGTACACGGAGTGGCGCAGGAGAAGAAACTGGCCATTTGCGGCGGCATCGGGCATCGCTGCGTCGCTTACGTTGGCGAACGAATACCTTTGCGACAGCATCCAGAAGACACGCGGGATTAGGGCGCGTTCCCAGAAGGTCCCGAGCTCCTGTTCCGGCGAGTAGGACACGAGCGCCGCAGCGGTTTCCCTCGCGTCGCTGAGAGCACGGGCGGTTGCCCCGGGCAGATGAAGGGTGTCGGCATCGGTAAACAGCAGCCATTTCCCCGTCGCCGCCTGGGCCCCCACGGACAGTGCGTAGTTCTTGCCGGTCCAGCCGCTCGGCAAAGTGTCCGTGGCAAGAACACGCAGCTTGGGGATGCGCGCAGCAAGCTCGGTCAGGACCTGGCCGGTGTGGTCCGCGGATTGGTCGTTTACCACGATGACTTCGCCGATTTCCGCCTGCGCGGCAAGCGAGTCAACCACGCGAGCAATGGACGCTTCTTCATTCCTGGCCGGAACGATGGCGGAAACTATGGCTCTATTTCGATTTGGCTGTTTCAACGGAGCGCCGGAAAAAAACAGCGTGTAAACTGCTACCGCTCGATCTACGAGATACCCTATTATAGAGGGGCTTGGACAAGGAATTAAAACGGAAAGTCAAGACGGGAATCGCGCTCGCATTCCTCGCCGCTCTGGTGGCGGCCTTTGCCCACCCCGACTATCGCCAGGGTGAGCCGAGCATTCATGGAACACCGGAGCATGACTTTGCTCTGACGCTCGACGGCAAACCGACGCGTTTATCCGATCTGCGGGGACGCGTCGTGCTCGTAAATTTCTGGGCGTCATGGTGCCCACCGTGCCGCGACGAAGCGCCCTCGCTCAACGAGCTCGAGCAGCATATGGCCCCGCTCGGCGGGATGGTCCTCGGAATTGATCCGGGTGTCGAGGAGGATGAGGTCTCTTACCGGGGCTTCCTCGAGACGTTCCACATCGATTTTCCGACCTACCTCGATCCTTCGAAACAGATCGCGCTTTCCTACGGGACGACCATGTACCCGGAAAGCTACGTGATCGACCGCCAGGGTCGCATTGACCGCAAGATTGTCGGGGAGCAGGATTGGACCTCGCCCGCTATGCTTGTCTACTTTGATTCCGTCCTGAGCCGCAGGTAGGCGCGCGCGATCGGCGCGTTTCCCTCTCTTCATGGCCGAGCGGCTGCCGTTTTCATCGAGCTGCATCGGCGACACAAACGGCGTTTGTCGCCCCTTCTCGGAAAACGGGACACAACTCGGCTCTGATTCAGATCTTCAGGAAGATCTTCCTGCGGTAGAACCACCACATCACCAGCCAACAAACAAGCACAAAGGAAATCGAATAGGCGAGTGACGCGTTCGCGCTTGGGGCCGCCCCGGGCGAGGTAAAAACATGTCGATAAATGATTGCCCGCAAGGAGTTATCAGCGCCAGAGGACCGGAAATGGACGCTGCCCAGCGTTGAGGCAAGAACTTCGGAAAGGACATAGGCCGCTATCGCATTCATTCCGAAAACCAAAGCCGGCAGGCCCCAGCGCCCGCGCGACTTGCGCACGTCGCACAGCCAATAGCAAAGGGCCAGAAGAACCAGTGCAAAGCCGGCTGTGAAGAGCACGAATGAGCTGGTCCAGAGCTTCTTGTTGATCGGAAACCAGATGTTCCAGAATTTGCCCGCGGCAAGCCCGATGAGTCCGAAGATCACCATTCCCCAAGCCTTTGACCGCGTGCTGCGGTTTGACCGTAGCCATTCCCCGGTCAGCACGCCGAGCAAGGCCGTCCCGACAGCCGGAATCGTGCTGAGCAGGCCTTCGGGGTCGCGCGTGCCTTCGTATAGATGGCCCATGAGTAATTTGCGGTCCAGCCAGGCCACAAGGTTGCGATCGGGATCAAGCAGCGGAATATCCCGTCCGGGAATGCCGAATCCGGGTACCCAAACGTGGCGCATCAATATCCAATAGCCAATCAAACAGGCTGCCACCGCCACGATCTCCACTCGTACGCTGGACCACAGGACAAAGACAGCCGCCACCAAGTAGCAGATCGCGATGCGCTGCAGAACACCGTAGATGCGGATATGGGAGAGGTTGTAGCCGCCGGGGAAGCTATTGATGACCAGCACGCCGATGGCGAACAGGATGATCGCCCGGCGCAGCGCGTGCAGCAGGATTGCGTGGCGAGACTCTCCGCGCGAGAGTCGCGCGCGAAATGAATACACCATCGAAACGCCCACGATGAATAGGAAAAACGGGAACACGAGGTCGGTGGGCGTCCAGCCGTTCCACGCAGAGTGCTCGAGCGGCCAATAGGCGGCGCTCGAGTCGCCATTGTTGTTGACCAGGATCATCCCGGCAATGGTCAAGCCGCGGAAGATGTCGAGCGACTGCAAGCGCTCGGCCGGCGCGGCCACGCTCTCAGGAGCCTTCACCGCCGTTGCTCGAACCGCTGTTTCGGTCGACATCGCCCCACCCCCCGTTTCCTGGCCGGGATTATAAGCCTTTCCAGTACTCGAATGCAGCGTTGAACAGCTGTACATCTGTTGCACTGTTGGACAGGACGCCGGCAAAAACCGGTCGCGCTAGGATGGTAAGGGCTAAGATAAACAGAAAGCGCAAAGTGGGGCTCCTTGGTTCGTCCGTACGTACCGGGACACGTCACGGCACAGGCGGCGGATTCTGTCGACCAGATCGCTGGGTGCCGCCGTCCGTTGGGCCAAGTTCTTTGCCCGCAGGGATTTGCCGATGAAATCGCTTTTCCGGTTCTCGCTTCGCGAGCCGTCCGGCGGGTTGCCGGACCGGAAGGAAACTGACACGTCGAAGCCAGAAGATACCGAGGTACAGATGTCGGGAGAAGCTCCGGTCGACCGAGCGAGCCGGACCACGTCGTCGGTCGCAACGGTCGACGCGGCCGAGGGGCTTATTCCCGCCGCCGAACTGCCCTCGGCAACCGATATCCTCGAGAACCTATTCCGCAGCGATGAGGCTGGCCAGCCCGCGACCGCGGTGAACCTAGACGGTCCAACCGTCGCCGCTCGGGGCGACAGGAGCGCTGGGGGGCCGCCAGGTGAGGGCCGCCTCAGGGAGCTGGTTGAGCAGGAAATCGCGGCCGGGCTTCCGGCCGTAGGGGTGAACCCGGCGGCAGACGCGAACCTCGCCGCCGGCAGCACACCACCTGCTCGGGAGGATGCGCCGTCGGCCGGCACGGAGCCAGCGCCGGAACTTCGTGCCCTCAGTATCGAGTGGGCCGAACGGGCGCTCGATGAGGCCGGCCGCGAGCAGCCCGGAGCTGATGCCAGCAAGAATGCCGAGGTTCAGGCAGCATCGGCGAGCGACCCTGCGGGTCGGGCGACATCGGTTGCGAGCGATTGGGCCTTTGAAGAAACGCTTGCCTGCCACAAGGAGTGGGTTGAATCGCGGGGCGCGGCGGGACGCCGAGCCGACCTTTCCGGTTTCGACCTTCAGCATGCCGATTTGATCAGCGTCAATTTGCGGCATGCAGACTTGCGCGATGCAAATCTTGAGAGCGCGGACCTGCTTCTTGCCGATCTTCGCGACTCTTGCCTGGTGCGCGCGAACTTGAACGAATGCTGCCTAGTTGGAGCCAATCTCGAGGGTGCGAATCTAGAAGGGGCAACCCTCGAGTCGGCCATGGGCCTGGTGGCCAGCCAGATTGCGGGGGCCAATCTGCGCGAGGCGTCGTTGCCCGAACACACGTCCGAGTTCCCGGCACGGCTTGCCTTCCAGCGCAATTCCCAGACGGCTGCTCGCTTCTTCACCGCGATGATGGCGGTTACGGCCGTGTCCGCACTGATGATCTGGAGGACAAGAGATGTGCAGTTGCTCGGGAATCTGTCGATCCTGCCCTTTCACTCGGCAGCCGCCGCGGCTGCCCTGCCCGCTGCGCAAATCTATCTGATCGCGCCGGTCGTTCTCTTTATTCTTTATCTCGTCTTCCATTTTCATCTGCAAGCGCTGTGGGATATGGTGCTGCAGCTGCCGGGGATATTCCCCGACGGGCGTGAGCTTGGCCAGGATGCGTCGCGGATCGTGCGCGGGCTTTTGCGTGCGCACTTCCGATGGATGAACCGCGAGGCGGCCTCCACGCGCCTGATCGAGCGTGTGCTGGCCCTGTTACTGGCCTACTGGGGTACTCCGCTTACTCTCTTCCTGTTCTGGGCGCGCTACCTCACCCTGCAGAACTTGCATGGAACGATGTTGCATGCGCTCTTATTTGTTGTGGCGTTTGCCGTAGCGCTTTATTCGACCATCAAGATCGGGCGTCCTCAAGAGCGATGGTCGCTTGAAACAAGGCACCAGTGGCAATGGGTTTCGAAGCTGCGCGAGATCAATGTTTTTGGTGTGTCGGTCGGCCTTGGCGCCGTGCTTCTCTTCCTAACCATTGGCGTCACCAAAGGAGCGCCGCACGGCAGATCGCGCGCGCCTCAATTTGGCCCCGACAACATCCGGCGCTGGGCGGCGACGGTCTTCTGGTCGGCCGGTTACGATCCCTACGCCGACTTAACCGAAGCTTGGCTTTCGCGCCCTCCCGCCCATTGGACCGGCGCAGATCAAGAAATCTCTTCTGTGCGGGGCGCAACTCTGATCGACACGAGCTTCCGGTACGCGCAAGCCTACGGCATCTTCCTGGTCAATGCACACTTGTGGCATACCGACTTTGAGGGTGCCTTCCTCTCCGATGCGGATCTTCGCGGCGCGGACTTGGGTCAGTCCACGCTGCGCTATGCCATCTTGGACCGCGCTCGGCTTTATCATGTGAATCTCGATCGCAGCAATCTGGACGGAGCAAATCTCGATCGCGCCGATTTGCGCGAGGCCAATTTGTCCTATTGTTCGCTGCTCGGCGCCATCCTGATTGATGCCCAGTTTCAGGGCGCTTCCCTCTACGGGGCCAGGCTCAGCGCCTCCTCGGCGGAACGCGCGAATTTCGAGAAAACCGACTTACGCTCCGCCTACCTGGACGGTGCACGACTCGATCATGCCAATTTGACGCAGACCTATTTGTGGTCGGCAAAGATGACCGGCGCCACCCTGAGGGGCGCGCAGCTCGGGTCGGCCATTTTCATCGACGCCAACCTCGAGGACGGCGATCTTCGGGGAGCACAGTTTCCGGGGACAGTGCTCAGCGGGGCCAACCTGTCGGGGGCGAATATTGACGGAACCGATCTGCGCGGCGCCCTGGGCTTGACGGCCGCGCAAATCTGCGCGACGAAATCGCGCCAGGGCGCGATGCTGGCTGAATCGCTTGCGGGCGAGGTCGAAAGCGCGTGCGGCGGACCCTTGTTGGTTGCTCCTCATTCCACACCCGCGGTGGCTCCTGAAGCGAACGCGCCCGCCGCCAAGAACGGGAGAACGGGGAAAAATTAGTGCCGGGGAGGATGCGCACCAGAAAGGCATGCGCTCTCTGCTCTCCCGCCGCCTGCCGGGCGGAGCTTTAGGGCTGCGCTGCCCCTGCCTTTTGAACGGGCTTGTCGAAGCGAGCATCCTCGATAGGTAGGTTCACTTGAATGCGGTCCCAGTGTAACGTGGTGCGACCGTCGACGAGCGTTTCGGTCACCGTGAACGGCAGTTTGGCGCCGTGGACGTCGCGGTAGTCGGAATAGTCGGTATCCTGGGGGAGGTCGCCCAAGGGACTTTCGATGCGCTCGGAAACGCGGAGCAGCAAGCCTGATTGGGAGTCGAAATAGAATCTCATTTGTCCGCCTCCCTTCCGGAACGCAATGACGCGATAGGCATCCTGGTCGCCGACCTTGTCGACGGCTGCAACCTGCACCCGCGAGAAATCCTCTTTCAGATCCAGGCCCGGGATAAACGCAGCGCCGTATTTGGCGCGTACCAGGTCATCGCCCTCGAGGTCATCAGCGCCGTGTCCGGGCTCCTGCTGCCAGCCGGACGTCCCGTTGTAACCCTCGGCGAAGGCCGTCCCGTTGGGCAGATGCACAACGGTGACAACCTTGTTCGGAGCTTTGCGCACTTCCTCGGCTTCCGCTTTCATCCCGCCGCCCAACGGCAGCTCGATCGTACCCTGCTCATCAAGCGTCGTGAGTTTTTGAATTGCCGCGGCGCCGCCGATTTGCTCGGTATACTTCGCAACGATCTCGTCTACGGTGATTTTCGGAACTGCTGCACCGGCTGGCGTCGAATTGGCGGATGTCGTCGGCGCCCAGGAGGCGCTACTGGCCGGAGCCGCGCCCATGGCGGGCGCCATGCCTGTCGCGGTTAGAACCGGCAGGTTTGCCGCGTGGGCCAGGCCGCGATGACAGGTGTAGCAGGTCACTTCGCGGCGGCCATTAAAGTTGTCTTTGTTGATCGCAAACATCATTTGCATCATTTTGCGGGCCGTGGTCTTCTCCGCCTTGTCGTCGCTCTCGAAGTTCTTCGGAACGTGGCAAAAATCGCACTGCACGCCGAGCGCGGCGGTGATATAGCGCATGGCGGGGAGCAGTTGGTCGGAGGGAATGTCCTTCAGCACCTGAATATTCATGTAGGCGTCGCCCGCGGTAGTCACTTTTGCGGCCGAAGATCCCTGTGCTGAGGAGCTCTGCTGCCCGGCTGTCGAGCGAAACCGGGTGTCCGAATCGGCGTTGTTTGCCTGCGGAGTTCGAGCGAGCGGGCTCCGCAGCGTGTACAGAAGTCCAGCCACCACGACGACTACCACTCGAACCGCAACGAAGGTTCCCACCGGTCGCTCGCCCATTTTCATCCCGTCATCCTCTCGGCCAGTTTTCCTTCGCGCTCGAAGCGCTCTTCCGTGTTCCCGAACCGTCTTGAATCATACGCAATTTCGCCTTCGCCTGAGCTAAAATTTGCGACGGCAGCTCAGAAGAGCCGGACCAGCTGCTGCGGGAGCGCGCGTGATCGAAGGAAAGCGGATCGCAGTCGTCATGCCTGCCTACAACGCGGCCAAGACCCTCGAAGCTACCGTGCGCGAGCTGCCCACCATTGTGGATACGAAGATTCTGGTCGACGATCACAGCGGGGACGAAACGGCGCGGATCGCGCGCGCCTTGGGACTCGAGGTCATCCTCCACGAGAAGAACTACGGCTACGGGGGCAATCAGAAGACCTGCTATCGCGCCGCCCTCGCCAGCGGAGCTGATATCATCGTCATGGTGCACCCCGATTATCAATACAACCCGAGACTCGTCGCCGCCATGGCAGCCATGATCGTCTCGGGCGTTTACGACGTGGTGCTGGGGTCCCGCATTCTGGGAGGCGGAGCGTTGCGCGGCGGCATGCCGCGCTACAAGTACATCGCGAACCGTGTTCTGACGGCTTTCGAGAATCTCCTCTTAGGCGCCAAGCTTTCTGAATATCATACCGGCTTCCGGGGATTTAGCCGCGCGGTGCTGGAAACATTGCCCCTGCTTGAAAACTCCGACGATTTTCTTTTCGACAACGAATTGCTCGTGCAGACGCTCTATTTCGGTTTTCGCATTGGCGAACTGTCCTGTCCGACCCGATATTTTGCCGACGCCTCCTCGATCGGCCCGATGCGCAGCGTTCGCTATGGGCTCGGCGTCTTGGGCGCCACGCTCAAGTGCCCCCTCCAGCGGCTGGGGATCGGGCGCTTCCGCATCCTGGATGCGAACGGCGAGAAGTTGGTGAGTCCGGGGAAGGAAACAACCCCGCGAGTCCTGCTACCCGAACAAAACAGGGGGCGCACCCGTTGAAGATTTACCCGTCGTGCCTAAGCTGCTCGCTTAAGACGCGCGCCGCATGAACGCCCAGCCGGAAGACCGTTCAGGATTCGCGATTCGCGATATCGCTTTTCTGGTCGCGCTCACCGGCGCGGCCCTTCTCATCCATGGATATCACCCGGGGGCGGAAGACGCCGAAATCTATCTGCCGCAAATCCGCAAGATTCTAAATCCCGCGCTGTATCCCTTTGGGAGCGAATTCTTTGAGTCGCACGCGCATCTGACCGTGTTTCCCCATATGGTGGCGACGCTGGTTCGCACCAGTCATCTCCCGCTGGGCGCCGTACTGTTCATCTGCCATATCGCATCGATTTTTCTCTTGCTTTGGGCATCGAAGGCCATCGCCGCCAAATGCTTCCCGAGTCAGGCCGGGCGCTGGGCTGCCGTGGCCATGGTGGCGTCGCTCCTGACCCTGCCGGTAACCGGCACCGATTTGTACCTGCTCGACCAATACTTCAATCCCCGGTCGGTCTCCACCTTTGCGATCCTCTTCGCTGTCGACGCCGTCCTTGAAAGAAGATACCCGCGTGCCGCGCTGTGGCTTGTCTTCACCGGGCTGGTCCATCCGCTGATGGCCGTGCTGGGGATCGTCTACATTGTCCTGCTCGTTTCGATGAACGAAATCGGCTCGCTCAAGGCAGAAGTGGCCGCCTCCGCTCGCACTTCGGTCGCCGGTAGGGCGCCTCCCGCACTGTTCACCAGGCATCCATCGCCAGCCTTTACCCAAACTCTTCACGACCACCCGTACTATTTCCTGCTCGAGTGGCACTGGTACGAGTGGCTGGGCGTCGTGGCGCCCCTTGCGCTGCTCGCGTGGTTCAGCCGGATCGCGGAGTCCAGAGGCCGCCCGGTTTTGAAGCGTCTGGCGCTTTCGCTGGTTTGGCTTGGGGCCCTCTCCGTGGCGAGTGCCCTGGTGCCCACGATTTTCCCGCGATTCGAATTTCTCGCGATTTCGCAGCCTATGCGCAGCTTTCAGTTGATCTATCTTTTGCTGGCGCTCCTAGGCGGCGGGTTGATTGCGGAGACCTGGCTCGCGAGCCGCCCCGCGCGGTGGCTTGCGCTGTTTCTGCCTCTTGCGCTTGGCATGGCCTACGCGCAAGTCCGCCTCTTCCCTTCCGACCTCCACATTGAATGGCCGGGTGCCCAGGCTAGGAATCCCTGGGTTCAGGCTTTCCTTTGGGCCCGGGCGCATACGCCCGTCGATGCGATTTTCGCCCTCGACTCGGGGTATATGGCCGTGCCCGGAGAGGATTTTCAGGGATTCCGAGCGATCGCGGCGCGCAGCAGACTGGCCGACGCGACAAAGGACTGGAGCGCCTCGGCCATGTTCCCGGGACTGCCGCTGGCCGACGAGTGTCTCGAGCAAGTCCGCGCTGCCCGCGGGTTCACTGGCTTCCGCCCCTCTGACTTCGAGCGACTGAAGGATCGCTACGACGTTACCTGGATTGTAATTGAGCAGCCGGGTGCTTCTGGGCTTGCGTGTCCATATCAGAACGGCGCGGTGCGTGTCTGCCGCGTGAATTAGCCGTCCGGTGAGCCGACGGCTCGAACCTTGTCGCGAGAGTTCTTGAGCGCTTTTCAGCGCCCAAGAAAGTAAACTAGCTTCGTATCCGATCGGCGGCACGCGAAGACATTCTGCTCCCCTACGGCGAATGCACACGACTCCTGAAGCGATCGACTCCTCCCGCCATCCAGCGCCCGCGCCGGCCGCGGGACGCGCGTCCGTGCGGGAGCGAGCGCTTCTGGGCTTGGTCGTACTCGCCTGGGTGCTCGTTTATATTCCGACGCTCTCTCAGCCGGGCCTGCTCGATGATGCGGACTCGATCCACGCTGAAGCGGCGCGCGAGATGGTGCTGAACCATAATTGGGTCACGCTATACATCAACGGCATTCGCTATCTCGAGAAATCGCCGCTCATGTACTGGGCCGTCGCGGCAACCTACAGGGCCTTCGGTGTCGCCGAATGGCAAACGCGCCTGCCCCTGGCCATGGGCGTCCTCGGACTGGCCTGTGCGGCCTTCGTGTTCGGACGGCGGTTTTTCGGGGCCGAAGCCGGATTTTACGCGGCGCTTGTCCTGGTCACGGCGCCGGGAATCTTTATCTATACACGGTTCCTGATCCCCGACGTGTTCGTGGCTATGTGGCTCACGCTCGGCTTGTATCTGTTTCTGATCGCCTATGAACAGGAACAGCCCTCGAGGCGGCTGTGCTGGGGGCTGGCCGCCACAATGGCCTTGAATGTGCTCACAAAAAGCTTGATCGGGATTGTCTTCCCGGGCCTGATCATCGGCACATTCTTGCTGCTCACGGGAACCCTGCGGAGGATCCTCCGCTTCCATCTCCTGTCGAGCGCGCTTGTTTTTCTGGCCGTGGCCCTGCCATGGCATGTACTGGCTGCCCTGCGAAGTCCGGCACAGCCCTCAGGTCCCGAGAAGGGTTTCCTGTGGTTTTACTTCATCAACGAACAGTTTCTGCGCTACCTCAACAAGCGCGTCCCATACGATTACGACAGAGTTCCGCTGGTCCTGTTCTGGGGGCTCGTTCTCACCTGGCTGATTCCATGGTGCATTTATCTGGCGCCCGCTCTCGGCGAGATTCCCAGTCGTTTGCGAATTTGGCGCGAAGGACTCGATCGAAGATCGCGGGTAAACCTGCTCTGCGCGATCTGGGCGGCGTGGATCATGCTGTTCTTCAGCTTCTCGACGCGGCAGGAATACTATTCCTTGCCGGCGTTGCCCGCGCTGGCTCTGCTCATTGGCGCGTGGCTCGAGCGAGAGCGGCAATCGGCGGCCACAAGCCCTGCGCGTCGCGCTGGACGCATGGCGTCGGCAGCTCTCTTCGCCTTTGGCATTGCGGGCTTTCTGGCGGCCATGGCTTTGCTCGCGCGAACGCACTCGTTTCCCGCTGGGACGGACATCGGATCGGTGCTGCGGCCACATCCCGGGGACTACAAGGCCTCTCTCGGCCACCTGGGAGACCTGACAGTTGAGTCTCTGGGCCTGTTTCGTCCACTGCTACTTCTGGTCGGAGTCGGTCTGCTGGCGGGCACCGGGCTTAACTGGATTCTTCGCCGCCGCGGGCGGCCGTTCGCGGGGAACCTGGCGCTGGCGGGAATGATGGTCGTGATGCTCTTGTGCGTTCATGACGGACTGGTCATTTTTTCGCCCGAGCTTTCCTCAAAGCAAATCGCGCTTCGGGTTCAAAAGGCGTACCGCCCGGGCGATATGATCATCGTCAACGGAAAGTACGAGTGGGGGTCGACGCTGAACTATTACACCGGCATCCAGTTGCATGTGCTCGACGGGCGCGATGGAAACCTTTGGTTCGGTTCGTTCTTCCCCGATGCGCCGCAGGTTTTCGAGAGCGACGCTTCTTTGGCGCGGCTGTGGAACGGGCCGCATCGTGTCTTTCTTTTCAGCGAGGATTTCCTTGCCAGCCGCGCCTTGGCTGACCTTGACCCGAGGCACATCTTCGTCTTTGCGCGGCAGGGCGGGAAAATCGTGCTCTCGAACCGCCCCTGAGACCGCGGGGAGCCGGGACGGGCGCACACTACCCGATCGTTCGGGCCAGCTTCCTAGGCAATGGGGGTCTCCAGGCTCGGCTGGAAGCCGGGCGTCAGCAGACGCGCGGCCCCGGAGGGGGCGATGACCATATCGTCTTCGCAACGCAGGCCGTAGTCGCCCGGAACGTAAATGCCAGGCTCGTTCGAGAAGGTCATGCCGGGCTCGAGCGTGATGCGACTTCCGCGCACGAGGTAGGGCCATTCGTGGCCGTCCATGCCGATGCCGTGGCCGAGGCGGTGCGCGAAATATTTGTAATTGGGGCCAAACCCGGCGTCCCCAATCACCTTGCGGGCTGCGTCGTCGACCGAGCCGCAGGGGTGGCCGGCCACAGCGGCGGCGAGCGCGGCATCCTGTGCCTCGCGCACGACCTCGAAGGCGCGCTGAAGCTTTTCGCTGGGCCTGCCGTAGACTCCAGTGCGCGTGACGTCGGACTGGTAGCCCTCGACGGTACAGCCGTCATCGATCAGCACCCCATCCCCTTCACGCAGTGCACGGTCTTCATGGGTGCCGTGAGGGAATGCCGCGGCGGGCCCGAACAGGCTGAAGGCGTCGCCGGTGAGCTCCATCCGCTCATAGCCGCGGGCGACGAGCTCGCCGATTTCGCTCTGACGCATTCCTTCGCGCAGAGAGGCGAACGTCGCTTTGTACACGTCGAAGGTTGCCTGGCAGGCGAGCTGCATCAATTCAAGTTCGTGCTCGCTCTTTTGCGCGCGGCACATATGAATGACGGAGTCGGCGCTGACGTACTCAAATTTCGGTGCGAATTGGCGCAGGCCATCGAAGAAAACGAAGCGCGTGGTTTCTTCGACGCCGATTGTCCCGGTGCGGATTCCGCGGTCGGCGAGCCAATTCCCGGCAAGCGCGTAGGGGCTCTGGTCCTCCTGCCAGATGCGAACCTCGATGGGCCAGCGAAGCTGCTCCCGCAGGCGGCGTTCTTCGAAGGCAGGGCAAACGATCAGCGGGTCACCCTTGCGCGCAACGAGCAGCGCCACGATACGCTCGCTGAGGCCCCACCGGATTCCCGTGAAGTAACGAAGGGTGGTGCCCGGTGTGATGTAGATCGCGTCGATTTGGACGGCCTGGGCGACCCGATCGTTCATGAGTTGCTGCGCGTGGGCGATGCGGGCCTGAAATTCATCGACGCGAATGGGCTTGACGCGGTCGCCGAGCGGCTTCAGGACGTCAAAAGCCGGCGGCAATGGCGCCGGGGTCTCCGCTCCGGCCAGTCGATGGTCGCCTCCCTTGAGAAGGGCTCCACCAGCCAACCCGGCACCAACGGTTGCCCTGAACAGATTCCGCCGTGAGATTTTCATGCGCTGGATTTAACCACAGATCCCGCACGGCAGGGACAGATAAACACGGCTGCAAAAAGGAGGGATCCCGGGACCGGCCGCAACTGCGCCGAAATCGCCTCGAGCCGCCGGGATCAGTGAAAGTGCGAAATGAGCACCGCGTCCGTCACGTATTGTCCGCGGGAATAGGCGATCTGCCGTCCGTCGGGCGAGATCGAAAATGCCCACACGTGCGTTCCTTGCGGGAATCTGGCAATCTCTCTCGGGGGCATGAGGGGCGCGCCGTGCGGGCCGACCGGCTGGGCCCACAGCGCAGGGGTCTCGTCCTTGCGAACCTCGTAGAGAACGTTGCGGCCATCTTTCGTCCACTCAAGCTTGTGCCCGCCATCTCCTTGCCAAACGACCTCGTTTGGAAGATCGTAGGTGTTCCGAATTTCCCCGCCCTGCAAATCAACGATGGCGATCTTGGGCGGTTTAGAGGCGTCTGGCGAAATGAAACCCGCGACCAGTGTCCCGTCCGGTGAGATCTGCGGCTGGCTGACGGCTTCTTTCGTAATTCGAGTCGGCGCACCGCCATCGGTTGAAACACGCATGAGGCCGCCCGCCTCATACACCACGAATTTGCCATCCGGCGAACAGCCCGAAATTCCCACCTCCTCTGCGGATAGGAGCTGCTTGGCGTTCCCTCCGTCCAGATCCGCGAACCAAAGTGAAAACGCGTTGGTTCTGTTTCCGCCGATGAAAATGAAATGCCGGCCGTCCCCGCAGGCATAGGGAATAATCGCGCTCAGAAGGTTTAGAGGAATATCACGAAGATTGGTCCCATCCGGTTGGGTCATCGCCAGCCGCATCGAGCCAGAGTTGTAGTACCCGAAGAGAACTTCGTTCGGTGCGGCCCAGGAAAGCCCCATGCTTCCGTCCGCGCGGTCGATCCCGGAAGTTACTTCTCGCGGTGAAGAAAAGCTTTCCGCGCTGCCCAGGTTCATCGTCCAGATCGCGCCGGTGAGGCCGAGCTGCACCGTGGCCAGCGTCGAACCATCCGCGGTGACCGTTGCGCCCATGTAGAAATTCAGATCGTTCGTAACCCTCCGCGCCTCGCCGCCGGGGTAACTCAATTCCCAAATCTGAGCGTTCGCGTTCTGCTCTGATTGCCCGGGAAAGAGGACCGCCGAACCGTCGGGCAGCCAGGCAAGTTGCCGCGGATAGTTCCATTGGCGCGAGCCGAGCGGTGTCGAAACCCCGGAACTGACATCCACGGTGTCGATTACGTAATGCAGAAAATTGTCGTCGGGCGTTTCCGCCACCGCGATGCGCTTCCCATCAGGCGACCAGGCCAGACCTTCCTGGGAAAACCGTGCGGAACCCCTCAATACCAGCAAATCTCTCGGGTTGCTGCCGTCTGCGCTTGCCAGAATCAGGTTGGAGGTCTTAGCCTTCGTTGTTAGCCGTACGAAGGCGAACTGTTTGCCGTCGGGAGAAAAACTGACCGGGCTATCCACATCCACGACGATCTGGCGAGGGCTGCCGCCCAGGGAGGGCACCTGAAAGAGCGTCCCGACGTTGACCGAATGGTCTTCTTTGACGAAATACAGGTAGTTCCCGTCATTCGAAAAGGTGAGGCCCTCGATCTCGCCCGGCGTCCCGCTCAGCACTTTTGCGGTGCTGCCGGTGGCGAGTTGCCGCACCCAGATCGCGTGTCCTCCCTTGTCATCCTCGACGTAGGCCAGCCATTTGCCGTCCGAGGAAATGCTGGCGGAGTGGATGTTGCCGGTCGAAGTGACGGGCGTAATGGTCATCTGCGCGAAGGAGGCTTCCTCGTGGTGACCGAAGCGGTTATGCAAAGTAAGGGCCACGATCGCACCAAGCGCGGCGATCACGATGGCGGCCAGGCCACCGAGGGTCCAGAGAACAGCGCGAGGTTTCGGCCGAGACGGCTCGGCAGCCGTCCGAATGCCGGAAGAGGGAACGGCCGCTCCGGGCTGCGGCTGGGCGGGAAGCGGCCCCGATCTCGGACCGCCAGCCGCAGGAGCGGCCGGCCAGGATGCGCTCGAGCCGGGTGCGGCCGCGATGCCGCGGGATGAATCAAGGTCCCGTTTGAGTCGCTTCATGTCGGCGCGCAATTCGGCGGCGGTCTGATAGCGCAGCTCGCGATCTTTCTCGAGTGCCTTGCCAATGATTTCTTCAAGCTTGGCGAGGACATTCGGATTCAAGATGGAGGGCGCGATGGGATGGCGGTTCAGAATGGCATCGAAGATAACCGCGGAGGTGCTTCCGCTGAAGGCCGTTTGGCCCGTCGCCATTTCATAGAGAACGGCGCCCAGACTGAAGAGATCGCTGCGCGCGTCAAGGGGTTCGCCACGCGCTTGTTCGGGCGACATATAGCCGACCGTGCCAAGCGCAGAACCGGGACTGGTGAGGAGCAGATTGTCGGTGGTTGGTCGGGTGCTGGCGGGGCCAACGCTGATCGTCTCCGCCGCCCTTTTCGGAGTGGCCTGCTTGGCCAGGCCAAAGTCGAGAAGCTTGGCCTGGCCTCGCGTGGTGACCAGGATGTTAGTGGGCTTGATGTCGCGGTGGAGAAAGCCCCGCGAGTGCGCGGCGTCCAGGGCGTCGGCAATCTGGATGCCCAAGTCGACGACTGTGTCGTTGGGCATCGCGCGACTGGCGATTCGCTCGCGCAACGTTTCGCCTTCGAGCAACTCCATGACCAGGAATGGCTGGCTCTGGTGTTCACCAACATCGTAGATCGTGCAGATGCCCGGATGATTCAGGGCGGACGCCGAGCGCGCTTCGCGCTGAAAACGCTCCAGAGATGCAGGGTCGCGCGCCAATTCCTCGGAAAGAAATTTAAGTGCTACCTGCCGACCAAGCCGAGTGTCCTCGGCGCGAAAGACCTGACCCATACCCCCGCTGCCGAGAGCCTCGATGATGCGGTAATGCGAGATAGTTTGGCCGATCATTCCGAACAAGCCATCCTAAACAACTGGCCCTAGCCGCGCAAGCAATGGGAGAGGGACGGACCCGAGCGCCGCCAGCGAAAGACGGGCCTTCCCTACCCTCCCGGTCAGGGACCTAAACGGCCACGATCACTGTCGCGGCTCAGCGGCGAATTGCGCGAAGGTGACGTAGTGCCCGGCCGGGTCCCGGATGCCGATCTCGCGTGCGCCGTAGAAGGTGGTGCGCTCGGACAGGTAGACCTCCGCGCCGCGCGTAGCGGCTCGGATGGCCTCGAGATTGTCCACCTCGATGTAGAGGAAGGAAGGCCCCAGTCGGGCGGCCTCGGCCAGTGCCGGCACGTCTCGCTCCAGGCTCGCATAGCTTTGGTACATGATTTCTGCCCCGTCCTTCTGCAACATGGCGAAGGCCAGCCGGGGGCCCTCGGGAACCTCGTTCAGGCTCGCGAAGCCCAGACGCTCGGTCCAGAATTTGACGCACGGCTCAACTTCGGGAACAAACAAGAGAGGCGTGATGCGCTGGATGGTCACCTGTGTCTTCTCCTTGGGCGGGGTATCCCGAGCGAGGAGGAACAGCCGCTCCGCGCCAGGCCGCGTGCCTTTTTTCTTCTTGCGCTTGCCTATAGTCTAAATTAGACTAGTTGACCATAGAAGAAGCTAGCCCTGCCGTCAAGGAGGATTTCCATGGCCGACAAGAAGCGGCGGCTCGAAGACCTGATCTCGGTCGGGCCGGCAACCCTGCGGGATTTCGAGGAGCTCAGAATTCGAAGCCTTTCAGCCTTGGCCCGCCAGAGCCCGGAAGGAATGTATCAGCGGCTCAACCGGCTGAGAGGCCAACACCAGGACCCCTGCCTGCTCGACGTGTTCTGTGCCGCGGTCGCGCAGGCCCGCGATCCCCGGCTTCCCGCCGCACGGTGCCGATGGTGGTGGTGGTCACGGCGGAGACGCACTCAGCAAGCGACGGGCAGAGGACGGCCTCGGCAACGTCAAGCCACGGCGCTAGGCCGTTCATGCCCGTGAACCGGGTCACCTTGCCCGGGGGCCCGTCCAGTCGGCCGCGCGGCAACGGGCCAGAAGCCGCAGGCCAGTTGACCGTGCCGGACCTGATTCTGCTGAGCCTGCTAGCCGAACGGCCCATGCATGGCTATCAGGCCAACCTAGAGCTCGAAAGGCGGGAGGTTCGCGACTGGGCAGGCATTTCGCGGCCGCAAGTGTACTACTCGCTCGGAAAGCTGAACGGCCGCGGACTGATCCGCGCCAGGGCCAGCAGCGAGCCGGCCGGAGGTCCCGAGCGGCAGGCCTTTGGAACTACTGGCTCGGGTCGGGCCGCCTTGGCCGACGCGCTTGAGCGGGTGGATTGGACCGAGCAGCGCGACCGCCCGGCTTTCCTGACCTGGATGGCCCTGTCCTGGCAGGCCAGACCCGGCGTCTCGCGACGGCAGATCGAGCGGCGCCGGAGGTATCTACGGAAGGAACTGAATCGAGAGAAGCGCGTGCTGCAATCGGTCTATCGGGAGGTTGGTCACCGGTACCATGAAGCCGTGTGGATGCTCGAATTGACGATTGCGCAGTTCAAGACTGAACTGCGTTGGCTGAAGCGCGTCGAGAGCGAATTGCCGGCACGGGCGGTAGTCGTTCAGTCATCCCCACCGAAGCCTATGAAGACCAAGGACCTTTGATTTGGCCCTAGCGCCTTTCGTTGCTCCTGTCGGCAACTCGCCATGCAACGTTTCATGTGTGTAGTTGTTTTCCGCTGAACTGCCAGCGCCTTTCCGACCCATCCTCAGGAAAACCCCATTTTCTTACGCCTGCGCAGGAGCGGCGCGGCCAATCCGAGGCACAATAGCGTCAACGAACTTGGCTCCGGAACAGGGGAGATGCTCCCCGCAACGATGATCCGGGCAAAGTCTCCGGGGACGGAGAAGCTGCTGTTTAGGAACACTTGATCCCCAGAAAAGGTCGCAGTTTCGCCTGTTTCGTACCCGCAGGCGGGGCAAACGCTGGGGTCCTCCTGGTAGTTCAATGTTGGCAGGCCCAGGAAGTCGCTGGCGGCCCAGGCACTGCTGCCGTCCATGAACACTATTCCAAGGACATCGCTACTGAACGTGATTGTGGTCGTTTGGCTCTCGCCCTCTGAGGAGTTAAAGGCGACAAAAAAGCTGCTGACGAGCGTACCTGCTGGGATGGTCCCGGTGTCCGTCGTCAAACTGCTGGTGAGAACAACGTTTTGCTGCTCGGCAAATGCGAGCCCTGGCGCTAGGCCCAAGTTCACCAAAAAGTTGGAGCCAACCGTGCTGCCCGGTGGCGGCGTGGTTTGGTTAACCGGAACGGTCGAGGTTATACTTACGATCCCGTCGGCGTGCGCTGAACCGCAAACCAGAGCACACGTTGCCACCAAGAGCAGGATCCTGAAACGCGGTCCACCTAAGAAGAGCCGTCGGTTCTTCAATGCACACCTCCAGTTCGTTCAAGTAGTTATCGTCGAGCACTTCGCAGTCCAAGGGACAGCTCTGCTTCCCATTTGTACGATCCTCATCTCGCTGTAGGCATTGGTGTTGCGGACGTGTCAAAGAGCTGCAAACCGGATATCAGTCAGGTCTGCAAAGATTTGCCACTCTTCCGCACGATTTTCTTCGTTTGGCACAACGTAGTTCCTCGGCCTGAACGCCGAGTTAGGCCGCGCAGGTTTCAACCACAAGGTCGGCCAGGAGCTCGCAGGCCACGCGACCAGAACGACACACCAAAAGAGTGAGGCTATGACCTGAGCAGCCTGGTATGCACGCTCAGGACCTGTATCCTAATCTAGGGCAAGAGAACAGTCTCGGCTAACGACTGGGCTAACGACGGCGAGTGTTCCGTGGGTTCTGATACTCGTTCCCTAGGGAGTGAGTTGCGGTGCCAGTACAGCGACGGTCGCCGATCCCTGTGGCGGCCACACTTCCGCAAGTTGCTGACTATGCTGGGTATTAGTGCTGCGCGCCCAGCATGATTCGATGCATCAGCGTGCAACGAGCATTGTAAGCTCCTTGGATTCAGTGGATTAGGTGTGCGACTTGCCTTCTCTGGGCCAGGGCGCTACATCCCTCCTACGCCCAAAGCGAGCGCGCGGCGCGCAGAGGGAATTTTATTGGGCCGCGCTGAGTGACGGGGGAATGACGGTTACCGTCACGGGCTGCTCGAGCTGGAAATCGAGTTTCGTTTCCGAGGGCACCTTCACCTGTTTACCCCGCGTGGAGGCCTGGTAAACGCCGCCGGCTGCGCCGCCGGCGGCTGCGCCGATCGCTGCCCCCTTGCCCCCGCCCACGATCGCGCCGAGCAAGGTTCCCACCACGGCCCCTGCGCCGACCTTCTTGGCTGTGTCCTTGCTGCGCGAACTTCCTGATAAGGCATACGTGCTGCTGTCCAGCGGATACGACTGGCCCTGAAACTCGAGCTTCACCAACTCGAGTCGAAGCTCGCTCTGGCCGCTCATACGCCCGGCCGAAGAGCTGATTGCCAGCCGAACATAAATATCCGCATTCTTTGGCACGACAATCTGGTTGCTGAGCATGACGGGAACGTCAAGCGCGGCATGAAAGATTTCACCTGGCTTGTTGACCGAGGAATCGACACCGTCGATCATGCGAACCGACAGAGTGGTCCCCGCGGGAATTTGAACCTGCTCGGGCGGCGGAGGCGGGGCGGCGGCCGGATTGGGCGTTATGGCAGGAGGGGGCGACGGCTGATCCTGCTGCGGGATCTGCGGGGGAGCCGGCACGGGCTCGGGCTCGCTCGACGCAACCGGCTGGCCCGGATTTCGATTCTCATCCCCTGGGGCGCTCGAGGGACCCTTTTCGGCGCTCTGTTTTGGGCGGTCCCCGGTGTTTTCCGTGGCGGGCTTCGCCGCGGGTCGCGCAGAAGGTAACGCCTGCACCTGGGCTGTTTGAGCGGTCTCCACCGTAATCTGGTCCAACACTTTCTTGACGCCCGGGGTTTGGGCGGCAATCTTGTAGGCATCGAGATGCGCTGCCTCGTTGGTTACTGTGCCACGTAGAGTGACCTGCCCATTCGTCGCCGTAATCTCTAGGCTCGCATCCTTGAGCTGCGCGTCGGAGAACATTTGGGCCTTGATGCTGGTGAGGAGCGCCGAGTCGTCGACTCTCTTCGCGCAGGCTGCTGCGAACAGAACTCCAAGCACTGCGATCGACAGGATCGACTTCCGGCGCATCTCTAACCCTCCCCGGACATACCGGACATACCCCGTATTCGGCGTGTCTTCGCCGTATGCACTGATTCAGTCCTAGTAGATGCCTGGACTCGAGTCAGCGGATGTATTACGTCGTTGCGCGAGCGAAGGTTTTGCGCGCTCGAACGGCACGACGCGCGAAACTTTTTTCGAGTGTTTGGGTTTCTTCTTCAGCAGCCGAGCAGGGTGCCGCCCGATGGCGGGCCGCGACTCGGCGACAAAAGCGACAATTTAGGTCATATCGACAAGGAGAGTTTGCAATGCGCAACTCGAAGACTTGGGGTGTGTTCTGTCAAATATTCGCCATTGTTTCGCTTATGGGTTGCAGTAACGGGATGAAGCCGACCGACCCCTCGCCAGAGGACAAACCGGCGAGCGTGTTTACCGTCGCCATGGACGCCCCGCTTCCGAGCGTGGTTTCCTGCGATCTGACCATCACGGGCGTGACGCTGTACAACGGCAGCAGCAACATTTCGGTCATGACCGATACCCCGCAGGTCATTGATTTTGCCGAGCTCAGCGGCCTGCACCAGCTCATGGACCTGAACGCAGTTCCGATGGGAACCTACTACTCAGCGACCGTGACGCTCTCGAGCCCGGTCATCGGATATTTGGACACGAGCGTCAGTCCCCCGACCGTGGACACGATGAACGGAACGCTCACTCAGTCAAGCGTGAAGGTCCCGTTCGCCCAGCCATTCGTCCTGAACAGCAACGATCTGGTAGGCCTACGCATGGATTTCGATCTTCGCCAGTCACTTCTGACGGACCAGAATGGCAATTTCACCGGACAAGTCAATCCGACGTTTGAGATGCAGCTGCTCGCTGCTGACGATCCGAACGTTTCGATTGATGACTTCCACGTGGGATTTGTCGGAATGGATAGCGACACCTCCTTCACGGTGCAGGGGCCGCATGGCCGTCAGTGGACGGTTCAGACGGACGGCAACACCGTTTGGGACGATCCGGGTACGCCGCTCAGCGCGTTCAACACAAACACGATCCTTGAGGTTTCCGGCCAACTGGATCCCGTGACAAAGGATATCGACGCCTCAGAGGTCGAGGTCGTGTCGACCGACGGATTCGTGCTCGGCGGGCTGTTCACCTATATCAATCCTCCCGCGCCACAGCCGGCGACACAGGCTGACCTCTACGTGCGCTATGAAGTTCCCGACCTGAACGCAATTCAGCCCGGCGATATCGCGCAGCTGACGCTCAATGGCAGCGAGCAATACCGGATCGCAAACGTGGCGAACCCGATCACCGCGCTGCTGTTCAATAACACGCTGCTTGCCCCGGGACAGCGCGTCGACGTGGGCGGGAAGCTCAACACGTCGGTAACGCCTCCGACGCTTACCCCGCACCGCGTCGTGCTGCGCAGGCAAGGACAGTCCGGGACTTGGATGGTCAACAGCACGCAGATTCAGTCCGGCAATCTCGGCACGTTCAGCCTGGATGACGACTCGACCGCCGGCGTGCTGCTGCCCAGTCCGATCCTGGTGTACACGACCGATGAAACCCTGTTCATAAACCTGAGTGGCCTTTCCGCGCTCGCAGGTCCAAACCCAATTCCCATTCGCGTGGTTGGGTTTGTGCTGGTGAATCCGGCCACGAACCAACCGGTCATGGTGGCGCGGTCGGTCGAACAACTGACAGACTAAGCGCCGATGTCATAGCGGGCCACTGTTCCGCTTCGCTCGAACCGGAACAGTGGCCTGATCTTTTTTACGCTCGATTGTGCGCGCCTCGCGGCGCTAGAATCGACTTCCATGCCGGAGCCGAAAACGTTTCGGGAATTCTGGCCCGTCTATGTGCTGGCGCACAGTCAGCCGCTTACCCGGCTCGTTCATTCCGTGGGAACGTTGACAGGCTGGGGGATCCTCGTGGCGGCCATATTGCTGCGCCGGCCCTGGCTCGTGCTGCTCGCCCTCGCCGTGCCGTACGCGCTCGCCTGGCTTTCGCATTTCTTCATCGAACACAATCGACCGGCAACCTTCGGGCATCCCCTCTGGTCATGGCTTGCCGACCAGAAAATGGTGACCTTGGTGCTGGCCGGACGAATGGCCAGGGAAGTCGAGCGCTGTGCGGCTGCCGCCGCGCAGCGCGCGTAAGCGCCCCGCTACCGCTCGGGCACGCTACTCCGAGCGCACGGCAATCACTTGGTCCCCGCGCTCGACGACCTCGATGGCAATCGGCGGCCGTACGTCACTTCCCTCGACAATTTCGCCGCGCACCAGTCCGTTCGGACTGTTCCCGTACTGGGCCAAATCATAAACGGTTTCCGTACAAGGATTCACGACCATGGGATGCTTGGCGGAAATGCCGTATTTCGAGCGGAGTTCGGCGAGGTCAGTGAGGTATTGGAGGTCGCACGTCCCATAGGGCGCTCTCAAGAGAATGCCCCAAAGCTCCCCCCCAGGCAGACGCACGGCAAGTGCGGGCGTTCTTTCTCCGCTCTGCGCATCGCGAAACAGAAAGCGCCTCGACGACCACGGCCCGGCCAACTCACTTCGGGTGGCAATCTTACCGGGACCAACCGGCATCTCGACGACGGGCGCGCTCAGGGGCAGGGCCGGAGCGTCGTTGCTAACCGATCGAGGAGCCGGCTGACGCGCCGCTGCACGGAATCCTCGCCATAGAACGACCACGGTGATCAGGACAAGGACCGCGGCCGCGAGTCCGGTCCATAGCGCAGGAGACGGCGACCAAGCCTGAGGGGCGCGCAACGCTTTTTGCCGATCGCCTTCGTTCGAAGGCACGCCCGGTACTTGCGGCTGCGGCGGCTTGAACGCGCTGACTTTTGTCTCGGTGGGCATATCACCGCCCGGAACAGGAGTAAAGAATTAGCGTGAATCGGGCCACGGAAAAAAGCAAACGGGGGTGCGGAAGCGGTTAATGCACGATGATGCGCATCAGGATAATCGCTCGATGCGAACCGAATGATGTGCCACGTACTCGTGCAGGTTGGCCAGGATCAGGAGCAGCTCGAGCATCCGCTCGCGCTGGTTGGGATTGGGCTGTTCGGCGGCCTCTTCGAGATTCTTGACCACGGCGAGCGCATCGGCAAGAAGCCACTCGAGGGTCTCGGAATCTACGGAATGACCCCGTCGACAATCTTGCAGGGCGTGATCGGTTCGGAGGAAGGCTTCATCGAGAAAGTGGTCGAGACAAAGCTGCTCGGCCTTGAGCGCAAGCGGGATTGCGTTTCGACACAACTGGCGTCTGCAGTTTGTCGAGAGCGCGATATCCATGGCACACCCCAGAGTCATCGAAGAGAACGCACCTTCGACGACAGTGGCCGGAGCCTAGCACAAATCGCGGAGGGCGGGCGAGAGGTTTGCATCAAGAAGTTAACAGGCCCTCCAGCCCACACCCGCCCTGAGGTACGCTCCGATCCGGCGTACCCCAACGGGCGGCCAAAGTTAGCGAATGTTGATGGCGCCCGAGCTTGTGCTCAGGTCGACGACCGATCCGCCGCCATGCACTTTCGCGTGCAGCTCGCGCGGGCTGATCGTTCCCTGCACGGTCATTTCCTGGGTGCTATGGATGCTGCCGGAGCTGGTGTGCGCCACAAGGTCGTAAGCGGCGTCCGGGGGGAACTCGACGGTGACGTCGCCCGATCCGGTGTGAAGCTTCCAGTCCCCCTTTGGCTGGCCTTGCGCGGTGATGCTGCCGCTGCCGGTCTGCACCCGGACAGTGCTGTCGGCCCCTTTGACCTCAACCGAGCCGGAGCCGCTTTCGATCTCGACCTCACCGGCGGCCGTTTGTTCGAGCCGCACCTCTCCGCTGCCGCTCGAGCCGTTGAATCCGCCCGCCACGCCCGTCGCTTGAATCGACCCGCTGCCCGTGTGGGCTGTCGCGCTTCCGTGAATTTCGCTGAGCCGAATGTCGCCGGAGCCGGTCCGCGCGTGACCTTCACCGCCGATGTTGGCGAGCTCAATTGAACCCGAGCCGCTATTGGCTTCCGCGGGGCCACTGATGCCTTCTATGCGTTCGCCGCCCGAACCTGAAGAGGCATGGAGGCGGGTCGTGGACGGGACAACAACGTCGTAGCTGATCGAGATATTGCGAAAGCGAAAGTGATCTTCAAGGTGCCCGATCCGAATCGTGTTGCCGTTCTGCTCGATGGGAGGATTTGTTTCGAGGTCGTGGATTCGCTGTTCGACGTCGCTATCGTTATGCCAGCCCGAAGCGTGAATTCGCCCGTGGATCTCTACCTTGCTCGAATCGCCGGGCCGAACCGCGATTTCGCCGGAAGCGGTTTGCACGTCGAGATCGACCGGGCCATTAACACTGAGCGTGCGATCAAAATGGCCTTCGGCATCTGCCCGCGCCGGAACGCTGTCGAAGGCAGCCAACAGCGCAAGGGTCACGATGAGCGGTACTGCACGTGCCAGGTGTCTCATGGTTGTCCTCCTGTCATCAGGAGCCTATCGCGTCATAGCTCGCCTGTCGCCCCTGTCAGAGCACGATACGCAGGCCCCAGAGGAAAAGTTCACAAAAACCAGAGGGAAAAAGTGACCGCACCCGGGGGGCCGGCTGTAGTCGACCTCCCGCGCGACCGCCGGAGGGAGGCGGGAAATTAGTAGCCGAGCTTTCCCTTCTGTGATTCTATGCATGCCGCAATGGGGCGACACGCACGGGCGTGCGCAGCGAAAGACAAACCGGAGGAAAGAAATGAACCATTCGTTTAATCCCCTGTCGATGTCGGCCCATGCCACGTCGCGGCGACAGCTGATAGCCGTCGCCGGCGCGGCCATCGGCGGTGTGGCCCTCTGCCCGCTCAGAATCCTGGCGGAGGAGAGCGACGGCCTCAGCCGTTCGGCTGAAGCGATTCACCAAGAACCCGTATTCGAGGCGCGCCGGCAAGTGGTGTACCGGGCGCTCACGGACGCCAAGCAGTTCGATCAGATCGTCCTGCTGAGCGGAGTCACGCAATCCATGGGCTCCGGAGCCAAGCCCACCGAACTCAGCCCCGAACCCGGAAGCGCCTTTACGCTGTTCGGCGGGTATATCGTCGGACGGCAGATCGAACTGGTGCGTGACACAAGAATCGTACAGGCTTGGCGCGCGCTGAGCTGGAAACCCGGCGAGTACTCGATCGCGAGTTTCCATCTCCTCGATGCGGCTTCAAAGTCGAACATGGGCACCAAAATCGTGTTCGACCAACGTGGCTTCCCGGCCGGGACAGGGGAACACCTGGCAACGGGATGGAAGGCGCATTACTGGGAGCCGCTGGCCAAGCTTCTTACGCAGAACGGAAGCTAGGCCTCGACGAAGGGAACCATACCGGCCAGGGCGCCCGCACACAAGCGGAACCGTCTTTGAGAGGAGCGGGCTTGCGGGCTGCTCGGCGCCGCCCGTCAAAAGCAGGTCAGGCCGTGGCGCCGTGGCACTTTTTGTACTTCTTTCCCGAGCCGCACGGGCAGGGATCGTTGCGGCCCACCTTCGCGCCGGAGCGGACCGGCTTGGGCGCTTCGGCTTGGGCCGGGCCGGCCTGAAACTGCAAATTCTGCTGCTGACGGCGCTGTCGCTGTTCGATCTGGCGGGCTTCCGCTTCCGGCCGCGCCGGCTGCATGAGGAAGAGAAAGCGCACGGCTTCGGTATCGATGCGGTCCATCATTTCCTCAAACAGCGTGAAGGCTTCCTTTTTGAACTCGACGAGCGGGTCTTTCTGGCCGTAGCCGCGAAGGCCGATGCCTTCCTTCAAGTGGTCGAGCGTAAGAAGGTGATCCTTCCACTGCGCATCAACGATATCGAGCAAAATGTGGCGCTCGAGCCAGCGCAGCGTTTGGGTGCCGAAGAGTTTTTCCTTCTCCTCGTAGCGGCCGAGGACTTTTTCGAGCAGCTTTTCATCAAGCTCGTTGTGATTCAGCGCGACCGGATCGATGCCCGCCGTCTTCAGGTCGATTCCGAATTGGTTCAGGGTCTCATGACCGAACTGCGTCGAGTTCCACTGTTCGGGGTGCTGTTCGCGCGGGCAGTGCGTTTCGACAAGCCAGGAGGCAATCGATCGCCCGCGTTCCAGCACGAATTCCTTCTGATCGCGCCCCTCGAGAAATGAGCGGCGCAGGGAGTAAATCGTCTCCCGCTGTTTGTTCATCACGTCGTCGTACTCAAGCAGGTGCTTGCGCGCTTCGAAGTTCTGCGCTTCGCGGGCTTCTTGCGCACTCTCGATGCGCTTGCTGATGAGCCGGGATTCGATGGGAATGCCTTCGGTCATGCCCAAGCGATACATGAGCGCCTTGACGCGTTCCCCGCCGAAAATGCGCAGCAGATCGTCCTCGAGGGAGAGGAAGAAGCGTGACGAGCCGGGATCGCCTTGGCGGCCGGCACGTCCGCGAAGCTGATTGTCGATGCGCCGGGCTTCGTGACGTTCGGTGCCGAGAATGTGCAAGCCGCCCATGGCCACGACCTCGTCGTGCTCAGCGCGGCATTGTTCGGCGAACTGGTCGTACATCGGTCTCCACTGCTCGAGCGGGACCTGAAAGATCTTTCCTTCCTGCTGGAAAAGCACCATCGCCTGCGCCGCTGCCCCTCTCGATCCGTTCCCTCCCGCATCGGCCTCGGCCGGCGTTTCTCCCGCAAGAGCCCCCGCCCCAACACCAGCCGCCACCGCCGCGGGAGCCGGCGCGCCGATCACGGCCGCGGCCGGCGCGTAGGGCATGGCCAGTTTGTTTTTGAGCGCGTATTCGCGGGTCATCGCTTCGGGATTGCCGCCGAGCAGGATGTCGGTTCCGCGGCCGGCCATGTTGGTTGACACGGTGACCGCACCCTTGCGTCCAGCCTGCGCAATGATCTTGGCTTCGCGCTCGTGCTGCTTGGCATTCAAAACTTGGTGCGGGATGCCCGCTTTGCGGAGGCGTTCCGCGATGACCTCCGATTTTTCGATGGAGATACTGCCGACGAGCACCGGCTGGCCGCTTTCGTGATACTGCCGAATGCCTGCTGTTCGCGTACCGTCTTCTTGGATGATGCCGTTGACCACGGCGTCGAATTTTTCGCCTTCCGTGCGATACACGATGTCGGGATACTCGGTGCGGATCAGCGGCTTGTTCGTGGGGATCACCACAACGTCGAGGCCGTAGATCTTGTGAAACTCGGCGCCTTCGGTCTCGGCCGTGCCCGTCATCCCCGAAAGCTTCTTGTACATCCGAAAATAGTTCTGGAAAGTGATGGTAGCGAGCGTCTGGTTCTCGCGCTCGATCTTTACGCCTTCCTTGGCCTCGACGGCCTGATGCAAACCGTCGGACCAGCGGCGCCCCGGCATCTGGCGGCCGGTGAATTCGTCGACAATAACAACTTCGCCCTCCTTCACCACGTAATCGACGTCGCGCTGAAATAGGGTGTGCGCACGCAAGGCCTGATAGACGTGGTGAATGATGTCCATGTTCGCGGGATCGTACAGATTTCCGAGGCTCAGCAGACGCTCGCACTTCGAAACGCCCTCTTCGGTGAGCGTTGCCGTGCGCATCTTCTCATCGAGCGTATAGTCAATTTCCTTGATCAATCTGGGAATGATTTTGTCGATGCGGTAATACTTGTCGGTTGACTCCTCGGCCGGGCCGGAAATAATCAGCGGCGTGCGCGCCTCGTCGACCAAAATCGAGTCGACTTCGTCAACCACGCAAAATTGATGGCCCCGCTGGACGCAATCCTTCAGGTCATACTTCATGTTGTCGCGCAGGTAATCGAAGCCGAACTCGTTGTTGGTTCCGTAGGTAATGTCGGCGGCATAGGCGGCGCGGCGCTGCGGGTCATCGAGGTCGTGAACGATCACGCCGACGGTGAGCCCCAAAAGCTTGTAGATGGGGCCCATCCATTCCGCATCGCGGCGCGCCAGGTAGTCGTTTACCGTCACAATGTGCACGCCCTTGCCCGCCAGGGCATTGAGATATGCAGGAAGGGTGGCCACCAGCGTTTTTCCTTCGCCCGTCTTCATTTCTGCGATCTTGCCCTGGTGTAGAACGATCCCGCCAATCAGTTGCACGTCAAAGTGGCGCATGCCGATCGTCCGGCGCCCCGCCTCGCGGGCCAGAGCAAAGGCCGGAACGATAGCGGGCTCGAGTGCCGACTGCAGCTTCTCCTTGTAGCCGGGGTCCTGGCGTTCGATACCTTCCACGCGGGCCTCGACTTCCGCGCGCAGAGCGGCCGTGCGTTCGGCAAAATCACCGTCGGCAAGCTTCTGCATCTCCGGTTCGAGCGCATTGATCTGCTCGATCAGCGGCTGAAGCTTCTTGATGTCGCGCTCGTGCTTGGTGCCTACGAAGAACGCGATGAATTTATCTAAAAACCTCTCGATATCCATCGTTGCGGGGTTCCACTCTTCAATTCGGAGCGGTAAAAGGCCCGTTTCCGCACGGCTGATTGGCCGCTCCCCTCTACCCTACGCGGCGCAGCTTCGGCCGGCCGTCCCCTCGGGATTGCGGTGACCTAGTCACCCATTCTAGCCGCTTCATCCGGTGGACGCAAAACAGCGTGGATACGAGGCTGCGTCCGTGTGACAGCTTGAACCGGATAGTCTCCCGCAGGAGGAGTTCAGCGGCGGCTCGGTGGGGGAGTAAGCGTCGGACCATCCGCGACGGTGTAGATATCCGCTCGGCAGACGGGGAGTCCGTAGGACTGCGGCACCTGGCCCACCGATTTTCCGGGGGCCTTGATGATCATCTTCGGGTCCACATCCCGTGCCTGGTATATCAGGAGATGAGCGCACTCACTCGCCTGAAACGACGATCGCGTAGCTCGGATAGGTTGACCGTCCTCGGGACGCTCCCGAAACGGGTTGACCTGCGCCGCGCGATCCGCGAGCTCGCGCAGTGTCTTGTCCTGTCCGTCGGCTAGGACAACCTCAAAAGTGACCGCGGCCCCCCTGCTTTCCTCCGGGGATTCGAAAGGGCTGGGCGAGGAGAGTAGTAGTCCAGGAACGGAGTGCGGACTTGATTGCGCCAGGGCGTGAGGAGGAGAACAAAGCCCAACGAAGCAGACAGGAAGAGCGAAGATGATTGCCGGCCGCATATTCCCGACTGCGCCGAAGCTTAGCACAGCTGAGCGCCGAGGGAACGCCTGATTTCCATGGCGTGCTCACGCACGAGGCCAGGCACATCGAGTGCGTTTGCCAGCCCCGCCAGTTCCGATCCGCGCGCAGCTTGCTGGCCTGTGACTCAAAGTTTATGATGGATGAAGGCGATGATCGGACGGCCATACCTCGGACGACGCAGCCGGCCGGTCGCGGACGCAAGGCCAGCGGAAAGGACCACATGCCACCGGGACCGGGAATGACGAAGGCGCCCGTTGCAGGCGTCAAGAACTTGATCGCCGTGGCGAGCGGCAAGGGGGGCGTTGGCAAAACGACAGTGGCCGTCAATCTAGCCGTGGCCCTCAA
Organism: Candidatus Cybelea sp.; assembly: GCA_035622135.1. Taxonomy (GTDB): domain Bacteria; phylum Acidobacteriota; class Terriglobia; order Acidiferrales; family UBA7541; genus Palsa-295. The sequence continues at coordinate 25,074 of DASPVZ010000005.1, read as the reverse complement.
GAATCTTGGCGCGGCCGTTGGCTTGCTCGATGCCGACGTCTACGGCCCGAACGTGCCGGTCATGCTGGGCACGACCGAACAGCCAAACGCGCTTGATCCGCACACGATCATTCCCGTCGAAGCGTATGGCGTCAAGACGATTTCGATGGGTCTGCTGAACCCGGGAGACAAGCCCTTGATCTGGCGCGGTCCGATGCTGCACAGCGTCATTCAGCAGTTTCTGCGCAGCGTGCGCTGGGGCGAGCTTGAATATTTGATCGTGGATCTGCCCCCGGGAACGGGAGACGTTCAGCTGACGCTGATTCAGAGCGCTCCCATTACGGGCGCCGTGGTGGTCACCACGCCCTCGATTGTCGCGCTGGCCGACGTGCGCAAGGCAATCGAAATGTTTCGCCAGGTGAACGTCGAAATACTCGGCGTAGTCGAGAACATGAGCTATTTTCTGTGCCCACACTGCGGCGGTCGTATCGACGTGTTCGGTCACGGCGAGGGGCAGGCTATGGCGCGCATGTTCGGCGTGCCTTTCCTCGGGGAAATCGAGATCGATCCACAGATCCGCGTCGGCGGCGATACGGGAAAACCGGCGGCTTCGCTCGGGGAAGGGGCCCGCGGGGCGAAGAGCCTGTACGGCATGGCCCGTGCAGTTGCCGAGCGGCTGCAGGTCGTGAACGCGGCAACCACATCGCCGGTTGTGCAAATCCTCTGACGGCGCGCGGGGCTCGGTTCCCATCCCACACCTAGAAGCAACTCAACGCCCGAGGGAGTTCTCGCTCACAGCCCGGAAGGGGCCCAGGCTAGGCCGTCAGGCCCCCTGCCCGTCGGGATGTAGCCGGCGACGTCGAAGGTTCTCAAATCGATGACGGCGACTTTGTTGCTCGCGCTCACCGCAACATAGGCGCGCGAACCGTCGGGCTCGATCAGAATTCCTGCCGACCCGCCGCCGAGCTTGATCTGTTTCGTCTCCCGACGGGTGCTGGCCTCGAAGACGGCGAGATTCGGGCCGGAAGAACTGGGGCCGCCGCCCAAGCCCGAAATCAGCACATATTTGCCGTCGGGCGTAAACCTCAGGCGATTTGCGCCTTTCACCGAAATCTCTAGCGTAGCGATAGGCTTCCTGGCCCCATGGTCGATGATGGTTACGGTGTTGTCCTGCGCGTTCGCCACCCAGATTTCCCTGCCGTCGGGCGAAACGTCAAAACCCTCCGAGCCGCGGCCCGCGGGAACGTTGGTGACCTCCCAGGTCTTGCGCGGGGCGGCACCCGGGGGCCCGAAGCCGGATCTGGACGGAGAGACCTGATCGATGATGCTGATGGTGGCAGAGCTCACATTGGAGGTTACGATGCGGTCGAGCGTTTCGGATACCCAAACCATGTGTGTGCGGTCCTGCCCGGTGCCCAACACCCAATCCACGCGCTCGCTGGCTGGATCATAGCGTCCGATTGCCTTGTTCGTTTCTACCGTAAAATAAAGTTCGCCGCCCATGAAATCGAGCCCGTGCGCGGAGTGCAGGGCACCCAAATCAATCGCCTGCAGCGGCTTCTGAGCCACGAGATCGACCACGGAAATTGTGTGCAGATCGCTACCGGGACCGCCGTAATTCGAGATGTAGGCGAGCTTGCTGTCGGATGAGGCGGCAACTTCGTGCGGGTCTGGACCGGCGGGAACACGCGCCACGATTGCCAGACGCACAGGATCGACGATGGCCAGCGTGTTATCACTTTTTTCAAGGACGAGGAGCGCAGGCCGGCGAGCCCCCGCCTGGGGCAGCGCTCGCCCGCTCAGCAAGGCCAGGAACAGAGTAGCGAATAGCGCGGTCAAGGCAGCCACGGATCTCTTGCGCCTCATACGTTGCCTCCGAGAATGAAATAAGGAATTTCGCCTGGCCCGCAGCCTTGCTCAATTCCCGCCCAATCCGCGTTGTGCCCCACACGGGTTGTGGCAGTCGCGAGCAGGGACGCCCCGAATCATCGGACGGGAACAAGGACGCCCAAGTTTACTCCCTGGCCCTCGCTCGTCCTAGCCATTACCCGGGATCAACTGGAGCGTCCAAGGGTGTGTGTTGTGCCCGTCTACGGCGCAAGAGCCCGGATACGAGTCTATGCGTATCAAATTCAGTTTCACTACTGGTTTCCACACTTTACTTCCGACAACCAAGCGAGCCCTGACGGAAGTCCCTCATCGCCCTTCTTGCGGTCATCCTTTGCGATTTCCTTAGAGGGCGTCTGATGGCAGTTTGCAGAGCGGATCCGGACAATCCCTTCTAAATGTCTCGCGAGGGATCCTGGGGGACGGCATGCGGTTTCCTTGTTTGTACATCGTGCGTGTGCTAGCTTCGTTTGTTTGTGCGGCAGCAGACAGGAATGCCTGTACGCGTGCTGACGCCTGGGGAGCGCAACACTGATTCGAGGTTACCGAGGCCGCATGCCGGAGATTGACCCGTCGGCGTATGTTGATCCATCGGCCGTGGTGATCGGCGATGTGTCGATCGGCCAGGACGCCAGCGTCTGGCCGGGCGTGGTGATCCGCGGCGATGTGCACTACATCCGCATCGGCGCGCGAACGAACGTGCAAGACGGGTCTGTCCTGCACGTTATGCGCGACCAGTATCCGCTCATCTTGGGCGAGGGCGTGACCATTGGGCATGGCGTCTTACTGCACGGCTGCACGATCGAATCTCGGTGCCTGATCGGCATGGGCAGCATCATTCTGAATGGCGCGAAAATCGGCGCAGGCAGCATCGTGGGGGCGGGAACGTTGGTCCTTGAGCGCACCGAGGTGCCGCCGGGGAGCTTGTTCATGGGGCATCCGGGAAAAGTACGGCGCGAATTGACACCGGACGATCAAGAGGCCATTGACGGCTATGCCCAGCGCTATCTGGAATACAAGGAGACCTATCGAAAACAGACAGGCGGTCAGTAGCGGTGGGTGGCTCCGTCAGGGAGAAAAAGGACAAGCCGTAGTCGTCAGCCGGGAATCAAATCCATGTGATCGAAGGCGGAGAGTTGGCGGAAAGGAAACAATTTCGGGCCATCAAGGGCACGCGGGACATCGTGCCGCCGAATTCCGCTTTGTGGAATCGTTTCGAAGAGGCCGCGCGGGAAGTTTTCGAATCCTACAATTTCCGAGAAATTCGGCTGCCGATTTTTGAGCCGACCGAACTGTTTGCCCGCGCCGTGGGCACCGACACGGACATGGTGTCGAAGGAGATGTATACCTTCCTGGACCCGCCCCCCCTGGACCTGCTTCAGGGCAGCCCCGAGCAGACAAGCGCGGCCTTCCTGAGCCAAGGGACGGATCCCGTGCGGAGAGAAGCGATCTCTCTGCGTCCGGAGGGCACGGCGAGCGTCGTGCGCGCGTACATTGAGCATGGCATGCAGACCAAACCCGGAGATGTCAAGTGGTACTACGTGGGCCCGATGTTTCGACGCGAGCGGCCGCAGAAGGGCCGCTACCGACAGTTCTATCAGATCGGCGCAGAAGTGCTGGGTCAATCGGACGCGCCAGCAATTGATGCGGAACTCATCGAGATGCTGCTCGCCTTCTTTCGTCGCGTGGGGTTGAACCGGACGACGCTGTACATCAACTCGATTGGAGACAGGATTTGTCGCCCGAAGTATGTCGAGCTACTGCGCCAAGAGTTGCGCAAAGCGCGGGACCAGTTCGGGGAGGACTCGCAGCGGCGCATCGAGACCAACCCCCTGCGAGTATTCGATTCGAAATTGCCGGCCGAGCAGCCGGCGATCGAGAAGCTCCCGCATATCGCCGATCACCTATGTGCGGAGTGCCGAGAGCAGTTCAGCAAACTCAAGGGCGAGCTCGGCCTGCGCGGGATCGAATATGAGGAGAATTGGAGACTCGTGCGTGGCCTCGACTATTACACGCGGACAACCTTTGAGGTGACCGCGGCAGGACTTGGCTCACAAAATGCCGTGTGTGGCGGGGGGCGTTACGACGGACTGGTGGAACTACTGGGCGGCCCGCCCACCAAAGGCATCGGCTTTGCCATTGGCAGCGACCGCGCGATTCTGTCGATTGAGGAAAGCGGGAGCCTCCCGCGCCTTCCTGGTTTGGCCGTTTTTATCGCCTGGATGGGCGAGAAGGCCTATCCGTTTGCCGTGCAGATTGCGCGCAAACTGCGCGCGACGGGCGTGAGCGTTGAGTTACCGGCGGAGGAAATGAAATTCAAGAAGGCGCTCGGCCTCGCTGACAAACTCGGAGCACGATACGCGCTGATCCTCGGAGGGGATGAGGTTGCCTCGGAGACCTATACCCTCAAGCGTCTGTCGGACGCCGAACAGAGGAAGCTCGGCGAAACCGACTTGCTTGAATATCTCGAGTCGGAGCGCAGATCGTGACGATCGGTCGAGTCCGGCATCTGGCTTCGGCTGGACAAAGCGCCGGCCGCGCTCGAGCGGCGGGAAACCATGCGAGGTGCTGACGTTGCTTGATAGGCTCGGGAATCTGAGGCGGACAAAATATTGCGGCGAGCTGCGCGTCTCCGACGCGGAGACGGACGTTGTGCTGATGGGCTGGGTGCATCGCCGGCGCGACCTGGGACAGCTCGTGTTCATCGACCTGCGCGACCGCGCGGGCATCGCGCAAATCGTCTTCAACAACGAGCACCATCCGGAAGCCCACGCCCGCGCCCAGGAGCTGCGCTCGGAGTACGTCGTGGCGGTCGAAGGGCGCGTCGTGCGCCGGCAGAAAGCGAATCCGGAGATTCCGACGGGCGAAGTGGAAGTCATCGCTACGCGGCTCTACATCCTGAACCACGCGAAAACCCCTCCCTTCCCTATCGAAGACCAAGTGAACGCGAGCGAAGAGACGCGCTTGCGCTACCGTTACCTCGACCTGCGCCGGCCGAAACTGCATGCGAACATTGAATTGCGGCACCGGATCGTCCTCGAGATTCGCAGGACACTCGACGAACTCGGGTTCTTCGAGATCGAAACGCCAATGCTGACGCGGTCGACCCCCGAAGGCGCGCGCGATTATCTCGTGCCCAGCCGCGTTCATCACGGGCAGTTCTATGCCTTGCCGCAGTCGCCCCAAATCTTCAAGCAAATCCTGATGATCTCCGGAATGGACCGCTATTTTCAGATCGTGAAGTGCTTTCGCGACGAGGATTTGCGAGCGGACCGCCAGCCGGAATTCACCCAAGTCGATTTGGAGATGTCCTTTCCGACCGAGGATGCCATTTTCGATGTGATCGAGCGCGTCATGGAGCGCGCTTGCGCGGTGTGCGGTGTTCGGGTCGGGAGGCCCTTCCGGCGGCTCGACTACAAGGACGTGATGCGGCGGTACGGGTCCGATAAACCCGACCTTCGCTTCGGGATGGAGCTGCGCGACGTGACGGAGTTTTTTGCCCCCTCCCGCGCGACGCTGCGCATAGAGGGAAACGTACAGGCCCTGCTTGCTAGCGGAGCGGCGGGATGGTCGCGCAAGCAGGTGGACGAACTGAGCGAAACGGCCCGAGGTGTGGGAGCAAAGGGCGTCTATATCGTGAAAGTCGCCGCGGAGGGAATCTCCTCCTCGCTCGAGAAGACACTGGGCGCCGAGGCTCTGCGGAAAATGTCAGAGGCGGTTGACGCCAGGCCGGGCGACCTGATCGTCGCTTTGACGGCCACTGAGCAGATTCCACATGCGGATACCTCGCTGTATGTGGCTGGGCAGGTGCGGCTCTACCTCGCGAATAGACTCGGTCTGGTCGACCGCAGCCAATGGCAATTCGCCTGGATTACGGGGTTCGCCCTATTCGAGTGGAGCGAGACAGAGAAGCGCTGGGTGAGCGCCCAGCACCCGTTTACGGGGATCGCCGACGAGGACCTCGATAAAATTGAGACGGCGCCGTGGGAGTGCCGATCGAAGGGATATGACTTGGTGCTGAACGGCTACGAGCTGGGGTCGGGCAGCCTACGGATTCACCGGCAGGATGTGCAGGCGCGCATGTTCAAAGCGCTCGGGCTGAGCGACGAGCAAGCACGAGAGAGATTTGGGTTCTTTCTCGATGCCCTGACCTATGGAACTCCTCCGCATGGCGGGATCGCCCTGGGCGTTGATCGCATTGCCATGCTGCTCGCTGGCGAAAAGTCCTTGCGCGAAGTGATCGCCTTCCCGAAAACCACGGCAGCGCAGGACTTAATGGCCGATTCACCCTCGCCGGTCGGACGCGACCAGCTTAATGAACTCGGGATTGCTATCCAGCAGGATGGAAAAGAGGGATCGAGCGCGGATTCGCCGGGCCATAGGATTTGATTTCCTGCCGCGAACGGCCTAGAATCGGTGGATTAATTATATGAGGGTTTGGCAGTGAGAGCCGCGCTTCAAGCGCGGACGAGAACGAGAATTGGCGAAGCCCAGCGAAGGATGCTGGGCTTTGACGTTTTTGGGGCCTGCGAATGCTGGTTCACGCCGGCAGGCGTTGACGACTCAAGACCGTAAGGAGCGTTGGCCGGCAGACGGGCTTCTCTCACGCGCCGGCACGCTCAAAACCAAAGAACAGGAGACGGGATGATGGAGGGCGGGATGATGGAGGGGCTGACTTTTGACGACGTTCTGCTGCTGCCGGGGAAATCGTCGATTTTGCCGGCGCAGGCAGACACGCGCACGTGCCTTTCGCGGCGGATTCCGCTGAATATTCCGATTGTGGCCGCGGCCATGGATACAGTGACCGAGTCGCGTCTGGCCATTGCCATCGCCCGGCAGGGCGGCATCGGGTTCATTCACCGCAATATGTCCATCGAGCGTCAGGCGGAGGAGGTCGACCGGGTCAAGCGGTCGGAAAGCGGAATGATCGTCGACCCCGTGACGATCCCCCCGGAGATTTCCGTCCGGCAGGCCCTGGACATCATGAACAAGTACAAGGTCTCTGGGCTGCCGGTGACACGTGGACCTCAGCTGGTCGGGATATTGACGAACCGCGATCTGCGCTTCGAGCGAAACCTGGACCAGGCGGTGAGCCATGTGATGACGAAGGACAATCTGGTCACCGTGCCGGTGGGCACTACGCTCGACGAGGCCGAACGGATTTTGCAGCAGCATCGGATCGAGAAATTGCTCGTGGTGGACAACGAGTTCAATCTGAAGGGGCTCATCACGGTCAAAGACATCCAGAAAAAGATGGAGTTCCCGAATGCGGCGAAGGATGAGCAGGGGCGATTGCGTGCGGGCGCGGCGATTGGCGCGACCGGAGACTTCCTGGAGCGCGCCCGGGAATTGGCCAAGGAGAAAGTCGATGTGCTTGCCATCGACACCGCCCACGGCCATTCCTCCCGCGTGATGGACGCGATCCGCGAGGTGAAACGGAAGATTCCCGAGGTGCAGCTGCTGGCGGGGAACGTAGCGACGGCGGACGGCGCACGCGATCTGATCGCCCTCGGAATTGACGGTCTGAAGGTCGGCATCGGGCCAGGGTCGATCTGCACGACCCGCGTCGTGACCGGCGCGGGCGTGCCCCAGATCACGGCCATCCAGGAGTGCTCGCGGGCGGCGAAGGGCAGCGGAGTGCCGGTGATCGCCGACGGCGGAATCAAATTTTCGGGCGATATCACGAAGGCGCTCGCGGCGGGCGCTTCCTGCGTCATGATTGGGGGTCTGTTTGCGGGCACGGAAGAGTCGCCGGGAGAAACGATTCTCTATCAGGGACGTACGTTCAAGTCCTACCGTGGCATGGGCTCGATCGGGGCCATGGAGGCCGGATCGGCCGACCGCTACGCGCAGGAAGATGCGGCGCGCGGAAAATCCGTTCCGGAGGGAATCGAAGGGCAGGTGCCCTACAAAGGCCCGCTCTCGGGCCTAGTCGAGCAGCTCGTTGGCGGCCTGCGCAGCGGTATGGGATATTGCGGGGTGGGGAACTTGACAGAGCTGCAGACACGCTCGACGTTCATCCGCGTTTCGCAGGCGGGGCTGCGCGAGAGCCATGTCCACGACGTGATCATTACCAGAGAGGCGCCGAATTACCGGCTCGAATAGCGACTGGCTGTCGAGCACACGGGTCCGGAATTGAGAGGCCCCGCGCCCTCCCCCATCGTGCCGCCCTGAGCCCATGCGCTCGGCAGATGGAGGGTTTACCTTTCGCCCACCGCGGCTTCGGTTTGTTCTTCCGGAGCCGGCTCCTCGGCGCGCCTCTTCGCTTTCTTTTCCTTTTTCTTGAGCTCGGAACCGATGAATTCGAGGATGGCCAGTTCGGCGCCGTCCCCAATGCGCCAGCCGGAACGAACGATTCGTGTATAGCCGCCCGGCCGGTCGGCGAAGCGCGGAGCGAGGTCGGCGAAGAGCTTCCGAGTGGCATCCGGCGTCATCAAGAAGGCCGCCGCCTGGCGACGTGCATGCAGCGAATCCCGTTTGCCGAGCGTGATCATGCGCTCGGCCAGCGGCCGCGCCGCCTTGGCGCGCAGAAGCGTGGTCTGGATGCGTTCCTTCTCAATCAGATTGGTGACAAGATTCCGCAGGGTGGCCCGGCGATGGGCCGGGTTGCGGCCCAGTTTAAAGCCTGCATTTCGGTGTCTCATCTTCTTCGGTCCAGTTCCAGTCTTAGGCGCTCGGGCGGCGGGGCTAGAGCCCCGCCTTCCCTTCGAAGGCCCTCCGCTCGGAAGGGCGGAACCTCGGTCCCGGCTCCTCTAGGGGGTCGGGGCTTCTGGCTCCACGGTCGGAAGAGCCGTCTGGCTCGGGAGCGGCGGCCAAATGATGCGGCCGTGCTCGTCGAATTTCGTACCGAGGCTCAAGCCCATTTTCTGTAGGATATCTTTGATTTCATTGAGCGATTTCCTGCCGAAGTTTTTCGTCTTGAGCATCTCCGATTCGGTCTTCTGCACGAGCTCCCGCAAGTTTTGAATGTTGGCATTCTTCAGACAGTTGTAGGAACGCACAGAGAGCTCCAGCTCTTCGACCGAGCGGTCGAGATACTCGATACGCGGATCGGCGTAATTCTCGATGACCTCTTCGGGCAGCTCGGGTTGCTCCTCGAAGTTGATGAAGATGCTCATATGATCCTTGATGAGCTTCGAGGCGAGCCCGATGGCGTCCTGCGGGGTAATCGCCGCGTTGGTCCAGACTTCGAGGGTGAGCTTTTCGTAATCGGTCATCTGGCCGAGACGCGCAGCCTCGACCGAGTAGTTGACCTTGCGCACCGGGGAGTGAACCGAGTCAATCGGGATGTAGCCGATGGGCAAATCCTCGTCAAAGTTGCGGTCGGCAGCGACATATCCGCGTCCGTTCTTGACGCGCAATTCGAGTTCAAGCTTGCCGCCCTCGCTGACCGTGGCGATATAGACGTTTTTGTCGAGCACGGCAATGTCGCCATCCTCTTCGATGCGCGCCGAGGTAACCGGCCCGGGCGTATCGACGTTGAGTGTGATCGTCTTGGGCTGGTCGTTGTTCAGCTTGAGGGGCACCTGCTTCAGGTTCAGGATGATGTCTGTGGCATCTTCCACCACCCCGGGAATCGGCGAAAACTCATGCAACACCCCTTCGATGCGCACCGCGGTAATCGCCGCGCCCTCGATCGAGCTCAGTAAGGCGCGACGCAGCGCGTTGCCAACGGTCGTTCCCCAGCCCCGTTCGAACGGCTGGGCGGAGAAGCGCCCGTACCTGTCGGTGAGCGTTTCCGGCTCTGCTGCCAGCCGCTTTGGTTTCTGAAATCCCTTCCACATATCAGTTGTTCCTCCCGGTTCCGACTAGCGGAACCCCTAAAAAATCGTTGCGGCCTTCTGGCCTCCGGCTCTAGCGTGCTCCCGGCCGGCCCACGGCTAAAGCTCATCCGCTGCTATTTCGAGTAAAGCTCGACGATGAGTTGCTCATTCATGGGCGGACTCGTCACGTCCTCGCGGCGCGGCAGCGCGATGACGCGGGCCTTGAAATTCTCGCGATCGATTTCGAGCCAAGGAACCGCGTTCTGGCTTTGCGCCAGATTGCGCGATTCGAGCACCATGGCGTTCTGGTGCATCTTGTCGTTGAGGGTGATCTCATCGCCCACCTGCACCAGATAGCTCGGAACGTTCACCTTGCGCCCCTTCACGCGCACGTGCCCGTGCAGGACAAGCTGGCGTCCCTGCGCATGGGAGCTTGCGATCCCCATGCGATTCACGACGTTATCGAGCCGGCGCTCGAGCATCACGATCAGGTTGGCCCCGGTCGGGCCCTTCATGCGCACCGCTTTCTCGAAATAATTGCGAAACTGGCGCTCGAGCAGACCATAGGTGCGCTTCACCTTCTGTTTCTCGCGCAATTGGATGCCGTAGCCAACCATCTTCGCGCGCCGTGCCTGGCCGTGCTGGCCGGGAACGAAATTGCGCTTCTCGATCGCACACTTCTCGGTGAAACACCGCAGGCCTTTGAGGTACAGCTTCATACCCTCGCGGCGGCACAACCGACAAACTGCTTCACGATGTCTTGCCAAGTGATTCTCTCCTTCGATCAAACCGCACGCCCTGCAGCGCGCCTTACCATCCACCCAGAAACCCGAGGTCTCGAGAATCTCCCGAAACCCGGCAGACCTTGAAGCTCCTACACGCGGCGCCGCTTGGGCGGACGGCAACCGTTATGTGGCACCGGCGTCACATCCTTGATGCCATTGATGTGCAGCCCGGATGAGGCCAAAGCGCGAATGGCCGACTCGCGGCCCGCTCCGGGTCCCTTCACCCGCACTTCCACCGATTTCATCCCGTACTGATCCCGGGCGACGCCCGCCGCGTTCATGGCCGCCTGCTGTGCGGCGTAAGGCGTGCCCTTGCGGGACCCCTTGAAACCGATCGAGCCGGCCGAGGCCCAACTCACCGCGCGGCCGTCAGGGTCGGTAAGCGTAATGATCGTGTTGTTGAACGTCGCCTGAATGCAGACGACGCCGTGAGGTACCACGCGCTTCTCGCGCTTCTTGCGAAACTCCTTCTTGCGCTTGGACGTTTTCGCCGGTGCTGCCGGAGCTGCGGTTGCGTCTTGAGGTTCCTTGGCCAATTCGGTTTCCTTTCCAGGCCCAAATCACCCTACTTGCGGGCCATCACTTTCTTCTTGGCGGCCACGGCGCCCTTGCGCGGCCCCTTGCGCGTGCGCGCGTTCGTGTGTGTCCGCTGCCCACGCACGGGCAGATTGCGCCGGTGGCGCAAGCCGCGATAGCACTGAATTTCAATCAGGCGGCGGATGTTCATCTGGATCTCTTTGCGGAGATCGCCCTCGATGCCGCCTTCCGACTCGATCGCGGCGCGCAGCCGAGTCACCTCTTCTTCCGTCAGATCCTTCACCTTCTTGGTCGGGTCGACCTTGGCCCGCCCGGCGAGCGCGCGTGCGCGCGGCTGGCCAATGCCGTAAATGGCGGTCAGCCCGATCCACAGCCGCTTGTTGGGCGGGAGGTCAACACCTGCGATGCGTGCCATTCGTTCTCTCCTTACGGCGAGGTTTGGGCTCGCACTTCGACCCGCCTCAGCCTTGGCGCTGGCGGTGCTTCGGATTTACGCAAATCACCCGCACGACGCCGCGCCGATGGACAACCTTGCATTTCATGCAAATCTTTTTGACTGATGCCCGAACCTTCATGACAACCTGCTTCCCTTCTGCGCGCGTCGGAGCCCCGCCCTCGACCTCTTTGGCCGCCTGGAGCGAGTGCCGAGCGCCGCTACTTATAGCGGTAGACGATGCGGCCGCGGGTCAAATCGTACGGCGAAAGCTCGACTGCAACGCGGTCTCCCGGCAAAATGCGGATGAAATTCTTCCGCATCTTTCCCGAGATATGGGCCAGAACCTGGTGTTTGTTTTCAAGCTCGACCCGAAACATCGCGTTGGGGAGCGGCTCGATCACCGTGGCCATCACTTCAATGGCGTCTTCCTTGCCGCTTCCCTCCCCCGGTTTCTTTTTTTCCGGCTCCGGCCTCTTTGCCATGCTCTCCTATCGACCATTCCCTGGGAACCCTGTGGCCGGGTGTAGGCCCGACCACCAAGAACTTCCCAAAACCGAGCGGTCGCTCCGCAATCGACTACCAAACCGGTCCGGTGGCGTCCTTCGGGCGCGTGAGAATCCACGGGCCGTTCGAGGTCACGGCCACCGAATGTTCGAAATGAGCCGAATCGCTTCCATCCGCCGTAACCGCTGTCCATTCGTCCGCCAGCATACGGACGGCGGGTCCGCCGCGATTTACCATGGGCTCAATGGCCAGCACCATGCCCTCCTGCAGACGCGCTCCCTGGCCAGGCAAGCCGTAGTTCGGCAGCTGCGGATCTTCGTGCATCTTCGTCCCGATTCCGTGGCCCACAAATTCGCGCACGACCGAATATCCGTTCTTCTCGACCCACTGCTGCACGGCCGAGGAAACATCGCCCAAGCGATTTCCCGTCCGGACCTTGTCGATGGCCCGTTCAAGCGACTCGCGCGTCACGCGCAACAGCTTTTCGCGTTCCGATGTGATCCTCCCCACCGGAACGGTCAGCGCCGCGTCGGCGAAATAGCCGTCGAGCTCAACCCCGAAATCGAGCGAGAGAATGTCCCCCTCCTTCACTCGACGACTCGGCGAGGGGATCCCGTGCACGATCTCCTGGTTAATCGAGGTGCACACAGACCCCGGATAGCCACGGTAACCCTTGAACGCAGGGCGCGCGCCGTGTTCGGCCGTGTAGGATTCGGCGAAATCGTCGAGCTCCTTGGTCGAGACACCCGCCTGAACCATTGCGCGCATCCCTTCGAGCGCCTCCCAGACAAGCAACCCGGCCCGATGCATCTTCTCGAGCTCGGCCAGCGATTTACAAATGACCATTTCGGCCCTGCAAACGGTCAATAGCCTCGATCATTTTCGGCGTCAGCTCGTCGATTGGCCTTCCGCCGTCCAAGGTCACCAGAACGCCCTGGCGGCCGTAGTAATCAACCAGGGGCATGGTTTGTTGCTCGTAGGCGCGCAGCCGCTCGAGCACAGTTTCCTCGCGATCATCGGGGCGCTGAATCAACACCCCTCCGTCCTTGTCGCAAATTCCCTGAACCTTGGGAGGCGCGTCATACAGGTTGTAAATCTCTCCTCCTACGCTGCACGTCCGCCGGCCCGCCAAGCGCCGCAGGACTGTTCCTTGGTCCACACGCAAATTCAGCACCACCGGCTTACCCAGCCCGCAACGCTCGAGAATTTCCTCGAGGTTCTCGGCCTGCGGAAGCGTCCGCGGAAAGCCGTCGAACAGCACGCCGTCCCGGCAATCCTTGCGCCGCAGTCGTTCCTCGACCATGCCGAGAACAATCGAGTCCGGCACCAGCTCGCCGCGCTCCATAAGCGGCGCGGCCGCACGTCCGAGCGACGTACCGCGCGCGATGGCCTCGCGAAGCATATCGCCGGTCGAAAGATGCGGAACGCCGTAGCGTTCGGCCAGCCGCTTCGCCTGGGTGCCCTTTCCCGCCCCCGGCGGCCCGAGCAGAATTAGCGCTCGACGGAGAGCCATGTTGTGAGAGGCGACGGCCTCGACGGAAATAAACTCGATGGCGTGCGCGGCGAAACGCCGTGCCCTGACCCCATCACCTCAACCTAACCGCGGCGGCTGCGCACACGGCCTTTTCGCACGAACCCTTCGTAATTGCGCATCACGAGCTGCGCTTCAAGCTGCTGAACCGTGTCCATGGCTACGCCCACGACGATGAGCAGCGAAGTTCCGCCAAAGTAGAACGAGATGTTCAGGCCCTCGAGCACCGGCCGCCACATGTGCGTGTCGAACCAAATACCGACCGGCCCCGGCAGGTGCTGCAAGTGAATCCCGGAGATCAGCCACTCCGGCAGCAGGCAAACGAGCGCCAGATAGACGCCGCCCACGAACGTCAACCGCGTCAGGATGCGGTTGATATGTTCCGACGTATTCCGGCCGGGACGGATGCCCGGAATAAACCCGCCGTACTTCCGCATGTTGTCGGCCAGCTCGGTGGGATTGAAAATAATGCCCACGTAAAAGAAGGCGAAAAAGATGATCAGCGCGGCGTAGATCACCGTGTACAGCGGCTCGCCCCAGGCAATCGATTTCGCGAACCGGTCGAAGAAGTGCGACTTGCTCTGGGCGATCATGGCCAGCGTCTGCGGAAAGGTCAGCAGCGAGCTCGCGAATATCGGCGGAATCACCCCTCCGGAATTGACGCGCAGCGGCAGGTAGGTCATCTGCCCGCCCATGACCTTGCGGCCCATGACCCGCTTGGCATACTGCACCGGGATGCGGCGCTGACCGCCTTCGACGAAGACGATGAAGGCGATCACCGCGGCCATCAGGATCAGCACACCGATCAAAACAATGGGCGTGAGGCCGCCCCACGGCTGCGTCTTGACTTTGCTCCACAGGTCGGTGAGAGCGGCCGGAAGTCCGACGATAATCCCCGCGAATATGATGAGGGACATGCCGTTTCCGATTCCGCGATCGCTGATCTGCTCGCCGAGCCACATGATGAACGCCGACCCGGTGGTGAGGGTCAGCATGGTCATCAGGATGAAGCGGGCGCCGGGATGAAAAACCAGAGCCTGGTTATTGTAATTCTGCCGCATGAGCGTGAGGGCGATGGTGAAGGACTGGAACGCGCTCAGAATGATCGTCAAATAGCGGGTGTATTGCGTGATTTTGCGACGGCCGAGCTCGCCTTCCTTTTGCAGGCGCTCGAGATACGGCCAAACCACGACGAGGAGCTGCAGGATGATGGACGCCGTTATGTAGGGCATGATGCCGAGCGCAAAGATGGTCAGCCGGCGAAGATTATTCCCGCTGAACAGATTGAAGATCCCGAGAGCCGTGCCCTGATACTGCTTGAAGAGCTGCTCGAGCAGCTCCGTATTGATGCCCGGCGTCGGGATGAAGGCACCCAGTCGATAGACACCCAGCAAGGCCAGGGTGAACAGACACCTGTTGCGCAGATCCGGCATGCTAAAGATATTTCGAAATGCTTCAACGAGCTTTCTCATGGCGGTTACCGAATCGCGCCGAAAGCGGCACCAAGCACGCTCACAGCGCGACGACCTCGACCTTCCCTCCGGCGCGGGCGATCTTTTCCTGCGCCGACTTGCTAAATGCGTGCGCCCGAACGGTGAGCGCAACCTTCAATTCGCCATCGCCCAGCACCTTGATGCCCCGGTGGCTGGCCCGCACGATCCCCCGGCCAGCAAGGGTGTCCGGGGTTACCGTTTCGCCGGCCGAGAAAACGTTCAGGGCTTCGATGTTGATGACCGCGTAGTCGGTCGGGAACGGGTTGGTGAAGCCGCGCTTCGGGAGCCGGCGGTGGAGCGGCATCTGTCCGCCCTCAAAACCCGGCCGGCGCGAGTAGCCGCGGCGTGACTGCTGGCCCTTGTTGCCGGCCCCAGCCGTCTTTCCCAGTTTCGATCCCATCCCGCGGCCGACGCGCACCTTCCTGTGGCGCGAGCCACGCGGGGGTCTCAGATTCGAAAGGGTCGGTTTCATAGTCAGTTTTCCACTTCGACCAGATGGTGAACCTTGGCAATCATGCCGCGAATCGAGGGCGTGTCCGGGCGCTCGACTACCTGCTGCATGCGCCGAAATCCGAGCCCGCGAATGGCCTGGCGCATGTCCCGGGGGCAGCCGATAAAGCTGCGCACCCATTTGATTCTTACCGTTCCCGACTTCTTCTTCGCTGCCATGGCTTAAGTCCAAATCCCCCCGTAAGATAGAGCGCCAGCGGCTAAGCGCCGCTCGAGGCCGTGGTGGCCTCCTCGGCCGCAGCCTTGCCTCGCGATTCGGCAACCTTTGCTGCGTCCTTCAGGTGCAGGAGCGCGTCGAAGGTGGCCTTGACTACGTTGTGCGGGTTCGACGTGCCAATCGATTTGGTAAGCACGTTCTGAATGCCGGCAACCTCCATCACGGCCCGTACAGGGCCGCCGGCAATCACCCCGGTTCCTTCCGGGGCAGGTTTGAGCAGCACCTGGCCTGAACCGTAGTAGCCAACGACCTGATGCGGAATGGTCGAGCCCTTCAGGTTGAGCTTGATCATGTTCTTCTTGGCCTGCTCGATGGCCTTGCGAATGGCCATGGGAACCTCGCGGGCCTTGCCCATGCCGAACCCGGCGTGGCCGCCCTGGTCGCCGACAACCACGAGTGCCGAGAAGCTCAGATTTTTTCCGCCCTTCACGACTTTCGTGACGCGATTGATGGAAACGACTTGATCTTTCAGATTGGCCGCGTTCGTCTCGAGCGGACGGCGGATGGCCAGCGTATCTTTGAGTTCCTGTTTTGGCATAGTCTTAGAGCTTGAGGCCCGCTTCCCGGGCTGCCTCGGCCAGGGCTTCGACCCTGCCGTGATAACGGTACCCGCCGCGGTCAAACACCACCTGCCCGATTCCTTTCGCTCGCGCACGTTCCGCGATCACCTTGCCTACGACTTTCGAAGCCGCGATATTGCCGCCGCCCTTGATTTGATTCCGCACTTCCTTGTCGAGTGAGCTGGCCGAAACCAGCGTGACGCCGGTCCGGTCGTCAATCACCTGCGCGCGAATGTGTTTATTCGAGCGATGCACGCAAAGCCGCGGCCGCTCGACCGTGCCCGCCATCGATTTGCGCAGCCGAACGTGGATTCGGCGGCGATGCGCCTGACGCGATAGTTTCAGAACCGAAATTGCCACGCTCGCTCTCCTTCTCTCTTACGCCGCCGTCTTGGCCGCCCCGGCCTTGCCGGCCTTCTTCTTGAGCCGCTCACCCGTGATGCGAATGCCCTTCTGCTTGTAGGGATCGGGCGGGCGCAGCGCGCGAAGATTCGCCGCGATCTGGCCAACCTTGTTCTTGTCCGCGCCGGAGACGGTCAAATGTGTCTGCTTGTCAACCGCGATCTGGATTCCTTCCGGGATCGCAAACTCGATTGGATGCGAATAGCCGAGTGACAGCACAAGGTTCTTGCCCTTGACCTCGGCGCGATAGCCGACACCTACGATGTCGAGTTCCCTCTTAAATCCCTGGGTCACGCCGGTGACGGCATTGGCCACCAGGGCGCGAGCCAAACCGTGTAGGGCGCGGCGTTCCTCGGAATCGCGAGTGGCCACCAGCGTGCCGTCCTTGCGCTCGAAGCGAATCCCCTGCGGAACGCGAATGGTCATTTTGCCCTTGGGCCCTTGCACTTCGACGGCGTCCTCCCTGACCTCAACCTTCACGCCCGAAGGAACGCCTATGACTTTGTTGCCGATGCGCGACATTTCCCGATCATCCTTTTTTCCATCGTCGGACCTAACCGCCTACCAAACCTCACAGAGCAGTTCGCCGCCAATTCCTTGACGGCGCGCCGCTCCCCCCGTCATCAACCCGCGCGGGGTCGAGAGAATCGAGACCCCCATCCCGCCCATGACCGCCTTGATGGCCATTTTCCCGACGTAGCGACGCGAGCCCGGGCGTGACACGCGCCGGAGGTTGGTGATCACGCTGCGGCGGTCCGGGGTGTAGCGCAGAAAAACTCGCAGGGTCTTCTTGCCCTTCTCGTCGACGACCTTGAAATTCGTTAGATAGCCCTCTTCCTTCAGAATGCGGGCGATTTCGACCTTCATTTTCGAGGAAGGCAGATCAACGCGCGGGTGTTTGGCGCGCGTCGAATTGCGAATCCGCGTGAGCATGTCGGCGATGGGATCGGTGGTCATGGCTTTTTGCCCTTCTCGCTTTCTACCAACTGGCCTTCACGACGCCGGGAATCTCTCCGCGCAGGGCCAGTCGCCGGAAGCAGATCCGGCACATCTCGAACTTGCGGATGAATCCGCGCGGGCGTCCGCAAATCCGGCAACGGTTCCGGCGGCGAATCTTGAACTTGGGCTTGCGCCGCAGCTTTGCAAACTGACTGTCTCGAGCCATGCGCTTTCTGTCTCCTTCTTAGGAGCGGAAGGGTACGCCGAGCAGCTTGAGTAGCTCGCGTCCTTCCTCATCCGTGCGGGCCGTCGTGGTAATGGTCACGTTCATGCCCTTGATTTTGTCGACCCGCGTGTAATCGATTTCCGGGAACACCAACTGGTCCTTAAGGCCGAGCGTGTAGTTGCCCCGGCCATCGAAGGAATTGGGAGGCAAGCCTTTGAAATCGCGCACGCGCGGCAGCACAACCGAGGCGAGACGATCGAGAAACTCGTACATTCGCTCGCCGCGGAGCGTGGCCATGCAGCCAATGGGCATGCCCTTGCGAATCTTGAAATTCGCGATCGACTTTTTTGCGCGCGTGATCACGGGTTTTTGACCGGTGATCTGGCCAAGTTCCTGGGCCGCCGTGTCCAGCAGCTTCACGTTCTGGCTGGCTTCCCCCAGCCCGATATTCACGGTCACCTTCGAAACGCGGGGAACAGCCATGGCGTTCTTGTAGCCGAAGCGCTTGGCCAGCGCCGGCATGGCCTCTTTCCGATATTTTTCGTGCAAACGGCTTGTCATTTCCGCACCCTCTTGCCCTCTGTGCGCTAGCTCTCGACCGTCGTGTTGCACCGTCGGCAAATGCGCGCGCGGGTCCCGTCGGGAAGCCTGGTGTGGCCGACCCGCGTGTGTTTTCCGCAGGCGGGGCAAACCAGCATCACGTTGGAAACGTGAATCGGTCCTTCCTTTTCGAGGATCCCGCCTTTCACGTTCTTCGACGGGTTCGGACGGGTGTGACGCTTGATCATGTTGGCGTGCTCGACCGTGACGGTACCCTTCCAGGGATTGACGGAAAGGACCTTGCCAGTCCGGCCCTTCGATCGCCCCGCCATCACCTTCACCGTATCCCCGTGGCGAATGCTGGTCGGGAGCTTGCTCGCTCCGGTTTCTCTCATGCCTACCACACCTCCGGGGCCAGCGAGATGATCTTCGTGAACTTCTTCTCGCGCAGCTCCCGCGCAACGGGCCCAAACACACGCGTTCCGATGGGCTCGCCCGCGTCATTGATCAGCACCGCGGCATTGTCATCAAAGCGGATATAGGTGCCGTCCCTGCGCCGCTGCTCTTTCCGCGTACGGACGACGACGGCCTTCACCACTTTCCCCTTTTTGATCTGACCATCCGGCGAGGCTTCCTTCACCGCGGCCGTAATCACGTCGCCGAGCCCCGCGCGCAAACCGGCATCGCCCCCCAACGGGAGAATGCAGGTAATCTGACGTGCGCCGGAGTTATCGGCAACCGTCAGCCATGTTCGCATCTGCACCATCTGAGTGCTCCCTCGCCCGCCTCAGGCCACGCGCGCCGAGCGCTGAATCACTTCCTTCAGGCGCCAGCGCTTCAGCTTCGATAGGGGCCGCGTCGATGCAATGCGCACGACGTCGCCCACGCGTGCCTCGCCCGTCTCGTCGTGCGCGTAGTACTTCTTTGCCGAACGCACCACGCGGTGATAGAGCGAATGCTGCGCGGTGCGCGTAACCTTGACCACGATGGTCTTCTGCATGCTCGTGCCGGTCACCACCCCGACCAGCTCCTGCCGTGCCCCTCGCTCGCGAACCGGCGGCTGAGCCGCTGTCGTTTCTTGTGCCATCACGCCTTCCTCAATTGCGCCTCGCGCAGCAGCGTCTTGACCCGCGCCAGGTCCTTCTTCGCTTCACGAAGCTTCTTGAGCCCTTCGGCCTGGCCCGTAGACAGCTGAAACCGCAGACGAAAGATCTGCTCGGCGAGCTCGCGCTGCTGGATGGCCAGCTCGTCCGGATTCATTTCGCGAAATTTCTCGATGCGCCGCGTCATCCAAGTTGCTCCGCACGTGTGACAAATTGCGTGGCGATCGGCAGCTTGTGCGCGGCCAGATCCATGGCCTCGGTCGCCGAGGCCAGATCCACGCCCGACATTTCGAACATGATGCGACCCGGCTTCACCACGGCCACCCAGCGTTCCGGCGGACCCTTGCCCTTCCCCATGCGAGTTTCGGCGGGCTTTTTCGTAAACGGCTTGTCGGGAAACACGCGAATCCAGAGCTTTCCCCCGCGCTTAATGAAGCGTGTGATGGCCACCCGAGCGGCCTCGATTTGGCGGTCGGTGATCCAGGCCGGCTCGAGAGCCTTCAGCCCGTATTCGCCGAAGGCCAGCGAACCCCCGCGCCAGGCCTTGCCCGTACGCCGCCCGCGCTGCTGTTTGCGATATTTTACTTTCTTCGGCATCAACATAAGACTTTCCCTAGGCTAGCGCGCCGGCCGGGGCAGAACTTGAATCGCGCTGCGGGATTCTTTCTCCCTGATACACCCAGCATTTGACGCCAATCACCCCATAGGTGGTTTGCGCCTCCGCGGTGCCGTAGTCGACGTCCGCGCGAAGCGTTTGCAGCGGCAAGCGTCCTTGCAGATACCACTCCTTGCGAGCGATTTCCGCGCCGTTCAGTCGGCCGGCCACGCGAACTTTGATTCCCTTGCATCCGAAGCGCAGAGCCGAGTCGACCGCTTTACGCATGGCGCGTCGAAAGGCCACGCGCTTTTCGAGCTGCAGAGCAATGGATTCGGCAACCAGCTGCGCATCGAGTTCCGGCCGATGAACTTCCTGGATGTCGATGTGCACTTCCCTGTTCGTTCGCTTCTGCACTTCGTTCTTGAGCTTATCGATCTCCGAACCCTTGCGGCCGATGATAATGCCCGGACGCGCGGTGTAGATGCGCACGACGAGCTTGTTCGCCGCGCGCTCCACCTCGATTGAGCTCACGCCCGCCGAGCGCAGCTTGTCCTTGAGCTGCTTGCGCAGCAGAACGTCTTCGTGCACGAGGTCCGCGTATTCCTTTCTCGCAAACCAGCGAGATTTCCAGGCCTTGTTGTAACCCAGGCGAAAGCCGTACGGATGTGTCTTTTGACCCAAACTGGCCTCCTACTTTTTCTTCTTGCGAGCTTTCTCGACGTCTCGCGCGCGTTTCTCGAGGGCCTTGCGGGCTTTGCGCACCGCGCCCTTCACGCCCTTGGAGGCCTCGACCTCCGCCGCCCGAGCTGCCGCACGGCTCTCCGCAGCGCGGGCGTGCTCGGCCACTTCGACGACAATGTGGCTCGTGCGCTTCTGGTAGCGGAACCCGCGTCCCATAGGCGCCGGACGCATGCGCTTCCAGCGCGGCCCGTCGTTGACGAAGCATTGCGTGACGAATAGCTGGTCGACATCGAGCGACTCGCCGGCATCGTCGGCCTTGTGCTCGGCGTTGGCAATCGCGCTCAGCAGCGTCTTTTCGACCTCCCGGGCAATGCGCTTTTTCGTGAACCGCAGAGTCTGCAAAGCGCTCTGCGCACGCCGGCCTCGAATCAGGTCGACGACGAGCCGCGCCTTTTGCGGCGAGACGCGAATGAAACGCGCCTCGGCCACCCCGGCGATTTGAGACGGACCCATGGCTGCCATTCTCATTCCCTTCCTAGGGCGCCTTCGGAGCGGGTGCCCCGCCGGTGGCCGCGCCACCGGCGCCGGCCGGAGCGCCGGAGGGCGGGGCGCCGGCCGCGGCCGCCGCCTTCTCCAAAGCCGCCTTCACCGCGTGGCCCTTAAAGGTGCGCGTGGGCGCGAACTCGCCCAGCTTGTGCCCTACCATCTGCTCGGTGATGTAAACGGGAATGAACTTCTTCCCGTTGTGCACGGCGATGGTGTGGCCGACCATCTCGGGCAGAATCGTCGAGCGGCGGGACCACGTCTTGACCACCTTCTTTTCGTTTCGCGTGTTCATCCCGTCCACCTTCTCGCGCAGGTGAGCGTCGATGAACGGCCCTTTCTTGAGCGATCGCGGCATCGACTGCTATTCCTCCACGCGGCGCAGCTTGACCCACTGCGCACGCCGCAGCTTCCTGAACCCGCGCACTGGTCCCGGAACGCGGTGCGATAGCGGGCAAAAGGGACAGACAAAACGCGTTCCTTGCGCGTGCGGGATCTTCTCGACGGTCACCGCCCATCCCGCCCGGCACAGTCGAAACATCACTTGGGGCGGAGGGGCGAACTTCGATACCGCTTTCTTGGCCGGCCTGCTCGCCGCACGCAGCACTCGCTTCCGCGGCCGCGCCGCGCGCCGTGAGGCATGCCGATTCGTTCGGGTGGCTGTCATAGGGGTGCTCTCAATTCCCCGCCGCGCCGGGTTCATTTTTCTGCTTCTCCAAACAACGGTTCCCACCTTGTCTCGGGCGGGAGCCGAAACTCTTATTTGCGCCGCTCCACAATCATGCGGTCGCTTGGCCGCTTCTTGCGCGTCTTGGCGCCCAGCGTCGGGAAGCCCCAGGGTGTCTGCGGGTGGTTCCCTTTTACGCGGCCCTCACCGCCGCCGTGCGGGTGATCGACCGGATTCATGGCCACGCCTCGAACGGTGGGACGTCTGCCGTGCCAGCGCGTGCGCCCCGCCTTCCCGTACTTCACGTTTTCGTGGTCGAGGTTCCCCAGCTGCCCGATGGTGGCCATGCAGTCAACGCTGAACTTGCGCACTTCTCCCGAGGGCAGCTTCACCAGAGCAATATCGCCTTCCTTACTCAGCAGCTGGGCAGCTCCCCCCGCGGCCCGCACGATCTGTCCACCCTTACCCGGATAAAGCTCGAGGTTGTGTACCATGGTTCCCGGCGGAATATGCCGGAACGCTAGCGCGTTGCCGGGAAGGATGTCGGCACCCTCGCCGTTCTGGATGGTCATGCCCACCTCCAGCCCAACCGGCTGCAGGATGTAGCGCTTTTCCCCGTCCGCATAATGCAGCAGCGCGATTCGCGATGAGCGGTTCGGATCATATTCGATCGAGGCAACCTTGGCAGGTATGCCAACTTTGTCGCGCCGAAAGTCGATCCGGCGGTATTTCTTGGCGTGCCCGCCGCCGCGGTGCCACATGGTGATCTCACCCTGGGCGTTGCGTCCCCCCGAGCGCTTCTTGGGCTCGAGCAGCGACTTCTCCGGCGTTTGCCGCGTCAGATCGCTCTTGTCGAGAACGGTCAAGAAGCGCCGGGCCGGTGTGTAGGGCTTAAAGGTTTTCAGTGCCATCGCTACCCCTTGCTACGCGCCAACTACAGATTCTCGGCGTATTCGATCATTTTTTCGCCGGCGGCCAGCTTCACGTAGGCCTTCTTCCAGTCCCGCCGAAATCCCTCGGCTCGCCCGCGGCGCCGCAATTTGCCGTGATAGATGGCCGTGCGCACTCGATCGACCTTCACCTTGAATGCGCGCTCGACCGCCTCCTTGATCTCCGTCTTCGTGGCTTGGCGAGCCACTTCGAAGACCACCGTGTGCTGCGTTTCCTTCACGCCCAGGCC
This sequence comes from Candidatus Cybelea sp., assembly GCA_035622135.1. Lineage (GTDB taxonomy): Bacteria > Acidobacteriota > Terriglobia > Acidiferrales > UBA7541 > Palsa-295. The sequence goes on along the minus strand of DASPVZ010000005.1, from coordinate 1,993 downwards.
TTTTTCCGTAATGATGGGCCGGCGAATGACCTGATAGACCTCGGTCGCCATGCTTTATTCCTTCGTCCTCTTGGGCTTGGGGCTCGCTCGCTTCTTCGCTGCGGGCGCCTTCTTCCCCGCCTTAGCCGTTTTCTTTGCCATCCGCTTGCGAGGCGCCTCCGTAGCGGGCGCCGCGGACGCGGTCTCCGCCGCAGTTTCCACCTTGCTGGCCGACAGAGCGCGGCTCAGCCGCACGGCCGCCTCCCGGGAAAGCATCAAGCGGTCGTGCCGCAGCAAGTCGTAGGCCTCGAGTCCCGTTGCCCGAACGAGCGAAACACCGTCGATATTGCGGCTGGCGCGTTCGAGATTCACGTTTCCGCCGTCTTCGACCAGCAGGATGGTACGCGAATCGCCGTCCAGTTTATCGAGCGCCGCCCGGAACGCCTTCGTCTTGTGCGTCTCGAGCTCCCAGGCGTCCACAACGGTCAGTTTCTCGTCGGCCAGCTTTGCCGAGAGCGCCGAGCGCAGCGCGCCCAGAATCATCTTCTTCGGCAGCGAATATCCATAGCTGCGGGGCACGGGCCCGTGCACGGTTCCCCCATGCCGCCACAGCGGCGAACGAATCGACCCAATCCGCGCCCGCCCGGTTCCCTTCTGCCGCCACAGTTTCTTTCCCGAGCCGCTGACCTCGCTCTTCTGCTTCGTCTTGTGCGTGCCCGCGCGGCGCCCGGCCAGATAGTGCCGGACGGCTTCGTGCAGCAGGTGGGGATTCACCCGGGCCGCGAACACGTCGTCGGCCAGTTCGAGCTGCCCGACCTTCTTGCCTTCCAGATTCCTAACGTCCACCACAGCCATGGTCGTCTCTCTCGGTCACCCTTGGCGAGCCGCTTTGCGGATGAAGATATAGCTCCCGGCGGGCCCGGGAACCGCCCCGCGCACGAGCAGCAGATTCTCTTCCGCATCCACCTTCACCACGCGCAGATTCTTCGATGTTTTCTGCTCGTTGCCCATGTGTCCGGGGAAATGCTGCCCCGCCCAAACCCGCGAGGGAAACGAGCTCGCGCCAATCCCGCCCGGCGCACGATGGAACATGGAGCCATGCGAAGCGTCGCCGCCTCGGTAGTGCCAGCGCTTCACCCCGCCCTGAAATCCCTTGCCTTTGCTCACGCCGGTCACGTCCACGTACTCGCCGATCTTGAAGCCCTCGACCAGAACACGATCGCCCGTCTTTGTCTCGTCCTTCGCCTCCGCGATCGGAACTTCCCTGATGTAGCGCATGGGCGCGACGCCGGCCTTCTTGAAATGGCCGGCCAGGGGCTTCGTCACGCGCTGGGGCTTGATGAACTCGACCAAGCCGAGCTGAGCCGCATCGTAGCCGTCCTTCTCCTTGGTCTTGCGCTGCACGACCACGCAGGGGCCTGCCTGCAAGATGGTGCAGGAGACCGCCGTGCCGTCGTCGGTGTAGACCTGCGTCATGCCCAGCTTGATTCCGAGTATTCCCTGAACAGGCATATCCGTTCCTTTGCCGCCTTACTTGGCCACGTGTTCGCGCCCGAAGGCCTTGATCTCCACATCGACCCCCGGCGGCAAATCCAGTTTCATCAACGCATCAACGGTGTCCGGCGTGGGCTCGAGAATGTCGATCAGGCGCTTGTGCGTGCGCATCTCGAACTGCTCGCGCGATTTCTTGTCAACGTGCGGCGAACGCAGGACCGTCCAGCGGTTGATCACCGTGGGCAGCGGAATCGGACCAGCCACATCGGCACCGGTGCGTTTCGCCGTATCCACAATCTCCTTTGTCGATTGATCGAGGATGCGGTGATCGTAGGCCTTCAAACGAATTCGAATTTTTTCTCCGTTGGGCATGGGTTACTCGATAATCTCGGCTACGGCGCCGGCCCCGACCGTATGTCCGCCCTCGCGAATCGCGAAGCGCAGGCCCTTCTCGAGCGCCACGGGCGTGATCAGGCTGATTTCCATCGACACGTTGTCGCCCGGCATCACCATCTCCACC
>DASPVZ010000004.1:0-494928 GCA_035622135.1 Candidatus Cybelea sp. | reverse complement strand
TCGCCTTTGCGACCTTCTGCATCAGAGGCTTCAGCAGTCTCGTTGCCTCCACTGCTGCTCTGATTGCTACCGGGTGGAGTGAACCAGTTCCCGGGCGGGGTATACCCCCGCTGTGGACCAGCGCCTTTCACGGCGCACCCGGTTTCCCCGTTACTCAGACTTACAGCGTTCCCTCCAGGAGGAAGTGGCTTGTCCGAAGTGCGTCTATCGCATGCTTGCCCCAATGGGAAAAGAATCCTAGCCTCCAATCGAAGATGATTTCGCTAGGCGGAACCTCATTCGATTCGCTGAGGTCGATTCCGTCTTTCAAATCGCGATAAATGTCGGCGATGTCGTCGGCCAATGAACCGTGGATTGGTTCGTTATCGGTCGTTGGATCGAATAGCTGCCAGTACAGATCCCAGTTCCCAAGCTTCTCTTTGAGAGAGTTATAAAGTTCGCTCCATTCTTCGTGCTTCATTCGTCGCTTGGCACGCGCTTCGCGGATGCTCGCTTCTTTTTCTTCGCCCTCATCGTCGGCCAATTGGACTGGCGGCAACTGAATCCCTTTCGAAATCAGTTCGGGAAGGATTCGGTAAATCTGAAGCAAAAACTCCGTTTTTTCTAGCGCGTGCCTGGAATCGATGACCGAGCAGTATTTCTGAGCAATCACCTTAAAACGTTCGACCCCGTCAGAGTCATAATCTTGAAGGCGCATCGATTTGTCCGAGCATAAGGCATTCGTAGAACTAGTCGACAGCCAACTGTATAATTGCGTAATTAGCGGCAAACATTGCTAGAACGGCTCCAACTAACAGTAGTCTTCCCTTTCCTGTCGCAATCCCGGCCAACAACGCAGTTGCGGCAGACGTGCCCGCTAGGTGAACGCCCGATTGTTCCTTGCCCGAAGCGTCAGAAAGGCGTATGTTGCGGCACAAGTTGAATAATCAAGCAGCACAGGTCCTCAGTTGGAAACAAGTGAGAAGCGCCATCGCGCGCGCCCTAGGCCCAGTGGGCTTTTTGGCAGTACTTTCTGCATGCGGCGGAGGCGGAAGTTCTGGTCCAGCGCCTATTTCTGTCAATATTTCTCCTGCATCCCCGCAAGCCATTGATGCTACGCAAACGATCAGTATTACGGCAACAGTGGCAAACGACTCATCCGGCGAAGGCGTCTCTTGGAGTCTAACGGGCGCGGGCTCGCTGTCGAACCAGACCTCCACATCCGTAACCTACAACGCTCCGGGAAGCATGATCACGAGCGCGCAGAACGCGACCGTCATCGCCACGTCAGTTGCAGACTCGTCAAAAAGCGCTTCGTTGAACATCACGGCAAATCCGCTACCCACGATCACCACTACATCTCTGCCCAATGCCACTAAAGGTTTAGCCTACAACCAAGTCCTTACCGAGTCGGGCGGAACACCTCCTTTCACTTGGATTATATTAGCCGGTGCACCTCCCAACGGCCTCAACTTCAATGCGAGTATGGCGTCGATCACTGGAACACCCTCAGGAGGAGGAACTTGGTACTTCCTGCCCCAATTGACCGATGCAACCGGGCTTTCCACACAAGGCTTTTCGCTGAACGGCGCCAGTGGTTATCCGCTAAGTATCACTGTTCAAGCGACGATTCCTTCGGGGAATCCCATTCCATTCATAAGTCAGCCCCTAGTGCCCGACGCGGCTGCTCCTGGTGGAGCAGGATTGGCTTTGACGGTCAATGGGGCTGGCTTCGTATCTGGCGCTGCGGTGAACTTTAATGGTACCGCCTTGACGACAACGTTTGTGAGCAGTACGCAGCTGACTGCGAATGTTCCGGCGTCGGAGATAGCCTCGGCCGGTACAGCTTCGGTCACGGTCGTCAATCCCGCACCGGGGGGAGGTGCCTCCAACGTTGTCTATTTTCCCGTAGCCACGCCCGAAGCTGCGGTCACTCTCTCGAATGTGTCAGGTTCGCCTATGCAAACTGATCCCCCCTCTGCGTTTCCCGTCTCCATCGCGGTCGCAGATTTCAATGGGGATGGCAAGCCTGATCTGGCGGTAACAAATCAAAATCCGGGAACCATAACCATTTTTCTGGGCACGGGCCAAGCCGACGGCACCTTCACCGAGCCTGCAAGCTCGCCGATCACGTTGCAGACCGTACCGTTCTCTGCGGGGTTGCCGCAGAATCCAGGGTTAACGCTCGTCGGCGATTTCAACAATAGTGGAAACCCCGGCTTGGCCGTACTTCAGGCATCAGCCGATAATGTAGCCATCCTGTTCGGCAACGGCAACGGCAGCTTCACGCAGTCGACGGCAACCGCCTACACCCAAGGCTGTCCCTCTGGACTCGCTGCCGCGGATTTTATTGGCAACGGGAACGTCGACTTGGTTGTCACCAACAGTTGCGGAGCAGCGCTTGCCTTCCTGCTCGGGTACGGAGATGGCGCGTTCACTTACGAGCCCGCCTCACCACCTGCTATGGATGGAGGGTGCTTAGTAGGCGGTGATTTCAATGGCGATGGCAAGCTAGACCTAGCCTGTGCGCTTTACGACGAAGGCAGCGCCACGACATTCGTATACGTCTTGCTCGGCAATGGCGACGGAACGTTCACTCAAGTGCCAGGCTCGCCAATCACTATCACAGGGGTTATAGGAGGAGCGCTCATCGCAGGCGATTTCAACGGGGACGGAAAGCTGGATCTCGGCATGACTACGGGTCCTTCTCTTAATGAGGGTTCCACTCCCGGGGCGGTGTACATCTTCCTCGGCAATGGTGACGGGACATTCACTCCAGCATCGGGCTCCCCCATCGCCGTGGGAATCGAGCCTGGGCCAATTGCTATGGCGGATTTCAATGGTGACGGTAAGGTCGACCTTGCGATCGGGAACGTAATGAGCAACAACGTGACGCTCTTGCTTGGCAACGGCGACGGAACGTTCACCGAGGCAACGGGTTCGCCGTTTGCGGTGGGGCGTGGTCCGGGTGCGCTGGCAGTGGCCGACTTCATCGGTAGCGGGAGGCTCGGGCTAGCCGTGGTCAACTATTACGACCGCACTATATCCATCCTCGTGCAGCAGCCCTAGCGAAAGCGCGAGCGATTTTGCGCTTTTTCTTGCATTTCATCGTTGGCCGCCTCCGATTCGGCTCCCCAGGAACTTGCATATTCAACGGCAAGCGGCAATCTGGGAGAGTAGAGGAAAATGGCGCTCGGGAACCTGACAAGCAGAGGTGCAACGGTGGATATCGATCAGGAAAAAGTAGAGGAGATGGTCTTGGCGCTTCTTAATCTCACCTCGTTTGAAAACAAAGGCATAGTGCGGGGACAGACAAAGAGCAGCCTTTCCAGAAACCTATGCGTTTGACGGAGTGCAAAAAGTTGATTCTGCTGGCCTATCTTGAGCGGATTCGGCTTTCCAAAATCATGATTCCGGAACCCCCAAAAGTCGCTGAGTGGCCATCACAGAATCAACAAGTTGCGGACCCTTCACAGATGGGGTTTTCGGAACCCCGGGCAGAGCATTTGTCCGGGTACGCCGTGAATCAGAGCCGACTTCGTCGGGCGGAAGCCAGCGGATCCGCACAAACACATTGGGGATAGTTTATCGGCTCACGAAGGGATAAATCTCGTCCGCAATCCAATAGTTCTCAAGGAGGATTGCAAAGATTGTCCCCGCCAGCCACAAAACCCAGCGTCGACGTCTCCAGAGAGCAGCGAAAGATACCTGCAGGGGGATGTCCACCAGATAGGCTGCCGTATAGCAAATGTTGGCTGACAGCGCCAGGACCGTGAGCAGCACCAACACCGTATGCTGTTCGGCTGGCGGAACCCACATCAGATTGACCGCAGGACGAAAATGCGGCCATGTGAACGCCAACCAACCGAGCGCGACTAGGGCAAGCAGCGCGTTGTATAGCACTCGTCGCGCTTCCCAATAGCGCAGGGCATCTGCGACCGGCTGTTTCAATTCGCTCATGGCCGAACAAGCTACACCGGCCCCTACTGTTCGGCAAGTACTTTGCATTGCAAAGTTAGCCCTTTGATGCGAACCCCGGCCGAAATAGCTTCCCAACTCCTGACGTTCGCAAACCGGTAAAGTCCCGAGCCAAACCAACATTCGGCGGTTACCCCGTTACTCAGGACCCACCCTGGGTTCCGGGCCCCGTCAGCAGAAAATTCGGAACCTTTTTCAGTGAGAGCAGTCGAACTGGTTAGGCGTGAAGGACAGGGGCTGGTTACTGATTCTATAGAGTCCAGGGAGGCATCAATGTCACACTCGGCTGCAGTCGGTTCGCTTCACTCTTCCGTAGCGCCGTGGCTATCGGTTCGGGGCAGCGCGCGAGCGGTTGAATTCTACAAGACGGCTTTCGGAGCGGTGGAAGTGTATCGACTGGATGGGCACGACAAAGGTGTGGTGGCGAGATTATCGGTGGACGGCGCAGAATTTTGGGTGAGCGACGAATCGCCAGAGCATCAGAATTTCAGTCCCGAAACGATCGGGGGTTGTTCGGTCCGCCTCATCTTGACAGTTCCGGATCCGGATGCCGTCGTTGCGCGATCTCGGAAGGCCGGTGCGCGGGAGGTGCATCCGGTCAGTGAAGGCCATGGCTGGCGCGTGGGCCGCGTGGTGGATCCCTTCGGCCACCACTGGGAGATTGGGCGGCCAACCGCGAATACCTGCAGGGACCAACACAACCCCTGACAGGCCACCGAAACACTGAGGATCCCGAACGTGAGCAAAATCCTGGTTAGTCAGCTAACCAGACATTGTCTCGTTGTGCTGGTGAATAGTCAAAGTCTTGGACGTAACGCAGCGCGATCATGGGATTGACGCGTGACGCTTCCTGGAAACTCCGCGTTGGGGCCGACTAGCAAATCTAGCGTCTCAGGATGAGGGGAGAGCTACCGAACGAACCACGGCGAGAACTATTGGTCAGTTTTGGAACCCTTCAAGGGTGCGCTAGTTTCCAGACGTGAATGCCCCCCTTCGCCCCTTGGAGCAGCAGAGTTCCATCGGGACTAAAGGCGAGGTTCGGCTTGCCCTTATTCCATCCCGCATCCGTGGCCGGAGCGGGTGCGGTGAAGGCGCCGAGTGGCTTGCCGTTGTTGGCATCCACAATCTCGACGAGTTGCCTGGACCTCTCGACCGCCAGGCGCTGCCCGTCGGGCGATAGCAGCGCGCTCAGCGGCCAAGGCGCGGGATACGAAATCCACAAGCGCTCTTTCCACGTGGCGACGTCCCACACTTTCACGCCGTACTCGGTGTTTCCCTGGAACGCACCATTCACAAACGTTCGCATCGAGTCCTGACCCATCGTGACCAGCGATCGCCCGTCTTTGCTGAACGCCAAATACAGCACTCCCATCTTGTGCCCTTCGAAACTCTGTATCTTTTGCCCTGACGCCGAATCCCAGATCTCTAATTGGTTCAGGGGATAGCCCAGCTGAACCATCAGTTTTCCGTCGGGACTGACAGCCATGGGAGAGTTGCTGAGCCAAATCGTGTGCGATTGACCATCAATTGTGAATTGCGTCGATTGGGCTGTGCCGAGGTGGCTTTGCGGCGACGAGTTGCCGAAGGCAAACCAACTTGCGGGAGCATTTTGGCGCCAGTCACGCGGAGGGGTAATGTTGAGCACTGGCGTCCAGGTGCGCGTGTCCCAGACTTCCACTGACCTGCCGATACCGGGATTGGCCGCGAGGCAGCGGCCATCCGGGCTGAATCGAAGCATATCGGCGGCATCAATCGTCAGCGTCTTCATCGTCGTCCCCGTCGCCGGATCCTGCACTGTCACCGCCGGAGACGATGAGACCACCGCCTTTCCATCGGGGCTCATCGCCAGCGCCTGCATGCTGGACTGCCCCGCGAATTCTTGCAGTTCCCGCCCGCTCGCGACGTCCCAAATCTTCGCCGAGAAATCCGGATAAGGCGCGGCGGCAATGCTTTTACTGTCAGGGCTGAAAGCGACGGTCATCAGCCCGCTCGGATCATTCACGTTCGGCACGTCATGCGTATAGCTGATCTTTGCGCCGGCCACGAGCGACCACACGGTCAAGCCGCGCTCCGACGCGTTGTCGTTTGGGGCCGCGAGCTCTTGAGAATCAGGGCTGAAAGAAAAAAATGCAAGAGGGGACGGTTGCTGGCGAAGCGTCCACTTCACTTGGTCGGTCGACAGATCCGTTATGATAATTCCGGGCTGCTGCGAAGACCCGGAAACAATGCTCGCCATTAACCTACCGTCTGGACTCACTGGCCCAACAATGGGAAACTCGGGCAAGCTCTTGATGAGCTTGCCGGAAGCCGCTTGCCAAACTTGGACGGTGCCTCGCGGGTCTTCTTCTTCGTCGCCGTGAGTTGTGCCGGAGGCAATGAGCAAGCCGTCGACCGTGACAGTCATGCCAGAAATGCCGTACCAGTTCGTGGAAACAGTTCGCAGAATATTTCCCGTGGCGGCATCGCGAATCTCTATTCTCGAAGTCAGGTTGCCCTGCGCACCCGCGACGCTCGCAGCCCACAGTTTTCCATCGGGACTGTATGTGAAGAATTCGGCGGCGCCAACTTTTACCGAGTAGACCGTGCGGTTGCTCTGCAAATCCCAAATGTTCACTTCGGTACCAGCGATTATGGCTAGATGCTTACCGTCGGGACTGAACGCGAGTTTTGTTGCCGGAGTGCTCACCGGTCGGGCCCACGTGAGCCTGCGTTCTTCGGCTCCTGTCGCTACGTTCCAGAGCGTGACCATATTGTACCCGCTCCACGCCAGCCACTTGCCGTCAGTGCTGAACGCCAAAGCCGTGATAACGCCTGAGGAAACAGGCACGCCCCGAAGCACCTTGTCCGGCAACCGCGCCCCCGGCGGGATCGGTACGGTGATCACCCGTCGCTGGCCCATCCCAAACTGCGCCACTCGCGGCGGCGCTTGTTGCGTGGACTGTGCCGAAAACCCGGCAAAAACACACACGACCAGCAATAACGTGGAAGCTGGAAGCATCCGAACGAGTGCATTCCGCATGTGGTTAATCCTTAACTTCAAGTTTCTCATCCCCACATGAAACTGCGGCAATCAAACGGGAGACTGTGCCTTAGTCTGAACTGTTTCTTAATAGCGGGAGCACCGCTCGAAGTTGTGATGACGCTGCCGCGTGAAGTGACGCTAGCCGGACTTACTCCCGGATGGTCGGCCATTCGGAAACTGACCACTAGCACTTTCTTGTTCAGCGCGTCAGGCTCGCGGACGGCGTTCGTGGGAAGCAAACGCGACGGCGGAGGCGCTCTACCAAGCGCTCGAGCAGGATGACGGATAAGTGCCTCCTTCGCGAGTAGCGTTTTTTGTCCTGATGTCCCAAGGAAAGATCCCGGCGCGAAACCCTTCACGCTGGTAATTGAAATCAAACGGACTAGAATAGGCGAACATGCCAGAATCGAAGTACCACCGGCTAGCACTGGCCCAGATAGCATTCAACCCGGCTTACCTCGACGACTCCGTTTCCTATCTTCACGAGCCGATTTTTCCTGCTGACAGTGAGCGAGGCCTACACAAGCTCGCGGGCCTGACTGAGATTCACGATCTGAGGGCGAGCATCGCCGCAGCCCTGATCGAGCACATGTCGCACAAGAATGCCGCAATTGCCGATTTCGTTGCGAACCAAAATACCGAAGTCTTGGTATTTCCTGAATACTCCGCCTCCCCGGAGCTTGCGATGACAGAAATCGCACTTTGCGAATGCCGGCAGCGGACCTCTACACCTGGGGGTTGGTCCAAAGATGGTCCAAAGCTCTGAGAATTGGTCCAAGATCATACGGTAGTTAGCCGTTTCGAAGCCCATTTGACGCTTGGAGATTGCCGGCGAACCTGACATCAGGCTAATTTGGTTGTAATCACTGTGAGATTTACGGCCAAATTCACGATTCTCTCTTGTTTTTTCTTCTGCGCTCCGGTGTATGCCCAGACGCTCGTCTACTCGCTCTCCTATTCGGACACCGCCGCCAGCCGCAGACTCTGGTTCGCGAAGCTTCCGCCGCCCGGAATGCGATCGGAACAGGAAGATATTGAAACTCTGCGGAACACGCGCAAAAACGAAATCTACTCGGTCTCGATCGCCGACGGGAAACGCTCTCTCTTGTTCAGCGATGCCGGGACGCGACTGGAGATTACAGCGTGGGGAAGCGTATCGGGAACAGTCAAAGCGTATACGGCGGGCGTTTGGCGCGGGCGGCGCACGACACCGACTCCGGGTTTTGACTCTCATGACGAAATGTACGAGGTGAGTCTCGATGGCTCGAATCAGGCCCGAAAAATTGCCGACGTACAAAAGCAAGGCCGCGCGATTCTGAATCGTCAGGCCACCAAAGCGGCAGCGCAAGGTGGCGATAGCCAATCCCTTCTCATTTATTCCGTACCGGACTGGAAAATGCTCGCTACGCTGGATCTGGCGAAACTTTCGAACGCGCACTGCCTGCGTGTACGCCCGTATCGTACGGCTGGATGGCGGACGGAAATCGCGTCTATGTCGAGCTTGATGTGTCGGGCGACGAAGATGAAAACGAGGCCAAGGCCGACCACCCCGGAACCTATGCTCTCTCTGCTGACGGGACCGATCTCGGAGCCATTCCGGCCGCCATCGGGGCATTTCAATTAACCGGTTACGTTCACCAGCAATTTGTCGACAGGCGTTTTCTGGGCCAACTGCCCGATGGCCGCTACCTGTTCCTGGACCACGGTACAAAAGCGGGTAAATCTAGCAACCAATCCGAACCTTTTCTCGTCATCTCCGGCGCCGATCCCAAGCTGCAAAAGTATTTTGCTATGAAGTTCCCTATTGGGGATTGCTATATCTCGCCCTCCGGAAGATACATTGCCTATCTCGAAAGCCGGCTAACGCCGGATTATCGCGCCGAGCCGCATTTGTGGGTGAAGGATCTAGAATCGGGAGAAGAGAAGGAATTAGCATCCGCTCCCCCGCCAAATCCTCCGTCATCTCCTGAGCCGAATCTGACTCTTTTCGTGCTCGGCTGGATGCAGTGATCGGGAGCAGGCCTAGAGGCCACCACGTAGTGGGTCAGTTTGCACCGATCAGGTTTTCAGTAGGATAGGCAAATCTTTTCGGCCAAGACGTAAGACCGACCGATCTGGAGCAGTGCAATGCGGCTGATGATTGCAGAACAGAGGCGTCCGGCGATCCAGACGCTGCGAAGAACAATTCGCATAACGTTCGGATTGCAACAACGGTTCACGGCTAAACCTTAGCCACGTCAAGATTTTGGCTTGACCCTAGAGGGCTTATGGAGTATTACATACTAAAGAATGTAATGGAGGATCGATGGAATCCGCAATCACCATAAAGGGCCAGGCGACGATCCCTAAGGCCATTCGCGAGCACCTGGGGCTGAAGCCAGGCGACCGTGTCAAGTTTTTCGTACATCCTGACGGTAGTGTAGTTCTCTTGCCGAAGCTTTCTGTATCGACTCTCAAAGGCATGATCAAGTCCCGGCGTCGCCGGCCAGTCTCCACCGATGAAATGACCGAAGCGATTGCTGAAGGTGCCGTTGGCACGAGGCCTGCCTCCAGACGTCGATGATCGGACTCGACACGAACATTCTCGTACGTTACCTCACTCAAGACGATCCAGCCCAGTCGCGCAGAGCCACCGAGATTATTGAACGCCAACTCAGCGAGGAAAAACCAGGCTTCGTCAGCATCGTGGCCATGGTTGAGACCGTTTGGGTTCTTGACCGAGCGTACAATCTTGTTGCCCGTGAAATAGCAAGGGCCGTGGAGCGCCTGCTTCAGACCGATGTACTGGTTTTGGAAAACGAGCAGGATGTTTTCACGGCCATGATCGCACTCAAGGAAGGAAAAGGTGAGTTCGCCGACGCTGTTATCGCGGCTCTTGGGATTCGAGCTAACTGCTCCCATACCCTAACCTTTGACCACAAGGCGGCGCGCCTCCGTGGCTTCGAGCCTGCTTAATTTGTTCCAGCCGGGGACTCGCCTCGGGATTGGACACGTCGCACTAGGGAATTTCTTCCTCACGCGGGCCCCTCCTTCAAACCGAACCGAGGTCCGCTTCTGCCGGTTGCCATTTTCCAATATTCTCCAATTGGGCAGTCCGAGAATCACAAAAAAATGCCGCCAATCCAGCGTTTCCTGATTTAAGTTGCAAGCTTCCCAAGCTTCGACCTGGGTTCGATTCCCATCGCCCGCTCCAGAAACCTCGATGATTCCGTTGCCCTTACGCGGGCAAGGCGCTGAAAAAGAGCTGAGAAACGATCCGTTTTGTTCCTAGGATGTTCCTAGCAAATGGCCTGAACCCCTCGAGTGAGACAAATTTTTGGGCACAGTTTCCGAATTTTTCTTTACGTGCCGCCCCCTAGGCTGTAGCTCTATCGCCGCGTCGTGCCAGCAGACCTTCCCAACGTGTAACCAAACCAGCATCTTTGCTGCTGCCAGCCTGCGAACTCTCTGAAATCGCGTGGGAAGCTCCCCACGAGCGGAATCGTGGGCGTTCTCCAGTGTGTTCTTGGCGCAGGCACAAGCAAGAATTGCCGATGGAGCAATCAATTTGTACGATGCGACAACGACCGAATCTTAGAATAAGAATCAGAATCATCCTTGGGCTGTCCTCCGCCCTTGTCTTGGCCACGCTTTCTGCCGGGCTGATTGCGGGCGAGTCGGCGGCCCCGCTTGTGTTCAAGGAACAGCCTTAATAGAGTTACGCGGCGCACTTGAATTTGTAGATGGCAGACAAGCGCAAGCGGAGGTGCGGCTCAAATGGCTTCAGCATTCTTCGGAGAGTTCATGGGCACGCTGATGTTGGTTCTCCTTGGCGACGGCGTGGTCGCTAATGTTCTTTTGAAAAGGTCGAAGGCCGAAGGCGCGGGGTGGATGGTCATCGCGAGCGGGTGGTGTTTTGCAGTCATGACCGGCGTCTTCGCAGCCATTGCGTGCGGCAGCAAGGACGCGTTCCTCAATCCCGCGGTCACCATGGGATTTGCCGTTTCCACGGGCGACTACCATAAACTCGCGCCGTATTTCGCGGCCGAAATGCTCGGAGCCTTTGTTGGCGCGGTGCTCGTTTGGCTCCACTTTCTTCCCCATTGGAAGGAGACACCCGATCCAGTTACTAAACGCGCCTGTTTCTGTACATTTCCCGCAATCCGAAATGTTGCCGCCAACCTCCTAAGCGAAACCATTGGAACCTTCGTCCTTGTGTTCGTCGTTGGCGCAATTTTTTCGAAGCGCGTGGGCGCGATCGGGCTATCGGGAAGTTTTGCCATGTACCTGGTATCGTGTGTGATTTGGGGTATCGGCCTTTCGATCGGCGGCACAACAGGGTATGCCATTAATCCGGCGCGCGACCTGGGCCCGCGGATCGCGCATGCGCTCCTCCCCATCGCCGGCAAAGGAGACTCCGACTGGCGCTACGCCTCGATCCCGGTGATCGGTCCTTTCATCGGGGGAGCCCTCGCCGGTTTGCTCATTCACCTGATTGGATTCTGAGCCGAATCGTCACCGTTTCTCGCCGCCAGCCAACTCGCTGATGCGCGATTACCATGGGCCTCCGCCTCGTCGGACAGCATCTGAGGACTCCCGAGACTGATTGCGTAACGATGTAGAATGAAGTCCATGACCAAGAAAGCGATCTCCCCTGGCGCGGTACACAATGTACCAGCGGATTTACGAAAGGTTCTCATTTCTGACCCGCTGGCGCGGGCAAAATGGGAGGACATTACGCCACTCGCGCGCAATGAGTGGATCTGCTGGGTTATCTCGGTCAAGAAACCGGAAACCAGAAGGCAGCACATTGAGCGGGTACGCACGGAACTTAAGGAAGGAATGCGCCGGCCTTGTTGCTGGCCAGGCTGTCCTCACCGCTGAGATAAGGACGGCGGATTTCTACACTCTCCCACCTTTGTGAGAATGACGGAATTTGGGCAATTGGGCAGAAGCTCTCCCGACGCACCGCGGAGGAGCGGGGTACAATTTCTTTTCGGTCGGCGCGTGCGCGGGCCTCTCGGCCGTGGTTCCTATTCAGGATAGAACCAGACTTTGAAAGGGATAATCGAAGCGCCGAACCTTGAGCCCTTCCGAAGCATGGATCCTCGCAAGATAGTTGAGTCCGTTCTTGCATATGTCGAACGATGTAAGCTCCATGCTTGCGGGCTTTGGCAAACGGGGTGGGGCTTCTCCTGTAAATCTCATTTTGCCGGATGAGAGGAATCTCCGCTGCAGTTTGTTCGCGGGCAAGATGGCGCTGACTCCATAAATTCACTGACCAGCAAGCCTTGTCCTTAGGACAGATGAGGTGGGGAACCGTTCGAGCCGCAGGGAACTGCACCGAAGACGGCTCGGCAAAGCGCACGCAACATTTATCGCGCACCTTCTTCGGTCCGCTGACGGCCTTCGTGAAACGATTCCGTCTGACACAGACCAACCTTCCGCAGCTCCTCGATGAACGTGACTGGGTCCACGGCATCCATGAGGAAATGGACACCGTTGTTCACGCCTCTGCCCTCGGAGATCAGTCGGGCAACGGTTGCTGCGACGACCCCGTTCATCCAGTACCCGCGGTCTTTCTCAAAAGTCACTTGATAGCGATGCACGACGTCCCGGGCGTCACTTCGACCCTGAATCTCGACGAAACTAAAACCACCAACAGGCAGGAACTCCGCGAGCAGAGCCGGACGCATTCTCCGGACGGCGAAGTCAGTCGGAAACGGCAGCAGCGCGATCAATGATCCAACGACTGCAGTGCGTCGACTCGGCAGATAGGTGTACGTGCGCCCGTCGCAGCCCTCAAACCGCCCCATCAGCTCTGTCATCTCGGGGAGGCAGGACATGGAGAACAAGCAACGACCGACAGGACTTCCGATGTCCTTTTCGATTAGAACCTCCGCCAGTCTCGCACGAACCCATTTGCCTTCGCGGATGTACCGAGGCCGCCGCCGACCGAACTTGCGCAGATACCAAACAATGTCGCGCATCGCGGTGTTTGACCACTCGCCAGAATCCCCAGAATAGACAGTAATCGAATGAATGGCGTCCATCCGCGTGTTCGACACAGCAAGGGAGTATGCGGGCAACAACTCTGTCATGCCCGGGAGCCATCCTGCAGATACGACGCATGCCAATCCGAGATCGAAGAGCTCTTGATCATGCGGCATCATGGCTTCCCGCACCAGCGTCAAACCCGCCACATCGACGTAGTGGCTCCGGGCTCTGAAAGCCGCTTGCGCAACCGTATCCCGTAGCTCGGATACGGGCCCGCCGCAGTTCACCACAACCGAACAGCTTCCGCAAAATTCCTCGAGCGACCGCAGATCGCGGACATCAACTCGTACCGCAGAGACTGCGGAACCGAGGTCCGCTGCAACAGTCTTTAACCTAGCAACGTTGCGTCCACCGATGAGGATCGCGTTCTCCGTGGACCGTCGAAGCTCCTGCGCAACGGCTTTTCCGGTGTTGCCGGAGCCGCCTAAGACACCGAAAGTGGCGAAGGGCGTCATCGACTTGTGGGCGCGTCCTCGGGCCAGTTTAGACTCAAGCCCGAGGCCCAGGATAGTGAAGGCCAAGACGAACTAGGTGGAGGTGGCGTGCACCTTGGTTCCGTAGGCGAGGCTGGCGTACCAGTTGCCGCGACCTTGGGGCGTGAGATCCATGAAGTGCCAAATGGGAGCGAGCAGGTCGATGCCACGCTCCTGGATGTCCGGGGCCATGCGGGGATGCGCGGTGTAGAAGTGCCGCAAAGTGCCGTTGGTGTCGCGGGTAAAGACGGAGACAGCGGAGTCCTGATTCCCCTCGCGGTCTTCGCTGCCGAGGTCGTACTTGAATGTGCTGTTGCCGGCGCTGAGAAGCCGTAGCTTATCCCAACCGCGAGAGCGAGCATGCGCACGCAGAGCCGGGAGATCGGCGGCGGCCACAACAGCGAAGTCGAGATTCTGATTGAGGTGATGGGCGACGCCGTTGGCCCCGTCGAGCCAGGCGGTGCACATGGGGCAAGCTTTGCTCTGCCTTTTTCCGAACATGAAGTGATAGACAACGAGCGAGCGATTGGGCTTGGTGAAGAGCTCGCCTAGTCGGACGGTACGCACTGGCGCATCACCGGCATTAAGGTCGCGCGGGCCCTCTTGAAACGGATAGTCCTGAAGCGGAGCGCCCTGAGGAAGATGGCGTCGCAGCTCAGCCACGCGCTCGCGATGGCGCATAAGTTCGATTTCCGCCAGGCGAAGCTCCTCGCGCTTGGCTAGATATTCGGGCGATTCGTTCGTCAAGTTGGTTTGCCGAAATGTTCCGTCGACTACTGTGTGTACCATGAGCGATCACTCCCCGTTTCATTCTCTCGCCAGCACTGAGAAGACGCAATCGCCTATAACCTCGTAACCGGAGACTTGCCGGAAATGTCTTTGTAAGGTGACCGCGCAGTCGTGAACTTGCCGCCGAACCACGGACCGCCGTTTTCCATGCCCCGGATTGCGGCAAGCGGAAAGCACACCGGTCAAGAGTTATCGCACATTTTTCGCGCTTGTGAATTTTATCGCCCGTGTTTTTTTCTCGCCCGGGCCGGACATCTCGCGCGTTCGCTCATACCTCAGCGCGACCAAGCCCTCTGCATACGATTTGTTTTCTGTAAGTGCAAAATCGCGTTGCGGAAAGCCGATGGGGAAAAGAGGAATTCCCTCACCGAGCAGCACCGGAGCGATGCCGAGGTACATCTCATCCACCAAATCCTCCCGTAGAAACTCGCGCGTCAGTTCGCCTCCACCCATCAGCCAAATATCTGTCCCGCTCTGCTTGCGAAGCCAGGCCACGAAGGCGCCTGGCAGCTCATTCACAAAAATCACCCCGCTTCGCTCGCCCGGCTCCGTCGTCCGCGACATCACGTAGATCTTCATCTCGGTCTTCGGCAGTTTGCCGCCGGTCATGCGCAATCCCGCATCGAGCGTCTTGCGCCCCATGATCGCGGTATCCATCGACGCAAAAAACGCACCGATGGGATGCTCTCTTGGTGTCCGCAGGAAATCGACGCCGCCGTTCGCCCGCGCGATGCGGCCGTCGAGGCTCATGCTCACTCCAAGAATCACTTTGCGCGCGCCACCCATGAGGCGTTTCTCCTACTCTTTACGTCGATAAGCCTCATCGACCATGGATTCGCTCCGAGCCCTCCCATCACAAGACTGCTCGCCTCGCCACATCTTATATCCACAGGCAAAAATCCTATAACTCTCGCGGGGCTAAGGACCAAGTTCCTGGCAAGTTCTATAGAAGGCAAGAAAAAAACGCCTCCAGCGGCGGGGATTTTTCTTGCTTCGCAGCCCACTGAAGCGAGCAGGCTACCTCCTTCTACTTACTTTTCACACGGGGAAGACCAGTTTCCTGACACGGCGATGCTCTTTGGATTCCGGAAACCGCGGAGATAATTCGAATTCCCCTTCTCGCCTGGAAATCTATAATTTGCTCGTCACAGGCCAATTTTGAAGAGAACTCCGCGATCCGTGTACCGATCAGGAACGAGAATGGGACTGCTTTGGCAAGACGTGTGTTATGGGGTGCGAAGGCTGCGCCGGAATCTCGGCTTTGCAGCCATCGCGGTTTTTACCGTGGCCCTAGGAATCGGTGCAAACACGGCAATCTTCAGCCTGGTAGATGTCGTTCTGTTCCGACCACTGCCGATCGCGAAGCCAGAACAAGTCGTACGTCTTACGAACGGAGAAACAAAAGGCGTGTCAAGCTGGGGATTTGTCTCCTTTCCTAGCTATTTGCGTTATCGTGATGATTCCGAGGCGTTCTCAGGAATCGCGGCGTATCTAGATCGGCTGCCTGTAAATATCTCCTCCAAGAGTCTTGGGTCGGAACGCATCGACGCTGGTATGGTCACGGGTAATTATTTTCAAACACTCGGTGTGAAAGCAGCAATTGGTCGAGTGATTTTACCTGACGACGACAAACCAGGCTCAATGCCCGTCGTTATGTTGAGTCATGATTTCCTGCAACGCCGGTTCCCGCCCGACGCCAAGGTCTTGGGAATGACCGTTCTCATTGACGGTCAGCAATCCAGGGTTGTTGGAGTCACCCCCAGTGGCTTCGGCGGAGTTAGCTTTGAGAACCTACCGCAGATCTGGATACCGATGACTTATGGTTTTCAGGTTGATCCGCTACTGAAAAGCCAAATTCCTCTGCACGACGATTCCTTCAGTCCATTTGCGGTAGTCGCGCGCTTAAAGCCTGGCGTGTCGATCGTGCAGGCTCAAGCACAACTGAACACGATCGCTGCGAACACCGGTGCCGGTCGGCCAGAACCGACAGATGGATCGGGCTTTGTGCGCCCCTGGCCAGTGCTTGTGCCCGCGACTGCCGAGGCGCGGCATGGTCGAGCTGATTATTCCTTCTTGGTCTTAGCCATCGCGGCACTCGTACTATTGATTGCGTGCGCTGATGCGGCTGGGTTGTTTTTGGCACGGGCCGAAGCTCGACAAAAAGAGGCGGCCGTGCGCTTAGCGCTTGGTGCCACACGGTTCCGGATCATCAGACTTCACTTGATCGAAGGACTGCTGGTTTCCTTGCTCGGTGCTCTGATGGGCATTTTGTTTGCGAGTTGGAGCTCGCGATTGATAGCAGGTTCCGCGCCTCGGACGCTGCCGATTCCTCTCGAACGTGCAGCATCGATTCTCGACCTGCGCATTCTTGGGTTCACAGCATCCATAGCAATCGTAGCGGGCCTTCTCAGTAGCTTGCTTCCAGCGTTGAAGTATTCCCGCCCTCAGATCATCGAGGGCATCAAGGGAGAATCCAGCACCGTTAGCGTCCTCTCTCGTCGTGTCACTCTTCAAAGCTTCTTGGTTGTGGTGCAGCTGGCGATTTCTGTCCTTCTCCTGGCGGGGGCTGGTCTGTTGATACGGACGCTCTGGCAGTTCTCACGTGTGAGATTGGGATTTGATCCTGGCCGCACGGTGGCCGCTTCGACCGATCCGATCCGCCAGGGCTACGACAAAGCCGCGGCCGCGCGACTCCTCGGTCCGCTTCTCGACTCCCTGCGTGCTCAGCCTGGAGTGAAATCAGCTGCGCTGGCAAGTTCGCTCCCGCTTCAGCCAGGAATGGGAACAGTCATTGCTGCGGAAGGACACCAGCCTAAGGGCGGCCAAGAGGACTGGGTACAAATTGTGATGGTAAGTCCTGGGTATTTCGATGCGCTAGGAATCCCTCGATTGGACGGCCGCGATTTCACTTCTTCGGACACTGCAAACGCTCCCGGTGTCGCCATTATCGACGAAGCTATGGCCCGAGAGTATTGGCCCGGCGCGAATCCTGTTGGCAAACATATTGAGGATGTCGGCCCGCATGACCAGGCCTTTGAGATTGTCGGAACAGTTGGCAACGTAGCTCCGGACGACCTCCGGAAAACTCCTGGTCCTATCGTATATATCCCCATCGCCCAGGCGTATCTGATGTTTCCCTGGCAACCAGACATCGTTCTGTTAGCGCGGACCAGCGGCGATCCAGACGCTTTCCTCCCATCCCTGCGTGCCGCGGTGGCGCACGTGAATCCCAACTTGCCCGTGTTTCGAGTCCGTACCATGCGAGACCAAATCACAACCACACTTGCCGAGCAGCGTTTTTTGGCGCAACTCCTAGTGATTTTCGCTCTTTTGGCTACCGTCCTCTGTGCAGCGGGCGTGTATGGTCTCGTTTCGTACACGACCGAGCGATCCATACGGGAGCTTGGAATCCGCGTCGCCTTGGGTGCCCAACCGCGTGACATTTCGTGGATGGTCCTCGGAAAAAGCTTGGTGCTTGCGGCCGTCGGGTCAACGATTGGGCTCGCCGTTGCTCTCGGCTTGACGAGATTGATAGCTTCGCTCCTTTACGGAGTCGCGCCGACCGATCCGCTCACCTTTACGGGAGTTGCCCTTTTAGCCACATCGGTGAGCGCGGCGGCGTCTTATCTTCCGACTCGCCGTGCCTTGCGCGTCGATCCGCTTGTGGTCTTACGCTATGAGTAAGCTTGTGCTGAATGGAGGGCTTCTGGTGCTGACTCGGTCCGACAACCGCCGCGTCGCCGATTCCGCATTCCGCGCAGGTCAAGGACAGCTATCTCCTGGCGCTAGCTACAGCCCATGGCGGGAAACTGGCCACGTTCGACCAGAACCTCTTTATGGATACGGTGGTCAACGGACCGCCGTCTCTGCAGCTGAACGCTTAGGCCAAGCCTGAGAGGTTTCCTCAGGGGCGTTCCTTCTGTCGCTTCACTCCGCAGACCGTCGCTGGAGCCAGAGCCGACCGGAGCCAATTGATCGGGTGGCCTTGAAAAGCGGGTTGGTCGGCGGACGATCCGACGCAGGTGCCGGCAGATAACCCTCAAGTGGCTGATTCTGGTCGAGGTAAGAGATTCGTGTTCCCATCAGGGCATCGACTCTGCTGAGGACCAGAGAGGACAACCCTTCCGAGGCAGCATAAACAGCCGCTTCGGGGCCCGCAGCGCCCGCACGTAGGCATGAGGGTCGTGCTAGGCGAATCTCACTCACTACCTCGCGAGCGCTGCGTCTCAGGGATTATGGTGATGCCGGTCGACCTATGGGCAACGAACCAATTCAGTTCGAGTTTCTTCCCCTCCCGGCATTGCGGCGAGAACGAACTGCGGCGCGAACCCAGGACTGAGCCTCGTGAGCAAGTCGCGCTGTGGGACGGCGGGATACCCTCGCTACGCGGCCCGTCATGTTGCTGCATCACGGGCCGTGGGGCGTCAGGGTCGACTGCCACGCACGTTTCTACGCTTCTTGTCTATGATCCCGAGTTCTGGGCAGGGGCTCAGCACCAGAAGACGTTGCTGGGAGGAAGCTATGCAAACCGTTTTGCAGGATTTGCGCTTTGGGTTACGGCTGCTGGCAAAATCACCTGGGTTCACGACAGTTGCAGTCCTCACGCTGGCCTTGGGTATCGGCGCTAATACCGCTATTTTCAGTTTGGTTGATGCTGTGATGCTGCGCTCACTGCCGGTGCGGAATCCGAGCCAACTCGTCATGTTGGAGTGGACAGGCCATAGGAATTTTATTAACGGCGAGTACAGCTCCTTCGGCGATTGCGGTGAGTCGGGAATCTCACGGCCCTCAGGCTGTTCTTTTCCCCTCCCCATTTTCCGAACAATTCGTGCGGAGACGAACGCGTTTTCCGGAGTGCTGGCCTGCGCCGGGCCCGCAGAGCTCGAACTGAGCGGCCACGGCCCGGCAAGCGTAATCAGCGGCGAAATCGTGTCCGGTGATTATTTTTCTACGCTCGGCGTGAATGCGTTTATCGGCCGAACCCTCAGCGCAGAGGACGATTCTCCGTCCTCTGCCCCCACGACTGTACTGAGCTACAGGTATTGGCAGGGCGCGTTTGGTGGCAGCCGCTCGGTTCTGGGCCGAACGATTCTGCTGAACAGAACCGCGTTCACCATCGTCGGAGTGGCCGAACCGAGTTTCACTACCCTCTCGCCCGGCAAAACGCAGGATTTGTGGCTACCAATCGCGATGATGCCGCGCCTCCAGATCGATTGGGGTAGCAACATCGATACCCTCGGGAATTGGTGGGTACTCATTCTGGCGCGGCTCAAGCCCGGCATATCTCTGGGTCAAGCACAAGCCGCAGCGAGCCTGGTTTTTCGCAATGAGGTTCTCTATGGCCCGAAGCCTTTTGCCAAGCCGGCTGATGACCCTAGAGTTCTGGCGACGCGGGCACAGGACGCGCTGGTCGGCGAGCGTGGGCATTTTTCGATGATGCTGTACGTGCTCACATTCGCGGTGGGCATCATCCTGGTGATTGCCTGCGCCAATGTAGCCGGGCTTCTGCTCGCACGCGGGGCCAGACGGGAAAAAGAGATGGCGGTGCGATTGGCACTGGGCGCCCGGCGGCAGACGATTTTGCGCCAGCTTTTGACGGAAAGCGCGCTGCTTTCGGTACTGGGCGGGATGGTTGGGATCCTGTTCGCCTACTGGGGCGTGCATGCGGTTATATCGCTGATCACGGGCCATTCCAGCGGCGACTTCCCGTACGTCGTTGCGCCGGATTGGCGGGTCCTCGCTTTTGCTCTCGGAATATGTGTGTTCACGGGGCTTTTGTTCGGGCTCGCGCCGGCCTTTCGCAGCACGCGCCTCGACTTGACGCCCGCGCTGAAACAAAGTTCCTCATCTCTTCGTGGCCGCTCAGGCCAAGGCGGCGGCTTGCGGTTGGGAAGCGCACTGGTGGTCGCGCAGGTGGCGCTTTCGGTCGTCGCGCTGGTTGGCGCAGGCCTGCTGGTACGCACGCTCGAGAAGCTGCGCAGCATCAATCCCGGGTTCGACATACACGACCTGTTGCTGTTCGAAATCGAGCCGGGCAGCCTGGGATACAAGGGCGCACAAACTCAAAACCTACTCGAAGAAATGCACGAGCGTCTGGCGGCGATGCCGGGCGTTTCTTCGGTGGGCTACTCGTCGATGGCATTACTGACCGGCGGCCAGTCGAGCACGAGCGTCTACGTGGAAGGACAACCGGCTGGCACGGTTTCCCAGATGCTCATGTTTGCCGCGGGCCCGGGATTCTTCCTCACCATGGGGATCCCGCTGCGGGAAGGGCGCCTGTTCGCCCCCGCCGATTTCGAGCAGGCGAAGGAAAAATATGAAGCAAAAGATGCCGCGGCTAAAAGCGCAGCTGCCACGGCAGTGCAAACGGGTCGTATTTCGAGAGAAGCCGGAAAGTCAGCGTCCATTAGCGTGAACGTGCTGGTGAATGAGGCCTTTGTACGCAGGTACTTTCCGAATGAGAACCCGTTGGGCAAAGGGATTGGCGAAGAGCACGGCCACTCCGGATCGAGCGGGGGAGCGTGGGCAACAACGTCCAGGTCCAGGGACTGGCAAATCATCGGCGTGGTAGCCGACACGAAATATGACACGCTGCGGCGCAATGTTGAGCCGATCGTGTATCTTCCGCTCACGAACAGCTACGGCGGGTATTTCGAATTGCGAACGGCGGTTGATCCGCACGCGCTCATCCCCGCCGTGCGGAGCGTGGTCAACAAAATCAATAGCGATCTGCCGCTCTCGAAAATCACCACGCAGACGCAACAGATCGATAATCTAATGTCACGAGAACGCCAGATTACACGGCTGTCCGCATTTTTCGCGGTGCTGGCACTGATGCTCGCATGTGTTGGACTGTACGGCCTGCTGTCGTATGAAGTGTCGCGGCGGACGCGGGAGATCGGCGTACAGATGGCGCTCGGGGCCCAGCAGAAAGACATAGTGCGACTGGTCGTAAGGCAAGGACTGGCAGTCGCGCTTTTCGGTGTGGGGATCGGGATTGCGGTAGCGCTCGGCGTTACGCGCTACCTTGCATCCATGCTTTACGGCATAAATGCAAATGATCCGGTGACCATCGTGGCGGTGGCGGTGCTGCTTGGATCGGTTGCTGCGGCCGCGTGCTATCTGCCGGCTCGTCGCGCCACTCAGGTCGATCCCATGGTAGCTCTGAGATACGAATGAGAATTGAATTCAAGGGACACCCGCTACGATTCACGACCTTACCCGATTGCGAAGATCGGCTGGCTGACCCCCAAGGCGTGCAACGCCTGCGATTTTGACATATCATCGCGTGGCCATGAGGAAATGGTTTATAGCGACCTTGCTCGTTGCCACGGCGGCGGTTGCGCAGCAAACCCAAAATCAATACGAGCCGCCGAACGCGCCGGGCGCCGGCCAGAGGCTGCTCGCGCAATTTGCGGGCGACTGGGACGTCGTCAAGACTTTCTTCCCCATGAAGGGCAAGCCGATCGTAACGAAAGGCACGTGTAAGCAGTACATGATCCAGGACGGCAAGTTTCTGGAGTCGGATTTTACCTTTTCCAGTCCCGACGGAACGAAGACCACCGGCACTGGAATCTCCGGTTTCGATTCCAAGACAAATCGCTTCACCACCGTGTGGTACGATTCGCGGCAGACCACGATGTCGATTCGCCAGAGCGACGGCACGTTCGACGGCAAGAACATCATCCTGTGGGCCACGCCCCTCGATCCCGACCATCCCGGTCGCAAGACCGTCGCGCGCGCGCACCTTGAGGAAGACGGTCGCGTTCTCATCCATCGCCATTTTCTGATCGATGACAAAGGGGCGGAGCGCATGATGCTCGAGCTGCGGCTGACCCGGAAATAACTTCTCGAGCTGTCCAGGTTCTCGCTAAGCAGGCAGAGAGAAAGCCCTCAGCCGAAAGCCCGGCGCTCTCTTGCATTCATTCCTCGCCGCCGGCGGCTCGTTAGGTGTGCGGGGCCTGATGAGCTGCTGTCCATACGCATCACATGCTCAAGGGATGATGCTACGCAGACGGTGTGGCCACACTAAGACAAGATGACGGACCTCCTGTCTCGCGCCTCAAGCTTCCAGATCGGGCGTGTCAGCGACCACGGTATGAATCTGCGGTTCGTCTGTCACGGGCTCATGGCGGCTTCGCGACGCGCGGGCCAGAGCCCCGAGCGCAGCCCACAAGGCCAAGGCCATCCATTCGTAAACGCTGAAATGGCCAGGAACGACAGGAACGATCTTCACCAAGATCATGAGCGCGGTTATCCCAAGGCCGAGAATCGCAGCGCACCGCCCCCAGAAGCGCGGCTTCATGCGGTAGTACGAGGCGCAGGCGGCCATCCACCCGACGGCGGCAGCGACGGCGCCCACCTCGAGAATCGGAACGAGGCCCGCCTCTCCCAGAAGCAAAGCGAGGGCGGTCGCAATGCCTACGGCAGTCACGGCGACTGAAGGAGTCCGATTAGCCGCATGGACGCGCGCCATTCTCGGTTCGAGCAGATTCCTTCGACCCATGGCAAACAGCATCCGCGAGGCTGCAATCATGTTTGCGTTGAAGGCTCTCATCAGCGAAACCAATGCCGACGCCAAGATCAGGTTCACGATCCAGTTCGCGTGCAGGGCTCGTCGGAAGGCCAGGGCTGTGGGGAATTGCTGACTGCTGTCGAGGGACTGCCAGGGGGCCACGAAGGCCACGGCCAGGATCACTACCCAATAGAAGACCATTCCTCCAAGGATTGCCAGGGTGATCGCTACGGAAAAATCCGTTCCGCGAAACTGTGGATTGGCTTCCTCGGCGCATTTTCCGATCGCTTCAAATCCCGACATGAGCCATGGAACCACCTGCCAAACGAGCAGGATCGAAATCCAAGTCGAGTGGCTGAACAGGGGTTGGAGGTTCGAAGCGGAGCCACGCTTCATGCCCGTCGCGGCGAAGGCCATCACGAGGACCAGAAAAACGAACGTGGTCCACTTCAGAAACCTCGCGCTCGCCTGGATACCGCGATAATTCAGCCAGGTGAAAGCCGCCGTGATGGCCAGTCCCAGAACGAAATGTGGAAGGTAAACGGGCTGGCCGCCGAGGCGATACATTTCGATGCGGTTCAAACTGGGAAACATGTACCCGAGGATGCGGCCTGCGGCGAGAGCCTCGAACGGGCAAGTCAGGAAATACGTGAGCATCATCATCCATCCGGTGATGAAACTCACCGAAACGGGAAAGAAACGCGCGGTGTACGCCACCTCGCCCGCCGCGTCAGGAATAGCCATCACGAGCTCGCCGTAGACGTATCCGACGGGCAGCAACACGAGAGCGCCGACGGTGAATCCGAGCACCGCGCCCAAGGGGCCGCCGCGGCGAAGAATGTCGTCCATTACGACAAGCCAGGCTGTTCCCACCATCACGCCGAAGCCCAGCGTGCAGTAATCGACGAGCCGCAGCCGACGAGCAAGGAGCGTCATTGCGAAGCGCCGAGCTCGCAGCCGCACATGGGAGTCAGGAGATCCAATCCAGCAGTTTGTACCACGCCTCGGCGATGGGGAGGAACCAGGGAGTGCCGTTTTACAAACCAGGCGCGGTCCGAGGGGCCGGCGAGCTCGCCACCTGCTTCCGCCAGCAGGGCCGCTGTCAGGAGCCGCTTGGGGGGCTTTCCCCAAACTAAATTGCCGAATCCGTTTAGAGCCCTCCGTGACCATCATGAAATCAACACCTTGCAGACCCTTTGCGGATCGGGTTTTCGGAAGCCCCAGCAGGTAACCGCGCTTGCCAGGCAGTTGCCCGGATCAGTTTGAAAGTTTGCTCCGCTGCGTTGACTTGTTCGGGTGCGCAACCTAATATCTGCGCCGATGTTCCGAGCCCCGCGATGACTGGCGAGACCATCTCGCATTACCGCATTATCGAGAAACTCGGCGGAGGCGGCATGGGTGTGGTCTACCGCGCCGAAGACACCCGATTAGGCCGCTTTGTTGCCCTGAAATTCCTGCCCGAAGAATTGGCCAAGGATGCTCAAGCTCTCGAACGCTTCCAGAGGGAGGCTCGCGCCGCCTCCGGACTGAATCACGCCAACATCTGCACCATCCACGACATCGGCGAGCACGAGGGCCATCCCTATATCGTGATGGAATTTCTCGAAGGGCAGACCCTGAAGCACATAATCGGGGCCAAGCCGATGGAGATCGAGCAGGTGCTCGATCTCAGCATCCAGATTGCCGACGCGCTCGATGCGGCGCATTCCAAAGGCATCGTCCACCGCGACATCAAGCCCGCAAACCTCTTCGTAACGACTCGCGGTAACGCGAAAATTCTCGACTTTGGCCTGGCAAAGCTGGCACCTGACCGCGCCGGCGCTCCAGCTGCCGGTTCCGCAATGGCCACTCTTGCTACGTCCGCAGAACACCTGACCAGCCCGGGCACCACACTCGGGACAGTCGCATACATGTCTCCCGAACAGGCCCGCGGCAAAGAACTCGATCCGCGCACGGATATTTTCTCTCTGGGCGCCGTACTGTACGAGATGGTGACCGGATCGCTTCCCTTCCGGGGAGACACATCGGCCGTCGTATTTGAAGGCATTCTCAGCCGCGCGCCCATTGCGCCCGTGCGGCTCAATCCGGAAGTGCCGCCTAAACTCGAAGAGATCATCAATAAAGCTCTCGAAAAGGACCGCGACCTCCGCTACCAGCATTCCGCCGATTTGCGTACGGATTTGAAGCGGCTCAAGCGCGAAGCCGACTCGGCACGGTCGGCGGCTTACCGTCCGGTGGATGCAGAGTCGTCGCAACCGTCTGCGCAAGTGGCAACGGCTGTGGCCGCGCGGGAAAGCTCGCGCGCAGTCGCGGCGACTAGTGGTAGTGGCCCGATCGCGACGGCGACTCCATCCGGCGGTGTCGCTGTCGTTCCTCCGCCTGAGCCGCGCGGAAGCAGGAGAATTTGGTGGATCGGTGTGCCCACGGCGGCTGTCGTGGCGGCGCTCGCGGTTTTCGGTTTGCTGCATTTGCGGCGGGCCAGCGCTTTGACCGAACGCGACACCATTCTTCTGACAGACTTCCGCAACACCACCGGCGACGGAGTCTTTGACGATACGATGAAGCAGGCGCTCGCCGCCGACCTCGAGCAGTCACCTTTTCTCAACGTGTTCCCCGAGCAGCGCGTGCAGCACACCCTGCAGATGATGGGACGGCCAGCCGATACGCGTGTCACGGAAGAAATCGGACGTGAAATTTGCGCGCGCGAAGGGCTGAAGGCGATGCTCGTTGGGTCCATTGCCATTCTGGGCTCGCAGTACGTGATCACGTTGGAGGCGGTGAATGCCCATTCGGGCGAGAGCCTGGGCCGTGCCGAGGCTCAAGCCGGGAGCAAAGAACAGGTAATCCAGGCGCTTGGCCAGGCCGGCAGCGACTTGCGCCGCAAACTCGGAGAATCGCTGGCCACCGTACAGAAATTCGATAAGCCCATCGAGGACGCCACGACTTCCTCGCTGCCTGCTTTGCAAGCCTACACACTGGGCCTGAAGAAACGCTTTGCGGGCGACGAGTTAAGTGGAATTGCTCTGCTGAAACAAGCGATTGAACTCGATCCGAACTTCGCCATGGCGTATGCGCGCGCAGCGATTGCTTACTGGAACCTCGGCGACCAGAGCACTGCGGAGAAATATTCCAAGCAGGCCTACGAGCGCGTGAATCGAGTCAGCGAGCCGGAGCGCTACTACATCCTGACGCAATACGAGGACATCGTCACGGGAAATTCCGACAAGCTGATTGAGGAATACCAGCTCTGGATTCAAAATTATCCGCGGGATTCGATCGCCTTAACCAATCTCGGCGTCCAGTATTGGGTTACCGGCCAGTACGACAAAGAGCTTGAGTCAATCCAGAAGTCGAACGAACTCGATTCGAGCGCCATCTATAACTGGTATCACTTGATAGAGGCTTATACCGCTCTGAACCGCTTCGACGAAGCGCGCGATGTGGCCCGCCAGGCGGTCGCCCACGGCTTCGACAACTCGATCATACACGACGGGCTCGAGAGACTCGCTATCGCAGAGAACGATCCCTCGTTCTATCAGTCGGAAACATCGAGGCTGGCACAGCTGTCTCCAGACCCGTTCGATCGAGCGAACCAGGCCGCGTATGCCGCTAGCAAGGGTCAAATGCACAGCTGCGACGAGCTGATTCGCAAAGCGGTTGACCGACAAATCTCCAGTGGACTGCGCAGCGCGGCAGCTGACAGCCTGGCAACCGATGCGTTGCACCACGCCACGGTGGGCGATTTCAGCCGTGCTCGAGAATTGGCGAAAAGCGCTGCTGAAACCAGCAGCGATTTCTTGACCAACAGAGACCTCGCGATCGCCTATGCGCTCACCGGCGACTTTTCCCAGGCGCACGCGTTCTTGGACCCACTATTGCGCGCCTATCCAGACAACACGCTGCTCAGGCAAGTCACCGCTCCGGTAGTACGCGCACTCGAGGCTATGCACAAGCACGACGGAGCCGGCGCTGTCGCGGCTCTTGAAGCTTCTCGTCCATTCGACCTCGCTCAGTTTCCCATTCCGTATATTCGCGGCTTGGGCTATCTCACGGCAAATCAGGGCCCACAAGCGGCAGCGGAATTTCAGGTCATCGTCGACCACCCCGGCATCGATCCACCCGGAACAGAACACAGCCTGGCTCGCCTGGGATTGGCCCGCGCCCATGCCATGGCTGGGGATGCGGGCAAAGCGCGGACGGCCTACCAGGATTTCTTTGCGCTTTGGAGGGACGCTGATCCCGGCGTTCCCGTTCTCGTCCAGGCGAAGACCGAATACGCGAAGTTGCGGTAATGCCGCGCGATTCTTTGAAAGCAAAGTCCGATCGTGAACGCACAGAATCGATAGGAGCTATTTGGAATGCTCTTACTATTTCAGCCATGAGTGAAACGAGTAGCCGGTTGCTCGCGCGGCTTGGGCGCGCTAGAATCCGCCCCACAGTCGCACCCTGTATTCTGCTCCCAGGAGGAGACCATGAAAGTAAGACCGATTATCTTGGTGCTCGCCTTGTGCTTTGTCGGCGCGGCGGCGAGCTACGGCAGCGATGACGCCTTTATGGGGACATGGAAACTGAACGAAGCGAAATCAAAGTTGGCAGCCGGATCGGGCAAAAACAGCACGGTGATGTACGAGGTCTCCGGTGACAGCGTGAAGGTCACAATTGACGGCACCGGCACCGACGGGGCGGCTACCCACAGCGAGTGGACCGGCAAGTTCGACGGCAAAGACTACCCAGTTACGGGGAACTCGGCCGAGGACACGCGAGCGGTCAAGATGGTGACCGACCACACGCTCACCTTCGCGGTAAAAAAGGATGGCAAAATCATCGAGACCGGTCGCATTGTCGTCTCAGTCAACGGAAAGACGAGGACCGTCACGACCCACCAAACGGACGCGAAAGGAATGAGGACAACCAGCACGGCCGTGTACGACAAACAGTAGCCTCACCCATGTGATTCGATCACCATTTCGGGCGAGGGCCCCTCCCTCGCCCGAAATGGGCGTCGAAGGATAACTGTGGTTAGCCCCTACCCCACCCGGCTGCGAATGATCATGGCGGTCAGCCAGCTCCCGGCCTTTCTGCACTTCAGTCCCCGTCGTGCGAACGAAAAGAAGCGAATCCAAAGCGGCGAAGGGCCTACCGTCGGCATCTGCGCTGAGCTCGAAAACTAGATCGTGGCCCTGCAGCGCGATCTTTGCAGTCGAATCGCCCAATGAATCGGTGCCCTCGTTGGAGGGCCAATCAGAGGCAATCTCCATTGCGTCCGGGCAACCCCTCAGATTCTTCCCACACCTGGGCCGCACTAAACCGGATTACATAACGATTCGTTTCGATTAGTCTCGTAAAGCCCTGCTTCCTATATCCAACGCATGAGAACGCTTTCGTCTTCCACAATCGGACCTGCGGCAGAACACGACCAGCGCTTGACCAGCAGCATTCACGGTTCAAAAGCTCCCGTCTGCGGCCCTAATCATCGACAAAGCGAAACACGCCCACCGGGGACCTCAATTCCTCTCGTCTGTGTGCGTCGAGCAGGTCAAGTGCCCATTGATGATTCTCGAAAAAAAGCCCTTCGAACAACGAAGCTCCGCGTGAACCTTGCGCAGAATTTGCTTCGCTCGCTGCGGCAAGGTCGTCATCGCGTTCCGGGAGAGGGGCAACTCCATCGGTTGACATCCCTTGAATCGATTGGACAAGCCGATTTCTCACGATGGTAGACGAATAAAAACGCTATATGAACACGATTCTGTATAATATGATGCCCGCGAGATTCGGCGGTCCAGTCTGCACTTCCGGGGAGAAGGGCGAGTCGTGAGATCAAGACGATTCCTGATCGCGGTTGCGCTCGCGGTGGCTATTGTCAGCGCACGAGCTGTGAAAGCGCAGTCCTCGAGGCATGACCTGACAATTTCAGCGGCGATCAGCTTGAAGGATGCTCTGAACGAAATCGAATCCATCTACACGGCCAGCCATTCCGGCACGGCGCTGCATTTCAATGTCGGAGGGTCCGGGACTTTGCAGCAGCAGATCGAACAGGGCGCCCCCGTGGATATTTTCATTTCAGCATCGCCCAAAGAAATGGACGCGCTCGAGTCGAAAGGAATGCTCCTGGCCGGTACACGGCGCGATTTGGTAAAGAATCAGGTCGTGCTGATTGTCCCGTCAGACAGAACAGGCGTTGCAAATTTCCAGGATCTTACGCGCGCCGACGTGAAGAATGTCGCGATCGGTGAGCCCCGGACCGTCCCTGCCGGAAGCTATGCACAGCAAGTGTTGACGCATTTCGGGATCTACGACCAGCTCAAGGCCAAGCTCGTATTCGGGAAGGATGTTCGCCAAGTACTTGCGTACGTTGAAACGGGAAATGCCGACGCCGGAATCGTGTACGCCACCGATGCGCGCATCACCAATCGAGTGAAGGTCGTGGCCACAGCGCCTGAGGACAGCCACGCGCCGGTCGTATACCCGGTAGCGATCATCCAGACTTCCCATGATCCGTCTGCGGCGAGAGAGTTCCTGCAATTTCTTCGGGGATCTCAGGCACGCGACGTTTTTGTGAAGTTCGGTTTTGTTCCCTCTGGAGCGTGAAGGGAAATGCAAGACGAAGAGGGACACGAGCTGATCGTTGCATCCGGAATAAGACAGAGAGCCGCAGCCTGACCCGCGCGAACGCTCTCCGGCGCGTCGAGTCCTTGGTTCATGATGCGCGGGCACAAAGGATTCTCCGGGGGGCGGACGTTCCGCGTGTAACGCGCCTCTGGCGCGCAAATGCATCGGTCCGCACATCGCGCGTGCTGAAGGGTTTTATCGTCTCGAGTTTTCATGGGGCGAATGGCTTAAGAAAGGAGCTTCTATGGCAACCACTGCAGCTTCTGTACCGTCGATCGATCCGGAGGTCTCTCGTTTTGTTGCGAGCAAACAAAAGCTTCTGATCAATGGCAAATGGGTCGAAGCCGCCTCCGGCAAGACATTCCCGACCTACAATCCCGCAAACGGTAAGGTTTTGGCGAATGTCGCGGAAGGAGACAGCGAAGATATCGATCGCGCCGTGAAAGCCGCGCGGGCTGCATTCGAGTCGGGCCCGTGGGCAAAGATGCCGCCTGCGCAGCGGGGTAGGTTAATCTGGAAGCTTGCGGACTTGATTGATGAGCATCGCGAGGAGTTCGCGCAGCTCGAGTCACTCGATAACGGCAAGCCGCTGAACGTCGCGCGCGTGGCCGACGTGCCGTTAACGGTTGAACACTTCCGCTACTACGCCGGATGGGCGACCAAGATCGAAGGAAATACCATCCCGATTACTCTGGCGAATCCTTCGAAATATCTCGCCTATACGTTGCGGGAGCCCGTCGGCGTCGTCGGCCAGATTATTCCCTGGAATTTCCCTCTGCTTATGGCGGCCTGGAAGCTGGGACCTGCGCTTGCCGCAGGGTGCGCGATCGTCTTGAAACCGGCCGAGCAGACACCGCTCTCCGCGCTCAGACTCGGCGAACTGATCGGGGAAGCCGGGTTCCCCGACGGCGTCGTGAATATCGTTCCGGGATATGGCGAAACAGCTGGGGCTGCATTGGCGGCTCATCCGGATGTCGACAAGGTTGCCTTCACCGGCTCAACGGAGGTGGGCAAGCTGATCCTGAACGCCGCAGCGGGTAACTTGAAGAAAGTGTCGCTCGAGTTGGGAGGAAAGTCGCCCAACATCATCCTGGGCGATGCGGATCTCGACACCGCGATCTCGGGAGCGGCAAGCGCGATCTTCTTCAATCACGGTCAATGCTGTTGCGCGGGCTCTCGGCTGTTCGTCGAAGAGAAAGTGTTCGACAAGGTGGTCGAGGGCGTTGCTGGCGCGGCGGACAAGATTCGCGTGAAGCCGGGCTTCGAACCAGACTGCGAAATGGGTCCGCTCGTCTCGGAAGAGCAACTGCGTCGAGTCTGCGGATATCTCGAATCTGGACTCCGGGCGGGAGCGAAGCCGGTGACGGGCGGAACGCGGATCGGAAACGAGGGCTATTTCGTGAAACCGACTGTTCTCGTCAATACCAACGACTCTATGCAAGTGGTTCGCGAGGAGATTTTTGGGCCCGTGGTAGCGGCAATTCCAATCCACGATACGGACGAGATCGTCTCGCGCGCGAACGATACGATCTACGGCCTCGCTGCGGGCATCTGGTCACGCGACATCAAGAAGGCGCATTCCATCGCCGCCAAACTCCGCGCGGGAACCGTGTGGATCAACTGCTATAACGTCTTCGATCCCGCACTTCCGTTCGGAGGGTACAAGCAGTCCGGCTGGGGTCGCGAAATGGGACACGAGGTACTCGAACACTATACCGAAGTCAAGTCCGTCTGCGCGTCCCTGGACTAGAGGCGGTCAGAGCACAGCCGCTCGACCTTGCACGAAGCGGATATTTCTATTTTGCTTTGACAACCACGAGCCGAAGACTTGACCTTGCCTGCCCTACCGTCGGACTATAACGGAGGGGGCCCCAGTCAGGTCGCGGGCGCTCGCATGTTGCCGGCCTAGGCCCGCGCACACAGATCACCGCCGATATAGGCTTTTATGAGGACGCTGCTACGTTCGTCTATGGGGACCCGTGTCTGGAGGACTTCTGTCCGCGGATGGTTTTGGGTTGTTCTCGTATTCCCGCTCCTCTCCAGCGCCGCTTTTGCTGCAGAGCCAGCGACGGAGAAAAACGTCCTCGTCTTGGAGAGCTTTTCCGATCACACCGATCCCGTCGACTCCCTGAAAACCGAGCTGCGAGCTCGTTCTCCCTGGCCCGTAAATTTTTATGTCGAGTATCTCGAAGGCCGTCGTTTCGACGATAAGGCGTACGAGAACAGCGTATTCGAAACGCTAAAGAATACCTACCGCGGGCATGAGCTGGACATCGTGATCGCGCGAGCATCTCCGGCGCTCCAATTCGCCTTGAGACATCGTGACGAGCTGTTTCCAGGCGTACCCCTTGTCTTCTGGGATGTTGACGCCAGGCGAATTGCCCAGCAGAAGATCGGACCCGGAGTAACCGGTGTGACGTTGACTCTGGATGCCCGAGGCACAATCGACCTCGCCCTCAGCCTCCACCCGCATACGAATACCGTTGCCATTGTCACCGAGAATTCCGAATTCGAGAGGTATTGGCTGGCGGTGGTCCATGCCGAACTCCTTCGCCATCGGGATAAGGTGAGTGAGATTGACCTGGTCGGACTCCCGACCAGTCGACTTCTTGCAAGGGTTGCGGCGCTCCCGCCCGACACCGTCGTTTTGTTTCAGGAAGCTCCGCAAGGGTCAGTTCAACCGCAGATGGGGACGTATGACGTGCTTGCCTGGATCGGACAACGTCTGCCAACCTATTGCATTTTGCCAGAGCTCTGTCTGAACCATGGAGGGATCGGCGGGGTTGGCGCCGACATCTTTCAGGGAGAGGCTCGTTTGGCCGCAGAACTGGCGAGCCGAGTGCTTTCTGGTGAGCGGCCTGAGAATATCCCGCTGGTGGACGGAACAGTACGACAGGTCCGTGTGGACTGGCGGCAGCTGCGGCGCTGGAATATCGCGGAGTCGGCATTACCACCGGGCAGTCTGATCCTAAACCGCGAACCGATTCTCTGGGAGCGCTATGGGATCTACATCGTCGCTGCCCTTGTGCTGATTGTCGTTCAGACCATATTGATTGTTGGATTGCTCCAGCAACGAGCGCGGAGACAAGAAGCCGAAATTATCCTTCGCGAAAGCGAAAAGCGCTTCCGCGTGCTGACGAATGCCACGCCCGCACTGATCTGGATGTGTGACCAGGAGGGCCAACTCACATACGCGAACGAGCGACGACTCACCTTTACTGGCCTCGATCCAGAGGCCGGATGTGCTGACGCGTGGACCGGGTACGTCCACCCAGACGATCTCAGGAATTTCCGTGATGCGCTTACGCGGGCTTTGCATAAACGCGAGCCATTTTCAGAGGAGTACCGCCTTCGGCGCTACGACGGTGTCTACCGCTGGATCTTTGATGTGGCATCCCCGCGGGTGAATGGAGACGGATCGTTTGGTGGGTTTATTGGCTCGGCGATCGATATTACGGACCAGAAGCTGGCCCAGGAAGCACTCCAGAAACTGAGTGGCCGCTTAATCGAGGCGCAGGAGACGGAGCGCAGCCGGATCGCGCGAGACCTGCATGACGACATCTCGCAGAAGCTTGCACTGCTGTCGATCGAACTGGAACGAGCCACTGGCAGGGTCTACGGATCACCTGCGGCTACCAAAGATAGCCTGGAAGAAATCCAGCAGCATTGCATGGACATAGCGCAGGACGTTCAATCGCTGTCCCACCGACTTCACTATTCGAAGCTCGATCGCCTGGGCGCGGTGGTCGCCATTCGAAGCTTCTGCAAAGAGTTGGCGAAACAACACGGGCTAACGATTGAGTTCACGGACGAGAATGTGCCATCGGATCTACGGAGGGATATCTCACTGTGCCTCTTCCGAGTCGTTCAGGAAGCATTGCATAACGCTGTGAAATACAGCGGGGCGAGCCAGTTCGTAGTCAGCTTGACCGCTACAGGGAATGAGGTTCGGCTTGTGGTGAGAGACGGAGGTGCAGGGTTCGACCTGGAAGAGGCGAAGCGAAGTCACGGACTCGGGCTGGCCAGCATGCAGGAACGGATGAATTTGATCAATGGTCGGCTCTATATCGAATCGCGACCAGGAAAGGGAACCACAATCATTGCTGCTGTGCCTGTGCCGGCAGCCGGGCCTTCCGCGGAACCAAGAAGTGGCGAGGCCGAGAGCATCCCTGGGGCAGCATAAGGGATGCGTTTCCCTCCGTAGCGCTAATCGACACGCGCACCCACCTCGAGCGGGGGCTTTGACCAGCGCGGTCCTGAGGATTCCGGCCATCGAGAGATGTGACGGTTTTCGCTTCTCCAGCCCCAGTCGAGCAGGAATCCCTATTCATATCGCAGCGCAATCAGGGGATCGACGCGCGTAGCGCGCCGTGCGGGGAAGAAGGAGGCGGCGGCACCGACAAGCAGCACGACAAACGCGACGGCGGCGAACGTTAGCGGATCAGTCGGCTTGACCCCAAACAGTTCGCTCGCGAGCAGCCGAGTGAGACCCAGGCTGGCGCCCACGCCGATGGCAATGCCCAGAACGATGAGCGCGAACCCTTTCCCCACAATCAAGCGGAAGATATTCGCGCGCTGCGCGCCGAGGGCCATGCGGATTCCGATCTCGCGCGTCTGCAGGGAGACGGCGTAGCCCATTACACTGAAAACGCCGATCCCGGCGAGCGCCAGGCCAATGGCCGCGAAAGCACCGAGCGATTCGAGGCCGAACTGCGGCTCGGCGAATGTGAACCGCTGCAGGTAGTTCCTGAGCGTGTCGGCTTCCGTGGGCGCCACGCTGCGATCGACCGACCAGATCTGCTCGCGGACGCTCTTGAGCAGCGACAGCGGGTCTACGGTACTTCGCAGGATGATCGCCCGGTTGGCGTAGGCCGTGATCGTGTAGGGGATGTAGGCCTCGGGCTGGACTGCCTCTTCGAGGCCCCTGTTGCGTACATCGGAAACCACGCCGATTACCTCGAAATATGCGTCGTGCGGCGTTTGCGCGATTTCGTCGAAGACGTTGAATTTGATCTTGCGGCCGAGTGGCTCGCCCGGGGCGAGATACCGGCGTGCGAATGTCTCGTTCACCACGGCGAGGAAGCGGCCCGCTAGAACGTCGCTCGGCGAAAGCAGGCGGCCGCGCAGAAGTCGCAGCCCGATCGTCTTGAAATAGCCCTCGCTGCACACGTCAAAGAGCGCGGACCAATTGTCGGAATGGACTTTTCCAGGGATGGTGACGTCGCTCCGAGCCGAGTTGTAGGGCGGAAGCGACATCGTTTCTGCCGCCGAGAGGACGCCGGGCAAAGTCTGGACTTTCGCGAGCGCTTCGTCGAAAAAAGCCCTCTTTTCCGGCACGGTCGTATAGCGCCCAGGGGGAAACGCAATTTCGACGGCCAGAACATGGGTGGGATCGAAGCCAAGGTCCAAGTGTGTGAGAGCGTACAGAGTGCGCAGCATGAGACCCGCACCGGCCAGCAACACGATCGAGAGCGCGACCTCTACGATCACGAGAGCGGCGCGCAGCTTGCCATGGCGAAAGCTCGAGCCACCGCCTTTTCCTGCCCCCGCCAGGCATGGATTCAAATCGCGGCGCACGGAATGCAGCGCCGGTGCAAGCCCGCAGATGACCGTCGTGGCCAGCGTGACCCCCATGGCGAAAAGCAGCACAACCCGGTTGAGTTCGATCACGGCTTCGCCCGGAAGCATGTCCGGAATTACGGCAGCCGTTACGCGGATGCCCACGTACGCAAAGAGGCAGCCAAGCGCGCCACCGGCAATCGCAAGTACAAAACTCTCGACCAGCAGCTGACGGACAAGGCGCCAGCGACTCGCTCCCAGCGAGGCACGCAGCGCGATTTCCTTCTCTCTTACCGTGGCGCGCTCGAGCAGCAGGTTCGCGACGTTGCTGCAAGCGATTCCGAGCAGCATCCCAACGGCGACCAGGAGAACGTAGAGCATTGCCTTCGAATCGCCGACCACATCGCTCGCCAACGAATCCACGTGAATCGTGAACCTCTCCGGATAGTCGCGGGGGTATATCTTCGCGAGGCGGCGCGCAATAACGTTAATATCGGCTGCAACGGCGGCGTAGGTGACGCCCGGCTTCAGCCTTTCTTCGGCGACGAGGTAGCGCGGTCGGTTGAATTCGTTCACCGCATCGGGCGTGTCACGCGCCAGGCTCAGCGGAAAGTATGTGGCTGCGCCGAAAAAACGGAATCGAGGAGGCACGATGCCAACCAGCGTACGCGAAACGCCGTTGAGTCTGAACTGCCCGCCGAGAATCTTGGGGTCTCCGCCGAACTTTTCCTTCCAGCATTGGTAACTCATAACGAAGACGGGCGGGGCGCCCGGCTTGCCGT
Source organism: Candidatus Cybelea sp. (assembly GCA_035622135.1). Lineage (GTDB taxonomy): Bacteria > Acidobacteriota > Terriglobia > Acidiferrales > UBA7541 > Palsa-295. The sequence continues at coordinate 459,186 of DASPVZ010000004.1, read as the reverse complement.
CATCGTCGGTGAGCCAGCGGCCCCGAAGCGGCGGGACGCCGAGGAATGGGAACGTGTTCGTGGTGAGATAGGAACCTTCGAGCTGCTCGGTGCCAGTGCTCCCGGAATACAGGACCTCGGTATAAGCGCTTCCCACCATGTCCGTGAACACGTGGTTCTGTTCCCGGTAATCGAGAAACTCCGCGAAGCTGAATGCCCCCCGGCCCCGCGACCCTCTTTCGTCCGCGTTATGAATCTGGAAAATCGTCATTCCGCCCGCGTCTTTGTAGGGAAACGGATTGAGAAGCCCGTCATAGACGACGCTGAAGACCACGGTGGATGATCCGATGCCGAGCGCCAGGGCAACGACAGCGAAAAGCGCGAAACGGCCGTCTTTGAGGAGCGTTCGCGTGCCGTAGCGGAAATCCTGCCAGCAACTTTCGACTATTGAAATTCGATCCAAAGCCTCGGACATTCCGCAAGACCTCCGCAAACGATTCCGGTCCCAGCGCCAGCATGGGATGTTAACACCTTCGACGGGAAAGTCAGGGGCAGGATTGAAGTCTGTAATCTTTACGAGCGGCCAATTTCCGCCAAAGGCTCTCCTCTCGGCCTTGTCGCATCGCTCGCGCCAAAAAAGCAGGAAACAACCCTTGCCATTTTGGGTCGCAGCCGGCCTGACCCTCGAGGCTGGACGCGCGGACCAGGGCAGGATCGCTCTACCGTGACGCTTTCAACATGCTCTGGTCCACATCCGCCCGACGGCATTCTCTGCCGGGATAGACTGATATCCGGATGAGGAATTCCGCTTGAGCACTCGGGCCGAAACCATTGCCGCCGAGAGCCAGAAGGGGCCTTGGTTGTATCGCCCGTGGCTCGATCTGCTGGTGGGCTGCGGCGCCTGGTCCGCTCCGCTTCTGGCGGTCGTCACTTGGCTTACGCCCTCCGATACGCACGCTTGGGGCGTCCTGTTCTACGCTCTCGCAATCGTTTTCAACTATCCGCATTTCATGGCGACGGTGTACCGCGCCTACCACACGCGCGAGAATTTCGAGAAATACAAAATCCTGACCCTGCACGTCACGCTGTTGATGGCGCTTACCGGCGTCTTGCTGCACGCATCGCCGCAGCTTCTGCCGTGGGTTTTCACGCTCTACATCTGCTGGAGCCCGTGGCACTACACGGGACAAAACTACGGGCTGCTGATGATGTTTGCCCGGAGAAGCGGCCGAGATGTTTCTGGCGCTGAGCGCCGCTGGATTCGCGCAGCGTTCATTGCCTCCTATCTCATGCTGCTCGCGAGCTTCGAGACCGGCGGAACGAACGATCCGCTCATCCTCTCGCTTGGCCTGCCTGCGAAATTTACGCTATGGGCAAGGCTCGGCCTGGGAGCAGCCTTCGCCGTGTTCGTGGCGATTGGTTTCCGGCGACTGATCGCGCGCAGCGGCGTCGAAGCCATGGCCGCGCCGCTCCTGCTGGCGCTCACGCAATTCCTCTGGTTTGTCTTGCCAACCCTGATCGAGCTCGACCCGGCACACAAAATCCCGCAGACGCAATATAGCAGCGGCATCCTAGCGGTCCTGCACTCAGCACAATACATATGGGTCACCAGTTACTACCAGCAACGCGAGGCGCGTGCCGCCGGCCAATCGAACTGGCGTATCGCCAGCTACCTTCTGACGCTCATCGCCGGTGGAATCGCCCTGTTCATTCCCGGGCCGTGGCTCGTAAGCTATGTCCTGCACTTCGACTTCACGACCAGCCTGCTGATCTTTACGGCGCTGGTCAACATCCACCATTTCATCCTCGACGGGGCGGTCTGGAAATTGCGCGATTCACGTGTCGCGTCGTTGTTGATCGGCCAGGGCGCGAAAGGCCCGACGGGGGGAGACCCTCCCGCACGATCTGCCGACCGCAACCGAGCAGCTCGTTCTTCCCCTCTAACTCGTCTGATTTCGGCTTCAGCGTTTCGAGTGACGCTGGCGTGCGTACTTCTCGCTTGGGGTGCGGCTGAGCAGGTTCGCTTCGCGCTCGGAACCGCCGACGGCAACCTGGAGGCTCTGGTTCGCGCTTCGCACATGAATCCGTATGATAGTGCGGTTGAGGCGCGCATCGCCATCGCGGAAGGAAGGGCCGGCCAAGGCGATGCTGCCATCGCCGCGCTGACACGAGCCGTAGCCATTAATCCGCATAACGTCGCCCTGCAGCATGCCTGTGCCAGAGCGATGCTGCAGAACAGACGCTATGAGGACGCCTATGAACACTACGCCAAGATGTTGAAGCGATTCCCTCGTGATGAGGATGCGCTCGTGAACTACGGCTTGCTTGCGGCGCGCCTTGCCCATCCGCAAGAGGCTCTAGACTCCTGGCAGAGGGCCGTCGACGTCGATCCGAACGAGCCCAATCCCCACCTCTATCTGGCAGAGGCATTTGACCAGCGAGGAGAACCCCAAGCCGCTGCCAGCGAATGGCAAGAATTCTTGCGCACAGCAGCGTCGCGGCCCGACGATCCCGCGGCTGGGCCCGAGCAGCAAGCCTCGGCGATGATCCAGTTAGCGGATGATGAATTGAAGATCAACCGGACTGACCTGGCCTTGCCGCAGTATCATGCCGCCATCGACCTCACCGGGCGCACCGGTGACGTCAAACTCGAGAGTCTAGCCCTCATCCGTCTGGGAGACGTAGAAGAGAAGACACTCGACGCCAAGTCCGCGGCGCTGTCCTATCAGCGCGGATTGAGGCTGGATGCGCAATCAGGAGATCCGCGCGCAGAAGCAATCGACTGGTTTAATTATGGGCAATTCCTCCGTCGGCATGGGCAGCGGGACGACCTGACCTATGCTTGCCTGCTCGAGGCCGAGGCGCTGCTAAAAGACACGCACGGCCCGGAACTCGCCGCCGTGCAATCCGCGCGCCAGGAGATCGAAGGACGCCTCGGCAAAGCAGCCCACAAGAGTCAGGCGAACTTCACTGAACTTCTCGCTACCGCCGGCACCCTGCCCGTCAACTCTTTCTGACCATGTTGCGAAAATGTTGGTTGTTCCTTCTAGGGGGGCTACTGGCCGGAACGAACAGTGCCTACGCGCAAGATGCAATTGCGACTGACCGTCCGGCGTTTACAGCCTCGAGTATCGTCGTACCGCAGGGGACGCTTCAGTTTGAGAATGGTGTCGCGAGAACGATTACCGAAGGCGACTCGATGTTTGATTTCCCAGAGACCTTGGTGCGCTTTGGTGTGGCGTCCAAAACGGAACTCCGCGTCGCTGCCCCGGATTACTTGGACGCCTTCGGTTCAGCCTCACCCGTTTCTGGCTTTGGCGACGTGCTCGTAGGCGTTAAACAGCAGCTGGGACCCACCCCAGGCGGTTTTGATGTGTCCGCTATCCTGTCGCTCAGTCTCCCGAGCGGATCTAAGGGCATTTCGAGCGGCGGCTACGATCCTCAGTTCCAGCTTCCGTGGTCTCACGCGCTGACGAAAAATTGGACGGCCGATGGAATGTTCGCCGCGTATTGGCCTACGCAGGGAAAAAGAAGAAATGGGACCGGGCAGGCCGCGTTGGAATTTGATCGTGAAATCACAAACTCCTGGGATGCATTCATTGAATACAATGGGGAATTTGCTCAACGCGGCGGCCCTGAGCACGTGATCCACTTTGGCACGGCTTACCGGTTCACTAGCAATCAGCAGATCGATTTGCATGTGGGCTTTGGCCTCTCCTCAGCAGCAGCGGACCAGATTATAGGAGTAGGGTACTCGTTTCGATTTCGAGTTCTGGGCCGGTGAGTGCTACCAACTCACCAAGTGCCGCGGGTCAGTCGAGATGCATCTCCCCGCCTTCCCTCGGCGATTCTCATTTGCTCAAACGGCCCTCACCCTCGGCACGCGGGGGGTAGCCGCAAGGCACAAGGACCCACACAGAGAGCGCCGTGCTTCCTTCAAGGTTTGGCCTGGGTGCGCACGGCGATGAACGATACCTGTTCAAGCCCGGGGAAATGATCCTCTTTGTCGGCCTTGCGCTCGGTAGGCGCAACTTGCTGGATGGCCGTTTGAGCGGGCAGCACCGAACCAAAATATTGGGCGTAGATTTCATTGAATTGCGGCAGCTCTGACAAATCATCGAGGTAAACGTTTGTGGCTACCACTTGATCAAAGTGCACGTCAGCTTCCTCGAGATTGTCGAGAAGATTGCGCATGGTTTGCCGCAGTTGATGCGCAGTGGTCGTGGCATAAATCCCGCCGTGGGGCCCGGGAATAAAGCCGTCTTTGGCCGAGCAATACAGGGTGTCGCCCGCAAAAACGCAGGGACTGGCGGTCGGGCTGGGGGGCATATTCTTTGGACGGACGGCTTTGCGTAGGGTGAGGTCGCGAAGGGCGACACCCGTGTACGCAATGTGTGCCCGACCGGGGAGACTGATCACCTCGATGGTGGCTCGCGCCGGCGTGTTCCCGAACTCAAATCGTCGAGCGTAACGCTCATTCATGATCCGCGAAGGGATTTCCGCGGTCAGGTAGGGATTGACGAAGACCATATTGCCCAGTTCGAGGCCGGCGGCTTTGAGGACTGCCTGCAGGCGATCGAGCGCCAGGTCGACCTGCGCGGCGGGATCATCGGGGAGGTTGCCCGTCGCGGAATCGCTGCCGAGCATGCTCGAAACGAAAAGCCGGTCGTGAGTGAGGATGCCGGGAGAGGCTGATTCGCCCGCCTTGTAATCTGGCGGAAAGACGGCCCGCTTTTCCGAGAGGTTCCGCACCGCGACAGCGCTGATTTGAATGGGCGACTCGGGAACGCGGGCTACGCCCAGCACGGCTCTGGCTGGCGGGGTTTGCGAGAAGTATTCCCCGAAGATGCGGTCCATCTCTTCATACCTGCTGATGTCCTCGAGATAGACCTGGGTGTAAACGACGTGGTCGATCGTGAGGCCGGCGGAAGTAGCGACACCCTTGATGTTATCGAGAGCCTGACGGACTTGCGCCGGAAAGGTCTCGGGCAGGCTGCCGTCGGGTCGGCGCGGCCCTTGGCCCGAGATGTAGAGGTAATCGCCGGCATCGACGGCCGGAGAAGAAAAGCGATTCGCGTTCGCGGAGCCCTCTCGAGGCACGACGGCGCGGACCTGCGCTTGTGCCCGCAGCGCAGGCCAGAGGACCGTCGAGCAGAGCAGAGCGCACACCCATAAGCTTCGCATCGGAATCCTTCGCGGGATTTGCCGGAAATGGCAGCCCATCGCGCTAACCTAGGCTGCGAACTTCTTCTGAGCGGCGCCCAGAATGGAACGCAATCTTTGCCCCACGATGATTTCCTCTCCAGGCCTGATGGTCATGGAAACCAATTCGATGTGGTCGGGGCCTTTGGGTTCCTTTCGATTCGGATTGCCTTCCCGGACCGCGGTCACCAGACTCGGATTGTCCGCCCCGAGCACTTCGATCACTGGGTCGCCCGCGCGCAGCTGTTCGACGCAGTCGGACATCGTGTATTGCCAGCCTGCTTGATCCCAGAAAACCTTGAGCGTCGGGTAACGGTTGCCATCATCGGGGACATAGGTTTCGGTCTTTACCCCGGGGACGGTCTCGACCAGCCTGCGAATGCGGTCGACGCGGCTCTGCCACTCGGCGTAGAGTTTCTTCTCATCCAGGCTCAGCCAGGTCTCGAGCGCGGTCAGGCAGCCGATGATCTCCTCTTTTCCAACCTTCATCGGGCGGCAGACGGCTCCCTCGCGCGGGTTGCAATTGAGAAGGGCCGCTTCGATTAGATCCCGTCGGCCCAGAAGGACTCCGCTGCATTGCGGACCGCACAGCCCCTTGCCGCCGGAAAAGCAATAGAGATCGATTCCCATCCGGGCGTAGAGTTTGGCGTTGTCCGCCGGTGGAATGCCGGCGGCATCATCGAGCAGCATGGGAACCTTGTGATCTTTGGCAATGGCCAATTCTCGCTGCAGCTTGTCGCCGAGATCGGTCGTGTAGATCATGGCGGTGTTTTCGTTGATCGCGTTGGCCAGTTCCTCGGGAGAGTAGACAAGCACCAGCTTGGCGCCGGTCAGCCGGATGGCGCTATCGAACGCGCTTCGACCTCCCACCATGATCACTTCGTGCTTGAGCCCCGTGGTGTCGGGCAGCTGCCAGATGAATTTATCATCGACGCCGGCTATGCATCCGGCGGTGGCCGCGGCCATCGCTCCCGCAGCACCGGAGGTGATGATGCCGGATTCGGCGCCGGTCAACTCAGACAGCCGTCGGCCGACGGCACGCTGCAGGTCGAACATATTCACGAAATATTCGGCAGCCTCGACCTGTGCCTGGCGCACCTCAGGGAACTCCAGAGAGCCGCTCAGATACGTCCAGGTTCCTCGGCAATTGATGACCGTTTTCACGCCGAGACGCGTGTACACGTTCTGACGCGGATCCTTGCCCACGGCAGTCGCAGCTTGGACGTAGAGATCGCGCGCCGCAATCTGGGTGAGTAGGGGAGCCGCGGCCAGAAGCTTCACAAAAGAACGGCGGCTCGAATTAGCCTGCATGCGGACTTCCTCCAGACTCAAGAATGTCGGCCGAAGCTTTCCGCCGACTAATCGTCTTCCTCAAGGAGCGGAATCTTCGATCGCACCGCCAGAATGTGAGCCTTTTCGCCAGGCCGGTCCTGGTTGTAGAACCCGACGGTGCAGTTGGGGCGGAAATAATAGGCGTCCCCCGCTCGGGCCGGGTAGCGGCCCTCGACTCCGTCCAATCCGCTTCCGGCGACCATCTCGCCCTGGCCGTCCAGGACCAGATAGATCTCTTCGGCCGTTTCATGGTGGTGCGGAAAATTCGTACCTCCGGGTGCAAAATCCATCCAGAAAAAACTGACCACCACGTATGCCTCGTCGATGGCGTCGCGCTTTGCGGTGCGTCGACCGAGAAGCAGTTTGTAAAGAACCGATGTGGGATGACCCTCGACGGTCTCCTCCCTAATCTGGTCCAGATTGACGATCTCGGGCTCGGCCGAGGGTGTGCCGATCGCAATGGAGGACGGAATCTTGAAGCCCATGACCAACACTCGCAACGTCCGGCCCGAACCGTTCGCCAGGGAATGCCTTACACCGGGAGGCAGGTAGGTGAAATCATTGGCGCGCATCGCATAGGTGCCCTGGCCGTAGTGCAGAACGCCCGCGCCTTCCAGAACAAAATAAATCTCCTCCTCACGATCATAGAGCGTTGACTGGCAACTTCCGCGGGAGTCCAGGGTTACCTCCGCGAAGCGGGCCACACTCAACAGAATCCGATTCTGGGCGTCTCCTTCACCGAAAATGGGCTGAAAATGGCAACTCGCAGAAGAAAGATTGCTGGCCGCATCGCTCCGTTGCGGCACGTAGCGGTAGAGCCAGGTAGCATCGATCTCACGATCTTGAGCCAGTAGGGCAGAAGCGGCGACGAGCCATAGCAGCAGATTCTTCAACTTTGTTTCCGGAAGGGCGCGCTCATACGTGTCGTTGCCGCGCGCAGCTCGGTATATCACAGAATGTGCTTGACGCAAATCGAAAGCTTTCGTTTTATTAGCTTTCATTCCGTTTCTAAGGGCGAGCCGCACGCCAGCTGTGCGGAGCCCGGCGGGCTCGTCTCGACACTACTTTGGGGGAAGGGCGCAAATCATGAAATTCGATCCATCGCTTCGGCTGGCACCTGTCGCCGCTGGGTTTCTGTGCATTTTTCTGGCGCGGTCCCTCGGCCTCGGGCTCGGCTTGGCCGTGGCGGCAGGTCAAGCGAGTCCCTCCGCGAAGGCGGAGTGCCGTGTCGAAGCGGTTGACTACAAGGGCTGGAAGGCGGAGCAACTCTCAAATCGCTGGGTCCAGCTGCTGGTCGTTCCCCAAAATGGCGGGCGATTGATGCAGGTGACCTTCGCCGGCCACCCCTACCTGTTCGTCAATCCCCAATACGCGGGCCGCTACCTCCCGCCGACTCCCGGGCAGTGGTTCAACTATGGCGGGGACAAGCTGTGGCTCCTGCCCGAAGGAAACGACGATGAACAGCACTGGGTGGGCGACTCCGACATCGTGGATGACGGGCCATTCTCCTTTCGAAAGATTTCCGAAGGGAAGAACTGTCAGGTCGAGCTCAGCGGGCCGGCCGATCCCCAGACCGGAATTCAGTTCGTGCGCACGATTGGCGTCCAGGCGAATTCGCCTCGCATCCGCTTCCACGCCTCAATGAAAAACGTGAGCGGGCACTCCGTCGAATGGTCGATGCAATCGGTCTCGCAATACGATACGTCGGCCCCAAACTCGTCTGCCTCCGACGAGGCGTCCCGCATCAACCACGAGTTCTGGGCGTTTACTCCAGCCAATCCGGCCAGCGGCTATCTCAATCGCTATCACGTTCGCTTTGGCCCGGCGGAAAATCCCGCCGTTGAGGTGAGGGACGACGGCCTCTTCACCGTGCACTACGTGCACATGGCTGCTGAGTTGTGGCTGGACTCAACGGCCGGGTGGCTAGCGGTGGTCGACGGCGGCAGCCGGTACGCCATGGTGGAGCGCTTCCGCTACGAGGAAAACAAACCGTATCCGGGCAAGGCATCGGTCATCTTTTGGACGAATGGCCCGGAGATGCGGCTGAGCAGCGACGGAATACCTTCGCTCAGCGCGGATGCGGACGCGAGCCCCATTTATCTGGAAGCCGAGATCAACAGCCCCATGTGCCGGCTGCGTCCGGACGAGGCCTGTGATTTTGATACGGAATGGTTCCCCACGCGCGCTGGAAGCGAATTCCACGGAGTGACCGACGCGGGCATTGTGATTCGTCCCCTCCACGCCGTACGGGAGGAGAACGGCAAGATCAGACTGTCGGGATCGTTTGGCGTGTTCTTTTCCGGGCATCTGGTGGCGCACGTCTATAGCGAACACGGCTCGAGCCTGGCCGTGATGCCTCTGGCAGAGGTGAGTCCAAGCGAGGCGGTCTTGCTCGAGGCGGAAATTCTCCCGCCGGGGGGGCCGGCACGAGTTTCTCTTCATCTCGAAGACGAGGGTGGTGTAGACCGCGGCGCCCTCGAGGAGGTGCGGGTCGAAGGCGGGGACAATCGCTGATGAAACGGTGGAGGATGAAACTAGTCCTGTTTCTCCTGGCGGGCTGTGCGGCACCGATGGCGGGACACGAACCGCCGTCTCAAGCCTTGGCCCCTACGAGCGTCGGTGCAGAAGATTTGCTGGCCCGCCCGGTTGCTGCGGACTGGACTTCCTATAACGGCGACTACACCGGACGCCGCTACAGCAGCTTAGAGGAAATCAACGTCACCAACGTCGCGGGCCTGCGTGCGGCGTGGGTTTTCCATCCCGGCAACTCCGAGCGGCTCGAAGTCACTCCCGTGGTCATCCGCGGCGTGATGTACCTGACCTCGGCAAATGATGTATTCGCGCTCGACGCCCGGACCGGGCGCCCCGTGTGGCACTATCAGCGGCCGGTCAGCTCCGGGCTGCTCGACGATGCCGCTGCTCACAAAAACCGCGGAGTGGCTGTGTGGCAACACTCGGTTTTTGTGGAAACCGACGACGCCCACCTGCTTTCGCTCGACGCTCGCTCGGGAGGCTTGCGCTGGGACGTTCAGTACGCCGACAAGGAGAAGCACTACGGGGCGACCAGCGCTCCGCTGCTAGTGAAAGACATGGTGATCGTGGGCACCTCCGGCGGCGACTCCGGAGTCCGCGGATTCTTGGCCGCCTACGACGCGCAGAGTGGAAGGCTGAAGTGGCGCGTGTGGACCATCCCCGGACCAAAAGAATTCGGCTCCTCGAGTTGGCCGGGCGATTCCTACCTGCACGGTGGAGGAACGACCTGGATGCCGGGCACCTATGATCCCGAACTCGACACTCTCTATTGGACTACCAGCAACCCGGCGCCCGATTTCGTGGGAGAGGGCCGGCCCGGCGATGACCTTTATACGGACTGCGTCTTGGCCCTTAAACCCGAGACGGGAGAGCTCAAGTGGTATTTTCAGTTCACACCTCACGATCTTTATGACTACGACGCGAATGAAACCCCGGTGCTAGCCGATCGAGCAGAGAACGGCACAACGCGCCGTCTGCTCGTCCAGGCAAACCGCAACGGTTTCTTTTATGTGCTCGACCGCGCCAACGGCAAGTTCCTGCATGCCACTCGCTTTGTCGAGAAACTCAATTGGGCGAGCGGCGTCGACCCCTCTGGTCGCCCCAAGCCTTCGGGTCGGGTCCCGACTGCCGACGGCACGGAAGTCTGCCCCGGCATCGATGGAGCAACCAATTGGTATTCGCCTTCCTACGATCCCGGCACAGGCCTGTTTTACGTGATGGCTCTTGAGAGCTGCAATCTATATTTCGCCAAACCGAAGCCATTCGCCAGAGGGGAGACTTATTACAACACGGGCACCCAGCTTTCGCCTGACGAGCAGGCGCAGAAGGTCCTGCTGGCACTTTCGGTAGCCGACGGCAGGGTGGTCTGGCGTTATCCGCAGATTGGGCGGGGAGACTCCTGGGGCGGGACGCTAACGACTCGGGGCGGATTGGTCTTTCTGGGAGATGACTCGGAATCCCTAGAGGCGGTTGAGGCGGCCAACGGCCGTCCTCTCTGGCACTTCAATACCGGCCAGCCGATGCGCGCTTCGCCAATGACGTACGCGGTCGATGGAGCCCAGTACGTAGCCATTGCCGCGACGAGCGATGTCTTCAGCTTTGCGCTGCCGCACTAGGTCGAGAGTGGGAGAACCGCGTGGGGCTCGGTAGTCCGAGTTGCCGGCGCGCTACTGCTCCCACTCCTCTTGCTTTAAGCTTGAGGAGCCGCTCGGTCCAGCCGCTTTCATGAGATAACTCACAACATCGTTCAATTCGCTTCGGTTGAGCGTAGAGCCGTAGTCGGAGGGCATCAGCGCCTCTGATTCGTACTCGACCTTCTCGATGTCGGACTTGGTGATAAAGTGAAAGGTTCCATCGAGGGACTGCAACTGCAGAGAGAAATTATCTTCGTTGCGCACCCTGCCGACATATTTGTTGCCGTCGTGAGTCGTGACCGTCGCGAGCCGTACCTGCCGGGTAGTACCTGCGGGTGTCACAATCGCGCTGCGAATCTGTTCAACCTCATGACTCTGCGCATACCCCGACAAATCCGAGCCGATAAATCCGCCTTGGCCGGCAACCATGTGACAGTTCGAGCATCCCGCCTTGCCGAAGAAAACCATCCTGCCTCGATCGGGATCGCCGGGAAGTGCCGCAGTTCGCTTCATCCCCTGAAGCGTGCGCAGGTAAGCCACGACGGCTTTAATATCGGTACTCTCAAGAGAGGGGAAAGCCGGCATTCCCTTTCCGGGGACCCCGTTTTCGATGATGTGAGAGATCTCTGAATCGGAAAGCTGCTCGACGCTGGGCCGGTCGATGATGTTCGGCCCCCGCTCCCCACCCCTGCCGTCTAAACCATGGCAGCTGGCGCAGGTCGAAGCGAAGGTCTGCTTCCCTCGAGCCGAAGCCGACGGACGGCTTCTCGACCGGGCATTCTGGGGCACGGTTTGCGCGACCAACACGCCGGCGAAGGCAAATAACGTCAGCAGCCCTACGGACCGCAGATGGACTGGTCGGAGCAGTTGGCACCCGCGCTAGAACAAGACCTTCAAGGCGAGTTGCATGATCCGTGGATCATTCGCCGAAGTTACGTATCCAAAACCGCCGACTCCTGGGTTGTCGATGTCTCCGCCCGGCATGCCTCCCGTTGAAGTAAGAAAGCTGAACTGCGCGTGATTGAAAACGTTGAACGCCTCAGCACGGAACTCGACCCTGATCGACTCCGTTATATTCGTGTCCTTCAGCAAAGCCATGTCGAAGTTGTTGATGCCGGGTCCGTTGAAATACCGGCGCATCGCGTCCCCCACCTGGCCGAGCGGCTCGGTCACAAAGTAATTCGGGTTGAAATAGGGCTGTCCGGAGCGCGGATTCTTGTTTACAAACAGAGCGCCGCCATTGTTGGCATAGCTGGGCTCGTCGACCGTGTCGGAAAATGTTCCGGTGAGGGAGTTATCGTCCGATTCGCTGAGCTGCACGGGCAGGCCAGTCGCGAAGGTCGTGATTCCCGACAGAGCCCACCCCGCCGTGAGCCTTTTGCAGAAATTGCCAGTGAGGTTGTTAAACGGGAGTTGCACGGTGTAGCTCAGAGTCAGGTCCTGCGGAACATCGAAGACGGACAAACCACGGCTTTGCCGGGAGTTGTAAGGACTGGTTGCGTCAAACGACGTAGACCCATTGTCGATCGATTTCTCAAATGTGTAAGCCAACAGAAAATCGGCATACTTCTCGGTGTGCTTCACGCTGATTTGCAAGGAGTTAAAGCTCGAGCTGGCTACGGTCTCCATGTACGGGTTGCTGCCGAAGTTGATCCCAAAGGGTTGCCGGGTGCCGTTGACCGTCTGTCCGTTAGCCAGGGTGAATACGGTGCTTTCTCCAAACGGACCGCAAGTCGGAGAATTGGGCGCCACGTTCGCGGGATTGCTCAGAAAAAGGCAGAGCGCTTGATTGCCCGGATTCGATTCCTCGAAGGTTAGCAGGTGCCGACCGACCGATCCCACATAGCTCGTGGTGACGACTGTGGATGGTCCAATCTGCCGCTGCAGCGACAACTCAAACTCCTGAACGTACGGGACTACGTTATGCGGGTAGAAGTAGTCGGAGCCATCAATCGGTGTGGCCTGCGCCCAGTTAAACGTCTTGTCTGGATTTGAGGGTGAGGAATTGGCGGGAGGAAAGGTGAAGGGGAATTTGATTCCCTGGTAGTCTCCTGTCGTGCGGGCAATATAGGGCGAGGCCAGCTGCGTCGTGTCCGGGTCGGCGAAATATAAGCCATACGGTGCATCGCCCACTTCAACAAAGCCAGTGGCATCCTCTATAGCGTTGTAGAAGATCCCGTACCCGACACGAATGCTACTCTTGTTCGGCCCTCCGAGCAGCTTGCCCAGCAACCCTTCGCTTGCACTCGGGGCATAGGCTAAACCGATTCTCGGGGCAAAATTGTCGTGCTTGATGGGGGATAAGGTTCGCGGGACACCCGGATCGTCTGGAACCACTAGGCCTACTGGAGCCGTTGGGAAAACCTCGGACTGTTCGCCCGGAATGAGCGTCTCGAGCTTGTTCTGCGTGTCATACCAGGGCGTCATGATTTCATAGCGCAGGCCGTAGTTCAGTGTCAGGCTGGGACGCGCCCGCCAGCTGTCCTGCGCATACACTCCGAAATACTTGCCGCGCGAGTCGAGCAGCTGCTGGCTGGCCTGAGTGAATGTATACGGAGCACCGATCAAGAAATCGGCAAAGTCGAGGCCGGTCTCGGAGCCGTTGAAACCAAAGGCGCCGTTCGGATCGTCGTAGTTTCGTTCGTTGATCTGGTTGTAATGGAAGTTGACGCCGAACTGGAGGGTGTGCGTCCCTACGACTCTCGTATAGTTATCGAGAATCTGGGTCGTATTGTTGAACTCGTGCAAGGTATCCTGCGGAAGTCCGAACTCATAGTTATTGAAAAAGAAGGACGGAACTCCTTCGAGCGACGAATTGACCGGGCCAATCCCCCCTGTGCTGTTCCAGGGCGTATCGAAACCCAAAGAACCGAGCGGAACCCCCTTGCCCCCGCCCGGAATCCCTGTGAAGTTGACGTCTCGCAGCCAGGCGAAGCGGACGTCATTGATCGAGGTACTGCTGAACGTGGTTGTCAGGCCCAGATTCACCATTTGACTGCGGCCCAGGTTCGTGCTGTCAAAACCGGGAATGTTGATGCCCTGCGCGTACGGAGTCATGGTGGAGAACTGGTCGAAAAAGTAATACCCGAACAGTGTGCCGACGTGCGTGTCCGCATCGACGCGAATTCCGCCCTTGTTGTCGCTCAACGTCCCGTTGTATTGCGCGGTCTCGAAGAAACCGGCCCCCGCCGGGGCGTTGGGAGTGGCTTGCGGGATGTAGGGGAGGGTGGCCACGGCGACCGGGGACCAGGCGCTTTGGGGAATGATCCCGTTCGGAAAAACGCAGCCCGTGGCGGGGTTGTTGGTTGTGCATCCCGCGGCGTAGTACGGCTCTCCAGGCACAACCGTGTATCCCAACTCTTGCGAAAGCACATAGGCCCACCCGCCGGCCGAGACACCCGAGCTGGGGCCGGCGGAGGTTCCGACCACCGTTCCGGGGGTACCTCCATTCGCCAGCAGTGCCGTGTACATGTCAAGCACGTCTCCGCTACGGTCCGCCGCCGAGGGAACCGGGAAGCTCTGCGACTGGCCGAGGATTTGTTTTGTGCCCTGATAGTCGGCAAAAAAGAAAATCTTGTCCTTCTTGACGGGGCCACCGACCGTCCCCCCAAATTGATTCTGAATGAAGACTCCGCGTCCGGTGAAGTAGTTGGCGGCATCCAGATCCGTGTTGCGGAGAAAATCAAACAGGTCCCCGTGAAATGCGTTGGCGCCCGATTTGGTCACGACGTTGATCTGGCCGCCGCTGAAGTTTCCATACTCGGCGTTGAAATTGTTGGTGATGATGCGGAATTCCGAGATGGAGTCAAGATTGGGAATCATGGCAGCGCCGTTGTGGACGCCCTCTTCCGCGTTGGCGCCATTCACCATGAAACCGTTCGAACCCAGTCGGCCGCCGTTGACCGACTGCGTTCCATTGGTGATGTCGCCCGATACCGTGGTGGCACCGACGCCCGAGGTTGTGTCTAGGTTCTGATAGGGGGAGACGCCGGGCTGCAAAGCCAACAGGTCGATGTAAGAGCGGCCATTGAGGGGAACCGAGGTCATTTTGGAGCCCTCGATCACCTCGCCCATCTGCGTGCTCTGCGTCTCGACCTGGGTAGCCTCGCTGGTCACCTCGACTTTCTCGCTGATGGCACCGACGTCGAGCAAAGCGTCGGCACGCAGAGCCGTGTTGGCGTCGATTACGAGCCCCGTCTTGCGGTAGGTCTTGAACCCCGGCTTGCTGATTTCGAGATCGTAGGTGCCAACGGCCAGCGTAGACAGGTTGTAAAAGCCTTTGGCGTCAGTCGCCACTGCCGACCTCACCCCGGTCTCGGTATCGGTCGCCACCACCGAGGCGCCGGCGACGACGGCGCCGGATTTGTCGGTGACCACGCCGGAGATACTCCCGGTGATGCCGGCCCAAGCAACGTCGAAGGCCAACAGTGCGAACACAAAGACAACTACGGCGGCGCATCGGTCGCTACGCATCATTCATCTCCCGTCCAGGCAGGTGCATGAAACGCCGGCGCCGCTTCGCACGTTCACCTGATCGAATTGCCCACTGGGTCCTTGTGACAGTCAACCAGCGGTTTTGAATTTTGGTTTATCGCAATCCCCGTTCGGGTGTCAACCCTAACTTTCGCCTGGAATGGGACTCCCACAAGACGCCGCCAAGGACGGGCACGCAACGGGGAGGCGGATTCCCGGACGGAATTGGCCCTTTTCAGGTCGCGCGGGGCGGTGCTAGAGTCCGCCCACGCATCGTTTCAGGAGGAAGACGTGAACAAGCTTCGCCGTTTTCTTCGCCGCCACCGAGCCGCGACCCCGTTCGTCGCAATCGCCCTGGTGGCGGCGGGTCTGGGCGGGGCCCGACTTCTGCGCGCCCTTCCCGCTCAAGGAGCTGGCCCTTCGCAGACGGAAGCCAATCTGCTTGCCGACTTTCGGCGCGTCGAGGTAGCGTCAGTTTCCGATGCGCTCGAGCAGTTGACCGGCAAGCGGATGTACATGAGCCATCGCATGCGCCCCATCTTCACCACCAAGTTTGCCGGCCTGGCGCGCACGGTCTTGCTCAAAAAAGACGAGGGCAATAGGGATCCCGCCGCACTGAATGGAATGCTTGCGGCAATCGACGAAGGCTCTCCAGACTCCGTCTATGTCATGGTGGTCGAGGACGGCGAGGACATCGCCGGGATGGGCGGGCTGATGGGCACGGCCATGGCCGCACGCGGATACGCGGGCGCGGTGATCGACGGAGGGGTGCGAGATGTGGCCTACCTGCGCAAGATCGGATTTCCCGTGTACGCGACCGGTATTGTGCCTTCGACCTCCGTGCACCATTACCGGTTCGCAGGATCCGAGATCGAGGTAACCTGCGACGGTGTTGCCGTCAGCCCGGGCGACATCGTGGCCGCCGACACCGACGGCGTCGTCGTGGTTCCCCGGGCCAGAGCCCCAGAAGTGCTCGCTCTGGCGCAGCAGATGGACTTCAAAGAGCACTCGATGTACGCCGTCATCGAGCAGATGAAATCGATTCTGGAAGCGGTAAAGAAGTTTGGAAGGCTCTAAGGATAAATTTAGAATTCCTGCGGGAAACACGGGGAACGACTAAAGGGATGTGCGGGAAATCGAACCGCGGCAATGGGAAGCAGGTCGAAGTCGAGGATCTTCGAATGTCCTCGGGAATGATGAATCGAATCGGTTTGGCCGTGCTGATGGCCGCCCTCTTACTCTCCCTGGCGGTGCGGGCGGGTGACGGCCTGGTTCCTGTCGTATCGACGACCATCGACGTTCGATCGGAAGACCTGCTGGTCGAGCCGCCAGCCGGCAATTGGCCTTCCTATAGCGGCGACTATTCAGGCCGACGCTATAGCGGTCTGGGGGACATTCAATCCACCAGTGTGGGCGCCCTCGAGGCGCAGTGGGTTTTTCACGCTCGGAACACCGCGCGACTTGAGGTCACCCCCGTGGTCGTCAATGGAATCATGTTTGTTACCGCCGCCAACGACGCCGCCGCACTCGATGCGCGCACCGGACGCCTGGTCTGGCAACATACCTGGCCTGTTTCGGAGGGTTTGATCGATGACGCCTCCGGGCACATCAACCGTGGCGTCGCCATCTGGCGCAACCGCGTTTACATGGAAACGGACAACGCCCACCTTCTCTGTCTGGATGCACGCTCGGGCAATCTGATCTGGAACGTGGCTTACGCCGACTGGAACAAGAACTATGGGGCAACCAGCGCTCCACTGGTGGTGAAAGATAAGGTCCTGGTCGGAACCTCGGGCGGAGATGATGGCGTGCGGGGCTTCCTGGCCGCCTACGACACCCTGACGGGCAAACTGGCCTGGCGGTTCTGGACCATACCCGGACCAGGCGAGTTCGGTTCGGAAAGCTGGCCGGGAAAACTCTATCTGCACGGAGGGGGAACCACGTGGATGCCCGGCACCTACGATCCCGAGCTCAACACGATCTACTGGGGCACCAGCAATCCAGCGCCCGACTTCGAGGGCCGCGTTCGCCCCGGAGATGATCTCTACACGGACTGCGTGCTGGCTCTCGATCCCGACACGGGAAAATTGAAGTGGTACTTCCAGTTCACACCGCACGATCTGTTCGACTATGACGCCGTAGAAATCCCGATGGTGATCGATGCGGTTTATCGTGGGGCGGCAAGAAAACTTCTGGTCCAGGCCAACCGAAACGGCTACATCTACGTGCTCGACCGCACGAACGGAAAATTTCTTTCGGCAACGCCGTTCGTGAGCAAACTGAACTGGGCCAAGGGAATCGATGGGCAAGGAAGACCCATACTCACCGGAATCGAGCCCACCGTCGAGGGTACGTCGGTCTGTCCCGGCTACGCGGGAGCGACGAACTGGTTTGCCCCTTCCTATAACCCGTCGACTCATTCGGTCTACTTTCTTGCGCGCGAGGAGTGTGAAACGTATTTCTTCAAGTCGCAGACCTTTCAAGAGGGGCGAGGCTTCTACTCGACGGGCGTAAAGCGGAATCCGAACGAGACCTCCCAGAAGATGCTGGTGGCCTTCAACCTCGATGCGGATCGAATCGCCTGGAAATATGCGCAGTCGGGAACCGGACGCTCGTCGGCCGGGACGCTGACGACGGCGGGAGGTTTGGTGTTTTTCGGAGATGACGCAGGTTCGTTTGAGGCCGTCGAAGCCGGAAGCGGCACCCCGCTCTGGCATTTCAACACCGGACAGGATATCAGCGCGTCGCCGATGAGTTACGCGGTGGGCGGCAGGCAGTTCGTGGCCATTGCGGCGGGCAGTGACGTTTTCAGCTTTGCCTTGCCGTAGTTGCCGGAATTCTTGAATCTCTCAAACTCGTTGAAAGGAGCCGCTATATGAATGTGACCCTTACTCGTAGGGGATTTGCCGCACGGTGCGCTTCCGTGCTCTCCGCCATGGGCATTACGGCCAGCGCGGCGTCCGCCCGCGGATTCCTGCCGAACTTCGCGCCCCAGGAGGGAGGAATCCGCAAGTTAGACAGCGAGGGCAAACCGGGAACGGAGAAAGACGTGATCATGCCGGTGGTCGTGTACAACGGGCTGATCTATGTCTCGGGACAGGGCGCACACGACACCCGCGATCAGAAGGAATGGACCATTGAGTCCCATACCGGCATGGTTATGGACAAGATCAAGAAGCTTGTGGAGGTTGGCGGAGGGACGATGGACAGCGTCCTTCAAGCCAGCGTCTTTTTGGTGAAAATCGAGCACTGGGACGGAATGCACAAGGTGTTTGCAACCTATTTTCCTCATGGCGGCCCCTCGCGCACAACCGTGGCAGTTGCCGCACTGACCGGAGATTCGCTAGTCGAAATCAACTGCGTCGCCGCCGTGGTCCGCAAATAAAACTCGAAGGAGCAGGATGCTATGCGACTCAATTCGAAGTGGAACCGGCGCGGCTTTCTGGGCACGCTGGCGACGACCGTGGGGGCCATGCTCGCACCGCACAAATTGTTTTCATCGAATCGCGCCGCGGCTCGTTCGAGCACCCGAGCGAGGGGCTTTGGGCAGACCGGCAACCCCTACGAAGAGCTGGGTGTGACGACGGTCATTAATTGCCAAGGGACGATGACCGTTCTGGGCGGTTCGCTTCCCTATCCGGAGCTGGAAGCCGTGATGGCGATGGCCGGACGGCATTTTGTGAGCATTCCGGAGCTGGAGGTAGCGGCCGGCAATCGCATCGCGGAAATGCTCAAGCTGCCGCCGGATTACACGGCGCTGGTCACCTCGGGGGCGGCCGCGGCAATGCAGTCCGGGCTGGCCGGCATTCTGACCGGAGGCAACCAGGCTCTGATCCGGCAATTGCCTGACCTTACGGGAATGAAGTCGGAGGTGATTATCCAGAAGTCCCATCGCAATCCCTTTGATCACCAGCTGCGCTCGACCGGGGTCAAGCTCATCGAGATTGAAACCGTCGACCAGTTGCGCGGTGCGGTGAACGATCGCACCGCGATGATGCACTTTTCCAACTTCGCCAACGCCGCCGGGCAGATCAAAGTGGATGAATGGGTGAAGCAGGCCAAGCAGTACAACATCCCCTCGATGAACGATGCGGCGGCCGACACGCCCCCGGTGTCTCATCTTTGGGATTACGCCAACATGGGCTACGACCTGGTGACCTTCAGCGGCGGAAAAGCGATTCGCGGTCCGCAATGCGCGGGCTTGCTGATCGGCCGTAGAGATTTGGTGGCCAACGCCCTTCTGAATAACAGCCCGCACGAAGACACGCTCGGGCGAAGCCAGAAAGTGGGCAAAGAGGAGATCGTTGGAATGGTCAAGGCGCTCGAGCTTTTTCTGGCCGAGGATCAGGACGCCCTGGCCAGAGAATGGCAGGATCGGCTGGAGGAGATTTCGCGGGAAATCACAAGGATTCCCGGCGTCAGCACGTCGTTTTTCGTCCCCGACGTTGCCAATCACGTTCCGCACATGCAGATTACCTGGGATGAGACACGCGTGAGGATAACGACGGAAGAAGCTCAGAAGACGCTGCGCTCCTCAGCTCCTTCGATTGTGATCGCCGCAGGCGAGGGAAAGTCGGGGCTGTCGATGAACTCGTTCATGCTGCAACCCGGCGAAAACAAAATTGTTGCCGCGCAACTGTCGCGAATCTTGCGCGAACACTCTGCCTAACCGATCTCCCGGATGAGCACGGCTAGAACAAGTAGGGTGCGCTGGTTTCTGGTTCTCTGGCTCTTTGCGCTCAGTGCCATCTCATATCTGGATCGCGTGAACATTTCGATTGCCGGAGGTTCGCTCGCCGAGGTCTTCCATCTGAGCGACGTGCAATTGGGCAAGGTCTTCAGCTCCATGCTGGTTGGCTACGCCATCTTCCAGACCCTGGCGGGAAGGATGGCCGACCGTTTTGGCGCTCGCCGAGTCATCACCGGTGGGGTGATCTGGTGGGGGATCTTCACTGCTCTGACCGCGCTGGTTCCCGCGAATCTGCCCGGTGCGATTTTCCTGCTCATGGCCGTTCGCTTTCTGTTGGGTGCGGGCGAGGCGGTCATCTATCCCTCGGCAAATCAGTTTATTTCCCGGTGGATTCCGGTGCGCGAACGCGGCCTGGCCAACGGCTGGATCTTCTGCGGGGTGGGTGCAGGTGCAACCCTCACTCCCCCTCTGATTACTTATGTGATGATCCACCACGGCTGGCGCTTGTCGTTTTGGCTGTGCTCGATCATCGGATTTTTTGCCGCAGCTGTTTGGTTTCTGTCGGCTCGCGACAAGCCCTCGGATCACCCTTGGGTGTCGCCCGCGGAATTGGCGGCCATCGAATCTGGATTGACGACGAAGACCCCGCCCTCTCCGGCCCATGCATCTCGCGATTTTCTGCCCTGGCGACAGGTCGTGCGCAGCAGGGAAGTCTGCGCCGTAACTCTCAGTTACTTTTGCTACGGCTACGTGGCATGGATTTTTTTCAGCTGGTTTTATCGTTACCTGGCCAAAGTCCGCGGGCTCGATCTGAAAACCACCGCTCTCTATTCCATGCTTCCCTTTCTGGCCATGTTGGTCTGCTGCCTGCTCGGCGGGGTAGTCAACGATCTTCTCACCAAGTGGCGCGGGCCCCGGCTGGGACGCTGCTTTCTTGCCGCTTTTGCGATTGCGCTGGCCGGACTGTTTATCGCCCTTGGATCCCAGGTGCGAAGCGCGAGAATGGCCAGCCTTGTGCTTGCCGGGGGCGCCGGGGCACTCTATCTCTCGCAGAGTTCTTTCTGGTCCCTTACCGCAGATATCGCCGGGGCGTCATCAGGTTCCGTCTCCGGGTTCATGAATACGGGTAATCAGATCGGCGCGGCGATCACGGCCGTTCTCACGCCGTGGATCGGGGCGCGCTACGGCTGGACGGCCTCGTTTTTGGTAGCCAGCGCGCTTTGCCTGGTCGGTGCGGCCAGTTGGCTGGCGGTGAATCCGGAAAGGTCGCTTGTTCAGCCGGCTGCGGCGAGTCCGCGCTACGATCGGCCGTCAGAAAACGAGTCACCGTCGAGGATTGCGCCTGATTCCCAGGCATCGAGGGAGTAATCCCTTATCGTCTCCCCGGTGGGCGACGCCCCACTTCGGCACCCAGGAGTTCCTGGACCAGTCTCGATCCTTCTCTTGCCCGAATACCTCTTTCCAGGACAACTTTTTTCTTGGCAGGGGTGGCCACCTCGATGGCCGAGCGAGCCAAACAAGGAACCATTGGGCCGACGCCGGCGTATTATGCTAGGGAAAACCAAAGGGGGAATCGATGAGCCCGCGACATCTTGTTTTGCGCGAAGCCGGTCGTTTGCGCACCCGAGTCGGCCAGCCGCGCCTGGCCGCGCTCGCGCTTTGCGCCGCGCTCGGTTTTTCTTTTCCTTTCTCAACACGAAACGGCTCGCCCACACGCTCCCGAGGAATGCATGAGGACCAGGACGGCGCGGGCGCCTATTTCAACGCGGAGGCTTCATCGAAAGATGTCGGTTTGCCGATTTATCCTGGAGCGCGCCCACACAAGGACAATAATCAAGACAAGCCCTCGGCCAAATTCGGACTGTGGGGCAGTTCCTTTGCATTCAAGCTGGCCGTCGTGAAGCTCGAGACCAATGATTCATCCGAGAAAGTCGCAGCCTTCTACAAGAAGGCGTTAGCGAAGTACGGCCCGGTCGTCGATTGTCGCAATGCCTCGCCGAACCAGGACGAGAAGGGTGATCCGTCGAAGCAGCTCGATTGCCAGGGCGACAAGCCCGCACCCGGCAACATGACCTTCAAATCCGGCAGCAAGCAAAAACAGCACGTTGTCGGCATCGAACCCAACGGGAAAGGCAGCACTATTCAGCTCGTCTATGTCGAATCCCCGGACTGAGCTTCGATTGCTTCCCTTCCCCCTCCGGAGCAGCAACTCAACGCCCATCTACTGATACCCGAGTACGGCGCCTCGGGCAGGCATTTCGCCAAGCTCTCAGGCGCTTGATCACGTCCTGGACGTCCCGCCTTATCGAACCCACCGGACAGTCGGGAATCGAAACTGACTTGTGCCGGCCAAGGGGTGTACACTCGCCGCGGTTTCGAGTTCAAGAGAAGATTCCGAGGCCCTTTTTGAAGGCTCGTTGGAAGGAGGGCCCTACTCATGCGAAAGCTTTCCTTGTTGATTTGCGTTCTGGGAATGCCGTTTGCTTCGTCGGCCCAGAGTCAGCCAGGGTCCTGGGAGAACCTGAGCAGGCTGCAGGCGGGAGATCGAATTCAGGTGGTTGAAATGAATTCGAAGAAAGTCTCCGGGATCTTTTCAAGCGCTTCCGACACCGAGATCTCTTTGCAGGGAAAAGAGGGGCAAGAGGTCATCCCGAGACAGGACATTCGCAGTGTCAAACTCATGAAAAATGCCCACCGTTTTCGGAACACGCTAATCGGGACGGCGGTCGGCGCTGGGGTCGGCGCGGGTATCGCAGCGGGAGCGTGGGAGAACCGAGGGTTTTTGGGCGGCAAGGGAGTCGGGGCCGCAATGGGAGCGGCGCTAGGTTCCTTGGCTGGAGCTGTCGTGGGGGCCCTCGCGCCCAGCCACGACACAATTTACCGCACGAAGACGGCCTAGAGGTGAAGCGCCCTCTCCCGAGTGGCTTCGTTCCGGTGGTTCGGCTGACCGCACGCGGATGGGCATCGACTTCGACTCGAAAGGAGAGGCTCACTTGAAGACCGCTTGCCGGATCTTGCCTCTCTCACTCTGTCTGGCTCTCCTCGGGGGAGCGAGTGCCCCTGCTCAGCGCGAGGCTAGAGGGGCCAAGGCCCGTGCTGCGCAGGCAGAATCGGGCGCCGCCCGGGTCTCCGAGGGCGGCCCCCACGAGTTAACTCCTGCCGATCTTTCCGCATTTCTGGACGGCATTGTACCGCTTGAAATCGAGCGCGGAGACATTGCCGGTGCAGTCGTAACCATCGTAAAGGACGGCGAGATCTTTTTCGCCCGCGGCTACGGTTTTTCCGACTTCGAGAAAAAGAGGCCGGTTTCGCCCGAAGAGACGCTCTTTCGAGTCGGCTCGGTCTCCAAACTGTTTACCTGGACGTCCGTCCTTCAGCTCGAGGAGCAAGGGAGGGTCGATCTGGACGGCGACGTCAACCGCTACATCGATTTCCGCATCCCCGCCACGTTTGGACGCCCGGTCACCCTTCGCAATCTGATGACGCACACGCCGGGATTCGAAGAAGCCGAAAAGGACTTGTTCGGTAGCGGCACGCCGTTTATGTCCCTGCACGACTATGTCGCGACTCACCTTCCCCGCCGAATCTACCCTCCCGGAACCGTGCCGGCGTACTCCAATTACGGAGCGACGCTCGCCGGATATATCGTGCAGCGAATTTCCGGGCGGCCTTTCGACGACTACGTCGCGGAAAACATTTTTAAGCCGCTGGGCATGACGCATTCCTCGTTTGATCAACCGCTGCCCGAGCCGCTCCAAGGGATGATGTCAGAGGGATATATTCGGGCCTCCGGCGGGCCGAAGCCGTTCGAAATCGTGATCGCAGCCCCGGCCGGAAGCCTGGCCACCTCGGGCGTCGACATGGCCCACTTCATGATCGCCCACCTGGCGGACGGCGAGTACCGAGGGGTCCGTATCCTGCGCCCGGAGACGGCGCGGCTGATGCACACGCGCCAATTCAGCATGGACCCAAGCATAAACGGGATTTGCCTCGGCTTTTACGAAGAAGACCGCAACGGTCACCGGATCATCGGCCATGCGGGAGACACCCAGCTGTTCCACACCGATCTGCATCTCATGCCGGATCAGCACCTTGGCTTTTTTGTGTCCTATAACAGCCTCGGCCGCGATGACCCCAATGCCGGTTCCGAGAGAACGGCCCTCTGGGATAAATTCCTCGATCGCTACTATCCCTACATGCCCCCGCCAGCGGCTACGCTTGCGAGCGCAAGGGACGATGCTCATCTCGTCTCCGGCTCCTACCTATCCAGCCGGCGCAGCCAGACGAATCTCTTCTTTCTGCTGGCTCTGCTCAGCGAGAGTACGGTTTCCTCGCCCAAGAATGACGGGATCATCACACTCGACGAAGCCAAGGATTTGAATGGCGAGCCGATGCGCTGGCGTGAGATCGCACCCCTGCGCTATCGGAACGTGAATGGGCAGGAAGAAATCCTCTTCAAACGAGCTGCCGACGGCCACCTCGACCTGCTCGGAATTTTTCCAGTGTTCATCTCACAGAGCGTCTCCGGAACGGCGAACAAGAAACTGCTCCTTCCCCTCATGGTGGTCAGTCTGGGAATCATTGTGCTTGCGATCTTGCTGTGGCCTATCGGGGCCCTCCTGCGCAAGCACTATAAGCAGCCGCTCCGATGGGGTCCCGGGGATCGCCGTCTGCGCCTCGCCGTCAAGATCGTCTGCATTCTGGATCTGCTGTTCGTGGTCGGATTGGCCGTGCTGGTGTCCAAAGTCTCGAACGATATTGGGGCCCTGAATTCCCGTCTCGATCCCTTGATCCACTTGACGCAAGTCGTTGGGTTGCTGGGCGCCCTGGGAAGCTTCGTGGTCATTTATTACGCTTACCGCGCCTGGAGAGGGGGTCAACCGACGATTCTTCTTAAGCTCGGTGACACCGTGCTGGCCCTAGCCTGCGTCGGCTTCGCCTGGGTTCTGCTGATCTCGCACATGCTGAATTTCAATTTGCACTACTGAAGCTGGCAGGGCAGCATGGTAGCGGGCGTCTGGATCGACGCAGCGACTCGCGAGGCCTGGCGTGCCGTCAACGAAGTCGCCGCACTGGCCAAAGTTGCGGAAATCACTAAAGGGCGGTGGTCAGTCTGACGAGATTGCTCTTCTGTACCGCCCGACAGCCACACGGGAAGGATTAGCAATTATTTCAGCACGTAGCGCAGGGTTCCTCTGCATCCGCGAGCGCCGCAACGGCACCGTATTCTCTGCAATTTGATTGGGTACCCATAATTGCCCGTCAATTCTTCGCCCGCTCGGATTCGTCTTCGGCTGAAATAGAATAACCGGCCCCGAACCCGCCGCCACTCGAGGTTGGGTTTGCAGGAATGATTGATGAATTCAGCCCCGCTCCCGCCGACACTTGGGTCGGCGCACCACCGATCGCTCAGAGTTGCGATATAGGCGTCCTCGGGAGGTGCGATTCGGTCAGCTTCGGACACCGAAAGGCGCTTGCCCGTATATTCGATCACTTCTTTCCGAGCGGGAATCTCTTCGAGTGCAAACACGCCGTACCCGTGAATTTCAGAGCGCCTCACTCGGAGACGGTAGCGAGCGATTCGGGGATCAATCCGCGGAATCATTTTCTCGTGGCCCAGCACACCATACCCGCAGACGCAGCGTCACCGCAAGAAGGGGGAGCCGGTCTGTTCGACCGGCCCCGTGCAGAATCCTCTAACCGTAACCTCCTGGTCCTAGCTGCGACTACTTTTTCTTAGCCAGCGGCTTCACGCGAAATAGGCTCTTTCCCGATTTCAGCTTCTTGGCCATTTGACTCCTCCCTTTGAGTGGGCAACGGCCCAATCTCTCTACAATGCAAGCTTTGTACCATGCCTGGGGAAGAGGCGAGCAAGGCCCTATCTCTTTGGTTTTCCACAATAGCGGACTCGGGTGCATCGCTGGCCAGCTTCCCCGCGCGTTGAATTACTCAATGCGATGATTGCTTTCTCAATGATGCAGCTCCCGAGCAACGTAGGGCTCCGCTTCGTCCACAGCACTGCTGGTGCAAGAGGACAGAGGCAAACTGCGGGACAAGGAAACCGGACGTATGGAGGCAAGAATTGAACAGAAACTTTCCTACAAGAGTTGATCCTCGGACGGTTCGCGGTATAGGGAGCCGAACGAGAGGGAGACAAAAAGTGCTCGGTGATTTCTTCAATTTTCTTTCAGTTTTCGCTTGACATGGAAATGCGACGAGAGTAAAAAGCGCGGGCAAGTCCCGCGTCAAATCTCACAATGTCCCCGTGCGCGCGCGGGTTTGTGAGTAATAGGACTACCTGACCAGATTGGGCTTTCGTCTGCAAGAACCAGAGCGGTTTACAGGTCGCATCAGTCAAGGAATCGATTCTTTCAGTGACGTTCGCTGCCAACGATTTGGATAAGCAGCTTGCTCCGAGGAGGCTGAAATGCGCGGGACTACGATGCTGAGAGCGTTTTCGTACCTAGCGGCTTTGTTGTTCTTGGCGGGGCTGGCGGCGATGCCGAGCCACGCAGCCTGCGGGGCTGGTGCGCTGTCCAACACGCCCTACCTGGTGTTCGGCCCGCAAGCGGTGGGCACTAGCAGCCCCCTGACCCAGACGGCGACTTTGATATTTGGCAGCGGGTGCCCTGTAACTATATCGAATATCAGCATAACCGTTGGCGGCACA
Source organism: Candidatus Cybelea sp. (assembly GCA_035622135.1). GTDB lineage: Bacteria > Acidobacteriota > Terriglobia > Acidiferrales > UBA7541 > Palsa-295. The sequence continues at coordinate 432,674 of DASPVZ010000004.1, read as the reverse complement.
AATGCCGGTGACTTCAGCGCGGCGGGGAATGGGGCCACGCCCTGTAACGCGGAAACGTCGTTCGCGCTTGTTGCCGGCGAAAACGCTTCATGCACAGTTGGGGCAACGTTTACGCCAACAGCGACGGGAACCAGGACGGCCACGATAACGGTAAGCTACACAGTCACAGGGGCGTTTAACACTGGGCCCACCACGGTGTATCTCGTAGGCGGAGATGAAATTGTATACGTGACGACAGGCGTTGGGGGCCAGGTGCTGACAGTCGACGGCACGACAGGCGCGGTCCAGGTGCTTTCGAACGCGCCGGCCTTGTGCGACGGACCTTGCCCTTTTAACCCGACCGGCGCCGTGGTTGGACCAGATGGGAAGATCTACGTTACGGACCAGGTGAACAGCGAGATCTGGAGGATGAACGAGGACGGCAGTCAAGTAGAGTCTGTTTACCAAGGAGGAAGCTGTCCGGACAGTTCGCCGTGTAAGGTTGAGGGTCCAAGCTTCAGCGCAAGCGGGACAGGAGACCTATACTTCAACACCTACTATAACGACGGGATATTTGTGATTCCTGGTGTGGGGAACACGCCATTCGGCGGAGAGTTTAACCCCCCTGCAAGCGTCAACACATATCCATCGGGAGGGACTGGGACTGCATTCGACGCGAGCGGCAACCTGCTGGCCGCGGATGTGGAGTATAGCGCCGTTTGGACCATCCCTTCGCCGTACAGCTATTCCAACGAGGAACCTGCACAGCTCATAAATTACGCCACCACTGCAGTTGCACCGGGATCTCCGGCGGGGATTGCGCTGAACAAATTTACGGGACAAGTACTGGTCGCCGATCCGCAGGCCAATGATGGGGCCTTCAATGGGATTATGCAGGTTGTTCCACCCGTGTCGCCGAGCACAACGTACACGACGACGGCGTACTACGCATTCACTAGTGAGTCGGCTTGCGATTCGCCGGATGAGGCTGAATATGTACAGTCTGACATGACGGGTCATCTTTTTGCGACTACATCGACGAATCCAATCAGCTACGGCCCCGCGGGAAACGGCTGCGGGAAGGTGTTGAGAATTGATCCACCCGGGTCTTCGCCGAACTGCATTGGGAGCGCTGCGCCATGCGCGACCTTGCTGGTCGACTTGAATGCTGTGTACACAAGTGGAATCCCGGGTGTTTGCGATGAGGGTGAATGCGGCATAAATTCGAGTCAGGCAATTGGCGTTGCGATAGGGTCAACACAAGGACCAACGCAGACGGTCAACCTCCTTCCGGGCGGGGGAACCTATTCGGTGGGCGTACCCTTCGGTTGTACGGCGACGCTGCTGCCGGGCCCGTCCAACACTTGCTACGCCACAATTAGTGAAATGTATCCCGCCGGCATCTACACGTCAGGCAACGACGTGATGAACATTACCTTCAACGAAGTAAGCGAGCAGCAATACTTAAACCGTGTGGGGGTATCGTCGCCATACTACACGACCGCGATCGCGCCCGTTAATGGGTTCAATGGCGACGGGATTGTTCCCTCTCTGGTTTGTCTGAACTCGATGACGGGCGAGCCGTGCAGTGACACGGTCACTCAGGGGACAAGCTACAATATATTCACGACTTGGCAGACGATCCAGACGAATGTTTGCTCGTTGATGCCGCACCTGCTGAGAGGTGACCCGGCCTTTGGCCCGTACCCGTACACTTCCTTGGTCGACACCCTGGTCAGTTGCACCGATGGCGGAGCGGGAACCCAGGGCAAGTCGAGCTGCAAGACGACGAGCTCGTCCAGTTGCGCGTCGGATTGGCTGGACTCGTTTGGGCCTGTCACAGGCTCAACGGCGGGCGTCGTCGCAACGGAGACCATCGCGTCTCCGACAAGCGGCGCGAGTTTTCTTCTGAATCAGCCGGCAACGGCGACGTTCTCGTGCGGACAAACCCCGAGCTCGCCTTCGATTGTAGTGGCTTGCCAGGGGACGGTGACGAATCCGGCGTACCCCACGACAGTCGTGTCGGTCACGAGCGGCGGTCCGCTGCCGACTTCGCTCGTGGGCACAAACACGCTTTCGGTGACTGCGGAAGTAGACGGCGGGTCTCCGGGAACAGGTGCGACGGCGCAATACACTGTCGCTCCCTGTCAAGATGTCACTATCGCATTCAACCCAAGCACAGTGGCGTTGCAGAATTCAACAACGGCAACGGTAACTCTTCAATCCTGCAACAGCAGCACGGAGATTGCAGTTCTTCAATTTACTTTGACCGGCCCGTTTGGGAAGAGCTGCGGAATGTCGCACACGCTGATGTTCTCCCTACCCGCCATACTCGCTTCCAAGCCTGTGCAGCTTAAGATCCCGATGACCTTGCCAAGCGGAGCGTGCGCGGGAACCTATACGGTATCGGAGGGCACGTACGTAAAAGGTACGTTAGTTGATACAACTTCCAGTTCGCTGGTGGTTATACCGTAATCGATAGGCGGAGCACGAGAGCTACGACCCGGGCCGCCTGGGGCTGGGGATACTAGTTTGGCTTTGCCTGCAACCAGCGCGAAGATTCAGAGAAGAGCTGTTTGAAGTCCGAACGCCGGAGGAACGCGTCGCTTCCGGCATCCCTGCGGATCTCATCTACGTAGCGTAGAGCCTCGTGGTAGTGGGATGCGGCGTCGGTGGGGTGACCGCCCAGCCTCAAAGCGGTTGCCAGAGAGTAGTGGGCTTCGGCGAGCGTGGGCCGCAACTCGAGCTTTTCAGCTCCGGCAATCGCACGTTCGAGTTGCTGCCGGGCGCGGTCGTACTGCTTCTCCTCGACCAGGATCTCTCCCAGACCGACCGACGCGTCGTACTGCAAAGATTTCATACCAGAGGTGTCTGCTTCGGCGGCGATTTTTGTCAGCCTGGCCTCAGCTTCCGCCGTCCGGCCCTCTGCTAAGGTCGCCTGAGCGATGTGAAACTTACAAAGCAGGACTTTGTCCTGCTCCTTCGAACGAATCGCAAACTCGAGCGCTTGATTGTACAAAGTCATCGCGCCCTTGAGATTACCCTGATAGAAAAGAGATTCGCCCTGGAAATCGAGCGCTTGGGCGGTAGAGCCGTCGATTTTCAGTTCGCGAGCAAGAGAAAGCGCGTCAGCCAGCGGCTTTTGCGCGTCGTCGAAACGGCCTGCATCGGAGAGCGATTTGCCATAGCCGCTCGAGACCTCTGTCATCCAGTACGTGCGATCCTCGAGCTCCGTAAAGGCTTTGAGCGCCTCCTGCTTGGCGTTGAGTGCGGCCCCGAAACGCCCCTGATAGCTAAAAAGCGTGCCCATGGCGTAGGATTGCATGGCCACGCCGCGCTTGTCCCCCGAGTTGCGGTACAAATCTTTCGCGCTCTCGAAATTGCTCAAGGCCTTGTCGTACTGTCCCAAGTCTTCATAGGTGATAGCCAGATTGTGCAGCGTAACTGCGGTGTCGTCCGGTATCTGAGATTTCCGGCGCAAATCGAGAGCCTGTTGGAAATACGTGAGCGCGTCTTCGTAGTCGGCCTTCGAGAGATAAGCAAGTCCGATATTGTTCTGGCAAAGTCCCTGGCTGCTTTCGTCGCCCAGGTCGCGATAGACCTGCAACGCCTGCTTCAGTAGCTCGAGACCCTGGTCATAATGGCCGAGATCTACGTGAAAACCTCCCAAATCGAGCAGGGTTGCCCCCACGCCGCCCTTGTCGCCGATTTCGCGGCGGATCCTGAGAGCTTCTTCATAATTCTTTTGCGCCTCAGCCGACTTTCCACTGCTCTCTTGAATCTGAGCCATCGCGTTGAGCGTCACCGCGATTCCGCGCTTGTCATCGAGCTTCCGCCTGACCTCGAGCGCCTGCTCAAAGTAGCGAAGGGCTTCATCCTCCTTGTCGAGCTGATCGTAGGAAATGCCAATCACCTGCAGGATTGTGCCTTTGGCCTCATCGTTTCCGAACTGCACGGAAAGCGGCAAGGCACGATTCGAGTAAGCAAGGGCGCTCTGAGGATTGCCTTGGCGGATTTCGAGGCGACCCAAAGCGAGCAAGGCACTCACGTTGTTCGGATCACCCGTCAAAACTTTGGAATAGCGGTCATGGGCCTTGTCGACCGCTCCTGAGTCTTCGTACAAACGGCCGAGCTCAAATTGAGTTTCGGGATCATCGGGCGCGCTGGCGGCCAGGTTTTCATAGTATTGGATGGCCTTCGGATAGTCTCGCTCGATGCGTGCATCATTCGCGGCGATCAGATACTTTTCCCGCGCGGGAAGATTTTCGGAAAGCTCGACCGCTTTCCGGGAAGCCTGTTCTGCTTCCGTATCGTGCCCGAGGTTCGCGAGTGTCTGTGCGAGTTTGGCATAGGCCAAAGCGAAGTTTGGGTCGGCCAGTGTAGCGGACTGAAAATCTTTCAGGGCCTCGAGATTCTTGCCCTGCCTCGCGAGACCTGTTCCCTGACTAAAGAAACGGATGGCATCGACGGATTTTGACGACGGCTTGAAGGATTGAGCTTTGAGTTCGTCAGCAATGTTGGGCTGCAAGGCAAGACTGTCACGAATCGTTTGAGCGAGGCCGTCGACTTTTTGCAACAGATCCTGCTGATTTGCGGCCTCCACCTTGAACGAGACATTGCGATCGTGCTTGATGTCGCGCAGGGTCGCGTCAACACGAAACTGCTCGCCAAACCTTGCATACCGGCCCCAGACGATCGTGTCGGCGTTGCTCATTTCGGCCAAGCGGCGGACGGTTGAGGCGTCGGAAAATGAGTCGGGCGAAATCTGCAGGTCGTGCATGATCTGGTGGAGGCGGTCAGGTGACACGGCGCGCACGTGGGAGGATTGGCCGACATCCGTGCTGAGCATGTCGGCAAGGCTCGAGCCCAGCCAGTCGAGGGACGCGTCTCCGGACCCATTGGCGAAAGGCAGAATGGCAAGGGAAATGGATGGACCGGTGACAGGCGGTTTCGCGCCGCCTCGCGACCCGGATCTCGCGCGGTACCAAAGGCCCGCGAGCGCAATGAGCAAGACACCCGCCGCGGCGGCCAGCCACCGCCAGCGCCGCATGATTTCGAGCGAGGGAAACCGCATACTCGGCGAAAGCGTTACACTTCCCGACCGCGTTCCCTGGAAGACGGCGAGGTCCTGCAAAATCTCGGTTGCGCTCGCGTAGCGCTTTTCCTTATCGATCTGCAGGCAATGGACGACGATGTTGCTGAGCGGGCGCGGAATCGACGGGTCTTTTTCGACCGGCGGGGTCGGAATTTCCCTCGTTCGCTTGTAGAGCGAGGCCATCGCCGTTTCCGCCTTGTAGGGCGAAGCGCCCGTCAAAAGTTCGTAGAAGATGATGCCCAGCGCGAACAAGTCGGTGCGGCCGTCAACCTTCTCGCCTTTGGCCTGCTCAGGGGACATGTACTCGGGCGTGCCGACCAGGGCGCCGGTCTGCGTCATTCCGCCGCCGCCCGCCTCCATCGTGCGAGCGATACCGAAATCCATTACGGAAACTTTGCCCTGCTTATCCAGCATGATGTTCTGCGGCTTGAGGTCGCGATGGACGACCCCTTCCATGTGCGCGGCTTCGAGCGCACGGCAAACCTGCTCAATAATTTCGGCGGCGCGCTTGGGCTCAAGCTTCCCCGACTCATGAAGGAGGCTCTTAAGATCGCGTCCATCGACGTACTCCATGGTGATGAACTTGATCCCCTCTGCCTCGCCCAAATCGAAAATGCGAATGACGTTGCGGTGCGTGACCTGGCGCGCAAGAATCAGCTCTTGCTTGAAGCGATGAAGTGTCTCCGCGCTCTGCGCGAATTCCGGACGAATGACCTTCAGCGCGACGAAACGATCGAGTTCGCGGTCGCGCGCCTTGTAAACGGCGCCCATGCCGCCCTCACCAAGCATCTGGATGATTTCGTACCGACTGCCCAGCACGCGTCCCGGCTCGAGCGTGCTGTTCGGAGCGGGCGTGCTTCGACCGGGAACAGCGGGAGCGGACCAGCCGCTCATGGCATCCATCGTTCGGTCCGAATCGGTGACCCCTGGCGACGACGGGGGTGTTGCAGTGATCGTGAGCGTTCGTTCGCTAATTGGGAGCGGAGTGCTGCATTCCGCACAGACGGACGTGCCGGGCGGATTGGTCAGACCACACTGCGGACATTCCATGGGGCGCCCCGACGCGATGAGCGGTTGACTCGACGACGATACATCAGTAAGTGCCTGTTTTCAATTGAGCTCCCCGCGCCCTTGAACCACAGGATCAACGGTTGTGGGGACTGGCTCGCCGCGGATTCCGAGGCGGACTCCCGTGGACCGCTAGCGCGAAGTTGAGCGGCGTCTAGGGCCGTCGCGGGCCTAGTTTTGATCGATCAGGCCGGTCAGCCCTCGCAGCACAACCCCCGCCGCCTCGGGCCCGAGCGAATTGACTTCCCCGTACCAGCGCTCGGGCTTGCCGAGCAGCCAAGGCGGCTGGTCGTCCCATTCGGCTTTAGGGATCAAATAGCCGAGCTCGTCGTTGGCCAAACCGAAGACGAACTGGTACCTGCTCCCGAGATGTGCTCGCAACACAGGCTCGAACGGGGCATCGGGAAAATCGGCTCCGGGATATCGTGTGATGCCGCCGTTGGTCAGTTCCGGATAAATCTCTCCAGGAATTGCGGCCATCTCCGCCAGCAGGCCCTTCTTGCTTCTGAGCTGGACATAATCGACTTCAGTTTGAACGTCACGGCCCATCGGGAATCGGACCCTCTTGCCCCCGGGAAGGATTTTCTCACTCGTCGACGGATCGAGCCTGCCTTCGCTATAAAGAGGCTTGCGTCCCCTGAATACTCCGGCAGCCTCCGCCATGCGGAAGTGATCGTTTTGCAGCGGCACATAGAGGATCGCTTTGCGCACCACAATCGAATCTACTTCCGCGGATTCACCCGACTTCACTGCGCGCTCTACAACCTGCCCCAGCATCCCTCCGACCAGTTCGGCCTTCCTCCAGGTCTGGTCTTGCGCGATCTTGCCCGTTTCCGGATCGGTCAGCGCCACCTGATTTCCGAGAGTAGAAACCTTTCCAATCGAACCGCTAAAGAAAATGGCCGTACCGCCCAGGTGAGTCTCGACGTAGCGGCACAGCCAGTGCGGATAGTCGGCCGTGATCTCCCGATTTTGCCCGCCCAGAGTTTCCGGATGATCGCTCCAGTTGACAAGCACGGCGATCGTCTGACCGGTGCGCACGCTCGCGAGGCGCATCAAGAACAGGTAAGGATCCTTGACGATCGGCGGCCGCTCGACGCTTTGGAGCAATCCGAGCAGCGGATGGTCATCGCGCGCGAGCTCGAGGCGAGCGGGCTCGATCGAACGGGCCGCTCGCACCGCGGTGGCTGCAATTTGTGAGTCGAGCCAGCCAAGATAGTTTTCGTCGATTCCCGTTTGCTGCGGGGTGGGGCCCCAAAGACCCAGTGTGTCCGGCCCCTCGTGGACGTGGGTGCTGGCCACGATCAGCTGAGACACCTCGGGAGCCTGCCTCTCGACCTGTGCGCGGATTTCGAGGACGTCGTCATGGAAGAGCCCGATCACGTCGACCGCACAAAGCTCGAGTGTCCCGTCTCCTGCGGCGAGCGCCAGACACCGGACATAGAGGTCGTCGTGCACTCCTTGAGCCACACGGTTGTTGCCGAAGCCGGCGATGTAGACCGCGCCCTTGTGAACGTCCGGGGTGATCACGGATTTGGCTGTTCCGGCGCGCAATCCACCCTGCGCCCGAGCGAGATCGGCCCCGAGGACGAGAACGGCGATCAGGAGGACGAGCGCTTGAATTCGCAACGTATTCCTTCCGGGCGAAGCCGAACCAGTGTACTACCCGGCACGCGCGGGGTACGACTCTATCCTGTTTCCGGCCTCATCCCGCCGGGGCCGAGGCCGTGTCCGACCCCATTCGCGCAGGATCTTTTGACCGGGTTGTTTTGTATACGCTTAGGTCGCGGAGCGAAAATTCTGGAGACTTCGATGAGCGCGGCGCGTCTAATCTTTGAGTGTAATCCCGGCGAAAAATCGAGGGTAGCTTGGAACTTTTGGCAGTTAGGGAGCGTAATAGTGGATGAGGGGAGAAACGGGGGCCCGGAGGCACACATGGTGATGGCGATCGAACGTGAAATGGAAATTGAGGATCTGCGAAACCATTCTGCCGAAACGATCCATGTGCTTCGAGACCTGCTCCTCGAGGGCGCCTGTGTCAGGCCGGATCCCAAGCGGGCGGGCTTTTACGAGCTCGAACACGAATCGACGGTGTATTACATCCACGTCTCGCCGGTGACGGGCAAGATTTTGCTGCTGGCTACTTGGCCCTCCGCCGCAGCCCGCACCCCGGCGGACGACGCCGCCTGAACCTTCCCGGAGAAAACCGCAGGTTTCAGGACCCGAGGTCCGACGGCTTCAGATTCAAGTCGTCCAGAATCGATTTCTTTAGCTTGTAGACGGTGGGACCCGCGCTGGTCTGGCCAAAAACGAAATCTCCATCCGCGCCGGAGATTTTGATCGTAAATTTCGATCCGCTCTTTTCGGTGAGGTTCACCTCAATCGCCGGCTTCTCGAGCTTTTGCACGATCGCGCCGGTTGTGTGATCGATCACCTCTTCGGCTCGCGCGGAAGTGAGCGGGCTGAAGATTTTCCATGTCGCAGCCGATTTACCCTTCACATCGGCCGGTGACTCGATCGTCCAGTCAAAATCGCTCCCCGGCTTGCGCGTCATGGCCGTTGTGCCGCTAGAATCTTTGAGCTCAACGCGATTCACGTCGCCCTCGGTGATGTGAACGAGAGCCTTGTCGCGCAGCTGGCCGAAATTCTCGGTGAGTTTCTTGTAGAGATCCTCGTTGATGACGAAAATCGTCGGACGCGACTCGTCGCGAGCGAGGTATCCGTCGCCTTGTTTGTTGCCCACCAGCAAGGTGTGCTTCTGGCCCGCATCGTCGACAGCCGTAAACGTCACGGCCGCCCGGGTAAGCCCGTACGGGCCCAGTTTTTCGGGCTTTTCCTCGGCGATTTTCGTGAATTTACCGCTCGCCACAGCCGAGAGGAGAGAGTTGACGCCGTCGTCGTCCGCCCGCACGCCGAGGGGTTTCGTGAAATTCCATTCCGTTTGGTCCTTCACGGTTTGCTTGGAAGCGGTCAACTCGCCCGAGGCATTCTTCAGTTCGAACGAGCTGACCTTTCCCGAATCGATATGCAGCACGCTTCGGTCTCTCAAGTCGTCGACGGCCTTGTCGGCGCTGTTGTAGAGGGAGATGGGCAGCAGCGATACGCTCTTCGCGCCGTCGATCACGCTGTAGACGTACACCTCGGTGAAGTCCCGATCGCCCAGTAGAATCCTATGCTTGGTCCCATTCTTGAGCTCAAAATCGAGTTCAGCGCGAGGCGAGTCGAGCCCGTAGGCCTTCAGCCGGTCCGGCGTGCCGGGCTCGCTCTCGGAAATGCGCGCTGAGGCCAGGCCGTCGACAATCCCCCGCACGGCGGCCTCGTCGGCACCGGTAGTGACCGGCTGGAGGATATTCCAGCTGCCGTTGCGCTCGCTCAGCTGGATGGGCGATTGGTCCTTCTTATCCGGATGGGAAATCGTAAGGCCGGTAATATCGTCCGCTTGGATGGAGAAAGCGGGCTTCGAGGTGTCCGAGGAAGGCTTTTCTGCTTTCTCGCTTCGCGCCTGGAACCAGTACACTCCTCCGATGAGGGCGATCGCGCCGGCCAGAACAATCAGAGTCGATTTCTTGATCAACATTTTGGCGATTCGTTTCCTAGCGGCGTTTCCACCAGATGGCAGCTCCGGCGAAGATCACGATGCCCGGCAGGAAGATGAGATCGAACAGACGCAATCCGCTCCACTGCCCTTCGGTAAGCGTGACGCGGCGATTGGCGACCGACTTGGGCCGAATCGAAATCAGGTTCTCATCCTGAGCCAGCCAATCGACGGTATTGAAGAAAAGATCGCCGTTGTGTTGTAAGCCGATCCATTGATTGGCCGCGTAGTTCGAGTCGCCAATCACCACCATGCGCGCTTGCTTGTCCGCCTTGGACCAGGAAGCGGACACCCCGAGCGAAAGCGGGCCCGCCGTGTCGGTTTTCGGATCGAACCTGACCTCCCTCTGATCGAGATTGGGAATCGTAAAGCTGCGTGGGGAAGTCTTCAGCAGCTCGACCGCCTGCGGCTCGGCTTTGGCCTTGTCGGCGACAGAAACCGTGCGCGCGAGCGGAAAGAAAGTCATTCCGCCCTGGAGGTTTTTGGTGATGGGGCTGTCTCCGTAGTCGACCACCAGGGGGACCGCAGGCCCGGTACCGAACAGGCGTCCGACGCCGCTCGCGTCCACCACCACGTTGGTACCCACGTTGACATTCCAGGCCTGAAAAACGTCTTCGAGCTTCGGATCCTGCTGGTTCTTCTGGCTCATGGGATCCTCCTCGATGAGCGCTTTCCCGCCCGCGTCGAGGAATTTTGTGATCATGGCCGTCTCTTGCGGAAAGAACGACTCAAGCGGCCCGGCGATCACCAGCACATCACAATCCGAGGGAATTCCGTTGCTGGTCACCAGGTTCACGGACTGCACGTTGTAGCCCTCTTTCTTGAGGCCCTGTGCGACCTGGCTGTAGCCGTTTGCTCCTTCATCGGCCGTGGATTTCTCACCGTGCCCGGTCACGAAGTAGACCGTCTTGACCTTGTCCCGTGTGATTTTCAAGATCGCGCTGGTGATGTCCTCCTCGGAAAAGTCTCCGCCCGAGCCGGCCTCGATTGTTTCCTTGCGCTCTCCGCAAGCCGCGATCACATCGCCCATGTGCGTTGCGCCGTATGCCTTGGCGACTTCCGGCTTCTCCTGCGGATCGACGTTCAGGAACTTGATGTGCGGACTGAGATTCTTGTATTCGCTCATCAGGTCATCGAGGGGCCGGCTGGGAGTTTTTGCGAAGCGCACGATGGTTACGTCTTTGTTCAGTTCTTTGGTGATCTTCTTCGTCTGATCGGAAAGCGTGTAAAGCTTCTCGCTGGTCATGTCGAAGCGCTTGTGATGTTCTTGCCCCAGGTAATTCACGACCACCAGGATGGCCAGCACTCCTAGGGTCAGAATCGTGGTGTTCGTCCCCAGCTGAGAAGAGCGCTTTGAAAAGTAGTTGCGCAGGTTCGGAAAGCCGAGAACAATCGAAGCCAGGACCAACACGCCGCCGCAAATCAGCAGGACTTCGCTCGAGCGCAGCAACTCACCCTGCATGGAGTAGCGCACATAACTGGAAATCAGCAGAGCCGCGCCGATCAAGGCGGTGATTTCGGCCCATTGCCCGCGCGTCCATTCGAACTTCATCGGTGCTTGCTTGCTATTCGGTTTCCCCATGTTCGTTTCCTCAGGCCCTCCGCCAACGCATCGAATCGACCGAACGCACGGTCAGGAAGACAAACAGAAAAGCGAAGCTCACGTAATAGACCAGAGCGGATGTGTCCACAATCCCCCGCGTGAAGTCCTCGTAATGGCGGAGGACCGACAAATAAGTGAGCACGGAGGCCAGAGTTCCCGAGGCGTTCTGGCCTATGTCCAGCACCCAAATCAGCAGAAACGCGGCGAAGGTCACGACGGCGGCGATGATCTGATTCTCCGTGAGCGAGGAGATAAAGGTTCCCAGGGCCAGGAGCGCGGCGCCCAGCAATAGGATCCCTGCGTAGCCAGCCACCAGCACCCGCCAAGGCGGGATCGGCTCGCTGCGCATATACATGAAAACCAGATAGCTCAAGGTGGGCACAAGCATCAGCGCATAGAGCGTCAGGGAAGCAAAAAACTTTCCGAGGACGATGTCGAGTTCGGTCAGGGGCGACGTCATCAGCAATTCCATCGTGCCGCGTTTGCGCTCCTCGGCGTACACTCCCATGGTCAGAATGGGCGTGATAAACAGCACCAAGGTCGAGAGCAGGCCGAAAAACGCGCGCATCACCTCGGAGGGAACGTCAATGTTTTGCGCCATGCCAAAGCGCATGCCCTCCATTTCCATCGAAAGCGACTGCTGAATCACAGCCTGCAGGAAAAAATTGAAGAAAACTGCGGTGAGGATCAAAAAGATGCCGATAAATATGTAGGCAATCGGCGAGACGAAATAATGCCCCATTTCCTTGCGGTAAATGGCCAGAATATTCTTCATCGCACCAGCACTCCCTCCGCGGACGGCTGCGCGTGGCTAGCATCGTCCGTCGTCAACTGCAAGAAAATGTCTTCCAGGCTCAGGCTGATTCCGCGCAATTCGAAAAGCGGCCAGCCCTTCTCGACAATTTTGGCCGCCACGTCACTGCGAATATCCTTGCCGGCCGCGGCTTCAACGTTGACGGCCAGGTGCCCATCGGAATGCACGGATTCGACCTGGATGCGGGTCGTGCCCTGAACTTGGGAAAGAGCCTCGCGCACAGCCGCTTCGGGCGCGCCGACCTCTAGGCGGATGCGCTGTCCGCCTTTGAGCTGCCGGGTCAGGTTCTGCGGCGTGTCCATCGCCGCGATCTTGCCTTTGTTAATGATCACGACTCGGTCACACGTCATGCTCACTTCCGGCAAAATGTGCGTGGAAAGAACGATGGTGTGCGTGCCCGCCAGGCCCTTGATCAGGTGCCGAACCTCGATAATTTGCTTCGGGTCAAGCCCCACGGTCGGTTCATCCAGAATAATGACTTCCGGGTCGTGGACCAGGGCCTGCGCGATGCCCACGCGCTGTTTGTAGCCGCGGGAAAGCCGTTTGATCAGTTCATCGCGCTTGTCAGCCAGACCGGTTTTGCCGAGGGCATCCGTGATGCGGTCGCCTCTCCTCTCCGCCGGGACATTCTTGATCTGGGCGACAAAGTCGAGGTAGGACTCAACGCTCATATCCGGGTATACCGGCGGAACTTCGGGCAGGTACCCGATGCGCCGGCGGACCTCGAGCGAATCGCTGAATACGTCAAAACCCGCGATTCGCGCAGTGCCCGACGTCGCGGGCATGAATCCGGTCAGGATGCGCATGGTCGTGGTCTTGCCGGCCCCGTTCGGGCCGAGAAAACCGAGGATTTCACCCTTGTTTACCGTAAACGAGACGTGGTCAACGGCGGTTACCGAGCCGTAAGCCTTCGTCAATTCCTGAACTTCGATCAAAGCACTCCTCCGAATGTCGAGGGAACAACAGGACTCAAGGACTCCGAGCCGATATTTATATCAAATAACTGCAGGAACAGAAAAGCGAGCAGCGAGCTCAAGAGCAGTTCAACCCCTTCTGATGCCAGCCCTCGACCCGCAAGTTGCCAGCCCATCCGGCACTCCGCGCCACCGGCCCCCCGGCGACTTGTCCTGGCTCAGGCAACGGGTGGGACAGCCCATGCATCCACATGCCTGAAATTCGTCCTGACTTTCGAAATGAAAATTCCCAGCCGCGAGAACAACGAGAGGGAAAACGTCGCCGGTTCCTGCGGGGTCGCGCGTTGACACCCCCTGCTGGCTTTGTTATTGAAACCTTTTTTGCTGCCGGAGGGCATTCGGAATGGCTGTGCCTGGCCCCCTCCGGGGCGCACCTAGCAGAACTGTTCCATGGGTGATCTGTGAAGACGAAGAAGCTGCGTGTCCGCGCGTGTCGGCCCGACCAGGCCAAGGCCGGGGTGTGCTCGATAGAGGCCCCTCGGCAATGGTCGATCCTTGCGCTGATTCTGGCATTCGCCCCCTTGCTCTCGCTCTCAGGCTGCAAGAGCACGGGCGGGGCCGCCATCGCCGTTCAGATCACGCCGGCCAGCTCGAGCGTCGACCAAGGCCAAACGCTCAACTTCCAGGCAACCTTGTCGAATGATTTGCGGAACCAAGGCGTGACATGGAGCCTTTCGGGTTCGAACTGTACGGGTATCACCGGCAAGGGAACCAGCGGCTGCGGCACGCTCTCGAATGTCACCACGTCGTCGGTCACCTACACGGCCCCGAGCGGACTGTCCAGCACGTTGACCGTCACTCTTACTGCCACATCCATCGCCAACACAAACTCGACGAAGACTGCCACGATCACCGTCGAGCTGCCCCTCACCTTCACCATCCTCAACACCGTGTGCGGCAGCTCAACGACGCAGATCCCGTGCGGATCGAATGGCGTGCCCTACAGCACCACGATCCCCGTGACCGGGGGCGTGGCGCCCCTCGATTTCTCGCTGGCCTCCGGCAGCCTTCCCGCCGGCCTCCAGCTCAATGTTTCCGGGGCCATCACCGGCAGGCCTACGGGCCCGGTGAGCGGTCAACCGAACCCCAGCGTCTTCACCGTAGAGGTGACCGACAACTCGACGAGTCCTGTTTCCGCAACCGAACAGTATTCCATCTACATCTCGCCGGCGCAGCCGCTGAAGATCACGGCCGTCTCACCCTTGCAGACCGGATTTGTCAACTTTCCGTACAATTCGGCGATTTCTACCAGCGGCGGCGTTACCCCGTTCGCCTGGAGCCTGGTAAGCGGCGAGCTGCCACCCGGACTTAGTCTTAATACCTCCACCGGACAAATCAGCGGCGTGCCGACCTGTCCAGCCAGCGGCTGCTCGCCAACCGGGGCTCCGATATCCTATTCCTTTACGCTTGAGGTTACCGATTCCACCCTGCCCACAAGCCAGGTGGCCCAGCAACCGCTGGTGATCAGCATTCAGCAGCCGGCCGCACTTTCCATAACACCGTCATCATTGCCCTCCGGCGAAACGGCATTGCCATATTCGGCTTCTCTGTCGGCCAGCGGCGGAATACCGCCGTATACCTGGCAAATCACCTCCGGCCAACTGCCCCCAGGACTGAATTTCAATCCGGCGAGCGGGGCCATTACCGGCACACCGATTCTTGCCGTTACGAGTTCCCCGTTTACCGTGCAGGTGAGCGATTCAGAGGTGACGCCTGCCACCCTATCGGCGTCCTATTCGATTTCCGTCGCCGCCGGAACGAATAACGCCTCGCTGATCAGCGGTGAATACAGCTTCCTCTTCAACGGCTTTGACTCCGACGGAGCCGTCGCTATGGGCGGTTCGCTCCAGACCGACGGCAATGGCAAGATCACGGCGGGCGCCTTGGACATGAACCGGGTGTCGGGCGTCATCGGTTCCATCAACGGAACCGGTATCACGCGCGCGAGCCTGACGGGTACCTACACCCTCGGCTCGGATGGGCGCGGGACCATGGAGCTGATCGCCACGAACAGCTTGACCGTTTCGCTTACGCTCGATTTTGACCTGGCGCTCGACTCCTCGGGGAACGTACATTTCTTCGAGGACAACTCGACGACCACCAACACCGATACCAAGAAGACGCACGGCATGGGCATCATGAAACCCGCCCCCGGCTCTTTCGGCGCAGGGAGCTTTAACGGCAATTACGCATTCGTCTTCACCGGTGCTGATCTGGCCGGAAATCCCACCGCCCTAGGCGCCGTGGTTCACGCCGACGGGGTCGCCAACATCGGCACGGGCGGCGGAGGAGGCAACGGCGATTACAACGAAGGGGGGACGTTCAGCCCGCAAATCGCGGTCAGCGGGACATTCGCCTTTGACACCGGCACGCACGGCGATGCCTCGCTCACTTTTGAGCTGCCGGGAAAATCGGCCTATACCCTGAGTTTCTCCTACGACTTCGTCAGCCCCGCGGACATCGTTTTCGTGGGAGTCGACCCGACCGATGCCACCCATCCGCGCCTGAGCGGTGAAATGATTCTGCAATCGCCCAGTGCGGTATTCGATTCCGCCGCGCTCGGCAGCCCCAGCGTGGCTACGGGCACCGGCCTCACCGGCTCGGGTGCCAGCGTTCTGGCGGGACTGTTGACCCCCGAGCCAGCCGGCACAACCGGATGCACGCCGGGGATTGCCGACTGCGTGACGCTTGCCTATGACGAGAACAATGCCGGAACCGTCGACAGCCCTTCGGAGACCGGAAACTATTTGATTTCGGCGAATGGTCGCGTGGCCTTCACCTTCGCAGGGGTACCGAATCCGCGCTTGGCCGTCGCCTATCTGACCGGTCCCGGCCAAGGGTTCACCCTGGGCTCAGACAGCGGCGTCACGACCGGCCTTCTCGAGCAGCAGGAAACTGGAGTCACCTTCTCCGGCTCATCCGTCCAGGGCAATTACGCGATTAGCGCGGGATTGCCGGCAGACAACCAGGTCAATAATCTCCTCGGGCAGGTGTTTGCCAGCTTCGTGAACGGTCTGGGCAGCATTACGGGGACGGTGGACGCCATTCTCCCGCCTCCGCCTACCTCCCTGACGTCGTCGGTCACGCCAGCCCTGGGCAATTCAATGACCGCGACGTATTCAAACATTGCTCCGACCACGGGCCGGGGAACCATGACGACCAACTCACCGCCCGGCTACCCGACGAATCTGGTTTTCTACATCGTGTCTCCCGGAAGCTTTCGGGCCATTCCGACCGATGCGGGGAACGCAAACCCCGAGGTGATCTTCTTTGATCACTGAGCGGGCTCCGTTGGTTGCGGGTGCCGCTTTTCTGGCGGCGGTTGCAACCTGGTTTCAGCTCGCCGAAGGACGACAGAATTCCGCGCCGGCTCCGGGCTCGAAGGTCGTAACCATCAGTCCCCGCTATGGCTCGTTCAGCGAGCCGTCCGTCGCCATCAATCGCATCAATCCGAGCCAGATCGTTGCCGCGTTCCAGTCTCCCGCTGCGGTCGCCTATTCTCAGGATGACGGACAGCACTGGCAGATGGCGAGCGGAGTTTCGCCCGCCGATTACAGGGTTTCCGGAGACGTCTCGATCACCTACGACATTCTCGGGCATGCGATTGTTTGCTACATCGCTTTTGACAAGCTGGGCACTCCCCAGTACTGGGCGCACGGCGCGACGCGGAATGGGGTGTTCGTGCGCCGCTCGCTTGACGGAGGGAAAACGTGGGAGGCGAATGCGGTGCCCGTCGACGGGCAACCCACACATCCCGGCATGCCCTTTGAGGATAAGCCGTATCTGGTTGCCGATAATAATCCCGACTCGCCATTTGCCGGGAATCTCTATGTCGGCTGGACCGAATTCAGCCTCTCAAAATCAATCATCCTATTCGAACGGTCGACCGATGGAGGCATCACCTGGTCCGCGCCTTACGAAATCAGCACGCACGAGGGCATTCCGCGCGACGACAATGGCGCCGTCGAAGGCTTCGATGCCGTGGCGGGTCCGGACGGAACACTCTACGCTGTCTGGTCGGACTCGACTTCCATCGTCATGGCCGTCTCGCACGACGGGGGACTCACCTTCCGGGACTCGCGGCCGATCTTAAGCGTGCCGGCTTCCTACTTCAAAGTGGAGGAGGTCGAACGCTCGGACGGCTTTCCCCAGATCGGCGTCGATCCGCGGACCGAGAAGCTCTACGTCGCTTGGACCGACACGCGCAACGGCGACGTGGACGTTTTCTGCTCGACATCCGCAGACCGCGGCGTCAGCTGGAGCGATCCCGTCCGCGTGAATAGCGATCCCGTGCATGACGGTATCGACCAGTTTTTTCAATGGCTGGCGGTCGATCCCTCGGACGGCTCAGCCTATGTTGTGTTTTACGATCGGCGGCAGGACCCGGAGAACCATGCGGCGGTGATCACGCTCGCGCGCTCGACCGACGGGGGACGATCCTTCACGAATTACTTCTGGACGGAAAGCCCGTTCCGCCCCTCGAATATGTTTATCGGCGACTACACCGGCCTGGCCGCTTTGAACGGGCGAGTGTACGGCGCCTGGGCCTACGCCGAAACGCCAGCCTCTGCCAGGCGATTGCCCATTTCGGAGACGAGAAACCCTTCTCGAGACATCCGATTACTCAGCCGGCCCGTTCCCGTGGTCGTTCAGCTGGGGATGGCGAATTTCACCGCCACTGCCAAGTAGGGGCCGGGCCTCTTCTGCGGACTAGGCCTTCTGTTCAGCATTCTTGTCGAGCTTCAGCGCGGCAGAGTTGATGCAGAAGCGAAGCCCGGTCGGTTGCGGGCCGTCCTCGAAGACATGACCCAGATGCGCCTCGCAACGGCTGCATAGCACCTCCGTACGCACCATTCCATGCGAGGCATCCCGCTTCATCTCGACATTGTCCGCGGCAATCGGCTGCCAATAGCTCGGCCACCCCGAGCCGGAATGATACTTCGCCTCCGAGCTGAAGAGGGGCTGTCCGCAACAGACACAGACATAGGTCCCTTCATCGTCCGTCGCCTCGTATTCTCCGCTGAAGGGAGGCTCGGTGCCCTTCTCGCGGGTGACGTAAAACTGGTCGTCCGTTAATTGCGATCGCCATTCGCGGTCGCTCTTTCGAATCTTCTCGTCCATTCCTCGCTCACCTCTCTCGGCCGGTTAGAAACGGCCCAGCGCCATGGTCCCCTTTTCTAGGTCCCTGCCGCGATCCCGCTCTTGTGCTGGCCGGTGACACCCTCCGGACGGGGTCCGAGAGTGCTGTCGAATACCGGGGGGCTCGGCCACCGCGGCCTAGAGGGCGTCCCATCCACATCGATTATACAAGCAACCTGAACCTGGACAGGCCCTGCACGCGAGCCCTTTTCGGCAAAAAAAGCCCAAGACACGTTACACTAGGCGCTTCAGAAAACCATGCTGCGTGTCGGCCTGATCGGTTGGCGAGGAATGGTGGGCAGCGTTCTGCTCGAGCGAATGCGGGAGGAGAACGACTTCACGGATCTCGAGCCTGTTTTCTTTTCGACTTCGAATGCCGGTGGCGAGGCTCCGCCGGAAGCCGGCCGCGAAGCGGTCCTCCGGGACGCGACGGACTTGCGCGTACTGGGCGCCTGCCAGGTTCTGCTGAGCTGTCAGGGCAGTGAATACACGTCGGAAATTTACGCGCCGCTGCGCGCGAGCGGCTGGCGGGGCTATTGGATTGACGCGGCGTCGACCCTGCGCATGAGCCCGGATGCCGTGATCGTTCTCGACCCGGTCAACCGCCATATCATCGAAGCGGCGCTCGCGCGCGGCATTCGGGCCTACATCGGCGGCAACTGCACGGTCAGCCTCATGCTCATGGCCGTGAGCCCCCTGTTCAAGGACGGCCTGGTCGAGTGGATGAACACGATGACCTATCAGGCCGCCTCTGGGGCCGGCGCTGCGAAGATGATTGAGCTGGTCCGACAAATGACCTGCTTGACCGACTCGGCTCGCGCCTCGCCTGCCGAAAACGCCCTCGAGCTCGACCGCGCCGTACTCGCCGCGCAGCGCTCGGACTCTCTGCCCCACCGTGAATTCGGTGTGCCGCTCGCGGCCAGTCTCATTCCCTGGATCGACAAAGAGATGCCTGACGGGCAGACACGCGAGGAATGGAAGGCAATGGCGGAGACCAACAAAATCCTCGATCTCAATCCGGCGGTTCCCGTCGACGGGACTTGCGTGCGGGTTGGCACGATGCGCTGCCACAGCCAGGCGCTCCTCGTCAAGCTCACCCGCAACATTCCGATCGGCGAGGTCGAGCGGATGCTGGCTGGCGGAAACCCCTGGGTTCGCGTCGTTCCGAACGACCAGCAGGCGACCCTCCGTTGCCTTACCCCCACGGCCGTGTCGGGCACACTGAGCATCGCCATCGGAAGAATCCGAAAGCTCTCGCTCGGACCACACTTCCTCGGTGCTTTCACGGTCGGCGACCAGCTGCTTTGGGGAGCGGCCGAACCGCTCCGCCGTACCCTGCGCATCATCGGCGAGCGCATCGGGCCGTGACCCGAGAGATTCCCCGATGGTGGTCAGAAGGCGAGGGCCGCGCGCGCTCCGCGGGTCAGTAAGCCGGACGGGAAGGTTGGTCCTGAATCACGAAATCGACGCCCCAAAAGTGAGGACTCGGCGAAAGAAACTCGACCCCCACGCGCGTTCCCTTGTCGGAGATTTCGCCGAGATAGACCACGCGGCAGTCCTGGTCCTCCTCCGTGGCCGGGTTGCTGAGCGTCAATTCGGCCCCGAGCGTCACGGATTTCTGCAGATAGAGCAAACCGCCGTGCGCGTTCACCACGATGGTCTGGCTGTTCTCGCGGAAGGTGCGCCCGTCGGAGTCCTTGCCGGCGGCGCGCACGGGAATGCGCGCAAACACGCGAGAACTGCGCCGCTGCTTGGCATCTGCTACGAGCATTCTGCCTATGGTGCAATGGTGGTTGCGGCGCGTCAACGGCCCGAAATCTCCGCGTGCTCAAAGAGGCAGACTCTGACGGTCGGCAACGTTCCCGGCACAACCTGGGCGAGAGGACTTGCCAAATCCACCTAACGTTGTAATATGCGGGATTCGTTTTTGACGAGCAGGGTCTTACCCAGCAGGGAAACGTTTTAGGCAATCGATGTTTTGCATGCCCCGCGGCGAGAAGGGCGGGTCTGCCCGAAATGAGCGACGCTGGCCCGCAGGACGCCGACCGGGCCTCGCCGAGCGGGTTCAAAACGCAGGGAATTGGGCTAACGGGAGACGGAGAGGACGGATGAATCTGACCGACTATATCGAGTCAAAGCAGGACGAGAATCTTACGGAACTCAAGGAATTTCTCCGCATCCCGAGTGTGAGCACGAAAACCGAACACAAAGGGGATATCGAGAGAGCGGCCCGCTGGGTCGCCGACAAGCTTCGCGCGGCCGGGCTGGACAGCGTCGAGATTGTGCCAACCAAGATGCATCCGCTCGTGTACGCCGAGTCCCTGCGCGCGCCCGGGAAACCTACTGTCCTCTTCTACGGACACTACGACGTTCAGCCGGCCGAGCCGCTCGACCTCTGGACAACTCCCCCTTTCGAGCCGGCCGTGCGCGAGGGAAATCTGTTTGGACGCGGCACGGCAGACGATAAGGGGCAGGTGCATATCCATATCAAGGCCATCGAGTCGCTCGAAAGAACCGCCGGGCGACTGCCCATCAATTTGAAAGTGATCATCGAGGGGGAAGAGGAAGTCGGAAGCATCAGCCTGTGGGATTTCGTGAAGCAGAACCGGGAGCGGCTCAAGGCCGATGCCCTGGTTGTTTCCGATACCTCCATGCTCGCCAGGGGCGTTCCGTCCATCACCTACGGGCTGCGCGGACTCAATTATTACCAGCTCGAACTCACCGGCCCGGCCCAGGACCTGCACTCGGGAGTGTTTGGAGGCGCGGTGCCGAATCCGATCACGGTCCTCGCGGAAACCATCGCGAAGCTTCACGACAAGAACTTCCGCGTGACGGTGCCGGGATTCTACGACGACGTGACGCACCTTTCCCGGGCCGAACGTAAAGCCCTCCGTTCCCTTCCCTGGAAGGAGAAGGAGTTCCGGCGAACGGTTGGCGCGCCGGCGCTCTGCGGGGAGAAGGGCTACTCGATCGTCGAACAGGTGTGGACGCGGCCTACGCTCGAAGTCAACGGCATTTGGGGCGGCTATATCGGCGAGGGCGCCAAGACGGTGATCCCCTCGAAGGCCTATGCCAAGATCTCGACGCGTCTGGTGCCCAATCAAGATCCCGCGAAAATAGCGAAGCTGGTCGAGCGGCATATCCGGCACCTCTTGCCCAAAACGGTGACCAGCAAGTTCGAGGTGCTCAGCACGGGCAAGCCTTGGGTCGCGCCCTACTCCCACGCCATCTTTCAAAAGGCCATTCGCGCGCTCGAGGCCGGTTTCGGGAAGAAGGCCGTGTTCATCCGCGAAGGAGGGTCGATTCCGTTCGTTACCCAGATGCACGACACATTCAAGGTGCCCTGTGTGCTGATGGGATTCGGCTTGCCGGATGAGAACGCGCACGCTCCGGACGAGCACATCGCTTTGGAAAACTACCTCGGCGGCATCAAATCGGTCGCCATTTTCTACGAGAGCTTGGCCTCGCTCTAGCCGATCACCGCGACCGACATCAGAAAAGGCCGATTTTTCGGGCTTTTTTGTTGATTTTTGCTTGCGTTGCGGAACAAGGACGGCTATAGTGCCACGCGGCAACCGGGACCCCGGAGCCGTTGAGCACCCTACACATCAGGAGGAAAACTGAATGGCAGGTCCGATGAGCAAGTCCAAGATCATTGCGCACATGGCCGAGAAAGTCAGCACACCGGAGAAGCCTGTTTCGAAAAAGCAGGTGGCATCGTTTTTCGACGAGCTCTTCAAGCTCGCCGTCAGAGAATCGCGGAATTCGGGCAAGTTCGTAATTCCCGGCCTGGGACGCGCCGTGAAGGCCCACCGAAAGGCTCGCATGGGCCGCAATCCGGCCACGGGTGAGGCGATCAAGATCAAGGCGAAGACTGTCGTCCGCTTGCGGGCTGCGAAGGCCTTTAAAGACGCCGTACTGAAGTAAAGCATCGGCGCAGAGAATCGCGGCAAACCCCTGAGCGCGCTCCGTTCCTCCAGACGGGCCGATACTTGGGGGTTTTGTCTTTTCTCCGCATTCACCGTCCGCCAAGCGACGCCGGTCGGATGGCGATTGCTGCACATTCATAGTCGTCCGTCTACCAATCTCGAGTCCGCCATGAAAGCCCACAGGCACCCAGCGCGATGACCTCGCCCTTCTGGGATGAGGCCCGCGCGGGCGCTTACGGCGAGTTTCGGTACGATTTTCCGGAGCGGGCGCTCGAGGGAAAGACCGTCGTTGTGGCAGGGGGCAGCGGCGGACTCGGCGCTGCGGCCGTAAGGCTGCTGGCCCGCGAAAACGCAAAACTAGTGGTCGGATATAACCGGGACGGCGAGCGGGCTGGGCGGCTCAGCCGAACGATCGAGAGGGATTTCGGTCATCGCCCGGAACTGGTCGAGGGCGATTTGTGCACAGCCGCCGTGCGGGGGAAATATCTCGAAGCGGCGGGACGACTCGGCCCGAGCATCGCCGGCGCGGCGATTTTTTCGGGCCATCCGGCGCGAATACCGCTAGGCGAGCTGGATCGTGAAGCGTTCGCTGCTTCCCTCGAATCCAATTACGTGGGGCCCGTCCTGCTGGCCAGGGAATTGGGCGAGGCCATGGAGAACGGCGAGGGTGGCGGGATCGTACTCCTGGCCACCATGCAGGCCGTCGCCCCCTTCCCGGAGAGCCTGAACTATGCGGGCCCGAAGGCCGCGCTGGTGCATGCGGCCCGCGTTCTCGCGCAGGGATGGAAACGCGTGCGCGTCAATGTTGTCGCTCCGGGGGCCACCATGGCCGGGATGGCCGCTCGAAGCATTCAAGCGGGCAAGTATGACCGCTACCTGCATCAGGAAACCGTCGCGCGGTTTGGACGCCCGGAGGACGTGGCCCGCGCGGTGCGCTTCCTGCTCGAGCCCGACAATTACATCACCGGCCAAACGCTCGTGGTCGACGGCGGGCTGACCTTGCGCCGGGGCCTGTGAGAGGCCGTGAACATATCCAAAACGCCGTGATGGCTGGCGGGAGCCGATGCGCGAGCACTCAGGCCTGTTGACCGATCTCTACGAGTTGACCATGGCAGCGGGATACTTCGAGACCCGCTTCGACGCCCGCGCCACGTTTGAGCTTTTTGTCCGCAACCTGCCGAGCGAACGCAATTACCTGGTTGCCGCTGGCCTGGAGCAGGCCATCGATTTTCTCGAGAATGTGAACTTCACCGCCGAGGAGATCGACTTTCTTCGCCGCCATCCCGTCTTTCACAGTATTCGCGATGAATTCTTCGACTACCTTGCCCGCTTTCGCTTTAGCGGCGATGTCTGGGCCATGCCGGAAGGCACGCTCGTCTTTCCCGGCGAGCCCCTGCTGCGCGTTACGGCGCCCATCATCGAGGGGCAAATCATGGAGACGTACCTGCTCGCCACCCTGAGTTACCAGACCATGATCGCCAGCAAGGCGGCGCGTGTGGTGACCGCAGCGGAAGGGAGACAGGTGGTTGAGTTTGGCGCGCGGCGCGGCCACGGGCCCATCGCGAGCCTGTGGGGGGCGCGCGCCGCGGCCATTGGGGGGTGCGCGGGAACTTCGAACGTCCTCGCCGGCCGGCTCTACGGGATGAACACCTAT
The DNA here is from genome assembly GCA_035622135.1 of Candidatus Cybelea sp. Classification (GTDB taxonomy): domain Bacteria; phylum Acidobacteriota; class Terriglobia; order Acidiferrales; family UBA7541; genus Palsa-295. The sequence continues at coordinate 408,824 of DASPVZ010000004.1, read as the reverse complement.
GGCACACAGGCACATTCCTGGATCATGGCGCATGAGAACGAGGCCGATGCATTCAGCCATTTTCTCGACGCCTTCCCGCAAGGCGCCGTGCTGCTTCTGGACACCTACGACGTCGGCAACGCCGTCAGGACCATCGTGCGCATGGGACGCAAACCGGGGGGCGTGCGGCTCGATAGCGGCGACCTCGTGAAGGACAGCCGGTGGGTTCGGCGGGAGCTCGATCGCGCCGGATGGCAGGAGGTGCAGATTTTCGCCTCGGGAGATCTCGACGAATTCAAGATCGCCAAGTTGCTGAAAGCCGGCGCGGCGATTGATGCATTCGGCGTGGGCACGGCACTGGCGACCCCGGGCGACGCCCCGCATCTAAACCTGGTGTACAAGCTGGTCGAAGTCGAGCGCGCCGGCAAGATTCAGGAAGCCGCCAAGCTGAGCCAGGCCAAGGTAACCTATCCGGGCCGCAAACAGGTGTTTCGTCACGAAAACTCGCGCGGCGACTTCCGTCACGACCAAATCGCGCTCGAGGGCGAACGGTCAAAGGGCGGCACGCCGCTGCTGACCGAGGTGATGCGGCAAGGCCGGCGCAGCGGGGCCTCGGAACCCGTCAGTGAGCTGCGCGCGCGGACCCTTCGGTCGCTCGAGCACCTTCCCGCGCGTTACCGGCGGATCGAGCGCTCGGCGGAATACCGCGTGCGTTACAGCAGGAAGCTCAAGACCATGCTCGACAACGTGCGCTCTCGCATTCGCCGGTCGGCCCTCAAGTAGATCGGGATTGGGGGAATATGCGCTCGGAAGAAGTCGTCTTCTGGGAAGTGGATGCGCAGGCCGATTTCCTGCTTCCGGGCGGGAGACTGTACGTTCCCGGGGCGGAGAGGACCATTCCGAATCTGAAGCGCCTGGTGGACGCCGCAAGGAGCGGGCGTGTGCTCCTGGTTTCCGACGCATGCCAGCACGCGGAGGATGATCCGGAATTCAAAACCTTTCCGCCGCACTGCGTTCGCGGCACGCCGGGCGCTCGCATCGTTCCCGAGGGCCTCGCCGCAGATCATTTTGTGGTACCGAACGACCGCGCGTTCCCATTGCCGGACGATTTGCTCGACCATCAGCAGATCGTGATCGAGAAGCAGACGCTCAACGTTTTCGACAACCCGCTGACGAACGAAATCGTCACGCGCCTGCCGAACCGCGCCGAGTACTTCGTCTTTGGCGTCGTGACGGAATACTGCGTGTGTCTGGCCGCCAAGGGGCTCCTCGAACGCAGCCGCAAAGTCGCGATCGTCGGAGACGCCATCGAGACCTTGAATCCGGACACTGGCCGCCGGGCCTCGCGTGAGCTCGAGCGGCTCGGGGCTCGTTTCGTGACCACCGAAGAGGCCTTGGCCGCCCTCACCCCGTAAGCCGAACCGACCCTTGAGCCCGGCGCGCCTCCGGCAAGCAACACGCCCTGACCGGGCGCTCATCCTCCGGCGTCGGCCTGCCGGGCGGGCTGTGCCACGACATCATAGATCCACATGAGCAAGGCAGTGCCCAGACCAACCCCCATCACCACCCACCACATTCTTTGCGGCTGTTTGAGGACATTGCCGAACAGGTCGACCAGATAGCCGCCGAACGTTCCCGCCACGAAATAGCCGATGGCGATGGGAAGAAAGGCGTAGCCCATAAACAGTCCCTGCTGTCCCGGCGGAGCGAGCCGGGACATGTACTCGTAATATCGCGGCGTCTGGATGATTTCGCCCAACGCGACAATGACGAGCGTCGCAATCGTCGTCGAAACGGCGGGATGGAGCGCTAGCGGGATCCACGCGACGCTCGAAATGAAGATGCCGAGCGTCATGGCGGGAAACGTCGGAATCCTGCGTGTGAGCACGCTGACCGCTATCTGCAGGCACATCACCGTAAACGCGTCGATCGAGAGCAGCGCGTCGACATGCGCCTGCGGATTAATGAAGCCGCGCACAAACAGCGGCACCGAGACGAATTCTTGCCAATACATCACCCAATACCCGGAGTAAACGAGCAAAAAGGCAACGAATCGCCAATTCCCGAGCACGACGAACATGTTGCGAATCGCGGCGAGCACGCTCGGCACTTGTTCCTCCCCGCGCTCGGACGGCTCGCGAAAGAAGAACAGGGTCACCCAGAACATGAGGAAGACGCTCAGCGATGAAACGCGAAACACGCTCTCGATTCCGACACGCGTGCGCACGAGGGAGGCAACGATCGGTCCCAGCGTGCCTCCGATGTTTACCAGCGTGTAATAGATCGAATAGCCGATGGACCGCACGCTCTCCTTCGACGCGCGACCCGTCGTCCCCGCCACGCACGGCTTCACGAGCGCCGGCCCCAGTGCGGGCACCATCAGAATTGTGCCCACCAGCCATTTCAAATCGATGGCATGGCGCGCGGGCGCCATCCACGGCGCGGAAATCGATCCGAGCAGAAAATATCCGATGGTCATCACCCCGTAGGCGAACAGCAGCGCGCGCCGGAAGCCAAAACGGTCGGCCAGCGTGCCGCCGAGCACGGGGAGAAACCACACAACGAAGCCGAAAAATCCCATGAGCGCGCCGGTCTGCTCAATCGACAGCCTCAGGTTCTCGTGCAAGTAGATGGCCAGGACCGCCGTGGTCCCGTAGTAGGCGAGCCGTTCGAAGAGCTCGGTGAAGTTCGCGACCCAAAACGAAGACTCGAAACCGCCGCGGATTTCGCGCAGGCGCCCCCCGAGCGAAGAACGGCTTTCTTGCGCAGGGGCCGCCGCGTCCGAGCCGCCGATCGATGTACGCTGTGTCACGTCGCGCGATTGTATCGGAACTTGCGCAACAGGCGGCGAATTCTTTGAGCCTGGGGAAGCCCCGGCAGCCAGGTTCCCCTCGCCGGGAATGTGCTAGGATGGGACGGCAAGCAAGTCCGCCGCCCACAATCGATGCCCGCCGCGACAATGAAGGCCTTGCGCAAGGCTCGCCCGCAACGGGGAGCGCAGCTCGAATCGATCGCCGTACCGCAGACGAGTCCTAGCGATGTTCTCGTGCGTGTCCGAGCCGCATCCATTTGCGGCACCGACCTGCACATCTACGGCTGGGATCGCTGGTCCGCCTCGCGCATCCGTCCTCCCATGACCTTCGGACACGAGTTTTGCGGGGTGGTCGAGACAGTGGGAGAAGAGGTTACCTCGGTAAAGCCCGGCGATTTCGTGAGCGCCGAAATGCACGTGAACTGCGGATACTGCCGGCCCTGCCGCATGGGTCAGCCTCATGTCTGCCAGAACGTGCGCATCATCGGCATCGATGCGGACGGCTGTTTCGCCGAATTCGTCCGCATACCCGCGCGGAATATCTGGAAAATCGATCCCGCCATCCCCGAGCACTACGCCGCGATTCTCGATCCGTTGGGTAATGCCGTGCACACGGTCACCTCCGGCGAAATCGCCGGACAAAACGTTCTGGTAACCGGCGCTGGACCGATTGGGCTGATGGCCATCAACGTGGCCCGCGCCTGCGGTTGCGCCCTGATCTTCGCAACCGAAGTGAATGCCCATCGCCGCGAACTGGCCATTACCATGGGGGCCGACGAGGCACTCGATCCCTCGCAGCCGGGAATCGTCGAGCACGTGCGCAACCTCACCGAAGGCGGCGTCGACGTCCTACTGGAAATGAGCGGACATCCTGAGGCGATCCGCCAGGGCTTCCAGATGCTGCGCCAGGGCGGCCGCGCGTCTCTGCTCGGCATACCCAGGGATCTGGTCACTTTCGATCTGGTGAACGACGTGATCTTCAAGGGCGCGACGGTGCAGGGAATCTACGGCCGGCGCATGTTCGAGACCTGGGTCCACATGACCGAGCTGCTCAAGCACCACCGGCTCAATCTCGATCCGCTGTTTCATGAACGCTTGCCGCTCGAGAAGTTCGAGAGTGCGTTCTCCCTCCTCGAATCGGGCCAAGCCGGCAAGGTTCTGTTTTATCCGAACGGATCGCTTAAGTAACAGATGGAGCGAGCGGCTCAGGTCACTGCAGTTACGGCATGAAAAGCCTTCTGTGCGCTTTGCTACTCGTCCTTTCCCTCGCTGCACCTGCCGACACAAGGGCTGCCAAAGACGAAAAGGCCCCGAACTTTGCCTCCGACGCCGTCTGGATCGATACGGGCGCAGCCGGCCTGAAGGTACCGCACTCCATCAAGGGCTACCGCGGCCGCGTTCTGCTAATCGACTTCTGGGAGTTCACCTGCATCAACTGCATCCGTGACTTCAGCGTGCTGAAGCGCTGGTACGCGAAATACCACACGTACGGGTTCGATATCGTCGGCGTGCATTTTGGCGAATTCCAGATGGGCTACCAGGTGGACAATGTCCGGGATGCGGCGAAACGCTTCCAGCTGCCCTGGCCGATCGTCGCGGATTTGCACGGTACGATCTGGAATGAGTACCACTCAAACGCCTGGCCCAACCGCTATCTCATCGACCAGAACGGAGACATCGTCCTCCACATCGCGGGCGAGGGAAACAATGGGGCGATGGAGGAGAAGATCCGCGAGCTCATCGCTCGCTCCCATCCCGAGATCAATCAGCTTCCGCTCGACCCGCCCGAGAACACCTTCGCGCCTTCCTGCGGCCTTTGCACGGAGGAAACCTATGTCGGCGATTGGTTTGGCCGTGGTGCCATGGCCAACCGAAACGCTTACGACAACAACGGCGCGCCGACGAATTTCGCCCTCGAGGGTGCTCCGCCCGATGGCCGGGTCATGCTCTCGGGCCGATGGACGGTCGAGCAGGATGGCGTCACCTCGAACGATGGTCATGGCAGCGCCGAACTCCGCTACCACGCACGCTCTGTTTACGCCGTTCTGAGTGTCGCAAATCCGAACAAGCCGGTCCGCGTGTATATCCTCGAGGATGGCCGGCCCCTCGGGCCGGACGAGGCGGGTGTCGACGTCCATAGCGATGCACAGGGTTCTTACCTCGAGGTCAGCGACCCGCGCATGTATTATCTCGTGAAGAATTCCTCCTTCCGCGCGCACCTCGTGACGCTCAAGCCTGTGGCCTCCGGACTCGTCGTGCATTCCTTCACTTACGGAAACAATTGCCAGCAGGACTTCGATCAGAGGTAAGCTTGTCAGCTCATACGACGACTACGGGGAGGCATCATGACCACGCCGGCGCCGGGTCCGCAAGGGCGTCCGCAGCTACGGTATCTGCGCGACGCGCTCGAAGACCTGCAGTCGAAGCATCTCTATTTCCATCTGAAAGTCCTCGAGGGCGAGCAGAAAGCCGTCGCCAATTTCGACGGCAAGGAAGTGATCAACTTGAGCTCGAACAATTATCTCGGCCTCACCACACATCCCAAACTGCGTCGCGCCGCCATCGAAGCCACGCGCAAGTATGGGGTCGGCTCAGGCGCTGTCCGCACGATTGCCGGCACCATGAGGGTCCACATGGAGCTTGAAGAGCAGATCGCGCGCTTCAAGAAATCCGAGGCCTCGGTCGTTTTTCAGTCCGGCTTCGCCGCCAACGCCGGCACGGTCTCCGCCATCCTCGGCAAGGAAGATCTGATCGTCTCCGATGAGCTGAACCACGCCTCCATCATCGACGGTTGCCGCCTTTCGCGCGCCACGATTAAGGTCTTCAAACACAAGGACTACGCCGATTGCGAGCGTGTCCTCGAGGAAACCAAGGGATGGAACGGCAGAAAGCTCCTGATCAGCGATGGCGTCTTCTCCATGGACGGCGACATCGCCGATCTGCCGAAACTTTGCGACCTGGCCGAGAAATACGGTTGCATCATGATGGTCGACGATGCCCACGCCTCGGGCGTCCTCGGCACGCGCGGACGCGGCTCGATCGATCACCTGGGTGTTCACGGGCGAGTCGACATTCAGGTTGGCACGCTCAGCAAGGCCATCGGCTCGCTCGGCGGCTACGTTTGCGGCTCCCGTGACTTGATTGAATTCCTCTACCATCGCGGGCGCCCCTTCCTGTTTTCCACCTCCCATCCACCGTCGGTTGCCGCAACCTGCCAGGCCGCTTTCGAGCTGCTCGATTCGGAAGTTGGCGACCGGCTGGTCAAGAAGCTTTGGTCGAATACGAAATTCTTCAAACGGCAACTCAGAAAGCTTGGCTTCGATACGGGCCAGAGCGAAACGCCCATCACGCCCATCATGGTCGGAGACGCGGCGAAGGCATTCCAGTTCTCGCGCGACCTGTTTGGCGAAGGTGTTTTCGCCTGCGCCATCGGCTACCCGACCGTGCCCGAAGGCAAGGCACGCCTGCGCACCATCGTCACCGCCGCGCACAAACGCGCCGATCTCGAGCGCGCCCTTCAGATCATCTCGCGCGTGGGCAAGAACCTCGGCATCGTTTCCTAGCCGCCGCAGCCTGAACGGCATGCTGCTCGGAGGAGAACTCCCCGAACTCCTGGTCTGGCGGACCGGTGCAGACCGTTTACGCGGACGCTCTACCCCGAACCGGATTCCCGCGTGCCGCTCATACCAGTCCGAGGTGTGAGCGTGGCGTGGGGCGCGACCGCCCATTCGTTTTGCGCGACGGAATTGAAACCGCTGCCGAGAGCCACTATACTGCGCACGCCGAAAACGCCCGAAACGCGCATTCGCGCGCAAGGAGGTTCTGGCGTGACTTTCTTCAACACAAAACCCATTCGCCGCTCGACGGCCATTTTGATTTTCGCAATCGCACTCCTCTCCCTGCCGGGATTTGCTCAGAACTCGTCGGCGACCGCCCCGTCCAAACCCGCGCTCAACAAGGAAGGCAAGAAACTGTTCGGTACCGCCGAAGCGCTGCGCCTTGCGCGGGTAAGCTCGCCCAGGATCTCGCCCGACGGCTCGCGTGTCGCTTATCTCGTCGCAGAAGACGAGATGGAGAAGGACAAAGACTGGAAGTCCCTGACGCAGCTCTGGGTCGTGCCCGCGGCCGGGCCGGACACTGCCGCCCGGCAGTTCACGCGCGGTGAGAAAAGCGTTTCAAGTCCTGCCTGGTCCCCCGACGGCAAACTGCTGGGTTTTATCATGGACGCCGGCGATGAGAAGGACGCCAAGCCCCAAGTTTGGTTCCTGTACGCTGACGGCGGCGAGGCCTGGCAGGTGACCCGTCACAAAGCTGGCGTGCACGCATTCGAATTCTCGCCGGATGGCAAAACCCTGCTCCTGGTCGCTAGCGGCCCTCCGACGGACCAGGAGGATGCCCGCAAGAAGGAAAAGGATGATGCGGTCGTTGTCGACCACGATATGAAAATGACCCAGCTGTGGACCTGGGACATCGCAACCGGCCAGGAGAAGCAGATTTCGAAGGGCGATTACACGGTGAGCGACCCGCGCTGGTCGCCGGATGGGACGCACATAAGCTTCACGACCACCCCGACTCCGCGGCTCGATGATTCGTCCCTCGAGACCGCCTGGGTGCTCGATGTGTCCAGCGGAAACGCCCGCAAGCTTGCTCCTACGCCCAAGTACACGCACACCGCACGTTGGTCGCCTGACGGCAAAACGGTCGCCTACCTGGGCAGCTCCGGGCCCATGATCTACAAGATGGATCTTTTCGTCGTGAGCGCCAGCGGCGGCGACCCGCGCCCGTTGACGACCGCCTTCGAACTGAATGCCGCCGATCCGGTTTGGTCGGCCGACGGCAAGACCATCTACTTCAGCACCGATACCCGTGAATCCGTCGAGGTCTTTGCCGCGGACGCTGCCGACCGGACCGTTCGCCAGATTACCAGCAAGGCCGGAGTCATCGATCTGGCTGAAATCAGTGCCAATGGCCAGACCGCCATCGGGCTCTGGTCCGATCCCACTCATCCGACCGACGTGTTCCGGTCCGACCCGAGCTTCGGCTCGGTTGAGCCCATCACCAATCAAAACCGCTGGCTCGCCGACTACGCCCTCGGCGTTACGGAAGTGGTCCGCTGGAAGAGCAGCAAGGATGGAAAGGAAATCGAGGGCGTGGTCACGAAGCCGGTGGACTTCGATGGCTCGCGAAAGGTTCCATTCCTCCTAAATCCCCACGGCGGCCCGACCGGTGCCTCACTGCTCTCGTTCAATCCCACCGAGCAGATCATGGCCGCAAACGGTTATCTGGTGCTCGAACCGAACTTCCGCGGCTCGACCGGACGCGGCGAGCCATTCGCCACCGCAAATCAGAACGACTGGGGGGACGGCGATTACAAGGACGACATGAGCGGGGTCGACGAGATCATCGGAAAGGGCTGGGCCGATCCCGCGCGCATGGGCGCCTTCGGCTGGTCCTATGGCGGTTTCATGACCTTCTGGATCGATACGCAGACCGACCGCTTCCGAGCCATCTCACCGGGCGCAGGCCTTCCCGATCTGTATTCGATGTACTCGCAGACGGACATTCACCGGTACCTGACCCTGTTCTTCGAGATGAAGGCCCCCTGGGACAATTTCCAGGAGTATTGGGATCACTCGCCGATGAAATACGTCGAGAACGTCAAAACGCCCACCCTGATTCTTCACGGGCAAGCAGACACGCGCGTCCCTATTCCGCAATCGGAGGAATTCTATCGCGCGCTTTTCGACCGGCACGTTCCCGTCGAGTACGTCACCTACCCGCGCGAGAATCACGGCTTCGTTGAACCGCGCCACATTCAGGACCGCTGGCAACGCTATCTGGTGTTCTTCGGCAAGTATCTGGGCAACCCGCCGGTCACCGAACCCAAAGACGTCGTCGACCGCATGCAGAAAGACCTACCGTGAGCTAGGTCCGTTCAGCCGAGAGCGACAGTCATAAAGATAGAGAGTGTTTCCGTCCGAGCCCTGAAATACCGCCGAACGAAGAGGGTATCGGGACTGCCTCCCGCGAATGCGGCTACTCCATCTCGAAAAAGAAGCCCTGCGGCGAGCTCTGTTTTTCGGGTCCGCTGCGGCGCATTCCGTCTGCCAGCGACGATATCTACAGAATGGACTACCATCGGAAGGCGGAGATTCACACCTCGATGCGAGAAGACAGGGATCAGGTGGGCCTGACGATCGCGCACGATTGGCTGGAGCGGACATGCGTTCGAAACCTCCGGGGCATTCAATTCGTTTCACTTTCCGAACCAGATGAATGCATGCTGCAGATCTTGCACGCCTTCCGGCACTTCCTCACCTCCTGGGTCCGCCTGTCCTGGCTGTGGGAAATCGATTATTTCCTCCGCTCGCGCCCGAACAGCGACCCGATTTGGGCGGCTATCCGCGAGATCGGCGGGGGCGACCCCATCCTGAGGAGCGGGACTCATATTGGCGTTAACCAATCGGCTTTTCGGAAGTCCAATACCAGAGATACTCGCGAATTGGTGTGTCGATGCGCTTTCCGACCGCATCAACTGCTGGATCGCGACCTTCGGAACGCCATGGACACTGTCCGAGTTTCCGGGGACGAAGGTGACCCTGTTCATCCATAACGACTTCATCCGCGAACCTAGCGCGTGGCGGGCGTACTGGCTCAGCCGGATTATCCCGCTTCGGCGGAGGCCGACATTATGCGACCTGGATTCGACAGACCGAGGGATGCGCGCGCGGTTCAAGACAGACTGGAAGCTGTATGCGGCCAAGCGCGTCGCGTTTCATGCGTCATCTCGTTTCACTTTCGGTGGCGGGCTTGCGCGGGAAGCGTGCCCTGGGTAAAGCCGAAGCAGCGCGAGCCCTCGAGGCCGCGGATTGTGCGTGCCAATAGGCTGGAAACGCTCGAGTGGTCCGGGGGGAGGAGGCTATGGCTTCTAGGCGGTGGGGCGTCGCGCTGGGCTGCGTGGCTTGCGCGATCGGGATCGCGAGTGCTCCGGTGTGCGGACAATCCGGTTCGGGACAGTCGGCCGAGCAGACGGAATTGAACGCCAGGATCGAGGCACTCAGCGAATCGCTCGATCAAACACGGCAGGAGCTTTCCGCATCGAGGCAAGAGATCAAAGAGTTGCGGTGGATGCTCGAACAAGTGATGGACAAAATGGGAGCCAATGCTCCGCCGGCCACGCCGGTCGCCGGCGCGCCTCCCGGCGAGAAGGCGGCCGCCCCGACACCCAGCGAGCAGCAGCCGGCACAGATCACGGCCGACGATTGGCAGATCGCAAATGCGCGGATTGACGAGCTGGCCCAGGACAAGGTCGAGAGCGCGCTGAAATACAGACTGAAGCTGTCCGGAATGGTTCTGCTGAACGTGTTTTCCGTGTCCGGGCAGGTCGACAATCTCGACGTGCCCACGATTGCGCTTCTCCCCTTCCCCGGGGCGTCGTCCGGTGCCGTGGGCGCTTCGCTCAGGCAATCCATCGTCGAGCTAACCGGAATCGGGCCGCATATCTTCGGCGCCAGCACGGTCGGCGATTTGCAGGCGGACTTCTTCGGCGGCCTGCCCCCAGGCTATGGCTCGAATACGTCGGGACTCCTGCGACTCAGAATTGCGCGGCTGCGGATGGACTGGGCGCATACCTCATTATTCGGCGGACTCGACGTTCCGTTTTTCTCTCCCAACCTGCCGACCTCCTACATGTCGGTCGCCATTCCCGGATTCGCCGCGGCCGGCAACCTGTGGGTGTGGACTCCCGCCGTCGGTGTCGAGCAGCGCGTCGACACTGGGTCGGCGCAACTGAAAATACAGGCTGGCCTCATGGATCCTCCGACCTACCAGACGACCGGTGTGACCACTCTGCGCACGCCCAGCGCAGCCGAGAGTTCACGCCAGCCGACCTACGCAGTGCGGCTCTCGGCGAGCGGCCGAGATGACCGCCGCCCGATCGCCTTCGGGATTTCCGGGATTTACTCGCCGCAACGTTACGCGGGCGGGGAGACGGTGAACGGATGGGGCGGTGTCGGGGATTGGCGCTTCGCGGTGTCTCGATACGCCGAACTCTCGGGCGAAATGTTCCTGGGCAAAGGGATCGATTCGTTCGGGGGAGTCCCCAGCCCGAGTCCGCTCGCGGGCGACTACCGTTATTACGCCATTGCCTCTCCCGCGCTCGCCCAAATCACCATGTCGGGCGGCTGGGCGCAGCTCAAGTTGAAGGCAGATGCCAAGAACGAATTCAATTTCGGGCTTGGATCGGGAGGCCGCGATTCGGCTGACCTGCGGTCGATCGAGCCCCTGGATGTCTCGCTCGAAACTCTTTCGCCTCGAAACCAGATGGTGTTCGTAAATTACATTTTCCGGCCGCGATCGGATCTGCTCTTTTCGCCCCAGTTCGAGCGGCTGAGGACGTACCCGGCGTCGGGAGCTCCCTCGATTGCCGACCAGGTGGGGGTGGCTGCGGGATTCCTGTTCTAGCCATGACAATTCTAACCACGAGACACCGGACGAGTTGGGGCACCCTGTTGCTGTCGGTGGCCGTTCTTGCCGGAGCGGCTCGATCAATTGAGCCTTTGCCGGAAGGGGATTTTGAGCTCACCGGCATGGTCAAAGTCGTCAAAGCGGGGAACGGCGCACCCCTAAAAGACGCCTCGAACATGGCCGTGTGGCTCGTCCCGGAAGGGCCGCTTCGGCCCGCCGCATCTGCGCCACCGAGTCGAAATTACCAGATGGTGCAGCGTGACAAGGCGTTTGAGCCGAGATTGCTGGTTGTGCCCGTCGGCAGCGTCGTCGATTTCCCCAATCTCGACCCCTGGTTCCATAACGTATTCTCGCTCTATCGCGGCAAGCGTTTTGATCTGGGGTTGTACGAAGCCGGTGCGCACAAGACCATCAAGTTTGACCGCCCCGGCGCATCCTACATTTTCTGCAACATACACCCGGAAATGGCCGCGGTAGTGTTGGCGGTGGATTCCGGTCTGTACGGCGTGTCGGACAAGTCCGGACGAATCGTGATCTCCCACGTTCCGCAGGGAAAATATCTCCTTTGTGTCTGGTACGAGAACGCGGATTCGCGCGATCTGGATTCGCTCGCGCGCACAATCGAAGTCCATGGCAACGAAATCCTGCCGGCAATCTCGGTTCCCGGCACGGGACCAAACACGGCGAAACATAAGAACAAGTACGGACGCGACTACGATCCAAAACCCGGGGCCACGGATTATTGATTTCGAAGGCGATGCCACGGCGCGCCGCTCTGCGGGCGCAGGAAAATTCGACTCGAGGGGCGATATGGAAACTGTTTTGATCGTGGAAGATAACCGGGCGATGCAGCGAACGCTGCAGCGGCTGTTCGAGGCTGACGGCCTGGCTGTACGCATCGCTTCCGACGGCGTCGCAGGTCTGGAGAATTTCCGCAAGCAGACGCCAAACGTGGTGGTGCTCGACTTGAAGCTCCCGCGCTTGCCCGGCAAAGAGCTCTGTCGCGCGTTCAAGTCCGAAGCCTCCTCGGTGCCTGTCGTCGTGTTGAGCGCCAACGCCGATGTCGAAGACAAGGTCCTGCTGCTCGAACTCGGCGCCGACGATTACGTGACCAAGCCCTTCAGCCCCAAGGAACTGCTGGCGCGCGTCCGCCGAGCCATGCGCCGCGGCGGACCGTCTCCCCAGCACGTTACGAATATCGCGGGCGAGACGATTGAACATGAACTGCTCTGTTTCGGAGATGTCCGAATCGACTTCACCAGCATGGAAGCAGCTCGCGCGGGAAAGTCCCTGTCTCTTACCGCCCAGGAATTCAAACTGCTGAAATTCTTTGCCCGCTCACCGGGCCGCGTGATATCCCGCGAGGAACTGCTCAATGAGGTGTGGGGCTACGAGAATTATCCGACGACGCGCACGGTTGATAATCATATCCTGCGCCTACGCCAAAAACTCGAGCCCGACCCGGCCAACCCGCGCTACTTCCTCACGATGCACGGGGCAGGTTACAAATTCACGATCGGGAATGTCGCCGCAGCGCTCGAAAAGTAGGCGCGATGGCCAATCTCAGGCTCCGATCCGAGCTCCTCATTGCCAACTTGCTGATCATTTCCGCCCTGACAGGCGCGACTCTGCTCATCCTCCGCGACCGCGTGCGGTCGGAAATCAATGATCAGGTTCGCGACAGCCTGTCGGCCTCCCTCCGCGCATTCGAAAGCGTACAACAGCAAAGGCAGCTCCAGCTTTCAAGGGCCACCGCACTTTTGGCGGAACTGCCCACGCTTATGGCCATGATGACCACCGAACACCCGCTGACCATCCAGGACGCTTCGGTCCGCTATTGGCGTTTGGCCGGGAGCGATCTGTTCATCGTCGCCAGCCCCGCAGGAAAGATCTTTGCCTTTCACGCCCGCAAGCCGGGCTGGCGCCGGGACATAGCCGAGAAAAACCTGCGCCGCTCGATCGAGCAGGGCGAAGAGGCCGCCTGGTGGTACGACGCCGGCCAATTGTACTGGGTTTTTCTGCGTCCCATCACTCTGGGCGCGGAAGCCGATGCGACCCAACTCGGGGTGATTGTCGTCGGCGAACAAGTCGATTCGAGCCTGGCTCGGCAGCTTTCGGCGGCCGCGGGTAGCCAAATCGCGCTGGCGGCGGGGAACGAGATCATTGCCTCGACGGTTTCTCGCGGCACGGAACTCGAGCTCGAGGCTTTGCTCAGCGCATCGGGCGAAGGCGCTCTGAATCCGGCTCCCCGCGAGATCGGTTCCGGCTCGAATGAATATCAGACCGCCTCGGTGGTCATCCATGACGGCCCGCCCTCGCCGGTGCGATGCTACGTCCTGGTTTCCATGCAGCAAGCGAACCACTCCATCAGCCAGCTCAACCGCACCATCCTAATCCTGGGTCTCTCCGCCATCGGGCTCGGCGCTCTGCTGCTCAGCTTTATGTCGCGAACCATCACCCACCCCCTCGACAACCTCGTCGCAGGCGTCCGGGCACTCGCTGCCGGGGATTATGCCTACACCATCACGCCCCGCGGTAGCAGCGAGGTCGCCGAGCTCGGCCAAGCCTTTGCGAAGATGCGCAGTGAACTGCTCGCCTCCCAGCAGCGTTGGATGGCGAGCGAGCGCACGGCCGCTCTCGGGCGCGCGGCAAGTTCAATCTCGCACGACCTGAGGCACCATCTTGCGGCGCTCGTGGCCAACGCGGAATTCCTCTACGAAGCGGAAAAGCTGAAGCTCAACAGAGATGAGATCTACGGCGAGATCAAGACCGCTTCGGACCAAATGATTGAGCTCCTCGACTCCCTCCGCGAGCTTGCGCGCGAGGACCGGGCGATTTCCGCTGTTCCTGCGTCTTTGGATCAAGCCACGCGGCGCGCTGTCGACGCTGTTCTCACGCGCCCGGAATTTCGCAGCCGCGCAATCTCCCTGCGAAATTCCGGCGAGATGGAAGGCGTCTTCGATCCCAAGAAAATCGAGCGCGCATTCTTTAATCTCTTGCTCAACGCCTGCGAGGCGACCGCTCAGTGGCAAGGCCAGATCGAAGTCGAGCTCAATTCCGTCCACGATCGGTTCGAGGTCAGGATCGCCGACAACGGCTCGGGTATCCCCTCGTCTATTCGCGCCACCCTGTTCGACCCCTTCGTGAGTTCAGGCAAACCAAATGGCACCGGACTCGGGCTGGCCATCGTCAATAAAATCATTCACGACCATGGCGGCTCGATCGCCGTCGAGCGCACGTCGGAGGCGGGAACCGCATTCCTGATCACCCTTCCGCGTTTTTCTCGAGCCGAAGCCCCCAGCGCCCAGCAAACTGCTTTGACGTAGTGGAAGGACTTCCTGGGCCAACCGGGGGAGCAGTTCCTGAGAAATCAGCCGGAAGGCTCCGCAGACGGCGCAAGCGATTGCGAGTGGTTTTTCGGCTATGCCGGCGGTGGCGAGGCCAGCGGCGAATTCTGACGTGCGGAGTTGCGGCTCGAGCGGCAGGCGGCGGCCACACTGAATCGATTCTCCGCGCCCACCTTTTGCAGGATCCGGTGGACGTGATTCTTGATGGTTTTCTCGGAAAGATTTAGCTGCGTCGCAATCTCCTTGTTGGTCAGGCCGCGGTCGATCATGGGAATCAGTTGCTCCTCGCGCCGGGTGAGCCCCATTCCGACCCGCTCGGGTTGAGAGGCCGTTTCGGCCCAATGCTGAGCAACGATATCAAACAGGCGCTTGCACAGGTGCGGGGGACAAACAGCTTCGCCCTGGGCGACTGCTCGCACCGCGCTCACCAGCTCTACGGCAGACGCATCCTTGGGAACGTATCCATAGGCGCCCTGCCGCACAACTTGCAGAAAAAGTTCTTCGTCGTCCTTCATCGCCACCATGACTACCTTGACCGTCTTGCCCTCCGGGCCTCTCGTCCGGGCTAAGTCAGAGACCAGCGGGGCCGCCGAATCAAGGAGCAGCACATCGGCATCCGAACAGACCACTTCCTCGGCGGACGCTGAAGCACATTCATGCGAGCCAATCGTCTCGATGCCCGTCTTCTTCGAAAAGATTCGTGAAAGCGCTTCGCGAAATAACCGATTATCGGAAAGAATAAACAGCCGTATTGGGCTGTCCATACCGCCTCCAGCACGCGAGGTAATTCGCCCCCCCGTCGGTTTGCGGCTCGTCAGACCCCGCCCACAAACGGAACATGCACTGCTCCCTTCTCGAGAACAAACGGACCTAGTTTGTTCCTATCGTGTAAACGGTCGCATTATAGTCAGCGACCAGTAACGTAAGAGATAAAGCTTGTGCGATTGTCACTAAGGCGTCAATAGGGTGTTATCTTCTAGTTAGGTCCCCGACGGCTGGCCAAGGGCCTGCTGCCCTCGGCCGGCAGGGTTCCCAAGGCCTTGGGAACTCGAGGCTTGCGCAATTCAACCAAACGCGTTCTCGGGCGAGTAAGGGGACAATCGCTGGGGCAGGCGCTTCTAGAAAGCTAGGGTTCCGTGGCGGATACGGCGGCTGACCCTACTTGCGTTCGAGCCAGCACCGATTGAACGGTGTCTCGTTCGGTGCGCACCTGGTTGGCGAAGGGCCCCTTGGGATCGAGCTCGAGGTAAGCGTTCAGATCCTCGAGCAGGGCGGGATACTCTCGCAGCCGGATATGTGCGTTGGCGAGCATCAAGTGAAGTGTGGGATTTTGGGGTTGGAGTTTGACGGCCGCCGCAAGACTCGCCTCCGCTTCCTTATTCTTGCTGAGGCCAAGCAACGCATTGCCCAGCGCAGAATTTGCCAGCCAGGAACTGGGATCGAGATCGACGGCTCTCCTCGCGATCGGCTCAGCGTCGGTGAAACGTCGCTGGTCAGTGAGAAGCGCAGCCAGCAGGCAAAGTGCGTTCAGGTAATGCTCCTGGCTCAGTTCGACCGATTTCCGAAGGGCCTGCTCGGAGGAAGAGGCATCCCCCAGTTTCTCGTACGCGACGCCCATATAAGCATATGCTTCATAATAATCTGGATAGACTTGGATGGCTCGGCGAAACGCCTTAATACTGCCTTGGTAATCGGATTTCTTATAGAGAAGGCCCATGCCCTTTTCCACGGCATCCTGGGCCTTCTGCGGAATAGACAATTCGCGTACGGAAACCTTGCTGTCGCCGCGAAACTGGGCGGCCGCTGGGACGGGCCTGTGGACTTCAACTTCGACACCCAAAGCCCCGCCGTAAGGGACGGCCACCTCCTGGCTGACTTTCTCATATCCCAAGGGTTGGACGACAAGGTTGTATGTCCCAACCGGAATGTTCTGGAACTCGAATTCTCCGTTGCCCATGGTGACCGTCGTTCCCGCGAGCCCGCCGGTCACCGGCTCGAGTTCGATGATTGCGCTCTCTATTCTGTCGTGGCTTCCCGCGTCCACCACCCAACCACTGACCGAGAAGACGGCTGGCCGTTCAAGGGGCACGGGCACGGCCGCGCCCGTTTCGGATGGAGTCGAAGACCTTGGCTCACGTCGCTTCTGGGCAGCCGTAGGAACGGCAGACACGCCGACTGCCGCCAGTAGGACCAGGACGGCAAGACGAGCATGAGATGGCTCGTACACAGGTCGATCGTAAAGTGAGGCAGACGGAGACGAACACTGCCAGTATTGACAGCGCAGCGCGGCTCAACCTAAGCCACCGGCCCGAAAGAGCTTATGTTGCGTGATGGCGCTGCCCGTGTCGGAACTCGCCTCACTACCCGTCGAAAACAGGAAGCCGGGCTTGCGCGCGGCGGGGATATACTGCCGACTGCCTTGGACCAGGGCTGGAATGGGGAATCGACAGCCGTGTGGCATAATCGATCCATTCGGCCAACTGGGGCGCGCGAGCAGTTTGTGTGCCAGATCCTTGTGACTCGAAGCAAAAAAATTCGGCGGAAGGTGCTGGCGGCGCATCGCAAGCTGCGGGAGTTCCGCATGATCGCCAAGGGGCTCGTCTCAACGCGGCATCCGCTGCTTGTCCACATCATCCCGACTCGCCGCTGCAATCTGGCATGCACCTACTGCAATGAATTCGACGATTTCTCACTACCGGTGCCCACCGAGGAGATGTTTGCGCGAATTGACCGGCTCGGTGCCATGGGCACCGCCATCATTACGATCAGCGGGGGAGAACCGCTGCTGCATCCCGATTTGGACACAATCATCGCGCGCATTCGCAAGAACGGAATCTTGGCGGGCCTGATCACGAACGGGTATCTCCTGGTGCGCGAGCGCATTGAACGCCTGAATCGCGCGGGCCTTGAGTACTTGCAGATCAGCATCGACAACGCCGTTCCGGACGAGGTCTCGAAAAAAAGCCTGAAAGTGCTCGATCAGAAGCTCGAGCTGCTGGCCGAACACGCTGAATTTCACGTCAACATCAATTCGGTGTTGGGCAGCGGCATCAAAAACCCGGAAGACGCGCTCAGTGTGGCACACCGCGCCGTCGAGCTAGGATTCACGTCCACCGTGGGACTGATTCACGACGGAAATGGCCAGCTTCAGCCGCTCGGGACGCGCGAGCGGGAGATTTTCGAGGAGATCATGTCGCTTGGCAAGCGCTCGTTCTCCCGCGTCAATCAGTTCCAGCACAATATTGCCGCGGGACGCGAAAACAACTGGCGCTGTCGGGCTGGCTCGCGCTACCTCTACATCTGCGAGGACGGGCTGGTTCATTACTGCTCGCAGCAACGGGGCTATCCAGGCATCCCGCTCGCCGACTACACGGTCGAGCACCGCCGCCGCGAATTCCTCACAAGGAAAGGCTGCGCTCCGGGCTGCACCGTCTCCTGCGTGCATCAGATTTCGGTCGTCGATTTCTGGCGCGCGCCGCAAACCCTCGAGTCTCTTCCGCCGGCCAGATCCCGGACGCCGCTGGTTCAATTGAGCGGATCGAGCCGTCCCGACTAACCCAGAGAGGTCCGGCTGCCCGGCCGCTTACCCTTAGGCCACGCGCCTTCACCCGGCGATCTGAATCCTGTTGCAAACCATTCTCGGTGAGAGTAGAAGTCGCACAGCTACGGGTTCGGACGATGCGGCGGAGTGTGGCATGGCGTTTCGTTCGAACGCGCTAAAGGTCGAGCCGGGCAGAACCGTCCGAGAGAAATCGTGCAACCGGAAGGCTGAGGAGGGGTGTCGAATGCGCCATGTTTCTCGCTTGTTGCTGATCGGCGGGCTCGCACTGTTTGCTGCGAGCGCCTTACGAGGACAGGTGAACACGGTGACCGTCACGGGAACTGTGCTTGATCCGCAGGGCCTGGCGGTGGCGGGAGCCCGCATCACGCTGACGAACGAAGCCACAGGAGCCGAGCGCTCGACGACGAGCAATGCGAACGGCCGGTACGAGATCGTGGGCTTGCCGCCGGGGACCTATTCGATGGCTGTCGAGGCCGAGGGTTTCGCGAAGCTGACCAACTCATCGATGACTCTGGCACTCGGCGCGGTGGCCGAGTACAGCCCCCGGCTGGGACTCAGGTCCGCAGCGCAGATGGTAAGCGTCGAGGCAGCGCCAGCCCTGGTCGATACGTCCAAGACGGACGTCTCCACAACCGTCAATCAGACGCAGATCAACGATCTCCCCATCAACGGCCGCAACTATATCAATTTCACCCTGCTCGACTCGCAGGCCGCGCGCGACGACACGCCGTCGATTGGCGCCGCGCCCACGAGCGGTTTGAACTTTGGCGGCCAGCGAGCGCGCTCGAACGAAGTGTCGGTCGACGGCGCCGATGCGGTCGACAATTCTGTGAACGGAGTGCGCGCCACTGTGTCGCAGGAAGCCGTGCAGGAATTTCAGGTGATCACCAGCAACTACATGCCGGAATACGGCCGCGCCATGGGCGGGGTCGTGAACATCGTCACGAAATCCGGATCGAACGAGGTACACGGCGACGTGTTCGGCTTTTTGCGCGACAGCGCCATTCAAGCGCAGAACCCGTTTTCCGTAAAAGCCGTGTTCGATCCGACCGCAGAGAGCTTCGGGACGGAACCTGTCAAGCAATCCTACACGCGCGTCCAGGGCGGGGCCACCATCGGCGGCCCCCTCCAAAAGGACAAGACATTCTACTTTTTCAGCTACGAAATAACCCGGCGTCAGGAAACGGGTTTTTCCAGCGTCGGCCAAGACAATTTTGGGCTCATCAACCTGCCCACGAACGCCGCCTATCCCGTTCCCTGCTACCCGGGACAAGCGGCCGGACTGCTGACCTCCGATCAGGCCTCCTTCATCGCGGGCCAGCCGGGCGTCCTTGGCGAAGAGTACTTTTGCGCTGCCGCGCTCGCCTCGCAAACCGCCCTGTTCGGCAACACGGCGTCGCTGGCCGGGACTGCTCTAAACACGTTTCCCTCGAGCGGGGCGAGCGTACCGGCGTCCTTCGTTGGACTGGTATCCACCATCGGAAATTTCCCGACTTCCGAGGGCACGAGCCTGTGGTCGCTGCGGCTCGATCACTTGTGGAACTCGAGCAACAGCTCCTTCATTCGCGCCAACGTGTCTCCGTCCACAATCACCGGCATCGAAGTGAACGCCGAGAACCAAAACTTCGGGCAGAATGCCGGCTCGAGAACGTCGGACCAGCAAACGCGGGATCTCGATATCGTCGGTCAGCATACGACTTCCATGACGCCCAGCCTGTTCAACGAAGCCCGTTTCCAGTTCGCGCGCCGGGGCCTGCATTACGGCTATTCGACTCTGCCGGGCGGCGACCTGCCGGCCATGAACATCACCGGGTATGCCTTTTTCGGGCGCGAGCCGTTCTCGACCGAGGACCGCACCGAGAGGCGCTATGAATGGACCGACGACCTGACCTGGACTAAGGCGACTCACACGGTGAAGTTCGGCGCCGACGCGAACCTGTTGCAACTGCGCTCGTCGCAGACGGAAATCTTCACCCTGAATTACGGTGGCGTCTACTCGTTCGGCAGCCTCGATGCCGGTTCGCTCGACTCCGCGTTCGCGGCTGCGCCCGCGTTTTCCGCCGTGCAGGCCTACGGGCTCGGCATCCCCACCTCATTCATTCAGGGCATCGGCACATCCGACCGGCCCTTCGACAACAAGACGCTCGGCGTGTTTGCCCAGGATAGCTGGAAGATCGTTCCTCGATTCACGTTGAACTACGGCGTCCGCTATGACATCGAATGGACTCCCTCGTTTTCGCCGGCCACAGCACTCAATGCGGCCGGTGAACAGGCCTTCGGCGTCGAGGAAGGCATCCCCGTCGATGCGAACAATGTCGCGCCGCGCATCGGAATCGCCTGGGATCCCTGGGGCGATGGGAAGACGGTGATTCGCGCGGGCTACGGCTTTTTCTACGATCACCCCCCTCTCGCGCTCGCTTTCCTTTCGACAGCCGAAGATGGCGCGCGCTCCGCCCTGCTCGAGACTGCCGGAGGAGCGCCCTGTTCGGGCCTGGCTTGCGATGTAGATCTCAACCCGTTCGCGCTGAACGCGACCAATATCTTCCAGGGCCTACTCACGGGAAACCTCGCGGGGTGCAATGCCTCCGCGGCACTGCCCTTTACCATGTGTTATGAGCCCGGCCAGCAGCGGTTTAATCCTTTCCAGCCGAATTCCCTGTTCACGAATCAGAACTTCATGACCACCGGGTTCCCACTGACTCTGCTGCCATTCACGATTCCGGTCACGAAAAATTTCCAATACGCGCTCGCGCAGCAGGCCAACCTCACCCTGGAGCGCGAGCTCGGCAGCGACTGGAAACTCAGCCTGGCCTACAATTTCACGCACGGCACGCACCTCGATCGCACGATCAACATCAACGTGACAAATCCAAAGCTGCTCGTCCAGAATGCCAATAACGCCGTTCTGTCCGGGGTGGCCAGTCCAGGAACCAATCCTGTGACGATTTCGGTTCCCGAAGGCTCGGGCTGCCTGAATACGGCAACCGGCAGCATCAACCTGATCGCCGCCGGAATTCTGGGTCTGGGCTTCCCTCAAGCGAATTGCGGCGGCATGCCGGTCGGGTTCGTCGGCACACCCGCCGTGTTCAATTACTTCCGCCCGTCGGGACCGAACCCCTCGTTCGCCGGAGTCGTTGGCGGATACGATGCGCTCATCGAGCTGGCACAAACGGCCGGCTATCCGACAGGATTTGCGGGCGTTCAGATTCCCTGGAGCGACGTCAACCCGCAAACTTCCACCGGCAATTCGCTCTATGACGCGTTCACGCTCACGGTGACCAAACGGTTTTCGAACGGGTTACAGCTGCTTTCCGGGTGGACCTATTCGCACGCGATCGACGATTCGACCGATCTATCGACGCTCCTCAATCCCCAGGACAACAGCTTCCCGGAGCTCGACCGCGGAAATTCGGATTTCGATCAGCGGCACCGCTGGATCACCAGCGCCGTGTACCAGAGCCCGTTTCGCCCGAGCGATTCGTCCCTGCCACACAAGATCTTCGCGGACTTCACCGTGGCGCCAGTCATCGAAGTCGCTTCCGGGCGCCCGTACAACGTGCTGATCGGTTCTGATCCGAACCTCGATTTCGGCACGGCCACCAACCGCCCCTCCGTTCTACCGGCCGGCGCGCCCCTACCCGCCGGATTTCCGCCCGGGGTCACTTCTCCCTATATTCCCGGCAAACAATTCATCATTCCTTCGGTTTGCATCGATTCGACGGGCGCCACCTTCGGCCCCTACCCGGCCGTTCCTTCTCCGCCCTACGGGTGCATCGGCGATCTGGGGCGTAACGCGTTCACCCGCCCCGGCTTCTTTGAAATCGATCTGCGCATCGACCGCAAAATTCCCCTTGGCGAGCGCACGAATCTGGAAGTGATCGCCGACGGGTTCAACATGCTCAATCGCCTGAATGTCAGTGACGTCAATCCGTTGTGCGATCCGACTTCGGGCACCTGCACGGCCGGCACGCCGACCGCCGCGTACGATCCGCGCACATTCCAGTTCGCCTTGAAGTTCAACTTCTGACCAAGCGAACCTCGACATCGCCGGCCGATCGCTGGCAGCCTTCTTCGGAGGCTGCTCCCTTGCCTTCTTCGCCCTCCCGGCGCTCAAAAAACCTTCACCTCGGGTGCGCTTGGCGCTAGAGTCTACTCGAGCTGGTTCATCGTATTTTTCGGGGGGCCAAACACATGGACGCAGTCGTTTGGGTGATTGTCGCCGGCGCCGTAGCCCTCGCCACGGTCGTGGTTGTCGCGATTCTGGTTCGCTCATCGGGACGCCGGGCCGAGCAGCAGTTGTCCGCCGTGCGCCAGGAGATGCAGACATCCCTCCAGGCGCAGAACCAAACCTTCTCGGCGCAGCTCAATCACCTGATGCAATCGGTCACCCAGCAACTCGGCCAAGTGCGCCAGGACCTGCAGAGCGGCATTTCGGATTCAGGCAAGCTGGCCGCCGACGCGCAGCGGGACGTCTCCAAGCAGCTCCAATCCGCCACCGAGGCCGTGCGCCAAATCAGCCAGCAGCTGGGCGCCGTCCAACGCGCGGGCGACGATCTCACCAAGGCCTCGCAGAGCCTTCAGCAAGTGCTCGGCGGCGCGAAATCCCGCGGCGCTCTGGGCGAGCTCGGCCTCGAACGCATGCTCGAGGACGCCTTGCCAGGCGACTCCTACGAAATCCAATACCGCTTTTCGACCGGCGATATCGTCGATGCCGTGGTGCACAGCGGCGACCACCTGATTTCCATCGATTCGAAATTCCCTCTCGACGCCTACCGCCGCATGACCGAGGCGGGCGAAGACGCGCGGCGCGAATTCGCCCAGGCCGTTCGAAAACACGCCGACGCAATCGCGGCAAAATACATCCTGCCCGGAGAGCATACGCTCGA
Source organism: Candidatus Cybelea sp. (assembly GCA_035622135.1). Classification (GTDB taxonomy): domain Bacteria; phylum Acidobacteriota; class Terriglobia; order Acidiferrales; family UBA7541; genus Palsa-295. The sequence continues at coordinate 385,772 of DASPVZ010000004.1, read as the reverse complement.
CCTGGCCCTGATGTTTGTGCCCTCCGAGGCCGTGTATTACGAATTGCTGATGACCGAAGACGGGAAGAACGGCAAGCTTGACGCCTATTGCCGCGGCAAGCTGGTGATCCCGGTCTCGCCGAACACGCTCTACGCCTATTTGAGCTGCATCCTGCTCGGACTGCGCGGCATTCAGATCGAAGAAAACGCGCGCCGCTTGCTGAGCGATCTCGACGGGCTACAGAAGCAGCTCGAAGTATTTTCCGACATGTTCGAAAAAGTGGGCACGCACATCCGCCACGCCCAACAGAGCTACGCAGACGCCGAAAACCGCCTCGATCGGGCGCGCCGTTCCCTCGACCTCATGACCCAAGGCGCGCTGCCCGAAGCGGCCGAGCCAAGCGTGCTCGAACCCGCCGCCACCGAATAGATCTCCCCGCGGCGCGGGCTTCGGACATTCAGAGCGCGCCCATTCACGGTTCGCTCGCCAGCCGCGCCGCCTGCCTAAGCAAGTAGTTGCGTTCCGGCAGGCTCCCGGTCTTTGCCGCTGCCGCGCGATAATGCTTCACCGCCTCCCGACGGTCGCCAGCCATTTCGAGCAAATGCGCCCGAACCGCATCCAGCCGGTGCTGATCGGCAAGGCGCGAATCCGTCGTGAGCTGATCGAGAAGTTCGAGGCCCTTCCTCGGACCCCTGACCATGGCCGTCGCGATCGCGTGATTTAGCCTGACCATCGGATTGTCCGACAGTCGCCGCAGTAGGTCATACAAGGCCAGAATTTGCGGCCAATCCGTCTCTTCCTGTCGCGCAGCCTCGTCATGAAGGGCAGCGATAGCAGCCTGGAGTTGATAGGGTCCCATCGAGCCCCGGGCCAGCGTGCTCGACAGAAGCGTAATTCCCTCTTGGATCTGTCCGCGATCCCATAACGCGCGGTCTTGCTGCATGAGCGGGATCAATTCCCCCTCGGGGCTCGTGCGTGCCAGGCGGCGCGCGTCGGTCAAGAGCATGAGGGCAAGCAGCCCGGAGGTCTCCGCGTCTTGCGGCTGTACGTCGTGGACCAGGCGTGCCAATCGGATTGCTTCCTGCGACAGATCGGCTCGCCGAAGTTCCGGACCTGCGCTGCTCGTGTAGCCCTCATTGAAGATCAGGTACAGAACGTGCAGCACCGCGCGCAATCGCCGCGCCCGATCTTCAACCGTCGGCAGTTGAAACGGAATCCCGGAATTCTTGATGCTTTGTTTCGCCCGGCTGATCCGCTGGGCCATGGTGGCCTCCGGAACCAGGAAGGCATGGGCGACTTCCGCCGTGGTCAGGCCGCCCACCGCCCGCAACGTAAGGGCGATGGCGGACGATGAAGTCAGCGCCGGATGACAACACATGAAGAGCAAGATGAGCGTGTCGTCCTCGTCGCTCTCGGTGCCTGGGTCGGGCGGCGCGACCTGATCCATCTCCACGGCCACGGCCGTTTCGCGCTTTCGGCGAGCGATCTCGCTGCGCAGGTAGTCCGTCATACGTCGCGAGGCGACCTGAATCAGCCATCCCCGTGGATTTTCGGGCAGGCCCTTCTTCGGCCACTCGACGGTCGCCGCCATCAGAGCCTCCTGCACGGCGTCCTCGGCAAGGGAAAACTCGCGAAAACGCCGCATCACAGGCCCCAGCACCTGCGGCGCCAATTCCCGCAGCAGCGGCTCAATCGGAATATCCAATGCCGGCACAGGACTGCCTTCTCGACGCTCTTCGCGAGTATTCAAAGGCCTAAGTCAGCAAAGCCGCTTAGCAATTGTCGGACCTCGATTGGCACACCTCCGGGCTTCCCGCCGGGCCCAGGAGCCGCCGAAGCTCGCGCCGCAATCTGGTAGGCCTGCTCGGGACTCTCGACGTCGATGACCCAGTAACCGGCAAGGAACTCCTTGGACTCCGGGAACACCCCGTCTGTAATCGGCTCCCCATTCTCCCCCGCCCGAACGATCTTGGCCTGATCAGGCCATGCCAGGCCTTCGGTCGAAACGAAAACGCCCGCCTCCCGGAGCTCCTTGCCGAATGCGCGCATGAAATCAACGTTCCGCTCCAGGTCCTCCTTCGACCAGTTAGCATAGGCGTCCCAACTCGCTTTATTGGCATTCATCATTAAAATGTATTTCATGCCGGTTCTCCTTCACAATCCCAGCGGCTCGCAAAACGCCGTGTCGGTGTTGTGGACCCCATCCTCAGCTTGTCTTTTGAGCACCGGTGACCAACTGCCGGACCTCGATCGGCATGTTCGTCGGCACTCCCTGAGGTCCGGGCGCCGTCGAAATCCGGCCGGCGATGGCGTGAGCTCGCTCGGGACTTCTGACATCAACGATCCAGTAGCCGAGCAGGAACTCTTTAGCCTCGGGGAAGATCCCGTCGGTGACCGGCAGGCCGTCCTTCTCGCCCCGAACTATCTTGGCCTCGTCCGGAATGGCCAAGCCTTGCGTCGCCACGAATTCCCCCGACTCGTCGAGTTCCTTCTGGAGGTTCCTCAGAACCGACATATGGGCGTCAATGTCTGTTTGGCACCAGGCCTGGTAGTTCCGGACGCCTGCCTTCGTACCCGACATCAGCAGGATATATTTCATGTCTTCGCTCCCCCTCGCTTATTTTGGCGCCCATGGGTGCGGGCGCTTTGCTCTCGACCGCTTCGGTCGATCTTCATAGGGTAGTCGGAGCCAAATCGCCTTTCTCTACATCCCCACGGCTTTTTCGCCTGCCGAGCGTTGGCCCCACGGCCGGGCCCGGTTGTTCCTTCTCGCGGACGAATGCGCCCATCTTGCCCGACCCATGTCGAAAGTCAGCCGGCGGACTCGACCATCTAGTGAAGCGAAATGAATTCGGGCGGGCGGGCGGACCGGGCAAGCCCGAGACATGACAGGAGAAACTTCAATGAAGGTTGAACACTGGGCGCTTGGCATTGCACTTCTTGTCGCATTGTCGACGAGCTCGGCGTGGTCCAGCCTGATGGGATTGTGGGGGCGGATTGGGCTTGCCTCGCTTGTATGGCAAAGCTTTGCTTGGGCACTGTCCGCGAATCTCGGCGAAAGCTGGACGATGAGATTGCTCCTCGCCCTGGTCGTCTTTGGCAGTGTGACATGCAGAGTACGCCAGTGAGATCGGCTGAACGAAATTATGCCCTCCGGCCCGCACAAAACGCCGTGCGTGCTAGCACCCTTCCGATCCTCCGGGCTACAGGAGGGAAACAGCCGCGGCCAGGAGCGCGCGAAGATCGGCCGCAGTTGCCGCGGCAAGCATGCGGCTGAGTTCGGCGCGGGCCTTTTGCGGATGATGCCGAAGGTCGTTCTCTACCTCCTTGAGGGCTTGGACCTGGTCGGCCATAGCCAGCGGTTGGGCGGCTTCGATGAAGCGACGAGCAGCTTCCGGATCGGGGCGTGACGCGAGCTGCGCGCGGATTGAAAAATCGCCCGAACGTATCGCCCGCACCTCGATCTTCGCTACGTTCTGCGTGCCTCCGCGAGTCGTCACTTCCTGCGCGTCTCCCCTTTCAAAGCGAAGCACGTCGGGCGATTGATTTTCGATCGAGACGCGGAGCTTTTGTTCCGACCCGCGCGCGCGAACCGTTAGCCAGCCCTCTTGACCGGGCTTTAGCGGCGGCTCCGGAGCCTCGAACTCGATAGCGATGAGCGTGATCGTTGATCGGCGCGGCGGCCGGGGACTTTCGACGGAAATGACCGCCGGTCCGGGTGGGATCTTCGGATCGGAGATGATGACCAGGCACTCGGGCGAGGAAGCGAGGACGAGCCCGGGCTGATTATTGATCAGCACGCGATCCTCCTCCGCATCGCCGCGAAACCCGCCACCGCATACATCAAAGCTGCCGTGCACAGCGGCGAAGCGGGCGACGCTCAACCTGCGCGGAGCGGGCGGGCCAGGACTCGTCTCAACCAGCGCAGCAGCCGCGGCGTTTCCCGCCCGGGCGATGAGGACGCCGGCCGCCGGCGCGGGAAAATCAGCGCGGCCGGTCGCGTCAGTTTCAATCTGCACGCCATTGCCGAGGACGACGGCCACATGGGATGCGAGCTTCCGGTCCGCGCCTAGGGTTGCCAAAGTAGCGGGGAAGCCGGCAACCAGCTTGAGGGGGAGAACGATTTCGGGTTGTGGTCCGGCCTCCGCCTCCATTTGCGCCGCGGCACCCGATGCCGGCAGCAGGCCGAGGAGAAGCGCAGCAGCCGCGCAGCGAAACTCGGGCCTATGGCGTTTGCTCATCGAGGCGAACCACGAACGTGGTGAACTGCTGGTTCGAATGAAGCTCGAGCGCGAGCTGCCGCGCCGCGTCCTCCGTGTCGTACCGCCCGACGCGCACGCGATAGAAAAATCCGTAGGGCGAGTCATAGGTGACGATGCTGACCGGCGAATAAGTAGTCTCGAGTTGCGCCTTCAGCCGCTCGGCGTTCTCCTGCCGCAGGAACGCGCCCACTTGGACGCCAAAAAGCCCGAGCGTGGGGTTCGGCCCGGCGATGATTTCAAGACGCACCTCGGCCGTTCCCGGCCCCACCATGCCGATGGCCTGCGCCGCCTGGAGGGAAAGGTCAATGATGCGGTTCCCTACAAACGGCCCGCGGTCGTTGATGCGCACCTCGGTCTGCTTGCCGTTCGTGAGATTCGTCACGCGCACAACGGAATTGAACGGCAGCGTGCGGTGGGCCGCGGTGAACTGATGCATGTCGTAGATTTCGCCGTTCGACGTGCGACGGCCATCGAAGGGCGCGCCGTACCAGGACGCGACACCCTGCTCGACATAGCTCCCGGGAACGACGGGTTGACGCTCGTTTCCCGCCGGCGAACTCGGCCGCTCGGCTGCGGGGGCGGACGGCTCCGTCGCCGGCGTTTGCGTGGGGGGCGGGGGAACCACGTTGTGATGCGCGCAGCCAGCCAGGGTGAGAGCGGTGGCCAGCAGAAGCGCTCCCCTGCTCGGGCACGGCTGGAAGCCCGTCCGTTCCGAACCGCTTCGATTCCGCGCACGCGCGGAGGACGGAATCACCGGAGTTGCCAATTCGCGCGTGCTCGCATATTTCGGTATTATAGATCGCGCGTAGTCGTTATTGGGCCGGCGAATCGAAACCTCACAAGGAAACCGATTGGAACTCTCTCCACGCCTGCGCTGGAAAATCGATCGATTCAAGCAGAAATTGGGCGGAGCCTTGGGCGGCAAACGGGAGAACGGCCGGCCGAAGCTTTGCCCGGCTTGCGGAACGCTGGTTGGGTCGAGCGCCACGCGCTGCCATCAATGCGGCGCGAACCTCATGTTTTCACTCGCCGCGGCGAGCCGGTCGCTCAGCAAGTTGATGCCGGAGACTTCCCCGGCCACCTACGGCATCCTGACCTTGAGCTGCCTGATGTACGCGATCAGCCTCGTGTGGACCATGCGCCTGAGCGGATTCGAGATGCCGTCGGGCGGAGGCCTCGGGGCGATAATGAACCTTGGCGGTATAGCTAGCAGTGTGCTGGATCGGCTCGGTGCCTCCGTGCCCCTCTTTCCTTTTTACATAGTAAGCGGTGTGGTTCATCCGGGTGACTTCCAGCAGCCTTGGCGTTTCGTGACTGCAGTGTTCTTGCACGGCAGCCTTCTCCATATGGGGTTCAATATGTGGGTACTGATGGATATCGGACCCATGATCGAGGATCTATATGGGTCGGCGCGCTACCTGTTTATTTATGTCGTTACGGGGATTGCCGGGTACGTCTTGAGCAGTTTTTCCATACATTTCAGCGTAGGCGGGTCAGGGGCGCTGCTCGGTTTGATCGGCGTCATGCTTGCGGTGACCATGGGACGCAAGAGCGCGAGCATGCAGATGCTGCGCGGCCAGATCATTCGCTGGCTCATCTATATCGCAATCTTGGGGCTTCTTCCTGGTCTTCACATAGACAACATGGCTCATCTCGGCGGTTTCGTGGCCGGGTTCATTCTGGGCAAACTCATGGTGGACCGCGCCCCGGTTGCGCCCGAGGAACGCAAGAGGGCCTACCTCCTCGGCTGGGCAAGCGCTCTGCTGGTCCTCGGCAGTTTCGCCCTGGTCGCCTTCCTGAATTTGCGTGCGGGCTAAAAGGCCTGGGTCAGTGGCCGGCATGCAACTGGCGGGACACGGTGATGCTGTAGTGGATGCCGGAGACCAGTACCAGCGCGGCAACCAAATAGGCGGTAAGAAAGCGCATGCTCCCCAATGCGTGGTCGTGCCACACGTTTGCGAGAAGAATCACCACGACCAGGAAAATCTCAAAGAACGTCGTGGCTTTCCCCCAGATACTCGGCGGGAAAGGGCGATAACCGACGGTGATGAGAATCACGGCGCAGGCCATCAGGAGCAATAGGTCGCGCCCGAGAATAAGAATCGTCAACCACCACTGCACCTTCCCCTTGAGCGCCAGAACGAAGTAGGACGAGGAAAGCAGCAGCTTGTCGGCGATGGGATCGAGGTAGGCGCCGAGTGGCGTCTTTTGATTCAATCCGCGTGCGAGCAGGCCGTCCAGACCGTCGCTGATTCCCGCCGCCGTTAGGATGCCCAGGGCCGTCCTCCAGTGCCCGTACTTGATGGCAATCACGAAGAACGGCAAGAAAATCAGGCGCAGAAAGGTGAGCTGGTTAGGAACGGTAAGGATTCGTGAGGGAACGGTGCGCGAAGCCATCGGGTCGTGTCACCAGGGCATGACCGTTCGAGCTTACCACGGCCAAGTTTCTCAGGCGAACTGCGCCAGGTAATCGACGAGCGAGCGCCCCACCTTCTTTTGGAAGGTTTCCGCAAGCGAGGGAATCGAGCCACGAGGCTCGTCGAGCGCGATGCGCTCGATGCGCAGCATCGGGAAGAACAGCGTCGGCAACCCCATGCGGTCGCCGTCGGGATGCAGCACCTGGCTGATGAAATCGTCGAAGGCGCTGAGGTCGATGCCGCGAACCGTCACACCCGCGGTCGAAACGGCCAACAACTCTCCCCACAGTTTCTCTTTTGGCGTGTGCAGACTCAGCACAACGATCGAGTGCGGCTCCATCGATTCGGTTCCATCCTTGTTGGCGATCCTTATACGGGCATGGCCTTCAGATCCGGCGAGCGCCTGAGAAGCGGCTCGGTCGCTTTCTGAACCTCTTCCGGGGTCACGCCGGGCGCCACCTCGCACAGCAGGAGCCCCGCGCGGGTGACCTCGATCACCGCGAGCTCGGTCACAATCAGGTCGACTGCTCCGACACCCGTCAGCGGCAAGCTGCAGCGCTTCACGATCTTCGGCTGCCCTTCCTTTGTCGTGTGCTCCATGGCAATGATGACGCGCTTGGCCCCGGCCACCAAATCCATGGCCCCGCCCATACCTTTCAGCATTTTGCCCGGAATGGCCCAGTTGGCGAGGTTCCCTTTCTCGTCCACTTGGAGGGCCCCGAGCACGGTGAGGTCAATGCGGCCGCCGCGGATCATGGCGAAGGATTCGGCGCTCGAAAAATAACAGCTCCCCGGAATTTCGGTGACGGTTTCCTTGCCCGCATTGATCAGGTCGGGGTCCTCCTCGCCTTCGTAGGGATACGCCCCGACTCCCAACATCCCGTTTTCCGATTGCAGAACGACTTCGATCCCCCGGGCGAGATGATTCGGGATGAGCGTGGGAAGCCCGATACCGAGGTTGACATAGTCGCCGTCGCGCAGCTCCTGCCCGACCCGCCGCGCGATCAGTTCGCGCTTGTCCATGGCCCATTTCCTCTCTCGCCTGCCCCGCGCGTTCTCCCGCCGGCCTTTCTCCCCGTTACGGCCAAAATGCCTCGCGGATAACCCGGTGCGCCGGTGCGTTCAGTCTCTCAAGCCGAACGCTTCCTCACCGTACGGCGCTCGATGCGCTTATGGTAGCTCTGGCCCTCGAAAATCGCGTCGACGTAAACTCCCGGCGTGTGCACGCAATCCGGATCGAGCGCGCCAAGCTCAACAATCTCCTCGACTTCCGCGATCACATAATCGGCCGCGGTGGCCATCACGGCGTTGTAGTTGCGCGCCGTTTTGCGGTAGACCAGATTGCCCCAGCGATCGCCCTTCCAGGCTTTAATAAACGCAAAATCCCCGCGCAGAGCGGGAACCAGCACGTAGGGGCGCCCGTTAAACTCGCGCGTCTCTTTTCCTTCGGCAGCCATGGTGCCGTACCCGGTCGGCGTGAAGAACGCCGGTATGCCGGCACCTCCGGCGCGGAGGCGTTCGGCCAGCGTGCCCTGCGGGTTCAGCTCAACCTCGATTTCCTTCCTTAGCGCGAGCTGCTCGAAGGTCTTATTCTCGCCCACGTAGCTCGCAATCATCCTTTTCACTTGCTTGCTCGCGAGCAGTAGGCCGATCCCGAAATCGTCGACGCCCGCATTGTTCGAGACGAGCGTTAGATTTTTCGAGCCTCTGCGGCGCAGCGCGGCAATGAGATTCTCAGGTATACCGCACAGGCCGAAGCCGCCAAGCAAAATCGTCGCGCCATCCTCGATTCGGGAAACGGCAGCCTCCGCGTTGGCGACGCGCTTGTCCATCTGAGCTACGCGCTTTCCTCCTCGGCGAGCAAAACGAGCAAGCAGTTTACTTCAATTCCCGGGGCATTTTGTACCACACACGGCTGCCGAGGCCGCCGGCAAAGATCAAAGCAGCTCGCCCGGAAGACCGGACCAGGCGCTTACAACCTAGGGCTCTCCCGGCGACTGATGCCGGCGCGCGCGGCGTGTTTCAGCCGAGCAACCAAGTCGCCCACGGCCCTTGCCGCAGCCTCCGCGGAGGGGGCCTTTTCCACCTCGTCAACAATCGCCGAGCCGACCACTGCCGCGTCGGCGATTCCTCCGAGGACGGTAACGTGCGTCGGGAGCGAAATGCCGAACCCAACCGCAATCGGCAGTGAGGTGAACTTGCGAATGCGACGAACCAGCCCGGGCAATTCTTCCGGCAACGATTCGCGCGCTCCGGTCACCCCGGTGCGCGAGATCAGGTAGAGAAAGCCGGTCGAGGCGCTGGCGATGCCCGCAAGGCGGGAATCGGTGGACGTGGGGGCAGCAAGGAAAATCGTGTCCAGTCCACGGCCGCGCAGCACCGCCCGATAGTCGGTGGATTCCTCGAATGTCAAATCGGTTGCGAGAACGCCGTCCGCACCGGCCGAGGCGGCCGAATCGGCGAACTTCACGATGCCCATCTGCAGAATGGGATTGAAATAGCTGAACAGCACGAGTGGAACCTCGCTTCGCCGGCGCACACAGTGAACCAGATCGATCACGCCCGGGAGCGTCGTTCCGCTGCGAAGCGCACGTTCGCTCGCGCGTTGAATGGTGGGGCCGTCAGCCACCGGATCGCTGAAGGGAACGCCCAACTCGATCACGTCCGCGCCCGCTTGGGCAGCAGCGAGCACGATTTTCTCGCTGGCCTCGAGCGACGGGTCCCCGGCCGTGATGTAGGCGACCAGGCCCAGTTCGCCCGATCGCGAAAGTTTGCGAAACCGCTCCGCGATTCGTTCCGAGCGGGGCGTCTCGCTCGAGGCGCCTGAGGCGACTTCACACATGGCGCGCGAGGATCTCCATGTCTTTATCGCCGCGGCCGGAGAGGTTCAAGATGACGAGCTCATGGCCTGGCATGCGGGGCGCGCGGCGGACGAGTTCCGCCAGCGCGTGCGCCGACTCGAGGGCGGGAATGATGCCCTCCAGGCGAGCCAGTGTGCGCGCGGCATCCACCGCTTCATCGTCGGTAACCGCGGTGTATTCGGCCCGACCCTGGTCGGCGAGCCAGGCGTGCTCGGGGCCGATGGCCGGATAATCCAGACCGGCGGATACCGAGTGTGTCGTCGAGATCTGGCCGTCGGGCGTTTGCAGCACATAGGTGTAGGTGCCCTGCAAGACGCCGGGGCGCGCGCCGGAAAATCCGCGCGCGGATGCCAGACGCGCAGCGTGTTCGCCCAGCGATTTCCCGCGTCCACCCGCTTCGACCCCCACCATCTTCACGCTCGCGTCGCCGAGAAAGGCGTGAAAGAGGCCAATCGAATTCGAACCCCCGCCCACGCAAGCGAAAAGATGATCGGGCAAGCGGTTTTCGGCGCGAACGATCTGCTCGCGCGCCTCCTCACCAATGACCCTGTGAAAATCGCGCACCATGGCCGGATAGGGATGGGCGCCCAAAACGGAGCCGAGCAGGTAATGCGATGTGCGAAGGTTCGTGACCCAGTCGCGCATGGCTTCATTGATCGCATCTTTCAGCGTGCGGCTGCCCGAATCGACTCCGATCACCTCCGCGCCAAGCAAACGCATGCGGAATACATTGAGGCGCTGACGCTCCATGTCCTCCGTGCCCATGTAGACCGTGCAGGCCAGACCGAGACGCGCGGCGACCGTTGCCGTGGCCACTCCGTGCTGTCCCGCGCCCGTTTCCGCGATCACGCGCTGCTTGCCCATGCGTTCAGCGAGCAGGCCTTGACCGATCGCGTTGTTGATCTTGTGCGCGCCCGTGTGCAACAGGTCTTCGCGCTTGAGGTAAATGCGCGGGCCGCCGCAGTGCGCGGTGAGGCGAGAGGCAAACTGCAACGGCGTTGGACGGCCGGCGAAATTCGCCAACAGATCGCGGAGGTTGACCTGAAAGGCGCGATCCGCGCGCGCCCGGGCGTACGCGGCTTCGAGTTCTTCGAGCGGGGCCATGAGCGTTTCGGGAACATAACGGCCGCCATAGGGGCCGAAGCGTCCGCGCGCATCGGGAGCTGCTTGTGTGATCGAACTCATTTGCCTTTCCCTGCGGAAGGAATTCCGTGGATCGCGCGCATGAAGCCCAGCATTTTCCCTCCGTCTTTTTTGCCCGGGGACGATTCGACTCCGCTGCATACGTCGACCGCATAAGGGTGGGCCCGGCGGATGGCCTCCGCGACATTTTCGGGCGTGAGGCCACCGGCGAGAAAAATCCGCTGGGCGGCTGCGCGCCGCGCCAAAGCCCAGTTGAATCCCCGCCCCGTGCCCCCCGGGCGATGAGCGTCAAAACCGTCGAGCAATATCGCCTCGACACCTCGGAACGGGCGCAGCTGGCCCGCCTGAAAACTCTTGCGCACGCGGATCGCCTTCAAGATTTTGAGCTTCGGCAGCGCATGGCGCAATCGCGACACAAACGCCGGCGTTTCGTCTCCGTGCAATTGAATGTACTCGAGCCCTACCTCTCGCGCGATCTGGCCGATCTTTTCTTCCGGCTCGTTCACGAAAATGCCGACGCTTGAGATCTTGTCGGGCAATCGCCGGACGATCCGGCGCGCTTTGGCCGGATCGATATAGCGCGGGCTTGGCGGATAGAAATTGAAGCCGAGGAAATCCGCTCCCGCTTGGACCGCACGCCGCGCGTCCAACCAGTTTGTGATCCCGCAGATTTTCACTTTGACCCTGCGCCTGATCACCGGCCGCTCGCCTCGGGTAGACACCCGGACAGGCCGAGGAACCCGCCTAGCGCTTGGGCAGGACTCGGGCTCTTCATCAACTGCTCGCCGATAAGAAACGCATCAAACCCGGCCGCGCGCAAACGGGCGAGGTCATCCCGGGTGCGCAACCCAGACTCGCTGATGGCGATGCAGTCGCTCGGAATTCGCTCGACCAGCTCGAGCGAGGTTTCCAGGCGCACCTCAAAATTCCGCAGATCGCGATTGTTCACACCCAGGATACGCGCGCCGGCGCCCAGAACGCGATCGAGCTCCTCGGAAGAATGGACTTCGACCAGCGGCTCCATGCCTAATGAGCGTCCGAGTTCGAGCAATTCACCGAGGGCCGAATCACCCAGCACCGCGGCAATCAATAAAAACGAATCCGCGCCCGCTGCACGGGCCTCCCACACCTGCCAGGGATCCACCATGAAATCCTTGCGGAGGATCGGGATTTGCGCTGCCTTTCGCGCCTCTTTCAAATCCGCAAGCGAACCGGAGAAGAAATCCTCCTCGGTCAGCACGGAAAGCGCCGCCGCCCCCGCCCGCTCGAGCTCCGCGGCCAACGCAGCAGGCGAATACTCGGCCCGAATCATTCCGACCGATGGCGACGCCTTCTTCAGCTCGGCGATGATGTTGAACCCTTGGCCGGAAAGCGCCGCGGCGAAATCGCGCACGGGAGGCGACCTGCGCTCGACGGCGATCTTCAGCGCCACCTCCGGCAGCACGCGCTTGCGGTGCGCAATCGAGACGCGGCGTGCGTCGACAATGCGATCGAGGATGCTCATCTCGCGCGAGCCAGGTCTCATCGTGCCGGCACCTCGAGGGGCCGCCGAACCGTGTTAGCGGGCGCTATCCCGGCTATCGAGTTCGATTTCGGGAACACCGAAAAATGCTAGCTGCCCCGGCAAGCGATGTCAATTTTGGCAAGACCATGGGAGGGTGCGTTGGAGCGATGAGGGATCCCGCGAGGCGTTAGGGTATCCTTTCTAGCTTATGTGCGACGAAGGGGCTCGATCGGCAACCGGCCCAAGCTACGGGGACGAGCCGGTTGTCTCAAGCGCAGGGGAGCCCGCTTCTCCCGGCAAGGCGCGCAGGACCGGGCGCCGGTTGCGATCGATCGCTTTGATCCTGCTGGTTGCGCTCGCGCTCCGCGTCGCCTACGCCTGGTATGATCTCGGTCGGATCCCGCGCCAGATTCTCGAGGAGATCGGGTTCCTGTACGAGCCGGGCCACATCGCCTATTCGCTTGCCATCGGGCGCGGATTCGCCTCCCCCTTCGGTTCCGCCAGTGGAGCTACGGCCTGGACGAGTCCGGTGTATCCGCTGATCCTCGCCGAAATCTTTCGGGTATTTGGCACGTTTACCTTCCCCGCGTTTGTGGCGGCCATTTCTCTGAATATCCTCCTTTCAACTCTCACCTCGGTGCCCATCTATTTCGCGGCCAAACGCCTGGCCGGAGCGGCCGGCCCCGCCGGCTTGCCCGCCTGGCTGTGGGCGGTTTTCCCGAACGCCATCGTCATTCCCTCCGAGTGGATCTGGGATACGTGCCTTTCCGGGCTGCTTGCGGCCGTGATTGTGTGGGCGACACTCGCCTGGTCCGAGTCCCGGCGCTCGGCCGACTGGGTCGCCTACGGAATCCTCTGGGGGCTGGCCCTGATGACCAACGCCACACTTCTCGCCGGGTTGCCGTTCCTCTTGGGCTGGATGGCCTGGCGGACGCGCCGAACGGGCCGGAGGTGGCAGGTGAAACCGATTCTGTCCGCCGCTGTGATTGTCTTGTGCTGCCTGCCCTGGACCGTGCGCAATTACGTGGCGCTTCACAGCTTCATCCCGCTACGTTCGACGCTCGGGCTGCAGCTGTGGCTCGGCAACAACGACGCGTACCGCGAGCGCTTCCCGAGTTGGCTGCACCCGATTGACAACCTCGCGGAGCGCGAGAAATACATGAGCCAGGGCGAAGTTCCCTACATGGCCGAAAAACAAAGGGAGGCGATGGCCTGGATTCTTGCTCATCCCGCACGCGAGGCCGTGCTCTTCAAGCAGCGATTCACGGCTACCTGGCTTGGAACACCGCACCCGCTCAGAGATTTCGAGCGCACAAGCTCGCCCTTCCTGCGGGCGGTCCTCGCCAGCAATCTCCTGGTGGCCCTGGCAGCATTGGCGGGGGTTGTGATCGCTTTTGCCCGCCGCGCGAGTAGACCCTATGCCCTGCCTCTCGCTGCGTTTCCGATTGTTTTCCCTTTTGCCTTTTACCTGACCCAGGCTCTGTTCCGGTATCGCTACCCGATTGACCCTGCTGTGCTCCTGCTCGCGGCTGTTCCCATCGCCTGGCTCGTTCCGAGGTGGACACCTGGGGGCTGCGAGCCAGCGGCTAACGGAAAAAACCCCCCGGCCATTCGGCATCATCCTACGGGGAGGTAGGTCGAACCGGCTGTCCCGGCAAAGGTGGCGTATAGTAACCGGCGTGACATCCCTGACCGAGTTCCCCTTGGCCCGGAGCGCTCGGGCCCCGGACAGTATCGGACGGCGGAGGAGTAGGCCTGGCCCGACAAGCGACCCGGCGGCGTACGCGATCGAGGACCAGAGACGAATGAGCCGGGCCCGCAACTACTTCGCCTGGCAAGGCCGCATGGTGACGCCCGAGCTTGGCCAGCGAGTCATTGAAGTCGGCTGCGGTATCGGCAATTTCACCGAAATGTTGCTCGATCGCGCAGCCGTTTGCGCCGTGGACGTCGACCCGCGCTCGGTTGAACAGCTCCTCGCACGCTATGCGGGCCGCAGGAATCTATCGGCTGTCGCTTGCGACGTTCAAAGCGAACAATTCTCGCAATTGTCGCGCTTCGGCGCAGATTCCTGTGTGTGCCTGAATGTTCTTGAGCACACGGCCAACGACCTCGGCGCTCTCGGGCGCATGGCCTCGATCCTCCGGCCGAACGGCGTGATCGTGCTCCTTGTCCCCGCTTTTCCCTCCCTCTACGGACCCATCGATCGGAATCTCAGGCATCATCGTCGCTATACCCGCGCTTCGCTGGTTCACCTGGCGGCGGCAGCCGGGCTGCGAACCAGAAAACTCTGCTACCTCAATGTCGCCGGGTTTTTTGGCTGGTGGACGAATGCGCACCTGTTCAGAGGCGAGGTCCAGTCCGCCGCGCAAATCGAATTCTTCGACCGCTACGTCGTCCCGCCTTGTTCCTGGATCGAAGATCGCCTGCCGCCGCCCTTTGGGCAATCACTCCTCATGGTGCTCGTAAAATCATGAGAATTTCGGTGATCATTCCCGTGTACAACGAATTCCGGACGCTGGCACAGGTTCTCGAGCGGGTCCGCCAGGCCCCGCTGCCCGGAGGATGTGCGAAGGAGATTATTGTCGTCGATGATGGCTCGACGGACGGAACGAAGGAGGTCCTGGGCGAGCAGGCTCGCCGAAGCGTGATTGTCGGCCATCACTTGGAGCAAAACCGCGGGAAAGGCGCGGCCATTCGCACGGGAATTGCGCTGGCTACCGGGGAGGTCATCCTGGTTCAGGACGGCGACCTTGAATACGACCCGAGCGACTACGCGCGGATCCTCGAACCGATCGTCAACAATGGAGCTGACGTCGTGTACGGTTCGCGCTTTCTGGCCAAGCCCTTGCACATCAAAAAACGCTATCGGCTGGCGAACCGCATCCTCACAGCCGCCGCCAATCTGCTCTACAACGCCCATCTCACCGACGAAGCGACGGCCTACAAGGCCTTTCGAAGTTCGGTGCTTCGCAGCATCAAGTTGCAGTGCAATCGTTTCGATTTTTGTCCGGAAGTGACCGCCAAGCTGCGCCGTCTGGGGTACGAGATCCGCGAGGTGCCCATCAGCTATAACGCGCGGGGCATCGCCGACGGCAAGAAGATTCGTTTCGCGGATGGGCTCGAAGCGCTCTGGACGCTATGCAAGTCGCGATTTCTGCCGCGCCGAAGTCTAACTCAGATCACCGACACTCACCCGCACGCGGTCCGCGGCCGAGGCTTTCGGCAGACCTACCGGCAGGTCCAAGACTATTGACGGGGAGGTCGAGATTCCGGCTAGGACAAACAGGACGGAGGTAGCCCGCGGCGAATCTTCACAGCCGGCGGCCTCCATCGCGTCAGATTATTCGCGTAAAGCCCGATGCAGAAAATGTTTGCGGGAACGAATCCGAATTGAGCGGTGCGCACACCGATCACGCAGACAACAATGCTATTGAGCACCGCAAAAAGCCAGCCATGCCACATCTTCCGCCCGATGAGTACGGTCGACAGTATGGTCAACACACAGGAGAGATAATCGAGCCTTAGCATCTCCTGCACAATAACCCGACCGCGCCGGCCTCGACGACTGGTCGATGGTCCAGCCTGTAGCGAATTACTAAATGTGCTTCTACACGTTATCGAAATTGGATCCGGGCCGAAAAGTTCTGGGTGGGCCGGCAGATCCAGGTTCCCTGCAGAATCCAAACGGTTTATTGCCTGCGCGGCTAATGCGTGGCCGGCTCGGCAGCGGGGTGCATACCGTGCTGCGGCACCTCGTGGACGCCGCGGGGAGGCGCTTCCTGGTGGAAGCGGAAGAGCTGGTTGACCGGACCGGCGCCCTTGCCGATCGGGTAAGCCTTATCGATGGCCCGCGTGACGTAAGCCTTGGCCAAAATCACGGCTTCGCGAAGCTGCTGACCCGAGGCCAGCTGAGCGGCAATGGCGGAGGAAAACGTGCAGCCCGAGCCATGCGTATTCGGACTCTTCACATGATCGCCGCCAAAGACTTCGACTCCGGCGGCTTCGCAGAGAACGTCGGTCGGCTTCTCCAGATGACCGCCCGTGACGATAACGGCATGCGCGCCCATTTCGAGCAGCTTCTGTCCGGCGACCTTCATGCCATTCACGTCCTTCACCTCCATCCCGGTCAGGAATTCCGTCTCAGGGATATTCGGGGTGATGACGCTGACGCGCTTGAGCAGTTCATCGCGAACAAATTTCAGGCCCGTGGCGTCCAGCAGCTCGCTCGCGCCGGCTGTCGGGCGAAAGACCGGATCGAGAACCACGTGCGGGAATCGGTGATGGTCCAGGAACTCGGCCACGGCCGTGGCGTTCGCCCGATTCGCAAGCATTCCGATTTTTACGGCGGCCACAGAAACATCCTCGACGAGCACATCGAGCTGCGCGCGCAGAACGGCAGAGGGCGTGGCATGCACCTCGCGAACACCCTGCGTCGATTGTACGGTCAGCGCGGTGATGGCTGCGACACCGTAGCAATTATGGGCCGCAAACGTTTTTAGGTCCGCCGCAACTCCCGCGCCGCAAGACGGGTCGAATCCGGCAACGGTCAGAAGAATGGGGGGAACGTGGTTTACGTGATTGTTCAACTCGACGTGCCCTCCGCGCGAGGCACAAAGGTCAGCTGCGATCTCTCCGCATAAAATGTATGCGCGTTCGCGCTCCTGGTGCAACAAAAATCTTGCGCCCATAAATTGCGGCCCGACAAATTACGCCACTCCGTCCCACTCTTGGGCCGGTTCCTGCAGGCTGCTCGGGGCCGCGACGACGGGCTCGGCCGATTCACGTCATTTCGCCAGGCCGCTCAGAAACGGATAGTGCTCGGCAGCGCCCATGAAAAACAGCATGGGAAAGGATAGCCAGAACCCCACGCGGGAGGCCAGAAAACTCCACCGCGCCATCCGTTCTGCTTCGGGCGGCATCGGCTTGCTCTCCTCGACGCTCGCGCGTGTCCAGGCGATCAGCCGCTTCTGCACGCGCCATACCACCCCCCAGGTATTCAGCAGCATGAGGAGACCAAGTCCTCCCCCGATGCTGATCGAAAGACTCGCATTCGAGGAAGACGGGCTGGCGATCAAGGCGAGCGTGGCCCACGAAGCGGCCACCACAATCACGCCAATGGCGAGTGCTCGGACAAGCCCGCTGCCGAGGAGCCCCTTGTGCGGCATCTGCAGCGGGTAGATCACCGCGTACGCCGCCACCCACACCAGCGCCCACCAACCGAACCATTCGAGCGCCAGCGAGGAACGGCCTGCATTCTGCGCGTCGGCGCTGAGCAGAAGGACAAAGTAGCGCAAGCCGACCAGAACGGCTACGAGTGCCGACCAGCGGAACCAGCTCATGGCCCGCGTCATCAATGCGGGAAAAACCCTGCCGCGGACGCTTGCGTCAAGCTGCCGCATGGTCGGGAAGCCCACCAGATTGAAAAAGTACAGTAGGCCGACCCAAATGATTCCCGACACAAAGTGAATCCAGCGCAGGGCGATCTCTTCGTTTGCCATGGGGCCCTGCGGAAAACTGACGTGAGGCGAGAGCAGAACGGCAAAATGCGCGAGGGCATGCATGAGCCTCTCCTGTTTTTCTCTTGGCCGTGCCGCTTTAAGCTATGCGATCCGAATAGCTTAGGTCAAATCGCGCCCGGGCCCGCGGGGCGGGGGAAAATGGGAGAACTCCGCCGGAACAACCGAAACTGCTTCTTCAGCTGTTCGGCGCTTCCCTTCGACGCACAGATCGAAGCGCCCAGCCCGCGTGTTCGCGAATGAGGGGATCGTCGGAGCCTGCCAGGTTTTCGAGCACCGCAATTACACGCGCGTAGGAGGGCGAGCCACGCTCGAGATCGGAGTTGCCAAGCGCCACGCAAGCGTTCCGGACCAGACCCCGCCACTTCGCGCGCTTGACCGCGCTGTGGCGAAAGGCCTCGCTGAAGGCTTCCTTCGACAGGGTGGCCAGCCCTGCGAGGTCGGGCAGACGCGTCGACACTTGCGGCGGGGAATCGGTCAGCGCGGATTCCCCAGCCCACGAGCATTTCTCCTCCGAATCGAGGACTTGCGGTGTGGCCAGCTGGCGGGGCTCAAAGGCCGGAATAGCCCTGACCGGCGCCTTCCGGTTCCACGGGCACACGTCCTGGCAGATGTCGCAGCCAAACACGGCCCGACCCAGATCGGCGCGCAGCTGTTCGGGAATCGCGCTGCGCAGCTCGATAGTCAGGTAGGAAATGCAGCGACGCGAATCAAGCACGTACGGCGCGGCGAACGCCTGGGTAGGACAGGCCTCCAGACAGAGCGTGCAGTTTCCGCATAAATCGGCCGGCGGCAGCCCGTTCATCGACAGCGTAGGAGCCAGCTCGAGCGTGGTGACGATCACCCCCAGAAACAACCAGGACCCAAGCTCCTCGCTGATCAGGCAGGTATTCTTGCCTTGCCAGCCGAGTCCGGCATGTTTCGCCGCAACGCGTTCCAAAATCGGACCCGTATCCACGTAAGCCTTGGCTTCCCAAGGCTGCTCGAACCTCTCGCGCATTGCGGCAAGCAAAGTTTCGAGCTTTTCGCCCATCACTTCGTGGTAGTCATCTCCCCACGCGTAGCGCGAAATCCAGCCGCGCGGCGACTCGTACCCCACGCTTCGAGCGCACTCGGTCGAATGGGGCTCGGCCGAATTGTAATTCAGTGCGACAACAATCAGGCTGCGCGCCCCCGGCAGGACCAGTTGAGGATCCGTGCGACGCGGATCGCCGAGGTACCTCATCTCTCCCGCGTAGCCCCGTGCGAGCCACTCGGAAAACTGGCGGAGGTCCTCCGCCATCGCCTCGGGCTGCGCTATGCCGCACAGGTCGAGCCCCATGGCCCGGGCTCGCTCGCAGGTCCATTGGGTTCGTTCAGCAGGAGTCATTCGCTTGTATTCTCGCACTTGCGTCGACCCAGCACGAACCATGGCGACCCCGGGCGGCATGGCAAACGGACGGGCGCAAACGCTCCTGGGGGGAGAGCGCCTCGGCTCACCTCGAGGAGTCCTCGGTCTTCTGAGCGGATATGACACGAGGTATGCCGGCCAAGTCGTTCACAATTTCGACCGCTGCCCAGGTCGCGTGAGCCAGTAGCGAGCGGACATGGGAGGCGCACTGGTGGCCAAGCTCGAGGACTAGAATGCCCCCCGGGAAAAGCACGGACACGGACTGCTCGATCAGGCGCGCGTAAATCTCCGTGCCTGCCGCCCCTCCAAACAGCGCCGCGTACGGTTCGTGCTCGCGCACCTCGCGCGCGAGGCCGTCCGCCTCATCGCGCGCCACATAGGGCGGATTGCTCGCAATCAAGTCGAGGTTCCGCCCGCGCTCGGGGACGCCCTGGAGCAGATCGCCCTGCGCAAAGTGGATGCGATCTCGGACCCCGTGCCGCAACGCGTTCCGGCGGGCCACTTCGAGCGCCGCACCAGAAATATCCGTGGCGAAGATCTGCGCTTGCGGCAATTCGCGCGCCAGCGCCACCGCGATCGATCCCGAGCCAGTCCCCACATCGGCGATACGCAGCGGCCCGCCCGGCATTCCCTGATGCCTGTTCGCTCTCCCGCGGCTCGTGGAAAGCCTCGCGAGAGCCACTTCCACAACATGTTCGGTCTCTGGCCGTGGAATCAGCACATGGGGATTTACCTCGAATTCGAGGCCCCAGAATTCCTGTTTTCCGGTGAGGTATTGCGTCGGCTCGCCGCCGGCGCGCCGCGCCACCAGCGCGAAATACCTCTCGGCATCCCCAGGCTCTACGACGCTTTCCGGATGCGAGTAGAGCCAGGCGCGGTCATGCGCGAGCGAATGCATGAGCAGAAGTTCCGCGGCGAGGGCATCGGACGGCACGCGCGCCTCGCGCAAGCGCGAAATTCCCTCGCGCAACGCATCGCGGACAGAGACGGCGCGCGCCTGTTTTCCGGGGCTTGGTCCGCCAGTCATACCCGTGTCGCGCCTCGCTCCCCAATCCGTCCCGGCTGCACTCGAGTGAGAGGAAAGCAACGCGCCCGAGGCTTAGGCCTCGACCAGCTCCTGCTTGAGCCGCTCGGCTTCAAAGTGCGTCACCAGCGCGTCAACCAGCGGCGTGATTCGTCCCTCCATCACCTGGTCGAGCTGATGGAGCGTGAAATTGATGCGATGATCGGTCACGCGATTCTGAGGAAAATTGTAGGTGCGGATCTTTTCCGACCGGTCGCCCGACTTGATCTGACCGCGCCGCTCGGCCGCAATCTGCGCATGCTGCTTTTCCTGCTCCATTTCGTAGAGGCGCGCACGCAGAACGCGCATGGCCTTCGCGCGGTTCTTGATCTGCGATTTTTCATCCTGCTGGGAGACGACTAAGCCGCTCGGAATGTGCGTGATGCGCACCGCCGAATACGTCGTATTCACCGATTGCCCGCCGGGCCCGGATGAGCAGAAAGTGTCGATGCGCAAGTCCTTGGGATCGATCTTGATATCGATATCGTCGGCCTCGGGCAGTACAGCCACAGTTGCCGCCGACGTGTGAACCCGCCCTTGCTGCTCTGTGGCCGGGACCCGCTGTACGCGATGCACTCCGCTCTCATACTTCAATTTCGAATACACCTTCTGACCTTGGATTGCAGCAACGATTTCCTTCACTCCCCCGATCGATGACGGCGAGCTCTCCAGCACTTCCACCCGCCAGCCCTGCGATTCGGCGTACCGCGAGTACATGCGGAACAGTTCGCCCGCAAACAGCGATGCTTCGTCGCCGCCTGTGCCCGCACGAATCTCAAGGATCACGTTCTTCTCGTCGTTCGGATCCTTCGGCAGCAGCAGCAGCTTCAGCTCACGCTCGACGCCTTCTCGCCGAGCCTCGAGCGTTCGTTCCTCCTCGTGCGCCATCTGCTTCAATTCCGGATCATCCGCCTCGCGCAGCAACTGCCTTGCGCCCTCCAGGCCCGTTTGGACCTCCTTCCACTGGCGATACTTGGTCACGATGTCGCCCAATTCCGAGTGCGTCTTCGCCAGCTTCTGGTAGCGCCCCGCGTCGGCATGAATTTCTGCCGAGGAAAGCTCGCGCGTCATCGCCTCATAGCGCCCTTCAATCTGATCGAGTTTTTCAAACAGCGTCAAATTAGCCATGGCAGCCTCAGAAACAGCCACGAACGGTGGTCAAGAATTAGGACCGGCGAACAAAGCAACTCGTTGAGAGCGTCGCTCCTGGTTGGAGCGGGCAGGGTTCGCTAATAGAACGCAGCAAACATTCAAGACTATCTCTCGGAAGAATACCGTCCGCTCGACCGCGAGTCAAACGCGATACGGGTAAGCTACTGGTCACCTTAGGCCACGGCCTTTCGTTCCGCCCTTCCGATTTCTCGGGGCGGAGTTGGGGCGGCCTGCGCCGAACTGCCGGATGGAATTTTTTGGACTTTACAGGCCCGCCGCCGAATCCCTATCCTGAAAGCGCGATGTGGTACGTCGACAAGCTGTTCGATCAGGCGCAGATTGAGTCGCTCTCCGCAAAAGGCTTTCTCGTGCGCAGCTCGGGCGGGGTAGCGCGCATCGAGAAGTACGGCTGCGGCGCGGAGCTGCGCAAAACCACCGGCGGGAAATACCAGATGACGCTGCTGCCCGCGATCATGTTTGAGGGCCAGTTCACGCGTTTATGGGATGCCGGATACCAGAAATTCCTGCTGACGCATGACGACAGGAAAGTCCCCGCTCGCGTGAGCGAGCTCCAAGACTTGCGAAGATTCAACGAAGAATTGCGAACCGCGCTCGGCGTTCCCACCTACTACAACGAGGCGCTCGGCTCAACCTGCCATATCACTGCCTATGACCGCCTGAAGGGCCGACCGGGTGACGTTCCCGATGAAAGCGTCGGCCTCGAACCGGGGCCGGAGCACTAAGCCAGCCCGCCGGACGACTACGGTTTCGATTTCTTCTTGAGCAGACCGCCAAGAATGTTCGAAGCCTCGCTCGAGGGGTTCGATTTCGCAGCCGTGTTGCTCCCCGCCCTTCCAAAATCCGGCTCAAATTTGGGCGATGAGGTCGTCCCGGTAATCTTGAAAGGGATACCTCCGCCCGCTCCGCCGCCGGCAAGCCCGGACAGGGCCGATCCAACCGCGCCCCCCAAGCTGCCTTGAGGAAGCTTGGCCACCAGATGACAATCGAGCTGCTTCGCCGAGCTGACGTTCCCATTCCCGGTCACCGCGGCCAGCGAGGGCACAACCAAATTCAAATTCTGGAAGTGAGTTCCCTGGGCGTCGACCTTCAGCATCGCACTCAGCGTCTGAATTTCCGTATTCGACGAATCGCCTCCCCCAAGGCCCGTGAATGACGCAAGGGCCCCAAGCTTCCCCTTGAGGTCGAATCCGGCAAGCTTCGCGTTCGCGAGATCGACAGGCCCCGCGATCGTGAGCTTGTCGACCGGGCCCGTAATGGCCAGCGTGGCGTCGAGCGTGCCAGTCTTGAGCGACGCTCCCGAGGGGAGGTTGACGCCGATCGAGGGCAGCACTCCCTCGAGGTCCGGAACCGGCATGCCCTTGCCTTCCATTTTCATCTGCACGGTCGGCGAATTTCCCGATGCGTCGAATGTCCCGCCAAGACTCGCCACGGCTTTGCCGATGTGCACCTCGCCTTCGGTCAAAGTCCCCGTCCTGCTCTTGAGATCGTAAGTCGTGGCGTAGTCCAGATTGATCGGCACTGTCGCGGGTGAGGAGTTCGGCGTAAGCTCGAGCCCTCCGGCCTTCGCCGTGCCTTTCGACGTCATCTGCTCCCCATTCGAAACCAGCTCGCCCTTGAAACCGACGAGCCCTCCGACCCCCGAAGAGGGCTCGATGAATCCTGTCGCCTGCAGATCGAGGCCCTCGACCCCAATGGTCGCGTTGACCGGCGTCATCGACGCGTCGGTCGCATTGACCGGTCCTGCTTTGCCGTCGAGCTTCAGGTTGCCGCCACCCGGCGTGTCCGCGGTTAGCTCGAAGGGAAATTGAGTCGTGTAGGAGAGGTCGGAAGCCTCCAGATCGACTTTCTGGTATGTGTGGACCCCTGCCCTGCCGACCATGCCCACCGTCACCGTTCCATTCGAAATCCTCAACTTTTCGACGGATATCTTGGTGACCGCCGATGAACTCGCCGGAGGGTCGGATTGAGCCGCCCCCTGCTGCGGCTTGGGCGTTCCGCCGCTCGCCGCCCCAAGGCTCGAATAATTCCATCGACCCGAGGGCGACCGCAACAGCACAACTTGCGGGTCGGTGATGCTGAACGAGCTCACGTCCAGCCGCTTTGAGAAAATCAGAGGCCACAGCGAGACCCCGGCCGACAGCCTCTTCGCCGTCAGAAACGGCGAATGGCTGAAGGCGGGATCATCGGCGATGGAAATGCTGTCCATGGAAACGCTGGCGGACCAGACGGACAAGCTCACGTTCCCAATTCCCACGTGCCGGCCGAGAGCGCCCGAAATAGCGTCTTCGAGCTTCGGCTTGTATTGGTTTGCGTCAATCAACAGCGGCACGACCAGTGCAAATAGGATGAACAGACCAACGATGACGCCAACGATGATAACGGCTTTTCTCTTCACGGTGGACCTCCGCGAAAGCGCTCCTTGAGCCCGGTTCCCGCCAGCAACGCCGGCAGAATGATACTCCAAGAGCATCCCGGGCGTGACCCGGTCGACTCCGCCTCCTCACCCTTCTTCCACGCCCCATCGTGAGTTCCAGGTGCGGACGATTTTGCGCCTTCGTCGCGCCAAGGTGCTATGCCCTGGGCCGGTAAATCTAAAGCCGGGGAACCGCCCATTCGGCATGCGCTCCCTGGCGGCCAAGGAATCGTCGGGGGAGATCGTGAGGTATGACCAGCGCGACCATGAGCTCGGCATGGGGAGACGCATCAGCAGACGGGACTTCTTAAACGGGTTTGGCATCGCCATCGGAAGTTCGCTCCTCCGGTCAAATTCCCGCTGGTTAGCCGCTTTCGGCTCTCCGAATCCGCCCTTCCCACCCGAAAAAAATCCTGATGATTACCCGCCCGCCCTCGGCGGGATGCTCGGCACCACCGACCAGGTGATGAAGGTCGGGCACGCTGTGCGCGACGGCGCAAGCTGGGGCACTCCGAGAAGCACTGCGGTACGGCGTCAAGGTACCGCTTGTTTATACGAATGTGCTGATACGCAATTGGCAGCCGCTTAAGAGGCTGGGCGTTGCGGCCGTGAGCTGTCCGGGATGCTACTTCGACTCGTTCATGCTCGATTTTCCGGTGAGCCTGGGCACCTACCAGTTTCCCGCAAGGCCCGAGGATCCCTGTCTTCTGCACCTGGAACGCGTTCCCTGCCAGCCCGGACTGCCGGCGCGCGATCAGCAGATAGCCGGGCGCCAGGAACTTCTGACCACGACGTTTCAAGACTTCGAACGCAACATCCGGGGCCAGCTGGGGCGCGTGCTGTCGCCCGGCGGCTTCGACCCGGCGCGAGACATCGAAGCCATTACGGTGAACCGCTGGCCGCACGGCTACGCGTACGAATACAACTCGCTGTACGACCCCGATTGGCCCCCCGGATCAACAGCCCTGCGTGATTGGCCGGCAACCGTTCGGAAGGATTTCGATTGCGAATTCAGACGCCGAGGCGCGCGCGTACACGGACGCGGCGATCAACCAGGCGTATCGAGCCGTTCAAGAAGTCGTGGCACTCGAGAAGGGCAGATCTCGCTCCGCGTAAGTCGAGGCAACCGGGTTCGAGTCCCTCGCTGTCCGTCCCCCTGCCGGTCAAGAAGGGACGCTCGAAGGGGAGCTTCCGGCGGCGAGTCAACCCCCGCCCAACGAGGGGTGAGGGAGTGCGATCGTCGAGGGGCGCTAACGAGCGCTTGATTCGAGACGCGATTCGGCGACGCTGGCGAGGGCCGCTTCCAGCACGTCTAGGCCTTCGTCGAACTGGGCATCGGTGACCACGAGGGGCACGAGCAGGCGAATTACGTTTCCGTACGTGCCCGCCGAAAGCACAATCAATCCGTGCTCATAACCGTAGCGCGTGATCTGCTCGGTTTCTTCCCGGGCCGGTTCGCGGCCTTCCGGCGAGCGCACCAATTCGATGGCCCGCATGGCGCCCACTCCGCGCACGTCTCCGATCAGCGGGAAGCGACTTTTCCATTGGCGTGCGCGGGAATCAAAGGCTCGCCCAAGATCCTCGGCGCGTCCGCAAAGATTCTCTCGCTCGATCGTTTCGATGG
Organism: Candidatus Cybelea sp.; assembly: GCA_035622135.1. Lineage (GTDB taxonomy): Bacteria > Acidobacteriota > Terriglobia > Acidiferrales > UBA7541 > Palsa-295. The sequence goes on along the minus strand of DASPVZ010000004.1, from coordinate 360,426 downwards.
CGGCGAGCGCGGCGGCGCACGACAGGGGATTTCCGCCGAACGTCCCGCCCAGTGCGCCGGCGCCTGGGGCGTCCATGATCTCCGCGCGACCGGTGACGGCCGCAAGCGGCAGACCGCCACCGATCGATTTGGCGGAGACCAGGATGTCCGGATCGATCCCCCAGCGCTCGCACGCAAACATTCTTCCGCTGCGCCCGAAGCCGGTTTGCACTTCGTCCACAATGAACAGAATTCCGTGCCTCCGGCAAAGATCCTGAAGCAGGGGGAAAAATTCCGGGGGCGGCGCGACAAACCCGCCCTCGCCCAGTATCGGTTCGACCAGCACGGCGGCGACCCCTTCCGCGGCGACTACCCGCTTGAATGTGTCCTCCAGATGGCGGGCACAGAACACCTCACAAGAGGGATAGGCAAGCGAGTAAGAGCAGCGATAACAGTACGCGTAGGGAACGCGATAGATGTCCGCGGCAAACGGCTCGAATCCCGCCTTGTAGGGATGTGTCTTGCTCGTCAGAGACATGGTCAGCATCGTGCGCCCGTGGAAGGCATCCTCGAAGGCAACCACGGCCGGCCGTCGCGTATAGAAACGCGCAATCTTGACGGCGTTTTCGATGGCCTCGGCGCCGCTGTTGACGAAGATCGTTTTCTTCGCGAATTTCCCGGGCGTGATCGCATTCATCTTTTCGGCCAGTCGAATGTACTTCTCATAGGGCGCTACGCTGAAACAGGTGTGTAGGAAGGCATCGAGTTGTTCGGAGATCGCGGCCAAAACGCGCGGAGCGCGGTGCCCTGCGTTCAGACAGCCGATGCCGCCGGCAAAGTCGATGAAGCGATTGCCGTCCACATCTTCGACGAGCGCCCCTTCCGCGCGCGCGACGAAAATGGGAGTGGCGTGAAAAACGCCGCGCGCGACAGCGGCCTCGCGCCGCTTCATCAACTCCCGGGATTTGACCCCTGGAGGGGTGGTTCGCAGCTGAATATGCGGCATGTCAGTACCATCCGATGGGCTGTTCGTTCAGGTTGACGTGCACCTGCTTGGTTTCCAGATATTCTTCGATGCCCCAGGGGCCAAGCTCGCGCCCGAAGCCGGACTGCTTGTACCCGCCCCAGGGCGCCTCGACATAGGTGGGTTGCATGTGATTCACCCACACGATGCCTGCGCGCAGCGCTTTCACCACGCGGAAAGCACGGAAAATGTCGCGGGACCACACCGCCGCGGCAAGCCCGTAGGGGGTTTCGTTCGAAATGCGAATGGCCTCTGCTTCGCTCGAGAACGGAATTACCGCCGCCACGGGGCCAAAGATTTCTTCCTGCGCGATGCGCGCCGAATTGTCCACGTCGTAAAATATGGTCGGCTCGACGTAATAGCCCCGCCGAATCGCCGAGGGGCGCCCGCCCCCGGCAGCCAGTTTCGCCTCTCGCTTGCCAACCTCTTGATAGGAACGCACGCGCTCGAATTGCTCCTTGCTGACCAGGGGGCCCATTTTGGTCTCGCGCTCAAGCGGCGGACCCAAGCGAATCGACCTCGCTTTCGCGGACATGGCCTCCACAAATTTCGAGTAGATCGGTCTTTCGACCAGAATCCGGCTGCCCGCCGAGCAGACCTCCCCCTGGTTGATGAACACGCCGAACAGCGCGCCATCGATGGCCGCCTGAAAGTCGGCATCGGCAAAGAAAATATTCGGCGATTTGCCGCCCAGTTCGAGCGTCACGCGCTTCACCGTGTCCGCGGCCATTTTGACGATCTTCTTGCCCACTTCCGCGCTGCCCGTGAAGGCGATCTTGTTCACCCCGGCATGCTTGGCGAGCGGCGCACCAACGCTTTCGCCGAATCCCGTCACGACGTTCACGACTCCCGGCGGCAATCCCGCATCCGCAAAATGGCGGGCGAATTCAAGGGCCGTGAGCGGGGTTTGCTCGGCCGGTTTCAGCACGCAGCTGCAACCGGCGGCCAGCGCAGGCGCCAGTTTCCAGGCCGCCATCAACAAAGGGTAATTCCAGGGAATGATCTGGCCCGCCACGCCGATCGGCTCGCGCAAGGATAGGCTGAGGGCGTTGTCCGGGACCGGATTCACCTGGCCCATCACCTTGGTGGCCAGGCCTCCGTAGTATTCAAAGCAAGTCGCGACATCGGCCAGGTCGTATTCGGCCTCGACGATAGGCTTGCCGGAATTGCGCGATTCAAGCTCGGCCAGCGCCACCGATTCCTTGCGGACGCGCTCGGCCAGGCGAAACAGAATACGACCGCGCTCCTGCGCCGTCGTTTGCGGCCAAGGGCCGGATTCAAACGCTGTCTTCGCAGCCTCGACCGCGTGGTTCACATCGCTTTCGTCCGCGTCAGGGACCTCCGCAATGATCTCCTCGGTCGAAGGATCCACCACCGGAAAATAGGCGCCGCGCCGGCCTTCGACAAATTCGCCATTGATGTACATCCGATACCGTTTCATAGGGCACTTCCTCGCGTGGGCGCAGGCGGCTGCGCATAAAAGTAGAAGAAAAATACAGCCAAGCCAATAAAGGCGGCTGTGCCTCCGCCCATCCAGGCTTCGTACCAGACGACGGAGGTGATTTGCTTGGCTGGGAAGAATGCGAGTGCGGTGGCCAGCATGGTGGTCAGCAAACCGCTGGTTCCGGCGAGCAGGAGCGTGGCCTTGCTGAAGCGTCCGTCGCCCGCTCGCGACCCGAGCGCAATGCGCAGGAGAGCGGCGAAGATGTAGAGGAACGGGATGAGCTGTAGCACGACCGCGAGAGAGAGCAGGCGCTGAAACGTTTCCTCAACGCCGGAGCTCGACAAGCTAAGCACAACGAGAATGGCCGAGACCGTGGCATGGACGATCAAGGCAGCATAGGGGGTGTGGTAGCGCGGATGAACCTTTCCGAGCCAGGAGGGAAGATAGGAGTCGAGACCCGCCACAAACGGGATGCGCGCCGATCCGGCGAGCCAGGCCGAGCCGATTCCGGCAATCGAGATACTGAGCATGAAGGCAAAGGGAGCCACGATCCACGCGGCCCCGATCCGCCCAGCCATGTGCGCCACGGCTTGGACGATTCCTTCGAGCACATTGATGTCGTTCCTGCTGATGCCGACCAGCAGCGTAAGGGTCGCACTGATGTAAAGAAGACCCGACAAAATCCCGCCCCAGGCGACCGCGCCCGGCAAGGTCTTTTGCGGGTCCTTGATTTCATCCCCCATCACGGAGGCGAGCTCGAGACCCACAAGACCAAAACAGATCACTCCAAAGGCGTTCAGCAGAAAGCGCGGATCCCCGGGAACCCGGAAATCGGCCCGGCCCAGATTCGCGCCGAATCGCGCCCATACAATCGCGCCCAGGGTCGAGAGCGTCGCGGCGGCAATTCCGGTGCCGATGCCACCGATGTTGTTGATCCATTTCCCGACCCCTAGGCCCACAACATTCAGAACCACCAGGATGGCGAACAGTGCGAGCGAAGCCGCCAGAGCGAACGGGCGGCTATCGGCGAGAGTTTGGTGGCCGGGGCCGAGCGCGAACACGGATACCCCGACGAAGTAAAGCATCACGGTCGGGACGTACATCATATTGTTGGTCCAATAGCACCAACCGGAAAGAAAACCGTGAAAGTCGCCGAATTCGCGCTTGGCCCACAGATACACACCGCCCTCCCCGGGATAGCGATGGGCCAGCTCGATCACGGCAATTCCTTGCGGCCAGAAAAACAGAACCAGCGCGATCCCCCACAGCCACACGGTGACTCCGCCGTTCGCGGCGATGCTCGGAACCACGTTGAGGTTGAAGACCGCGACGACAAACAGTGCCACCAGGTCCCAGCGCCCGAGCGCACGCTTGAGCTGCGGCGGGGCGTTCCCGGGCGTTTTGTTTCGAGGCAGACGTCCTCCCCTTTGCGCGCAATTCTTGGTAGTTAGTGCGCCACAGTGGTGGCCGCGCGAGGTTCCTTCTGCGCGGCCGCCAGCGCGGGCGCGATGTCGCGGAAGGCCTCGAGGTGACGCTCGATGTCGGCCTCCGTGTGCGCGACCGAGATCGTCCACTGCTCGTCCCACCAGTACGGCTGCGCGATGACGCCGCGGTTGGCCATACCGAACCAGTACTGCCGCCACAGGTCGCTGTCGATCGTGAGCCAATCGCGATAATTGCGAATGCGCTTGGGGAAGAGCATCAGAGCGCCGTTCGCGCCCGCCGCTTCGACGTAAGCCTCCAGGCCCGTGTGGACGAGTTCCTTCTTGTATCCGTCGACGAGCTTCGCGTTCAATTGGTTCACATGCTGGTAGCCAGCCGGGGTGAGCACTTCCCGGAACGTCGCGAGGCCTGCAGCCATGGCGACCGGATTCGTGTTGTAGGTCCCGCCGTGGAAAACGCGATGATCGGAGATCAGGCTCATCACCTCGCGCGTCGAGGCAAAGGCGGCCAGCGAAAATCCGCCACCTATCGATTTGGCCAGGCAAACAATGTCCGGCTTCACGCCGAAGTATTCGCACGCGCCGCCGTAGGCCAGTTTCGCTCCGGTCTTGACTTCGTCGAAGATCAAGAGCGCATGGTGCTGGCTCGTAATGTCGCGCAGTCCCTGGTGGTAGCCGGCATCGGGCACGAGGATGCCCACGTTCATCATGATGGGCTCGACGATGACCGCGGCGATTTCGCGCGGATACCTCCGAAACAGCCGCTCGATCCCCTCGAGGTCGTTGAACTGCGCGATGAGCGTGTTCTCGAGCGCGGCCTTGGGCACGCCTTCGCCGGCGGAAACTGACGTCGGGAATTGCGCATCGCCCACCTCGGCGGCTTTGGGTTTTACGGAAACCAGCGTCGCGTCGTGCAAACCGTGATAGCCCCCCTCGATCTTGATAAGGCGGTCGCGGCCGGTGGCCGCGCGGGCCAGCCGAATCGCGTGCATGGTCGATTCCGTTCCGCTGTTGCTGAAACGCACCATCTCAACCGGGAAACGCTTGGAAATTTCTTCGGCCAGTTCCCACTCGAGCTCGTGGGGCATGCCGAACATGGTGCCCGTGCGCAGTTTCTCTTCGACCGCTCGAACTACGGCCGGATGGCGGTGGCCGGCCATTAGCGCGCCGAAGCACAAATTGAAATCGATATATTCATTGCCGTCGATATCGTGGATGTGTCCGCCTTGACCATCCCGGGCGAACAGCGGATAGGGGTCGTAGGCGCGATAGTTGCTGGCCACGCCCAGCGGCAGACGGTTCAGCGCCCGCCTGTGCGCGTCGCGCGAGCGGCGGGTGCGCCTCTCGTAGGTGGCCAATTCCTTCTGGAGTCCTTCGTGCATGGGGAGCCTCCGTTCGGAAATCGTTCGCCGGGCTCGAGCTCAGGCGGCACGGGCCTTGGCCGGCCAGCGGCGAAACCCGAAGCCGCGTTTTTTGAGCTCGGCGAAGAGCGGTTCGGGCGGAACCGCGTTTTCCGGGGCCTGGACGCCCGTGCCGCGGATCTCGCCGCGCCCCAGCATCACCGCAGCCACAGCCGCGGGAAACCCCGTGTCGCGCGCGACGGCGGAGAATGGGGGGCGGGTCGTGTAACCCGCCCACATCTCCATAGCCAACGCCGCCCGCCGGCCATTCCGGCGCCCGCTCATGACCACGCGGAGCACTTCGACGTCCCTGGCCGGTTTCTTCGGTGCGTTCTTGCGCAGTACAGCCAGTAGCAACTCGCGGGGCGGAACCCGGAATCCGTTTACGGCCACCGGCTCCCGATCGGTCAACCCAGCGGCGGACAAGCTGCGCACGAGGCTGACGAGCTCAGGCGCGTAATTGATCTTGAAGAATACCTCGCGTACTTCTTGCTTGCGGAAGCTCTCCGCAAGCGTGCCGAGCTCGGAATGAATCGAGTGGCGCAGGATAATTCGGCCGATGGGCTTCCGAAATCTCCCCGGCTCGGGATCGGAAAGCAAGGGCTTCTCGACGTAACGGCCGTTCAAGAAATACACGGGCGGCGTGGTCAGCTCATCGAGAATGGTAGCGATCGAGAAGGTATAGGCGAGCGGGTTGTCATAGCGTTGCTGGTCGGCACCGGCGTTGTACACTCGAATGGACCGCACGCGCTCGAACTCGTTGGCTAATGCGCGGGCCATCAGGTTGGTAACGCCGGGCGCGCCACCCATTCCGGCAATGGCCAGCCGCCCGATGCGGCGGAAATCCTGATCGAGCGAAAACTGTTTTCGCGTGACGTGATAGAGGCCGCCGAGATCGAGGTAATGGACTCGCGCCGCAAGAGCGGCACGCATGACCTCAAGGTTCCAGTTGTACTGCGTGCAATTGACAACTACACGCGAGCCGCGCAGAACAGGCAGCAGAGAGCTCCTCTCGCGCACGTCGGCAAAATCGGCCCGGGCCTTACCTTGTCCGAATCGGCGAGCGGCATCTTCGGCGCGGCGGCGATCAAAGTCTGCCACCAGGATTCGACGCACCTCAGGCGCCCGCGCCAGGTCGTAGACTACAGCGCGCCCCATCAGCCCCGCGCCCAAAACGGCAATCTCCATTTCCTCTCGGCCATCCTCATCCCCGCGCCATCGCCCTCGGAATCGATGTGCCGGCGCGGAACCCCTAAAACATGAACTTCATGGCGAACTGCATCACACGCGGGCCCTCACGGGTTTTCAAGATCTCGCCGAAGGTCAAATCGGTGAAATTCCCGTCCGGATTGGCGAACTGCGTGTGGTTCCACGTGTTGTAGAACTCGGCTCGAAATTCAGTGTTCCACCTCTCGTTGAGCGGAGTCTTCTTTGAAATCACCAGGTCCGTATTGCTCAACGCTGGCCCACAACACAGCGCGTGCGGCAGGTTTCCGAATGTTCCCGCGTTCGGGTCGAAAATGTTCGAGGTATTGAAGTACAAATTCCCGTTTGCCCTCGGGTTCAGGAACTGGAGGGGGCCGATTGCCTCTGGGGTGTTCGCATCCTCGAAGAAGTAGCTGCTTTCCAGCTCGAGGTCGTCTTGAGTTTGCACGCGGATCGGGAAGCCGGTCTGATACGTGATGATCGCGGAGACTCCCCAGCCGTCCAGCGCCTTCCCCTCGAAACCGGCATACTGCGGAATGGGCAATTCCCACACGGGACTGAATACGAACCGGTGTTTTGCGTCCAGCAGCGAAACTCCGCGCGTGGCGTTGTAGTTCAGCGGATTCAGCTCGTTTTCGAAGGAAGCGCCCTGATCAATGGCCTTGCTGAACGTGTAGGAGGCCTCGAAAAGAAGCCCGTGCGAGTAACTCTTATCGAGGGAAATCTGCAACCCGTTGTAATTCGAATTCGCGATCGTATCCTCAGCAAAGATGTTGCTGAACACAGGAACGCCATCCGCTGGACATCCCGCTCCGGTCATCGGATTGCAATTTGGCGAGGAATAAGGTCGCGTGCCGATTAGCGTGATCCCCTTCGAACTCACCGTCGTTCCCGCTGCAAGACATGTGGGGTTCCCGCCGGGTGCGCCGTTGTACGGCAAGACTAGCCCGCTGCAGCTCGTCGACGGTATAGGGAAAGGTTCGGCGGGTAGCGTGGACACTCCCTGAGGAATCACCGTGTTCGGCGGAATGTAGTACTCGGTATCAGCGCTGAAGGGCCCGCAAGATGTTTGTGCCCCGTTTGGTCCGGTCAGCACGTCGTTCGGATTTGCGTTCGACAGATTGATCAGCCCGAGACAGGTCTGGATGTTCCCGGCGTCTAAGTCATGCGACGCGAGCAGGTGATGTGCTTGCGTGCCGACATATGCCACCCGAAAGAGCATGTTCTTCGAAATCTGCCGCTCGATTGTGAGGTTATATTGCTCGGCATACTGCGACTTGAGGTTCGGGGCGAACTCGCCAAATAGGAGGATGGGACGGAAGTTCGACCAATCCACGCATCCGTTCGGCCCTCCTGAGGTAAAGCAGGGAGTTTGCGGCGTCTGGTTGATGATCCCCTGAAATACATTGGGGATGGCAGTCCCGCTCTGCAGTACGTACGGTGTGTTGAATTCCGTGTTGGACAAGGAAACGCTGCCGCCGAAGGGCGGTTCTGCACTGAACTGCTCGAGCACCAGCTGCTCGATGGGATTGTAGAAAATCCCGTAGCCCATGCGCACGCTCGATTGCCCCGGTCCGCCAAACAGTTTTCCCAGCCATCCCTCGGTCCAGGCGGGGCTCCAGGCCAGACCGATGCGCGGAGCGAAGCCCCGGTAATCGGTCGAGGTCAACCCGCGCGGCACTCCCGGATCGCCCGGAAATACCAGCCCAAGCGGGAACACTGCATTCGCCGGACCGTTGGGACCGCAGTCCGTACTGTTGTACGTCGTGGCCAGGAATTGATCGAACCCCTGATTCGGATTGTTCGAGTTCAGGTTCAGCAGACAGGGGTACTTCGTCGTGGCCTGCCCCGGCCGGAAAGTCTGAAGCCGGTTGCCCTCATCATAATAGGGCGTGTTGAGTTCCCATCGCAGGCCGTAATTCAGAGTCAGGTTCGGTTTCAGCTTGTAGCTGTCTTGCACGAATAGATAGAGGGCCGTATTGCGTACATTCTCTCCCTGAGCGGCGCCCTGCGTGTAAGAGCTCGGTGTGCCGATGAAGTAATCTGGATAGGCACTCGCAAAACCGACATCGTTCGTGACGGGAAGGTCGCAGTGCGCGGAGCCCGCGGTCGGCAAAGGCGGAGGCGTTGGATTGGGATTGTTCGGGTTGCAAAGATTCGCGTCACTGAGAAACGTATACTGTCCGTCGAGGTCATAGTATAAGAATTGATTGAACTGCTGCCTTCGAACGTCGCCACCGAACTTCCAGGTGTGGTTTCCCGTTGTCTTTGTGAATATATCTGACCACTGAAACGTATTCCCTGCCTGCGGAAGCTCCCCTTCGAAGTTGTTTCCGATGGTGAAACCGCCCAGCACTTCGATGTAAGGCACACCCTCGCGCCCCGGAATGTCTGTCGTGATTCCGCCCGGACCATTGAAACAATCCTCTGGAGACTCGGAGTTGCCGCAGGAGTCGTGCACGCTTTGCAGGATATTGAGCGGGTGATCGAGATTCCCCTGCCCTTCCCGGAAATAGTTGAAGCGGAATTCGTTGACCGCTGTCGACCCAATCGTCCACGTATGGCTCAGATTCCATTGTTGTACTCGCGTCTTGAAGAGAGCAGGAAATCCCGGAAGCAACTCTCCTGGTTGTTCGAGCTGGAAGGTGGAAAACGGGTCGGTGCGGGCGTCGTCATCGAAATAATAATAGGCCGAGAACTGTTGCATGTTATTGATCTTGTGATCGAACCGCACGGTGAACTGATCTCCCCGCTCGTGTTCATCAGGTCCCGTACTGATGGTCCCCGTCCCAACTGGCGCCACGTACTGATTGTAAAGCGCTAGCGCCGTCGGGTCGAAACATGCGACCGGAATTTGATTGTTCGGAAAGATGCTTGAAAAAAAAGTTCCGGGCTGGATCGCGGTCCCTCCCTCCGCGGTGACCGCCTGCTGGCACGTTTGCCCGGAGTTCCCCGTAGCTCGGTTGGCCAGAACGCTGGCAAAATTTGCATCCGTCAAGGTCCCGAAGAACGGGGACGCGGTTCCTCCCTCGGAAAAGTCGCCTCCGGCCTCCGCCGATGTGGGCAGGACAACGTTGCCCGACGAAATGCCCTGAACCAGCCGGTTGCCTTCATAAGAACCAAAAACAAAAGTGCGATCTTTCTTGATCGGCCCGCCCAGGGTGCCCCCAAATTGGTTCTGCTTGTAATCCAGCAAGAAGGGATCGAAGTAGCCGCGCGTGTTCAGATCTTGATTGCGCAGGAATTCGTAGAAATCGCCGTGTAACTGGTTCGTCCCAGACTTCGTCACCACGTTGACGACGGACCCGGAATTGCGCCCGTACTCCGCGTCAAACGTGTTCGTGATTACTCGAAATTCCTCGATGGCATCGGGGGAGGGCTGAATCGCCGGCGCGTTCACAAAGATGTCGTTGCCATCGCCGCCGTTGACCATGTAATTGTTGGCCCGGCCCCGCCCGCCATTCACGGACACGACACCGGGGTTGTCGCTGCCATAGAACAAATCCGCGCCCAGTTGCGACTGCACGCCGGGCTGAAGCTGGAGCAGCTCGTAGGTGTTTCGCGTGCTAAGTGGCAGTTCGCGGACGGCCGTATCCGTCATCACCGCGCCGAGCTGGGTACTGGTCGTCTCGACTTGCACGGCGTTGGCTTCGACCGTCACCGTTTCCGCCGATCCACCCACCTGGAATGCGATCTCCACCAGGGCCACGTGCCCGATGGTGACCACCACGCCGCTCGCCACAAACTTCTTGAACCCGCTGGCCTCGGCGGCAACGTTGTAGGTCCCCACCGGCAATTCGGGGATATCGAATTCGCCGTTCGCATCCGTGGTCGCGCTGCGAGCCGTGGCCGTTCCCGAGAGCACCACACTCACCCTCGCGCGCGGAACCACACCGCCGGACTGGTCTTTGGCCGTACCGCGAATTTCACCGTTGGTCTGAGAGAAAGCAACAGCTGGCGCGGCTAAGCCTGCACAGACGAGCAGAAAGCTACGCCCCCACCCCATTGTCCTCATTGCCGCTCCTCTAGGAACCTCGCGCGCCCCCGAACGCGTTGCCGACGGATTCCGGTTGCAGCTTGCGAAACAACCTTACTATAATCCGAGAACCTTAGAGGATGCCCCCTGAGGTGTCAAGCGGAAACTCGTGAGGATAGTCATCGGCGAAGCTTTGCAGAAAGCAGCAACGGGGAATTCGCGCACGCACGGTTTTCTGCGCATCAGTGATGTCGCGGGACTGGTCGGTGTCTCACCCTCCATCCTGCGCGCGTGGGAGAACCTCGGACTGGTGAGCCCGGCGCGAACGCGCAGCAAGTACCGCCTCTATACACACGAAGACGTCCGCCTGCTCAAACGCGCGCAGTTCCTGCGCCGGAATCGGGGCATGAACATTCCAGCCGTCGTGCATTTCCTCAGAACGCAAGGCCTCCTGAGAGGTGGTCGGCGGCGCAATCGGGCGAGCCCGGTCGGCGGTCGCCTGCGAAAGCTGCGCCTCGATCGGGGCTATTCGCTGGCTCGCGTGGCCCGGGCCGCGGGTGTTTCTGTCGGCTTCTTGAGCGCGCTCGAACGGGCGGAGATGAGCGCGTCGGTCTCCACGCTTCGGCGGCTGGCGCGCTTCTACGGCATCAACATATTGTCGCTGTTCGATCCCTCCCGTTCGAATCCCGGCCGCGTGCGGCCCGCCGAACGCAAGGTTCTCGAAGCGGGACGGGGCGTGCGCATGGAGCTGCTCTCTTGGGGAGACACGGTTATGGAACCACACCTCTTCGAGGTCCGACCGTCGGCCGGAAGCGGCGAATCGTATGCTCACGAAGGCGAGGAGTTCCTCCATATCCTGGAAGGTGTGCTGACCATTGAGCTGGACGGGGGCGAGCGCCACCGGCTCGAAAAAGGCGACAGTTTCTATTTCGAAAGCAGCACGCCTCATCGATGGTGGAATCCAGGCAAAGGCAAGGCTCGGATTCTGTGGGTGAACACACCGCCCACCTTCTAGCTCAGAACTCGGGCCGCGAGCTGCGGGCCCGTCGCGTTCCGCGAGAGACGGAGGATCGGTGAAGAAGATTTTTCCTTTCGGCATAGCGTTAGCGCTTGTGCTCGGCTCCGCAGCCGGCTGCCAGGAGAGCACTCCAACCCTGAGCCTTCTGGTCTGGGAGGGCTATGCCGACCCATCCTACGTGCGCGCCTTCGAAGCCGCGCATCGTTGCCGGATCCGTGCGGCCTACATGGGTTCAAGCGATGAACTCGTCGCCAAGCTGCGCGGGGGCAGTGCCGGGAACTACGACGTGATCTCTCCCTCGAGCGACGTGGCCACTTCGATCGCCTCGTCAGGGCTCGCCGCGCCGCTCGATCTCGGCAAGATTCCTTCCTACGGGCAATTGTCGGAGCGGCTTCGCTCGCTGCCGCTCGTGCGCGTGGACGGCAAAGTATACGGCGTTCCGTTCACCTGGGGGCCGAATCCGCTTCTCTACGACACGAGCTTTTTCGCCAAGCCCCCGGACAGCTGGGAGATTCTGTGGGATAAGAAACTCCAGGGAAAAATCTCCGCCTGGGACGAGCTCTCGACCCTCTATATGGCGGCCCAGCTTCTCGGCTACGACCGGCCGGATCCGAGCCACCTCTACAACCTGAGCGACGCCGAACTGGAAAACGTGAAGAAGAAGCTTCTTGAACTCAAGCCGAATGTGCGCAAGTTCTGGGGCACCGGCGGCGAACTGACCAACCTGTTTGAAAACCATGAGATCGTCGCGGCGATGGGCTGGCCGCTGATGACGAACCAGCTTCGCAAGGCCGGCTTTCCGATCGGCGAGGCCATCCCCAGGGAAAATACGACCGGGTGGATCGACCACTTGATGATCACCCGAGCCAGCCGCCACCCGGAGCTCTCGACCGAATTCCTCGAATATATGATTGAAGCGAAGACGCAGAAGGCGGTCACCGACGTGACCGGATACGATCCGGCAAATCCCCAAGCGGCAGGGTACATGGGCGAAGACCAGAGGAAATCGCTTCATCTGGACGATGTGGACGGCTACATGTCGCACATCTATTTTTGGCGACAGGTTCCGCGTCGCGCCAAGTACAACGAGATTTGGAACGAGGTGAAGGCCGCGCCATGATTCTGCGCGTCGCGCCCGGAAGCCTATGACCGCAAGCAAACCGCTCGCCGCGAGCTCAGCCAGCGCACCCGGCGCCTGGCCCCCGCCCTCCGAGCCGGCGCTGCTCTCCGTGCGTGGGGCCGAAAAACGGTTCGGCCAAAGGCCCGTCCTCCGCGGGCTCTCGCTCGATGTCGCCGCCGGGGAGTTTCTGACCATTCTCGGCGAAAGCGGGTCAGGCAAAACCACGCTGCTGCGCCTGATCGCCGGTTTCGACGAGCTCGATGGGGGTGAAATCTGGATGGGCCGAGAGCGGCTGGACGGCCAGCCTCCTTATCTGCGGCCCGTCAACACGGTGTTCCAGAACTACGCGATTTTTCCCCATCTCTCGGTCTTCGAAAATGTGACGTACGGTCTGCGCGCGAAACGCATCGAGGCACAGGAGATTTCGACGCGTGCCCGCCAGGCCCTGGCCATGGTGAAAATGAGCGAGTTCGCCTACTCGGCGCCCTCCCACCTGAGCGGCGGGCAGCAGCAAAGAGTCGCCTTGGCCCGCGCGCTCGTCAACCGTCCCCGGCTTCTGCTGCTCGATGAGCCGCTCTCGGCGCTCGACGCGAACCTGCGACGTCAAGTGCAAATCGAGCTGAAGTCGATTCAGCGCGAAGTGGGCATCGCCTTCCTTTTCGTCACCCATGATCAGGACGAGGCCATGGCGCTTTCCGACCGCATTGCCCTGCTGCGCGAGGGCCGCCTCGAGCAGGTCGCCTCTCCGCGGGAGATTTACACCCATCCCTCGACCGCCTACGCGGCGCAGTTCGTCGGCCAAACCAACTTGCTGCAGGCCGAGGTGCATGAGGGATGCGCGCGGGCGGGTTCGCTCCGATGGCCAACAACCGCCCCGGCAGGCCGCACCACGTTCTCACTCCGGCCGGAATCGATCCGACTGGCCACCTCGCTCGAGAAGGCCCGTCCGGCCGAAAGCGTGGTTGTCGCTCGCTTCCGCGGGCGCATTCGCAACCAAACGTTCGGCGGGGCAACCGTGCTGGTTGAGATCGACTGCGGGGATTCGCAAATTGTCCGGGCGCGTATTCCGAATTCCGGGCTTCGATCCGCAGAAGGGGAATTCGAGTTTGAATTCAATACGGAAGATGCCACGCCGGTTGAGGAGGCCGTCGCGGACTGAGCATGTATTCGCGCACCTATAAGACCGCGATCACCATTCCGCCCCTCGCCTGGGTCGTCGCGTTCCTGCTTATCCCCTACGCCGCCCTGTTTTGCTATAGCTTCTGGTCGGTGTCCGCCTCACAAACCATCGTTCACCACTGGAATCTCGGAAATTATTTCGGGCTCCTGCGCGATCCGATGTATCGCACGGTGCTTGCTCGGTCGCTCCTGGTCGCTGTGTCGGTGACCGTTTGTGCCCTCTTGCTCGGGTATCCGGTCGCCTACTATCTCGCCTTCCACGCCGCGAAACGCAAGGACCTGCTCTACCAGCTCGTCATCATCCCCCTGTGGGCCAGCTACCTGGTGCGCGGCTACGCCTGGAAGACCATCCTCGGCACCGACGGCGTGCTGAACGGGCTATTGCAGTTCCTTCACCTGACCGGCCACCCGCTCGAGTTCCTGCTCTATAGCCCGTTCGCGGTCGTGCTGACTCTGACGCATATCTACACGCCGTTTGCCTTTCTGCCGATCTACGCTTCGCTCGAACACGTTCCGCGCCATCTGATCGAAGCCTCGCACGATCTGGGCGCCGGGCGATGGGCGACCTTCCGCCGGATCATCCTGCCGCTTTCGCTGCCCGGCATTCTGGCCGGTGCGACCTTCGCCTTTGTCCTAACCTTCGGCGACTTTCTGGCCCCGCTGCTGGTGGGTGGGAGCAGCGGAGTTATGATCTCGAACGTCGTGGTCAGCGATTTCGGGGCGGCCTTCGACTGGCCGATGGGCGCGGCAATCTCGCTTTGCATGCTGGTGCTCGTGGTGGCCCTGCTCTTCTCAACCGAGCGCCTCGAAAGGACGCTCGGACCTCGATGAGCAACGAGCCTCGGCTTCGCCGCGCGCCACTGCTTGGCGCATACACGGCCTTCGTGTATGCGTTTCTGTATTTCCCGATCGCAGTGCTCATCGTGTACTCCTTCAGCGGCTCGGGGGTGGGAGGCTTTCCGCCCCGCGGCTGGACCCTCGGTTGGTACCGTCAGCTCTTCGCCGACGCTGCGCTGTGGGATTCCGTGCTCAATAGCTTGATTGTGGCGCTGCTCGCGGTCCTGATTGCACTCGGGCTTGGACTGCCGGCGGCCCTGGCTCTTGATCGCGTCGAGTTTCCCGGAAAAGCCCTTTTTCGCCGGCTCGTCTTGCTTCCATTGATTCTTCCCGGAATCATTACCGGGCTTTCTCTGCTGATGCTCTTCTCGGGCCTGGGCATAAACCTGAGCCTGGTGACCATCACGCTCGGCCACGGGACGGCGCTGATTTCCGTGGCCACCACGGAGATTTTTGCGGGCCTTCAGAAGCTGGACCGCGCGCAGGAAGAGGCTTCGCTCGATCTCGGCGCCAACTATTTCCGCACCTTCTGGCGTGTGACCCTGCCGAACCTGCGCGTGCCGCTGGCCGCCGCCGCGTTGCTGATCTTCACGCTTTCGCTCGACGAGATCGCCGTCAGCTTTTTCCTGATCGGACGCGAGAACACACTGCCGCTCGAAATCTGGTCGCGGCTCCGGCAGGGCATCACACCGGAGATCAACGCGGTGTCGACTCTGATTCTGCTGTTTTCCGTCGGTACCCTTCTCATCTGGCACCACCTGCGAAGTCGCGCCAGCCCGCAAGAAGAGCCGCAAGGCCCCCTCCTCGTCGCCACGATCGAAGGACAACAGAGTGAACTCTCCTGATTGCGCGCCCCGGGGGGCGCCGGCGATCCGTTCCCTTACCGGGTTGACACCAACTCAGGGACGCGGGAAAGCCTTTCGAATTCCTCATCCGTTATGCCCACCGAGGCGGCCGCGACGTTCTCTTCGAGGTGCTCGAGCGAGGAGGTTCCTGGAATCGGCAACATAAAGGGGGACCGTTTGAGCAGCCAGGCCAGGGCGACCTGCATCGGCGTGGCGCGGTGCGCGCGCGCGACTTCGGCCAAAGCTTCCCCGGCCAGTCGGCCCGCGCCCAGGGGGAACCAGGGGATAAAGGCTATCCGATTGCGCTCGCAATAACTCACGACGTAATCCCATTCGCGGTCCGCAAAGCTATAGCGGTTCTGCACGGAAACAATCGGCACGATCCGCCGCGCCCGGTCGATGTGTTCCTGCGTGACGTTCGACAGCGCGACCAAGCGGATTTTTCCCTGGCGCCTGAGCTCGGCCAGCGTTTCGATCGATTGCTCGAACGAAGCCGCCGGGTCCGGAACATGCAGTTGATAGACATCGATGCGCTCCAGACGCAGCCTCTTGAGGCTGCCCTCGACCGCTCCGCGCAGGTGAGCGGGCGTCGCATCGTGCGTCCATTGGTTCGGCCCGGGACGCTTCCAGCCGCCCTTGGTCGCAATCACCAGGCCGGTCGGGTAGGGAAACAGCGCCTCGGCAATCAATTCCTCGTTGACCTCGGGACCGTAGGAATCCGCCGTATCGATGAAGTTGACGTCGAGCTCAATCACCCGACGCAGAACGTTGAGCGCTGCCCCGCGGTCCCTGGGCGGCCCCCAGATGCCCGGCCCGGTCAGTCTCATGGCCCCGTACCCCAGCCGATGGACGGCGAGTTCGCCGCCGAGCGATATGGTTCCTGCCAAGCTTGCCGACAAAGCTTTCTTGTTCACGACTCCCTCCGCCATGCCAGGTTCGAGCTCGTGACTTCCCTTGGGTTCCCGCGACGCTGCTTGCGTGGTGCCCGAACTTCTAGAACGATGGCACGGATTTGGTTCTGGCTCAAGCCGCCCTTGCCCGCATGCTGACGAGTTGTCGATGACCGGAAGATGGGCGGCGGGAGGAGGCCAAAACCGGCGGACATCGCCTCCCTCCCTCGCCTTCCCTGGCGGGAGTTAGCTGCGCCGATGACGAATCCGCGTGGTTGAATTCCGGGCCCCGCACCGCGAGAGCGGCCAGCGGCGAATCGGGGTCAATTAACGCCGCAGGGCGGGTTTTGCCGTAAATTGGCTGGCCAGCTGAGGAAGGCTGGGAAACGACGCGGCCGTCGTCAGGATGCGCTCAGACGGCGTTCCGCCCCCGATCGCCTTCGCCAGCGTTTCGAGCGCGAGCGGGGTGTTCGGCGGAATGACGATGGTGGCCGCAAGCACGCCGCTTCGCACCCACGACTGGCCCGTTTTTGGCAACCCGTCGCAGCCGAGAAACGGAAGGGAGAGCCACTTCGCCTTCTCCGTCGGACTGGGCAGCTGTTCAAAGGCGCGCCGCGCCCCGATGGCCATCGAATCATCCTGCGCTGCGACCGCACTGATTTGCGCTCGCTGCGAGGTGCTCAGACGCAGCCACCCGCTCACCGCGCGTTCTGCACTCGCCTCCGTCCACTGACCCTTCAGGATCGTGGCGTGGATGTTCCTCGCGCGCGTCTCGTTCATCCCCACCGTCCGCTGCTTCGCCGCCAGATTATCCGACGGCCCCTGGATGTACAGCACAGACCCTCCTTCGGGGAGGATGGCCGACAATTGTCGTCCCTGAATTCTGCCAATCTCGGTGTGATCTGAGCTGACCTCGAACATCAGCGTTTTCCACGCCGTTCGAAGCTGCGCGATGTAGCGCACCTCGCAGTTCAGCACGACCCAGGTGATTCCCGCGCCGGCCGCCGCCAGGGCCACTTGCGGCAAGCCGGTGCTCCCCACCGGCTCGAACAGAATTGCGTCCGGACGCGCCGACGGCTCTTGCTGAATCGCATCGAGCAACTGCTTGCTTTGGTTCACCGAATCGTTGTCGGCATGAACCACCTCGAGGTCCATATCGAACCTGCGCGCGGCCTCTTCGGCCGCGCCGGCCTGCTCGATTTGATAGTCGTTTTCGTAGTTGGTGAGAGAAAGCAGAACACGCAACCGCTTCATCTCAAACTCCCGTGATTCACGCTCGAGACTCTGATCGAGGGGCCAAACGGCCCGCGAACAAAGCCGCACCGCTCACTTTACCGTCAGCGGAACCTCAACGCTGGCGTCCGGCCTCCCGCTGGTGTTGCTCTCGGTGAACGCGTTCACCCGGATCGCGTAGTGGCCCGGGCGCGTGCCATCGGGGACGGCGTTCGCAGCACTGATCCGGCCACGGTTCGCCAGCCAAGCGCCGGCCAGGGCAAGACTGGGCAGCACTGTCGCCAGCAGGGCGTAGACCAAGATCCGCGAGCCGATCCGTCGAATAAGGAGCGGAATCAGGGCGCAGAGAGCGAGTGCGGGAACGGCGATTCGCCCCAGCCGATTCCCTATCCTCGACGCGCTCGCTCGCGGCTGCAAGCGGTTTGTCGCCGTCGACGCCGTAACTGTCACCGCCTCCTTGGCTCCGGCATTCGCCACCTGCCGATTCAGCGCGTCGCTCGCCCTGACCGCACAGCTTCCTTCGGGCGCATTCGTGCTGCAGGTGAAGTAAACGTAGCCGGTGCCGCTCAGGCGGAACGTGCTCGTGTTGCCAGCGACTGCGCCCGCAGTCACCGTGATCGGCGGCGGATTGCGCAAGTCCGGCGCAGGCAGCAGTGCGGCCGTGTATTGTCGGACGTAATCGACAACCATCTGGTCCGGATTCCCCGCAAGATCGCTCGGCGTGCCTCCGAGCGTTCCTCCCACGGCCACATTCAGCAGCAAGAAAAACGGCGCATCGAAGGGCCACAGATCCGTTCGAGAAAGATCGCTTGCCGTCACGATGTAGAACGGTTTCTCCGGCCGATCCACGTAGAACTGCATCATGTTCGCCGACCAGATCACGCCGTAGGCGTGGAACCCGCCGTCGTTCCTGGTACCCAGCGGGAAGCGGAACGCGCCGTTCGGCTGCACCCCGGCCTGACGGGTTGCCCGCGTGTGAATCGGCGCTTCGTTCCCGAACGGCCCCGGCCCGCCACGCACGATGGGCGACCATACTTCCACCACATCCGCTTCGCCGCAATCGGGCCATCCGACCGACTTTTTGTTGCTTCCCAGCATCGAAAAGGCCGGCCAGAGTCCCGGAACCCTCGTGTTCGGAAGACGAATGCTGACCTCGATTCGCCCGTAGTGAAAATTCGCGTGCCCTTCGGTTTTCATGCGCGCCGAGAGCCAGTGTCCGGCGCCGTCCCTGTGCGCCTGAACGACGAGGCGCCCATGCCCGTCGACGTACGCCGTGTTTGTTATTGGAGAGAACGTGCTCGGACAAACCGAACTGTTCTGGGCGTATCCGGGAGGCCCGCAGTAGGTCTGAATTTCGCCGTTTCCAAATCCGCCGTCGCCCACGTCGTAGGCCCAAACGGCGGCGTCGGGTGTCCCTTCGGCGCCATTAAACTCATCGCAAAACCCGGGCGTCCAGTCCACCCCTCCGGCCACCGTGGCCACCACCCCCGCGCATGAATCGGCCCGCGTGGGGGCCAGCCCACCCTGCGCATGCGCACCCTGCGCGGTCGCGAGCAGCAACAACGAGCGCCGCAGCCGTGCCCACGCGCCCGATCATCGCGCACTCGGGCCGTGCTTGCCGGTCGCACGAGTCCATCTCGGATCGGAATCGCTATTTCGGGTAAGCGGCTCTACCGTTCCCGTTCCGCGAACTCGATTCCGCGCGCAGCGAGGATGTTCGCTCGGTCCGGGCGCCGTGCGCGAGCGCCGCTGAGAAAGCGCCGCGAAACGCGCTCTCGAAATTGTCCCTCGTCCTCTGGGGCCAGTCGGTGCGCGGCCAGGCGGGATCGCGCCTCGCGGGCTGCTCAGGTTCGAGCACGCGCATAATCCCCGCCCGCAGCTCGGCGCAAATTTGATTCTCTTCGAGCGTGGCATCAACGATTTCAAATCTGTACTCGCTGCTCAGTCGATCGAATTCGGCCAGCAGTACCGACTGGTAGGCGCAAAAGCTCTCGTAAATATCGAGCGTCGGAAACAGGTCCCGACCGGACTCCCAATAGTCGAACCCACGCGAGAACACCACGCGGGGTATCAACTGCTCGAGCCCCAGGCGCAGATAGAACACGACGTCCGGCCTTAGCGCCACCGAATACAGGCTGCGGATCCAACGCGGGTCCGCGCCGCGCACGCTGGCCCGCGCGATCAGCGAATAGATATAGCGGTCGGTCAAAACGATGAACCCGGCGCGTAGCGCGGGCACGATCTCCTTTTCCAGCCGGTCGACGAAGTCGGTCGCGTAGAACAGGGTCTGCGTCACTCGGCCCAGGCTGTTTCTCTCTTTGGCGCGCCGAATTCCTTCCCCGGCCAGCACCGATCTGGTAATCCCCGTGTCCAGGACGGCGTGCCCCATTTCTTCCAGCCACGGCTTCAGCAGATTGATCTGAGTGGTACGCCCCACGCCGTCGGTTCCTTCAATGACGATGAGCTTCCCCTTGAGATCGCTCACGCGCATTTCTGGCAGCCGTTTCCCGTACGTTTCTCTCATCGGCGAAACCTCAATTCACTCTCGTTTCCGAGTTGGACCTGAACGATCGCGCGCACCTCCGATTGCTGCGTTTCGATGGGCAAGGTCGCGTCGATAACGGTCAAACCGAATTCCCCAACCATCTTTTCGTACTCGGCCAGAATTCTCCCCTGAAACAGCCGAAAACTCTCCTCCGGATCATCGCTCAACCCCAGATCCATTCCCGCTTCATAGAACTTGAAGCCGTCCCGCCCGTCGAGAAGCCGCCCGATGGCAGTCTCGAGTGGAACACGAAAATAGAAGGCCACCGTTGGCCGCACCGCGAAACCATACAGGTCGCGCACCCAGTCCCGATCCATTCCTCGCGCCACATCCCGTGCGAACGCCGTATAGACGTACCGGTCGCACAGCACGATGGCGCCCGCTTTGAGCAGCGGCAGAATGCTTCGTTCGGTCCGGTCCGCGAAGTCCGTCGCGTGCACGAGCGAGAAACTCGCCGCGGTCAACATTTTTTTCTTTTTGCCCAGCTTGGTTGTGTCCTTCACCAGCGGCGATGAATTCCACTCGCTGAAGACGACCCCGTAGCCCAGTGATTCGAGCCACCTGTGCAGCAAACTGAGCTGCGTCGATTTGCCCGAGCCGTCGATCCCCTCGACGATAAAAAGCCGGCCTGGAAAATGGCCGTTGCTGTGGTAGAGGGGGGAAACGGTCGGATGAAAGGGAGTAAAAACCTCAAAAGGACCGACGCGCAGACTGGGTCGCATGTCCATATTTTATTTTCTTGCGTTGCGCTCGCTTGGTGCCGAACCAGATGCGGTTCGCTACGTCTCCTTCCCTCGTGTTCAGCCGCGCGCCCTTCGTGCGAGACATAAAAATCCCCTAGTGCCCTTGAATTTGCAGCACCTATTCGCGCCCGGTGTATCGAATCAGCGACGCCCGGGTACTAGAACCGTTTTGGGCGTGCTTCTCGGATCGGCTGTCGAGCCCCGGGGAAAAGCGTCTGTGGCCTTTCAGGGCTTCTGTGTGGGGCGCAGGAGCACTTCACTGATGAAGCTCTGTGGGGCTTGGGTAACCAGCATGGCCACGGCATGGGCCACATCCTCCGGCTGCAGCATCTTGCGCGGGTCCTTGGTCGAAGTCGGGCTGCGAAACTCGGTGGCCACCGAGCCCGGACAAATGGCGCTGACGCGAATCCCGTAGCCGCGCAAGTCCTCGGCAACACATTGCGTGAACCCGAGCAGTCCCCATTTCGACGCACAATAGATTCCCCCTCCGGCGAATGCGTTCTTACCCGCGAGGGACGCGATGTTGATGATGTGGCCGGTCGCACGCTCGATCATGCCCGGCGCGACGGCCTTGGTCAGCAGGAACACGGACTTCAAGTTGGTGTCTAACACGGTGTCGTAGTCGGCTTCGGACGCTTCATGCGAAGGTCCGAAGTAGCCCGTCCCTGCATTGTTGACCACGATCTCGATGGGCCCGAAGGAGCCAATCGTTTGCTCGACGAGCAACACAATGTCGGCGGGCCGCGTCACATCTGCGTGAACCGCAAGGACGTCGAGTCCTTTCCGCTTCAATTCGCCGGCGGCACCCTCGAGCCGCACCCTGTCACGCGCGCAGATGCTGACACGGGCGCCGAGTTCGCCGAGCTTGCGCGCCACGGCCAATCCGATGCCGCGGCTGGCGCCCGTAACGAGAGCAGTTTTTTGATGGAGAGGGCGTTGGTCGGTCATGATCTTGGGGCCTCGCTCGGACAGAATACGTTTCCTCGATTCACCATGTTATCATTTGCCCGTGAGCGCCAGGAGATTGGCGCAAGGGGCGCGCAGAACACGGTAGGAATCGGATTTCGCCTTGCGTGCGCGCGGCGCTTTCCCTATAATCCCGTCGTTTCTGCTGGTTCCGTCGACCTGCACGTTGGCGTTTCCGAGTTCGACCATTTGCCCAATTCGAGTTTTGGCCCAGGAGGCAGGTAAGTGAGTATCCCAAAGCGCTTTCATCGTCTCGCGATCACACTCGGCACCGCCCTCGCACTCGTCGTCGCTTACCCCGGGCCGGCCGCCGCGCAGGAGCAACAGGGCCAGCAGAAGCTCGGCTACACGCTGCCGGAATATAACGCCTTCCAGGCCGCGAACTCGGAGAAGGACCCCGCGCAACGCGTCAAGCTCCTCGACGACTTTGTCGCCAAGTATCCAAACTCGACGCTGATGCCGTACGTGGATCAGCTGTACTACAGCACCTACCACCAGCTGAAGAATTGTTCGAAGACGATCGAGTATGTCGATAAGCTGGTCGCCCTCGGAGACAAGGTGAGCCCGGAGGTTCGCCTGCAGGCGCTGCAGACGCGCGTACAAGACTTTCAGCCTTGTTTCAACCCCAAGGCCCCCGATGTGCAGGATCAGCTCACCAAGGCGCGCGATGCGGCGCTCGACGCCGCGCACCTCCTCGACGGGCTGGCCAAGCCGGACAGCTTCAAGGGCAGCGACGACGACTGGAAGAAGGCCAAGATGCCCGGGCTTGATTTCTTTTACTCGGCCGCAGGATTTGCGGATTTGCAGTTAAAGGACAATGCGGCCGCCGTGCAGGCCTTCAAGAATGCGCTGACGAATAAGCCCGACGATGCGGTTTCCGCCTATCGGCTCGGCGTGGCTTATCTGCAGATGACTCCCCCGCAATACCTGGACGGCTTCTGGGCGCTGGCGCGCTCGATCAACCTGAAGGTTTCCGACGCCGACAAGATCAAGGACTACCTCCAGAAGCAGATCCTCGCCTACGAGCAGCCCGGTTGCGACTCGCAAGCCACCGACCAGGTGAACGAGCTGCTGCAGCTCGCGCAAAACTCGCCCGACCGCCCGACGACGTGGACCATTCCGAGCCAGGCGGACCTCACACAGATCCGCCAGGCGAGCAACATTCTCAGCGTGATCAACGATCTCAGCGCCGGCGGCGACAAGGCCAAGACAACCTGGCTTGCGATTTGCGGCGCGGAGTTCCCGGGCGTGGTCGGAAAGATCATCGATACGAAGCCGACCGACGGCTACATCGATTTTCTGGTGAACACGGGTGCCACGCCGGAGGACATGGAGAAAGCCACCACGGCGAATATGGACGTGAAGGTGTGGACGTCGACTCCGACACCGGGAAGTAGCGTTACAACCGGCGGCAGCGCGAACCCCGTCCCGCCGCAGCCGGACGCCGCGCGATTGCAAAAAGACGATCCGATTCAGTTTTCCGGAACCATCGTCAGTTACGACCCCTCGCCCTTCATGCTGCACTGGGATCAGGTCAAGGTCGATCCCAGCATCA
Source organism: Candidatus Cybelea sp. (assembly GCA_035622135.1). Lineage (GTDB taxonomy): Bacteria > Acidobacteriota > Terriglobia > Acidiferrales > UBA7541 > Palsa-295. Next base: position 337,024 of record DASPVZ010000004.1, on the reverse strand, counting down.
TCCCCCAGAAAGGCAGCACGACCAAGCACAAGATTCCGAGCAAGGGTTCGCAGCAGTAATCGAAAACCGGCTGGCCTGCGCCGGTCCCTCGCTGGCGCGGGGGCTCGACTCTGTCCCTAGAAGACTCTCCCCCGTTCCCCCCTCGGTTCCGTGGCTAGCGCCGGCGGCCGGCGTGGTCGAGGTTGTAGACGTCCACTTTGCGGCTGAGCGTGTTGCGATGAATGCCCAGAACCTTCGCGGCGCGGGACTGATTCCCGTTCGCGCGTTCCAGAGCGCGTTTGATGAACTTCTTTTCGAATTCGGTGATGGCTTCTTCGAGCAGGATGCCGCGATCAACCATCATGCCAACCAACGATTCGAGTTGATCTTTCACAGTAGCACGCTCCGCGCAATGGGACCCTGTCCCGAGACAACCTTTCGTCGCCACCCGAAGCGGCGACCCCGGAGAAAACGATTCAGTCCAGCGTGTGACCGGTGACGCGCTGATAGGCTTCGCGATACTTGTCGCGAGTGGCTGCGACCACGTCCGGCGGAAGGACAGGAGCCGGAGGTTGCTTGTTCCACCCAACGTGCTCGAGATAGTCGCGAACATACTGCTTGTCAAAAGACGGCTGCGCCTTTCCGGGCGTGTACTCGCTGGCGGGCCAGAAACGAGAGGAGTCCGGCGTAAGCGCTTCGTCGATCCAAATCACTTCGCCGCCCAGCAGGCCGAATTCAAACTTGGTGTCCGCAATGATGATGCCGCGAGCTGCGGCGTGCTCGGCGGCCTTGCGATACAGGATGATGCTGGTGTCGCGCAGCTTTTCGGCCAGCGGGCGGCCGATGCTCGCGATCGTTTCGTCGAAGGAAATATTCTGGTCGTGTCCGGTGGTTGCTTTCGTAGACGGCGTGAAAATCGGTTCGGGCAGCCGGTCCGATTCGCTGAGGCCTGCAGGCAGCGGAATTCCGCAGATCGCGCCGGTCTTCTGGTAGTCCTTCCAGCCGGACCCGGAAATGTAACCGCGCACGACGCACTCGATGAGAATCGGTTCGGTTCGCCGAACGAGCATGGCGCGGCCTTCGAGCGAATCGGCGAAGGGAGCCAGGCTTCCGCCGAAATCCGTTGCCGCGATCAAGTGGTTCGGCACGATCTCGGCCAGTTTATCGAACCAGAAAAGCGAAAGCTGCGTCAGCACCCGACCCTTGTCGGGAATCGGGGTGGGCAGAACCACGTCAAACGCCGAGAGCCGGTCGGTGGCCACGATCAGCAGCCGGTCCTCGAGCTCGTAAATGTCGCGAACCTTTCCCCGGCCGCGGAGCTTCAGGCCAGGGAAGTCGGTCTGAGAAATCACATTCAGTCTTGGAGAAGCCACGGAGCCGATAACCTCAAGATGAGGGAGGCCGGTATTCTAGCGCAGCGAGTGGCGAAGTCAACGGTGAACAAATCAAAAACGGGAAAGAGCTGTGGAAAATTCCGCACGAGCGCACGCCGATTTTTTTGAACCGGCCCGACGCGCTGGCCGCACCGAAAGGCGACTCTCCCAACTTTTCCGCACCGTTTGCTACTATCAACTCTCGAAAGGCAGGAGGCATGGGCATGAAATCCTTCGCGCGTGCGGCTCTGGTCGGAATCGTCGCTCTTTCCCCGCCAAGCGAGCTTCCCTTTGAGCACGCCCCGGCAGCCGAAGCGCAGCTCGGCTCGGTGAATTTTTCTACGTCATGTACGACGAAAACGCAGTCCACCATGAACGAAGGGGTCGCGCTGCTGCACTCGTTTCAGTATCAACAGGCGGAAGCCGCCTTTGGCCGGGCGGCCGAGCAGGATCCGGAATGTGCCATGGCCGATTGGGGGCGGGCCATATCGCTCTATCACGAACTGTGGGATTTTCCCGATGACGGCACGCTCGCGAAGGGCCGCGGGTTTGTCGAGCAGGCGCAAAAGCTCGGGGGCAAGACCCAGCTCGAACGCGACTACATCTCGGCGGCGGCGGCCTTCTATGCCGCGAACGAGAAGCTGACGCACACCTCACGGATCGAATTCTACTCGAGGGCCATGGCGCAGGTGTACCGGGATTCGCCCCAGGATCCCGACGCGGCCGCCTTCTACGCTTTGTCTCTGGTCAGCCTGGCCTACGACGAAGACGAGCTTCCGAATCGCCACAAGGCGATTGCTATCCTCGAGCCCATGTTCGAGCAGCACCCCGATCATCCGGGGCTTGCCCACTACTTGATCCATGCTGCCGACACACCTGAGCTTGCGCCACAGGGCCTGGCCGCGGCGCGCGCTTACGCCAAGATCGCGCCCGATTCCTCCCATGCGCTGCACATGCCCTCGCATATTTTTACGCGACTGGGCCTGTGGCAAGAGTCGATCGACTCGAATGTCGCGGCGGCCGCGGCGGCAGCCAAGGCGACTCGGGCGCAGCAAGCCGACGCCAGCTATCAATTGCACGCCATGGATTTTCTGAATTATGCCTACCTGCAAAGCGGCCAGGAGGCAAAGGCACGCGAGGTGCTTCGGGATCTCCGGACCGTCCCGGGAGCGAGCGCCGATGATATGGCCGATCACGCCGGCTGGTTTGCTTCACGCGACGCTCTCGAACTTCACCGCTGGAGGGACGCTGCGGCGCTAGAAATTCCGAATGTGAAGCTCAGCGGGCAGGCGAGCACCTACTTCGTGCGCGTGATGGGAGCAGCGCGCAGCGGCGACCCGAAGGGGGCTCGTCGAGACCTGAAGAAGCTCGAGGAAGCCACATCGGCCGAGCGTCGGGAATCGAAACGGGCCGGATATGACACCAGTTCCGGACGCTCGATTGATGAACTGGAAGTCGAGGCGTGGATTGAGTTCGCGGAGGGCAGAGGAGATCAAGCGTTAAAGACATTGCGCGCTGCGGCGGACCGCCAGGACGCCGAAGGGGTCGATTCGCTGGCCATGCCCGCCCGTGAGATGCTGGGCGACATGCTGCTTGAGCTCAAAAGGTCCCCCGACGCGCTCCGGGAGTATCGCGCTTCCCTCAAGGAATCCCCGAACCGGTTTGACGGCCTGTGGGGCGCGGCGCAAGCGGCGCAGTCGGCTGGCGATTTGCGCGCGGCGAAGGAATATTACACGAAGCTCCTCAACGTTTGCCCCGTTGCCGCAGACCGGCCGGAACTCGAAGAGGCACGGGGATACCTTGCCGCGAAATAGGAAGCGGGAATCGAACCGCCTCAAAATCTTGCCCTGCCGCGGCAACCGGGATCTTGCCCCGTCGCAACGGCGGGCTGCCGTGTCACCCTACGTGGCATCATCAACTCGTTCCGTCATGACCGGCCGCTCCTCGGGCATCCAAGGCTCGAACCAGAAGTCCAGATTCAGCCACAAGCTGTACCCATAGGGCATGAGAGCGAGCGAGAGCGGGACGGCGAACAGGAGCCAGAGCGCGAACCAGACGTTATCGGAGAGGGTCTTCCAGTTCGGCATGAGAACCGCGAAAAAAAAAGCGGGAACAACGATGAGGACCATCAGGCCGTAGGTGATGATCATGCCTCCGATGTAATAGCCGGGCTCGCGGAAGAAGGAAAGGCCGCAGAGCGAGCACTCCTTGCGCATCTTGTTGGGCCAGCGAGCCAGCACCATTCCCTGGCGGCAGTACGGGCAGCGAAGCCGGAGAGCGCCCAGAACGGCGAGGCGAATCGGCGGTCGGCGTGCTCTGGCCATGGAGTTACGTCCGCGTGACGTTCAGTTTGCGCCCCTCGGGCCGCCCAGGAAACCCGTCAGGGCCGCGAGGAATTCGGCGGTCTTCTCTTGCCCGGGGACGTGGCCGCAGTGATCGAAGGTCACCAGCCGCGCGCCCGCGATGCCCGACGCATAACGCTGGCCTGCGGCCAGGGGAAGCAGTTGATCCTGCTTTCCCCACAGGACCAGCGTCGGGACGTGAATCTCGCCGAGGCGCTCATCGAGGACTTCGGTTGGCACAACGGGATTGGTCATGATGCTGTGCACGGTGTAGGCGTCGTTCGCAGCGAGCTTGTCGGCGAAAATCCTGCGCAGCTCCGCATCGTTGAGCCAGCTTGTGTCATAAAACACGGCCTCGAGGAGGCGGCGCATTCCTCCGAGAGTGCTTGGGTTTAGGTTCGGGACGGGTCTCATCTGCCTGAGCCCGGCGGCATCGACGAGCACGAGCCTTTCGAGCGGGACCATGTGCGCGTCCGAGGAACTGTCGACCGCGTACAAGCCTGCAATCCAACCGCCCAGGGACTCCCCGACCAAATCGATCTTTTCAATTTTCAATTCGCGCAGAAACTCATCGAGGAAATCCACGTAGGTTTCAACGGTGTAGTCGAGCAGGGGCTTTGCGGATTTGCCGAAGCCAATCTGGTCGGGCGCGAGGACGCGATAACTCTTTGCAAGTGCGGGAATCACGGGCAGCCAGGATTCTTTGCGGTCGCCCAGCCCGTGCAGCAGAACCACGACCGGCCCGGCGCCCATGTCCCAATAATGAATCAGCTGTCCGAAAACAGGGACCACGTGCTCGGGAGGCGGGGCAGGCGGGTTTGCGCCGAATTGGGCGAACGAGACGGGCGCAAGAAGCAGCAGGAAGATGGGCAGGGAGGGCGCGACAGAAGACCGCAGGACTCGGTACATTCAGTTCCTCGCTTTCACGGCCCAACGCGCTGAGCTTTCGCTTCGGTTTTCAGCAGGATATCGAGATCTTCGGGGTGAAGCGCGTAGACCAGGCCGTCCTCGCGCTCGATGTGGCCTTGACCAACCAGCTTCGCAAGCGATTCCTCCAAGGTAATCGAGCCGCGCCGGCGTGTAATGGTGATCTCCTGATTCAAGTGCTGGAGCGCGTTGTGACGGATGTGCTGGCGCGCACCGTACCCGATCATTAAGAGCTCCACGGCCGGCAGGCGGCCGCCGGATTTGCTTGGCAGCAGAATCTGTGTAAGCACGGCGGAGAGGGCCATGGCGAGTTCCTGCCGAATTGTGTTTTGCCGTTCGAGCGGGAAGGAATCGGAAATGCGCGCGACAGTCGATGCGACGTCCGTGGTGTGGAGCGTCGAGAACACCAGGTGGCCTGTTTCCGCGGCGGCGACGGCGATGCGCATCGTCTCGGAATCGCGCATCTCCCCAACCACCAGCACGTCCGGAGCCTGCCGCACGGCGGCGCGAAGGGCCGTAGGAAAGTCCGGCGCGTCCGTGCCGATTTCGACCTGCTCGATGACGCTGCGGATGTGTTCGTGTTCGTATTCGATGGGGTCCTCAACGGTCACAATGTGGTGCGCATCGCGGCGGTTGATTTCGTGGATCAGGGCCGCCAGGGTTGTCGACTTACCCGACCCGGCCGGTCCTCCGATCAATACCAGGCCGCGGGGAAGCCGCGTCAGAGCCTCGACCGAAGCCGGCAGGTGCAGGTCAGAAAGCGCGGGAACCTTCGTCGGCAGAGCACGAATGGCCGCGGCTGCATGCCCCCGCTCGCGGTGCAAATTGATGCGGAATCGGCCGAGACCACTGATCCGATAGGACGCGTCGGTGATCTGGCGTTGGCGATAGGTTTCGAGCGCGTGCGCGTTCAGCGCCGGGACGATGGCCGCTTCGATGTCCGTCCCGGCGAGAATGCCGGGTTCGAGATTGCGAACTTGGCCGTCGAGCAGGATCGAGGGAGGTGCGCCGGGCACGAGCAGCAAGTCGCTACCGCCGCGCGCCACGAGTGCGGCAAGCCAGCGGTCAACGACCCGTGTGGCGGCGAAAGCGGCCTCGGTCTTCTCGCGCTGCGCATTGAGCTCATCGACGATGCGCTCGAGTTCACGGGCGTTCTCCATGTGTTGTTCCTCGCTACGCTCGGATATTGACTCAATTCGGGACAAAGTGTCCACTGCGGGCATACCCTAGAGCGGCCGTCCCATCGGCTCCGGAGGGGGATCGATCATGAGCCACCCTCGGGGCGGTCGTGGCATAGAATTGGCACCGGCCGACCTATTTTGAGGCGCGAAGATGACGTCAACCGCTCTCGAACGATCCGCGAATTTATTCTTTCGCTACATCGACCTGGTTCTAATCGCTCTCTTCAGCGCGTTCGTCCTTTCACGGAGGAACTACGGGATTAGATTCTGGACCGGCATGGCCATTGCGGCGATCGGATTCAGCCTGTGGGGCGTAGCGCGAATCCAGCTCGGATCGTCTTTTTCCGTAACTGCACAGGCCAAAAAGCTCGTCACGACGGGCCTGTACTCGAAATTTCGTCACCCCGTGTATATGTTTGGTGGCATTGGGTATCTGGGACTTCTCATCGCCCTGGGGAACTGGATCGCACTCGCGGTTTTCCTGGCCTTCTACTCCTACCAAATTCCGCGCACGAGAAGAGAGGACCGCGTGTTGGCCGAGGCGTTCGGGGAGGAATACCGGCGGTACAAGGCGCGCACCTGGCTCTGAGCCGGGAACGAACGGCGCGAAAGCCCGGAACGAACTGGCAAAGCGACCGCTCTAGAGCTTGAAGGATGTGAGCTTCGAAAACAGGCGGGCGCGCCCGGTGATCTCGCTTGGCTTGAGCCGCGCGAGGCGCTCGACGCCGAACCGCTCGACGGCGAAGCTGCCCAGCACGGAACCGTAGACCATCGCGCAGCGCAGGGTTTCATCATTAACGCGCCCGGCTCTTGCCAGATAGCCCATGAAACCCCCGGCGAAACTGTCGCCGGCCCCGGTTGGATCGCGCACCTCCTCAAGCGGAAACGCAGGAACGGAGAAGATGAACCGATTGTGTACCATGAGGGCGCCGTGCTCGCCGCGTTTAATGACGAGTGTCTGGGGGCCCATGGCAAAGACGTGCCTGGCGGCGCGAAGCAGGTTGTGCTCGCCGGTAAGCTGGCGGGTTTCGTCATCGTTGATCATCAAAATCTGCGTGAACTTAAGGGTCTCGCGCAGCTCGGCGGGGGTGCGCTCAATCCAGTAATTCATCGTGTCCAGGCCAATGACTTTTGGTTTCGATCGCATTTGCCTCACTACGGAGCGCTGTAGCGTGGGATCGATGTTGCCCAGGAAAATGAACGACGAGTCACCATAGGCGTCGGGCAGAGTCGGGCGGAAATCCGCAAATACATTGAGCTCGGTGGCCAGCGTTGTGCGCTCATTCATGTTTTGGTCGTAACGGCCGGCCCAGAAGAACGATTTGCCGGGTGCCCTTTCGACCCCGGCCAGATCGATTTTGCGGCCGCCGAAGATCGCGCGTTCTTTGTCCGTGAAGTCGTCGCCCACGATGGCCACAACGCGTACGGGCGCGAAATAGCTGGCGGCCAGGGCGAAATAGCTGGCCGCCCCGCCGAGCGTGCGATCCACTTTGCCGAGCGGCGTCTCAATGGCGTCGAATGCGATGCTGCCGACCACCAGAAGGGACATGGATTCTCCGAATCGAGCGGTCAAACCGCTCGAGTGTACCGGCTGCAGGCTGCTGAGGCAATCGGAGGGGGGTAAGAGAGGAAGACTGTCTTTCATGAGCTGCGCGCGAGCACCGGCCTTCCCGAGAACGTCGGAGAGAACACAGGGTGGGGCCGCGCTGAACAACTTCGGGGGCGCGTCGACACTGGGTGGATCCCAGCGCATGCTGTGGCTGTTGGCCTTGCTGTCGTGTTCCTTCGAATTCTGAGTGGAGACCAAAGGAAAAGCGGGAAGCCAAGCCGCGAAAAGACGGCAACCGAGAACATAGCATAGACGGGAGGGGTTTTTGTCGGTTTGCGCTGTTTAAATCAGTTGACCCCGTTTGCATCGTCTGCAGTGGCGAACGCAGAGAGCGGTGATGCCGAAACATTTCGGCTTCGCGCACACTTCGAGGCCGCGCCTCTCGCTGCCTCCGAGCTTCATTTCACCTCAGCCCCGTTTGCCTTGGTTTTAAGACTGGCTTTTACCTGGGCAGCCCACAAGCTGCAAGCTTCGTCCATAGCTCCGAAATCGTAGGCGTCGGTTTCATAAGCTCCGATTGCTCCGCCGTCTTTCACCGTTTCTCCACTGCTCTTCACCGAACTCTTGATCGGTACTTGATACGTGTCATACGACTTTTGCCAGTACCTCTTATGATCGTCGCCATATTGCGCCCACAAGATCAACGTCCAGACGGAGCTGGGTTTTGAAGTCGACGTGCTGTCTGTAACGTGCTGCTTGTCACACCCGTATCCGCTGATGGCTTTGCCGTGCGATTGGGCTGGTGGGATGAATTTGTCTATCTTCGGCTTCTTGGAATGGGCTAGGCAAGATATAGCAAACACGAGAAGAAGTGCGGACACGCACTTTCTCATCTTCCACCTCCGGACCACTCCCCCGCGACGGTCACAGATTATAGCGCTAGCTGGGGGCCCGCACAGCCGCCGAGGCGGCGCCACTGCCGCGCGACGAATGTGGCCGAGACTTCCCTGTGTCCAAGGTTGGTGGTACGACTTCCATGGATCACGGGCGGTCCGGAACGATTTTGATGTGAAGCTCGCGGGAGCGCGGGCCATCAAATTCGGCGAAGAAGATTTGTTGCCAACGTCCGAGGGCCAGGCGACCGTTTTCGATCCAGAGAATTTCCGAGGAGCCGACGAGAGCGGTCTTGATGTGTGAGTCGGAGTTCCCTTCCGCATGCTTGAATTGCGGGCTAGCGGGAACGAGACGATCGAGCGCGCCTTCGATGTCGCCAGCCACGTCAGGATCGTAACCTTCGTTGACGATCACGCCCGCCGTTGTGTGCGGAACACGGAGATAGCAGACCCCCGTTGCACAGCCGGAATCCCGCACGATTCTTTGGACTTGCTCGGTCACGTTTTGGAGTTCGGTGCGCCGCGAGGTACGCACTTTGATCGTGTGCATGGGCATAGGTGGTCTCAGAGCTCGGTGTCAAACCGAGCAGCTAGAAGATGGGGTTCTGACGTTCGGAAGCCCGGGCAGGGCCTGGTCCGCCGGTTTTACCTCGCCCAGCCTCTTCCGCCGTGTTCGTCAGCGCCTAGGCGTGCGCTCAGCTGGCCACCAGGGCGGCCGGAGATGCGGCGCCGTAAAAGCCAAACCACGGGCGTGCCGCTGTCAGCCGGTCGTTGATGTTCTTGATGTTCTTGACCCCCTGAATGCCGAGCCAATCCTCTAGCGCCTTCACGCCTTGGTTGGCGTAGACGGGAATGCCGTCCTTCCAGGTGGCGCGCCCGCAAAGGACTCCGGAAAAGTTCACCCCGGATTCGCTGGCGAGCTCGAGAGTTTCGGCGAACACGTCGTTATCGACCCCCGCCGACAGATAAATGAAGGGCTTCTTGGCCGCCGCAGCGGCGCGACGGAAATGTTCCTTGGCCTGCTCCCGCGTATAGGCAGATTCGCCTTTGCAGGACCGGGTGCCCGCAACGAAAGCCATGTTCACGGGCACTTCGACTTTCAGAACGTCCACGCCGTACCGCGGTTTTGAGAATTCCTCCATGCTGCGGGTAACGATCTCCGGCTTCTTGCGAGCGAAGGCGATGCCCTTCTCGTCGCCGCCTTCCTCGTAGCCCACGAATTCGAGGAAGAAGGGAACGTCCGCGGCCACGCATTCGCCCCCAATGCGCTCGACCCAGGCGTGCTTGATGTCGTTAACGTGCGGCGGATCAAAGGGCGTGTAGTACAAGAGGATTTTGACGCAATCGGCGCCCGCTTCGACCAAGCGGCGGGCGGACCACACCTCGAGGAGGTCGGGCAGCCTGCCGGGGCGCGTGTTGTCGTATCCGCTGTTCTCATAGGCGAGGAGCAGGCCTGCGTTCTTCGCGCGCACCCGCGCAGCGGGTAGACCGTATTCGGGATCGAGAAGAACCGCGCTCGCGTAGGGCGACAGCACTCGTATGACCGCCGCCTTGAACTCCTCGAGCATCTTCGAGGAAACGTCTTTCTTATCGATTCCCTTCTGCTTGGCAATTGCGCTCTTCAAGGACCCGCGCTGGTCCATCGCCGCAGCGGCAATCACGCCGCGCGAATCGGATACCGCCTGCAAACCTTTTTGCTTTCCCGGTGTGATGTTCATGAAGCCTCCAAGGCAGGACAAGTCGGCGTAGAAACCAAATCATTTTATCACGGTGCGTGCTGGGAGGAATTGTGCGCAAAGGACCACGGAGCGTGGGTGGCCGGCGTTCGGGATGCGCGGCTCACAAGAAAAGAAGCCGATGCTGGTAGGCGCACGAGCGCGGGTCGCTCGAAGCTGGTGCGGATGACAATCGAGTCAATTCGTCCAAAAGCTCCGGCCCGTGCGCGGCGATGAGCGGAAGCGCGCAAAGCGAGCGCTCCTGCAGTTCGCCGCGGGGATAGAGCGAGTCGAAAAGGATGCGCTCGTGGTCGTCGAGAACGCCGGTTCTGAAATTCTCCGCGCGGCCGACTTTTTCCTTCAGTTTCGAGAACTGGTGAAGCATTTTTTCCTTGACGTTCTCGAGCGCCCCGCGAAGCGTGCGGTCGAGCTTCTCGATCGGGTCGGCATAGGACTCGAGCAGCCGGCGAAGTTCCTGCTCGTCGGACTCAAAGCGCTGAGCGAGCGGATCGGGGATGGCCTTGCGCTCCATTCGGGAGCGGACGTGCTGGGGGCCCTCGAGCACGTCGCGCATATCGAGATCGTATTTCGAGAGGATGCGCGCCAGGGCGGGCTCGACCAGAGTGACACTCAAACGCGGCAGGACCGCGGGGCTGCGTCCGAGAATTCGTTCATAGAGAACTTGCGCCTGCGCCATATAGGCGACCTCGGCGGGACCGGCCAGGTACGCGGCCGTGGGGAGCAGGGCATCCTGAACGACCGGACGCAGAAGCACGCCCGGCGTGATCGCTTCGGGAGCCGATTCGATAGCCGCGTGGAGTTCATCGAGACGGAATTCGGTGTCGCCGGCGATGAATTTTCCCTCGCGGCGGCGCACAGGGTAGCGACGCCCATCCAGATTGAAGAACAAGAGCGTCGACGCGGGCGAGATTCTCACCTGGGCGTGAAAACCCTCTCGCTCGAGTCGCTCCGAGCGCGCTGTCAAAGCCTCCTCGAGCGGGCCGGCATCATGCAGGGCACGGCGAAAAACGGGCGAGGCCAGCTGGTGGAGCCGAGAATTGAGAGGATCGAGCAGGATGAGCCCGCGTCCGGCGAGCAGACGCGTCATCAGCTTGCCGAAGGAGGAACCGTAAGTGTCCCGAGCGGTGTACGACTCGCCAAGCGCGCGGGCGACCTCGGCGGCAAACGGACCGTCGAGCGTTGGGACGGCCTCCGCCACGATGGACTCGATGGCTTTGCCCAAGGTGATTTCGCCGACGCGCCGGTCTCCCTCAAGCGCGTGAGGCGGCAGCTCGTACCGTGTCAGCCGCGAGCGCGCGTTCCAGAAGGAGTGATCGACTTCCGCAAGATCATGGTCCTCGGTCGCCAGCCAAAATACCGGCACGGCATCAACGCCGCGGCCCGTGATCTGTTCCGCGACACGAACCGCGGAAAGCGCCTTCAACAGACCGTACAGCGGCCCTGAAAACAAGCCCACCTGTTGGCCCGTTACGATCGCCACAGCACCGCGCAAAAGGCGGTCGAGATTCCGCACCACGTCTTCGCCTGCGCCGAACCCCAGGTTCTGCTCGCGCAATACTTCGACCACGGCGGGCCGCATGGCTGGGTCAATTTGCACCGTACGCGCGGCCTCCAGGATGCCGCGCTCGGTCGGCGCGTGGGGGAAGTAACTCGATACGCGCGAAAAGCCCTCGACGAATGCGGTGAAGAGCTCCGACGTATGGGGAATTTCGTGAAACGGGAGACAGCCCGACTCCTCGCGTATCATGGCGGTCCGAGCTTCCGAATTCGACGACATCCCGGCCTCATCGGCTGCTGCCGAAGGGCGGTGGCAAGGGCGCGGCCCCAAACGATTCCCGCATATCAACCCGCCGATTCGCGCGCGCCGGAGTCATCTGCCTTGGCCTCGCCCAGGCCCCCACCCGACTCACATTCCCACCGGCAAGCAAGCCCGCCGTTTTGGATGACCGCCGGAGCTCCACGATTCACATTTCCTCGCGGGTTCGGCTCCGCAGGCCGGTTCAGCGCGGGGCAGCCGCTACCGGAGCGAGAGAGGCCAACATGGCATCGATCTCGCGACGGCCTGCCTCGTTCAGGGGAAGCAGCGGCGGACGCGGCGAGCCGCCAAAGTAGCCCAGATGGTCGAGCGCGTACTTGAGTCCCGGGATGCTGTAGCGCTGAGCGAGGAGCTTCGAAGGTTGAATCAGCTTTTCCTGCAGGGCCCGCGCGCGTCCAGTTTCCCCGTGGCGAGTTGCCGCCCAAATATCGACGCACAGCTCGGGATAGGCGTCGGCGACCGCCAGAATTGCACCACAGGCGCCCGACTCGAGCGAGTCGTACAGCGTCGCGGCGGATCCGACCAATGTTCGAAACGTGCTGCGAGCGGCGGCGATGATCTGTCGAACGCCCTCCACGTTTCCCGAGCTGTCCTTGATTCCGACGATGTTTGGGTGATCCGCCAGGCGCGCGATGAGCGAGGCCTCGACCGTCACGTGCGTGAAAATCGGTACCGAATAGATGAGCACGGGAATCGGGGAGGCATCCGCCACGCGAATATAGTGCTCGGCAAGCAAGTCGTCGTTGATGGCGGGCTTGTAGAAACTCGGTGTGCGCACCAGGGCGGCATCAAATCCGATCTGAGAGGCGCGACGGGTGTGCTCGATGGTTTCCGCCGTGGCTTCAGCCCCCGTACCGGCTATCAGGCTCTTGCCGGGCGCGGCGGTCTCCTTGGCGGTCTCCCAAATGCGGTAAATCTCGCTCCAGCGCAGCAGGACCGATTCGCTCGTCGAGCCGTTCAGAACGTATCCGGAGAGTCCGGTCCGGTTGTAGAGGGCGATATTGTCGCGCAGCTTGCCGAGTGCGACGCTGCCTTCGGCGTCAAACGGGGTGGTCAGCGGCGCAAGGATTCCTTGGAAATTCATCGGCCAATTCTACAACACAAGCCGGCACAACCGGGAGCCGCATGCGCCCGTCCGGCTAGGTGAGGTATTTGCCGACGATGGGCGCCAGGCGCCGCTTGGTCGCCCGAGAAATGGCCCGTCGATCGGTGATGATCGCGTGCGCGAGAGCCGAGGAGCATTTGCATCCCCGTTCCGCGCCGAGCGAGCGCACAGTTTCCCGAATCACGCGTCGCGCGTTTTCCGCGTTCTGATTGAGATTGCTGATGATCTGGTTGACCGTGACCGCGTCGTGTTGGGGATGCCAGCAGTCGTAATCGGTGATCATGGCCAGCGTCGCATAGCACAGCTCGGCTTCGCGCGCGAGCTTCGCTTCGGTGAGGTTGGTCATGCCAATCACGTCGAAGCGCAATTGGCGGTAGACGTGCGATTCGGCCAGCGTCGAGAACTGCGGACCTTCCATGCAGATATAGGTTCCCCCGCGGTGGACCCTGACGCCCGAACGCACGCAGGCCTCGGCCAGATGGGAGGAGAGATCGCCGCAGGTCGGTTTGTCGAAGGCTACGTGGGCGACCAGCCCCCCGCCGAAAAAGGTCGACCTGCGCGCGCGCGTGCGGTCGAAGAATTGGTCGGGAATCAGGAACTCGAGCGGCTCGAGGTCCTCGCGCAAAGAACCGACAGCACTCACGGAAATAATGCGATCGACGCCCAACATTTTGAGCGCGCAAATGTTCGCGCAGTAATTGATTTCGCTCGGCGAAAAGCGATGGCCGCGCCCGTGACGAGACAGAAACGCGACGCGGCGGTCCTCGAGAGTGCCGGTCACGATGGCATCGGAGGGATAGCCGAACGGGGTTTTGACCCGGACCTCGCGCGTGTGGGCCAGTCCCGCCATCGCGTACAGGCCGCTGCCACCAATGATCCCGATCTTTGGCGCTTCGAGTCTTGCTTTCGCTGCCGGTCGTTTTGGCACGCGCCTTCTCCTTTGGCGCCCGTTAATCGATCTCGACAGGCTCGACTTCCCACTTACCCCTGCGTTCCCGAATATGCCCGGCGGGGATGAGCGGGTCGTGCACGAACAGCGCGAGCCAGCCTTCGCGGACGACCTCGGGAATCCATCTCTTCTTGTTCTCGAGCGTGGTCAGGGGATAGAGGTCGTAGCCCATGATCCAGGGCAGCGGGAGATGCGCAGTAGTCGGAACTAGATCGGCGAAAGCAAATGCCGTCTTGCCCCCTCCGGAAAGCTTGACGCACTGCATATTCGCCGTGTGGCCGGGGACGCGAATCAGTTCGACGCCCGGAGCGACGGCACGATCGCCCTCGAGAAGCGAGAGCTTGTTGGCCTCCTTCAGAGGGACATAGTTCTCCCGAAAGTAGCTGGCGCGGTCTCGCTCGGTCGGATGCGTGGCGTGCTCGAATTCGCCGCGCTGGACGATGTAGCGCGCGTGGGGAAAGGTGGGCACCGGCCGGCCCTTCTCGATGCGCGTGTTTCCGCCACAGTGGTCAAAGTGCAGGTGGGTGTTGATCACGACGTCGATGTCGTGGGCACCGAGGCCGTAGTGCCGCAAGCCATCGAGCAGGCGCGGCCCTTCGAGATTGTAAATGTCGCGCAGTTTCTCACTCCATTTGTCGCCCGCACCGGTTTCCACAAGGATACGCTTGCCCCCGGCGAAAATGAGCAGGCAATTCATGGCCAGACGAATGCGATTGCGCGCATCGGGCGCGGCGTGCTTCTCCCACATGGGCTTGGGAATGACGCCAAACATCGCACCGCCGTCCAGATAACAGTGACCGTCGGAGATGATGTGGAATTCGAGGTTGCCGAGCTTCATGCGTGAGGCACGATTATACGGAGAAGCCCCGGCGGATGCACACGAGATCGGCGGACACGCGCACCTAGAGCAGACCCGCGCGGGCCAGGATTTCCTTCACCGCCTGGTAAGGATCCTTTTGGCGCGCGGCGACCGCCGCGGCGATCTCCTCAAATTGAGATTCCGACAGATGCGCGCCGACGGCGCGTTCCATCAGCCGGGCTTCGAGGAGCCGAAGCAGCCACTGCTTCCAGTAGGCCAGCTCCCGGCTTGGGCGGGGCCGGGCCTTCTCAAAATGCTCGCGAAAAGCGGAGACGGCCCGGGCCAAATCGGCGACACCCTTACTTTCGGTCGCGATGGTGCGTACGACGGGCGGTTTCCATCCGTCCCGCTCCGGAACCAGCTCGAGAATGGCGCGAAGCTGCCGCTCGAAGCGGTCCGCCCCTTCGCGATCGGCTTTGTTCAACACAAAAATATCGCCGATCTCCATGAGTCCGGCTTTCAGGCTTTGCACGTCGTCGCCCATGCCAGGCATCAAAACAACCACGGTGCAGTCCGCCAGGCGCACAATCTCGATCTCGCCCTGCCCCACCCCCACCGTCTCGATCAGGATCATCTGTTTTCCCGCCGCATCGAGAACCAGGGAGACATCGCCGGTGGCCTGCGCCAAGCCGCCCAGGTAACCGCGGGTGGCCATCGAGCGGATGAAAATCCCCGAGTCGGTCGCGTGCCCTTGCATGCGAATGCGGTCGCCCAGAATCGCGCCGCCGGTAAAAGGGCTCGAGGGATCGACGGCGATAATCCCGACCGTTTTACCCTCGGTCCGATAATGCGCGGCAAGACGGTCGACGAGCGTGCTCTTTCCCGTGCCGGGAGCGCCCGTGATGCCAACGCGATAAGCACGACCGGTCCAAGAGAACACCTCGCGAAGAATCTGCTCGGCGTCCGAAGCGCGGTTCTCAATGGCGGTGACCGCGCGCGAGATCGCGCGCACATCGCCCGCACGAATCTCTTTGGCCCACTGGTCGATGGAGGTGTTCATTCGAGCGAAAAATTAAACCACACATCCCGCGTGGCGGGCGAGAGGGAGGAGGGCCGCCCACACGACGGTCCGGAGCGCGCACAGAAGGCCTCAGCGGCCAAGAAGTTGCCGGGCGATGACCAGGCGCTGAATCTCGCTCGTACCCTCGCCGATCGTGCACAGCTTCACGTCGCGATAATACTTTTCCGCCGGGTAATCCTTGATGAAGCCGTACCCGCCGTGAATCTGCACCGCCTCATTCGCCACACGTACGGCCACCTCTCCCGCATAAAGCTTCGCCATGCTGGACTCGCGCGTGAATCGCCGTGCGGGATCGCCCGAAGCCCGGGCCTCATCGGCCAGCCAAGCGGCTTGGTAGGTCAACAGGCGCGCCGCTTCGATTTGCACGGCCATATCCGCCAGCTTGAACTGAATGGCCTGAAAATCGGCGATGGGCTTGCCAAATTGCTTGCGTTGTTTCGCATAGCGCAACGCAGATTCGTAGGCGCCCTGCGCCATGCCCAACCCGAGCGCGGCAATCGAAATGCGTCCGCCGTCGAGTATTTCGAGGCTGTTGACGAAGCCTTCTCCCTCTTCGCCGAGCAAGTTCTCGGCCGGCACCAGGCAATCGGTGAAGACCACTTCGCTCGTGTCGCTCGCGCGCAGCCCAAGCTTGTTCTCCTTCTTGCCGGGCCGAAATCCGGGCGTACCCCTCTCGATGATGAACGCCGAAATACCGTGGCTCTTCTTGGCCGGGTTGGTGACCGCCATGGCCACGCAGATGTCCGCGTAGTGGCCGTTGGTCGTGAAGGTTTTCGAGCCGTCAATCAGCCACTGGCCGTCCTTGTTCCGAGCCGTGGTGCGCGTTCCCCCGGCGTCGGAGCCGGCCTCCGGCTCGGTCAGCGACCAGCAGCCGAGTTTGTGACCCTGTGCGAGCGGAACCACATATTTCTGCCTCTGCGCTTCGGTGCCGAATTTGTAGATGTGATTGGTCGAGAGCGAATTGTGCGCCGCCACGATGATGCCGACCGAGCCGTCGACGCGTGATAGCTCCTCGATGATGATGGCGTATTCGGCGTAGCCCATGCCCGCGCCGCCGTACTTTTCCGGAAAAATCACCCCGAGAAAACCCATCTCGGCCAGCTTCGGCACGATTTCGGAGGGAAAATGCGACGCCTCGTCCCACTCCATCACGTGCGACGCAATCTCGCCCTCGGCAAATTCGCGAACCGTGCGGCGGAGGTGCTGCTGTTCGTCAGTGAGGGAGAATTCCACAGGATCCTTGGCCCTCCGCCCCTTGGGACGCGCGCGGGCGGGGAGATCCAACTCCGGCCGTCGCCGACGACGGTTTCCGGTGTGCGTCGGCCACCTCGCGCATGGCGGCAAGGGCCCGGTCGATTCCCGCACGGTCCACGTCGTAATGCGTAACCATGCGAATCGAGTATTTTCCCGTGCTGCCGCAGCGAATGCCGCGCTGGCCGAGTTCGAGCGAAATCTGATCCGCCCCGCAAGCGGTGCCGCTCACGTCGAAGATCACAATATTTGTGACTACCTTCTCGGGAGCGAGGGAAATGCCATCGATGCGCGCGAGCCCCTCGGCCAAATAGCGCGCATTTTCGTGATCGCGGTGCAAGGTCTTCGGCGTCTCTTCCAGGGCCACAAGGCCCGCGGCGGCCAGCACCCCCGCCTGCCGCATCCCGCCGCCCAAAAGCTTTCTCCCGATATGCGCCTGTTTGATGAATTCGCGCGAACCCACCAGCATCGATCCCACCGGGGCGCCCAGCCCTTTCGAGAGACAAAACATCACGGAGTCAAATTTGCGCGTGAGCTGGGCCACGCTGCGGCCGAGTGCGACGGAGGCATTGAAAATCCGGGCGCCGTCCAGATGCACGGGCAGGCCAGAGCCGTGCGCGCCATCGCAAATCTCTTCGGCAACTCCGGGCGGATAGACGGTCCCTCCGTGCATGTTGTGGGTGTTCTCAACCGTGATCAACCCGGTCTGAGAGTAATGATAGTGTTTGGGGCGGATCTGGGGCTCGATCAGGCCCCAGGTCAAGATGCCCCCCGGCGCTGGGACGGGACGCGGCATGCAGCCGGCAATCGCAGACATCGAGGCCAGCTCGTACTGGTTGACGTGCGCACGCTCCTCGCAAACCACTTCCGTGCCGCGACGCGTGTGTGTTTGGATGGCCAGCAGATTGCCCATCGATCCGCTCGGCACGAACAGAGAAGCCTCGCGCTCGAAAATCTCCGCCGCGCGCGCCTCGAGGCGGTTGACCGTGGGATCCTCACCATAAACGTCGTCGCCGACTTCGGCTTCGGACATGGCCCGGCGCATCCGCGCGGTCGGCCGGGTCACTGTATCGCTGCGCAAATCGACGACCCCCACTTCTGGATTGTCCGCCATGCGCCCTCGATTTTCGTAAATGTCGGCGTTTCAGGCAACCGGTATTGCTTCCCGATTCGCTACTCTAACAGGGCCACAAACACTTCGTTTGAAACCGTGAGGCGGCTGGCCGCCAGGCGCAGGCGCCTGCCGTCGAATTCGACCAGTCCCTGCTGCTGTAAGTCCGCGATACGGGCCCGTCGGGATCGGAGGCGGTCGCCGAGGCCGTTGCCGCGGTACGCGGACTCGATGCGATCGAGCTCAATGCCCTCAAGCTGCCGCAGCCCAAGAAAGAACTCCTCGTCGAGGGCCTGCTCAAGCGTGACCTCCTCGCTCGTCTCGCGCGGGCTGATCGCCTGGTCGAGGCACGTGACGTATCGCCCCGGATCGTGCACGTTCGACCAGCGCACCCCGCTGTGAAAGGAATGTGCTCCGGCGCCAAAGCCAAGATACGGCTCGCGCCGCCAATACTTGAGATTGTGACGCGAATGCATCCCGGGTAGCGCCCAATTTGAGATTTCGTAATGCTGGTAGCCGGCCCGGGCCAACCGTTCGCAAGCGCATTCATAGAAATCGGCCATGGCGTCATCGGGCGGAATCGCCCCAGCGCTGTAGCGGGTTCCCCCCGCGAGTGATTCCTGGCCCAGGCGACTGCCCTCGTCAATTTCAAGCAGGTAGATCGAAACGTGCTCTGGCCGCAAGGCGAGCAATTCCGCGACGGACAAATCCCAGGCCGCACGCGTCTGGTGCGGCAGACCCGCAATCAAATCCATACTGATGTTCGAGAATCCAGCCTCGCGCAGCACGTCGGTCGATCTTGCTATGTCTTCGCGCCGGTGCATCCGGCCGGCGGACTTCAACTCACGGTCATTGAACGACTGCACCCCGAGGCTGATCCGGTTGAACCCGCTCGAAAGCCAGCCCGCGGCCTTCTCGCCTGTGACGGTCTCCGGATCGGCTTCGAGTGTGACTTCGGCCGCCGGCAAAACCTGAAAGCGTGCCCGAACAGCACCGATCAGGCCGTCGAGCGCCGCTCCATCGAGCAAACTGGGCGTGCCCCCTCCGAGATAGATGGTATCGACTGCCTGCGCGGGCCCCGGCCCAAGCAAACCCTGGGGCCCCTCAGCCGTCGCAGCCTGTGCGCCGGCGGCCGACTCAGGCGCCCCGCCAGAGCTGCGCCGGATCTCGCGGCACACCGCTCGTACGTAGGGCTGATCTTTCCCACGCGAGAGAATGCCCGTATGGAAGTTGCAGTAGGTACATTTCGTCCGGCAAAAAGGGATTTGAATGTAGATCCCGACAGTCATGGCTGGCAAATCGAACGCCTCCAGCTTAGCACCTGGGCGCCGCTTGAGGCTCAGAGTTTGAAGGCTTTCTGAATTTCGGATTCGGCCAGGGCCCCTTCGCGCGCGATCGACCAGTTGTCGCCATCGATACGAACAATTGTGGACGCCAGGATGGCGCCGGTGTCGCCTGAATCCAGAATGAGCGGCAGCCGATCGCCCAGCTGCTTCACAATTTGCTGCGCGTTCGTACAGGAGGGAAAGCCGGACAGGTTGGCGCTCGTTCCCGTCACCGGTCCGCCGGCCGCTTCGATCAGAGATGTTGCAATGCGCGAATCAGGCCAGCGAATGGCCACGCACCCACTATTTCCGGTGACCTTCAGGGGCAGTCGCGTGGTCGCTTCGACGACCAGCGTCAATGCTCCCGGCCAGAACTTGTGCGCGAGGAGAAGAAACGCGTCAGGAAGGTCGCGCACCAACATGACCGCTTGCTCGATTGAGCTGACCAGGATGGGGAGGGCTTTCGTTTCCGGCCGGCCCTTGATCTGGAACACGCGTTCGATCGCAGCGAGATTGAATGGGTCAGCAGACAAGCCATAAAATGTGTCGGTGGGAATAGCGATGACGCGTCCCCGTTTGATGAAGTCCGCCGCATATTCGACAAGGTGACGCTCAGGAGCGTTCGCTGAAATTTTTAGGACTTCAACGGGCAAAGGTTTGCTCGCGGCGGGTTGCGCCGTGGTCATGCCGCAAAGTAACACAAACGCAAAAGTTATAGCAAGACGGGCACATGCGCCTTGCGACAGGCCTGAGCGGCCTTTCCTCGGGGGGCCCTCGGGACGGGCTGGGAATGGAGCCGAGCCCGGGGGTGCGGGTTCGTCCGTTTACGTTACATGCGGTGGATGTTAGGCTTAGCCTTATGGCCCGAGGCTCTCCCGCCTCCCCTTCAAGGGCTCCCGCCGGGCGCGCCACAACCGCTCCCGGCCCGGCCCAGGTGCGCCTGGACACGATTCGCAGCCGGGACAATCAGTGGCTCAAGCAGTTTCGCGCGGCGCTCCGCGGCGGCGGGCCGCAGCCCGGTCAGCCCATTGGCGTCGAGGGGCCCAAGCTCGTCGAGGAAGGCTTGCGCGCGGGGCTCGAGATCGAGGCCCTACTGGCCAGCGAAACCGGAGAAGGCGAACTCGAGCGCATCCTCGGCGCGGCGGGTCAAACGGACGGCCGAATCGGGCACCCGCCCATCCTGCGAACGAGCGATCAGCTGTTCGCGAGCGTTGCAGGAACGGAAACGCCGCAAGGCCTGGCCGCATTGTTCCGCCCGCGCGAATGGAATTTCGAGGATGTGCTGCGCGGGACGGCCTCCCGGGAGGGAGCGTTTCGGGGCCATGCTCCGCTCGTGGTTGTGCTCGCTGGCGTGCAGGATCCGGGCAACGTGGGAACCATCCTCCGGTCGGCGGAGGCCTTTGGCGGGACCGGAGCCATCGCGGCACGCGGAACCGCCGATCCCTGGTCGCCAAAGGCCGTGCGCGCATCGGCGGGCTCCGCGCTCCGATTGCCTCTGCTGCGCGGGATCTCCGCGCCAGTCGTGATGGCGCAGTTGCGCATCGCCGGAGTGAGAATATACGCGACGACTTCCGGGCTCGGTCCGAGGGATCAAGCGGAGCACCACAGGCCTAACGCCCAGGCCACGGCGGAGCTCCGCGAGCCCGTCGCAATTTTCATCGGCAGCGAAGGCCGCGGCCTGGCCCCGGACATTCAAAGCACGGCCGACGGTTTGATTTCTGTGCCCATCAGCGACACTGTCGAGTCGCTCAATGCCGCCGTCGCTGCATCCGTCCTCCTGTATGAGGCCGCGCGTCAACGGCGCGGAGAAGAAAGCACAGAGTGAGTTTATTTCGCCCCATCGAACCCGCGGAGGAACCGAAGGGCGGCCGTCCGCTCGCAGATCGGATGCGACCCCAAACGCTCGACGAATTCGTCGGCCAGGAGGAGCTGCTCGGCCCTGCGAAACCCCTGCGCATTCAGATCGAGCGCGACGACCTCGGCTCGATGCTCTTCTGGGGGCCACCTGGCTGCGGCAAAACCACTCTGGCTCGCATCATCGCCAAGCGAACTCGTTCGGAGTTTCTTCCCTTCAGCGCCGTGCTCTCCGGGATTAAGGAAATCAAGGAGGTCATGGCCAAGGCGGAACGTGCGCGGCACTACGGCCAGCGCACGATTGTCTTCGTTGACGAGGTGCATCGCTTCAATCGCGCTCAGCAAGATGCGTTTCTGCCGCATGTCGAAGCGGGAAGCATTCTGCTCATCGGCGCGACGACCGAAAATCCATCCTTCGAAGTGATCGCGCCGCTGCTGTCGAGAATGAAGGTGTACGTCCTCAGGCCGCTCGCCGTTGGGCAGGTCAAAATCCTGCTGCGCCGCGCGCTCGAAGACCCCGAACGCGGGCTGGGAGAGGAAGCCACCGAAGCCAGCGAAGAGATCCTCGATCGAATTGCCATGGTCGCCAACGGCGACGCGCGGGCCGCCTACAATACACTCGAAGCTCTCGTGCTCGGCACCCGGCCGGAGGCAAACGGCCGCCGCACCCTCTCCCCGGCTTTGCTCGAAGATGTATTGCAGAGGAAACTGCTGCCCTACGACAAATCGGGCGAAGAACACTTCAACCTGATTTCCGCCCTGCACAAATCGGTGCGCAATTCCGACCCGGATGCTTCGCTCTACTGGCTCGCGCGCATGCTCGAATCCGGGGAAGACCCCCTCTACATCGCGCGACGTATGGTACGTATGGCCAGCGAGGACGTCGGCTTGGCCGAGCCCAGTGCGCTTGCCGTGGCCATGGCCGCCAAAGAGGCCTTTGATTTCATCGGCCCTCCCGAGGGTCACCTCGCTCTGGCTCAGGCGGCCGTTTACTTGGCCCTGGCCCCGAAATCGAACGCGCTTTATCGCGCCTACGGCGATGTCGAGGAAGATTTGAAACGGACCATCGCGGAACCCGTCCCCCTGCATCTAAGGAATGCGGTTACCGGATTGATGAAGCACATGGGATACGGGCGAGGCTACCAGTATGCGCACGACACCGAAGAGAAGGTCACGGATATGACCTGTCTGCCGGAGAGCCTCCTCGGCCGCGTGTACTATCATCCGACGGACCAGGGGTTCGAGGCGCGGATCCGGCAGCGCCTCGCGGAAATCACGAAGATCCAGAAGAAGGCATGAGGGGCTGGTTCGGGGGTCGCTCTCGATCACCGAACGCGTGTTTTTCACAGTTGAACGATCGAACGGCTCAAAACTCAACGAACGAAGCCCGACGGCCCGTTGCGCCGTTTGCGCCGAACTTTGCCGCGACAGGGCGGTGTGGCTGGCAACGAGTCTCGACCGCCCTGCTTGCCTGTCTTGTGCTCACGCCGACACCGCTTTTCGCGCAAGGCAAGCCCGAAGGGAGCGTCGGCGCCGACGCCAGCAATTTCGCCGTTTCGCAGAACAACCGCTTGGTCTTTTCCGTGCCGCACTTGAAGCGGATCAAGAAGACCGTGATCGAACGAGACACGATCGCCATAGCCGATTTCAGGGGCCGTGAGAAACCGATCGTCGACCCCGACAAGTTCATGCCCGCTCCGCCGCCCGTGAGCTACGTCGTGAGTCAACTCGACTGGTCGCCCGACGGACGCCACATCGCGGCAACCATGACGGTGATTCCCTCCGAAGTCGGCGAGAGGGAAGACGACGACAGCGACAGCCGCGAGGACCAGCGCGATCGAGAGGCTTCTCAGAAGCTCCGGCTGCCGCCGAACGGCACGAGAGTCGTCTGTTTGCTCGATGACGATGGACACGAGGTCCGCGTCGCTGGATCGAAAACCCGCTTCATCGAGCAGGCGTCCCAAGGGGCCTGGCTCGCGGACAATCAGACGGCCGTGTATCTCTCAGGCGTCGGCCCCTACAAAATCGTGCGGGTGAACCCGTATTCGGGCAATACATCCACCCTGTTTGAGGGGAAGATTTTTGACTCGGTCGCCTGGGATCCCCCGCGGAATCAGGCCTTCGTCGTCGGACGCAGCTTGAGCATTTCGGGGAGAACGGCGCTCGTTGAGCTCGACCTGATGCGCGAAACCGTACGCGAGCTTGCGCGCTTGCCGGAATTCCAGGGCCAGTTGACGGTCTCCGCGTCGGGAAGGAAAGTCGGCTACTTCGTCGACGGTGACACGATCGAAGTCCGCGATGTGGCTAACCCGGAAAACGCCGTGCGCGTCCAAACCGGACCGGGAAAATTCGAGTTCAGCCCCGACGATCGTCGCATCCTGCTGAAGCGCGGCCCGGCGGACAAGTCGGGAGATCTGGTGTGGGTCGGTTTGGGGGACAACAGCTGGGTGCCCATCCTCCATGACCTCGAGTTTCACGATTTTCAAATCGCCCCGGACGGAAATGCGCTGGTCGTGATCGACCCGGGCAAGGGAATGTTGAGGGTGTACCCCATCCGCTGATCGGAAACCCGGCGGCGCCGGGTGCTCGAAGGCCCTCTCAATCGGCGGTCAGGCGGAACCGCTTGATGTGCTCCTTCAGGATGCAGGCGTCCATGACCACGAACAGACCGGCACGCCGCGCCTTTTCGGCAGCCTCGGAATGAATGACGCCCTCTTGCATCCATACGGCGCGGGCGCGAATGCGAATGGCCGAGTCGACAATGTCGGGAACAAATTCCGGCCGGCGGAAGATATCGACGATGTCCACACGATCAGGCACATCCTCAAGGCGCGCGTAGCTCCTCTCGCCCAGCACTTCCGTCTCGCGCGGATTCACCGGAATGATTCGATAGCCGGCCGACTGCAGGTAGTGCGAAACGCCGTGGCTCGGGCGAAAACCACGGCTGGAAAGGCCGACCACGGCGATCGTGCGGCTGCTTCTGAGGATTTCCGTGACCGGATCGCCCGCGGCACACACGCCGCGAGAACCTGCCTCTTCAACTGGGTTTGTCATCGCCTGCGTTCTATCCTTTCGGCTGCGTTTCGGTTTTGCGCGTTCGCTGACGACGGCCTGGCGACGGCCGCGCCGCAGAAGCGGCGTGCAGATCCGCCAAGGCCGTGAGGAATCGATCGTTTTCTGCGCCCCTGCCGACCGATACGCGGAGCGCTTCGGGAAAACCCATCCAGCGCATCGCACGAACCATCACGCCTTGTTTGGCGAGCTCCTCGCTGAGCGGCTGGGTATCATACCCGAATTCCGCCAAAATGAAATTGGCAACCGAAGGGACGCAATCGACGCCCAGTTCCTTCATCCCGGCGGCGAGTTGGGCCAGGCCTCGATCGTTCGCTTCCCTCGAACGCTGGACATGACCCCGATCCTCCAGTGCTCGAAGCGCGGCGGCTTGCGCGACGTTCGACGTATTGAACGGCCCGCGAATCTTGTTCATTTCCTCGAGCAGGCCCGCCGGGCCCAAGCCGTAACCGATCCTCAGACCGGCAAGCCCGTACACTTTTGAAAACGTGCGCAGCACCAGCAGATTTGCGCCATGGCGTACCAGTTCGATCGAACGCGAGTAATCTTTGCGCTCAATGTAGTCGCAATACGCCTCGTCGAGAACCACAAATACATGCGGCGGTACACGCGAGAGGAACTCGTCGAACTCATCGGCCGTGAACATCGTCCCCGTCGGATTATTCGGATTCGCCAGGAAGATGAGCTTCGCCTCTCGGGTAAGGCCCTGCGCCATGGCTTCGAGATCGAAGCGGTAATCTCGCAACGGAATTTCGACCAGTCGCGCACCGGTCGCGCGGATGGCCATGTAATAGAGAGGGAAGGATCCGTAAGAGGTCACGCCCGCGTCGGTCGATCGAAGCAGGAGGCGGGCCGCGAGGTCGATCAGCTCGGTCGAGCCCGCGCCCAGAATGATCTGCTCCATCGAAAGGCTGTGTTTTTTCGCGAGCGCTTGCCGCAAGTAGAAGCCGCTTCCGTCCGGATAGCGATTCGAGTTCCGCAGTGCTTGTTTTGCCGCTTCGACGGCTAGCGGGGAAGGCCCGAGCGGATTTTCGTTCGAGGCCAGTTTGACGGCCTCGATGTTCAATTCCCGTTCCACCTCCTCGGTCGGCTTGCCCGGAAGGTAGGGTGCGATGTCGCGAATGTAGCGCGGGACGTATTCGCGGATGGGCTTCGTCATGAAGCCGGGCTCCCTCGAACCCGCCGGCGAATTCTGCCGCGCCGCCGCGGCCCTTCGCGGCGCGAACCCTCGGGCATCTGGGCACTCTCGGCGGCTCGGCGGAGTCGTCTAATTTCCTCTTCCGAGGCCGCGCGATACTCGCCGGGGGAGAGAGATCCAAGCTCGAGATTCCCCAGGCGAACGCGCTTCATCTTCTCGACCGGATGGCCCGATTGGAACAGCTTGTTACGAAGCGCATCCCGGCGTGCGTCGGAAAGCGTCGCTTCATACCAAGGCGCGTTTTGCCCGGGACGGCGCGCGATGCGCGCCCCCGTCGTACGGGAGAGCTGTTCGATCTCGGCAAAGGTGAGTAGCGAGTTGACTTTGAATTGGTAGCTCTGCGGCAAATGGTGGGATTGCAAGACGAGATTGGCGAGCTCGCCATCGTTCGTAAGCAGGATCAATCCCGACGTATGGTAGGCGAGTCTCCCGATTGGAAACACGCGCTCCCCCACGCCGTGCAAGAAATCCCGCAGCGACGGTCGCCCCTCCGGATCGCTCATCGTCGAGACCACCCCGGTCGGTTTGTGCAAGATCAGGTAAACGCAATTTTTCGGCGAGCGTAAGAGCTTGCCGGAAACTTTGATGTGATCTCGAACCGCGTCGGCTTTTGATCCGAGTTCAGTGACCGTTCGCCCGTTCACGGTCACGAAACCGGACAAGATCAGCTGTTCGGCGCGGCGTCGCGAAGCGACACCGGCACGGGCGATGATCTTTTGCAAGCGCTCTTCCATCTGCTTCCGAGCACCAAGCCTTAAGGCCCGCGACCCGCTCGCGGGCCGCTACGGCCTCTTAAATAAGTAGCTTAGCTGAAACGGAGCGCGAAAAGGAATGCGCGAGAGACGGATCGGCAGGCCGTTTGCCACCGTCAGGGAGGGCCCGAGGCGGACTTTGTCGGCCGCTGGCTCAGCCTGGCTGGACCTGCCAAGCACAGCCCTGCAGGAAACCACTTCCACTATAATTAGCTTCTAAGCGGCGCGAGGAGCTTTTGCGAAATCGTCAGGCAACTCGATATGCGCGCTGGGCCGCGTTTGCCGCGGGCCTGGTTGCGCTGGTTGTGCTGGGAATCTATACGGTGCGGGCCATCCGCGCCTCGCGCAGCCACCCCGCGCAAGCATCAGTGCCCGCCTCGGTCAAGCAGCAGATGCAAACCTTTTCCTACAACGGGATCGAGCAAAACCGCACCGTCTTCACAATTCGCGCCTCACAAGCCACGCAATTCAAGGCCAACGCTCCTGCGGTTCTCGAAGACGTTTGGATCACGATCTACGGCCGCGAAGGGGACCGCACCGACAATATCCATACGCGTGAATGCAGCTATGAGCAGAAGACGGGCGGCATCCAGTGCAAGGGCGAAGTGACCATCGACCTGCAGGGAACCCCGGGGGCCTCCGGGTCCCCACAATCGTCCATGCACATCACGACAAGCAATCTCACCTTCGACGGACAGACTGGAGAGGCCTCGTCACCGGCCCCGGTCGAATTCACTCTGCCCCAAGGGGAGGGCGACGGTGTGGGTGTCGCCTACAGCACGCGGTCCGCTATCGTACGCGTCGAGCACGGCGTCCATTTCCGAGCGAACGCGTCGGAGCGGAGCGGGGGAGGGCCGGTAAACGTCTCCGCGGCCAGCCTCGAACTGCGCAGCAAGGATCACCGGGCAACCCTGATGGGCCCTGTCGAGATCGATTCAAGTGGTCGCGAGCTATCCGCGGAGAAAGTCTCCTTGACGCTCGACGCCAACTTCCACATCACGAACGTCGTTGCCGAAGGGAACCCCTCGGTCCGCATGGTGCACGGCGGCGATACGGTCCTGGCTTCAGCGGCGAGATTCGACGCCTCGTTCAATGCGGCGGGCTGGGTCGAACAAATCGACGCGGATGGAGACGTGAACGCGTCCCGCCGCACGCCGGATGGAAACCAGCGGTTTTCCAGTGACCGCGCCCAGTTCATGCTCGAACCCACCCATAATCTTCTGCGCGAACTCGTGGCCACCGGAAACGTGGCCGCCGAATCTGACCAATCCGGTGTCTCGCAAACCCTGAAAACCGCTTCCTTGCGCGTCGATTTCGGCCCTGGCCGCCAGCCGGGCCAGCGACGCATCACGAGCGCCCAGACTCTGAGCCCCGCAACGATCGATACCAAAAGTGCCGACGAAACGACCACCATTCACGGTCCCAAGTTTACGGCGCAGTTCAACGAAGAGGGGCACTTAGCCGGTCTGGTCGGCTCGACCGGTGTCGAACTGCGGCGCCTGTCGGGAAATTCCGAGCCGCAAACCAGTAGCGCCGATGTCCTCCAGGTATCCTTCACTCCAGATGGACAATGGGGCACGGCCGAGGAAAAGGGCCATGTCGAACTCAAGCAGGGTGACCGCCACGCGTCTGCTTCCTACGCAAGGATCGACCGCTCGACAGATGAGATTGCACTCACCGGCTCGCCCGTTCTTTCCGATTCCATGAGTCGCACAACCGCCCGCCAGGTGACCATCAACCAGAAAACTGGCCAGATTGACGCCGAAGGGGGGGTCGCTTCAACGTACTTTCCCGCCGGCTCGTCGGTGAATCTCGGCTCGGGGGTCGCGCACATTACCGCGCAGAAACTCTCGGGATCGACCTCCTCCGGGCAGGCCGTCTATTCCGGGCATGCGCGGCTTTGGCAGGGCGAATCGGTTCTCGAGGCTGACGAAATTGCGCTTTGGCGCGACGAAAAGAAGATGGTGGCCAGCGGGGGTGTGGTGGCCGTCTTTCCCGAACAATCCACCACGGCTCTGAAAGCCGCATCCGAGACGCCCAAGGGGGGCACGGATCTCTGGCACCTGCGGGCCCCCGAGTTGACCTACTGGGACGAGCAGGCGAAAGCCCGTCTGGATGGCGGAGTCGAGGCTACCTCGCAACAAGCCTCCATCGACTCGCGGGTCTTGGACGTCTACTTCGGCACTGGGCCGGGAGGCGAGAAGCCGCAGCCGGCGGCAACCGGCACGGGAAAATTGACCTACGCCATCGCGCAGGGCAACGTCGTCGTCCGCCAGCAGGACTTTCGCGCCACCGCCGAGCGGGCCGAGTACTCTGCCGCGCAGGGAAAGTTCGTCCTCTCCGGCGGACACCCGACCATTACTGACTCTTCGGCAAACACAACGTCCGGTCGTTCGTTGACCTTCTTCATAGCGAGTGATACCATTTCGATTGATTCGCAAGAAGGTTCGCGCACGCTTACCAAGCACCGGGTTGAGAAATGAACCGGCATGTTGAAACTCCAAGCCGCCGATCTCCGGAAGTCCTATCGCGGCCGTACGGTTGTCGATAACGTCAGCTTGGACGTTCAACAGGGCGAAGTGGTGGGGCTGCTCGGGCCGAACGGCGCGGGAAAAACCACGACGTTTTATATCCTGGTCGGTCTGGCACGACCGGATTACGGGCGTGTTTTGCTGGACGGCGAGGATATAACCGACCTCCCGATGTATCTGCGGGCCCGCAGCGGCATCAGCTACCTGCCCCAGGAGCCTTCAGTCTTTCGGAAACTAACGGTTGAAGAGAACCTGCTTGCGGTTCTGGAAACGCTTCCCCTCACTCCCGAGCAGAGGCGCGATCGAGTTGAGGAGCTATTGGCGCAGATGGGTATTGACGGTGTTCGGAACAGCCACGCCCACGTCCTTTCGGGGGGCGAAAGGCGCAGGCTTGAAATCGCACGGTCCCTCGTGCTCTCGCCCTGTTTCGTGTTGCTCGATGAGCCGTTCTCCGGTATCGATCCGCTGACCGTGGTCGATATTCAGAAGATCATTGCGGACCTGAGCGCGGCCGGCATCGGCGTTCTGATCACCGATCACAACGTCCGAGAGACGCTGGCGGTGACCCATCGCGCCTATATCATCAACGATGGCAAAATCTTGTTTTCGGGGACCCCGGCGGAGCTCTCAACTGATGCCGACGTGCGCCGAATCTATTTAGGAGAGAGCTTTCGCCTGCACTGAGTCGTATGAACTGGCTTCAGCCAAAACTTCATCTCCGCGTAGCCCAGAAGCAGATTCTCACGCCGGGGCTCGTGCAGATGGTCAGCGTCCTGGCGCTGAACCGCCTCGAACTGCGCGAAATGATCAACCAGGAGATCATGGCCAATCCGGTTCTCGAGGAGCTAGGGGAAGACGGGGTAACCGCCGAAAACTACACCGACGAAGCCTTCCTGCAAAAGGAAACCGAGAAGGTTCCCGAGACGGAAGCGGCCAATCCCTTCGATGAGTTCGACTTCGGCTCCTTCTTTACCCAGTACCTCGATACCGGCGCCGAGCGCGCGGCCAGCAGCGAACACGAAGAAGTTGAAAAGCCGTCCTTCGAGAAGTTCCTTTCCTCCTCTTCGAGCCTTTCCGATCACCTCGCCTGGCAGCTGAGCGTCAGCATCTCGACAGAGACGGTCCGCAAGATCGCCGAATCGATCATTGGCAATCTGGACGAGAACGGGTATTTGACCGCCACGCTGGAAGAGATCGCGCAATCCGGCCAGTATTCGATGGAGGATGTCGAAGAAGCGCTCACCATGGTCCAGGAATTCGACCCGCCGGGGGTCGCCGCGCGCGATTTGCGCGAATGCCTGCTGCTGCAACTGAAGGTTCTCGACCCTCAGAACACGCTGGCGCACGAAATCGTCAGCGAGCACTTGAAGCTGCTGCAAAACAACCAGCTCAAGGAGGTGTCCCGGGCGGTCAACCGGCCCATCGAGCTGGTCAAGCGCGCCGTCGACCTCATCAAGCGGCTCGATCCCAAGCCGGGCCTTCGCTA
Organism: Candidatus Cybelea sp.; assembly: GCA_035622135.1. Lineage (GTDB taxonomy): Bacteria > Acidobacteriota > Terriglobia > Acidiferrales > UBA7541 > Palsa-295. The sequence goes on along the minus strand of DASPVZ010000004.1, from coordinate 306,714 downwards.
CAACAAGACCGAGCCGCGCCTGGTCGAGCCCGACGTGCAGTTCCGCAAAGTCGACGGAGAATGGCAGGTGTTTATGAATGACGACGACCTGCCGCAGCTGCGACTCAATCCCACCTATCGCCGTCTACTCGTGCGCGATGCCGCCGATCGCGACGTCCGAAATTACGTGAAGGAACGTTTCACGGCCGCCATTCAGCTCATGAAGAATATCGAGCAGCGCAAGCACACCATCGTGCGCGTCTGCCAGGCCATTCTCCGTCGGCAGAGCGACTATCTCGATCACGGCCCCGACCACTTGAGGCCGATGATGATCAAGGAAGTCGCCGAGGAGGTCGGCGTGCATCCCTCGACGGTCAGCCGCGCGGTGGCCAACAAGTACGTGCACACGCCGCAAGGGGTTCTCGAACTGCGCAGCTTTTTCTCCGAATCCGTCAACGGCCCGCAGGGTGCGGAAATGTCCCTACTTTCGCTCAAGCGGCGGGTGAAACAGATGATCGAAGAAGAGGACTCGAGCCGCCCGCTTACCGATGAGCAGATCACCAAAAGACTGAGCGACGAGGGCATTCATGTTACGCGCCGCACGGTCGCAAAGTATCGTGAAGACTTGCGCATCCCGAGCACGCACCGACGTCGCGTGAAGAGCTAATCGTTCTCCGTGGCCCGCCCTCCCAGGAAACGCGACTCGCGCCAGCTCGTGATCCTCACCGGGCTGTCCGGCTCCGGCAAAGGCTCGGTTCTGAACACCTTCGAGGATCTGGGCTTTTACTGCGTGGACAATCTGCCAGTGGCCCTGATTCCCGTGTTCAGCGATCTGCTCTATGACGAAGGCCGAGGCGAGATTGAACGCGCGGCTTTGCTGGTCGACGCGCGGGAGGGCGAGCATATCGAACAATTGCCGGGCTATTACCGCACGCTCGCTGGCCGCCATCCGAGCACGCTCGTTTTCGTCGAGGCCAGCGACGAAGCCCTATTGCGCCGCTTCAGCGAGACGCGGCGCCCTCATCCGCTTGGCCGAGGCCTTTCCGTGCCGGAAGGCATTCGCGAAGAGCGCCGGCGAATGGCGCCCATTCGGCGCCTGGCCGATCTGGTCATCGACACGACCAAATTCAACGTTCACGAGCTCCGGCAGTTCATCATCGACCGCTTTCAAAACCCGGGCCGGCGTCCGCTGCTGGTCTCCGTGGTCAGCTTCGGATTCCGTTACGGCATCCCCTCGGATGCCGACCTGGTTTTCGACGTGCGCTTCTTGCCGAATCCGCACTTTATCCCGCGCCTGCGGCCCTTTAGCGGCAAAGACCGCCGCGTTGCGCGCTATATCCGCTCGTTCCCTCAAACCGAGCAGTTCCTGCACCGCATCGAAGGGCTGCTGCGGTATTTAATTCCGCATTACATCAATGAGGGAAAGAGCTATCTTACGGTTGCGCTGGGATGCACGGGGGGACGACATCGTTCGGTGACCCTGGCGGAAGTCATTGCACGCGACCTCAGTCGCACGGGATACGCCACGAAGGTCGTGCATCGCGACATGGAGAAGTCCGCGTCCTAACGGTATATGCGGCGAGGAAACCTCATCGGACGCGACCGCGTCTGAGGCTAGTCGATGCCATCACTTCCGCAAAGGACGCAACGCGAGGAACTCAGCCGTCTGTTCAGCTACATGCGCCCGTACACGGCGGTCATGGCGCTTGGCATTCTCTTGCTGGCCGTCATGGGCGCCATCGACGGGCTCACCGCCTTCGCCATCCGGCCCGCCATCGACGTGGTGCTTAACCCCTCTTCGACCGTTCAGAAGCTCGTCCTGTTCACCATTCCCGGTACGCATCGCACGGTTTCCCTCAACGGGTTTGTTCCTGCGCGCGTGCACCACGTGTGGTCCGTCTTTGGCCTGGCCCTGCTCTTCCTGTTTTTGATCAAAGCGGCCGCCGAATACGCCGGCGTCACGCTGATTCAGCATGCCGGCCTGTCGGGCATCACCGACGTGCGCAATCACGCCTACAGCAAAGTGGTTCAGCAACCGGTTGGCTTTTTCGAAATCAATCCGGTGGGCCGCGTGCTGTCGGCCGTGGTGAGCGACATCGAGCAGATGCGCGGCGCGTTTTCTGAATATCTCGCCGATTTCTTCCGGCAGATCTTCAATCTGTTTTTCTTCATCCTCGTTCTGCTGGTGGTCGACTGGCGCATGGCCATTGCGTCGGCCCTGGTGATTCCTCTGGTGGTCTGGCCGGTCGGCAACCTGGGCCGCCGGATCCGGCGCTCGGCCGAGAAAAGCCGCTCGCGTCTGGCGGACATCAGCCAGATCCTGCAGGAAACCATCAGCGGGAATCGGGTCGTAAAAGCCTTTGGCATGGAAGGATTCGAAATCCGCAAGTTCAAAGAGGCCTCCCGCAACCTTTTGCGCGAGAACATGCGTTGGATTCGCGCCTTTGCGGTCACCTCGCCCCTGATGGACACCCTAGGCGCGGTGGTCATTGCCGGAGTGCTCTTCTTCGCGCGAGACGAGATCAAAGCAGGCCGTATGACCGTGGGCTCCTTTGGCGCCTTCACCTTCGCGCTCTTCAGAGCCTACGAGCCGCTGAAACGCCTGGGCAATATCTATCAGCTGTTTCTGCAGGCGGCCGGCGTTTCGGCGCAGGTATTTTCGTTCATCGATCTGCCCGAAGAAGCCCTGGACGCTCCGGGCGCAAAGGCGCTCCCGCCGTTTTCGCGCTCGATCGAATTTGAGGGGGCCAGCTTTTCCTACGATGGGGGCGGCCTGATCTTGCGAGGGGTGGACCTAAGCGTGCCGGCGGGAACGGTGGTGGCCATTGTCGGATCGAGCGGCGCGGGCAAGACGACCTTGGTCAATTTGCTCCCGCGCTTCTACACGCCTACCGCTGGACGCCTATCGATCGACGGGTACGATATTCGGGAAGTTTCCCTGTGTTCGCTGCGCGAGCAGATGGCCATCGTCACGCAGGAAACGATCCTGTTCAATGATACCATCTGGAACAACCTGTGCTACGGTCGCCCGGATATGGCCGAAGAGAAGGTGATGACTGCCGCCAAAGCGGCGCTGGCGCACGATTTCATCCTGCAACTGCCCCAGCGCTACCAGACCGTGATTGGCGATCGCGGCCAGCGCCTCTCGGGGGGCCAACGTCAACGCCTGGCCATTGCGCGCGCGCTCTTGAAGGACGCACCCATTCTCATCCTGGACGAGGCGACATCGGAACTCGACTCGGAATCCGAGTTGCTCGTTCAAAACGCTTTGAATAACCTCATGGTCGGCCGCACGGTGTTCGTGGTCGCGCACCGCCTTTCGACCATTCGTCGCGCGGACGTGATCGCCGTGCTGGAGGGCGGAACGATTCGCGAGCGTGGCACTCACCAGGAGCTCCTGGCGCGCGGCGGCGTTTACGCACGGCTGCACGCGATTCAGTTCCGTGACCTGGAGGCAGGCGCGCGCACGGCGGATTCCTGACCATGCCCTCGATCGACGCACATTCGAGCCCCACGACGCCTCCGGGGAGCCGCCCTGGTTTGAAGTCCATGACCGGGTATGCGCAAGCGCGCGTTCTGGAAAACGGCTGGAGCCTGCGCGTTTCCATTCGCAGCGTGAATCATCGTTTTCTCGATGTGCATTTCCACGTTCCTGAGGGTTTTGAGCCCGTGGAGCCGGCCATGCGGCAAGTCGTGCGCGAACACATTCGTCGCGGTCATCTGGACGTCACCTTGCACTATGAACTGGAGGGCGCGACTGCCGTGGGCGTCAATCAGGAGGTGGCTGCCGCCTATCTGGAGGCCGCCAATGCCTTGCGCTCGAAATTCTCGATCGCCAGCGAACCGGACATCGCCGCGATTTTGCGTTTGCCCGGCGTTATCGGGCCGCCCGCCGCATCCCTGGAAGAAGAGATGGTCAAGCTCGAAGGGGTGGTGAAGCGCTGCCTCGCGGAGGCCCTCAGGACGCTCGACCGCATGAGGGAACGCGAGGCCTCCCATCTCCGCGAGGAAATGGCCGCCCGCCTGGACTCGATTTCCAGCCTGGCCGCGAAACTGGAGGTTCTCGCCGAGCGCGCCCGGCCCGCCTTCGCGCGGCGCCTCGAGACGCGCATCAGGGAACTGCTCGGCGACGCGCAGCTCGATCCCACGCGGCTGGCGCAGGAAGCGGCCATCGCCGCCGAGCGCAGCGACGTCTCGGAAGAAATTACCCGCCTGCGCAGCCACGTCCGGCAATTCGAATCGCTTCTCGCCGGAGGGGCGGACACGGGCAAGAAGCTGGATTTTCTGTTGCAGGAAATGCAGCGCGAGACCAACACGTTGCTCTCGAAGACCCCGGGAACGGAGGCCGAGGGCCTGGCCATCACGCAGCACGGGCTCGAGATCAAATCGGAAATCGAAAAATTGCGCGAGCAAGTCCAGAACATCGAATGAGTCCAGCCGAGCCTGTGGTTTTGATCATTTCCGGACCTTCCGGTTCCGGCAAGTCGACGCTTGTCGAGAAAATCCTCGAGCTTCCCGACACCCTGTTGTCCGTCTCCTGCACCACGCGCCCTCCGCGCAAGACGGAGAGCGAGGGCAAATGGTACAATTTCGTGACGGAAGCGGAATTCCAGCGGATGGCGAACGCCGGCGAGTTCCTCGAATACGCGCAGGTTTTCGGAAAACACTGGTACGGCACGCCGTGCCGATGGCTCCAGCAAGCGCGCCGCCAAAAAAAGGACCTCGTGCTCGAGATCGACGTTCAGGGAGCCGCTCAAGTCAAACAAAAAGTGCCTGGCGCCGTCGCTGTGTTCGTTCTTCCGCCCTCCCGCGCGGAACTCGAGCGGCGCCTCCGTGCCCGCGGTCAGGATTCCGAGGAGGAGATTCTGCGGCGCCTCGACCGTGCTCGGCAGGAGATGGCAAACTACAGCCGGTACGATTTCGCGATCATCAACGATGATCTCGAGCGCGCTGGCCGCGAAGTGCAGGCCGTGGCGCTCGGCTCGCGTTGCCGTGTCGCGCTTAACGAAGATAGAATTCGCGAGATTCTTACGTCTTTCGGAGGCTGAGCTTCTCATGGCTGTTTTCAAGCAGGCACCGGATAGCCAGTTTGCCTACGTTGTTGTCGTTGCGCGCCGCGCGCGTCAGCTGATGATTGGGGGCCGATCGCTCGTCGAAAACCCCCGGGCACGCAAGACCACCCGCATTGCGGAAGAGGAATTGCAGCGCGGCCTCCTCGAATACGAGATGCCCGAACTTCCCGAAGAGATCGAAGATAAGGACGGCAAGCGGCGCAAGTAACCGCTTCCCCCAAGTCGAATGAGAATCGCTCTGGGCGTGACCGGCGGCGTGGCGGCCTACAAGGCTGCTGAGCTGGTTCGCCGCCTGCAGCAGGAGAAATTCGACGTCGAGGTCATCCTGACACGCGCGGCCCGGGAGTTCATCGCCCCGCTCACCTTCGCCGCTCTCACCGGCAAAAAAGTCATTACCGAGATGTTTGGGTTCGGCGAGGCCTCCCCCGCCAACGTCGAAAGCGCCATCGAACACATCGCCGTAGCGCAGCGCATCGATCTCCTGCTGGTCGCGCCGGCCACGGCGGACAGTCTCGGGAAATTCGCCCACGGAATTGCCGACGATTTCCTTTCCACCCTGTACCTAGCGACCAAGGCGCCGGTCGTCGTTGCGCCGGCCATGAACGTGAACATGTGGGAGCACCCGGCGACGCAGGAAAATCTTGCGGTCTTGCGCGCTCGCGGCGTCCGGGTGGTGGATCCCGACGAGGGTTATCTGGCCTGCGGCATGACCGGCGCGGGCCGCCTGGCGGCCACCGAGACGATCGTGAGCAAGGTGTGCGAGGCGCTCGATCTGCGCAGGGACTTGCAGGGACAAACCCTGCTCATCACCGCGGGCCCCACGCGCGAAGACATTGATCCCGTTCGCTTCCTCACCAATCGCTCGTCGGGAAAGATGGGGTATGCGCTGGCCCGGGCCGCCCTCGGGCGCGGCGCTCATGTGATCCTGGTGAGCGGTCCGACCGAACTCGATCCGCCGGAAGGTTCGGATTGGGTTCCCGTACGCACGACGGAGGAGATGCGCAGCGCAGTCTTGGAACACGCTTTGACAGCCAACATCGTGATCATGGCCGCCGCTGTGTCCGACTACCGACCGGCACGGAGCTCTGCAACAAAAATTGAACGCGGCGGCGAACGGCTGGTGCTCGAACTCGAGCCTACGCCGGATATTCTTGCCGAGCTCAGCCGGGACCGGAGCGGCAGGGTTCTGATCGGCTTCGCCGCCGAAACCGACCACCTCGAGGAGAAGGCTGCGGCGAAGCTGGCCCGCAAAGGGGTCGACATGATCGTGGCGAACGACGTCACCCGGGAGGGTGCCGGTTTCGATCACGATACGAACATCGTCACCCTGTTTCTCCGCAACGGCCGCAAGATCTCTCTCCCGAAACTCAGCAAACTCGAGGTCGCCCAGGCGATCCTCGATCACGCGCTTAGCCTCCTCCGAGCGCGCTGAGCGACGGCGCCTCCGGCCAAATCGCAAGGCTCCAGAGGTCGGCCAGGCGCGATTCGTCGGATGGGTCTTCTCTCTCCCCTTGACAATCAGGGTGAAAAGGGTATCCTCCTCTTGATTGTCAGGAGGAATGGTTTTCATGACCGACCAGCCGAGCGATCTCGTCCAAGGCACACTCGACATGCTCATTTTGAAAACCGTGGCACTCGAACCTATGCACGGATACGGGATCGCCGTCCGGATTGAACAGATGAGCCGAGGCGTGTTCCGCGTCAATGCGGGCTCGCTGTTTGTCGCCTTGCAACGCTTGCAACGGGACGGTCTCATCCGAGGCCAGTGGAAAGCGACCGAGAATGGCCGGCGGGCCAAGTACTACGTCCTCACCGAGCAAGGGCGAAGGAGGCTCACCAGTGAAACGCGGCAGTGGGACAGGCAAGCCGCGGCCATCGCCAGGATCTTGGAGGCGTCCTAGACATGTCCGTGGTTCGAAGCATCCTGGGCGGCCTTCGGTCACTGTTTCTAGGAAAGGAAACCTCGCGGGAGCTCGACGAGGAGGTGTGCGAATTCCTGGAGATGGCGGCCGAGGAAAAGATGAAGCAGGGGATGAGGCGCAAGGACGCGCTTCGCGCAGTGCGCCTGGAGCGCGGCAGCAGGGAGGCGACGACGGAAGTCGTCCGAGCGGCCGGTTGGGAGTCTCTCGTCGAGGCGTGCTGGCAGGATGTGCGCTTCGCTGTGCGCCTGTTGATCAAGAATCCCGGTTCGGCGGCAGCGATCGTGATCGCCTTGGGGTTGGGCATGGGCATGAACACGACGGTGTTCAGTTTCGTCAACGCCTTGCTGCTCCGCCCTCCGGCGCTGGTCCAAGCGCCGGACACCCTCTACCAAGTGTGGCTCGATAATCCGCGGTCTTCCGGTGCGGGACGCTATTTGCCGCTGACCTTTCCCGACTACATCTACGACCGCGACCACAATCAATCTTTCCAAGGGATGCTGGCCTTTGATGGCGATCCAGAATCGGTCACCTGGAACCGATCGGGCGAGGGCCAGGTGGTGATGGGTCAGCTGGTTTCCGGAAATTTCTTTTCGCTGCTGGGCGTCAATACGGTTCTCGGGCGGGCAATCTCGCCCGAGGATGACCGCACAGCAGATCCCCAGCCCGTGGTGGTCCTTTCTCACGCTTTCTGGCGGGAAAGTCTCGGTTCCGACCCTGCCATTGTCGGAAAGACGCTGATGCTGAATGGCGCGAACTACCGTGTCATCGGCGTGGCATCCGAGGGCTTCGCCGGCCTTCTAGTGGGCATCCAGCCCGACTTCTGGGCACCGACGACGACGGTCGAGCAAATCACGCGGGACACCGGCCGGCTCCGCAGTTGGCACAGCCACTGGCTGATCGCCGTTGGACGCCTGAAGCCGGAGGTGAGCGAAAAGGTAGCCACAGCCGAGATGGGTGTGCTCGAGCACCAGATCGAGCTCGACCACCCTGACCTCAAGAGGAACCTGGGTGCCACGGCCTTCCCGGAGACTCTTATTCCCGGGCCGTACCGGGGGTACGTTAGCGCGTTTACGGCTTTGCTCATGGCCGTCTTTGGGCTGGTGCTCTTAATCGCCTGCGCGAATGTGGCCAGCTTCCTGCTCGCCCGCGCGACCGGACGAACGCGCGAAGTGGCCGTTCGTTCAGCCTTGGGCGCGGGGCGAGGACGGCTCGTCCGCCAAATGCTGGTCGAGAGCACGCTCCTCTCGGGTCTGGCGGGTTTGGCGGGGCTGATTTTGGCGTATGGGACGGCCCCGCTCCTGCTTGCGTTGAAACCGGCGGGCTTGCCCATCACGCTGAGGCTCCCCGTTGACTGGCGGGTGCTCGTTTTCACCATGACCCTCTCCCTCGTGTGCGGTTTGGCGTTTGGCCTCGCTCCAGCCCTTCGCGCAGCAAGTGTCCCGCTGGCTTCGCATCTGAAGGACGAAACGCAACCCGCCGGCTACCGGAAATCCAGGCTGCGCAGCGTTCTCATGACCTGCGAGGTGGCCACCTGCACGGTGCTCCTCGTTGGCGCTACGTTGTGCGTACGGAGCCTTCGGAACGCCAGTTCGATCGATCCCGGCTTCAACACCCAGCATGTGATCACGGCCACTCTCGATCCAGGAAGCCTCGGATATTCCGAAGCGCAGGTGCGCAGCTTTTATGCAGAGCTATCCGAGCGCGTCCAAGTGGCGCCTGGCATAACTTCCGTCAGCTTCATCGACCATCTGCCGCTTGGACCTGCGCGAGAGCAGACCGCCGTGACGGCTGCCATGAGTCCCACGCCAGGCGAGCCGGAGGCCGTACCCATCGATGTACTGCGCGTTGCTCCCGGCTATTTTCAGACGATGGGGATTCCGCTGCTGCGTGGCCGCGACTTTTCCTCTTCCGAGGACAAGGAAGGGAGTCGAGTGACCATCATCAATGAGGCCCTGGCCAGACGGCTATGGAACACCGAAGATCCTTTGGGCCGACGGATCAGCTTTCACGAGGAAAAAGTCGGTATGGAAATTATTGGAGTCGTGAAGACGGGTAAATACCGAACCCTTGGTGAAGACCCGCTCGCGGTGGCCTACCTGCCCCAACTGCCACCAAGGCGCACGCTGATCGTGCGCACGTCCGGCGATCCGGCGATTCTACTGGGCACCATCCGGCGCGAGATTCATTCGGTGGACCTCAGCATGGCGGCGACGGACCTCGAGACCATGCAGCAATATATGACCCTCCCTCTGTTTCCCGCACGAACAACGGGTCTGTTGCTTGGAGTATCCGGATTTCTGGCCCTAGCGCTAACTTCAATTGGACTGTTCGGGGTCATCTCTTATATCGTTTCGCAGCGCACTCAGGAAATCGGTGTGCGCATGGCGCTCGGCGCCCAGCACGGCGATGTTTTGAAGCTCGTCGTGAGGCATGGCCTGTTCCTGACCGGGATTGGCTTGGCGATCGGCCTCGGCCTTGCCATGGGAGCAGCCCAGCTTCTTTCGTCCTTGCTCTACGGGATTGCCCCGACCGATCCCAGGACGTTCCTGGGCGTGGCGCTGCTCCTGTGCGTCGTTGCCGTGCTCGCCTGCTATATCCCCGCGCGGCGCGCCATGCGTGTCGATCCCATGATGGCCTTGCGCCACGAGTAAGCCGCCCGACCCACTGAGCCAACAGGACCGCTTGCCTTGACCCGCCGGGAACTCGCTTGCTAAGTTAGTGGATTGCCCTGGCCGCGGTTTTCCTGGATGGGCGGCCTAGGGTCTGCCTGAGGGCACGCGAACGAGCAATGGGCCTTAAGAAAATCATCATCCGCGGTGCCCGGCAGCACAACCTCAAGAACATCAACCTCGAGATCCCGCGGAACACGCTGACCGTGATTACCGGCCTATCCGGTTCGGGCAAGTCCTCGCTCGCATTCGACACGTTGTACGCCGAGGGCCAGCGACGCTACGTCGAGTCCCTTTCCGCCTACGCTCGCCAGTTCCTCGACCAAATGGAGCGCCCGGACGTGGACTCAGTCGAGGGCCTTTCACCTTCCATTGCCATCGAGCAGAAGACAACCACTCGTTCACCTCGCTCGACCGTGGGCACCATCACGGAAATCTACGATTACTTGCGCGTGGTCTACAGTGCGATCGGAACGCCGCATTGCCCGAACTGCGGCAAGCCCATCACCCGCCAGTCCACCGAACAGATCGTCCAGTCCGTAATGGCGCTTGAGCCCGATGACCGCATCATGGTCCTCGCGCCGGTCGTTCGAGGGCGCAAGGGCGAATACAAGAAGGAGCTCGAGAAGTACGCTAAGGAGGGCTTCCTTCGCGCGCGCGTTGACGGCGAGCTCGTCAACATCGACGAACCCATCCCTCTTGACCGGCGCAAGAACCACACCATCGAAATCGTGGTCGATCGCCTGCTGATGAAGAACGGAATCGCGCAACGGCTCGAGCAGTCGATCGACACGGCCCTGAAACTCACTGGCGGCCTGGTGACCATTGCCGTGGTCGGAGGCGAAGAGCACGTGTACTCGGAAAAGCTGGCCTGCCCGGATTGTGGGATTTCCGTGCCCCAGCTCGAGCCGCGCTCCTTCAGCTTCAATTCGCCCTATGGCGCCTGCCCCGAGTGCCACGGCCTCGGGTCCAAATACGACTTCGATCCGGCCAAGGTCATCGTCGACTGGTCGAAGCCGCTGTTCGAAGGGGGGCTCGGTCCGGGCTCTGGTTCCGCATTCCTTGAGCGGACCTTGCGCATCGCAGCCGAAGCGTACAAGTTTGACCTCGATACGCCGTTTGACAAACTCCCGCGCAGGACCCAGAACCTCATTCTTCATGGGAATCCCGAGAATGGCGGCTCAAGGAAGGGCCTGAATTTCCAGGGGATTTTTGGTCACCTGGAGGGCAGCCTCGAACAATCGAATTCCGATACCTATCGCGAATGGTTGACCCAGTACATGTCGCCCGCTCCCTGCACGGCGTGCCAGGAACGCCGCCTGCGCCGGGAGAGCCTGGCCGTCAAGATCGCGGGGATGTCCATTGCGGATTTCACCGCCTTGCCGCTCTCGGATGCTCGCGCGGCGATCGATAAGATCGGCGCCCAGCTCACACCGCGCCAACGCAAAATTGCCGGGCGCCCGCTCGGGGAAATCGCCGAACGCATCGATTTCCTGCTAGCCGTCGGCCTCGCCTACCTCACCCTGGACCGTTCGGCGGCGACCATCTCGGGTGGTGAAGCGCAGCGGATTCGTTTGGCCACGCAGATCGGCTCGCGCCTTCGCGGCGTGCTCTATGTGCTGGATGAACCCTCCATCGGGTTGCATGCGCGGGACAACGGGCGATTGCTCAGCACGCTAGAAACATTGCGCGATCTGGGCAATACCGTGCTTGTCGTCGAGCACGACGAAGAAACAATTCGCCGCGCCGACTACGTCGTTGATCTCGGCCCCGGAGCCGGAAAGGCGGGGGGCCACCTCGTCGCCGTCGGTTCACCGGCCGAGGTGGCCGCCGATCCTCGCTCCCTGACCGGCCAATATCTGTCGGGCCGAGCGAAAATCGCCGTCCCGGAGAAGCGGCGCACCACAAACGGCCAGGCCCTCGTAATTCTGGGCGCGCGCGGCAACAATCTGAAGAACGTCGATGTGACCATTCCGCTCGGCCTGCTCACCGTGGTGACCGGCGTTTCCGGTTCGGGCAAATCGACCCTGGTGAACGACATTCTCTATCGGGCGCTTGCCGCAAAGCTGTATCGCTCGATGGAAAAACCGGGAGAACACCGGGCCATCATGGGAGTCGAGCACATCGACAAGGTGATTCAAATCGATCAGGCTCCCATTGGACGAACACCGCGCTCGAATCCCGCCACCTACACGGGCGTCTTCGCACCCATTCGCGAATTGTTCGCCATGCTGCCCGAGGCCCGCGAGCGAGGCTACAAGCCCGGTCGGTTCAGCTTCAATGTGAAGGGCGGGCGCTGCGAGGCCTGCCAGGGCGACGGCCAGCGGCGCATCGAAATGAACTTCCTGCCCGACGTCTACGTCACCTGCGAGGTTTGCCGGGGCAAGCGCTACAACGCCGAAACACTCGCCGTTCGATACAAGGGCTACTCGATTTCCGACCTGCTCGACCTGCCCATCGAGGATGCCCTGAAGGTGATGGAAAACATCCCTGCCATCCAACAGAAGCTCGAGACCCTAGTCGACGTCGGCCTCGGCTACGTCCAACTTGGCCAATCTGCCACGACGTTGTCGGGCGGCGAAGCGCAGCGCACGAAACTCGCCCGCGAACTCTCGCGCCGACAGACCGGCCGCACCCTATACATTCTTGATGAGCCCACCACCGGCCTGCATTTTGAGGATGTCAAGAAACTGCTCGACGTGCTCAATCGCCTCGTCTCGCTCGGAAATACGGTCGTAACCATCGAACACCACCTCGATGTAATTAAGCAAGCCGACTGGATCATTGATCTCGGGCCGGAAGGGGGTCAGGGGGGTGGCCGCATCGTCGCGCAGGGCACCCCGGAAGATGTCGCCCGGGTCAAGAGATCCTACACCGGCCAGATTCTTGCTCACACGCTCAACGGCTCGACCGGGAACGGAAATCGGAATGCCCGCCGAGCATAACTTGGGAGTTCTTGCACCTCGATGAAACCCGACGAACGATCCCCTGGTGATTCAGCCGGCTCGGGCAGCGATGCCTCTCCGCCGTCGGTTTCGCCGCCCGATGCTGCCATCCTCTCCTACACTTCCTACAGTGTCTCGCCGAATGCGGCCAGCGAGGCCTCGGCACAGGGCTCTGGAGGGTTTCCTGGCGGCTTCGAATCGGTTCCGAACGATCTTCGCGTGCCCTGGGGCTGGGTGGACCTGTTCGTGCTCGTGGTCATTTGGTTCGGCGCCACGGTGTTGTCAACCGTATTGATCGCGATCCTGTTCGCCTCGCGCGGTATCGCCTGGCACGAAATCCAGCGTTCCCCCGAGGCCATGGGGCTGTTCGCCGTGGCCGATCAGCTGGTGGTTTGGACGGTCGTCCTGCTCTATCTGGCTGCCCAGGTCAAAGTCCGCTTCGACGCTCCATTCTGGAGCACGCTCGGCTGGCACGAATTCAGTCGAGCTGCCACTCGCCGCGCCTGGGTCTACGTCGGCTTGATTGCGGCCGGGGTTGTGCTGTCTGTGCTCGTCCAACTTGCCTCGGCGCTGGTTCCGGCCGGCGGCAAGCTGCCGATCGAGGCCGTGATGGAAAATCGCCAGGCCGCGCTATGTCTCATGCTCCTCAGCGTGCTGCTGGCCCCCATCGTTGAGGAAACCGTCTTCCGCGGCTACATCTACCCCGTGGTGGGGCGTTCATTCGGCGTCTCGACCGGCATAGTCGCCACAGGAACCGTTTTTGGCCTTCTCCATGCGGAACAGCTCTGGGGCGGATGGTTCCAGATCGCTCTTCTCGTGGCCGTTGGCATCATCTTCACTTGGGTTCGCGCGGCCACACGAACCGTGCTGGCCAGCTACCTGCTTCACATCAGCTATAACTCCTACATCTTCGTGGGCTTTCTGCTCTCTGCGAATGGCTTCCGTTCCCTGCCGCACTAAGCGCGGCTTCTGCGTTTCATCCTACGCGGCCGCTAGCCTCCGAGGACCGAGTGAAAACTCCATAGGATCCTGTGATAGACTCTGCCGAGTGACTTCGCCCGAGCTGGCGCGCCTTCCGCATCGGCCCTCGGCAGTCGACCTCCGAGTTAGGGTCGGCTCTCTCTTCCTCGAGAATCCCATCATTGCCGCGAGCGGTACCTTCGGCTACGGCCTTGAGTTCGCCCATATCGTTGACCTGAACAGGCTCGGCGGCATCGTCGTTAAGGGCCTATCTCGTCAGCCGATGGCTGGGGCTCCCGCGCCACGCATGTGTGAAACCCCGAGCGGCCTGCTCAATGCCATTGGCTTGCAGAACATTGGCGTCGAGGCCTTCGTTTCCGAAAAGCTTCCCGAACTCCTGCGTTACAAAACGGCGATCTTTGCGAACGTTTTCGGCTGCAATGTCTCTGAATACGTCGAGGTGATACGTGTCCTGGAAGACACAGAAGGCCTCGTTGGCTATGAGCTCAACATTTCCTGCCCAAACGTCGAGAAGGGAGGAGCTGAGTATAGTACTCAGCCCGGCCTGACGGCGGAGGTAGTGGCCGCCGCAAGGAGCGTAGCGAAACGCCCTCTATGGGTGAAGCTCTCCCCGGTCATTGGAAACATAGCAGTTATCGCAAAGGCCGCGGAATCGGCAGGCGCCGACGCCCTGGTGATAGCCAATACATATCCTGCAATGTGTCTCGATGTACACAACCGAAGGTCACGCTTAGGTAGTACGTCTGGTGGGTTGTCCGGTGCGGCGATCAAACCTATAACGGTAAAGCTCGTTTATGAGGCCAGTCGGGTATGTAATATCCCGATTGTAGGACTTGGCGGTATAGAAAGTCCGACGGACGTAGCAGAATATCTGCTAGCCGGTGCCTCCGCCGTTGAGGTAGGCACAGCGCATTTCGCAGACCCGCGAGCTTCGGAAGGCTTGATCGCGGGCCTCGAATCCTGGTGCCAAGACCAAAACATATTTGAAATCAGCAGCTTACGGGGAGCATTACGGGTCTAAAGTAGTAGTCAGAACGGCCCCGAGATAGTATAATTCGCTGATTCAAATAAAGTTAGGTGCAAATGAGAGCCAAGGCCTTTCTTGTACTCGAGTGTATAGTTTTGGGTTTGGGTTTGCTTGTGTTCACTCCGTCCGCCAACCCGACGGTTTCGGGCAGCACGAGCATTTCCTACCCCTCTGCTAGACAGATCGGTGGCGGCCCGTCGATGGAAGGTGCCAATCGAACCGAGCCGAAGCCGCTGGCAGTGTGGGAATGCGTCACCAGCTGGTATGGCGAGGATTTCGACGGCCGCCCGACTGCTACGGGCGAGATATACAACATGTACGGCGCGACCGCCGCTCATCTGACCCTGCCGCTGGGTTCGATCGTTCGCGTCGTGAACCCCCGCAACAATCACAGCCAAATTGTTCGCATCAATGACCGCGGCCCATACATCGAAGGACGTGAGCTGGACGTTTCCTACGAAGTCGCTCGAAGACTCGGGTTTGACCAGCGCGGGACCGCTAAGCTCCGGCTGGAACTCTTGGAGGTACCCTCACGGCCGAACAACCCGGTACACGGCGAATAGTCCTCGCCCTCGATCAGGACCGCCTGCGCCCTGCCCTCGTTCTAGCGCGTAGCTTGCGGGGCGCTGTTGGTCTCCTCAAAGTCGGAAGCCAACTGTATACCGCCGAAGGCCCGCGTGCGATTGACCGGCTAGCGGGCCTCGGTTTCGAAATATTCCTCGATCTGAAATTCCACGATATCCCGAATACGGTCGCGCGGGCCGTGGCCGCCGCCGCCGACCTCCCCGACGTCACCATGCTGACGCTGCATGCCTCAGGTGGAGGGGCTATGATGCGCGCGGCGCGTGAGGCTTTAGCCGGACGCAAAACACGTCCTGCGCTTCTCGGTGTGACCGTGCTTACCAGCTTGGATTCAGAAGCCTTGGTCGAGATCGGCTTCTCCGGAACAGTTGCTTCCTGCGCGGTGAAACTGGCCAAGCTGGCCCAAGAGTCTGGCCTGGACGGGGTGGTAACCTCAAGCCACGAGGTTGCTGCTGTCCGGCGCGCTTGCGGCCCCAAGTTCCTGATTGCCGTGCCAGGGATCCGGGCGCGAACCGGTTCGGCGAACGATCAGTCGCGAGTGGCTACGCCCGGGGAAGCCGTGCGTGCTGGCGCCAGTTATCTGGTCGTGGGTCGGCCCATCACTCTTGCGCCGAACCCGCGCGAAGCTGCCCTTGGCATGGCCAAAGAGATCGCCGCCGCCCTTTGACGGGCTTTCTTGAGCCGCTTCGAGTCCATCTTCGCTTTTATTTCGCCTAAACCTTGGTCAGGGGAGTATATTGGCACCGCTTGGTTGCCCTGATGCCCAAGCTCGCCCAATTCCGCGCAAAACGCGACGGGTCCCTGCCGGCGGCTGAATCATCGGCGTGGATTCTCCACGTGGATATGGACGCCTTTTTTGTGTCGGTCGAGTTACTGACGCGCCCAGAGTTGCGCGGCAAGCCTGTACTTGTGGGAGGGCAGAGGGACCAGCGTGGCGTGGTCACCTCGGCGAGCTATGAAGCGCGCAAGTTCGGGGTGCACTCGGCGATGCCGCTGCGCACGGCGGGGAGGCTCTGTCCTGAGGCCGTCTTCCTCGAGGTACATCACGAGCTTTACGCCGAGTGGAGCGACCGCGTTTCGACCATCCTCGCCGCGTACTCGCCGGTGGTCGAAATGGCCTCGATCGATGAAGCCTACGTCGACCTGACCGGGACGGAGCGGGTGCACGGCCCGGCCCTCGCGGCCGCTCATCGACTGCTCGAGGAGATTACGGACACCACCGGTCTGCCCTGCTCGGGTGGACTTGGCGCGACGCGGCTGGTCGCAAAAGTCGCCAGCGATCAGGCCAAGCCGCGAGGGCTCGTTTGGATTCCCCACGGCAGCGAGGCTCGATTTCTTGCCCGACTGGCTGTGCGGCGAATTCCGGGCATCGGCCGAACGACTGAAGCGGCGCTCGGGAGAATGGGGATTCAAACGGTTGCGCAGCTTCAGTCCGTTGCTCTCGAGCGGCTGGAGGACAACTTCGGACGCTGGGGCACCGCGCTCTATCGCAAGGCACGCGGCATTGACTCGTACGAATTCCTTGTCGATGCGGAGCCGAAGTCGATCTCGCACAATCAAACCTTTGGGCAAGACACGAACAAACGCGGCGAGCTCGAGCGCACACTGAGCTATCTCTGTCAGAAGGCGGTGAAGCGTCTGCGGGATGCGGGGCTCAACGCGCGAACCGTAACACTGACGCTGCGCGACAACAATTTCAGGACCATCACACGCAACTCAACGCTCGAAACGCCCTCAGACCTCGATGCGACGTTTCTCGCCGCGGTTCGCGCCCTATTCGAGCGCCATTGGGACGGCCAGCGGATGCTGCGCCTGGTCGGCGTCGGACTGTCCGGCTTCTCCGCGGGCTCCCGCCAATTCGATCTGCTCGACCGCGGGCGAAGCGAACGTCTCGAACGGCTCGCGCGCGCCACCGACAAGCTGCGCGACAAATTCGGATTCTCAAAACTGCAGTTCGGCGGCTCGCTGGGGAATCGCCACAAGCCCGATTAGCGGGTGACTTCGGCAGGCTCTTTGACCGCCTCCTCGGGCCGTCCTTCGTTCTGGCGAACGAGCGACCGTATGATCAGATAGGAGCGCATGCGCGGGTCCATCCAGTCACGCAGGGCGTCACCCAGGAGATTGAAGGCTAGCACGGCGGCCATCACGGCGAGGGCGGGAAAAAGGACCAGGTGGGGAGCGTCGAAAAGATGCGCGCGCGCGTCGTCCAGCATGGCACCCCAACTCGGCATGGGAGCCAGCACGCCCAGCCCGAGGAAACTCAGCGTCGACTCCGCCAGGATCGCGCCCGCCATGCCGATCGTTCCCTGCACGAGCACGGGCTGAAGAATGTTCGGCAACAAATGACGGACCAGAATGCGCGCGTCAGAGGCGCCGACGGAACGCGCGGCCAGAACGTACTCCATTTCCTTCGCTTGCAGGATCTGCGCGCGGGCAAGCCGCGCGTAACCGGCCCACCCGGTGACGATGAGCGCAAGAATCACCTTGTCAATGCCGGGTCCCAGGAAGGCGGCGAAGGCGATGGCCAGAAGGATTCCAGGGAAAGAGAGAAAGGCGTTAATCAGAACCGCGTTGACCACGCGGTCTCGCCAGCCGCCGAAATAGCCGGCCAGCGCGCCCAAGGCGGTCCCCACGAGTCCCGCCCCGAGCACCACGCTCGTGCTGACCGTCAGGGAAACCCGCGCGCCATAGATAATCCGCGAGAGGATATCACGACCCAGCTCGTCGGCGCCCATCCAGTGGTGGGCGCTTGGGCTCGTCAGACGGATCGCAAGATTCTGCACCGTCGGATCATAGGGAGAAAGCCAGGGCGCACCGAGGGCCAGAACGAAGAGCAGGAGAGCGAGGCCGAAGCCCCAACGGCCTGGCCGGTTGTGCCGAAGAAACGCCGCGAGCGCCTTCATGCCAAGCGCATCCGCGGGTCAACGAACGCGTAGACAATGTCGGTCGCCAGGTTCACCAGCACGTAGGAGACGGCAATCAGGAGAATGCAGCCCTGCAAGAGAGGATAGTCGCGGGCCTCGATGGCTTGCACGGCGAGCCGCCCGATGCCGGGCCAGGAAAAAATGGTTTCGGTGACGATTGTGCCGGCAAGCAAAGTGCCGAACTGCAGGCCGAGGATGGTCAGAATGGGAATGAGCGCGTTGCGAAACGCGTGCCGAAACAGCACTCGGGATTCAGAGAGCCCCTTTGCACGCGCCGTGCGGACGTAGTCGCTTGAAAGCTCTTCAATGACCGATGTGCGAACCATGCGCGTCAGAATGGCCGCAAGAGCCGCGCCCAGGGTGATGGCCGGAAGAATCAGATGCGACACTCCCCCGCGCCCCGAGACAGGAAGCCACCCCAAAAGCACAGAAAAAACCAGGATCAACACCGGCCCCAGCGCAAAGTTCGGCACCGACAGACCGAGCAGCGTAAATAGGCCAGCCGCGTGGTCGGCGGCCGAGCCGCGATGTTCGGCGGCAAACAGGCCGGCAGGAATTCCGATCGCGGCACAAACCAGCAGGGCGAAAAAGGCGAGTTCGAGGGTCGCGGGATAATGCGAGAGGACCACGCGGGCGACCGGCTGCTCGAAGCGAATCGATTCACCGAGGTTGCCGCGCACTACGCCCGCCAGATAATGCTCGTACTGAACGTGAATCGGCAAGTCAAGCCCGAGCATGTGACGAAGCTGCTCGACCTCTTCGGCACGCGCCCCCTCGCCGAGCATCTCGAGCACGGGATCGCCGGGCACGACGTGGGCCAGCAGAAAGACCATGGTGAGAATCAGCCACAGGGCGGGCACGGCGAGCAGGAAGCGCAGCCCCAGATAGCGGATCATGCGTTGCGCTGGGCCTTCGAAATCGCCGCCCGACTTGCCGCGTGGGTCGATTCAGACGCGTCCTGCGAAGAGGCGTCGTGCAGAAGCGAGGAAATCTCCATAGGCTTGACCCTCACCTGCGAGATGCGGCGATGATCCATGGCCACCACGGAAAAACGATAGCCGTTGGCCTCAAAGCTCTCGCCGCCGCGCGGAATAAATCCGAGCTGGCTCAACACGAATCCGCCGATGGTTTCATACGAGCGATCCTCCGGCAGCGCGATTCCATACTGCGCTTCAAGGTCGCGCACGTTCGCGGCTCCATCGATGATCATGGAGCCGTCGGAGAGGAATAGGGGACGTTTGACCACGTCGAATTCATCATGAATCTCCCCGACGGTCTGCTCGATGATGTCCTCGAGCGTCACCAGGCCGAGGATGCTGCCGAATTCGTCAACCACCATGGCCAGTTCCGTGCTTCGCCCGCGGAACTCGACCAGCAGCTCGCTCGCCGACTTCGTTTCCGGAACGATGAGCGCGTCGTGCAGGAACCTGCGCAAGGAGAACTCCGGGGGCGCGAGCCCCTCTTCGCCGCGCCGCGCGCGCTCGAGAAGAATCCATATCATATCTTTAATGTGCACGAAGCCCAGGATGTGATCGAGCGTGCCTTCGTACACCGGCAGCCGCGAGCGCTGCGTTGCGGCGAAGACGCGCATGGTTTCGTCCAGACTGGAATCGGCCGAGAGGGCGTGAACATCCGGACGCGGCACCATCACCTCGCGAACCTGGATATGGCCCAAGTTCATGGCGTTCTGGATAAACGTGGCTTCATAGGCAGGAAACAGGCCGCGGTCGCGTGCCTGCTGGACCATCACTTGCAACTCCTCAACCGAGCGCACCAGCGTGTGGCTTTGCGCCGAAACGACCCCCAGCCACCCGACGACCCGGTCGGCGAAGCTGTCCAGGCGGTCGATGGCCCAGCGGAAGGTTCGCAGGAACCAGCGAAACGGGCGGGCCACAAGCAGGGCGACTCGTTCGGCGCGCGCCAGGCTTAGGCTCTTTGGCACCAGCTCGCCCAACACCACCTGCAAGACCGTCAGCAGCCCGAAGGCGAGCACGAAAGCTACACTGTGCGTGGTCACCGCCGCCCAGGGCCGAGGGATTTGGCGAACCAGGGGGGTCAGCACGGTGGCCAGGGTGATTTCGCCGAGATACCCGAGCATCAGGCTGGAGAGCGTGATCCCCACTTGCACGCCGGATACGACACGGCCGAGGTCACCGAGGAGTTGTTCGACGATCTTGGCCCGGGGGTCACCCTTCTGAACCAGCTGGCGCACCCTGGAAAGACGCACAGCCACGAGCGAGAACTCGGTCGCGGCGAAGAACGCGTTCAGGCCAACCAGGAATACTACGGCGAAGAGCTGCAGCGCAATCATGGCAGGGGCAAGCTCGCGAAGGACGGCTGAGGGGACCGATCAGCCATAGGCGCATTCTAGCAAAGTTCGCGCAGGCGAGAGCGGCGGGCTGGCGGGCGTTTCCAGACTGGTACTGGGACCGTGCGGAAGGACTATTCGCGGTCGAGCTTGTCGCGAAAATCCAGGGCAAACGAGGGATTCTGCTTGTTGCCGGTAATCCGGATGGGCAGCACGGTGCCAGCGTTCCTGCCCTTGAAAAAGGGGTCCACGGCTTTCAGCAGAAGGGATTTAACACCTGTGGTTGTCTCCGATAACGTAGCGGCCAGCTGCAGCTTACCGCGAAAATCCAGTTGCTCGCTGTCAAGATTATAGGTACCGGTGAGCGCCACGGAGGCGCCAGGTACCTTGAAATCGAGTTTAGAGAAGTTGACAACCCCATTCGCCATGCGGAAGCGGCCGGCGAACTCGGTGGGGGGATAGCCCGTCGGAAGCTCGCGCGGCTTCCCCTCACCCCGGAGACTGAGCGCATCGATCTTGCGCTCGGTTTCATCACTTGTGAATTGCGCTCGAGAGATGTCGAATTGACCACTAAGCGTCAGCCGGTCGATGATATCTGCACTCCCTTCGCTAACCAGAACCTGTGCGCGAATGCGCGCCGTCCCGGTCATTACCGGCGGGTGCGAGTCGACCGCCAGAACGAGGAAATCCTCGACGGGCGCCTGTTCGACGACCGCGTTCAGCAAAACCGTTCGACCGTGCTTGGGCGTCTTATCCACCACTTCGCCATTCACATCGAGTTTCGCGTCGAGGAATCTCGCGAGGACCTGCTTGAGGATGGTATTGCCGTTCGTGCCGTCCACAATGGCGGAGAAATCCGTATGCAGCGCCACGGGCCGTTCGCTGGTTCGCAGGCCGAAGTCACGGACATCGGTCGAGCCGCTGACCTCGAGATAGTCGAGGGGGCCGGAGAATTTGCCTGTCGATGAGAGGATGCCGCGCAATCCCTTCAGCGTTTGAAGATCCGCATGCCGGAAGACATAGTCGCCGACAACGGGGGTTGCCGCAGGGTTATCGGCATTCCAGGGTCCGAAGGTTCCCGACGTTTCAATTTCGCCTGTCGGGACAGGATTCGTCAGACTCGCGCGAAACGTGGCGGGCCGGTCGATATCGACCGAGCGCAGCTCCAACTGATGCAGATGGAATTCACGCGGCGCTCTGGCCGGATCGCGCGGGAGGATCCGCAAGACGGCATCGTCGGCGCGAATCGCTCGAATGGTGACCGGGTACTTTGCGGCGAGATTTCCCTGCGGCCGCTCAACCAGGGGCGAAGACCCCGACCGTCGCGGCGGCACGGAAATCTGCAGACCCTCGAGCTCGACGGAATCGACTACGGGCCGCGGGCGCATCAAACTCAGAATGTTTGCCTCAAACCTTACCCGACTCATTTGAACCAGGGGCGGGAGGTCCTCACGCGACTGGTGGCGCAATACGACGCGGTCGAGAGTGATGTGAACGCGCGGGTACAGGGATGAGACGTGAAAATCGGAGGCTTGAACGCTGCTTTGCAGCTCGCTCTCAAGGTACCGCTCGGTGCGCTCGAAGACAAGGGCGCGCAGCCTCCCAGCGAAGATATAGGCGAGCACGCAGCCGCAACCGAACACTCCCAGAACAACAATCGCGCACCAGAAAGCGATTCGCCGCCGCATAAGAGGAGAGGCCGAAATGCTCGTGGTCGTTCCCTCCATTCGATGTTAAATTCCAGCTACTCGAATGGCTATACTCTAAACACCTTAGACTCGGGCGGGCCAGAAGGCAACTAGGAGGGAACCGTGACCGAATTGTCGCGATACCTTGCGCAATATGACCACGAGCATACCAATCGCTGGAACAAAGTCCTGCACGGCGTCGGAATTCCCATGATCCTCCTAGGAGTCGTTCTGGCATGTGCGACGTTCTGGCGTACGGGTCTCGGCCTGTTCCTAGGTGGATGGGTCCTTCTTTTTTCGGGCCATCGCATCGAGGGCAATAGGCCTGCCTTCTTCCAAGGCGCAATCTATTTTCTGGTCGGACCCATCTGGATTGCCAAGGAGCTCAAACAGACCCTTGGCCCCCACAAGGCTCGCTCTCCGGTCGCCGAAGGGAACGAGCGCGACCATTAGGGCCGGCCTCCGATTCGGTGGCTGTGCTCCAGGGGCGTCTTCGGCCGGCACGGGAATGTCTTGAGAGTTTCTGCGCAAGGGTAAGATCGTTCACATCGGTCGACGCGACGAGCGATTTGCCCAGCTATAAGTACCTCATCCTATAACGGTTACGGAATACCGTAGGGGTAGAGTTTGGAGATTTGCGTGCACAAACCAGTGAGTTGACACTTCGTGCGCACCCGAGGAGCCTCTAGTCCAGCCTAGGGCCGAGGAGAGAAAGATGCGTAAACTCGTGATTCTGGGGATTGTGCTGTTGGCGGGATCGGGCGTGGCTTTGGCGGACGGGCTGCCGACGGGCTGGACCTGCAACGGCAGCTGCGGAACCTTGGGCGCGAACGGCGTCGTCCCCACTCCGCCGTCCGGAAGCTCTTACGAATGGATTTCAACGTTCGGTAGCAAATGCATCAAATGCGCTGTATTGCCGAGCGGATCGCCAATTGGGGGCGAGGAAACGAACGGGTCGACTTTGATCTCCCCGACTTTCTCGGCTACGGCTGGGTCCTTGCTGGGAGTTTTTGTCGATTACGTGAGCTCAGATGGCGGCATACCCATCGACTACGCTTGGGCCGCCCTGTTTACCTCATCAAATACCTTGGTTGCCGTGATTTTCACGGATCAGACCGACGTGGTCACCATGGCATCGACGGGCACCACATGGTCGCCGCTTGGGATCCCCTCCTCCGGCAGTTGTGCAGGAACGGGGTGCGGAAATACCGGATGGACGGACGAGTCGTACACGATTGGCGCTGCCGGCAGCTACTATGTCGAGTTTGGGGTCACCAATGTGTACGATCAGTTGGACGATTCCGGCCTGGCGATCAACGACTTGAATTTGAACGGCGTTCCGATTGGCAAACCCGTGCCCGAGCCGGCAACACTCGGACTGCTCGCCATGGCTTTCGGTGGATTAGCCCAACTACGTCGTCGGCGTCCGGCCTAGACTCGTTTGATAACCAGGCTCTCCTTGGGCCGTTCGAAGTTCCTGGAGCGGCTTTTTCTCGTCCCCGCCTCCTCCCGCCTGGTGCCAAGTCGTTCGGCCGAACGCGCCCAGGAGCCGGCCAAGCAATGAGTTACTTTTCGTGAGCAGGGCTTGCGGGCGGCTATCGACCGCGGCTCAAGCGCAATGCTACGCTACCTTGATCCGGAGGAGTGTGTGACCGAGCCTCTCGCCTCGAGCGACCCGGGCCAGCAGAAGCGCCGCAGCACGCGCATCGTTCAGGCCGTACCCATCACGGTGACGGGTGTCGACGCGCTCGGACAACCGTTCAAAGAGCGAACCACTACCACCATGGTGAATTGCCATGGCTGTAAATATCAGTCCAAGCATTACGTTCCGAAGAATGCCACGGTGACGCTCGAGATCCCGCGGCCGGAACCCGTGCTGCCTCCGCGGCACGTGCAGGGCCGCGTCGTATGGGTGCAGCGGCCGCGCACCGTGCGCGAGCTCTTCCAAATCGGGCTCGAGTTTGACATCGCCGGAAACGTCTGGGGCATCGCGTTTCCACCCGACGACTGGTTCGCGGCACCCGGCGAAGAAGCAGCGGAGTCGGCAAGCATCCAAACGGCCGAAAAGCCCGCTGCACTCAAGCCCAGCGGACCGGTGGCAACCGCTTTTGAAAAGATTGCCGAGAAGGTTCAGGGAACGCAGCCCACGCCGCCCACACCAGCGGCGCCCCCCTCGCCGACCGCATCGGCCCTCGCCCCCTCTCAGCAGCCGGCGCCCGCGCCGCCGGATCAAAAGAAGATCCACGTCGTTCCGTCCGCGGCGGCACCGACCGAGGAGGTAAAAGCCGCACTAGATCGTCACATGTCGAAGCTCGTGACGAACGCGAAAGAGGCGCTCGACAAGTCGGTGCGGCACGAGGTGCAAACCGCGGTCAACGACGAGATGGCCGTCGTCCGCCAGCAGCTTGACGCGCAGTTGCACGACGCCGTCGAACGCGCCATCCGGACCTCCATGGATCGCGTTTCCGAATCCACGGTGAAGAAGGTGGTCCACGAGGCAGCCAGCCGCACCGAAGCCATTATGGAGGAGGCACGAAAGGCAAGCGAATCTTCCACCGGCCAGCTGGACGCGAAAGTGCGCCGGGCCGTCGAGCAAGCGGTTGCCGGAGCCGCCCAGGAGGCCGCCAGAGAAGCTGCCCAGCAGGCCGCCGCTCTCAATCTAAAGGATGCAGTCGACCAGGCCGTCGAGCAGGCCATCACGAATCGTGAATCCCGGCTTCCCTCGCTAGCTATGTTGACCTCTCCAGAAGCCGCCCAAAAGCAGATCGGGGAGTGGAAAAAGAAGCTCGAGGAGACAGCCGAGGGCATTCGCGCCCAATCGCTCGAACGGACACAAGCAGACGCTGCCTTCGCGGCCGAGCGGTGGCAAGCGGAATTTCAGAGCGCCATGAAGGGTGCTTCCGAGAAACTCAGCGAGCAGCTCGCTCAGGCCTCGCAAGCGGCCCTGGAAACCGTACAGCAGGAAGCCACCGAGCGCCATGACCGCTTGCGCGCGGCGCTCGACGAAACGCTCATCCGAGCGCAGTCGAGCGTGGCATCCCTGGGAGCCGGTCTGGCCGAGGAGCGCGCTCGCGCCGAACTTGCCGCGCAGCAATTCCAGGAGACGGCCCGAGCAGCACTCGAGCGGACGCGGCGGGACGTCGAGAATCTTGTGGCCGAGCAGGTCGAAGACATTGGGCGAAAGGCCGACCGGGCAATCGCCGAGCGCGCACAGAAGATTGACCCGCTGATCGAAAGCGCCGCCCGGCGGACAGCCGACCGGCTCTCGGCTGAACTCGACCAGGCCGTCACGGCGAAGCTTGAGGACGCGCGGCGGGCAGCGGCCGAATTCGCAGTCGAGCAGCAGAGAGCCGAACAATCACGCGAATCGGTTCGCCAGCAGATCGAGCTCGCCTCCAGTCAAGCTGAGCGGTTGCGCGAATCCATTCGAGATGAGATTCACCAAGCTACCGGGGAGGCCGCCCAGGTTCAAGAGCAGATCCGCGAACACGCTAGACACGCATCGGAGGCAGCCACGGCCGAAGCGCTCGAGCGGATCAAGCGAGAGACCGCGCAATATCCGGCCGAATTCGAGAAATCGTGCCGCGATGTTTTATCCAAAGCCGAAGCAGAGTTCGAGCAGAAGGCCACGGCCGCCGAACATGCGACCTACGAGGCCCTGCTGAAGGCCTCGGAGTGGTACCAGAAGAAAGCGCACACGACCATGCAGTCCTCGCTTGAAAAGGCCGTCGAGCAGTCGAGCGCGGTTCTGCGCGACCGCGCCGCGGAAATATCCAGCCTGGTGGCCTCCGAACTTGACCACTATCGCCGGACCTACCTCGAACACAGCCAGGCCGAGATTACGGAAGCGGCCAAGGAGCTGGTCGAGGCCGAGCGCGACAAGCTGAACGAAACCGCGGACATCGCCAACGCCACCTTTGCCGACCGCGTCCGGCGGGTCACCGAGGAATCCCTCCGGCGTTTCGAGCACTCCTCGCGAGAAACCTTCGAGAAGGCCCTCTCCGACATGGAATTCAGCCGCGAAGGGGCGCTCTCGGAGCTTCAAAAGAAGATCGATGAGCGAATCCTGCTGGGAGTTGAACAGGCCAAAACGCAGCTCGCGTCCCATCTCGAGCCGTTCATGGAAGCGATGGAGATGAAGCGGCAAACTCAGCAGCGGGAGTGGATGGAAGAGCTCGAGAAATCGAGCAATGAGTCCATGGAACAATATAAGGCCCGGCTGGAAAACGCCACGAACTCCTGGCTGCTGGGAGCGGCGACGACCCTCGGACAGCATTCTCAGGCCGTTCTCGATACCCTCGCCAAGGCCGCCGAGCGGAGGCTGCGCGAAACCTGCCGGGACGTTCTTGCGGGAATGGGCGAGACATTGAAAAGCCGGATGATGGGCCTCTCGACCGACTTCACTAAAGACGAAACGGACGACGAAGACCCCCCCAAAAAGTAGCCCCGGACCAAACCGCCGAGGGAGGAATCTCTCTCCTTCGCGCCCCCTTTCTCCCGAGCTTTTCGCCCCCCGCCGGCAACCGCTATAATGAGCTCGATGTCGAACCAATCTTATCTGAACGTGTGGTGCAAGGACTTTCGCGACGGACGGATCCTCGAACAATTCGGCCGATTCCTGGGGACCGTTCCTTTCTCGGCAGAAAAACCGGGATTTACCTACCTGATCATTCGCGCCGTTGATTCTTCCGAGCCGCCGATTCTAGAACACGACCTCCGCGCTGTGCCCTTGGATACGGCCGGAGTCGTCGAAATTGTTCGAGATCATCTGCACAACGATTGCTCCTACGAAGTGCGCACGGGCTGGGATCTGTGGGTATTCGATGCGAGTTCGGCGAAGTGGAAAAGCGAGCCGCAACCGCTCGAGATTCTCTGCCAGGGCGAGGAGTACGACGACGGTCTGTGGCGCGAAAATGGCAACATCGAAGTCGACTTCGGTTTCGAGCATCTCTTTACCGGACACGCAGGGCTTCTGGGGTTTCGGCCGAACGACCACCCTCAAGCGGAAAGTCCTGAAGAGGCGCATTTTCTGGAAGCGATGGCTTGGCCTGAGAATCTAGAGGCTTATCAGGCGAAAACTCGCGAAAACATTCGCAAGCTGCTCGAGTGGACGCGGCAGATCGAAAAGGCCCTTTCCGTCGACCGCATTCGCTTGTGGTCGGAAGGTGAAGAGAATTTCGAAGCACGTCTGGAGGAAATTCTTGCCGCCCGATAGCGTCTGGCCCGCTCGGCTCCAGACGTAGAACGAATCGACGGCAGACGCCTTTCGCGAACGGGTGTGTCGCTATAGAATCATCCTGTGCCCGTGGGGCCGGGCTGGGGTTGCCGGAGTCCAGCGTACAGAACTGCGCGTCGGATGATTTCGAAACGATCTACGATGAAACGAATACTGCCCATCGCTGCGGCGCTCGTGGTCGCCCTCGCCTGTTTCTCCTGCGGCGATCAGACGACACCGACGGCGAACGAGCCCTCCGAATCGCCCCCCGCTCCCCAGATCCCCGCAGACATTCAGGCCGCGGCAGAGTCGGATCTGGGCTCGGAAGCTGAGGTCGTCCTGTACGGGGACTTGGCCAAGAACGGGAAGACCCAGGCGCTCGTGGTGAACCGGCTGAAAACCACGCCCCAAGGCGCCGTTCCCGGCGTACTGGTCTCTCGGCTGACGATCATCGAAAAAGACGATGCCCACTGGAAGGAAGTTCTTCGCTGCGACGAACACCTGAGGAACCCGAATGGGTTTCTGGCAGGCAATCCCTTTGCGGACGTTCCCTCTTGGCGGCTGCAGTACGAGCGGAATCCGGAAAAGGGTCTCGAATTGTACTTCACGCCGCTGGCACAGCCGGCCGGTGGCTACGTGCAGACCCTCGGAATTCGCTGGAACCCGCAGGTGAAGCGCTACGAATCGCTCGACCGAAATTTTGAGCACTTCTTGGGCGAGCTGCCCTCGCTCGACATCCCGCAATCCCGGGGGCGCCTGTGAGCGGAGCGGCACAAGTCGCCGTTCTGCCCGCCGGGCGGGGCGAGCGCAGGCCGAGCGGGTGGGACAATCTCAAGCCGCTCGTTCCCTACGTACTGCGATACAAGCGCACCGGCTTCGTCGGTTTGCTGGCTCTGGTGGTGACCGGGATCGTCGGGGCCATGCCCCAGTTGGTCATCGGGATGACTGTCGATCTGCTGCGTGGCGCAGCACGGCCGCTTTCCACTCTGACCGGCACTTCACGAGCCCTTCTCCACCCTGTTCTTGCGATCTATGCCCCGTTGAACCGCGAGGCCTTGGGAATTTACTGTCTGCTGCTCGTGGCCATCATGCTGGTCAAGGGGTTCTTCTCCTACTGGACGCGCTGGATCCTGATTGGAATGTCGCGCGACATCGAATATGACCTCCGCAACGATTTGCTCGGTCGATTGCTCACCCTCGAGCCCGAGTTCTACGTGCGCAACCGCACCGGGGACCTGATGTCGCGCGCCACAAACGATTTGAACGCCGTGCGCATGGTGCTTGGCCCGGGCATCATGTACAGCGCGCAAACCATCACCACCATGGCTTTCGCGCTCTACTTCATGGTCAAGCTGTCGCCGGTTCTGACCGCTTGGGTCCTGATCCCCGTTCCCTTCGTGGTCGTGGCCGTATGGTTTTTCGGGCAGGTCATTCACCGCCTTTCCGAAGCAATTCAGGCCGCCCTGGGGGTCCTCTCGACGCGCGCGCAGGAAAACCTCACGGGCGTGCGAGTGATCCGCGCCTACGCGCAAGAGAAGTCGGAAACGGAGCGCTTCGATCAGGCCAATCGCGAATACGTCGACCGGAACATCAAACTCATCTCTACCTGGAGCTTGTTTTTTCCCGCGCTCTCCGTGCTGCTCGGACTGACCGCCGTGATTCTGCTGGCCGTCGGGGGCAAACAGGTGATGGATCATCGTGTCACGCTCGGCACGCTCACTGCGTTTTATACTTTCTTGATCCAGCTGACCTTCCCCATGATCGCCATCGGCTGGGTCACCAACATCTTTCAGCGCGGGGCAGCCTCTATGGGCCGGCTCAGCTACATCCTGAAGGCCGAGCCGAGGATCCGAGACGGCTCGAGTGCGGCACCGACGCCCGTCGAGGCGAACGGTCTGGCCAGCCAGGAGGCCGTCCACGGCGACGGGGATCGACCGACGAGCATTCGCGGCGACATCGAGTTTCGACATCTAACCTTCCGCTACCCCACCGCCGAAGACGGCGCAAACGGAAAGCCCGTATTGTCGGACATCAATCTGCACATTCCGGCGGGCACAACCCTGGCCATCGTGGGGCCGACGGGAAGCGGCAAATCGACGCTTGCCGCGCTCATGGCGCGTCTGTGGGAGGCCCCCGAGGGGTCCCTGCTCATCGACGGTCGCTCGATTCGCGAATACCCCCTCGCCGAGCTGCGGCGCTCGATCGGATACGTCCCCCAGGACACGTTCCTATTCAGCGAAACGCTGCGCGAGAACATTTCCTTCGGCGTCGTGGACACGGTCGAGGAGCACATTTATGAAGCCGCTGAAATCGCGGCCATCTCCGGCGAGATCGAAAGCTTTCCGCAGCGTTTCGACACACTGGTCGGCGAACGCGGCATCACGCTTTCCGGCGGCCAGAAGCAGCGGACTTCCATTGCCCGCGCGATCCTCCGGCAGCCGAGAATTCTGATCCTGGATGACGCTCTGGCCAACGTCGATACGGATACCGAGGAACAGATTCTCGGTCGCCTGCGCGAGCTGATGCGGCAGCGCACCACCATTGTCATTGCCCATCGCATTTCGACGATCAAGATGGCCGATCAGATCGTGGTCCTGCGCGACGGCTCGATCGTCGAACGAGGCACTCACGAGCAGCTGCTGGCCCAGGATGGCTACTACGCCGATCTTCATCAGAAACAATTGCTGGAGGAAGAACTGGCGCGCGAATGAGCGACTTCCGCGAAGAAGAGAAATTAGGAAAGGTCTACGACACGCAGCTGACGCGCCGCCTGGCTCACTATCTGCGCCCGTACCGTTGGCGCGTGGTGGTGGCGCTTTCCTTCACCATCGGCGTCAACGCCATGGAGCTCGTAGGGCCGTACGTGTTCGGCTTCGGCGTCGACAAGTACATTGTTCCCGGGTTTGCGGTGACGATTTCGCGACGCTCGGCCCTCTCCGGTTTGCTGTGGGTCTCGGTGACCTTCGCGGCCTCCCTTCTGTTGAGCTTCGGGTTGCAATACGCGCAGGTGCGCATCATGCAGTTGGTCGGACAAGAAACGATGTACGACCTGCGCAAAGAGATTTTCGAGCACCTGCAGCGGCTGCCCATGAGCTTTTTCGACCGCAGCCCGGTTGGCCGCCTGGTCACTCGTGTGACCACCGACGTCGATGCGCTGAATGACCTTTTTGCCTCGGGCATTGTGGCCATGCTGAACGATTTCGTGCTTCTCTTCGCCCTGGCCATCCTGTTGTTCTATTGGCACCACGTGCTGGCTCTGGTGACCTTTTCCCCGCTCCCCTTCATGGTTCTGATTACTTACCTCTTCCGCAACCAAGTCCGCGACGCGAACCGGCGCATTCGAACGGCCATTGCTCGCATCAATGCGTTCCTCCAGGAACATATCAGCGGGATGACCGTCGTGCAGCTCTTCAACCGCGAGCGCAAGGCGCGCGCCCAATTCGCCGATCTCAACCGAATCCATATGGAGGCTTACAAGGACGCCATCAACGCCTTCGCGTTCTTCTACCCGGCCGTCGAATTCCTGAGCTGGGGCGGAATCGCGCTGATCTATTTTGTCGGCGGGCTGCATGTGATCGGGGGAACGTTGACCATCGGCGTTCTGATCTCCTACATGATGTACGCACAGCGCTTCTTCCGGCCGATCCAGGACCTCAGCGACAAATTCAACATCCTGCAGAGCGCCATGGCCGCTTCCGAGCGTATCTTCAAATTGCTCGATGAACCGATCGGCCAAGCCAGCGCGGCGCCGGAACTCGGTGGGCTTGCCGCGCCGCGCGGGGAGATCGAGTTTCGCAACGTGTGGTTTGCCTATCACGGCGGCGCGAACCCCCGGGAAGAAGATTGGGTGCTGCGTGACGTCTCCTTCCGCGTCGAGCCGGGACAGACTCTGGCCATCGTCGGTCATACCGGCGCCGGAAAGACCACCATCATCCAGCTTTTGTTGCGGTTCTACGAAATCCAGCGTGGGGCGATTCTGCTCGACGGAATGGATATTCGCGAAATGGACGCCGAAGGACTGCGCCGGCTTTTCGGGATCGTGCTGCAGGACCCGTTTTTGTTCACCGGAACCCTGGGGTCAAACGTGAAGCTGGGCACGGAGGGAATCGACCGCGCCGTCGCCGAACGCGCCATGCGCGAAGTAGGCCTCGGGCCTTTCCTGGGGACCCTGCCGCAAGGCATCGACACCCAAGTCAGCGAGCGCGGGTCAACGCTGTCGGTCGGTCAGCGCCAACTTCTGAGCTTCGCGCGGGCCCTGGCCCACAACCCGAAATTCCTCATTCTCGACGAGGCAACCTCGAGCGTCGATACAAAGACGGAAATGCTGATACGCGAAGGGCTCGGCCGCCTGCTCGAAGGCCGCACGGCGCTGGTCATCGCCCATCGCCTGAGTACGATTCAACACGCCGACCGCATCCTCGTTTTTCACAAAGGCCGATTGCGCGAGCACGGATCGCATCAGGAACTCCTGGCCATGCGCGGAATCTACTACCGGCTCTATCAGCTTCAGTACAAAGAGCAGGAAATCGCCATGCCCATGGCGGGCCCCGGCGACGCTGGGTTATCGCATTCTCTGCCGGCCAATGACTGAGCCCGGCGACCGCCTCGGCCGGTCGAGGCGGTTGGCCCTGCGTGTCCCGCCGCCCGTTCGGGCCCTCCCCTGACCTCCACATGAGCCCGCCCACGGTGTTGCTCTCGGCCGGCGAAGCCTCCAGTGACATGTATGCGGCGCAGCTGGCCACGGCGCTCGGCGCGCGCAGGCAAGCTCGCCTCTTCGGCATGGGCGGCAAGCGTATGGCCGAAGCTGGAGTGGAACTGGTTGCCGATTACCGCGAGGTTTCGGTCGTCGGCATCACGGAAGTGCTGCACAAGATTCCTGCCGTAATCGGCGTGCAGCGCCGATTAGCGCGCGAAGCCGTCGAGCGGCGAGCCGCGCTGGGGATTCTGGTTGATTCGCCGGGCACGCATCTGGGCGTGGCGCGGCGTCTCAACAATGCCGGGATCCCGGTCGGCTACTTCATCGGTCCGCAACTCTGGGCCTGGCGGCCCGGACGAATACGCGTGGTGAGGCGGCTGGTGAAGCGCATGGTCGTGATTTTCCCGTTTGAGGAGAAGATCTACCGTGACGCGGGAGTGACTGTTGACTTCGTCGGGCACCCGCTGGTCGACCTGGCTTATCCCTCCAGGAGTAAAGAGGAATTCGCCGCGCAGAACGGGATGGACCTCAAGCGCCCCATCGTCGCTTTGCTGCCCGGAAGCCGCCCCAGCGAAATCGCGCGGAACTTTCCTCCGATTTTGGAAGCCTGCCTGCGACTCGCGAAGGGGACCGCGCGGATTCCGGGAATCCAATTCGTGCATGCCGCGGCCCCGGGCATAAGAAGAGAATTCTGGTCGGCCTACGAGAGGCCGGCCATTCCTCTCCAACGAGTCGAAGGCGCCACATATGATGTGTTGCACGTCGCGGACTGCGCCGTTGTGGCCAGCGGCACCGCCACGGTCGAAGCAGCACTGCTCGGTACACCCATGATCGTTGTCTATCGCGTCGCGCCGATAACCGCCCTGGTGCTCCGCCGCCTGTTGCGCACCCCGGCCGTCGGCATGGTCAACCTGATTGCCGGAAGGCTCGTGGCGCCGGAACTCATCCAGGATGAATTCAGGCCCGAGGCAGTCGAACGAGAAGTGCGACGCTTGCTCGGATCGACCTCGGCGCGAAGGGAGGCCCAAGCGGGACTGGCCAATGTCCGCGCCAGGCTCGGCTCGGGCGGCGCCATCGAACGCGCCGCGGACATCTTTGACACGATGCTGTCGGCCGGCGGGTCGGACAGGCCCCCCGAAACCGCGGGCGGTTAGGCCCTCGTTCGGGGCAACTGCAGGGCCGCCTTCGGTATCATAGGAGAGACGGTAATGGGCTTCTCCCGGAGAGAAATTCCCTTGCTTAGACCACGGCGAACTGTTTTTTCGATGGGTGTTCTCCTGCTACTGGCGACCTGCGCGGCTGCGCAAACGCCCCGCGCGTTTCCATTCCGCGCCACAAACTACGATGTACAGGTGAAGCTGCAACCCGACAGCCAGACGATCGTTGCCCTCGCCAAGGTGGATTTCGTCGCGGGTGAGGTCGGCAGAACCGTGCTCGTCGAGCTCCATCCTGACCTGCACATCGATTCCGTCACCACCGACAGCGGGAAGCAGGTCAGCTTTCAGCGGGATCTGAACAACCCGATGTACTTGAGTGTGGGATTGCCCGACACGGCCACTCCGGGAAAGCAGGTGTCCTTGGTTTTCAATTACCAGGGCCCCCTGTCGAATGAGCAGGACAGCCCGACCAAGGGGCTGAAGCTTGGGTCGGTCGATAAGACCTCCGCCTACCTGCTGCTGCCTGCGCGCTGGTTCCCCCTGACCGACTATCCTTCCAACCGCTATACGGGCACCTTCAAGATCATTGTTCCCGAATCGTTCGTGGTCGTGGGCACAGGAACATCTTCCTCGCCCGAGGTTGTGCCCGGCCTCCCCGGCGTGGGCAAGCCGGTCAACCAAGCCGCGTACACCTTTCACTGCGACCGTGCCGCACCGGTCGGTTCATTCGTGGCTGGCGCCCTGCAGCTCTCGCCGGTCGAGGCGGAGGGCTATCGCTTCCAGGTTTACACGGCGCCGGTGGAGGCAGCTAGCGCCACCGCCTACGGGCAGTCGCTGGCCCATATCCTGAGTTTTTATACCGACGCGCTCGGCGCGCTCGAAAGCCAGCCGAACCTGACCATCGCGCAGATGCCTGACGGCTCGGTTGACGGATTCTCGGCCCCGGGCGTGCTTTTCCTGAGCGCCCACATGTGGGCTCGTCGGCCGAATGAAGAGCTGCTGGCCCAGCTGGCCGCCGGCCAGTGGTTCGGCGACCGCATTGTTCCGGCCACTGCCAACGACGTTTGGCTCACCGATGGGATGTCTCATTACCTCTCGGCCATGTACATGGAGCAGTCCGACGGCGTGGCCGGTCTCCATCAGGCCCTTGAGGATTTCGCGGTGGGCGCGCTGATGTATGAGAACGAAACCCCCATCGCGCAGGCCGAACAGCTCTCTCCCTACTCGGAGCCGTACGAATCGGTCATCGACGATAAGGGTGCCATGGTGTTCCACATGCTTCGCGCCCAGCTGGGCGACGACAATTTCTCCGCGTTGCTGAAGGAGTTCTACAGCCAGCATGCCGGGAAGACGGTGACCATCGACGATTTCGAAAAGCTCGCGGCCACCAAGGTGCCCGCCCCCAAGCCCGGAGATCCTCCGCTCAATCTCGTAGCGTTCTTTTCGCAGTGGCTCAACTCGACGGGCGTGCCCGAATTCAAGATGGACTACATTGTCTACCGCACGGTTCGGGGTTTTAAGGTGGTCGGCAAAGTTCATCAGGACCTGGACACGTTCCGCATGCCCATTGAAGTCGAAGTCCAAACCGAGGGTAACCCAGAGTACAAGAAGATTCTGGTCAGCGGGACGACTTCGCCCCTTGAAATCGATACCTTCGGCCGCCCGAAGCCGAACGGCATCATCATCGATCCGAATAACAACCTGCTGAAATCGAGCGCGAAATTGCGTGTGCGGGCGGCGGTCGCCCGGGGCGAAGGCCTGGCTTTGCAAGGAAAATATCTGGAGGCCATTCAGGAATACCAGCGGGCCTTGGATCTTGCGCCAAATAACTCCCTGGCGGACTTCCGCATGGGCGAGGCCATGTTCTACCAAAAGAACTATCAGGCCGCGGCCAACTCGTTCCGCGCGGCGCTGGGTGGCGACCTCGATCCGAAGTGGATCGATGTCTGGAGCCATATTTACATTGGAAAGATTTACGATTTGCTCGGGCAGAGGGAGCGCGCGGTCAACGAGTACAGCCTCGCGCAGCACACGAACGACGACACCGCCGGCGCGCAACAGGAAGCCGCGGCGTATCTGCAGAAGCCGTATACGGAGAATTCATCGGCGGCCGCTGCCTCGCCCACGCAATCCGGCGCTGGTCAGACAAACCCGCCGCAGCAGAAACCCGCCGCGGGCGATTCCGACCGTCCCGTGCTGAAGAAGCGCACGGACGACCAGCAACCCTAAATCGGTTCGAGCCCGCCAAGGGGCGCCCAGGGGATGCCCTTGTGCTGCACCATAACCTGGAACGCCTCGCCCATTCCTTCCGGGTAGACGAGCGTCTTAAACAGCAGGCGTCCGCGTGCCTTCCTCGTCTCGCTCTCGCCCGCCGATTCGATATCGGCAAAGTTAGACCTGCGCGCTAAGGCCAGAAGGAAATTCGACTGCGTAACCAAAGCACCCGGAAGCAGACCGCTCCGGCGGCCCCACAAATCGAGTGCGGTGAAATTCGCGTGGGCGGTAAGGTCCTGCCGGCCCGGGGCCCGATAAAAATCTTCGCTCGCGCGGTGACGCTCGTAGGCCAGCAGCGTGCCGCGCATGTGACGCTCGTCGTACAGCTCGCCTGCTGGGCGCCCGTAATCAATCGTCAGAACGAATCCGCGCCCGAGGCGTGCGCCGGCCTGCTGAATCCAGTCGCAGGCGGCCAGTCCGGCTTCGGCCTGTTGACCCGGGCGCAAGATAATTCCTTGCTGGGTGAAGTACTCCGCGATTCGCGTCGAGGATGGCCGACCGGTTTCCTCGCGAAAATCATCCCCGGCCAGTCCGACGTACAGCTCGCGGCACCCCGAGCGCAGCTCGACCACGCGATGCACGGGCAGCGCATCGATCAGCTCGTTCGACACAATGCAGCCTTCGGGAATCCGCTCGGGCATTTCGCTCGCCGAAGCAAATCGCCCTCCCTCGAGGTGCCGCACAAGTCGCTGGGCCTGCCCCGTTCGCCGGGCCGCGGATCGCTCGACCGCGACGTAGCGAACGACCCCGTAGAGTTCCGGAAACCGGTCGCACAGGAAGTCCAGGACGTCTCGGGCGAAAGCGCCCGTGCCAGCTCCCGCCTCGATCAGGAAAAACGGATCGGGCCGGCCAAGCGCGGACCACATCTCGTCGAATTGCCGCGCGAGCAAACGGGCGAAGACCGGGCGGACGTCTGCGTTCGTAAAGTAATCGCGGCGGGCCTGCTGATCGGGTGCCGAGTAGTAACCGTAGCGCGGATCGTACAGGCAGGCATCCATGTACTCGGCGAAGGTGATGGGGCCTTCGCTGCGGATCCGCTCGATGAGGACCGCACGGAGCGGAGTCGCCTCGCCTCGAACCGGCATCAGCCCCGCCGTTGAGGGTTCGATGTGAACATCTCGATGACGTAGTCGTGCAGGCAGTCGTACAGCTGCTTCTGGAACATCCAGGGAAACTGCGCGTGTTCGATTTCACGCGGCTCGAGGCAAAAGGTGTAGGGATCGACGTCCCACGGGGAGGGCCGCAAACAGATCCGGATCTCGACCCCCTCGCCGCGCGGGTGTGCCTCAAAGGCGAACAGGGGATGCTCGTACCGGAGGAGTTCCGCGCGAACCTTGGCGAGCATGCCCGGGGCGGTTTCCCATCCCATGTCAGGATTCCCGCTGCATGCCGCGCCAGACTTTTTCGAACGTCTGGAGCGCGTCCTGGTCAAACAGCACAAAGTAAATCTTCTCGAGCGAGCTGCCGCGCCGGAGGTGTTCGACCACTTCTCGCAGCATGATCTCGGCACATTGCTCGGTGGAAAACTGCGCAATGCCCGTGCCCACCGCCGGAAACGCAATCGTTTTCAGGCCCTTCTCGGCGGCAATGCGCAGCGAATGTGCCGTCGAACTGCGCAGGTCGGTTGCCGAAGTGCGTCCGCCCAATTCCATGCTGGCGGCGTGAATGACGTAGCGGGCCTTCAGCTTGCCGCCCGAGGTGATCGCCGCGCCGCCCACGGGGATGGTTCCGATTCGATCGCTTTCGACCTGGATGATCTCGCCGCCTTTTCTGCGGATGGCGCCGGCCACGCCGCCACCGTGCC
The DNA here is from genome assembly GCA_035622135.1 of Candidatus Cybelea sp. Lineage (GTDB taxonomy): Bacteria > Acidobacteriota > Terriglobia > Acidiferrales > UBA7541 > Palsa-295. The sequence goes on along the minus strand of DASPVZ010000004.1, from coordinate 269,471 downwards.
TGAGATCGTTGTTCGCCGCGTTCACGATCGCATCCGTATCCATTTCCGTCAGATCACCCTCCAGCAAAATGATTTTGGCGGCGACAGGGGAGGCTTTCCCGGCTTCGATCTTCGATCGCTTTTTCCTGGGCCTCACGGCACTCTCTTTTCTCCGGCCGAGTTGTATTCGTAGACGCCGCGACCGGATTTGCGTCCAAGCCGTCCGGCCCTCACATATTGGGCGAGCAGGGGGCACGGGCGGTATTTCTCGCCCAGCGTCCGATGCAGGTATTCGAGAATGCTTAAGCGAACATCCAGCCCGACCAAATCCACCAGTTCGAACGGTCCCATGGGGTGGTTCAGACCGAGCTTTAGCGCTCGATCGATGTCCTGGGCGCTGGCGATTCCCTCCTGCAGCATATAAAACGCTTCGTTCCCGATCATGGCGTTAATCCGGCTGGTGATGAAGCCCGGCGAGTCGCGCACGATCACGACCTCCTTGCCCATGCGCCGGCCTACTTCGGCGCAGGCCAGGACCGTTTCCTCCGACGTTTCAAGAGCGCGCACGATCTCGAGCAGCTTCATCTTCGGAACGGGATTGAAGAAATGCATGCCGAGACAATTCTCCGCGCGCGAAGTGATCGCCGCAATTTCCGTGATGGAAAGCGAGGACGTGTTGCTGGCCAGGATCGCGTTGGGCTTGGCGAACTTGTCAAACACGGTGAACATTTCCAGCTTCACTTCCATCTCCTCGGGCACCGCTTCGATCAGAAGATCGGCCTGCCGACAGACGTCCCCGGCCGACCGCGCCGTTTCGAAATTGGCCGACGCCCAATCGTGCTGCTCCGGAGTCAGCTTGCCGCGCGACAGGCCGTCCTCGAGCGATTGACGAATCCAGGCGACGCCCTGCGCGATCATTTCCGCCGATACATCCTCGAGAATCGTGCGATATCCGCCGACCAGCGCCGCATAGGCGATTCCTCGCCCCATGGTGCCCGCGCCAATCACGCCGATGGTCCGAATGTCCAAGGTTGCCTCGGGCGAACTCGTTTCTCACCCTGTCGGTGCGCTGGCGGCGCCGGAGCGATCAGCCGGCCCGCCGAGGCCTCAAAGGGGAAAAAGCCGAGCCGCATTATCGTATAGGATTTTCTGCCGTGCGGCCGCCGATAGGGGTAGCGCCCGAAATGTCTCGATATTTCCCCGGATCGCCGGAACACCCGGCCCCGGCCAGTCCGTTCCCCATAGTACTTTGTCGGCGATTTCTTCGAGTCTCGGAAAATAGTCGAGAAGCTTCTGCGGCGGAATACCGGAAACGTCCATGTACATGTTCCTGTGCCGCCGAACCAGGAAGAACGCCTCCTCCATCCACAGCGGGCGCCCGCCGTGGGCCAAAATGACGACTAAATCGGGGAAGTCGACGCCCACGTCGTCGGCCAGCATGGGCTGCGCATAGACGTTGCGAGCACCCGGAAAAATCGATGTGCCGGTGTGAATCATTACGGGCAGCCCAACCGCTTGCGCTCGCTCGTAGATCGAGCCGAGCGGCCCGAGGCCCCTGCGATACTCGTTCGGCGCGAAAAGCTGGTGCGAGGGATGCACCTTCAAGCCGCGGATGCCGATTCTTTTCAGGCGGTCGACTTCCGCCGCAGGGTCGGCAACATGCCGTGGGTGCACGGAGCCAAAGGCGAGCAGCCTCGCCGGGTCCGCCGAGCAGTAGCGCGCGATCCAATCGTTCACTTCCGGCGGAAATCCAATCACCTCCGGGCTGACGTAGTTGATCAAGCCCGCGCGTTCGATCTCGGCCGCATCGAGGAATTTCAGGAATTCCGCGGGGTTCGACGAGTACCTCACCACATCGTCGTAATCCGGGCGGCCCTTCTTGATCAGCTCGTGAGCGTGCGGCTTGAACATTTCGAGCGGCTGAATGTGGATGTGAATGTCGATGATCGGCATGGTTCAGCGTCGACCCCAGGTCTCCTCGAGGGCGCGTCGGGTGAACAGCTTCACCATTTCCCGGCGATAAACGGGCGTCGAGGCCGAAGTCGTCAGCGGCTTTCCGGTCTGAATCGCCGCGTGCGCCGTTTCTTCGGCGAGCACCGGATTCCACCGTCTGCCGACCAGCCATTCGCCCGCTTGCCGCACCAGAACGGGCGCCGGATTGACGGCCGTCAGGGCAATTCGCGCGTCGCGGCATACCCCCTGCCCGTCCACCTCCATGGCCACGGCCACGCCCGCCAGAGGATAATCGATCGAGTCACGCACGCGCAGTTTGTGATAAGCGCCCCGTAGTCCTGCCATGCGCGCCGGAACGAGGACCGCCGTCAGGATCTCCCCGCGACCTAGCGCGATGCGGTCCATGCCGTCGTTCTTGTAAAATTCCCGCAGCGGCAATCTGCGCAGCCCGCCGCTTCCGGCGATCTCAATTTCCGCATCGAGCACCAGCAAGGCCGGAGCGGAATCGCTCGACCACGCCGCCCAGCAGAATTTCCCGCCTGGCGCGACATGGCAGACCGGGCCGTCCTTCTTCAGGCATCCGCCGAGCGCCTGGCGCCAGAAGTGCGACTGGTTGTACCACCGGCAGCGCGTCTCCAGGCACAAGTTCCCGCCCAAGGTGCCCATATTGCGCTGCAGCGGACCGGCAATCGTCGCTACGGCTTGCGCGAGGACCGAAAATCTTTCACGCACCACCGGCGCGGCCAGCACCTCGGCGAGCGTCGTAAGCGCCCCAATGCGCAAGCCGTCGGGTTCGGAAAACGAAAGGCCCCTAAGCATGCGCAGCGGCTTCAGATCGACGAGCACGCGCGGCGAAAAGAGCCGCATCTGGAGATTCGGAATCACGTCCGTGCCGCCGGCGACGATCATCGCCTCGGCGCCGTGCTCGGTGAGCGTTCCGACCGCTTCCTCAACGCTCCGCGGCCGGGCCAGATGAAACGGCGCGGCGATCATCGGGGCCTCTCCCGATCCTCGGAGGGGGTCTGGGGCCCCTTGCCCTCGGCGCCGCGCTGCTTTCGCAGGGCCGCGAGAACCGCTTCGGGCGAAAAGGGAACGGTGTTGATGCGCACGCCGACCGCGTCGTAAATCGCGTTCGCAATCGCGGGAATCGTCGCGGCCAGCGAGCCTTCGCCCGCTTCTTTAGCGCCGAACGGACCTTCGGGGTCTTCGCTTTCGACGATGATGCATTCGATTTCCGGATTTTCGAGCGTGGTGGGAATCCGATACTCGAGCAGGGAAGGGTTCATAAGCCGGGCCCCGTTCCAGACCATTTCCTCCTCCATGGCCTGGCCGAATCCCATGTACACCGATCCGATCACTTGCCCTTCGACGGCCAGGGGATTGAGCGCTTTTCCGCAATCGTGCGCAGCGACGATCTTGTCGACGCGCACCCGCCCGGTTTCCGGATCGACAGTGACTTCCGCGACTTGCGCGCTGTAGCTGTAGGAAGGCGACGGCCCTACGCCCGCGCCCTTGAATTTCGCCCCGCGCGCCTCGTCCGGCGGCGTATAGGATCCCCGGGCGACCAGGGCACCATGAAAATCGATGGCCTTCCCCACCGCCTCATCGAAGCCGACGCGCACGCCCGGATCGTTCTTCTTGTGGATGACCTCGTCGGTCGACGTGAGTTCGTGAGGCCGGCACCCGAAATCCTCGGCCACGGCGGCGAAGATCTGGTCGCGCATGTTCTTGGCTGCTTCGATCGAGGCGTTGCCGGCCATGAAGGTCACGCGGCTTGAATAACTGCCGAGGTCGATGGGCGTCAGCGCCGTGTCGGCGGCGATCAGCTTGATGCGCTCGGGACGAACGCCCAGTACCTCCGCCACGACTTGCACCTGCATGGTGTCCGAACCCTGGCCGATATCCGATGCGCCGGAATACACGGTCACCGCGGCATCCCGGTCGATTTTGATGTTCACGGTCGTGTGCGGCATGTTGGAACGAATGATCGGATTCGCCGCGCCGCTGACGTAATGGCTGCAGGCCATCCCCATGCCTTTGCCGTAGGGCAGCTTGCCTCGCTTCGCGCGCCAGCCGGACCGCTCGACGACCTTCTCGATGCACTCCGGCAAGCCATAGCTCGTTACACGCAGGCCGTTCACTGTAACGCACGGCGCGCGCAGCAAATTTCTGCAGCGCAGTTCGGCAGGATCGATGTCCGCTATCTCGGCGAGACGGTCGAGCATGGATTCGAACGCGAAACGGACATTGACGGTGCCGTGGCCGCGCATGGCGCCGCAGGCCGGCTTGTTGGTCAGCACGCGATAGCCGTCATAGCGGACGGCAGGCACGTCGTAGATGGCCCCGAGCAACGCTCCGGAATAGAGCACGGTGACCGGTCCGAACCCGCAGTATGCGCCGCCGTCCTGGATGACGCGGGCTTCGACCGCCGCGATTTTGCCCTCTCGCGTGATGCCCATTTTCAAATCGACAATCGTTCGCGGACGGCCGCGGTGCGCGTAAAAAACCTCCTCGCGCGTGTAGGTGATTTTGACCGGCTTCTTGGTCTTCTTGGCCAGCACGGCTGCGGCGACTTCAATCGGAATGACTTCGCTCTTTCCGCCGAAGCCGCTGCCGATGAGCGGCTTGATTACCCGGATGCGGTTCATGGGGAGCTCGCACACCTCGGAAATCGTGCGGTGCAGGTAATAGGGAACCTGCGTCGAGGAATACACGGTCATGCGGCCGTCCGGTTCCCAAATGGCCAGCGTCGAGTGCGGCTCCATCGCCGCATGGTTCACTTCGCCGGCCACGTAGCGCTGCTCGGAAACGAAAGCGGCTTGGCGAAATCCGGCTTCTACATCGCCGAACACGTGGTGGTATTCCTTCTCGATGTTGTGAGGGCGCGAGGCATGGATCCAGTCCGACTCCGCCTGCATCGATTTCTCCGGATCGAGCCAGGCGCCGAGCGGCTGGTATTCTACGCGAATCAAGTCGAGGGCCTGCTCAGCAACTTCCGCTGACGTCGCTGCAACGGCAGCAACGTTGTCGCCGATGTAACGGACCTTATCGACCGCGAAGACACATTCATCGTGCCCGATCGGCAAAATCCCGTACGGAGTGGGCGCATCCCGTCCTGTAGCGATGCCGCGCACACCATCGAGCCCCTCGGCAACCGAGGTGTCGATCCGAACGATCCGCGCGTGAGGATAGGGCGAATGGAGAATCCGCCCGATGAGCATCCCGGGCACGGTGAGATCATCGGCATACTTCCCGAGCCCGAGAATTTTCGTACGCGCATCGGTCATCGGCATGGGCTTGCCGACCGTAGTGGTCTTCGCGCTGGCCGTCATCGTTCAGCCCCCCGGCCGGCAGGAGCGGCCTGCTCGCCTTGTCTTCGGTGCTTCTCAACCGCATATCTCACCGACTCGTAGATCTGCATGTAACCCGTGCAACGGCAGAGGTTGCTCGAAAGGGCCTCGCGAATCTCCTCCAGCGAGGGATGGGGATTCCTCTCGAGCAGCGCTACGGTTGTAATCAAGAATCCCGGTGTGCAGAAACCGCACTGCGCGCCGGCGCGTTCGACCCAGCCTTCCTGTACCGGATCGAGTGCTCCGGCCGCGCCAAGGCCCTCGACCGTAACAATGTCCGATCCTTCGTAGCTGGCGGCCAGGGCCACGCAGGAAAGCATGGGAACGCCGTCAATCAGCACCGCGCAGCAGCCGCAGCTTGAATCGTCGCAGCCGCGCTTGGTTCCCGTGAGGGCCAGGTCCTCCCTGAGCGCATCGAGCAGCAGCCGATTCGGCGCTGCGGCGAATTCACGCTCTTCTCCGTTCACACAAAGACGGATCAGTTGCTTTTGCATCTTGCTACCCCAGTGCCTCGAGTTTCCGCTCGTCGTAGCCGAGGATGACCTGCTGGCCCCCAATCACCACCGGACGACGAATCAGGTTTGGCTCTCGGGCCATAAGCTTCAGGGCTTCGGCGCGCGACGGCGGATGCTCCTTCATCTTTCGCTTGCGGTAGAGCTCGTTTCGTGGATTGAGGAATTCCAGATAGTCGCGGCCGCGCGTTAAGCGATCGAGCTCCCTGACGCTCAGCCGCTCCTGGCTCAAATCGCGCAGTTCGAGTTCTACCCCCTTCGCCTGCAAGAGACCTCTTGCTTTGCGGCAGGAAGTTCAAGTCGGCTTGTAGAGGAAACGGATTCGGGGTCTGTTCATTGGTTTCCTGGATGAAGGGTTCGGGATTTAATTCACCTTCTCGCCGTCAGTATCGCGGGACGGCCGGATCAATTTCCCGAGACCAACGGTCGATTCCGCCCGCCATCGAGCGCGCCCGCCCGATTCCCTGCGACCTGAGCCAAGCTGCCGCATCGAGGCTGCGCATTCCGTGGTGGCAAAACAGAATGACCTCTTCCGCGTTCCCGAAACGAGCCAACTGGGCCGGGATTTCGCGCAAGGGAATCAGGGTCGCGCCTTCGATCCGGCAAAGATCGTGCTCCCAGTGCTCGCGCACATCCACGAACAGAAATGACGCGCCCCTCCCCAGCCGTTCTTCGACGCTGCGCGGGTCGATTTCCATCTCACGATCAGGTTCGTTCGGCATCAATTATCCAAAATCGGCGACGGCTGAATACGCATGCTCCCGGACACCCAGGGCCTCCAGGCGGCTGGCCTCGAGCTCGGAGAGATACTCTCGCCGGCTGGCCGGGCGCACGACCCAGCGCGCAAGCCAATCCTCGAAATCGCCCAGGCGGCGCGTCTGCTCGTGATAGTCGGAAAAGAACGCATGATCGCGCCCGTAGTAGCCCTGCACGGGAGAGGGATGCGCGCCCCACGGCTCTTCGACAACCGCCGCCACAAGAAATCCGGGAATGAGCGTGCGGTTGGGGTCCGAAGCGATCACCTCGCGCTCCACGATTTCCTCGGCAACCAGAATCGTTTTCCGCGACGCGCGGGCGCCGTCCACCGCCACACCCAGGCTGCCCCACAGATGCGCGTTGCCCTCCGCGTCGGCGCGCTGCACCTGGATGATGGCCACGTCCGGGCGCAGCGCCCTTACGGCGACCAGTTCTTCCTCACTCACAGGAGAGGAAAACTCGCGCAGGTTTCCGTTCGTCTTCAGCAGGTCGCTGCCGAGCGTCGAATAGGTGGGCATGAACGGCACGCCCATGGCGCCCGCGTGCAAGGCGAGCGCCAGCGTAAAATTCGAATAATCGACCATTTCGATTCGCCGCGGGATGTTCCGCTCCACCGCACGGCGGAAGCAATAGCCCACGCCGGCCGAGACGTTTCCCACCCAAGCCGCCATGACGCGCGAAACGCATCCCGCGCCGATCATCTGGTCGAAGAGGATGTCGGAAATGGGTCCCACGAGCGTCAAATCCCGGCGGCCTTGGCGAATCATCTCCTGCCCGGCCGAAAACGGGATCATCTGTTCCAGCTGCGCGCCCATCAGCACGATCGAGCCCGACGGGACGTGCCGCCCGACGGCCTCGCGCATGGTCATCTGCTTGGACGAAGTGCTCATCTTGCCCGAGTCCAGACATGATGCGGATCGAGCTCGCGCAGCACGGCAAGCTCCTCTTCGCTCGGAGGAAGCGTCTCGACCAGTTCATCGGCAACGCGCAACGTCCAGCCCGTATTTTCAAGCACTTCCTCGACGCTGACGCCCGGATGTACGGAGGCAAGATAGGCTTCTGCATCCGATCCAAAGCGCAGCAGGCCGAGCGTTGTAATGATCGCCGAGGGCCCCGATCCGGCCGGCAACCCCTCGGTCCGACGCCACCGGTTCCCCGATCCGTATCCGGGAGAAGTGATGTGGGTGACCCGCTCGACAAGCCGGCTAGGCTCGTGGGCGAGCAAGACAATCGTGCGCTGCGCAAGACAGGCGATATCGCACGCGCCGCCCGATCCCGGCAGCCTTTGCCGCTCCTGATTGCGCCGGCCCCAGGTGGTGTTGAGATTGCCGAAGCGGTCCACTTCCGCGGCCCCCAGAAAACCGACCTCGACGCGCCCTTGCTGCAGCAGTCCCATCACGTCGATCATCTGGCCGCATTCGGTCGCCCCGCGCAGGTTCGGCGGGTCGCCCATGGTGTACAGCAGCTCAGGCGAGGGCGTTTGGCGGATGATGCCGTTCTCGAACAGGCCGATCGCGTGCGGCGCATGCGTTCGCCGAGCGAGCAGGAAGGCAAGCATGGGCAAGCGCATGCCCACAAAGACGAGTTCGCCGTCGGCAATCTCACGTGCGGCGGCGACAACCATGAGCTCGCTGAGCGTCGAGGCGTGTGCCGCCAGATCTGTTTCGGAACGTGTCGCCACTTCCCTTAGTCCATGTTCCCTTTGGGCGCAACCCACTTTGGTTCGACGTCCTGAATCTCGTTCACGAGCTTGATGTCTTCCGGTTGGGGAAGCGTTTGCCCGGCGTGCTCGGCGAAGGCGGCCGGTGAAAGCAGTTCGCCCGTGACGCTGTAGGGCTGGTTCGCGAATTCGCCGATGTGCCGGTTGAACTTGAGGCTGGGAACGTAGAGCTTCGGCTGGCCGGCGGGAACGTGCCGGTTGATCTGGTCGATCAACTTTTGGCACTCGAGATAGTAGAGCCGGCGATTGTGCTCGTTCATGTGGCCCAAATCGGCTTCCTCTTGCGTTTGCGCCTCATCGTAGCGGCCCTTGAGACCCCAGACGTAGAACCAATGCGCCGAGCTCGACTGATCAACACCGAACAGGTCATAGCTCACCGGAATCCACTTGTTCACGTATTTCTGCACAATGTCCAGCGGGACGACCCCGGCCTTTACGACGCGCTTCAGGCCGTCGTGGCCGGTGCCCAGGTGGAATGATTCTTCCCTGAGCATGGGGTTCATCGACTCGGCGAGCGGCGCGAAGCCCGAGTAGCTCAACATGGTGAGCTGAAACTTGCCGTCGCGATCGACGAAATCCGTGTAGGTGAAGAAGTCGAGCCAGTTGTCAACGATCTGATTGAAGGCGCCCAGCAGCCGCTTGGATTCAAAGGCGCGCCGCTCGAGCATTTTTTGCGCTTCAACCCGTCCTCCATACCCGAAGTTCGCGATCAGCAGGTGGCACATCTGCCAACCGTGTCGCATTTCTTCGGTGACCACGCGGCACAGCGATTTCCGGTCGTGCTCGCTCGGCGAATGCTCGAAGAGGCGCCGCTGCTGCTCGACGGACGCAAACTCGGTATCCCCCTGATAGACGATCAGGTTGAGCAAGCCGTCCCGGATGCGCTGATCCGGAATCTCCAGAACGCGCCGCCATTTCGGGCGCCCCTTAAAAGCGCCGAACTCGATTTCGTTCGATCGCGTCGGCCCAAACTTCGCCTCAAACTTATAATTGTCGATCTCCGGGTAGTTGACGCCGATGTCGCTGCGCCAGGCGCGGAAGAGGTCGACCCAATCATCGAAGGTGGTAATTCGTGCTGCAGCCATGATCTTGCTCCTTCACAGACTCTGATCCGAAGGCCGGCCCTTCCCGGCACGCTCAGGCGCCGCGGAAGTTCGGCTTGCGCTTCTCAAAGAAGGCATTGAGCCCCTCCAGGCAATCCTCGGACTCAAAACAATGCAGCTGGAGGCGAATCTCTTCGTCCAGCTTTTCCTCGAGCGTGCGGCGGTCGTCGGCCAGGATCGTCCGCTTCACGTCCCGCAGGGCGACGGGAGGCATCGCGGCGAGGTTCTCCGCCAGTTGTCGCGCTTCGGCCACAAACTGGTCGGAGGCGAACACGCGATTCACGATGCCCAGGCGCAGAGCGTCCTCCGCGCTCAGGGTTTCCGCGGTGTAAAACAACTCCGCGGCCAGGGCCAGTCCCACGATGCGCGGAAGAAAGTACGTTCCGCCGAAATCGGGGTAGAGGCCCACGTTGGCGAAGGATTCGGCAAACCGGGCCTGGTCGGAGGCGACGCGCATGTCGCAAGCCAAAGCCAGGTTCATTCCTCCGCCGGCCGCGGGGCCGTTGACGGCGGCGATCACCGGCTTGGTCATCGTGGCGATGGCCACGCAAATTTCCTTTCCCGAGACGAGCAGGGCCTCGAGCTCATGCGAGGCGCGCCGCTTGCGCACGTCCCGCAGAAGGTCGAGATCGCCCCCGGCGCAGAACGCGCGCCCCGCCCCGGTGATCATCACCGCGCGGACCTGCTTGTCATCGGCCGCGCGAAGCAGCGCGTGAACGAGCGAGCGGCCCATCTCCGGGGTCAACGCGTTGAGCTTCTGCGGCCGGTTGAGCCGCAGGGTCAGGAGCGCACCCGAGCGTTCTTCGATCACCACGGGACTGAGCGCTTGCTGTTCGGTGGCGGACATCTTCCTCCCCGGTGGCTAGTTCAAAGTCTTTAGAAGCGCGGCCAATTTCTTGAAATAGCGCATTTTCACGCCGCGCGCCGTGGCCCCGTTCAGGCCGCTGGTCGAGGGCAATACGAAGACCTGCGCGCCGTACAAAAGCTCCTTCTGCAAGCCAAGCTTGCAGGGACGCCCGGCGAATTTCTCGTACACCATCTTCCCGTTGAACGCGATGACTCGCGGACGAAATTCGTCGAGCTTGCGCGCCAGCAGCACGCGCCCCTCGGCAAACTCTTGCCGCTCAATTTCCTCGAATCCGCGGGTCGGCCGCTTCACGAGGTCGGTCATTCCGATACCGAACTCGAGAATGCGACGGTCGTCGCCATAGGCCAGCGGCTCGGGGATCACGCCCGATTCGTACATCATGGGCCAGAACTGGTTGGTGCGGCCCGCGTAATAGTGACCGACCCGCGCCGACCGATCTCCCGGATTTGCCCCCACCACGATCAGTTTCATTCCCTTGCGAAGAAAATCGGGTAGTGTGCGCATTCAATCCTTCAGGTTTACCCAGACGCTCTTCGTCTGCGTATAGGATTCGAGCGCTGCCCTGCCCAGTTCGCGCCCGTACCCACTCATCTTATAACCCCCAAACGGTGAGGCCGCGTCGTAGTTGTTGTAGGTGTTAATCCACACGGTTCCGGCTTGGAGCCTTCGGGCGATGCGATGCGCCTTCGCGATGTCCCGTGTCCAGACGGCCGCGGCCAGCCCGTAGGGATTGCTGTTGGCCTCGCGCACGGCCTCTTCGATATCGGAGAATTCGATGGTCGCCAGCACGGGACCGAAGATCTCCTCGCGCGCGATGGTCATGTCGTTGCGGACGGCGTCGAAGACGGTCGGCTCGACGAAGCAGCCCCTGCCGTTCCCGAACGAGGCGCGCCCGCCGCCGGCGACCAGCTGCGCGCCTTCCGATTTCCCCTTTTCGATGTAGGCGAGAACGTTTTTCATCTGCTGTTCACTCACGAGCGAGCCAAACCGCGTTTGGGGATCGAGCGGATCGCCCGGCTGCATCTGCCTTGCCCGCCCGGCCAGCTTCTCGACGAACTCGTCGTGGATTTTCTTCTCAACAAACAGCCGCGAGCCCGCCGCGCAGACCTCCCCCTTGCCATAGAAAATCCCGATGGTCGCGCCGCGAACCGCACCTTCCAGGTCGGCATCGGCGAGGACAATGTTGGGCGACTTGCCGCCAAGCTCAAGCGTCACCCGCTTGAGCGTTCCCGCGGCCTCGCGAGCAATCTCCTGGCCCGTCCGCGTCGAACCGGTAAAAGCGATCTTGGCGACCTCGGGATGCTTGACGAGCGCTTGCCCAAGCGCCGGACTCGAGCCGGTCAGGACATTCAACACGCCCTCGGGCAGACCGGCCTCCTCGGCCAGTTCGGCGAGGCGCAGCGCGGTGAGAGAAGTCCACGGCGAAGGCTTCAGCACGACCGTGTTGCCGGTGGCCAGCGCGGGCGCCACCTTCCAGGAGGCAAGCAACAGGGGGAAATTCCACGGAACGATCGCCGCCACCACGCCGAGCGGCTCGGGTAGCGTGTAATTTAGGAAGGGGCCACGAACGGGAACCGTTTCGCCCTGAATTTTCGTGGCCCAGCCCGCATAGTAGCGAAAAACTTCCGCAGCCATAGGCAGGTCCACATGGCGCGACTCGAAGATCGGCTTGCCGTTGTCGAGCGTTTCGAGCGTGCCCAGCTGTTCGTTGTGGCGATCGATCAGGTCACCGATTTTCCAGAGGATCCGTCCGCGGTCGGCCGAGCTCATCTCCGCCCAGCTGCCTCGGAGAAAGGCGCGGCTGGCGGCCTGGACCGCAGCGTCTGCGTCGCGGGCGTCCGCATCGGCCAGCTGGGTCAGAGTTTCACCGGTCGCTGGATTGAGCGACGGGAAAAACTTGCCCGAACAGGGCTCGACCCATCGGCCGCCGATAAACAGGCGCCCGGGCTTGATCTCGATTTGTGGCGCGGTGCCCAACCCTGTCCCTTACTTGCCCCTAAACTCGGGCTGGCGTTTTTCGACGTAGGCCTTTAGGCCTTCCTTGGCGTCCTCGCTCGTGAACAGCAGCTGCTGCAGCTCGCGCTCGATTCCGAGCGCTTCACCGAAGCCAACCTCTGATCCGGTCACCACGGCGCGCTTAATACGGCCGACCGCACGCGAGGCCTTGTTCGGCGGGCAAAACTGCCGCGCGTAGGCCGTCAGGTCGTCCCAGAAATTCTCGCGCTCATAGATGTAGTGGATCAGCCCGAACTCGAGGGCCTCTTCAAAGCTGAACGTGCGCCCGGTGGCCATCAGCTCGATGGCCCGGGCCCGCCCAATCACCCGTGAAAGCCTCTGCGTGCCGCCGGTCCCCGGCAAAACGCCCAGATTCACCTCCGGCAGCCCAATCTTGCCCGCTTCTTTCCTGGCGATACGGATGTCGCAGGCCAGCGCAATCTCCAGTCCGCCGCCCACGGTGTGGCCATTGAGCGCGGCAATGACCAGCTTGGGCGTCTGCTCTAGCCGGCAAAGCGTCTCGTTGGCATGAAGGCAGAAATAGTATTTGAACTGCGGGTCCACCTTGGCCAGCATGGGAATGCTGGCTCCCGCAGAGAAAAACTTCTCGCCCGCGCCGCGCAGGACTACGACGTGCACGGCATCGTCCATGCGCGCCTGCAGAATGGCTGCATCGAGTTGCTGCATCATCTCGTAGGTATAGGTGTTGGCCGGCGGATCGTCCATCTGGATCGTGGCCACCCCCGCTTCCACCGCGTATTGAATGAGCTGCTTCTGCTCAACCGCTTGCATCGTCGCCATGCTTCCTCCGTCAGAGAATGGAATCGAAAAGGGCCGATCAGCGAACGGCGCGCTGCGCGACGGCTAGCCGCCGGGGCCCGAGTTGGGCTGGTTTCGCGCGCCTCGCTCGGTGCCCGCTGGGGACCCCGCGCAAGAATATCCCGGTCATCACTTCGGCCAGCGGATCGGCCCCCGGGTCGATGTCCGCCCGGTGCCAGGTGTAGACCCAGTTCATCATCCCGAAAAGCGAAAGGACGGCCACTCGCGGGTCGAGACCCTCGGCCCATCCGCTCGGGTGAAGGTCCTTGAAGATCCCGACCGCAATTTCATAATACCTCCGTTTGATGGCAAAGACTTCCTTGCGGTACTCGCCCTCAAGGGAGTCGTCTTCATGCGAGAGCAGCTTCATCTCGACCGGATGGCGCAGAAAATAATCGAGATGATTGTGCACCAGGATGCGCAGACGTTCGGCCGGGCTCTCGACACCCTGCAAGCGCCCGTTGAGCCGTGCGACCACCGTCTTGAACGTGTAGACCTGAATCAGATAGAGCAGCCTCTGCTTGCTCTCGATGTAGTAGTACAAGCCGGCCAGGGAAACACCCGTTGCGCGGCTGATGTCGCGCATGGACGCTCCTTCGTATCCCTTGGCGTAGAACACACGGGCTGCGCAGCTCAGAATGCGCTCGAGTTTTCGCTGGGAAACCGGTGATCGGCCTGGCACCAGGGCTGCCCTTCCGCACGAATGCCTGATCGAACGTTCGTTCGATAATTCAGGATAGCGGCGCGGCCCCCGGCTGTCAAGGTTGCTCGGCCGTCGGCTTTGAGGCCCCCTGCGCGCCCTTTTGGTACTATGAGCCGAGACAGTCCGGTTTCCAGTGGATGCGCTAATGGAATCTCCTCTGCTCAGCCATCATGAATCGGTGGGCGCGAAACTCGGGAACTACTTCGGGTGTGTCTTGCCGGATGTCTTCACGGATTGGAGGGAGGAATGGCGAAACGCGCGCGAGAACGTTGCGCTGTTCGATGCGAACTGGCTGGGCTCAACCGTGTTCCGCGGTCCCGACCGCGTGCGTTATCTGAACGCGATCGTCACCGCCGATCTTCGTTCGCTCGGCGAATCGGAGGGAACCATCGCGCTGCTTCTCGATCCGCGCGCGCATATCCTGGCCGAGCTCGAGATCTACCGCGGGCGCGATGAGCTCCTGGTGCTTTCCAATCGGGCTGTCCGCGGCCGCACGAACTCGACCTTCGACCGATACATCATCATGGACGAGGTCGACATGGAGGACGCCAGCGACCGCCTGGGCATCATCGCCCTGGAGGGTCCCCGCGCCGGAATCGTTCTCGCGCAGGCGACGGGCTTTTCGCTCGACGGCTTTGCCGAGTATGCCGGCCAGAAGGTCGACCTGGACGGGGTTGGATGCTTCCTCACACGACGCTCGCATTTTGGCAGCCCGGGATTTCAGGTGATTGCGCCGCGCGAGAGGCTCGTTACGCTCTGGTCGGACCTGTACGGCATGGTTCACGCCAGCGGCGGAGCGGCCGTGGGGATGAAGGCGCTCGATGCGCTTCGCCTCGAGGCTGGCGTGCCGTGGTTTCCCCTGGACTTTGACGATACGGTGATCCCGCTGGAAGCGGCACTCGAATCGACCCACCTCAGCTTCACGAAGGGCTGTTACCCAGGCCAGGAAATTGTCGAACGCGTTCGTTCGCGCGGACACGTGAACCGGCGCCGCGTGCGGCTGGCTTTCTCGACCGGCGAGCCGCCCGCGCCCGGCGCAAGCCTGCGCGCGGATACATCCGAAGTCGGTCACGTCACGAGCGCAGCGTTTTCGCCCGCGGCGGGGGTCCCCATCGGAATGGGCTACCTGCGCAGTGAATACTCTTCTCCGGGCACCGCGGTGCAGCTCGATGGCAGAACGGCGACCGTTCTCGCTGACGGGAACGGCGGATTTGGCTCTAAGAGGCAGACAGGTTGAGCGATTTGCGGAAACTGCCCCGCTCGGCATCGATCTTCCTCTGCAGTTGCATGATGCCGTACAGCAAGGCCTCCGGACGCGGCGGGCAGCCGGGAACATAGACGTCCACCGGAATCACCTGATTGACTCCCTGGACGACCGCGTAATTGTTGAAAACTCCGCCCGAGGTGGCACAGGCACCCATGGAAATCACCCATTTCGGTTCCGGCATCTGTTCGTATAGATGGCGAATCACCGGGGCCATCTTCTGTGAAACGCGGCCGGCGATGATCATGAGGTCCGATTGCCGCGGCGAGCCCCGGAACACCTCCGCGCCAAAACGAGCCACGTCATACCGGGAGGCGGCCATGGACATCATCTCGATCGCACAGCAGGCCAGCCCGAAAGACATGGGCCAGAGTGAACTTCGCCGCGCCCAATTCACCACCTTGTCGAGCGAGGTGAACAGGATGCCTTCGTCCTTCAGAAAATTCCCGTCCTCGCCGGGCCTTTCCAGCGTGGCGCCCTTAGAGAGTTCGATGGCCATTGCCGAATTGCCTCTCCTTCGAACTATTCTTGCATGTTGTCCACCGCATTTGCAAAGCCGTCATCCCAGAGACAGCACACACTAAGCTAGGGATCACTCCGGATTGTGGGTGCAACGCAACCCCGACTCGCTGGCGATTCCCGGGGGGCATTTTTCGACCGGCCGGCAAGGATGGGGCGGCGCTTTCGGCCGGATGGGCGGGTAGCTCCCCACCAAGGTATGTCACGGAAATCATTGACACTTCCGGCTCTGAAACAGATAATCTGTCCCGTCAGCGCCGCTGATCGGTTTGAGCCTTCGCCCACGGCTGAATCGGCAGCGTCACTTGGGAAGGAAAGAGGTTTTTGAGCTCGCTCTGCGCACTGGTTCTCTGGCTCGCGCCGGCTGCCAACCCGATCACCGACTACTGGCACCGGAACATGGATCCGCTGACCAATCCCTTCCGCGGCCTCTACCAGCTGAACGCCTTCGACCTCGCGATCATGCTGCCGTATTTCGCGGTCATGGTCGTCTTGGCCGCCTACGGAATTCATCGCTACACGCTCGTCTACAACTATTTCAAGAATCGCCGCAACGTGGCCGGCCCGCCGCCCGAGATCGACTCCTGGCCGAAGGTCACCGTCCAGCTGCCCATTTACAATGAGCGCTACGTAATCGAGCGCCTCATCGAGGCCGTGGCGCAATTTGATTATCCCCACGAGCTGCTGGAGATCCAGGTCCTCGACGATTCAACCGACGAGACGCAGGCCGTCGCGCGCGCCGCCACCGAACGCCACCGCGCTCTGGGCGTGCCCATCTCCTACATTCACCGTCAGAATCGCCGGGGCTTTAAAGCGGGCGCGCTGCAGGAGGGCCTCAGAGTCGCCAGCGGCGAGCTCGTGGCCATTTTCGACGCGGACTTCATTCCGCCCGCCGATTTCCTTCGCCGCACCGTGCCGTATTTCGTCAACCCGAAGCTCGCCATGGTGCAGACGCGCTGGAGCTACATCAACCGCAACTACTCCCCGCTCACCGAAGTCGAGGCGATTCTGCTCGACGGCCATTTCGCCATCGAGCACTCCTCGCGCTTCCGCAGCCACCTATTCTTTAATTTCAACGGCACGGCCGGGCTCTGGCGCCTGGCTGCGATCGACGATGCGGGCGGGTGGCAGCACGACACTCTCACCGAGGACACCGACCTGTCCTACCGAGCACAGCTTCGCGGCTGGCACTTCCTGTATTTGCCGGAGATCGACTGCCCGTCCGAGCTGCCCGTCGAAATGAATGCCTTCAAAGCCCAGCAGGCGCGCTGGGCCAAGGGCCTGATGCAGACGGCGAAAAAGGTCCTGCCTCTCGTGCTGCGCTCGAACGTCTCGACCGAAGTCAAAGCCGAAGCCTTCTTCCACCTCACTGCCAACATCAGCTATCCACTGATGGTGTTTCTCTCCATCATTCTCCTGCCGGCCATGATCGTGCGTTTCTATCAAGGCTGGTTCCAGGTCATCGTCATCGACCTGCCGCTGTTTATGGCCTCCACGTGCTCGATTTCCTCCTTCTATCTGGCCGCCGAGCGGGCGTTTTATCCGAAGACCTGGAAACGCACGTTCCTCTTCCTGCCGTTCGTCATGGCGGTGGGCATTGGGATTTCCGTGCGTAACGCCCTGGCTGTCATCGAGGCAATTTTCGGGATCAAATCGGAATTTGTCCGTACGCCGAAGTACCGCATCGAAGCCAAGCCCAGGCCATCCGTCCCGGCCGCGGAGGAAGCGCGGAAAGCCGAGGGAGAACAAACCGCCTGGGTGAAGAAGAGCTACCGCAAGGGCGCCGGCCTGATGCCGTTTGTCGAAGTGGGGCTCGGTTTGTACTTCGCTCTGACGGTCGCCTACGCCATCCAGATGGAGAACTACGCGACGGTCCCCTTCCTGATTCTGTTTGTCTGGGGCTATCTCTATACGGGCCTCATGTCTCTCGGCCAAACCTACCTCGAGCGCCTGGGGTTCGGCCTCAGCGAAACCGCCCCCGCACCGGTCACTGCCTCGGAAGCGCCCGCCGCGTCTCCAACCCTCCCGACTTTCTAGGCCAACTCTGAGGAACCGTCGATCCGACGCTTACATTGAACCCGCTGCCCGGGATCGCGCGCATCACCACGCCGCGACAGGACAGCACGGCGACGTAGTGCAGGGTGGTTCGCGGGCTTGCATGCGGCGCCGTGGTTTTGCTGAACAAACTCGACAGAAACCCATCCGCAACCAGGAAGAAAACCCCTTCAGAAAGGAACAGCCATAGCAACCAGAGCCGGTGCGTCTTGCTCAGGGCTGCAGCCGCTTGGCCTCCGTCCAGAATCCAAACAGGGATCAGATTCAACACGTTCAGCATCGCGCTTGCGCCGGGAGCGGCTCTGCAAAGCGGCTACTTCTCGAGCGAGGACCGCTCCTCGAACGGCTCCTGTGTTACTCTTCGGCGGAAATCGTCTACATTACTGCTGGTTCGTGTTGGGCGGATGGAGAAGTGACTCTCTTCAGTGCGGCACAGTATCTGCTCTTCATCCTGATCGTGACTGCCCTCGTGAAGCCGTTGGGCGGGTACCTCGAGCGCGTGTTTACGAGGAAACGAACGGCGCTCGACCGTCTCTGCGTTCCGATTGAGACATTTCTGTATCGGGTCACCCGCGTCAACCCCGCCGCGGAAATGACCTTCACCGAATACGCGACCTCCTTTGCCTTCTTCGGCCTGATCGGCACGCTCGTGCTATACGCCATCCTTCGATTGCAAAGCTTTCTTCCCTGGTATTTTCCGCAGTATCAGACTACCCGTCTGTCTCCGGACTTGGCATTCAACACATCGATCAGCTTCTCGACCACCACAACCTGGCAGACCTACGGCGGCGAAACAACCATGAGCTACTGTAGCCAGATGGTGGGGCTCTGCGCGCAAAACTTCCTGGCCGCAGCCGCTGGTTTGGCCGTCGGCATCGCTTTCATCCGAGGGCTTGCACGACAACAGTCCGACACACTCGGCAATTTCTGGGCGGATATGGTGCGCGCGCTGCTTTGGGTGCTCATCCCCGGTGCGCTGATCGGTTCGCTCCTGCTCGTTTGGCAGGGCGTGCCGATGAACTTCCACCCCTATGCGGTTGCCCACACCGTCCAGGGTTCCCGGCAAGTCATCGCGCAAGGTCCGGTCGCCGCACTTGAGATCATCAAGAACCTGGGCACGAACGGCGGTGGTTTTTTCAACGCGAACGGGGCACATCCATACGAGAATCCCACCCCGCTCAGCAATTTCTTCGAGATGCTGTCGGTCGTCCTGATCCCCGCGGCGCTGACGAACACGTTGGGCCGGATGGTGCGTCAGCCCCGGCAGGGCTGGCTGTTCTATTGCGTGATGTTGTTTCTCTTTGTTTGTGGCCTCGTCTGCTTGCACCACTTTGAGCGAGCGGGAAATCCCGGTTTCCCGGGCGTCGATGCCCGCCTTAGGCGAGGGCAATCGGGCGGGAACATGGAGGGGAAGGAGGTTCGCTTCGGCATCGGCGCGTCCGTACTGACGGCTGTCGCCACGTCCAATACGGCCACGGGCTCGGTAAACGTAGCGGACGACAGCTTGACATCTCTCGGCGGGATGGCCGTCCTTACAAACATGCTGCTTGGAGAGCTCGTCTTTGGCGGACTGGGGACGGGCATTTACAGCATGGTGATGACTGCGGCAATCGCCGTTTTTCTGGCTGGCCTCATGATCGGTAGGACGCCGGAATACTTGGGGAAAAAGATCGGACCTGCGGAAAACAAGATGATCATGCTCTATGCCTTGGCCGCCCCCCTGGCGATTCTTGTGCTTACCGCTATCGCGGTCAGCAGCAAAGCAGGACTCTCGGCCCTCACGACAAACAGCGGCCCGCATGGACTTACTTCGATTCTTTTCGCCTACACGTCTTGCCTGGCCAACAACGGTCAGGGCTTCGCCGGTCTGAGCGGAAACACGCCGTTCTACAATCTCACCACGGCGATAGCCATGCTGGTCGGCAGGTTTGGCCTGGCCATACCGGCTTTGGCTCTGGCCTCCCTATTTGGACGGCAACGCAATACACCTTCCTCCCCCGGAACCCTTCCCACCGACTCGTTCTCCTTTGGACTTCTGCTGACGGTATGTTTGATCATCCTTATGGCGCTCAGTTATCTTCCCTCACTTGCGCTCGGTCCGATCTTGGAGCGTGTTGTGTTTCGAATCTAGACTGCACGGGCAAAGGCCGCCGCGGTCGAGGGGCGTCGGATGCCTGTTCGAATTGCGCTGCTGTCCCGGCTGGTTTTAAAAAGGCGCTACGCAGGGGGTGGGTCGCCCATCACGGCCGCGACGTTTCGTGCTACACTAGCGCGGCAAGAGCGTAACTGCTGCTCCTGCCATACTTTCCTTTGAAGGTTATCCATGTCTGGACATTCGAAATGGGCCACGATCAAGCACAAGAAGGCGGCGACGGACGCCCGTCGTGGCAAAGCCTTCACGAAAATCATTCGCGAGTTGACGATTGCCGCCCGCGCGGGCGGCGGCGACGCGAACTCAAATCCGCGCTTGCGCACGGCAATCGCCGCGGCCAAGGCCGAGAACATGCCCAACGACAACATCGATCGCGCTATCCAGCGCGGCACGGGGCAGCTTGAGGGGGAAACCCTCGAGGAAGTGACCTACGAAGGATACGGCCCCGGCGGAGTGGGGATGCTGGTGCAAGTGGTGACCGGGAACCGCAACCGCGCGGCCGGCGAGATACGCCACCTGTTCTCGAAGAACGGCGGCAATATGGCGGAAACGGGCGCGGTCGGGTGGATGTTTCACCGCAAAGGTGACATTTCCGTGCCAAAAGAGGCGGCCGACGAAGACAAGATGCTCAACATCGTTCTGGACGCCGGCGCGGATGACTTGCGCGACGACGGCTCGCATTGGGAGGTGGTAACCCCGCCCGAGGCGTTCGAGAAGGTGCGGGAAGCGCTGGTGGCCGCGGGAATTCAGCCGGCCTCGGCCGAGGTTGCCTGGGTGCCGCAGAACTACGTCAAACTCGTCGGCCAACAGGCGCAGCAGATGTTGCGCATGATGGAAGCGCTCGAAGAGCATGACGACGTGCAACACGTTTACGCCAATTTCGATATCGACGAAAAGGAAATTCAGGCAGCGGTAGCGGGTTAATTTCTGAATCTGTCCTGACACTTCGCCGCCCCGTCGTGCTCGATTCGGCGGATTGGTTAACGCATTGACAAACCTCGAGTGAAATTTCCGGGGGTTGCGCCGAAAAAGGCGTTCGTTCGAGTGGCCTCTCCTCCCGCCGACCGGGAAATGCCTAGCTACACCGCCTACAGTGGGTCCTACCGCGGTGCCTGCATGGAAATTTTTCTGCTACAGGGAAGTTTCTTCACGCCATCAGGGGGTTACTCTAGCTGTACCCTCAGGTATCTTCCTGTTATACGGGAGGTTCTAGAACCATAAACGTTTGGCATAGTACCTGCCACGCGAGTCGCAGCTGAGTCACCCGCCCCTCAGCTGACGGCCTTGGTTTCCGAATCGCGCGGTCAAAACCTCAGGATCTTGCGGTGGACGCAACGTGCTCATATTCCTTCAGGCCGGCGGAACCTAAGCCGCTGTTAATTCAAGGAGTTAAAACCACCTTGCTGCGCTGGTCTGCGGTCCGGCGAAGCAAACACGAGGGGATAACATTGAAAAGAGTACGCATCTTTCCTAAGGTCGTTCGCGACGAGGTGAAACAGGAGAGCAAAAGCAGCATCGATTCCTCCAGCTTCTATGTTTTTTGCGAGAAGACTACCGGTGTCGCGCAGTTTAGGGCGGGGTCGCTGAACGGTGCAGACTGCACTCTGGACCGTGTAGCCGGCCTTTTTGCTATGCAATGCCTGGTTCGCGGGTACAACCCCAACGACTTCGTGGTGCTTGTTCCTGCGGGACGGGGAGTTGTCGATGACTTGGTTTCACGGGCCAACGAGCTTTTGGAGGAGGGACGCGCTGTCGCCGGGCCAGAATCGTTGAGCCCGCGACAGAAGGAGATCCTGCATTCGGTTCTCTGCAATCGGGCAAACAAGGAGATCGCCTCGAACCTGAACATCACCGTCCGCACGGTCAAATTCCACATCTCGAATTTGCTCACCAAGTTCGGCGTAGAGAATCGAACCGAACTCGCGCGCCGTGCGGTAGGATTTCTGCGCCCCGCGGAACCAGATCAGGCCACGACCGAATCGGTTGACCCTGATCGGGCCAGCCAGGGCGCGCAGCCGAAGCTCGGTCCTCGGCCGGTGAACTCGAGCTATCGCCTTGAGCCGAAGGCGCGTATTCGCTTCCAAGGCCACATCGCAACGGCGTAGCCGTCGAACCGATCCTCGTCGGCAGCGCCGTGCCATTTTTGAGAAGGGCGCTTCGGGCGCGGTTCCGCCCAAAACGGAGCCGCGCCTGTTTCGGCGTCCGCAGTGTAAGCAGTTGGACTTGCGACAACTGCGTTTCGACCCGCGTTGACCCGCCGCTTCGCTCGCCTTACGCTTGTGTGAACGCCGCCAACCCAATGGGCCGGCTCTCCATATGCCAGTCATTGACGACGAATTAGGTCAAATCGAGCGCGACATCCGCACGCTCAAAATTGAATTCGAGCAATTTTTCGGCGGCGGACGCAAGCGCCCTCCCACGGATACGCAATGGCGCGTCGAAAACTTGATCAAACGCTGGGCTGAGCGCATGGCCGAGTTGAGCTACGGACAGCGTTTTCGATACAACAACCTGACCCAGACGTATGCCAAGTATCAGGAGATGTGGCGCAAGAAGTTGGTGCAAAAGGAAAGTGGCGCGCAGCAGCGCCATTTCGGTGCCGCTGCAAAGGCCATCGAGGCGGAACGCGCGCGCACACAGGTTCCCGCGGGCGGCGACGGCCATGCTCGACCACAAGAGGACGACCATCGCGCCGGGCGCAAAGCCAAATCCCACGGCGCGGCCGCTTTCGCCCTGAGGTTTTCCGATCCCTCCGCGGAAAAGCCCAAGGTCGAGGAACTGTATCGTAAGCTGATCGAGGCACGGGCCGGAACCGGCGAACAGAGCGGCGCGCCCAGCTTCACGGATTTCGAGCATTTCGTCGTCAACAAGACGCGGGAGCTGCGCAAAAAGGGAGCGCGCGAAGTCGAGTACACGGTGACTGTCGAGGGCAGGCACGTAAAATTGAAGGCCAAGGTCTCGAAGTAGTTCGACCGCGAACCGGACCCCGTTCCTGCCTGGCCGCGCCTCCCCGGCCGGTCATCGGCAAAGCGATCTCGGAAGCGCGAGGCAACTTTCCGAATTCCCCGTGACCGCGTAAACTTCCCCCGGACCTACGAGCCGTTTGCGCGCGTCGACGCCTAGGCCGGGGAACGGCATTCCAGGTTGTCGTTTCCACTTCCACCAAATCATGCGCGGGAGGAATAGTGAGCATTGAACGAGCGCTGATCAGCGTGTACGACAAGACTGGCGTCGTTGAGTTCGCGCGCGAGCTTAGGTCCATGGGAATCGAACTTATCTCGACTGGCGGGACCGCGCGGCTGCTCCGCGAATCGGGAATTCCCGTCCGCGATGTCGCCGAGCTGACCGGGTGGCCGGAAATGCTGGGCGGCCGGGTGAAGACCCTACACCCGAAAGTTCACGGCGCAATCCTGTTCCGCCGAGACAGCCTGGAACACCGCGAGCAAGCGGAGAAGCACGAGATCGCGCCGATCGATCTGGTCGTTGTGAACCTCTATCCGTTCCAAGACACCGCCCAAAAACCGGGCGTCACTCCGCAAGAACTGATCGAGAACATCGACATTGGCGGTCCGGCAATGGTGCGCTCGGCGGCGAAGAACTTTCAGAGCGTGGGAGTGATCACCGACCCGGCCGACTACGCGCAGGTCTGTTCCGAGTTGCGCGCCAAGGGCGGACTCGACCTCGCGACGCGCCTTGTGCTGGCTCGCAAGGCCTTCGCGCGGACTTCGGCCTACGACGGAGCGATCGCAACCGAACTCGAGCGCCTGAGCGCAGAGGGGAGCTTGCGCATCGGAGAGCCTGCGCCGCTGCCCGAGCGCATACACATCTCGCTCGAACGCCGGCAAGCCATGCGTTACGGAGAGAACCCCCACCAAGCGGCAGCGCTCTATGTGGCGGCGGGGGTGCCGGTCACTGGACTGGCCGGCGCCAGGCAACTCCAGGGCAAGGAACTGTCCTACAATAATCTCGTCGATCTCGATGCCGCCTGG
Source organism: Candidatus Cybelea sp. (assembly GCA_035622135.1). Classification (GTDB taxonomy): domain Bacteria; phylum Acidobacteriota; class Terriglobia; order Acidiferrales; family UBA7541; genus Palsa-295. The sequence continues at coordinate 245,734 of DASPVZ010000004.1, read as the reverse complement.
GCCTGCGTTCAGGAATTCAACCGCGGGCCGGCCGTCGCCATCATCAAGCACAACAATCCGTGCGGCGCAGCCGAGCAGGATTCGCTGCGCGAGGCCTATGTACGGGCGCTCGCCTGCGACCCCGTGTCGGCCTTCGGGGGCGTGATGGCGTTCAATCGTCCGCTCGACGCCGCGACCACGGAGGAAATCGCGAAAATTTTCGTCGAGTGCGTCGTGGCGCCAGGGTATGAACCGGGAGCACTGGAACGACTGGCGGCGAAAAAGAATGTGCGCCTGCTCGAATTGAAGCGCGAGGACAGGTCGAGAGTAGTCGAGCTCAAGCAAATTTCGGGCGGGGTTTTGGTCGAGCAGCCTGACCGCCACGAGCTGCGCGAATCGGACCTGACCGTCGTCACCGCACGCGCGCCGAGTGCCACCGAAATTCGCAGCCTGCTGTTCGCTTGGAAGGTGTCGAAGCACGTTAAATCGAATGCCATCGTGTTTGCGCGTGACGGCCAGACCGTCGGCATCGGCGCCGGACAAATGAGCCGCGTCGATTCGGTGAAGCTGGCGGTAATGAAATCGGCTGCCGCACAGCTCTCGCTCGAGCACAGCGTCGTTGCCTCCGACGCGTTTTTTCCCTTTCCCGACGGGGTCGAGGAAAGCGGCAAAGCCGGAGCCACAGCCGTCATTCAGCCGGGCGGCTCGGTGCGCGACGCTGAGGCCATCGCCGTGGCCAACCGCTTCGGCATGGCCATGGTCTTCACCGGCGTGCGACACTTCCGCCACTAGCGGCCCCAGCGCAATCGAGATCAAAGACCAATCCGATCACCGACCAAACCGGGATCAGCGATGGGCTGGTTCAGAAACCGAGGCATCACCGCCACCCTTGGGTGGCGACAGCTCGATCTGCGCCGCCAGTGTTTGAGGTCGACTCGCGGCCGGGCCACGCCGTCCGTTCGAGCCCTTCCCGATGACTCCGCCGACCACGACGATCTAGCCGTGCTGAGCCGACTCGGTCTTGCGCGTCAGACGGCGGAAGATCAAATACCCGATGATTCCCGACGCGATCAAGCAACCCACGATGATCGAGACGAGGCGGCCGTGACGCATGAACGCGCGAAGAATTGTGCGCCCGTAAATCGCCGCCAGGAGGGCAATGACCATATACCGTATGCCGCGCCCAATGGCCAGGGCCGCGAGGAATTTCTTCGCCGAATACTTGGCAGCTCCGGCCGCTACCAGGAAGGGAACCAGCGGCGCAGGCGGCGGCAATAGCGCAATCGTCACAATCGCGCCGAAGCCCCAGCGTGCGAAGATGCTTTCGACGCTTGACATCGTGCCGCGCAGCCGGCGCTCGAGCCTCTCGTTTCCCTCGCGGCGCGCGAGCCGGTAGGTCAAGTAGCCGCCAATCACCGCGCCGATGGTCGCCATGGCGGCGTAATACGGCCACCAGTCAGGCTGGCCGGCCGCAAGAACGATGGTCACGGCATCAAGACTGCCGGGCAACGGTACGACCGAGCTGTCGATGATGCCCAGCAGCACCAGGCCGGGACCGCCCAGATGGCGCAGCCAACGCAGCAAGCCGTCCAGTGTTCGGTGGTGGGACGGCGCCAGGAGGTAAAACAGTGCACTCGGATGAGGCATCGCGACCTGCTCAGGCAATTATCTCCTACGACGCTGTCGAATTTCGCCCCGTCCGCTACAGGAGTTCGGGAATTGCACGTTCTCTGTCGAGGAGGACAATCGAGCAGCGAGGTGAGAGATGATCAAGAAGGTGAAGGGCGGATACAAGGTACTGTCGGAAAAAACGGGCAAGAACCTGGGCGGACTGTACAAGACAAAAGCGGAGGCCGAGAGGAGGCTCCGGCAAGTCGAGTTCTTCAAGCACCGCAGGGGCTAGACGGCAGGGGTGGGGTCTGGCGGGCCGAGGGAGAGAGCGGGTAGGGGACCCGCAAACAAACCGAGCAGCGAACCGGCTAATGGATCCCGGACCAGTCGTCCGCCAAGAGGATCGAATTGCTCGGATTCGCAGGATCGTATTTCACGCTGGCCGCTTGGCCGACGGCGATGCGCTTCAAGTGGGCCTGTTCTTCGAGGCCGGTGACGTCCTGCGCGGTTTCGTAGGTCACGCCCGAAATCGAGTAGGTGTAAAAGAGCAACTTCTTCATGCCATTCCGTTGAGCCGCCGGGCGCTTCCCCAACGCCGGCCGTTTCGGAGCTTGGCCGGCATCGCCGACGGCATCCGGACGGTCCACAAATTCCAGGATGTGGCCCTCGACAATGCGCCCGATGCGATTCAGATACGCGCGGCGCTCGCGCTCGAGCTCGTCCGCATTCTCGGGTTGCTTCTTGAACAAAAAGTAGGCCCCGGCACCCGCCAGCACAATCAGCCCGGCGAGCGGAAGGGTGTCGCGCCAGTTCGCGAACAGAAGCTTCAACGGGCTCCTCTGCGCAAGGCTTCCTCTGGTGTGATTTCGCCGAGCGTTGCGCGAACCTTCTCCCAATCCTTCAGAAACCCTTCCAGGCCGCGATCGGTGAGCGGATGCTTGAAGAGCATCTCGAAGACCTTGAAGGGCATGGTTCCGATGTGCGCGCCCATTTTTGCCGCCGCGACGACGTGCAGCGGATGACGCAAGCTCGCGGCGAGCACCTGGGTTTTGTAATCGTAAGCCCGGTAGATGTCGAGGATCTCGCGAAGCAGGGCAAGCCCGTCGATCGAAATATCGTCGAGCCGCCCGAGGAACGGGCTGACGATGTAGGCGCCGGCTTTGGCGGCGATCAGCGCCTGAGACGGGGAGAACACGAGGGTGACGTTTACGCGCACGCCGTCCCGCGAAAGTTTGCTGAGCGCCCGGACTCCTTCGGGAATCATCGGAATTTTGGCCACCACGTTCGGATGCCAGCTGACCACTTCACGCGCTTCACGCATGATTCCGTCGAAATCCGTGGAGACAACTTCCGCGTTGACGATGCCCTCCCCTACGATGTCGCAGATTTCCAGAATCAACTCGCGGAACGGCCGCTTCTCTTTGGCCGCGAGGCTCGGATTTGTAGTCACGCCGTCGAGAATTCCGAGCGACGCGCCCTGGCGAATTTCGTCAAGATTCGCCGTGTCCAGAAAGAATTTCATGAGTGCACCTCATGCTCCCGCGCGGCGGGTCCGCCGCTCTTACAGCGCATCGCCAGATCCCCGCTCAGCCGCCCTCGGTCGAAACCGGGCTACCCGGTTTCGCAGCGTCCCGATTCCGCTCACGGTGATTTCGACGACATCGCCTTCCCGAAGAGCCCCGATGCCCGCCGGAGTTCCCGTCGCAATCACGTCCCCGGGCTCAAGTGTCATCACCTGCGCGATGTGGCGAATTATAGCATCAACGGAAAAGATCATTTCCGACAGACAAGCGGACTGTTTCCTAGTTCCATTCACGCGGGTTTCGACGCTGGCGCGCGCCAAATCGAGATCGGTTTCGAGGACGGGCCCGAACGGGCAGAACGTATCGAACCCCTTGGCACGCGTCCACTGGCCGTCGCGCTTCTGCAGATCGCGAGCCGTGACGTCATTCAAACATGTATAGCCGGCGATGTAGGGCTCTGTTGCCTCCCCCAAAGACAGCGCCCGGCAGGACCGGCTAATGATCACGGCGAGCTCGCCTTCAAAATCCACGCGCTGCGAAATGGGCGGCAGCAGGATCGGCTCTTCGGGAGCCAGGATGGCCGAAGGCGGCTTCAAGAACAGCAGCGGCTCTTGCGGAGTTTCGTTGCCCAGTTCCTTGGCGTGTTCGGCGTAATTCCGGCCAACGCACACGATTTTGCCGGGAACCGCAGGAGGAAGGAGCTTGACCTCGGCCAGCTGCCAACTCCGCCCTGTGCGCCCGAACGCGCGCCAGGGCTCGCCGTCGATCTCGACGAGTTGCTGGCCCTCGACAATCGCCGTGCGTGCCGCGGGACCACGGCGCCGCCCTTCCTGCCCCGGAGCGAATTCAAGCGGCTGAAAGCGGCAGAATTTCATCGCGGAGCGGGGCTGGCCATCTCGGGTTACCGTTGACCGGGACCGATGTCCTGAGCGCGGCGCCGCCGAGGCGCAATGGGCTGCTTGCGGGCGAGAAGAACCATGCCCCCCACCCAGGAACCTACGGCGATGACGCCGTAGATTACGGCTCCCTCGAGGAAGGCTTGAAAGGGCGTGCGCAGCGCCTGGAAAAGGTAGCGGAACACCATCCCTGCAATGTCGTAGGCCATGACAAAAATCGACCAGGCGATCATGGCCGAAACGAATAGTCGCAGCGGCCGATTCAGAAAGCGAAACACGGGAATCATCATGAAGAGTACGAAGAAGCTGTAGGAGGCGGCATTGCGCTCGAGCGCGTATTGTTCGAGCCCAGGGATGCGGTTGGCCGCAACGAGCGCGCCGAGCATCACGATGACGAGCAGCGAGCCGGTGTACAGCCCGGTGACCAGGGCCGGACGTCCGGAGCTTGCGTCGGGCAGAGGGAAGCTCTCCCGAGGACCTGTTCCTCGGAGTGGTGAGGCTGGGTGATTTTCACTCATCGTTCCGCCCCAATTCGTTATGGCTGACTTTGCGCCGGCAGCTCGCCCGACACGGCCACGCTCGGCGAGCTTTCCTTTCCGGAACGGTCCACTGCGGTGACGGAATAGAAATAGCGCCGACCGGGCAACGCAGACATATCACTGAATGTTGGCGTTGGCAATAATTCGGAATTCAACCGCGTGCCCACAACACCTTGCTGCTCACTTCTGTAGACGTTGTACCCCCCCACGTCGGCTTCAGGATTAATGGCCCAGGAGAGATCCAGGTACGCGCGCGCCTCTTCCTTGGCCGGAACCACGATGACCACCAGTCCTTGGGGGGCGGATGGAGGAACAAGGTTCCGAACCGTAATCGCTACCTGGTTCGAGTCGCTCGATTCGACCTGTTCGCCCGGGTATTCGACGATGCTTCGAACAGCGTACCGATAAGTCTTGCCCAGCGCAACCTGCGAATCGTCATACTCCGGCGCAGCGGTTTCCGCGATTTGCTCGAGGCGCAAGCCCGGGCTTTCACCGCCCCTCGGCAGAGAGCCGGGCGCCTGAGGGGTCGCCGCCGCCTTCGAGGAAGGGGGCAGCTGCGCAGGGGCAGCAGGGGGAATTTCGACACGGTAGATGTGATAGACCTTCACAGGCGGCGCCGCGCCAATCGGCGTTTTCTCGGGCGGCGTCCAGGTGAGGTGAACGACGGAATGAATCACTGCAGCTTGCAGATCTGCGATGGGCTCAGGCGCTGGATTGACACGTACGCTCGCCAGATTCGAATCTGCCGAGGGCCGCTTGGCGCTGATCGTCGTGCGAATCATGTAAACGGCGAATTCGCCGGCGTGCACCTCGAGGTCCTGCGGCGTCAACGGGTCGGGGACCACGGCGCGGCCCTCGGACGCATAGTGGTCGACCAAATCCGAGGGGATGGTCTCAAGCAGCACGGGCGGAGGCGGGGACGCGGGCGGGACGGCCGCGGGGGAGAAGCTGCGGTAGATCTCGACAGCCGGCGGATGTTCGAGCGGTTTTTGTTCGACCGTCTCGTGCGGAACAGCGAAGCTCAGCAGGACGTTGTTACCCGATTGCGCGGCGGTGAGATCGTCGATGGCAGTGGGGGTGGGCGGCCTTCGCGTGACCGGTTCACCGGGCGAGGCGCAGCCGCCCAGCAGCGGGAGTAAAACGAGCCAGCAGAAAACGGGAGGGAGTTCTCGAATGCGCGCGGGCCCCAGCTCGGCGAACGCTTTTCCCGTTGCCATTTTCTACAGAATATAGCGGCTGAGGTCCTGGTCCTTGACGATGTTGGAGAGCTGCTTCTGCACGTATGCCGAGTCCACCTTCATCGTTTTCTTCTTCATTTCCGGCGCTTCGAAGGAAATCTCCTCGAGAACCTTCTCGAGAATCGTGTGCAGACGGCGCGCGCCGATGTTCTCGGTGTGTTCGTTCACGGTGGCGGCAAAACGCGCGATGGTGGCGATCGCGTCTTCGCTGAAGGCGAGCTTGAGCCCTTCCGTGTCGAGCAGAGCGGTGTACTGCTTGATGAGCGCGTTCTTCGGCTCGGTCAAGATGCGGATGAAATCGGCTTCGGAAAGCGACCCGAGCTCGACGCGAATCGGGAATCGACCCTGCAGCTCAGGGATGAGATCCGAGGGTTTCGTGGTGTGAAAAGCGCCCGCGGCGATGAACAGGATGTGTTCGGTGCGAACCATGCCGTAGCGCGTGTTCACCGTGGTGCCCTCGACGATGGGCAGAATGTCGCGCTGCACGCCTTCCCGCGAAACGTCCGGCCCGTGTCCCGCTTCCCGGCCGGCAATCTTGTCGATTTCGTCGATGAACAGGATGCCCATCTGCTCCACACGATCGACGGCGATGCGCGTCGCCTGGTCCATATCGATGAGGCGGTTCTCCTCCTCCTGGATCAAGTAGTCGAATGCCTCAGCCACGGTCATCTTGCGTTTCTTTTTTTGCTGGCCGAACATTCCCGACAGCATGTCCCGCACATTGATGTCCATCTCCTCGACGCCCTGATTGGAGACGATCTCGAAGGCGGGCATCGAGCGCTCGCGAACCTCCACTTCGACCAAGCGCTGGTCGAGTTTACCTTCGCGAAGTTGAGCGCGGAGTTTTTCCCGGGTGCGCTGCACCTGCTCGCGGCGCTGCGCTTCATTCACCGGGTTGTTGTCCTGCGCGGGAGGGGGCGAAGAGGGAAGGAGAAGATCGAGCAGGCGTTCCTCGGCCGACTGCTCGGCCCTCTCGGCGACCTCATCGAGCTTCTCCTCGCGCACCATGTCAATCGAGGTCTCCACCAAGTCGCGGACCATGGACTCCACATCGCGGCCCACGTAGCCGACCTCGGTGTATTTCGAGGCTTCCACCTTGACGAAGGGACAGCCCGCCAGGCGGGCCAGTCGCCGGGCAATTTCCGTTTTCCCCACACCGGTCGGCCCAATCATCAGAATATTCTTGGGGAGAATGTCTTCGGCGATCTCCGGCTGAAGCTTCTGCCTGCGGACGCGGTTGCGCAGCGCGATGGCCACGGCCTTTTTCGCCGCTTGCTGACCAACGATATATTTGTCGAGCTCGGCGACGATTTCCCGCGGAGTCAGCTCGTCAAACGACGGCAGCGCCTCCTGCTCCTGCGTCTGCGAATCACCCGACAAATAGATCACCATGTCCTTCTCCGACTTGCCGCTCATAGTTCTTCGATGCTGAAATTCGCGTTCGTGTAGATGCAGATGTCGCTGGCGATGCGCATGGCCTCCGACGCGATTTCCTTGGCTCCCAGCTTTGTGTGTTTCGCGAGCGCCCGCGCGGCGGCGAGCGCGTAAGTTCCGCCCGATCCGATGGCGATGATGCCGTCGTCCGGCTCAATGACATCTCCGTTGCCGGAAAGCAGGAAGGTCGATTTGCCGTCCGCGACAACCAGCAGCGCGTCCAGATGGCGAAGGGAACGGTCCGTGCGCCATTCCTTTGCCAGTTCGACGGCTGCGCGGGCGAGATTGCCGTGAAACTCCTGCAGCTTGTTCTCGAATCGCGCGAAGAGGGAGAGCGCGTCTGCGGTGCTGCCCGCAAATCCCGCCAGGATCTTGTCGTTGTAGAGGCGCCGCACCTTCTTCGCGTTGTGCTTGATGACGCCCTCGCCGAGTGTCACTTGACCATCGGCGGCGAGCACGACTTTGCTCTCCTTGCGCACGCACAAGACCGTTGTGCCGTGCATCTGGCGCGAGTTCCGGGCCGTTGGCATCCGCCGATTATACTCCGCAGGTTCTGAATGAGCCACCGAGCCGCTCGGACATGAAATGGGACTTCAAATCCCTTTCACCCTGAGGCCAGCAGACAGGCAGGTATAGAAGGCCTCGAGTTCGGCGGGTTGGGTGAAGATGTGCGTCGAGACGCGGAAATGGTCGGGCCCGCCGGCAATGCGCATGTTTCGCCTCCCACACTCCTCGACGACCCGGGCGAGGTCGCCGTTCGATCTCTCCCGGTTCAGCTCGAAGGTGACCATACCGCCGTAGAACGGATCGGCGCTGGCGTTCACGATCTTCAGTTGGGGATAACTCGCCACGCGCTCGCGTACCTGCTTGGCCAGTTCGTGAATGCGCGCGTAAACAACCTCGGGACCGAGTTGCTGGTGAAAATCGAGCGCCGCTTTCAGCCCAACCATCACCGAAAGGTTCGAAGTGCCCAGCCAGGAAAACCGGTAGGCCTTCAGGTCATAATTGTCCCAGTTGGCTGTAGCGATGTTTACCCAGAGATCCTTTTGACGCCCCTCGCGAACGTAGAGGAATCCCGTGCCTTTCGGGGCCATCAGCCACTTGTGCGGGCTCGAACCGTAAAAGTCGCAGCCAATGTCGCTGATGTCGAGCGGAATCTGCCCGATGACGTGCGCGCCATCCACGTGGGTCAAGATCTTATGCTGACGCGCCATGGCGCAGATCTCCTTCGCCGGAAGAACGACGCCCGTGGAGGTCGTAATGTGGCTGAAGAAAATCAGCTTTGTGCGAGGTGTGATGGCCTCCTCGAACCGTCCGACGATTTCCTCGACGGACGCCGGCGGCTTGGGAATTTCGACGTAATTCAGTTTGATTCCGTGGCGCGCCACGCGCTGGTCGAGCGGGCAATGCCCGCCTGGATGCTCTTGATCGGTGAGCAGCACTTCATCCCAGGTGTTGAAGTCGAGGCCGTTCACCACGATGTTGTTCGCTTCCGTGGCGTTGCGCACCAGGGCCAGCTCGTCCGGACTGACGTGCAGGAATGCGGCGAGGGCCGCGCGCGTCTCGTGCAGGTGCTCATTTTCGTCATAGCCGAACCAGGGGTAGGCCGCCTCACGGAACTCTTCAGCCGAAAGGATGTGGTCGATCATGGCGCGCAGCACGGGAAGCGGCGTACATCCGACCGAACCGCAATTGAGGTTGATGCGGTCGGGCGCGAGAAGCCACTGCCGACGCAGCCCGCTCCAGTAGCGTTCGCCATCGCTGGAAAGAAGATCCTTGGGGGGCAGCGGCGGCGCGGGGTCACACAAGATCTGTTCGGCCCGCGCGACCGGGATTCCCACCAGCGCCGCCGCAACCGCCGCACGCCGAATGAACTCACGTCGTCGAAGCATCTCGCCCCCCAACCGATGCACAAATATGGAAGGCGGCCATTATGCACGCGCCCGTGGCGCGCTGGCCAGAGAACAATTCGACTCGTGCTACTCCGGGCGGGCTAAGGGTGAGCCGGAGCTGTGGTTTCGCGGATGATGAGTTCAGGGGCCACCACGATTTGCCTCCCGGCCGGGCGGTTCAGGGAGGCGGAGTGCGCCCGAGAGGCAGAACGGCCCTCGGATCCGTCTGGATCGAACCTGCGGACACTGCGCAAGACAGTCTCGGCGGCGATGGTTCCCATTTTGCGCAGCGGCTGGCGAACCGTCGTCAAGCTCGGATTTTGATACGCGGCGCTGCGAATGTCGTCAAAGCCAACCACGGAAACATCCTGCGGCACGCGAAGCCCGGATTGGCGAAGCGCGCGAATCGCCCCAATGGCCGAGACGTCGTTGAAAGCGAAAATTGCGGTGAACGGCTGGCCGGTTTTGACCAGCGCGCAGGTGACTTGGTAGCCGAGCAGGGGTGAAGCGTCGTCACCTTCCAGCTGCACAGTGAGCTTCGGCGATACGCCAATCCCCAGCCGGGAAGCCGCTTTGGCAATGGCACTCCAGCGCACTTCCGTATCGGAACTGAATACCTGGCCTTTGATGAACCCGATCTGGCGATGGCCCAAGCCGTGGAGATGATCGAGCGCGAGTTTGGCGGCGAGTTCGTGGTCGAGAACCACGTTCACCACGCCAGGCGTTTCGGCGTGGCCGGACACGGTGACCACGGGGACCTCGAGCTTGTGGTTCCAGGGTGTGTCGACGGCAATGATGCCGTCGACGGCGCGCTCGAGAAACAGGCGGGGATATTCCTCGATCAAATCGGCGCGGTGTCGGTGGCTGGCCACAAAGTAAAAATACCCCGCCTGGAGCAGATCGTCTTCAATGCCGCTCAGAACGGCCGTGGCGTAACCCTCACTCACCTCGGGCACCAGCACGCCGATGGTCAAGCTGCGCTGTGTGCGAAGCGAGCGAGCGAAGAAATTCGGGCGATAGTTGAATTTGCGCGCGGCGGCGAGAATCAGGCTCTTGGTCTGCTGCGAAATGGTGTCGGAGACCGGCGAACGGTTGATGACGACGGAGACGGTAGCGGGAGAAAGGCCCAGATGGTCGGCAAGCTCTTTCAGGCTCACGCCGCGATGAGGGGTCGGCCGGGGCAATTTCCTGGTTGTTTTTTGCGGCACGGCGGAGATCCTGACCTCTCCAGAGGTGAGCTGCCCCACAACCCACCCGCCAGGCGACCGAACGTGCGATGACCAGATTCGATCTAACCTTCGCTCGGTCAAACCTCAACTAGGGTCGGCGAACAACAATTCTGTCGGGAGTCTCACACAAACGGGGAGTTCGCGGCAAGCGAATCCGCGGCAAACAAGTTGACCCGGGAAACGGCCGTGTCCTATACACGGCCAACCGGGTGGTGGGCTAATCGTTTTATCTTCGATTTAGTTGGAAATCTGGAAGCAAGTGGGGTCGATCCCTGAGACGAGCCCCCACCACGCCGGGGGGCATCCTATGAGTCTTCGCAACGGGCTGTATGGCACCATCATGCGTCCTATTTCCAGGATCGGTGTCGGTGCTCGGGGAAAACGCGAAGCTTGGGATCCGGTTTGATGTATATAACATTTTCAATAACTTGAACTTCGATCCCGGCAGCATTTCCAATGTCATTACCAACGCAAACTTTGGGACGGAAACGCAGGCTCTCGCCGGGCGTGTCGCCACGGTCGGGGCCCGCTTCAGCGTCTAACCCGGTAATTTGGGCGGGCTCGGTGACCACCGCTGTTGCCGAGCCCGTGTCCATCTGAGCCGCCGCCCGCTCCCTCGGCCCGCGGATGTTCGACTTTTTATGCGCAGCTTCGCGCGCATCGCAACCTTTCGCTGATTCGCCGACTCCGGTAGAATCGGGCGCGTGTCAGCCGACTCTGAACGCGAGACTCTGATTGCCGCAGCACGGCACGCGCGCGAAAACGCGCATGCGCCGTTCTCGAATTTTCGCGTAGGCGCGGCGCTACGCGCGAAGTCGGGTCGCGTCTACGGCGGATGCAACGTCGAGAACGCAAGCTACGGCCTCACCTGTTGCGCCGAACGAGTGGCGATCTTCAAAGCCGTTTCCGAGGGCGAACACGGGTTCGAGGCCATGGCCGTGGTGACCGACACGGACGAGCTGACTCCGCCGTGCGGGGCCTGCCGTCAACTGATCTGGGAATTCTGCGGCGACATCCCTGTCATCCTCGCGAACCTGGAAGGAAAAATCGAGGAGGAAAGCTCGGCGAAATTGCTGCCGCGCGCGTTCGATTCATCGTTTTTATGAGAAGGGCTCGCCTTGTCGGAGATACGCCTGAATCCAGATGCTCGTTCAGGCTCGAAGCGCGTCTATCGGTCCTGGCCCTTCTGCTCCTCGTCTGTCGGGCGAGTTCCGCCGACACGGAATATTACCGGCACACGTTTTTCGATAACAGCAACACGCCGGATTCCTACTTCTACAGTAGCGGCAAAGCCGTCGACCCGAGCGTCGTAGAGCTCCAGAACGGCAAGGCCCCAGTAGACTCGACGACCTTTCTTACTCCACCCAACGCGCTGCGGCTCAGCTGGAAATCGAGCCCCGGCGGTTCGTGGGAGTTCGAAATCAGGGTGGTCGAATTCCGCAACCGCGAAATCGTGTTCTACGGAGACTCGCTGTTTCTATGGTGCTACTCCCCGGCGCCTATCGCTGCCGAAAACCTTCCCGTCCTCCGACTTCTCGACACAACCCGGAACTTCTCCGGCCCCGTGCACCTCGGGGAATTCAGCGGAGGGATCAAGGAGCGGGCGTGGACCCGAGTTCGCTTGCCGCTCGCGCGATTTCGCAGCGGTTCGCCGGGCCATTTCGATCCCCACCGGTTGCAGGAGCTCATTTTCAGCCAAGGCGCAGCGGATGGAGCTCAACACACTCTGCTTGTGGACGAAATTCGGATCGACAGCTCCGCCTCCGCGGACGCCGACAGAGGTGCACCGCGACTGCCAGCCCCGAAAAATGTTAAGGCAGTCGGTTACGAGAGACACGTCGATATCTCTTGGAATGCGGTCGCAGATGGCTCGCTCGGCCGCTATGTGATCTATCGATCCCAGGATGGCCGGAATTTCCGTCCGATCGGAATCCAGGTACCGGGAATCACGCGTTTCGCTGATTTTCTGGGCCGACCGGGCGAAAAGGCTTCCTACGAAATAGCCAGCTCGGATCAGAATTATCGTTTGTCCCGGTTTTCGCAGGCAGCCACGGCCTCGACACGTCCGCTTGACGACGACCAACTGCTGACCATGCTCGAGGAAGCCTGTTTTCGTTATTACTGGGAATCGGCGGGCCCCCGGTCGGGCATGGCGCGCGAAAACGTTCCCGGCAACGACCGCATTCTCGCTACGGGCGCGAGCGGCTTTGGAATCATGGCGCTCGTCATGGGAGTCGAACGGGGGTTCATCACCCGCCAGGAAGCTCTCGAGCGGCTCACCAGAATTGTCAGCTTTCTCGAGAAAGCGCCGCGGTATCACGGAGCCTGGTCTCACTTCATGGATGACCCGAGCGGCGAGAGTTTGCCGGTTTTCGACATGTACGACAACGCCGGAGATCTGGTGGAGACAGCGTTCCTCATGGAAGGGTTGCTGACCGCGCGGCAATTCTTTACCGGAAACGCAAGGCCGGAGAAATCCTTGCGCGAACGAATCACGCGCCTGTGGGAGACCGTCGAGTGGGACTGGTATCGCCAGAGCGCGCAGAGCGACGCTCTCTACTGGCATTGGTCGCCGGAATGGTCTTGGCTCATCCACCATCGCATCGACGGATTTAACGAAGCCATGATCGTCTATCTTCTGGCCATCGCCTCGCCCACTCATCCGATTCCATCTAGCCTTTACTATTCGGGCTGGGCGAGCCCGCCAGGCGACCAGCGGTACGAGAACGGCAAAACTTACTTCGGCGTCAAGCTGGACGTCGGGCCGGATACGGGCGGGCCGATCTTCTTCACCCAATACTCGTACATGGGCTTCGATCCACACGCGCTCACCGACCGATATACGAACTATTTTGAGAACAACCGAAACGTGGCCCTGATCAACCGAGCCTACTGCGTCGAGAATCCAGGTCATTATAAGGGCTATGGACCCGATACGTGGGGCCTGACGGCCAGCGACGGTTCCGGCGGGTATCTCGCGCACGCGCCGGATCGGAACGATGATGACGGAACGATGACGCCTACCGGGGCCCTGGCTTCATTCCCCTACACTCCGGAAGCCTCCCTGGCGGCCTTGAAGCATTTTTATCGCGACCTGGGCGACCGCCTCTGGGGAATCTACGGCCCGCGCGATGCGTTCAACCTCGGACAAAACTGGTTTGCGCCGATCTACATGGGGCTCGACCAGGCACCGATTGCGGTGATGATCGAGAACTACCGCACGGGGCTGGTTTGGAAGCTCTTTATGTCGAATCCCGAGATCCGGCCGACGGTGATGCGCATTGAGGGCTTGTCGGGACTTGCGCCGGCTGATCGCAACGAGTAGTGTTCTCTGCTCTGCCGTGGCCGAAGAACTTACCAGCCTCTATCAGGATCTCGTATTTTCTCGATACAGGGTTAGGGGCTCCATGTCGATCAAACCTTTCGAAACGACGCGCGAGAACTTCACGCGGGCTCGGTCCATCGCCAATTTGTGCTTCGTTGTCTTCATCTGTGGTTTTTTCCCGGTTTCGGCCGCGGCACGGGACCGTGCGGACCTGATCATTGCCGGAGGCACGGTGGTGACCATGGATGCCCGCCAGCGCGTCATTGAAGACGGTGCGGTCGCCGTGCTCGGCGATTCGATCGCGGCGGTCGGCACGCGTGCCGACGTTGAGGCGAAGTTCGATGCCGCGCGGACCATCGATGCGCGTGGCATGCTCGTCATACCGGGGCTGATTAACGGCCACGCGCACGCGGCGATGAGCCTGTTCCGCGGCATGGCAGACGATCTCGCCCTTGACGACTGGCTGCACAAGTACATCTTTCCAGCGGAGGCTCGCAACGTAACCGCGGACTTCGTGACTTGGGGCACGCGGCTGGGCGTGCTCGAGATGCTGCGCGGCGGCGTTACGACCTACGCCGACATGTACTATTTCGAGGACGCCGTCGCGCGCGCGACGAAGGAAGCCGGAATGCGCGGCGTTCTGGGCGAAACGATCATCGACTTTCCTGCGCCGGATAACAAAACGGCAGCGCAGGCGCTCGCCTATACGCAGGACTACATCCATCGCTGGAAGGGCGATCCGCTGATCACGCCTGCAGTTGCCCCGCATTCGATTTATACGTGCTCGGAAAAAACGCTGGAGGATTCCGCGTCGCTCGCAAGGCGCAATGGCGTTCCGATTCTGATTCACATCGCGGAGGCCCAGTTTGAGCTGGAGCAAAGCCGTGAAAAGCACGGCGCCACGCCCGTCGGGTATCTTGAGCGCATCGGCTTACTGGGGCCCGATGTGATCGGAGCGCATTGCGTGTGGGTCGACGCCGCCGATATCCTGGCGCTCGCCCATTTTGGCGTCGGCTGCATCAACAATCCCTCGAGCAACATGAAAACAGCGGCCGGCGTCATGCCGGTTCCGGAAATGCTCGCAGCCGGCGAGGCCATTGGTCTCGCCACCGATGGCGCGGCGAGCAACAATGATCTCGATATGTTCGAGGAGATGGACCTCGCAGCGAAGCTGCAGAAGATCGCGCGCATGGACCCCCGCGCGTTGCCCGCCGAGCAAACGGTCGAGATGGCTACCATCGGCGGGGCGCGTGCCATCCACCTCGAAAAGCAAATCGGCTCGCTCGAACCCGGCAAGAAAGCGGATCTAATTCTGGTCGATACACGCGCGCCGCATGCCACGCCCCTGTATAACGTCTACTCGGAGCTGGTCTATGCGCTAAAGGCGTCGGATGTGAAGACGGTCGTCGTCGCCGGCAAAGTGGTCATGGAGAATCGCCGCATGCTTACGCTCGACGAGCCTGCGATTCTCGCCAAGGCCGAAGCCTACAGGGAGAAAATTTCCGCTTCGCTTAGGAAGCCGTGACGGAGAGCGGTCCCGACAGCAGACGTCCGACGAGGGCCGCATAAATATCCACCGCAGCGACCAGCTCCTTCTTCGATACGCGTTCCCCAGCCGTGTGCGCCAGGTGAATGTTTCCCGGACCGATGAGCAGCGGTTTGCCCCAGCCGGGACCGAGGATGGGAACATCGGTCGTGTAGGAAACAACCGTGGTCGAAAACCCCTCGACGCGTTCGAAATTTACCGGGGGAACCGCAAGAATCTCCTTGACTTCCGCTCTGGCTCCCGCGGCGGAAACCAGAGCAGCTTCGACCGCGGCCGCGCCGCCGACCGTACGAATCATGATCTCGGCGCGAGCATAATCGGCAATAACGTTCGGGGCCCGGCCGGCCGAAATCGTTCCGATATTCAGTGTCGACGGCCCGAGGAGCTCATCGCTCGGAAGCGGAATGCGGCGAACATCGTCGAGAACGTCGAGCAGTTTTTCGACGGCCGATTCGCCGAGTTCCGGGTACGCCGAATGCGCGGCCACGCCCCGCGCGATGAGTTCCAGTCGCAGCGCTCCCTTCGACGCGACGGCTAGCTTGTTTTCGGTGGGCTCACCGTTGATCAGATAACGCGAACCGCGCGGTGATTGCGCAGCCACGCGCGCACCGGCTCCGTCGCGTTCTTCGCCCACCAGGAAAAGCAGCGCAAAATGGCCGACGCCGTCTGCGCGCAGCTTCTCGGCCGCGCCGATCATCGATGCCATGATCCCCTTGGCGTCGCACGATCCGCGCCCGCTAATGTGATCTTCCTCTTCGCCGGACGTCAAGAACGGCGGGACGGTGTCCATGTGCGTTGACAGGGTTACAATGGGCTCGCCCCAGCTGGCAAAGACGTTGAAGCGGTCTGCTTCAACGTCCATACGCTCAACTCGGCCGCCCGTCGACCGCGCAAATCTCAACAGGCGGTCGAGGATGTACGATCCGACGCCTGCCTCGTTGCCGGTAACCGACTCGATGTCGACGAGCGCGCGTGTCAGCTCAAAGACATTCATTGGCTGTTCGTAGACGGCGGACCAAGGCGAAGCCGCAAAGTCATCTGACTCGGCTCCACGCTGGCGCTCTTGCGCACGCATGCGACCGGGAGCTTGTAATCCTTGCCGTCCGGCCCCGGGGTGCGGGATAGGCCAGCCGAGGGCAGCCACGGGCGCCACTCCAGGGAGCAGAACGCAATCCGATTCAACGCGCAGTCCATTCTGGGCCGCGCTCGATGGGAGCAACCCCGGGCACACATTCCGTATACTACACCCCCAAAAGTGGCCGGCTAAACTCCATCGCTGCGACGGTATTTCGATTCACTCCCGTAAGCTCGCCGATAGATTTTTCCTCGAAAGTCGGTAAGATGGTTGGCCCATGTTCGATTCCCTTGCGACCGACGGGAAAACCGCCGCTCGACGGCCGGAAAGCCCGACCCCCTGGCTTCGGCCATGAAAGCACGAAGCGGCGGATCGGCCGACCCCAGGCGCGCGGAGATCGTCGATCCCGCCTCCTACACGCCTTACTTTTCCCAACGCCTGGTCGGCCCGGGGCGCGGCCGGACTTTGTACTGCGAAGGCGTTCGACTCGAGAGAATTGCCGATCGTGTGGGCACGCCCACCTACGTGTATAGCCGACGAAGCATGGGAGAGGCCTACCAGAGTCTGGATCGCGCCTTCCGCCGACTGCCGCACAAGATCTGCTACGCCGTGAAGGCCAACGCGAATCTGGCCGTCCTGCGCCTGTTCGCCTCGCTCGGCAGCAACTTCGACATCGTCTCCGGTGGCGAACTGGATCGGCTGCGGCGCGTGGGAGTAGCCGGCGATCGCATCGTCTTCTCCGGAGTAGGGAAAACGCGGGAGGAAATTCGCCAGGCGATCCGATATCCCAATATGCGCGGGCCTGGCGGGAGGAACGAGGGCATTCTCCTGTTCAACGTGGAATCGGAAGCGGAACTCGGAGTTCTGCTCAGCGAAGCTGCTCGGCACGTGCGGGCGGGCGGAGCGCCCGCCCGAGCGGCGGTCCGCGTCAATCCGGACATCTTGGCCGGCGGCCATCCGCACATTTCGACCGGCTACCACAAACACAAGTTTGGCCTGGACTGGCCGCGTGCGCTCGACCTGTACCTGGCGCATAAGGACTCGCGCTCGATCGTGTGGGGCGGTATCAGCGCGCACATCGGATCGCAGATTGTTGCGCTCGAGCCGTTCCGCAGCACCTCGACGCGCCTGGCGTCATACGTTCGCCAATTGGCGGCCAACGGTATTCATCTAGAGTACGTCGATATCGGCGGCGGGGTCGGTATTCGGTACACGAACGAAACGCCGATCGAGCCCGGCGCGTACGCGCAAGCGCTGTCGGGCAGTCTGCGGCCGCTCGGATGCCGATTGCTGCTTGAACCAGGACGCATGCTGGCCGGTCCCGCCGGCGTGCTTCTGACGCGCGTGCTCTATACGAAGACAAACGGCAACAAGCGTTTCGTGATTGTGGATGCCGCCATGAACGACCTGGTGCGCCCCTCGATGTACGGCGCAACCCACGCCATCACCAAGGCTTCGTCGCCCCAGGGTCGCCCGAAAGTCGAGCGGGTAGACGTCGTAGGACCAGTCTGCGAATCGGGCGACTTCCTCGCCCGCAACTGGCCTCTGCCAGCCGCAAGGCAGGGCGATCTCCTCGTCGTGTGGGCCGCAGGCGCGTACGGTTTCGCGCTATCGGCAAACTACAATGCCCGGCGACGTCCTGCGGAGGTGCTGGTCGAAGGAGGCAAGTTCCGGATCATCCGCCGGAGGCAGACCTATAACGACCTCGTGCGCGGGGAGTGAAAGCAAGGCCCCCCGCAAAAGGGCTACGCCTCTATGCTCGAGATTCGGAAACCGTGTAAGATGATCGGCCAGTACGAACCACAATCCGACCGGTGCACTCGAGGGTCGCGGCGCAAACACCTCTTCCGGACAGACAGAAACGCTGAATCTCGGACCGCCCAACCCAATCGTCTAATCAGGAAACGCCGCTCGGCAAACCGGTGATACAGGGCGAGGAGAAAGGAATCGATGGCTGCTAAGAAAATCGGAATCCTGACCGGCGGAGGAGACGTGCCGGGTCTCAATCCCGTGATCAAGTCCGTCGTCTATCGCGCCAGCGAAATCGGACGAGAGGTGGTTGGCATACGCCGGGGTTGGGAAGGTCTAACGCACATGAGCCCGACAAGCGAAGTAGATCCGAACTACATCCGCCCGCTGACGCGGGAGAACACGCGCACCATCGACCGCAGTGGGGGAACCGTGCTGCACACCACGCGCACCAACCCGCGACGGATGGCCGAGGGGAAGGTGCCTCCGTTTATGCCCAAGGACCAGCTGGCGCAGCTTCCCTTTGACGGCAAGTACTACGATTTCACCCCCGTCGTGCTGAAGAATCTTGAGCGCCTTGGCATCGACTGCCTGGTGGCCATCGGGGGCGACGACACGCTGAGCTTCGCCTCCGTACTCGACTCGAAGGGCTTCCCGCTGATCGCCATTCCCAAGACCATGGACAACGACGTCCAAGGCACGGAGTACTGTATCGGATTCTCGACGGCCATCACGCGCGCCAAGGAGTTGATCACGCGTCAACGCACGACCCTCGGCTCGCACGAGCGCATCGGCATTTTCCGGATGTTCGGCCGCGATGCCGGTTTTACGGCGCTGTATACGGCCTACGTGACCTCCGCGCGCTGCCTGATCCCCGAGTATCGGTTCGACCTCGATCATCTCTCGAAGCTTTTGATGGAGGACAAGCGCAATAATCCCAGCAATTACGCCCTGGTCGTCGTTTCCGAGGGAGCGGTGTGGAAGCAAGGCACCATCGAGGAATATGGCGAAGCCGACGCGTACGGGCACCGCAAGAAGGCCGACATCGGGCACGCGCTCGGGCAAGAAATCAAGAAGCGAACCGACCAGGAAATTATGGAAAGCGATCTCACGTACGATTTGCGCAGCGGCGACCCCGACGCGATCGATCAGCTCGTGGCCATCACCTACGCGAACATCGCCGTGGATTTGATTCGCGACGGCGTGCGCGGGCGCCTGGTCGGCCTGCAGCACGGATGCTACAGCCAGGTCCCGCTGGCCAGTTTGCCCTCCGGCGCGCGCAAGGTCGACATCGCCAGACTCTACAACGTCGAACGATATCGGCCAAACTACACGTCAAAGCTCGGCGCGCCGCTCTTGTTTAACCGCATCTAGCCGCGCTTTTTTGCCCGGCCATGACGCCGTCCCGGGCCGTTCTGCCTTTGCCCCGCCCGCGCGGGTGTACTAGGATGACCTCGCGATGAGTGACGCGTCAGAAACGGACAGGACGAGCGATTTTCTCTGGGGATTCTGGTATCCCGCCCTCGCGAGCGAGCAGGTGCGTCGGCAGAAGCTCGTTCGCGCCACTCTGCTCGAAGTTCCGCTCGTCATCGGCCGGGACCCCCAGGGGAAGCCGTTCGCTCTGCGAGACGTTTGTCCGCACCGCGCCTTTCCGCTGTCCTTCGGACAGTTCGACGGTGAAAACGTCGAATGCGCCTACCACGGCTGGCAGTTCGCGGCGCACACCGGCCAATGCCGGCACATCCCGTCGCTGACGGCCGATTCAAAGCTCCGCTGCGAACGCATCTACGCGGGCAGTTTTCCTTGTGCCGAGCGCGACGGCTACATCTGGGCGTTCATGGCGAACCCACTCGGCGCACGGGATCAGCAGGCCGAGGAAATCCCGGCCGCTCCCGAGCTTCCCACCTTCAGCCCGCGCTACAAGATTGCGCGGCTCTCGGCCGAGCTCCCCTGCAGGGTCGATCACGGCATCATCGGGCTCATGGACCCTGCGCACGGCCCGTTCGTGCACCAGGCTTGGTGGTGGCGCACGCGGCGGAGCATTCGCGACAAATCGAAGCAGTTCGAACCCATTCCAAACGGGTTCCGCATGAGCCCGCACACCCCGTCGGCAAACAGCGCTCCCTACAAAATCCTGAAATTCGCCACGGGCGAGCCGGCCACGACCATGATCGATTTCATCTTGCCGAATCAGCGCTTCGAGCAAATCCGCGCCGGGCGATACTGGCTCTCCAGCCGAACCACGGTCACGCCCGTACGCCGCAACTTGTGTCGCCTTGATTTCCTGGCGGCCTGGAACATACTGCCCTGGTTCCCCATCGTTTCCTTCATCATTCACGTGTTCGGCCCCCGCTTCATTCGTCAGGACGCGGAAGTGATCAAAAAGCAGGCCCTCGGGCTCGAGTACGGAGATCGCATGATGCTCGTCGACGATGCCGACCGCCAAGCGCGCTGGTATTTCGAACTGAAATCGGCCTACCTCGCGTCGCAAAACAGCGGCACGCCCATGCGCCATCCGATGTCGGGTCCGGTCACTCTTCGCTGGCGGTCGTGATTTCTTCGATTTCTGCTCGTCGGGGCGCGCGACCTTCTGTGTGTGCGGCCCTGCTCCGCCCAAGTATTCGCCTGGCCTTCGCCTGTCCGAATTGTGTACTTTCGTCCAGCTTGTCCCCTCGACCTACATCATTCATATTCTGGGGAGGTGCGAAGTTTGCGCGCGAACGGTAGGTGCAGAACAACGGCGCGCGCTCTCGATCGGCGCGCTCAGCCGTCAATTTTTCCGGGGGGTGGCCATGGCTGGAAGTCTAAAGTATGCCGCGCTATTAGTCGCGTTTGCCGTTCCGTGTTCTGCGGCCTTTGCCAATCAAACCGCAGCTGTGCGATGCACGGCCAACGAGGATAGCGTGTGGGTCTATGACTCCCCGACCAGTTTCAACGTCGAGGAAAAGCTCAAGTGCGATGCGACGGTTTCCCTCATCGCCCGGCAGGACAGTTACCTTGTCGTCGAGACCGCCGATGGAACGCAAGGATATATCCCCGTCGAAAACATTTCGCTGACTGCTCTCACCGCTCCGCAGGCGGCCCGGCCCCAGGCACCTACCACGCCCGCTGTAGCCGTTGCGTCGGTTCGCGCGCCCGGGCAGCCAGCCCCGGTCGCTTCTGCTGCCGCGCGTCCCGAAGTAATCTCGAGCAACTCCGCCTCGGCCGCGGCACCCGCGCTGAAGAGGGCGACGGTCGAAGCCTCTCCCGCGCGGTCCCTACCGGCCAACGCAGTACCTGCCGCGCTGCCTGATCGACGGGCGCTGGCTAGCTCCGTGCGCGAGCCCTCGGTCACCGCCGCGATCTCGAATGTTTCGACGGCGCGTCGACCCGCTCCCGCGGCGTCCAACGATGAGGAGAGCGACGATCCGTCTTGGGTGGCCGCTACCGCCCCCAGGTACGATAGCGACGATCCGGCCTGCAAGCTGTTCTTTTCAAGTTATGGGCTTTCGCCCGGGCAGTTCCAATGGATCGTCGAAAACCGAAAAAAGCGGTTTCCGAGCGTCTGCCCGGCCGCATCGCCGGCCATGGTCGACTACGTCATCATCTTCACCCATGACGTCAGCTTCTATAATTACACCATGCCTACGCCGGTGCACGACGACGGTGAATTCTCCGATTTCAATCCCATCGCCCGATACGACGAGAACGTCCCCCGCTCGGAGATCGATCGAAG
The DNA here is from genome assembly GCA_035622135.1 of Candidatus Cybelea sp. Classification (GTDB taxonomy): domain Bacteria; phylum Acidobacteriota; class Terriglobia; order Acidiferrales; family UBA7541; genus Palsa-295. The sequence continues at coordinate 223,983 of DASPVZ010000004.1, read as the reverse complement.
CAAGCGAGAATACGTCTGGGTCTTTCACGTACAGCGTGGGTCCTACGATCCCGCCGCGTTTTCACCGCACCGGCGGTTCCAGTTCAGCAAGGTCGAGTCGAGATATTCTCAGACGATCGAGGATGCGCTGGGCTTCATCCAGACGCACCCGGTGAATCGTTGAGGCTTTATAGGCCGGATGTCGGAGCGGTCGGCTGGCGGGTTTCTTAGCGCAGCTTGCCCAGATCGAACGTCGTCTCGACTTTCTGTCTGTCCGGAGTGAGCACTTCGACCTTGACCGGCGCCGATTCGAGGCTGGCCGAGTCGTAACTCAGCTCGAGCCGCGCACCCACGACAGCTGGCGTCTCACCAAAATACACAAAAACCGGCCCGCCGCGCTTCCCTTTGGGCTCGACTACTTGCCTGCCCTGGATCAGCTGCACCGTGAAATCATTCCAAAAGTCGGGAACCCACTGATAAAGCTGCGGCAGAACTTCTGGGCCCGGCGAGTACGTCTGGGTGGTCCAAATCGAGACATGCAGGATCACATCAAACGGCATGTTCTGGAACTGTTCGACCGCGTCCGGGGCGTGCATGTTCGCATCGCCCTGCGCAGCATGGATCACGTGGACAAAAGGGGTCTCGATCCCGATGTCGTGAACATAGGGTCCGGTCCCCGGCTCCGGGAACTCATGCTGATATTGGGCGAGGAAATCCCTCGTCTGCTGATCGTTGCGCGTGCCGATAAAATAGGCATCCCGGATGGCCGTTGAACTCAGGGGAGAGAGGAACGCTAGCGCAGGAACGGCGCCAGCTAAGGCGAGAGTCAGAACCAACCCTGCGGCCTTTCGCGCGTCCCGCATAGAGGCCCTCCTGGGAGGCATCGTTCCGAAATCCTTGGCCGGAATGACAGACCCGGCTCCATCCATTCTACGCCATTCGGCGTCCGCCGCTCTCGTCAACTTCGTGCGGATCTCCGCTGAGCTTGCGACAGGCTCCCGCTCTGTTCTAGGCTCGATGGACATGAGCGAGATCGCACGCATACTCGATCAGATGGACCGGGCATTTGCGGGAGACGCCTGGCATGGGCCCCCGCTCAAATCGCTGCTGGACGGAATGATGGCGGAAGATGCGGCCAAGCATCCTGTTGACAGCGCGCATTCGATTTGGGAGCTCGTGCACCACCTCACGGCCTGGCACACGATTGTCCGCGAGGAGCTGGCCGGAGCCGAGGCGCAAATTACGCCCGAGCTCGACTGGCCGCCGGTATGGGAAGTGAGCGAAGTCGAATGGCAGCGAGCCGTAGAAAGACTGATCAAGGCGCGAAGCCGTTTGCGGCGAGCCGTCGAAGAACTCGGTGACCATCAGCTCGACGAGCGGCCGAGCCGGCGAACGAAGAACTCGCGCTACGTCATGTTGCACGGTCTGGTGCAGCACGACCTCTATCATGCCGGACAGATCGCCCTTCTCAGGAAGGCGCTTCGAACGGGAGGTGGGCGATGAGCGCGGGCGCCAACGAATCGACGGTTGCGATTCGCTCTCCTGAGCGGCGGGACTATTCGCGAATGGCTGACCTTGCAGGCCAACTCGGTTATGAATCAACCGGCGAAGGCATCGCCACGCGGCTGGCGGAAATCGAAAACATGCGCGAATACGCGATCTTCGTGGCAGAACTACCCGACGGTGAAATCGCTGGGTGGGTTAGCGTATTTGTGTATCGCACGGTCACCGCGGATGCCCGCGCGGAAATCAGCGGCCTTATCGTAGACGCGCGCGCACGTTCACTCGGCATCGGACGCCGCTTACTTGAACGGGCCGAGGAATGGGCTCGGCAAAAGGGCTGCTCTGCTGTGGGCTTGCGGTCGAACGTCACGCGCGAGCAGGCTCACAACTTCTATGAGCGCTGCGGATACCGAGTCAACAAAACGCAAAAATCGTTCCGCAAATCCTTGTGATTGAGCGCCCAGCGCCTGGCAAAGTGCGGTGAGGCGTAACGAGGAAGGCCGGGCTCGCGCATCACTCGGTGCGCGGGCTCTCCCTCGGATGCGGCCTGTTAGAGAACCCAGCCAGCGCCCGAGCGTCGTCGAGCAGCTGACAGGCTTTCTTCTTCGAGCGACTCCGCGTCAGGGGGGTGTTCGTAGCCCTCCGCGGCGTAGCACATCGCCCGGTCAAAGAAATGGGTGATCAGACGATCGAGCTCCTGCTGGCGATAAAGCTCCACAGCGGAGTCGGAAAGCGCCCAGGCGGCGAGGTAGCTCCCCAGGTAATTCTTGGTCAGCACCAGCGCCCAGAGAACTTCACTGAGCGGTATGCGCTCCCTCGAGCGCCGTACGCCCAAATCGTAATACTTCCCCCGGACCGCGCCTTCAGTCTTCTCGAGCAGCCAGTGTCCAAAATCGTGGTAGACGTCGAACACTCTTTCATGGAGGTCGCGGTAGGACAGGCCGTGGTAGGACGGGGTTCGGGAGCTCGCCTGCAGCTGTTCGACCGTGCCGCGCGTCAGCTCTTCGGCATGGGATTCGATTAAGGCAATCAATCTGCCTGCAAAATGATGGGGTTCGTGGGTCATATCGCTCTCCACATCGTACGATGCCCGGGGCGACCGGGCCGTTTCCTATATCGTGGGGCGATATAATCCGCCGTTTTCTGAGCTTGACGCGGCGGCGCCTCATCGGTGAAGTGCGTGGGCCGATCAAAAACCCCCGCCGCCACCCCCGCCGAACCCGCCGCCTGCACCGCCGCCACCGCCAAACCCAGATCCCCCGGAGCCGACGCTGCGCGGCGCGGAAGCCATCGTGCTTCCCGCCTGCATCGCCATCAGGTTCAGATCGTTCACCAGAAAGTACGGTTGAAAGGCCCCGACATAGGCCGGGCCTTGGTACCACTGGGGGGGCTCGAGGGCGATTCCCGAAAACGCCTCGACCCACTTCTTCTCGACGCGCAGCGCCATCGCGTACGGCAGGAATTTCTCGAACAGCTCCGGAGCGTTTTCCAACCGCCGGATGCGATCGCTCTCAACCCGACTCAGGAAATCCTCAAAACCGAGAACCTTGGCTAGGGTGCGCGCGCCTGAAATCGTTCGCGCAGTCATAAACCAGCCGAGCAGGCAAATGATTGCGCCCGATAAAATGCCGGCTACGAACCAGGTCAGAGGGGGCATGCCAGACTGCTTGGCCCACCAGCTTCCGAGCGCGACGATCAGGAAGCCGATGACGAGCCCGGTCCCCACGTACCCGGCGCGCACCGTGTCGGGCCGGTAGAGGTAGTAGCCGTCGGAAACGAGGGCGTTGTAGATGCCGTCACGAATGGCCGGCAGGCGCGTATAGAAACGGTTCTGGAGCTGCGAGAGGGCCACACTCGGCCGCGGCGCGGCGGGGGAGCTCCCCTGGAAAGCCACCGAGTAGTCCTCAACGACCGGGGAAGCCGCAACCGCCGCGGCCGGAGAATCGGACAAAACGGCTCCCGATTCGAGCGAATATTCCTGAACACCTGGCGAGGCCGTACCCCTAGCGGAAATGCGCTCCGGATTCGGAAGAGGATCCCCATCGAAGAATAAGCCGGTCAGCATGGCTCGCTCGTGGGGACGCGCATCGTTCCATTCCTCAGGCGGCTTCTTCAAATGAAAAATGTAATCGCGATGATGGGCGAACCCGAGCATGCCGGTGTGGTCCTTCTGCTCGATGGTGAGGTAGCCCTTCACGGCAAGATCGACGAGCGTCGCCGTGATGTCGCGCATGGCAACGTCGTTATCGACGAGTGCGCCGCATTCACCGGGAGTGAGTTTGTCGGGCGGCTCGTATTGCACAGTGATTGCGTCGCGCTCGGGATCGCGGCCGCGCGTGCGCCAAAGCCAGAGCATGATCGCGAGGCTGGACACCGGGAAGAAAAACATCGGCCAATTGTTGCGCAGGAACAGGCCGAACTGTTCGGCTGCGGTCGGCTCGTGGACCAGGCCTTTATCAAATCCCACCACGGCCGTCAGCCCCTGACGGTATCCCAGCCGGCGCAGCGAACGGACCTCGATGACGCTGCCGCTCACCGCGACGTTGGCATCCTGCGCGCGCGACCCGAACAGGCCCGTATAGGCGATGGCATGGACAGCCGAGGCGCCCTGGGGAAGCTCGATTCGAGCGCTGGCCGACTCAATGGGCGCAACCCAGTCCTCCCCGGTGACGTTCCAGTAGAGCTCGTCGTGATCGCTGAAGAAGCGAAGGGCGTCGAGCACCCGATAGCGGAGAACGACTGTGCGCGTCGAATCATCGGGCTCGGGAACGTAGATCTTGAATTTCGCGTAGCGGCCTTCGCGGCTCTGCTCAAGTCTGAGGGTATGCCCCTCGCCGTCGGTGGCGTGCACGTCATCAATCCATAGCTTGTAGCTGAAGCCTTCCGGATTCGTGTACTCGATCGGAATCGTGCGATAGATTCCGTGCCAGCCGGTGCCGATGAACTCGGCTTCGATCGTTTCGGTGACGTCGATCGTCGAATTCGGCCGTACGACGACCTGCTCGCGGAAATCTTGAATGACAATCTGACGAGCAGCGGCCTCCAGGGCCGGCGCGCAGACCAGGGCCAGCAGCAAGGCAAACGGCGCGCGCGGTGGAATCGACATCGAGGCTTCAGGTGGTGGCGCCGCCGAAACTGACCTTCGGCACTTCGCGCTCGGCCGGAACGCTGATCTCAAAAAACTCGCGCGGCTTGAAATTGAACATGCCGGCCAGCACGTTGGTCGGAAACTCGGCGATTCTCGTGTTGAAATCGCGGACAACGGCGTTGTAGTAGCGCCGCGCATTCTGGATGCTGTCTTCGATCGAGTTCAGCGTCTGCTGCAATTGCGTGAAGCTCTCCACCGCGCGGAGCTGCGGGTACGCTTCGGCGAGCGCGAACACCTGCCGCAGAGCGGCGGTCAGCATTCCCTCCGCCTGAGCCTTGGCCGCCGGCCCTTCGACGCTCATGGCCTGATTCCGCGCCGCCACCACGCCCTCGAGGGTGGTCTTCTCGTGCCCAGCGTATCCCTTCACCGTTTCGACGAGATTGGGAATCAGGTCATAACGCCGCTTGAGCTGCACGTCGATATCGGACCAGGCGTTGTCGCACTGCACCTTCAACCGAATGAGGCCGTTGTACGCGGCGATGGTGAAAATCACCACCAGGGCGATGACGATGAGGGCCACAATGAGGGCCATAGTTGCCTCCGCAGCCTCCGAGAAGACTGCCTGGACGTGTCTTGCTAGCGCGTAAGGATACGGCGGGAGGGCCGAACTGTAAAGCGCAGGGGCCAAGGCGAGGGCGCGGCCCGGGGGTCGATGACGCGGCCCGGCCTGAAGACGATTGCCGCGGTGCAGGCGCGCTCTCGCCCCCCGGATCGAGAACGGCCTCAATCGCCGAACGCAGGCGAAGCTCATCACTTCTCTCAGGTGATCGAGAACGGATTGACGGACGCTCGCCCGCTGTGATACCCATACTCGCGAATCGCCTTCGGGGTTCCGCCCGGCTCGGGATGTCGCCCACAGCCCAACGCATCGAAGTCGCGCTCGAAACACTGCTGGAGAGCGTGGATCTGGCAGAGAGCATCGTCATGCGCATCGCCGAAGTCTCCGGTTTCGACGACGACGACGTGCACCGCATCGGCATGGCCGTCCGCGAGGGTGTGATCAACGCGTACAATTACGGCAACCAGCACGACAGACATAAGAAAATCCGTATCACCGTCGAACTGGAGCCGGATAAGATGGTTGTGCACGTCCTCGACGAGGGCAAAGGATTTGAGCTGACCGAAGTGCCCGACCCGCTCGCCGAAGAGAATCTGCTGCGCACCTCCGGCCGTGGCATTTTTCTCATGCGCGCCTTCATGGACGAGCTGGCCGTCCAGCACGCACCAGGCGGCGGCGCCGAGCTGATCATGGCCAAGCGGCTGCCCTCGGCGACCATCGGTCAGGGATAGCTTGTGAGGTACGTTGTGAGTCTGCAGGGAACATGCCGTGAAGTGGGCGATGTGGCCATCATCGATTTCAGCGGCAAGATCACGCTCGGAGAAGGCAGTTCGGTTCTGCGGAACACCATCCAGGGACTGCTCCACGGTGGACATCGCAAAATCCTGCTGAACCTGGCGGACGTCGACTACATCGACAGCTCGGGAATCGGAGAGCTGGTCAGCGCCTACACGGCCGTCCGAAACGCGAGCGGCGACATGAAGTTGCTCCAGCTTACGCGGCGCGTTCACGACATCCTGCAAATTACCAAGCTGTTCACGGTTTTCGATGTGCAATCCGATGAAGACTCCGCCGTTCGCAGTTTCCGCTAGCCCCGCCTGCCTGGGCTGCGCTTGATCCCATGCAAACTCTGGACACTTCTTCCCCTTTTGTGCCAGAATCCCGCCCACCCGAAAGGGGTGTCTTCTTGCCGAAGCTGCATTCTTCGTTCCGGGGGAGCATGCCTGCGGCTTCGAGAATGACTCGTTTCGGAAGTTCAAGAAAAGAGGAGCAGCTAAGTTGGCTCGAGAACAGGGTGTCGTGAAGTGGTTTAACGCATCAAAGGGTTACGGTTTCATCCAGAGGCAGTCGGGCGAAGATGTTTTTGTTCACTTCTCTGCGATTCAGATGGACGGCTACAAATCGCTGACGGAAGGACAGCTGGTCGAATTTGAGGTGAAGCAAGGCCCCAAAGGCTACCAGGCCGAAAACGTCACGAAAGTTTAGCAAAGCGCAGACCCCGAGTCCCCTGCGGCAAGCTGCAGTCGATCCTTGTGTCCACGGCCGGCGCGAATTCGTGTCGGCCCGCACGTTGTGATAGCATCTACTTTCTAGCCCTTTCCGTGAGGTGAACGTTTGGCGCAGCACATTTCCCGAAGAGAATTAAAGACGGACGAGTTCCGCGAAACCATTGCGCACGGCGCCGAAACCGTCCTGCTGCACAAGCAGGCGAGCACGTACGTTCTGGCCATCGCCGTCCTGGTTGCTGCGGCCATTCTCGGTTGGAGAACCTACAGCGAGAAGCAAACCTCCAAAGCGTCCGCCGCATTCGCCCAGGCCATGGAGATTTTCCAGGCCCCGGTCAGCAATCAGCCGGGCCCTCCTCCGGTTCCGGGCGGGCCGAGTTATGCCGACGAGAAGACGAAATTTGCGGCGGCCGCGCAGAAGTTTGAGGAGGTGTCGAAGAATTACGGCCACACGCGTCCCGGGCAACTGGCAAACTACTACGCAGGATTGAGCCTCGAGCGACTCGGGAAAAATGATGAGGCCAGGCACTGGCTCGCCGCCGCGGCGAACGGCGCTGACGCCGACTATGCTGCGCTGGCGCGATTCGAACTGGCCCAAAACGAGGATAAGGCCGGCCAGGGCGACCAAGCCGTAAAGGTCTATCAGGAACTGCTGGCCAAACCGACTGTTCTTGTGCCCAAGCCCCTGGTGATGCTTGCACTTGCCGAGCACTACCGCCAGAGGAATCCCTCCGAGGCCGCTAAGCTGTACGGCCAGATCAAGGCGGAGTATCCGGATACGGCAATCTCCCAGCAAGCCGACCAGGAACTCGCTCTGTTGCCCGGCAAATCCTGACCCGGGGGGCCAGGGGGATGCCGCTAGCGCCGTATGCCATGGATGTCGGGCGTTCGCGCGGGCGCCGTCATAGCGAACGGCCACATCGGTACCGCAACGACTACGCGCGCGACCGCGACCGTGTCATCCATTCGCGCGCATTCCGCAGGCTCGAAGCGAAAACCCAAGTCTTCACCACGCGCTACTCGGACCATTTCCGCAACCGGCTCACGCACACCCTCGAAGTCGCGCAAATTGCGCGCACCGTAGCCGGTGCGCTTTGCCTGAATACGGATCTCGCCGAAGCACTTGCCCTGGCCCATGATATCGGCCACCCGCCCTTCGGGCATGCCGGCGAGAAGAAGCTCGCTGCGCTGATGAGCGAGCACGGCCAGACCTTCGAACATAATCTCCAGGCGCTGCGCATTGTCGAGAAATTCGAGCAGCGCTACATCGAGTTTGCGGGGCTCAATCTGACCTTCGAAGTCCGCGAGGGAATCGTCAAGCATTCCCGCGACTACCCGGCCGCGGAGTTCCCTGAACTTGCCGAATACCTACTCGACCAGAAGCCGCCCGTAGAGGCGCAGTTGATCGATCTGGTCGACGAAATTGCCTACAACACGGCTGATCTTGATGACGCCTTTGAGGCGCGACTGCTCGATTTCGATCAGCTTCGCGCCGAAGTGCCCATCTTCGACGCGGCTTATGCGGAAGTCGACCGCCGGCATCCCCAGGGGCGATCGAAGCTCAAATTCAATGAGGCCCTCAAGAACGTGCTTGATCTGCTCGCCACCGATCTGATCGAGAGGACGCTCGAACGGATTCAAACGAGCGGAGCCCAGACCGTCGAGGACGTCCGTAGCGCCCCGGAACGTTTGGCCGCTTTCTCGGCCGACATGGCCCGACAAAATCGAGCCCTCAAAACCTTCCTTCTGGGCCGGGTCTACTCGTTGCCCGCGATTGCCGACGACCGCGACCGTTCGGTCGCCGCGCTCGAAGAGCTTTTTCGGTTCTTCCTTGCCCATCCCGGTCGCATGCCACGACCCTACGCCGAACAGTCCGAATCCGAACCGCCGCACCGTGTCATTTGCGACTACATCGCCGGAATGACCGACCAGTTTCTCCTGCGGCAATGGAGGGAACTGCTCGGCCTCGAGCGCGTGCTCTAGCAGCTGAACGGCGGCCCCCCTAGTTATCGCAAGGGTGTCAGGGAAAACGCTTTTCCCGACCGTTTCTTGACAACCAGGGTGCGGCCCCTATAATGGATTTTCAGGGAAAAATACGGATCGAGCGATGTTCTTGGACGTAAATGAACTTGCCGTACGCAAGACTCGCATCCGGAAGAGCTATTCTCCGGGAACCCTCGACTTTCACTCCGGTGAATTCCGCCAGGTTGAGCCGCTCGAAGTCCGTGCTACGGCGGAACTTATCGACGGTCAGATTCGAGTCTGGGGAAACCTGCACACGCGCGTTGAGCTGGTGTGCGCGCGCTGCCTGGACACGGTAGTCGAGGAAATCAGCAGGGATTTTGATCTGCTCTACCGGCCCATGACTTCCATCGCGACCAGCGACGAAGTGCATCTAAACCTGGAAGACACCGAGATCGGCTTCTTCGAAGGCGACGGCCTGTTCCTGGCCGACGTGCTGGCCGAGCAGGTGAATCTGGCGCTGCCCATGAAGGTGATTTGCCGAAGCGATTGCCGTGGCCTTTGTCCCCATTGCGGCGCGAACCTCAACAATGAAGAATGCCGGTGCGAGAAGCATTCCGCCGACCCGCGCCTCGCGCCGCTTGCCCGTCTCAAGCAGGACTGGTTCAAAAAGCAATAAGACGCTACACTATCAGGTTTGCGCCGCGGCCGCGTTCGGTTGAGGCGCCCATACAGGAGCACGGAAATGCCGAATCCCAAACGACGCCACTCGAAGCGGCGAACCAGCAACCGGCGGGCGCACGACCACCTCCGTGTGATGTCACTCGCCGAATGCCCGAACTGTCACGAGATGAAGCTCCCTCACCGGGCGTGCCCGCGCTGCGGCTATTACAAGGGCCGCGAAGTGATTGACACTTCGGCCAAGACGGCCTAACTTCTCCCCCGCCCCACGTTTCCGCACCGGAGCTTGGATGACCACGATTGCCCTCGATGCTATGGGAGGCGACCATGCGCCCCGCGCTGAAGTTGAAGGCGCCATTCTGGCCGTGCGCGAATTCGATGTTCGCGTGCTACTGGTCGGCATCGAGGCTGTTGTGCGGCACGAGCTGGGCCGCCACCGCTATCGCGGCCAGGCCATCGACATCGTAAACTCGACCGAAGTGATCACCATGCGCGACTCGCCGTCCCAGGCCTTTCGGCGCAAGAAAGACAGTTCGCTGCACGTGGCGGCGAAGCTGGTGCGCGACGGCAAAGCCGAAGCAGTGGTCAGCGCCGGAAATACCGGCGCGGTGATGACGGTCGCTCGTTTCGTTCTGGGCACGCTCCCGTCCGTTGACCGCCCGGCGCTTGCCGCGGCCTTCCCCAACATGAAGGAGAAAGTCTCCGTGGTCCTGGATGTGGGCGCCAACGTGGATTCCAAGGCCGCACAGATCGAGCAGTTCGCCGTGATGGGCGAGATTTACTACCGCACGATTTTCGGCGTGCGCCGCCCCCGCGTGGCGCTGCTCTCGATTGGCGAAGAAGAAATGAAGGGCAACGAACTCACGCGCGAATCGTTCAACCGCTTGAAAAACACCTCGCTGAACTTCGTGGGCAACGTGGAAGGCCGCGACGTGTTTCGCGGCGATGTTGACGTCATCGTGTGCGACGGGTTCATCGGTAACATCGCACTTAAAATCAGCGAGGGTTTGGTCGAACACATTGGCGGCATGCTGAAGCGCGCCATCAAGAGCAGCCTCAGGTCACAACTGGGCTATGCGCTTTCGAAGCGCGCCTTCGACGATTTCCGCAAGCGAACAGACTACTCGGAATATGGCGGAGCACCGCTTCTCGGCGTTCGCGGAATTACCATCATCGGCCACGGCAGGTCGAATGCGAACGCCATCAAGAATGCCATACGCGTTGCGGCCGAACTGTGCCGTTCGCGCGTGAACGAAAAAATCGAGCAGGAGCTCTCGGCTGCGACACCCATCGCGGCACGAGGCTAAGAGCACTCGGAAACTGCCATGACCAAACTCGCGTTCCTATTTCCGGGCCAGGCCTCCCAGTATCCGGGGATGGGTCACGATCTCGCCGAAAGCTTTCCCGAATCGCGCGCTGCTTTCGAGGAAGCGGACGCCGCAGTGGGCCGTTCGATTTCGAAGCTGTGCTTCGAAGGCTCGGAAGAAGAACTCAAGCAGACACAAAACACCCAACCGTCCATCTTGACCGTTTCCATCGCCGCTTATCGGGCCGTCGAAAAGCGCGGGGTCACTCCCGATTTCGTGGCCGGCCACAGCCTCGGCGAGTATTCGGCGCTGGTCGCCGTGGGTGCACTCGATTTCGCGAGCGCAGTCAAGCTCGTTCGGGACCGCGGCAAGTACATGCAGGAAGCGGTCGCGGCAGGGGAAGGCGCCATGGCCGCGATTATGGGCCTTTCCCCCTCCGATGTCGCCGAAATCTGCAAGAAAGCCGCCGACCATGAGGTCGTTTCCCCGGCCAATTTGAACTCGCCCGAACAGACGGTCATTTCCGGCACGGCGGCGGCCGTCAAGCGAGCCGTCGAGATCGCCTCACAATCGGGGGCCAAACGCGCAGTCGTTTTACCGGTGTCTGCACCCTTCCATTGCGCGCTGATGGAGCCTGCGCAAAGACGGCTCGAACCCGAGCTCCGCGCCGCAGCGTTCAGCGCGCTCCGCGTGCCGCTGGTCACCAATGTTGACGCCGAAGCGATCAAGTCCGGCGAGGAGGCCCGCGATGCCTTGATCCGGCAGATGACCTTGCCCGTTCGCTGGCTCGATTCGATGCACGAGCTGATCGAGAGCGGGGTCACGATTTTCGTTGAGGTTGGTCCGGGCAAGGTTCTCTCGGGGTTGCTGCGCCAAATCGACCGCTCGGTGCGCTGCTTCAACGTGGAAGACGGCGCGAGCATGAAGTCGACCCTCGAGAAGATCACCCAGGCACGCGCCGAAGCGACGGAATCTGCGTAGGGGGCCCGCACTCGATGTTCTCGCTCAGCCACAAAGTCGCTCTCATAACCGGCGCTTCGCAAGGCATCGGCCGCGCTACCGCTCGGGCGCTGTCCGCGTCAGGTGCCACGGTCGCCCTGGCCTCGCGCAACGAACAGCAACTTCGTGCGTTGGCTGCTGAAATCACCGAAGCGGGCGCCGAAGCGCTCGCCCTTCCGATCGACGTTGGCGATGCAGCACAAGTAAAAAACGGGTTTCAGCAGTTGCTGGCCAAATTCGGCCGCCTGGACATCCTGGTGAACAATGCGGCGATCACGCGCGACACGCTTGCCTTGCGAATGAAGCTTGAGGACTGGGAAGCCGTCCTGCGCACGAACCTCACCGGCGCCCATCTCTGCACCCAGCAGGCCCTCGGGGCCATGCTCAAGCAGCGCTCGGGGCGCATCATCAACGTGACGTCGGTTGTCGCCGAGACCGGCAATGCCGGCCAGGCCAACTATGTCGCCTCCAAAGCCGGCCTGATCGGCCTTACCCGCGCCATCGCCGTCGAGGTGGCCTCGCGCAACATCACCGTAAATGCCGTGGCACCGGGATTCATCACCACCCCGATGACCGATCCGCTGCCCGACCAAGTGAAAGAAAGAATGAAGTCACTGATTCCGCTCGGCCGCTTTGGGACGGATTGCGATGTGGCCGCCGCGATCGTTTTCCTCGCCAGCGACGAGGCCGGATACATTACCGGCCAGGTGCTCGGGGTCAATGGCGGCATGCACATGGGCTAATCGGAAACGAGCGTGGTCACGGGAAACGATTGGATCACCCCATGGCCGCGGCCATGGGGCGCACAAGGCGGGTAGATGTCGATCGAATCTTACGCCGATCTCCTCCGCCTGAAGGAAGTCGGACACATTTGTCACCTCGCGTTGCGTGCGATGGGCCGATTCGTGCGCCCCGGTGTAACCACGCGACAACTGGCCGACGTTGGAGCGAGGGTCATGCGAGAAAACGGGGCCCGCTCAGCCCCAGCGCTGATCTATGGCTTCCCCGGCGAGATCTGTATCAGTGTCAACGACGAAGCCGTCCACGGAATTCCGAGCCCTCGCCAGATCGAGCGCGGCGATCTCGTCAAGCTCGACGTGACCTTCGAGAAGAACGGCTACGTCGGTGATGCGGCAATCACCGTGGCCGTCGAACCTGCGTCGGAGCAAGCCCGCCGCCTTGCGCGCTGCGCGGAGCGAGCCTTCGAGCAGGCCATGCGAGTCGCCAGGGCCCACCATCGCATTAATGAAATCGGCCGCGCCGTCGAGCAGGAGGTCCACCGGAGCGGATTCTTGGTGATCCGCGCGCTGGGTGGCCACGGCATCGGACGAACGATTCACGAGCCGCCGAGTGTCCCGAACTACGCCGATCTTGCGGCACGTAAACGTCTGACGCCCGGCCTGGTGATCACGGTTGAACCAATCATCGCCACCAGCACGGAGCACTCGTTTACGGCCGCCGATGGCTGGACCGAGCGCACCAGCGACGGGAGCCTCGCCGCGCATTTTGAGCACACCATCATAATCACCGAGAGCCAACCGATCCTTCTAACCGCCGCGTAACGAGCGTAAGCAGTCCTTGGTACTCCCGGCCTATTGTCTGCGACCGGGGAAAAAGAGAACCTGTCCATGGTGCCTTATGATGATTGCGTCGTTCATCTTCGTAATCTCGCTGGCGGCGGTCATCCAGTTCACAGTGCTTTCCTGGCGGGCCGGAGTGTTGAAGCTGGCCTCAGAGGCCTTACCGGCGGAATGGGAGTCGGCAGCCAGTGGGGCGGCCAACAGCCTCATTCCAAACGGGTTCCGGAGTATCGCGGCCTACAACCGGCTTTTTCCTGAGCTGGGGCACGGCTCGGGTAACAATCTGCGCTCGCTCTGGCTCTATTACCGGCTCGTGGAACTGGTCGACAGGACCGCTAACGCATTATCAATCAGGCAGTTGGACTGGACCAGTCGCGAGATGGCGTTATGCACGCGTTGCGCGGCGGTGATGCTCTCACACAGGCTGGAAGACACCCAGGCGCTCTTGGCTGCGGCGCGCTCCTTCTAAGATCTTCTCTCGCCGTTCCCCCTGCCTTCCGGACGACAACTTCGACCCACTTCTTGGCCCTCTGACTTCGAGTCCGGTTGGTTTTCTAATGCACGGCCGAGGGCTCACCGGGGCACTCGCCAGGGACGCGTAGGGAAGGAGGAAACCAGGGGATCCGACGTCCGATTCACCGAGGGCGCCCCAGCCGTGAGAGGTAGAAGTCAAAGAAAGACTCAGCATTGGAATTCAGGCAGACCTTGGCGTTAGAAACGCCTTTCTCCTGCCGCAGCGTCATTCCCCGTTCGTCGACGCGAATGCTGATGGCTTGGACCGGGCATAGCTCGGGTTTGAGGATGTAGGCGATGGTCATTGGGTCATACAGGGTCGGAGTTTCCTGACCCCATTCGTGGTAGAGGATGGTCAAGGCATTGGTTATCGGGGTACCTTGGCGGAAGAGGAAGGCGCGCTTGACTTCGTCCATTTTGAGCTGCGTCGAATCGAGCGGCATTTCGTAGATGGGAACGCGCGAGGCGAACAGCTTCTGCGCGCCGGGGATGTCGTTCGCCACGTTCCATTCTGGCTCCGGCGCAGTCGGGCGCCCATGCGCGTCGCCGTAACCACGGTCGATTGATCCACCCATCATGACCACGCGACGAAGTTTGCGAAAGGTTTCCGGATCCCTATCGATTAGCGCGCCGACATTGAAAAGGGGACCGATAGCGACGAGCGTAATCTGGCCCGGATGCCGGCGGATCTGGTCGAGGATGAAATCGACCGCCGCCGGATGCGAGTTGCGCGTGAAATGCCCGCCCTCGGCGTAGGCGCGCTGCGTAAACGCGGTTCGCGGCGGTGTCGGCATTCCCGCGGCAACGGGAATATCCTCGCGGCCAGCTTCACCAAGGATGCGGTCAACGAGCTTCGCCCGCGTTTTGGTGTCACCCGAGGTGGTGGTGATGCCGAGGATTTCTAGCTCGCGGCTTTCAAGGGCCAAGGCCAGGGCGAAGGCGTCATCGATATCGTCACCGATGTCGGTGTCGATGATGATCTTTTCGGCCTGGGACGGCCTTGCTGTGTCGGCAGGCGCGTCCGCACGGGGCAGGGCGAAGGCCAGATACACGCCCCCGGACGGTGACTTCGGGTCCTTGCCACCGCCGGCAGCGATCACTACGTATTGTCGCCCGCCGACTTCATAGGTTGCGGGCGTGGCATTGCCGGCAAACGGAAGAGTCACATCCCACAACAGCTGGCCGGTGGCTTTATCAAAAGCGCGAAACTTGCAGTCGAAATCGGTTGCGGCGATGAAAATCACTCCCCCCGCCGTTACGATGGGCCCGCCATAATTCTCCGAACCCGTGTTCGTCACGCCCTGCGCGGCAAGTCGAGGATACTCGCCCAGATTGATCTTCCAGACGTACTCCCCTGTATTGAGATCGATCGCGTTCAACGTTCCCCAAGGCGGTGCGACGGCAGGATAGCCATCGGGATCGAGGAATCTCCGATAGCCTGTGAAGCGGTAATCCATCTCTGGGGCGGCAGGGTTCGACCCGCTAATGGTCATGTTCTGCCCACTGGTCAGAAGGGCGGCCAAAGCGGCGACTTCGGTCGCTGATAGGTTCGGAAAGCCGTTCATACGCCCTTTGCCGTTCCTGATCGTCTTGGCAATCTGCTGAGCGGTGAGACGCGAGCCCACGTTCACGAGGGAAGGAATCCCGGCTGAGCCCGTCATTTTGTCGCCGTGGCAGATACTGCACTGGCTCTTATAGATCGCGCGCGCCGAATTCTTGCTCCTGTTGGGCTCAAGTGCGCCAGTCCAAGCCATCTCGTTCGCGTTGACGTAGAGAATGCCCGTCTCGGGGTCAACCGCGGGGCCACCCCATTCGCCGCCCCCATCGAAACCGGGAAAGATCACCGTGTCGATGCCGATACTCAGGGGAACGAATTGCCCCTCGCTGCGCATTTTGCGGAATCGATCGACCGCCCAGCGATGTGCTCGGGCGGTTCGATTCGTCAGCATATCCCGGGTAAGAAGCTGTCGGGCAAACGGAGCGGGCGTGCTGACAAACGGCTGCTCGGGCGCAGCAACCTCTCCCGGCACCGTACTTCCGGGAACCCGTCGGTAATCGACGGGAAACAACGGCTTGCCGGTCGCCCGGTCAAAGACGTAGACGAAACCTTGCTTGGTGATCTGCACGACGGCGTCAACGGTCTTGCCATCCCGCTTCAAGGTCACCAGGGCGGGCGGGGCGGGAAAATCGCGGTCCCATAAATCGTGGTGCACGCCCTGGAAATGCCAGATGCGCTCACCTGTCGAGGCATTGAGGGCGATCAGTGTATCCGCGAACAGGTTGTCTCCGAGGCGGTTCGCCCCGTAAAAATCGAATGCTGCTGAACCGGTGGGCGCATAGACGATTCCGCGCAGCGGATCAAGCGCCATGCCCGCCCAGTCGTTGGCCGCGCCGGAATACTTCCAGGCGTCTTTCGGCCAAGTGTCGTAACCGAACTCGCCAGGATGTGGGATGGTGTGGAACGACCAACGCAATTTCCCGCTGCGGACATCGTAGGCACGAATGTCCCCGGGAGGCGCCGGCAAAGTTTCGGGATTACGGGCACCGACGATGAGCAAATCACGGTAGACGATTCCAGGGCTGGTCAAAGGAGTCCACTGCGTTTTCGGATCGCGGCCAAGATTTTCGCGCAGGTCGATTCGGCCCTGCGCGCCAAAGGTCGGGATGGGCTTCCCCGTCGCGGCGTTGAGCGCGTAGACGTAGTTCATCACCCCGACCAGGATCCGCCTGTCCCCCCCGTCCGACCAGTAGGCCAGGCCACGATCTGGCTGAGTGCCCATGAGGCCCGGATCGAATCTCCACAGTTGCTTTCCCGTTGCCGCATCGAGCGCGAATATTCGTTGCCTGGGTGTGATTCCGTAGAGTGCACCGGCAACAATCAGCGGGCTGGTTTCCAGGCCGCCCCGCTCCCCCGTGTCATAGGTCCAGACCCGCTCGAGCTGCTTCACATTGCCGCGGTTGATCTGATCGAGCGGAGAATAATGCGTGTTTTGCGGGTCGCCGCCGTAGATGGCCCAGTCGCGATTGGAGAGCTCCGGCGAGACCTGCCGCCCGGTCTCAAAATGCACGGCCAGCGCGAACAGCAGAAACACTGCGGTCCAGATTCGAACCCGTGGCTCCATGCACCGCGAATCATAGCGCCGTGTTCGCCAAGGCACACCGGAAAACGGGCGCGCTCTGAGTAGGCGCAAGCCAGGCGACCCAGCCTCGGACCTCAAGAAGACCCGCCTTTTCTTCGACAGCCCCCGGCCAACTCGGCCGGCACTCTGCCCGATCGAACAGTACCTCTTACGTTATCGCAAGAAGCGATTCCCGCCCTCAGGCGACGAGGGCGCGTTCTAATGGGTTGAACGGCGAAGTCAACCTCGAGGCACAGGACCATGAGGATGCGGGCCAATTTCTGGGTACTCATCTGCCTAGTAGGGGCAAATTGCGGTTACCTGACCGGCTGTGTAGGCAAACCCTCGACTTTCAATGCGGTGCAGCTTACGCCCAGCGCCGCGCAGGCGCTCGACCAAGGTACTACCCTCACGATCAGCGCCGCGGTTTTGAATGATACTTCAGCGGCGGGGGTGAACTGGAGCCTAACGGGTGCCGGCACCCTGAGTTCGGCGACGAAGACCACGGCTGTTTACAATGCCCCGGCCTCGGTGACCTCGGCGATGACGGTAACCGTAACGGCGACATCAGTTACCTATCCGACTCAGCTGGCTTCCCTCAAGATTACCCTCCAGCCTCCGCCCTCGATCACGACGACTTCGCTACCTGCGGCGAGCATCGGCACGGCGTATAAGGCAACCGTCAACGAGTCGGGCGGGGTTCCCCCCTTCACCTACACACTCACATCGGCCCCCGCGTGGATGACCCTTAGCTCGAGCACAGGAAGCACCGTAGACTTAACGGGCACACCGTCTTCCTCGGACGAGGGGACCTTCCCAGTCACAATCAAGGTTACCGACTCCATGGGTCTGTCAGGAACATCTTCCGGGCTGACCATCACGGTGACAAACCTCGCGATTACCACGACTTCCCCGCTGCCGAATGCTAGTGTGGGGACGGCTTATAGCGAGCAATTCACGGCGACGGGGGGAACCGCCCCATACACGTGGTCCGTGGCCAGCGGTTCGACGCTGCCAGCCGGGCTGACTCTGAGCGGCTCCGGCCTGCTTTCCGGGACGCCGACCACAGCCGTATCGTCAGCCACCTTTAGCATCGCGCTAACCGACAGCGAAACGCCACCTGTGTCGGTTAGTGCGCAGTTCGCATTGACCATCACGAGTTCGTCGAATCTGACCCTCCTCCAAGGAAACTACGCTTTTGTGTTCAGTGGTTTCAATTCTGGAGGCGCCGTGGTTTTGGCCGGCAGTTTCCAGGCCGACGGGCAAGGCAATATCAAGAACGGCGTCGAGGATTTCAACTCCATCACCGGCACGCCGACGAACCAAACTTTCACGGGAACCTATACGGTCGGGACAAACGGGCTTGGACAGTTGATCTTCTCGAGCCTGGCCGGATCACCGACGTATGATTTTGCGATCGACACGACAGGCCAGCACGGGCGCATGATCGAAGCGGACTCAACCGGCGTCCAGGGCTCGGGCCAACTCGAAGCCCAATCCTCCGGATTCAATCAATGCACGACGAACACCCTCACGGGCGATTATGCGTTCGGCATCAGCGGGTACTCCTCGGCGGCCGGCGGTATCTCGGCTGGCCCAGTTGCGCTGGCAGGCAGATTTACGGCCGCGCTGCCGATCACCGGTCAAAGCGACGGAACCCTGGGAAACGGCGAATTGGACGCGAATGTGCCCGGGCAACTGCTCGCGGCGGACAGCGTGTCCGGCACGTATGCAGGGACTTCCGAGACTGCGCGTTGTACGGTTGCATTGAGCGCGGAAAGCCTTCCCAACATGACCTTTAGCGTCTATCCGGTCTCCAACGCGCTGTTCTTCCTGGTTGAAATCGATGATGTGTCCTCTTCGACCTCTTCGACGCCATATCTCACCGTGGGGAGCTTCCGCCCCCAGATTGGCTATCCGTTCCCGACGAGCCTGTCAGGCGGGTTCGTTACCGGGTCGAGCGTCGGGGCATTGACCGGGCAGTTTTTCACGAACAATGCATATGTCCCTGATGTTGCCGTAGTTTCCCTCGACGCAACGACCGGAGAGTCCAGCTTCAATATTTCCCTCACGGAAAACCGCGCGGGGGTCATTTCGCCCGCGACGGCTCCCTCCGGCAATTTCATTCAAGCGGACTCATTCGGGCGAGTGGCAACGACGGGCCTCGACCAGCAAATCAATCCCGTCTTCTATACGATCAATGGCAACCAAGCGTATTGCATCGGCGCGGTCGAAGGGAACCCATTCTTCGGCATATTCGAGTCACAATCCGCCGGCCCTTTCAACGCCGCGAGCATCGAAGGGAGCTTTATCGAAGGAACCTTGCCGCCTTCGATTAGTGCCGTCCCGAATCTTGTCGGGGAGCTCAGCTTTGACGGGGTGTCGAGCGTGACTGGCACAGAGGATTCAAGCACGTCGTCGGGACTGACGATCAGCGGAACCTATCAGTTGACCTCGACGGGCGCGACGGACGGCAGCGGAACACTGACCTTATCGTCGCCCGCAGCCTTCGACGGCTCGTTCTACATCATTTCCCAAACCGAAGTGGTGATGGTCTCGACAACGCCGGGAAACGCTACGCCGGTAGCCATCGTGATTGGGCACGAGTAGGAATCTACAGCGCGCTCGATTTCTGGCAACGCCACGCGCCAGCGTTGAGCACCTTCATCGCCACGCAAGCCCCTCCGGACAAAACGTCCGCATCAAGCTCGAAGATGCGTGCGCCCGCGTGCATAAAACAGACAGGGAGAAGTAGAGAAGAGTGAACCGCGCACGGGCGCGGCTAGCCGGACCAGCGGAGCAGCGCGGCACCGGTGGTGTAGCCGGCGCCAACGGCAATGAGCAGGACGAGGTCGCCTTGGCCCAGCCGCTTCTGCTCGATCGCGTCCACTAGACCCAGCGGAATCGTGCCGGCCGTGGTGTTGCCGAAACGGTCGATGTTGATAAGGACTTTCGAGTCATCGAGGCCAAGACGTTCCTGCATGGCGCGGATAATGCGAAGATTCGCCTGATGCGGCACGACCAGGGCAAGGTCGCGGCTCGAAAATCCGTTGCGCTCGAGAATCTGACAGGCGAGCTCGCTCATGCGCCGGACGGCGTATTTGAACACCTGCTGGCCCTCTTGGTGGACATAATGCATGCGCTGGTCGACGGTTTCGCGGGATGCCGGGTGGAGCGAGCCGCCGGCGGGCATGTACAAATTGCAGCCACCGGAACCGTCGATGTCGTGCGCGAAATCGATGATACCTTCCGAGTCCGAGGCCGCGGGTTCGAGCAGGACAGCGCCCGCGCCGTCGCCGAAAAGGACGCAGGTGGCACGGTCCTTGAAATCGAGAATCGACGTCATCACGTCCGAGCCAACCACCAGCACTTTCTTGTGCGCGCCGGCGGCCACGAATTGCGCGCCGACGGTCAGCGCGTAGACGAATCCGGAGCAAGCACCGGAAAGGTCGAAGCCCCACGCTTTCTTTGCGCCGAGACTGTTCTGGATCAGGCAGGCTGTGGCGGGAAACATCATATCCGGCGTCACAGTGGCGACCACGATCATCTCGATCTCTTCCGCAGACAAGCCCTTCGCGGCCAACAGTTTTCTCGCCGCTTCCGTTCCAAGGTGAGATGAGGCAACGCCGGGGTCGACGTAGTGGCGCTCGCGAATGCCGGTGCGCGTGCGAATCCATTCATCCGCAGTATCGACAATTTTTTCGAGGTCGAAGTTCGTGACCACGCGCGGCGGAACGTAGGCGGCGACTCCGGTGATCTTCGCGGCGATGCGATTGGGCATTCTCTCTCCGTAAGCCGAAACGCGCTCTGCTCGAGTCGAGATTGTATGCAATCCGGCAGCGAACTGACAACCAAAAGCCCTAACCGGTCGCGCGCCGTTCAATCAGGAAGGCGATTGCAACCACAAGCAGAACCGTTGGCCACAACAAGGCCTCAGTCACGTTCGACACTCGGTGGGATTCCAGCGCAAGACCGAGCGCCACCAGGACAAAGAACGGCCCCGTGATCGCACAGTGGAGCGGCCGGTTTTGCGCAAAATTAGCCAGGCAGGCCAGGCCCATGGCTGCGAAAAGCGCGGCTCGTTGGTAACGCTCCAGGTGTTCCAGATACAGGAGGAGCAGCAGACCGCCGTAGACGAGGAGAAAAACCACCACCCAGGTGAGTGCCGAGCGTCGCGTCAGGCAGCAGAACCGCTTCTCTCCGCGTTCGTCCATGTCTGGCCTGGATTCTAGGGTCGTGCGGAATAAACCTCAAACCGACGCTTGAGCGGTCCGCCCGGTCGAAAACAGCCGCGGGAGGAACCCTTTAGGGCTTTGTCCCTAGCAATTCATGGCGATAAGTGATGGTTGCCGTTTTGCCGAGCATGGCGGCGACCGAACAGTATTTCGTCTGGCTCAATTCGATGGCGTCGCGCACGGCCTTTTCGTCGAGCTTGCCGGCCAGGCGGTAGACGATCTCGATCCGGGTCCATACTTCCGGGGGAGATTTCGCGCGTTCGCCGGAAACGGAGACTTCCAGGGATTCCAGGTGCTGGCGTTTCTTGCCAAGGATGATGGCCACGTCCACTGCAGTGCACGCTCCCAGCGCGCCGAGCAGTGTTTCCATCGGGCCGGGGCCGTCGTCATGTGTGCTGCCCGCGTCGAACTGAATCGACCTGCCGGAAGGCATGGTGGCACGGAATTTTTCACCGCCGGTCCATTTCACCGTGGCCGTTTGCATCGTCGGCTCCCTTGCGCTGGCACTAGGGAACTTTACCGAGGTTCGCTCGACAGGTCCAGCCAAGTTCGTCGCCCTCGGCCTCTTCCGCTACGTGCGAACACGCCATGTCCCCGTGAGCGGTGATAATGATGTTCGCGTTTGACGCGGTTTGGTCCATTTCGATTCTGTTCTTGCGGCGCTACTTTTCCTCGGGTATGCACGGAGTCGTGGTCTTGGGGAAGGGCCGGCTGCAATTTGGGGTACGATCCGACGTAAGATCGTTCCTGTTCGTTCCTCCAGCCTCCTGCGGGCGACGGACCGCAGGCAAAATTCAAGGCCCCCAAGTTGGGAATCGCGGCCTGCCGTGATTGGACAGCGGGTCGGACATGGCCCGTGGTAAGCGGTGCCCTGGCCGTATGTCGCCGAATAGGGAGGTGTTGTCGTGATCGAAACGGCTGGCGATGAACCACTCGGCATTCGGCCGCGTCCGGAAATCCGGCGCGGAAGAGCGGGCGAGACGCATGCTATGATGGCGAGTTTCCACCACGCGAGCAAGGAGTCCGGTTGGCTGCGCGGATCCTGAACGGCAACGTAATTCGCGATGAGATCTACGGTGAACTCGCGGGCGAAATTGCCGGGCTCCGGAGCGCGGCGATATGTCCGGGACTCGCTGCCGTGCTGGTCGGCGACCATCCCGCGTCGCGGCTGTATGTCAACAGCAAGATCGCGGCATGCGCCAAGCTCGGACTGGAGAGTTTCTTGCTGACGCTCCCTTCCTCGATCTCGACGGCCGAGTTGCTGAACACGATTGATGAGCTGAATCGTCGCGAGGACGTGGATGGCATCCTGGTACAAATGCCTTTGCCGCAGCAGGTGGACCGCAAGCGCGTCCTCGCGTCGATCGATCCGGCAAAGGACGTGGACGGTTTTCATCCGATGAATGTGGGCATGCTTGTCGAGGGACGGCCGAAGCTAGTAGCCTGCACGCCGGCGGGCGTGATGGAGATCTTGCGACGCAGCCAGATTGCGCTCGAAGGTGCCAATGCCGTAGTCATGGGGCGCAGCGATATCGTGGGCAAGCCAATGGCCATTCTCCTCATGCACGCCAATGCGACCGTGACGGTTTGCCACTCGAAGACGCGCGACTTAAAGCAGGCGGTCCGACGCGCGGACCTGCTGGTCGCGGCGATGGGGCGCGCGGCGATGGTGACGCCCGACTTCATTCGCCCGGGCGCCACGGTGATCGATGTGGGACAAAATGTGATCACGGACAAGGCCGAAGCCCAGCGAATTTTCGCCAACTTTCCCGAGAAACTTGACACGTTTCGTCGCAAAGGCTCCGTGCTTGTGGGGGATGTTCATCCCGACGTCTTCAACACGGCGGGCGCCATCACTCCGGTTCCGGGCGGAGTAGGCCCGTTGACCATTGCCATGCTCATGAGCAACACGGTGAGAGCAGCGGCGATGCGGCGCGGCCGGCGTGCACCGGCCGCACGCGCGTCGAAACACTGAGGAAACCATGCTGAGAATCGGCCTGACCGGTGGAATCGCGACAGGCAAATCGACCGTCGCCGACATGCTGCGCACACGCGATTGTATGGTGCTTGATCTGGATCCCATCGGGCACGCGTTCTTCGAGCCGGGACAAACCACGTACGACCAAGTGGTCCAGGAGTTCGGCCGCGAAATCCTGACCACCGGGGGAGCCGTCGATCGTTCGAAGCTCGCCGCGATCGTTTTTGCGGACGGGGCGAAACGCAACCGATTGAATGCCATTCTGCATCCGCTGATTCTGGATGTGGCCGAGAAGTGGTTCGCGGCGCTCGACCGGCAAGGCGGGCTGGAGTTTGCGGTGGTCGAGGCGGCGCTCATTATGGAGGCCGGTTACCACAAGCAGCTGGATCGAGTGGTGGTCTGCTGGTGCGGGCCGGAGCAGCAGCTTGAGCGATTGATCGCTCGAGGGCTTTCCCGCGCCGAAGCCCTGGCGCGTCTCGGCGCGCAGATGCCGATCGATGAAAAGCGCAAGTTGGCCGATGACGTAATCGACTGCTCGAGATCGATGTACGAAACGGAAAAGCAGGTGACCGCGCTCATCGGGAAGCTGAAGAAATTGGCGACAGCGGAAAGAAACATTTCCTGAACCGGCGGCGTACTTGCGCATGAGAGCACGCAGATCGCGCGAGCAAGGGTTCAAGGGGTGGATGCCATGGCAAGAGAAAAAGGCCGAGGCCGGGCGCTCCGACTGCTGGCGGTAGGCTTAATCATTGGGCTCGGTGCGTATTGGGCGGGGTCGCGATACGGCCAGCGACTTCCCGAATCGGTCGGTGCTGTACGCGCGTCGAAGTTGACTCTGGCTCGGTCCTCCGAGGTCATCCTCGATCCGGCGGAGGAGGAAAATGTCCGCGTCTACAAGCAAGCGTCGCCGTCGGTCGCCAACATTCTGACCAAGACGGTCGAATATGATTTCTTCTTCAATCCGGTGCCCGTGGAGGGCGCGGGCTCCGGATTCCTGATCGATACCGACGGGCATATCCTGACGAATTATCACGTGGTGCAGGAGGCACAGGCTATTGAGGTCACCCTCGGCAATCACAACACCTACAAGGCGCGGCTGATTGGAGCGGACAGTGTGAACGACATCGCGCTGATCCAGATTGATGCCAAAGGCCATACGCTCACGCCGCTGCCCTTGGGCGATTCGCGGAACCTCGAGGTCGGCCAGCGAGTGCTGGCCATCGGAAACCCGTTCGGTTTCGGGAGCACGCTCACCACGGGAGTCGTCAGTTCACTCGGTCGCACCGTACAAACCAGCGACAACACCTTTATCGATGAAGCCATCCAGACCGACGCGGCGATCAATCGCGGTAATTCCGGCGGGCCGCTGCTTAACTCGAGGGGCCAAGTCATCGGGATTAACAGCGCGATCTATTCGCCGTCGGGGACAACCGCCGGAATCGGTTTTGCCATTCCGATCAATACAGCAAGGCGCGTCGCTGACGATTTGATTGAGCACGGGCGCGTTCTCCGGGCCACCCTCGGCGCGGAAGGCCGCACGCTCTGGCCGGGCCTGGCCGAGGCGCTCAGCCTGCCCGTTGAGCAAGGCGTGCTGATCGAGCGCGTCGACCCGGCGGGACCGGCAGCCCACGCTGGCATTCGGGGCGGAAACCGGTCGGTCCTCGCCGGTTTGCGGGAACTGAGGATCGGCGGTGACGTCATTATTGCGGTCAACGGACAGGAAGTAACCAGCCGGTCCGATCTGAATCTGATGCTGAATCGGGCACGTCCCGGAGACACGGTTGAGCTGACCGTAATTCGGGGCGGAAAGAAGGTCACTGTTCCGGTGAAGCTGGGCGAAAGCTAGAGGATTGCTACGGCCATTCCTCGCGCATCTTTTGGCGCTCGTCCTCCGACACCTTGAACCAGGATTGGGCAGCGTCGCGTGCGCGCTCGAGCGCAGATTGCAATTCCGCTTGTTTCTTCCGGACCAGCTCGTCGTCGGCATCCTTCGGCACGCGAATCGGCGGGGCGACGAAGAGCACCGCAGGCGAAAAGGGCCAGGGCAACTCGAAGAGGTCCCAGGACCCCTTAAACGTGTGCGCCCAAGCGAGTCCGATGTGGAAGACGGAGATGGGCGCTCCGGTGCGGCGGGCCAACACCACGGCGCCAAGCTTGGCCACGTAGCGAGGCCCCCGAGGCCCGTCGATCGTGAAGGCAACGTGCTCGCCCTGTTCGAGGCGCTTGGCCATGGCCGCGAGGGCTTCCGACCCGCCGCGCGTCGAACTGCCTTGCACGGTCCCAAAGCCGAGACGCTCGATGACGCGGCGAGTCCACTGGCCGTCGAAATGAACGGTGTTCAACACCGCGATCCCACGATTCCGCCAGAACCACGCGGCCGGAAAAATGCATTGATGCCAGAAGGCACCGATTCCGCGTTCGCCCGCTTCGCGAATCTGCACGGCGTTGTGGGCTCCGACAACTTCAAAGCGAAGCGTAGGGCCGATCAGCCTCAGGACGGTGTACACACAAGCGGCGATCACGGCAATTTGCGCACGTTGCCAGAGAGAGAGCCTTGGCGCGGGAATTCCGCTCTGAAGGGTCGCGCCTTGGCTGGGGCGCGCGGGGGATGTCAATGTCGGCCCGTCTGGCACTGCTGTATAGTATAGCCTCCCCATGAAGTGCTTGGACCAATCCGGGCGGTCGATCCGCTCTTGGATTTCGCTGCTTTGGCTGCCGCAAATCGCCCCTTTGTTTGGGGTCGTCATGCTTTGCGCTGCAAGGGGCCCTGCGCAACAGGCGCCGACGCCGGTCGGCAACATCGAAGGCAGTGATATTTCGGTGGCCGCGGGCGGGTTGGCCACCGTCACTCGGACGAATCCGGACACCCCGACAGAAGTGGCAAACGGTGGAGTCGTAACGGTTCGCACCGGGCAGGCTCGGCTGATGTTGACGTCGGGTGGGGAACTGGACATTTGCGCCCCGGCGAGATTTAGCCTCGTCCAATCGGGTGACGACATCACCGTCGCGCTCGACTTGGGAACCGTTCGCGTGCAGCTTCCCGCGTCGACCAGTTTGCGCGTGTTCACACCGGAGGCGATCGCCACGCCGCTTGACATTCACGGCGCGCCCCGCGACGCGACTCTGGCGCTCGGGCAGGACGATTCGCTGCGTGTGAAAGCGGCCGCCGGAGCCTTGCTGATCGAGAATCAATTTTCAAGCCATAGGCTCGTCATACCCGAGGGTGGCGAGTTTTCCTTCGCACAGGGCCGGCTCGTGCCGCTCGCGGAGAATAGAAAGTGCGAATGCATCATGGAGGACGCACATACGCTGGCCCGGACGCCGGTCCGAGCGGTCACTGAGCCCGCGGCGGCCTCTTCGCCGCCGGATTCGAAGGGCGATACGACAGAGTCGAACATCGAATACAGTGTTTTGGCGCACGCAAACGAAACGCATCCCCTCCGTTCGCGCCCGAAGCCGGATGCGGTTGCGGCACCTCCCGACACCGTCACCTACAAAGTCGTGATGCCCCCGCTCACGTTCTCCGCAGCTTCACCCACGCCACCGCCCGCGCCGACCTCGGATCTGGTTCTACTGATTCGCACCGTTGAGGTTGAATCAGATTTCGAGTTTACCGGTCGCGTGAATCCCCCCTCGCCGGGTCAGCCGCCGAAACATGGGCAGGCAAAAGCGGACGACGAACAACACGGGTTCTGGGCCAGGGTGAAGCGATTCTTCGTAGGCAGTAGTTCGTGAGCGTGCGTTCAATTTTTTTCGCCCGATCACCTCGAAGCCGTTACATCCCTTCGTAGTTCGGCCCGCCACCCCCCTCCGGGGGAACCCAGTTGATGATCTGATAGGGATCTGCGATATCGCAGGTCTTGCAGTGCACGCAATTCGAAGCATTGATCTTCAATTTCGCTTGGCCTTTCTCCTGGATCATTTCGTATACGGCGGCGGGACAGAAATATTGACAGGGATTGCCGTATTCGCGAACGCAACGGTCGCCGCAGAGAGCGGGGTCGAGGACGACCAGATGGCAAGGCTGATCTTCTTCATGGCGAGTGCCGGAATGGTAGACGTCGGTTAGTCGGTCGAAGGTCAGCTTGCCGTCGCCTTTGAAGCGTGTAGACTGGTCGACCACGGTGTGATCGCGATTCAGTTTTCGATATTGCTTGTAACCGGCTTCGCTACGCAGGGGATCGCCGAAGCCGCGACCGCCGGTGACAAACTGCACGCCGGCCGCGAACAGGCCCTTCCACAGTCCTCGATGAAACGCTTGGTGGAAATTGCGTACGGCCCACAACTCCTGCTTGATCCAGCTCTGCTCGAGCTTCTTCTGATAGTTCGAAAGCGTTCGGGCTGACCACTCGCCCGCACACAGCGCTTCATAAATCGTCTCGGCTGCAAGCATGCCGCTCTTAATGGCCGTGTGAATGCCCTTGAGGCGCTGCGAATTGAGCAGGCTCGCCGAGTCGCCGATGATGAGCGCACCGTCGGCATAGCTGCGCGGCATCGAGTACCAACCACCATAGGGAACGCTCTTCGCGCCGTAGCGAACCAGCCGTCCGCCCTCCAGAATTTGCCGCAGGAAAGGATGGGTCTTGAAGCGCTGAAAAGCCTCGTGGGGATCAAACAGGGGATCGCGGTATTCAAGCGCGACAACCATTCCGGTCGAGACGCGGTTTTCGCGCAAACCGTAGATCCAGCCGCCCCCGTACAGGCTGGGATCGAGCGGCCAGCCAAGCGTGTGCGCGACGAACCCCGCCTCGATGCGGCCGGTCGGAACCTCCCATAGCTCCTTGATGCCGATGCCGTAAACCTGCGGGTTCAGCCCATCGAGATGAAGGCGATTCACCATCTCCTTCGTCAGAGAGCCGCGCGGGCCCTCCGCCAGCACCGTGATTTTTGCGCGCAGCTCGTAACCGGGCGTGAAGTTGTCCTTCCGCCCGCCATTTTTGTCGACCCCCTTATCTTCGGTGAGGACCCCCGCGACAGACGCCGTGCCGCTCCCGTTGGCTTCCTTCTCGTACAGCAGCTCTTTGCCGGCGAACTGCGTGAAGATGTTGATGCCTCTTTTTTCGACCAACCCGCCGAGCCATTTCGTCAGGCGGTTCAGCGAAATCACGAAATTGCCCTCATTGGCCAGGGGCGGCGGAGTGATGGGCAGTTTCCACGCTTTACTGGCGGTCAGGTAGTAGGCGGCGTCGCCGACCACGGGCGTGTCGAGCGGCGGGGCCTGGTCACAATCAGGCACCAGTTCGCGGAGCGCACAGGGATCCAGAATGGCTCCGGATAGCTGATGGGCGCCGATTTCGCGAGCCTTTTCCAGCACGTAAATGTTTTCCGCCGATAGCTGCGGGGATCGATTTGCGGAAGTGTGCTGTTCGATGAGCCTGGCGAGATGCAAAGCGCAGGCCAGTCCGGCGGGGCCGGCGCCGACGATCAGAACATCGGCTTCGAGCCGTTCGCGCTCAATTGAATTTCCTGCCGGCATGACGATGTCATCTTAGCAGAACCAGGCCGGACGTATTGGCCGTGGGCGCCGCGGCGATCCGTCCTTGGTCATCACACGGTCCCCACCCGGCCGCCGAGCGTAACTCCCGCCCCGGGGCCTTCGTCACAGGGAGACTGTGTCGCTTGCAAGTTGACCCCGACAATCCGCCGCGAATAGAATGGCGGGTTCGAAACGTGCTATAACGTAGTGGGATCAGGGCGGGGCAAATCCGCCTCTCGCGCTGTGGCGGCCTGAGGGTTCAAGATCGTCAATACCGGAGGAACAAGCAGAATGGCCAGCGTTGAAGAACGCGTGAAGCAGATCATTGTCGAGCAGCTGGGTGTGGATGAAGGCGAGGTGACTCCGACAGCTTCGTTCGTGGACGACTTAGGCGCCGACTCGCTCGACACGGTCGAGCTGGTCATGGCTTTCGAGGAAGCTTTTGGCATCGAAATACCGGATGAGGACGCCGAAAAGATCGCAACCGTCAAGGACGCCACGGATTACATCGAGAAACACGCCAAGAAATAGTTTCCTGGTCCGCTCCCGGCCGCCGAAGGGGGCGTCGCCGGGGGCCGCCTCATCCCCGAACAGGAGAATACGCTTTGAACCGCCGAGTGGTCGTGACGGGCGTCGGGCTGATCTGCGGGTGCGGCATCGGCACGGAAGAGGTCTGGCGCAACCTGCTTGCCGGCAAGAGCGGCATCAGCCCCATCACCGGCTTTGACGCCACCGCCTTCGACTGCCGCATTGCGGGCGAAGTCCGCAATTTCGATCCGCTCAAGTGGGTCGAAAAGAAAGAGCTGAAGAAGATGGGCCGCTTCATTCAGCTGGCCCTGGCCGCGTCTGACTTCGCCATACGCATGGCCGCGCTCGAAATCACGCCAGAGCTGGCGCCCGCCGCGGGCGTCTATATCGGTTCCGGCATCGGCGGATTCGACGTAATCGAGCGCGAGCACACCAAGTACATGCAGGGCGGCCCGAGCAGGATTTCTCCTTTCTTCATTCCCGGCTCCATCGTGAATCTCGCATCCGGACACGTTTCGATTCGTTACGGAGCCAAAGGGCCCAATTCGGCCACGGCCACCGCTTGCTCTGCTTCGGCCCACTCGATTGGCGACGCCTACAAAATCATCCAGCGCTGCAACGCGGAAGTCATGATCGCGGGCGGTGCCGAAGCGGCGATCACCCCAATGAGCGTCGGCGGATTCGCCGCCATGCGCGCGCTTTCGACACGCAATGACGAACCCGAACGCGCCAGCCGCCCCTTCGACGCGCAGCGCGACGGCTTCGTGATCGGCGAAGGCGCCGGCGTGCTGATCCTGGAGTCGCTCGATTTCGCGCAGCGCCGCGGCGCAAACATTCTCGGCGAAATTGTCGGCTACGGAATGTCCGGCGACGCGTATCACATCACGCAGCCGGCCGAGGGCGGCGACGGCGGCTATCGCGTGACGATGGCCGCGCTCGAGGACGCGGGCGTCTCTCCCGCCGACATCGGTTACCTTAACGCCCACGGCACTTCGACGCCGCTCGGCGACGCAATTGAAACCACCGCCCTCAAGCGCGCGTTCGGCAGCCGCGCAAAGCAGCTGCCGATCAGCTCGACCAAATCGATGACCGGACACCTCCTTGGCGGTGCAGGCGGCCTGGAGGCGGGCATCAGCGTTCTGGCCTTGCGCGATCAGATTTTGCCGCCCACGATTAATTATGAAAATCCTGATCCCGCCTGCGATCTGGATTACATTCCCAACCAGGCGCGCAGGGCGGAAGTCGTCTATGCTCTGTCGAATTCATTCGGTTTCGGCGGCACCAACGCTTCGCTCCTGTTCCGGCGTTGGGATGGGAAGTAGACTTTGTGCTCCGGGCTTCTGAACGCCTCACCCCTCGGGGAGGGGCGCTGCGCTTCTCTCGATGGGAGTCAGGCTTGAAGATCGGCGTTTCCATCAAACAGGTCCCCGCCAAGGACGCTCCCCTGGCCTTCGTCGAGGGCGCGGCCTGGATTCGCGAGTCGGATATAGGCTTTGAAACGAACGAGCCCGATAGCTTTGCGCTCGAAGAGGCGCTGCGGCTCAAAGAGAAGCATGGCGGCGAAGTGGTGGCCATCTCGATGGGCCCCGAACGCGTGAAACAGACCATCAAAGAAGCCCTGGCCAAGGGCGCCGATCGCGGCATTCACGTGGCGGACGCCGAATTCTACAAGCTCGATCCGCTCGGATCGGCGCGTGCAATTGCTGCCGCAATGCAGAAGGAGAATTTCGATCTCATCCTCACCGGATTGCAGAGCGACGACCAGGGTTTCGGCCAAACCGGCGTTCTGCTGGCCGAGCTGCTGGGCCGCCCGCACGCGACGATCATCATGGCCATCGAAGTCCTCGATGGCCATATGAAGCTGAAACGCGAGCTCGAGGCCGGATGGTTTCAGTGGGTTGAACTGCCGCTGCCCGCGGTGCTTACGATTCAGTCCGGAATCAACAAGCCGCGGTACGCGACCCTAAAGGGCATCATGGCCGCAAAGAAAAAGGAGATCTCGACCGTGGATCGCCATGCGCTCGGCGTTCCGGACTCGCCGACGCAGTCGGTCGAAAGAATCTATGTTCCGCAAAAAACCAAGAAGACGGAGTACATCAGCGGCCAACCGAAGGAAATTGCCGCCAAGCTGGTCGAAAGGCTTCGCCACGAGGCAAGGGTGCTGCCAGGGCCCGGATAGGCAACCACTAGGCCGCGCAGGCTCTGACCCGGCCCACGGTATAACAACATGAAAATCCTGCTCATCTCCGAACAGCGGGAGGGCAAGTGGAACAAGGTCACTTTCGAAACTCTCGCCGCTGCGCAGCAAATCGCCTCGCAAACCGCGTCGACCGTCTCTGGAGTCGTCATCGGCAAAGGCGTCCTGGAGCTCGCAAGCCAACTTGCCGCCTTCCAACTCGACGAAGTGTTGCTTGTAGAGCACGACCTGCTCGAGAAGTACACGCCCGACGGATTCTCGCTCGCCTTGCGCCAGGTCCTCGAAGAGGCCAGGCCCGATCTGGTCCTGCTGCCGCACACCTATCAGGTTCGCGACTTCGCCCCCAAGCTAGCCGCTTCGCTCAATAAAGGCGTGATTGGCGACTGCACGGGCTACCGGTGCGAAAACGGCAAGTTGGTTTTCGTGCGCCAAATGTTTCAGGGCCGCACCGCCGCCGATGTTACCTTTGCGGGCGACCCGCCGTGGACCGCCACATTTCAGGCCGGCGCATTTCGCGGAGATCTGGCCCGGAAGCGCGCGAGCGACAGAGCGCCGGTTCGCACGATGCGCGTGGATTTGAGGCCGGAACAGATTCGCACCAGGCCGCTCGAGCTCTTTCGCGAGGCCAAGCAGGCGGTTGACCTCACGCAAGCGCCCATCCTGGTGGCCATCGGCCGCGGCATCAAGGCCCCGGAAAACATCCCCATCGCCGAGAAGCTCGCCAGGGCGATCGGCGGCGAGATTTGTGCCTCGCGACCGATCTGCGATGAAGGCTGGCTCCCCATGGACCGCCAAATCGGCAGCTCCGGCCAGACCGTTGCGCCGAAACTCTACCTGGCACTCGGCATCAGCGGTGCGATTCAGCACGTGGTGGGGATGAAAGGCTCGCGCACCATCGCCGCCATCAACACGGACCAAAACGCCCCGATTTTCGAAATCGCCGACTACGGGATCGTCGGCGATCTCTTCGAAATTGTCCCTGCGTTGACCGCCGAACTCGAAAAAGCGCACTGAGTGCCGGCGACGAGCACTCTCCGGTTTGGCTGCCAGAGCGTTCTACGCGGCTTGCCTTTCGCTCGGTTTTCGTGCGATAAACCCCCGCGCGACTTGACTTTCGTCCTCCGTTTAACCTTCCGCCTGTAGAGAGAGTCGAGGTGCACCGATGCGAACTCGAATCGCTTTCGCCGCTGTGCTGATCGCCTGCGCTTGCGCAATCGCGGCGCGGAGCGTTGAGTCGAACCGTGGCAAGACATCCGCCTCGGCCGACTCTGTGGCCCAGATTCACGCCGTCCTCGTCGCCCAAACCGAGGCCTGGAACCGCGCCGATGTCGATGCCTTCATGAACGGCTACTGGAAAAGCGAGTCGACGCTCTTTGTCGGTGCCGGGGGAATTCTGCGCGGCTGGCAGGCCGTCCTCGAACGCTACCGTCGTTCCTACCCCGATCGCCGAGCCATGGGGCATCTCACATTCTCCGATCTCGAGGTTCACCTCGAATGCGCAGATGCCGCGCTCGTGATTGGGGAATTTCACCTCCAGCGCGAGCACGACCATCCATCCGGCGTCTTCACCCTGGACTTCAGGAGATTTCCCGAGGGCTGGCGCATTGTCGCCGACCACACCACCGCCTTCCCCTCTCCGTAAGGCGATCCGGGGGTGCCTTGGCTATAATCCCGCCGTGAACCGCCACACTCTCGCAGTGATCAGCATCGTCGGTATCTTTCTCGACCTCACCGGGAGCCTTTATCTTGCCTATGATCTCCTGGGTGGTCGGCATGGCCCTTTGCGACTGCTGACCAGGATGGTCACCTACTCGATTGTTTTTGGAATCGGCTACGGCCTCGGCCTTGGTCTGTTTTTTGGCATCGTGGCTGGCGCAACCACTGGAATCACCATCTCCATCGAATTGAATCGAGCTGCTCGTGGGCTCGATCATTATTCGTTGGTCTGGGAAGCGGTTTTCAGCGCCCTGCGCGCCCTTGGATTCTCCGCCGGGCTGTACCCGATGGTCGGCCGGGCATTCGCGCTAGTGTTCGGCCTGCTGCTTACGTTCGGCCAGATTGTGGCCTACTCGCGGGGCATGCGCCCTGCTATCGATTATCTCGCTGCGCGCCGCTCGCGGTTGACGCATCGCCAACTTCGCGGAACGATCGTTCGCACGATCGGCCATACGTGCGCTGCGCTGATCTGCAGCGCAACCGTCGGCCACCTTGCTCACCCCTGGTCCTTCGCCCTTCGCCTGGGGCTGGTGACCGGGTTTGTCACGGGCATCGGGGCAACTGTCAATCCCTACATCGAATACTTCGCCGATAGCCTGCCTGAACGAAGACTCGGAGCCTTCGGCGTGGGCCTGATTTTTTGCGGTTTCGTCCTGCAATCGCTTCAGTATTGGCTCGCGCTGCTCGACGTGCGATTGACGTAGGATTTGGTCTGCTGATCGGCCTTCGCGCCTGGCCCCCAGGCGACAGGAGCGACAGTTGCCGATAGTCGATTCCGACCCCGCTTTCGTGGATAATCTCTTGTACTTCGAGGTCAACAGAAGATGAAGGCGGTGATCACGGGGGGCGCGGGATTTTTGGGCTCGCATCTTTGCGAATACCTTCTCGAGAAGGGCTGGGATGTGCTGGCCATCGATAATCTCGTCACCGGCGCGGAATCGAACGTCAACCACTTGCTCGCCCACTCCCATTTTCGCTTCACCCGCTCCGACGTCTCGCAGTACATCGACGTGGCCGGTCCCGTCGACGCCGTATTGCATTTCGCCTCCCCCGCCAGCCCCCCGGACTATTTGAAGCTGCCCATTCAGACGCTCAAGGTCGGCTCGCGCGGCACGCACAACGCGCTCGGACTGGCGCTGGCCAAGAAAGCGCGGTTCCTTCTGGCCTCGACTTCGGAATGTTACGGCGACCCCGACGTGAGTCCGCAGCCCGAGTCGTACTGGGGCCGCGTAAATCCGGTGGGGCCCCGCGGGGTCTATGACGAAGCCAAGCGCTTTGCCGAAGCCATGACCATGGCCTACCATCGCTACCACGGCGTCGACACGCGCATCGTGCGCATCTTCAATACCTACGGGCCACGCATGCGGCTAAACGATGGCCGCGCCCTGCCAAATTTTCTCTACCAGGCGCTCCATGGGGAACCGATCACCGTCTACGGCGACGGGAAACAGACACGCAGCTTTTGCTACGTCTCGGACTTGATCGAGGGAATCTACCGGCTGCTCAAGTCAAACGAGCACGAGCCCACCAACATCGGCAACCCGCACGAAATCACGATCCTCGAATTTGCCGAGCGCGTTCGGGATCTGGTGGCGCGCGCAGCGGCGGGAGACGGCGGCCCATCGCGCGAGAAACAGATTCCGATCGTGTTTCGCCCGCTGCCACAGGACGATCCCAAGCAGCGCTGCCCCGATATCACGAAGGCCCGCCGCGTCCTCGACTGGGAACCGAAGGTTGATCTGGCCGCAGGCCTCCACCGCACACTCGAGTATTTTCGGGCTCAAGTTTCTTCCCGTACCTAGGCTGTTTCGGCTCTCCGTGTGGGAAGCAGGCCGCTGCTTGTGCACTCGCGAGGTTCGCCGGTCAGGAGAACTTCAGCTTGGAGATATCGACGGTAGGCGGCGGAAATCTGGGGTTCATCTCATCGAGCGTCTCAACGATGATGTGCGAGACGGCAAGGTTGCGGAACCACTTTTTGTTGGACGGAATGATGAACCACGGAGAGTGCTTGGTGCTGCACTTCGAAATCGCGTCCTCGTAGGCGGCCGTGTAGTCGCTCCAGAATCTTCGCTCGCGGAAATCGGCCTCCGAGATTTTCCATTGGCGCTCGGGATCGTCCATGCGCTCGAGCAGGCGTTTCCTTTGCTCGTCCTTGCTGATGTGCAGGAAGAATTTCAATATTCTAACGCCGTTCCCGGCGAGGATCGATTCGAACTGGTTGATCTGGTCGTAACGGCGCGACCAAACCTCCTTGCCAACCAGCTTGTGGACACGAACGACAAGGACGTCTTCATAATGGGAGCGGTTGAAGATTCCCACCTCGCCGAGTTCTGGCATGGCTCGGTGAATGCGCCAGAGGAAATCGTGCGCCGCTTCGACCGCGCTTGGAACCTTGAAGGAAGTCACCTTGCAGCCCTGAGGATTCATCCCCGACATTACGTGACGAACCGTGCCATCCTTGCCCGCGGCATCGAGCCCTTGCAGGACGACCAGCAGCGCGCGCTTCCGCTCGGCGGACAGGCGATATTGCAGGTTGTCCATTCGCTCGATGGCCTTGCGCAGACTGGATTCCGTCTTGTGGCCTTTGTGCCAGCCAAGCGTCATGTCGGGATCGTATCGGGACAGATCTAGCCTCGCGTCGGGACTGACGACGAACTGCTTTGTGAAATTCATTTCTGGCCCCCTCAACGCCGGCTGGGCCAACGGAAATGTACCAAGAATGGCTTCCCTGCGCAAAAGGGCGCGGGATCACGCGCTATTTACCCGCGCTTAACGCTTTTTTCATGGCGCATTCAAATGCGCGAAAGTATGATACGAGACGGACGCCGGGCATGGGCACCCTAACCCCTGACATTTCAACAGCTGTGGAGTCTGCGCCGGAGCGGGCGGCGGCCAAGCGCCCTTATCCTGGTGCGCTCATCGTCGTCGAAGGAACGGATGGGTCGGGGAAGAGTACGCAGCTCTATTTGCTGAAAAGGTGGCTCGAAATCGGCGGTTACCGCATACATTTCACGGAGTGGAACTCCTCTCCACTCGTCAAGTCGGCCACCCGACGCGGCAAGCAGCGGCGGTTGCTGACGCCGGTCACCTTTTCCCTGCTGGCCGCAGCCGACTTCGCGGACCGCTGCGAACGGCAAATCTTGCCGCTCTTGCACGGCGGTTACCTGGTGCTCGCGGACCGCTATATTTACACGGCGTACGCGCGCGATGCTGCCCGGGGTTGCTCGCCGAAATGGCTGCGCAACCTGTACAGTTTCGCCCCCGTTCCGGACATCACGTTCTATTTCCGGGCGCCGCTCGATGTGGCCGTGAATCGAATCGTGGCCGGGCGGCCCAAGCTGAAGTACTACGAAGCGGGAATGGACCTCGGGATTTCTCTGGACCGCCAAGAGAGCTTTCGCATTTTTCAGGAACGGATTCTCAATCACTACGACCAAATGGTCGAGACGGATCATTTCGTTCTGATGGACGGGACCATGCGCGTCGATCAGCTGCAAAAGCAGATGCGCGTGATCGTCCGGGAGCGAATTGATCTTCGACAGTTTGCGCCCAAGAAAAAGAAAAATGAGGCGAAGTCGCAGCCATAATTCGGGCCGTCCGAGCGGAGCAGATTCGCGCCCGCTACGAAGGGCCGCGGAAGCGCAGGCGGAGCCCTCGTCGCGTTTTTACGGGATTCCGCTTCCTGGGGTGAAGCTCGAAGAGCTCACCGGCTCGTTGATCGTGCTGGAGGGCACCGATGGTTCGGGGCGTTCGACGCAGATCGCGCTGCTGACGGAGTGGCTCGAATCGGAAGGCTTCGCCGTGGAGACCATGGGGCTGCGGCGGTCGTTTTTGGTGGGCGAAGATATCGACGGGCTGCTCGAAGAAAATGCGGTGACGCGCATGACGCTCGCGCTCATGTATTGCACGGACTTCTACGATCAGCTCGAGCGACGTATCCTTCCGGCTCTGCAATCCGGTCTCGTCGTGCTCGCGGACCGCTACATCTTCACTCTGATTGCGCGCGCCGCCGTGCGCGGGATCGGCCGGGATTATCTTCACGGGATCTACGAAATGGCCTTGCGCCCCGACCTCACCTTCTGGTTGAATCTGCGCCCGGAAGTGGCCTTCGATCGCGAGTTCAAGAAGGCGCACTCGATCAGCTACTGGGAATCCGGTCGGGACATGTCTCTTTCGAACGACCTGTTCCAGTCCTTTATCCGGTATCAGTCGATGGTCAAGCGCGAGTTCGAGTACCTGTCGAGTCGGCACGGTTTTGTGGAAGTGGACGGCGAGGTGAGCATTCCGGAAATCAACGGGGAGCTGCGCAAGAAGATCGCCGCGCACCTGGGAATCCGGAATACGCACTACCGCCCGTCCAGTCAACTGGCACAACTCTGGCGCTAAGTGGCAGCCCCGGTCCAACTAGCCGCAATTGACGCAGGCTCGAACGCGATTCGTCTCGTCATTGCGCGGGCCACGTCTCCGCACAATATCCAGATTCTCGAGAATCAACGCGCGGCCGTGCGCTTGGGCCACAACGCGTTTACGCGACGCCTTCTCGATGAAGACACGATTTCGCGCGCGGCGCGCGCATTCCGCTATTTCCGCGATCGCATGGATCATCACCGCGTGGGAGCCTACCGCGCCGTGGCAACCGCGGCGGCTCGCGAAGCGCGCAACCACCGCGAACTCATGGAGCGCGTCCGGCGCAAGAGTGGAATCGAAATCGAGGTGATCGGCAGCCAGGAAGAAGCGCGCTTGGTCTGCGCGGCGGTGCACGCCAGGCTCGGCCACCGGATTCGGCCGCGGCTCATTTTTGATCTGGGAGGGGGAAGTCTCGAGCTGAATTTTTTTCAGCACGGCGCCCTCGAACGCCGCGTCGCTCTGCCTCTCGGTACCATCCGCATGATGGAGACCTATCACGTCGACGGAGCCATTCATGAGGACTTGGCCGCGCAGCTCCGCCATCACGTGTTTTCGCTCTTGCGCAGCGCCATGCCCTCGCCACCGTCGCTGAGGAGGGCGGTGGCCGTCGCCTGCGGCGGCAACGCCGAGGCGCTGGTGCGCATGACGCCGGGCCCCATGTTCGACCGCGTCCCGTCGATCAATTTGCGGCTGCTTCGAGACCAAAGCTGGCGATTGCTGAAGCTCGACGTTCCCGGGCGCATGCACGCGTTCCACCTTCGGCAGGACCGGGCCGAAGTGATCGGCATCGCCGCAATCGTAATCAGTACGGTGGCCAAATGGCTCGATGTCCGCGCCATGCTCGTTCCTGGCGTGGGCGTGCGCGAGGGAATCCTGCTCGACCTGGTCGCCGAACAGTATTCGACAGCGATATCGGAAGAGGAGAAGGGGCGGGCCGCCGAAATGCTGGCCAGCGCGCGCTGGTTTGCGCGGAAGCTGGACGTCAGCCTGGCGCATGCCGAGCAGGTCTCTCGTATTGCGCTTTCGCTGTTTGATCAACTGCGACCGCTGCACGAAATGGGACCGGACCTGCGGCTCGTCCTCGAAGTCGGCGCATTGCTGCACGACTCGGGATACTTCATCAATCGCAAGGCGCACCACCGGCATGGCGAGTATCTGGTCGGGAACAGCGACATACCGGGGCTGCGAGGCTGGCGCAGAGACATGGTTGCGGCGCTGGTGCGGTATCATAACTGCAAGTCCGAGCCGGGAATCGAACATGGACCCTATGCAGCGCTTGACGGAGCGCGACGACGGCAGAGTCGCGTTCTGAGCGCGCTGCTGCGCATTGCCGAGAAACTCGAGTCCGAACATGCGGAGAAGATTCAGGGCGTCGACGTGCAGATCGCCGGCCGACGTGCGATTTTCCTGATCCGCGCCGCGGAGGGAACTCGGCTCGATCTCGCAGGCCTTGAAAAGAAAGCTGAACTATTCGAAAGGGAATTCCAGCTCAAAGCGGAGTTTCGTCGCGCTCAAAGAAAGGAAAAGGTCGCATAACTCATGATCCTGTACATCGTGCGCCATGGCATCGCCGTCGATCGGGCCGATCCCAAGAGCCCACCGGAATCCGAACGCCCGCTCACGGCCAAGGGGGTCCAGAAAACGCGCGCCGCGGCTCTCGGGTTGAAGGAGCTCGGCGTGAAGCCCGACGTTCTGGTCACCAGTCCCTATGTCCGCGCCGCACAAACGGCGGAGATATTTGCCGAGGCCCTGGCCTTTCCCACCTCCAAGATACGCGTTACCGATGCACTGAAGCCCCCCGCAAACCCCGCTGAGTTCGTGAAAGAGCTTTCGCGGGCCAAGGCCAGAGAGGTGATGTGCTTCGGGCACGCTCCCCACCTCGATCAATTGATCTCGCAGCTGGTGGGGGCCCGGGGAGTTTTCACGGAACTGAAGAAAGCGGGAGTGGCCGCGCTCGAGCACAGCGGAACGCAAAGCGCCTGGCACTTGCTGTGGATCGTCCCGCCCAAGGTTCTGCGTCAACTCGCGTAAGCGGCCCTGGGTTCCGGCATGGAGGCCACGATCAGGTGATGGCCCCATTGAAACCCGGACCGCCAGACGAGCCAGGGCGCATTCTTATCTGAGGTTCTCTGACGGAATTGGGCCAGGCGCGCCTTCCGTTCCCTCCCAATCTTCTCGAACCACACGGCCAGGTCCGCCGGAGCGAGCTTTGCGGATTGTTTCCGAATGTCGGCGCGAAGAACGTCGAGATCGTGTACCTCGCCCAGCAGATCCTGCATCTGCTTCATATCGCTGGCCCAGACTTCGTAGCGCTGAGGCAGAAAGTTCTCGACGATGTAGCGGAACCGCTTGATGCCGATTCTCGTTCTGTGCCAGGCAACGCTGCTGGGGTGCTTTCGGGCCCTCTGATGGAGGGCTACGGCCTCATTTAACTTGCGCAGCGCCTGGCGCTGAAAGACCACGCTCTCGAGGGGAAAAAACCGTGCCTGACCGGCCAGCTTACGGCACAGCTTCCGCCATGCCTTTCGGTCGAAGGCGTCGAGCGCTCGCTCGGCGGCCTGCCGACATCTCTTCTCGTGCCGGCCGAGCACGTGCAGCATATGTTTGCGGACCGGATCGCCCGGTTTGCCGAGCTTTTTCGTCCACTCGAGCTCGACTTGTCTGTCGCGCAGTTCGCCGAGGCTGTGGAATAGCTGTCGGCTGGTTTTCTTGAGCTTTCGCCAGCCGGGATCGGGATTGACCTTCCGCAGCGTTTCGGCCATCGTTCGGCAGCGGCGCAGCGCGACGCGGACGTCGTGAACGTCGTCGGCATCCCATCGAGGGCGCAGGTCCTCGATTCTCTCGAGGGCTTTGCCCATCCAGACCTCAAGTCCCGCAGTTTTGGCAGTGGCGGCGCTCGGCAAAGAGATCGCGATCGACATCAGAAGCTGTCCAGTCGCCGGGGGAGGCCCTATCCTAGCCCGAATTCCCGGAATTGGCCACAAGGGTTGCCGCCCCGGAGTGCCCGGCATTCACAGTTCATTCACATAGCGATAACAATTCAAGTGTATCAGGATCGAGGTCAGGCGTGCTCGACGACAACCCGCAGAGCCTAAAGGCAATGGCTTGAATCGTGGCCCGGAACGATTCGCCAGAGCCCGTCTCGCACTTGCCTGCACATCCTGCTCGAGTTATCGCCGGCCGCGAACAGCCGGAGTTCAGGAACGCTGCGGGTGCGGGCCGCGAACCCTCGCTCCTCCGATTTCCCGTCGAAACGAGCCAGACCCGTTTATGAGGGCCTCGATAGGAAGGCCCCGGCCGTGGCAATGTATGCTGTGTGTGCCTTGAGGAGGCCCGATTGGCAGACAGCCCCCGCAGCATCGACCTGACCCGGGTCGCTGAGTGGAATGAGGGGAAACTCGAGCGGAAATCGGACTGCCTCGCCGCCGAGGAGCCTCTTGAGATTCGTATCGGCACGAGTCCGATCAGCGTGACCATGCGCACACCGGGGAATGACCCCGAACTCGCGGCTGGATTTCTGCTGACCGAGGGCCTCGTCCGCCAGCGCGAGGAGATCATCAAGTTGGAGCTCAACGAGCAGGGCCATCGGACCAATCGCGGGAACGTCGTTCACGTCGAGCTTCGACCCTCTTGCGCGGCACGTGTCGAAAAGATGGGGCGAAATTTTGCCGCC
Organism: Candidatus Cybelea sp.; assembly: GCA_035622135.1. GTDB lineage: Bacteria > Acidobacteriota > Terriglobia > Acidiferrales > UBA7541 > Palsa-295. The sequence continues at coordinate 182,918 of DASPVZ010000004.1, read as the reverse complement.
ACGTCGAGCTGCGGGATTTGCGGCAAGGCGTCGATCGATTTGGTTCGCTCACGAACACTGCATCCGCCGAATCCAAAATTTCGTGTCAATCCCGAGGTGCTGATCGCGCTGCCGGACGCCCTCCGCTCGTCGCAAGCCGTTTTCGAACGCACGGGGGGGCTACACGCGGCGGCCTTGGTGGATGCCTGCGGAAAAGCGCTCGTGGTGCGCGAAGACATTGGCCGTCACAACGCGGTGGACAAGGTCATCGGCTGGGCGCTGCTCGAAGATCGCATTCCCTTGGCCGAATCGCTTCTCTTCGTCAGTGGCCGCGGTGGATTTGAGATCGTGCAGAAGGCCATCATGGCGGGAGTACCCGTTGTGGCATCCGTTTCTGCTCCGTCGAGCCTTGCCGTGCGCTTGGCACGAGAGCTTCGATTGACCCTGGTGGGGTTCTTGCGCGGGCGAAGATTCCTGATCTATGCCGGCGAGGAGCGCGTTGGCACGACGAGGGCTTGACTCGCGTCGCGGCCGAACCCTTCCCGCTTCGAGTGCCCATCAGGGTGGGCAACGCGAGGGGGTATCATGATGTGGCCGGGCGGGCCAAGAGGTCTCAGTAGGGTGTTCTATCGGCTTTTGCGGCCCAGGTGCGGAAGGCCTCGAGCGCCTCTTCGCGCATCAGTTGGATCATGGGAATCTTGCGATCGCCAGGCGGCCGCCCCATCTCGCTGTAGATGAGTGAATCGTCAAACCCTGCCTCTGACGCATCGGCGGCCCGCGCGGCGAAATAGACGCGGGCCAGCCGAGCCCAGTGGATCGCGCCAAGGCACATCGGACAAGGTTCGCAGCTGGCGTAGATTTCACACCCCTTCAGATCGAAGGTGCCGAGCTGCCGGCAGGCTGCCCGGATGGCCACGACCTCGGCGTGCGCCGTCGGATCGTTTGTGGCCGTTACGAGATTGGTTCCTTCCGCGATGATTTCGTTGCCTCTAACGATAAGGCTGGCGAAGGGTCCTCCTTGCCCGGTGCGGACATTTTCAATGGCAAGCTCGATGGCACGTCTCATCAAACGATTCGTCACGTATAGCGGCTCGTCAGGCGCAGATCGAAACAATAGACCGCTAGGATTGTAGCCTAGAGGGGCCGACGCGGGAGAGGGAGGCCATGCCAGGCAGCGAGGAAGGAACTACGGCAAGCCCAAATCGAGACGGCACAAAGCAAATCCATCAGGAAAATAAGGCACTCGGGGTGGGAAGCGACCCTTTGAATCCGCGGCCGTTTCCGCCTCGGGCGCATCCTACGGAGCGATTTGATACTCCCCGTTCTGCCACGGAGAAAAGCGAAGCGCCGCCACGCCGATCGACCGTCTGCCCCTTTGACCCCGTTTACGTGGCCAGCTTGATGTGTCCCTGCTCGGCGGGCGGCGCCTCGAACGGACTGCGTCTCGCGAAAGAACGCTCGGCGCGACGCCAGGCGGCGAGCAGCGTAGTTCCGATCAGGATCAATGCGACGGAGAGTCCGGTCCACAGTCCGGTTGCACCCCAACGGAAATGAAAACAGAGATAAGCGCCAAGCGGAAGGCCAACAGCCCAGTAGTAAACAAAATGGCATAAGAGGGGCGTGCGCGTGTCGCCTGACCCGCGCAGCGCGCCCGTGGCAACAGCCTGCAGGCCGTCGAACAACTGAAAGAAAGCCGCAACAAACAATAACGAGCTCGCCGCTCGAATCACACTCGGATCGGGCGTGTAGATTCGCGCGATGTAACTTGGCGCAAGCCACAGCGCCACTGCCATACCGGCCATGAAGCCCGCACCCAGTGTCAGCGCTGTCCAACCTGCGCGGCTTGCTCCGTGCGGGTCGCGCCGTCCGAGCGCTTGTCCGACGCGCACGGCCGCCGCGGAGCCGATTCCGAGAGGGACCATATAGGTGAAGCTGATGGTATTCAGAGCGATCTGATGACTGGCGAGCGGAAGCGCTCCCAACCTGCCGATCAGTGTCGTGGCTACGGCGAAAACCGCGACTTCCAGTCCGAGTTGACTTGCCGCAGGAAAGCCCAAGGTCAGCAGTTCCCAAATGCGCGAGAGATGCACCCGACGGGACACGCGGCGCAAACCCGTCTTGTGCCGGCTGTCGTAAACCACGGCGTATACCATGAGAACCAGAGCCATATACACACGCGAAATTGACGTCGACCACCCCGACCCGACCGTGCCCATGGCCCGGAACCCCCAATGCCCATAGATCAGCACCCAATTCCCCACAAAGTTCACAACGTTAGCCGAGATCAGTGAAAACATCACCGGCTTAGCCAGATTTACACCCTGCAAATAGCGCCGGAAAACAAAATACAGCAGCAGAGGGAGCGTGCCCCAATTCAACGCGCCCAAGTAGGGGACGGCCTGGGCGGTCACCCGCGGCTCGATCCCGAGGAGCCGCAAAATCGGCACCCAGGCCCAAACCAACCCCATCAGTACCGGCGTGAGCGCGAAACTCAAGTAGACACCATTCACGAGCGATTTGTGCGCGTCCTCGAGATCCCCCGCGCCGAACGATTGCGACACTAGGGTGTCGAGGCCGAGCATCAGCCCGGTGCCAAAGATCGCAACCACGTAATACACGATGCTCGAGAGGCTGACGGCCCCGATCGCAACGGCACTGTCGCGCTGGTGCCCGACCATGATGGTGTCGACGATGCCCATCGTCATCCAGCCCAGTTCCGCCAGCACAATCGGAACTGCCAGTTTGATCATGGGCTTCACTTCGTCGGCGACATACCGGGTGAGGAAGCGTCTGAGCATGGAGAGGTCAAGCGCCGTCGGCAACCCAGGGTCAAATCAGAAACTTAACATGCCTACGGTCGCCCGTTCGCGCATCGATTCCAAGTCTAGCGGTATTCCCGAGCGCATCAAACGAGAATCGGATCCTGTGGTAGGCGAAAATGCCGCCGAGCGCCCGTTGCGGCAAGCCTCAGACGCACGGGCGGTTAGCCGGGATCAAGCTCTGGAACGAGCAGCCCGAAAGAGGGCGCAGAAATTTCTCCTTGCTCGAGATCATTCCTCGAGGGGCTTGAGCGGCTCGGGCGCCCGCGTGATGTCCTGGGGATCATAGTCTTGCAGGCCGCCCGCAATCTCCCCGGGACACAGGCGACGCAGTGAGTAGACGTATGGCCGAGGACCGGAACGCACGTCGACATGCCCGATGACCTGGAAATAGCTGCCGGCGTATCGGATCGTAAACGGGTATGTCCATTCCCTCCTCTCGCGGCAGGATGCGATTTTCAGGTCACAGATGGTGCCTCCCGGAGAGACTTCGTCGTCGACCCGCGGCAGCTCCGGGCGGCGCCAGCGCCTAAGCTGGCGCCAGATATCCGAGGCGGCAACGAGCGGAAACGACCCCAGCGCTTCGCCCGAGGATATCGCTGCATAGAACCGCACGATTCCCTCCGCCGCAAAATAGGCCGACAGGCTCGTGTTCACCAGGGAAGGCGACGTCCAAGCCCAGGGGGCGAAGATGACCAGCTCGGCGAGACCAGAGAAAAGCGCAGCGCGAGGCCAGTTAATCCGCAGCGGCCAAAGATGCTCCTCTCGCCAGCGCGTCGGGAGCAGCGAGAGTATGGGTCCAAGCAGGTATGTCCACACACTGCTTCCCTCTCCCGGCAGAATAACCGGAAAGGGGGAAGGAGGGAGAGCTAGGGCGCTCTCCCTCATCGAAGGAGTTAACCAGCTTCCGACCGTCTGCTGCGCGCAGGACTTACTGCGCGGCGACCGCCAATTCCTTTTCGATGGGCGCGCCCACCAGGTTGCCCCATTCGGTCCACGACCCATCGTAGTTCTTCACACTTTCGTAGCCGAGCAGGTATTTCAGCACGAACCAGGTGTGTGAGCTGCGCTCGCCGATGCGGCAATAGGCGATGACTTCGCCCCTACCCGTGATGCCCTTGCCCTCATACAGCTGCTTCAAGGCGTCCGCCGGCTTGAAGGTGCCGTCCTCGCTGGCTGCCTGCGACCACGGAATATTCGCCGCGCCGGGAATGTGGCCGGCGCGCTGCGCCGTCTCGCTCATACCCGGAGGAGCGATGATTTTTCCCGTGAATTCGTCAACAGAGCGGACATCGACAAGCTGCGTGCCGTTTTTTCCCTCGACGGCGGCAAGCACTTGCTCCTTGCGGGCGCGGATCGACTCATTTGGTCCCGCCGCGCGATAACTCGCCGGCGCGACCTGGGGCACTTCGTTTGTGAGCGGGCGCTTTTCTAGGAGCCACTTCTTGCGGCCCCCGTCGATCAGCCGCACGTCTTTGTGGCCGTAGTATTTCAGTTGCCAGAAGGCATAAGCAGCGAACCAGTTGTTGTTGTCGCCATACAAAACGACGGTGGTGTTGTTCGAAACGCCCGACCGTCCGAGCAGCGCCTCAAGAGAGGCCTTATCGATTAAGTCGCGGCGCACGTTGTCCTGCAACTGGGTCTGCCAGTTCCAGCCGACTGCACCGGGAATGTGGCCTTGGTCGTAGGCCGTGGTGTCAACATCCACTTCAACAAAGCGGATTTGGGGATCGTGCGCGTGGTCGGCGGCCCATTGTGTGGAAACCAATACTTCCGGATGCTTGTATTCAGACATTGCTCTCATCTCCTCGGTCCATTGAATTTTATGCCCTGGAGTTGTCAGAGCCCAACCGCTCGGGTGGAGCAGGCCGGAAAAGCAAAAAGCCCACCGGCCAGTTCGACCTCTGGCGGTGGGCTTCAGAAACTCTGGGCTAGATTCTCATTCCTAGGTAGCTAGCCTCCCGTGCCAGAGGGACACACATTCACAACAGATGCAACAACACGATTCGCCTCGCCTCCGGCAGATTGCCATGCCCCTATGCTACACGGAAAAGCGGCGAACGGCAATTGCGCAGCCGCAGGTCTCGAACCTTGGTTGGCTTGGCAGAGGGAATCGAAAGCGGCTATCATGCCCGCATTGAGGCTCGATGATCCCGGCCGAACAAGATCGACTGAAAAAAGCCGCCGCTGAAGCGGCCGCGCGACTGGTCGAAGCGGGGATGGTGGTCGGATTGGGCTCGGGCACAACAGCCACACTCTTTCTCAGCGCGCTCGCCGAGCGAATTGCTGACGGGCTGCAAATCGTCGGGATGGCCACCTCGGTCGAGACCGAACAGCGCGCGCGCGCGCTGAAAATCCCGTTGACCACCTTTGCCGAGCGATCGCAAATTGATCTGACCGTAGACGGCGCGGATGAAATCCTGCTGGGAAGCCTCGCACTCATCAAAGGCCACGGAGGGGCGCTGTTGCGCGAGAAGATCGTGGCGTCAATCAGCAAGCGAATGGCGGTCGTGGCCGACGAAACAAAGATTGTAGACCGGCTGGGCTCCCTGGTTGCCGTTCCCGTCGAAATTGTCCCTTTTGGTTGGGAAGCGACCGCGCGAAAACTGCGCGACCTCGGGGCGGATGCATCGATGCGCCTGACCGCCGATGGGAAGCCGTACGTTACCGACGGCGGGCACTACATCATGAACTGCGCCTTTGGGCCCCTGGATGAGGCGGAGGACATTGCCCGACGCCTCGATCACACCGTCGGGGTTGTCGAGCACGGATTGTTTCTTGGATTTGCAACCGAGGCGATTGTGGCCGGGCGCGAGGGATTGCGAAAATTTCACAAGGCGGCGTGAGAGGCGACTCCCTATCCTCGATCACAACGGAATATTGCCGTGTTTTTTGCGGGGGTTCACGTCGCGCTTGTTTTCAAGCGAACGCAGGGCTGCGATCAGTTTCGCGCGCGTTTGGGCTGGTTCAATGACGGCGTCGATATAGCCGTGTTCAGCGGCCACGTACGGGCTGGCGAACCGCTCGCGAAACTCCTCTACTCTCTCTCGGCGTAACCTCTCGCGTTCGGCTTCCGGCGCGCGCTCGAGCTCGCGCCTGTGCACAATATTCACCGCGCCTTCCGGGCCCATGACGGCGATTTCTGCACTCGGCCACGCGTAGTTGACATCCGTCCGGATGTGCTTCGAGGCCATAACGCAATATGCGCCTCCGTAGGCCTTGCGCGTAATGACCGTAATTTTCGGGACCGTCGCTTCGGCAAAGGCGAAGAGCAGCTTCGCTCCGTGCTTGATAATTCCGCCCCACTCCTGCTGCGTCCCGGGAAGAAAGCCCGGCACGTCTTCGAAGGTGATGAGCGGAATATGAAAGGCATCGCAGAAGCGAACGAACCGCGCACCCTTTACCGATGCGTTGATGTCCAGTACGCCAGCCAGAAATGCCGGCTGATTCGCGACGACGCCAACGGACCGGCCATCGAATCGTGCGAAGCCGACGACAATGTTCTTGGCGAAGTGCTCGTGCACTTCGAAGAATTCGCGGTCGTCGGCGACCGCGTGTATCACGTCCTTCATGTCATAGGGCTGCTGAGGATCTTCGGGAACCAGGGAATTGAGTCCGAGGTCCTCGCGGTCCCAAGGATCGCTCGCATCGCCCCGAGGCGGATCGTCCAGGTTGTTCGGCGGCAGATAGGTGAGAAGCTCGCGAATCATCGCCAGGCACTCCCGGTCGTCGCGGGCGATGAAGTGGGCTACGCCACTTTTCTGATTGTGCGTCATCGCGCCGCCAAGCTCGTGCTTGGTCACTTCCTCATGCGTAACCGTCTTGATCACGTCCGGACCGGTCACGAACATGTACGAGGCGTCGCGGGTCATGAAAATAAAGTCGGTGATGGCGGGGGAATAAACGGCACCCCCCGCACAGGGACCCAGAATCGCGCTGATCTGCGGGACCACGCCGCTGGCCAGCGTGTTGCGCAGAAAGATCTCCGCGTAGCCGGCGAGCGACGTCACACCTTCCTGAATGCGCGCGCCGCCCGAATCGTTCAGTCCAATGACCGGAGCGCCCTGGCGCATGGCCAGATCCATGATCTTCGTGATTTTGAGGGCGTTGGCTTCCGAAAGCGAGCCGCCGAAGACGGTGAAATCCTGGGCAAAGACGTATACCAGACGCCCGTGCACGCGGCCGTAGCCGGTGACGAAGCCGTCGCCCGGCGGGCGCTGGTCGGCCATGCCAAAATCGGTGCAGCGATGCCGAACGAATTTGTCGAGCTCCTCGAACGAACCTTCATCGAGCAACAGGTCGATCCGCTCGCGCGCGCTCAGCTTGCCCTGTCGATGTTCGCGTTCGCGGCGCTCGGAGCCGCCGCCCGCTTCAGCTTCGGCGTTCAGCCGGCGCAGCTCTTCGATGCGATCGTCATGTTTCCTGTGATTTGGCATTCCAAGCCTGCCGTGCAAAACTCACACGCTCGCAAAAACTGGCTCGGATTACAAGTATTTCCGCGCAAGGCGAGCCATCAAGCAGTGACGTTCGGAACGGATTAGACCCGCGCGCACCGCAACATGAACCGGGAAAGCAGGCCAGACATTTTCATCATCGTGAATCCGGCGGCAGGGCGCGGCGAGGCCCGGCGCCAAGCGGCTGCCGTCCGTGACTACCTCGGCTCAAAGGGGCGCGGAGTCGAATTAGCCGAATCGCATAATTCTGAAGACGTGCGCGCGCAAGCCGCACGCGCTGCGAGGAACGGTTGCCCCTGTGTCCTGGCGCTGGGCGGTGACGGAACGTTCCATCATTTGGCGGAGGGAATCCTGGGAACCGGCGCCAGCGCCGGCTTTCTCCCGGCGGGGAATGGAAATGATGTTGCACGCGCACTCGGAATTCCCGCGGATCCCATTCGTGCGGCGGATGCACTCCTGCACTCCAGGGTGCGTGTCATCGATCTGGTCCGCGCGCGATTCCCGAACGGCCACGTCGCTCATTCCATCTGCGTCGGTGGAATCGGTCTTGACGCTCAGGCGGCGCACCTGGCCAACACTCGATTCCGTGCCTGGCCGGGCACCAGCCGCTACCTGGCGGGAGCTCTCCTGACGTATTTCGAAGGCGCGGCTTTTGAGCTGCATGCCGACATGGACGGAAGGGGCTGGCACGGGCGTGCCCTTTTCGCGGTCGCGGCCAATGCGCCCCAGTATGGTTCCGGGCTGCGCATTGCTCCCGGCGCCCAGATCGACGACGGCTGGCTCGATCTGGTCATCGTGCGCGAACTGGCTTGGACGCGCGTGTTCGAGGCCATTCCGATTCTGCTTACCTCGGGCGATCTGCGGTTTCCGGAAGTCGAGAAATTCCGGTCGAAACGCGTCCTGCTCGAAACGGATCGGCCCGTCAAAGTGCACGGCGACGGCGAAATCCTGGGTGAATCGCCGGTCGAATTCGAGGTCGTTCCCGGCGCCCTTCGCGTCCTGGCCCCGGAGGGACGCCCATCGAGCAGCCGCTAGTGGCCGCCCTTCTTGTGCGAAAGCTTCAGCGGAAGGTTGATGTCGCGACGGGAATCGTAGCTCGAGATCGTTCGGGTGGCGGATTCCATGTCGTTGTGCTCGGCGTGAATCTCGTAGTCGACGTTAGGATCAAGGCCACTGAAGCGATAGTCGCCAGTATCGTCTGCAATATAGGTCCGCACCGACTGGGTTTTCAAATTCTTGAGATAGACGATGCTCGAGGGAACCGGATTTTCAGCTTTGTCAATCACGCTGCCGTGGACGGTGCGCAGCTCAGGTTCCTTCTGATCTTGCGCGCGAGCATGGCTTTCAAAGGAGCACCATACAGCCAGAAACAAAAGCGCGGGGACCAACCGCTCGGCCAGCAGGGCCGGAAGGGGCTTTCGCCAGCCCCTCAAAGTAGAAGCAACCTGGCGCCGGCAAGAAGCGCAGGAGCTCATTCGTGATCCTCTTCCTCGTCCTCGGCGTCCGACTCCTCCTCCCCCTCGGAATCCTCATCGCCTTCCGCCTCTTCTTCTTCCTCCTCTTCCTCATCGGAGAGAAGAATGAGATGAACGGGATGCGTCTGCGTCACTTCCAGCTCGGAATCACATTCCGGACAACTCAGAATTTCGCCCTCTTCCACCTCGTCTTCGTCCAGATCAATTTCAGCGTCGCATTCGGGACAACGCGTCACGTGCTTGTTCTCCTTTTCAGGCTGGGACCTTGCGAAGCCAAGTCCTGCCGGGGCGAATTTGTCGAACGGCAACGGTATTATATAACGTGGGTGTCAAGCTCGCGGTCAGGTTTCTGTTTTGGTCGCAGGATCCGGTCCAGCACAGGCCAACGGAAAATCGTTTCGCGCGTCTCTGTCCATGAAGGAACCTATCGGTTCGCCAGATCGCCGGGAGTATCCCGAGCGCCCGATCGTCGGCGTCGGGGGTGTGGTGATTGCGGAGGGGTGCGCGCTGCTCATCAAGCGCGGACATCCGCCGCTCGAGGGCGAGTGGTCAATCCCAGGGGGCACGCTCGAGGTTGGTGAGACGTTGCTCGAAGGGGTGCGCCGCGAGTTAGCCGAAGAAACCGGAATCGAAGTGCGCGTACTCGATCTCATCGAGGTGTTCGAGCGCGTTTTCCGCGACGACTCCGGCAGGCCGCGGTACCATTTTGTGATTCTCGATTACTTGTGCGAACCGATTTCAGGTCAAGCGCAGGCAGGGAGCGACGTGACCGACATCGCATGGGCCTCAGAAGGGGACCTCGAGAAGTACTCGCTCACCCCAACGGCAACGCGGGTCATTCTTCGGGCCTTTGAAATGTCCCGCCATCGCCGATAGAGTAAAGGCTCACACACGCGGCAGTGTTATGGAGGTTCGAAGGGCCGGGCCATTCCGGGCCGTCGTTTAGAGCACGGAAGCTCGCCGGGAATGCCAAGCAAAAGGGCGCCCCCGTAGGCCCGGCGTCGGCTCCTATTTGAGCTCGGCACGAGCGAAGGCGGCCAGCATCACGGCCTCCGAGGGGGGCTCGAGGACATTGTGAGCGGCAAAAGCGTTGGCTTCCGGATAGTTCGTAGCTCGAATTCGTTCAGCGGCCCGAGCAAGATCGTATCCGGTGTGCCGAAGCTGGATTTCGCGTCCAACGAGCAGCCAGTCGGCCCCGGGCGAACCAAACGGCATGCCCACACTGCCCGCGTTGACCACGCGAATATCCCCCACCACGCGGTCAAACTGCATATGAGTGTGTCCGCAGACGACTACGTCCGCCCGGATCCCTGTGAACAAGGCTCGAAGCCGGTTCTCCGGGGTCGCCCGAGTGAATATCTGATTCTCATCGCCTGGCGTCGCGTGACAAAAGAGCACCTCGCCGCTGCCGGGCATCTCAAGGCCAACCGTCTTGGGCCAGCTCTCGATGAAGCGCCGCTGCCCGGAGTCGAGCTGCTCGGCGTTCCAGCGGATCATGGGTCGATAGGGCTCGGGAACCGAAGCCGGCTGCTGCCCGGCCATCTGTTCGAGGACGGCAACCTCACCGTTGCCTAGAATGAACTGCGTCGGAATTTCGAGCGCGCGAAGATATTCAAGGGATTCGCGTGCCAGGGGGCCGGGAAGCACGTCGCCGCCGACGATGATGCGGTCTATGCCCTCGCGACAGACCTCGCTCAGCACGGCTTCGAGCGCGGGCAGGTTGCCGTGAATGTCATACAGTGCCGCAACTCGCATGGATGCTTGTCTCGAACTCCGGTATGGTGGGGTGGTAGCCTGAGACGGCAAAATAAAAAACGTAGGTGTAGCAAATCAAGGGAATGACAAAGGCCGCGCGGATCGAGCTCAGATCGGAGATGTAGCCCATGACCGCCGGACAGATGGCCCCGCCGATGATCGACATCACCAGCAATGATGACCCGAGTTTTGTATAAGGCCCCAAGTCCTTCAAGCTCAGAGCAAAAATCGTCGGGAACATGATCGAGTGAAAAAAGCCGATCAGAATGACCGCGACAATGGGAACGATTCCCCTGGTGGCCAGAGCAACAGCAACACACAGGAAGGCTCCTCCGGCGAACGAGGCGAGCAGTCGGGGCGGCGCGATCTGCTTCATCATGGCCGAACCTGCGAATCGTCCGATCATGAATCCGAACAGGTGCCAGTACAGATAGGTCGCCGCGGCTTTTTCGGGGGTGCCCGGGGCGGTATGCTCGACAAAGCGGATCACGAAACTCGTGACGCCGACCTGCGCCCCCACGTAAAAGAACTGCGCGGCCACGCCGCGCACAAGATGCTTGTAGCGCCAAATCGCTTGGAGTTCCTCGCGGATGGCTCGGGCACCTGACTGAACGGGCCCGCTGCCGGATTCCTGAATCTCCGGCAAGTGCGCGGAGTAAATCAGCACCGCGACAAACAGAAACACTCCGGTGATGACTAAGTAGGGCCCCGTGACACGCGAGGCTTCCGAACGCGAATAGGCAATCCATTGCTGGGGACTCATGGCCGCCAACGCCGCGCTTGAGTACTCGACGCCGGACAGGATGAAGAAGCGCCCGATCAAGGGTGTCACCACGGCACCCACGGCGTTGAAGGATTGTGCCAGGTTCAAGCGCCGTTCAGAGCTTTCTGGCGGCCCAAGCACCGTCACGTAAGGATTCGCAGCGACTTCAAGCACGCCCTGTCCGCAGGCCATAATGAACAACGCGCCAAGAAAAAACCCGTACAGACGAACCGCGGCCGCCGGAACAAACAGGAACGCACCGACCGCGCAGACAGAGAGCCCCACGAGGATGCCCCTTCTGTAGCCGATGCGCTCCATCAGGCGACCGGCGGGCAAGGCGGCCAGAAAATAACCGCCGAAAAACGCAGACTGGACCAGGGAGGACTCGAAATCGGTCAGCCGGAATGCCTTCTTGAACTGAGGGATGAGAATGTCGTTCAGGTTGACGCCGAGCGCCCAGAGCAGAAACAAGCTCGTAACAAGAATGAAGGGAACGACGTAGCGGCCCTCGGTGAGGGGGGCGGAGCCCTCGGCCCTTCCGTTTCTGCCGCGTTTCATCTTAGGTCAGCGCGCGATCGAGATGGACGTATCCCCCGTCCACGTACAGATGCTGGCCGGTGGTGTGCCCGGACTGAGGCGACAGCAGAAAAACGACCATAGCGGCGATCTCCTCCCCCTTGGTCATACGCTTCTCGAGCGGGATTTTCTCCAGAATCGTCTCGAGTTTCTGGTCAGGATTCGGAAACGTTTTAAGCCAGGACTCATAGAGCGGCGTCATCACCTCAGCCGGCACCACGCAGTTGACGCGGAGGCTATAGGGCAGAAGCTCCGCCGCCCATTCGCGCGTCAACCCGAGAATTCCGCCCTTCGAGGCCGCGTATCCGGATGTTCCGCCCTGCCCGGTCACGGCGACTTTCGAGCTGACGTTAACGATCGATCCGCGCGTGCGTTTCAGGTAGGGCAGCGCGTAATGAGTCATCGCGTAATAGTGCACGAGATTGTTCTTAAGCGAGCCAAGAAATCGCTCCGGATCCCCTCGCTCAAGCCCGATCCCGTCGTTGCGCCCCGCGTTGTTGACGAGACCGTCGATGCGGCCAAAGGTTCGTATGGTCTCCTCGATCGCCTTCGCGCAGTTCTGCGGATCCGCTAGCTCGGCACCGATGAAGTGGCTGTTGACCCCGCGACTATGGAGCTCGGATTGCAACAGCTCTGCCGCGCTCGCGCCGCGACCGACAATCACGGGAATTGCGCCTTCCCTGCCACACGCGCGGACAATCGACGCGCCAATCCCTTTTGCGCCGCCCGTCACAATCACCACTTTATCTTTGAGCTCGAGATCCATCCGCCGCTGTCCTCAATCCGTAGAAGCGGGCTGCGTTCAAACCGAAAATGTTCTCGCGATCTTTCCGGTCAAACTGCCGCATGTAGCTCGAGACCAGCTCTTTCACCTGCCCGTAGCTTCCGGCCAGGAGACAAACGGGCCAGTCGGACCCGAACATCAGCCGGTCGACGCCAAAAGCCTCAAACACGACGTCCAGGCACGGCCTGCAATCCTCAGCCGACCAGCGGAGCCAGTCCGCTTCGGTAATCAATCCCGATAGTTTGCAGAAGACGTTTGGATGCAAGGCCATGGCGCGCATCTGATTCGACCACCGGGCTAGGTCCCTTGCTCGGATGTTCGGCTTGGCCAGGTGATCGACCACAAATGGCTGTTCCGGAAATTCCGCAACGAATTCGCAGGCAGCGGCCAAGTGCCTCGGATAAATCAGAATATCGTAGGTGAAGCCGAACTGGCGAAGGCAGCGGATTCCCCGGCGAAAATCCTCGCGCAGGAGAAATCGATCATCCGGCTCCGCTTGCACAATATGACGGACTCCGCGGAGCTTTCTGTACCGCGAGAAACAGGCCAGCCGCTCCTCGACATTCGCGGCGCGCAGATCGAACCAGCCGACCACGCCCACAATCTGCGGATGTCGCCCGGCGCAATCGAGAAGGAACTCGGTCTCGCGCTCGGATTGATCGGCTTGCACGGCGATGCTGGCGTCCATGCCGTTCCCGGCAAGTTCGGGAAGCAGATCTTCCGGCAGAAAATCGCGCCGGAGGACGGACATTTCCTCCGTGATCCAGGTATCGCGGCGCCGGTCGTAGCGCCAGAAGTGCTGGTGCGCGTCGATATTCATGACACGAAACGAGCCGCCGCGGGCGAGCAGGACGTTGGGATCAGAGCGAGACTCCTCGCTTCCAGGGAATAAAGTCGTCTTGGGCGAGAGATTCGCTCTTTGTCTTCCCCTCGCCACTCGCGACCCGGATCACGAACTCCAGGATCTCTTCGCCCATCTCCGCGATCGTGCGCTCTCCGGAAATGATGCCGCCTGTATCGACGTCGATAATGTCCCTCATGCGCCCGGCGAGGTCGGAATTGGTCGAGATCTTCACCACGGGGGCGATGGCGTTGCCGGTCGGCGTGCCGAGGCCGGTCGTGAACAGAACCACGTTTGCCCCGGCGCCCACCTGTGCGGAAACGCATTCGACGTCACTTCCCGGCGTGCATTGCAGGTTCAAGCCCGGCTCGCTCGAGTATTCGGGATAATCGAGCACGGCCGTGACCGGGGAGGTGCCGCCTTTCTTCGCCGCACCGGCGGACTTCATGGCATCCGTGATGAGACCGTCGCGAATGTTCCCGGGTGACGGATTCATGTCAAATCCCGCGCGAACGGCTCGCGCACGCGCCGCGTAGTCGCGCATCAACTCGATGAAGCGGTCGGCCACCTCTTGGCTGACGCTGCGGTCGATCAGTTCCTGTTCGACGCCGCAAAGCTCGGGAAATTCCGAGAGAATTCCGCGGCCGCCCAGCGCGGCGATGATGTCGGCGGCGTGTCCGACGGCGGGATTCGCGGAAATCCCCGAAAACCCGTCCGAGCCTCCGCACTTGAGCCCGAGACACAATTGGGAAAGGGGAGCGGGTTCGCGGCGGCTTTGCTCGGCCTCCATCAAGCCGACAAAGGTTTGGCGAACGGCGCTCGAGAGCATGTCAAATTCCGTGCCGGAGCGCTGCTGCTCGAACCACAGAAGGGTTTTCCCCATATGCGGATCGCGCTTGGCGATCTCTTCGCGCAGGAGGTCCATTTGCGAGTGCTGACAGCCAAGACTCAGGATTGTCGCGCCCGCCACATTCGGATGATGAATGTACCCGGCGATCAGCCCGCAGAGGTTGCGCGCGTCTTCGCGCGTGCCGCCGCAGCCGGCCTCGTGCATGAGGAATTTGATTCCGTCCAGATGGTCGAACGGCCGCCTTCCGCTGCGAGCCTCGCTATTCGGGGCGAATTTGTGGTCGGGGATTTCCTCCCCGCGGCCGTCGCGATAGAGACCAACCAGCTCGGCGACCTGCTGCCGATGCACCTGCGGGGCGGCGAAGCCCAGTTCCTCCTCGAAGGCCTGCTTGAGGACCGCGATATTTCTGTTTTCGCAAAACACGAGCGGCACGACGAGCCAATAGTTGCGCGTGCCGGTTTGGCCGTCGGCACGGCGATAGCCGAAAAACGTACGGTCTCGCCAGCGCGAAACATCGGGAGCAGCCGCATGGAGTTGCCGGGACTTCTCGTGAAACGGCGCCGCCTGGTGATGAAGATTCTCGGTGGTGATGATTTCGCCGCGGCGGATTGGCTTCATGGCCTTGCCGACCAGAACCCCGTACATGATCACTCGGTCGCCCGCACTGAGATCGACCGTCGCGAACTTGTGCTTGGCCGGCACGTCGGACACCAGTCGGTACGACGCGCCATCGAGTTCAAGCTCCTGGCCCGGGCGCAAATTGGTGAGCGCGATCAAGACGTTATCGCGCGGATCGAGTTTGAGTACGCTTCCTGGCATGCAGCGAATCGAACCCTGGCCAGTCTATAGCAGGTGACCAGAATCAGTCGAGATGCTCGGCCAACAAGATGACCAGGCGCCGCGGGCCGTGCGCGCCCAAGACCAGAATTTTCTCGATATCCGCCGTACGGCTCGAACCCGTGATCAGGAACAGGCAGGAGCTGCGCTCCGCCAAGCCCTTCTGCTGCGCGCGCGCAAGCGCAGCCGGGAGGTCGGGCTCGAGTTGCGATTGAGAGGCGACGACGATGTGCACGGGCGGAATTACCGAGGCGCCCCGGCCCGCGCCCGATGAGGCAATCAGCACGGAACCGGTCGACGCAATCAGGGACTCGGCAAGCGTAATGGACGCCTCGGACGATTCGCCTGGCGCCCCATCGCCCGACCAGCGAAGGGCGCGGCCGGCGGCCGAGCGCTGCGCGATGCGGCGAAGCAACGGCGTGTCCTCGATGTAAATCTCGCCGGCCGGAAGCGGCGCGAGCAAATCGCGCAGCGCGTCAGCGGTCCCCGCCGTGTCCCGGGTCAGGACGCATTCGGTTATATTCGCCGCGCATTCCTGCCGAAAACGGGAAAGCGGGTCGGATACAGGCGCGAAAAGCCGCTGAGCGGTTGTCGAGGCCTGCTTCGGCGCACTACGGGCCAGCGCGGATTCGATGCGGCGAAGAATTCGCTCACGTCCGGGATGCTCGGGCGTTTCCACGTTCCCTCCACAAGGCGCGAAACGATCGGCGCGGGATGTCCAGCGCGGCGCGGTACCTCGTCCACGGACGCAACGGATCAAGCGCCGTTCCCGCGAGCCCCATCGAGTACAGGGCCCGAGCCATTGCGCGTCCGATCGACCCCGCCGCCCGAAATCGGAGCGGGCTCGACACGGTCCAGCGCCAGATCTTGAACGCCACGCGCTCCAGCCAGGGGCGGTCGGCCGAGCGCACGGCGTTTCGACGGTTGCGCAGCAGATGATGATGCAAATCGATCTTCACGGGACACACGGCGGTACAGGCACCGCACAAGGAAGAGGCGTATGACAGATGCGCGAAGGAACCAAGGCCGCGCAGGTGCGGAGTGATCACGCTGCCGATCGGGCCGGAGTAGGTCGTGCCATAGGCGTGTCCCCCAATGGTGCGAAAGACGGGGCAGGCGTTCAGACACGCCCCGCAGCGAATGCAGGCGAGCGCATCGCGCTCTTCCTCGTCGGCGAGCAGTTCCGTGCGGCCGTTGTCGAGCAGCACGACGTGAAATTCCCCGGGGCCATCGGGCTCGTTGGCCGACCGCGGGCCGCCGATCAGTGTGTTGTAGCAGGTGATGGCCTGCCCGGTGCCGGCGGTGGCCAGCACGGGCCAGAAGATGGCAAGATCTTCCAACCGCGGCAGTACTTTTTCGATTCCGGCAATGGCCACGTGAATCCGCGGAAGGGCCGTGCCCAGCCGGTCATTGCCTTCATTCGTCGTGACCGCGACCATACCGCAGTCGGCCACAAGGAAATTCGCGCCGGTGATTCCCATCTCGGCCGCAAAGAACTCGCGGCGCAGGGCTCGCCGCGCGGCGGCAACCAGTTCCCGAGGGTCATCGCTCGTGCCGCCTTCGGCAGCGCCGCTCAACTTTTCAGCGAAGAGTTTGGCGATATCGGCGCGCGTCAGATGCATGGCCGGCGTGACGATGTGAAATGGAGGCTCGTCGCGAAGCTGAACGATGAATTCGCCGAGATCGGTCTCGAAGACGCGCGCGCCGATGGCCTCGAGCGCGGGCGTGAGATGGATCTCTTCGGCCACCATGGACTTCGATTTCACGACCGTCCGCACGGCGCGCTGGTTGGCAAGGTCGGTGATGTACCGCCGCGCATCTTCCGCCGTCTCCGCCCAGAAGATACGCCCGCCGCGGGCCGCGACACGCTGCTCGAATTGGAGGAGATACTTGTCGAGGTGATGGATCGCGTCCCACTTAATCTCGTGGCACTTCTGGCGCGCCGCTTCCCAGTCGAGGAATCGGGCGCGCCCTTGCTCGACGGCTCGTTCATAGTGCTGGATCGCGCGGCGAACCGTCTCTCGCCGAGCCAGATCGGCGGACTGTTCCGCTGCCGCTCGAAGGAACTCGCTGCCCGGAGCGCTCATGCCCTGGACCCGGCCTGAGAAATAGGGCGTGCGCCCTGGCTCGTCTGATCTGTTCGCGCCAGGATGCTCGCCACATGAATCGTGTGAACTCGCGAATTCCGGCGCCGCAGGATACCGTCGATCTGCAACAGACAGCTCGGGTCGATGGAGGTGACGTATTCGGCCCCGCAAGCCTCCACGTTTCCTGCCTTCGTTTCGCCCATGGCCGCCGAAATCACGGCGAATTTTGTGGCGAACGTTCCGCCAAAGCCGCAGCATTCTTCGCTCGACGGCATCTCGATGAGCTCGAGTCCGCGCACGCGGCGGAGGAGTTCGCGCGGTTCACTCTTGAGGTGCAATTCGCGTAGACCATGGCAGGCGTCGTGAAAGGTCACGCGGTGGGGGAAGCATGCGCCGACGTCGGGGGCGCCGGCTATATTGACCAGGAACTCGGAGAACTCGAATACGCGCGCACAGATGCTCTTTGCTTCGCCCGCAAGCCGCGTGCCCGCCAGCAGTTCCGCATAGAATCTGCGCACCATGGTCGTACACGAACCGGAAGGGCAAACGACCGCTTCCGAGGAGCGAAAAACGCGCACAAACCGCTCCGCCAGGGGGCGCGCTTCCTCCCAGTAGCCGGTGTTGAAGCCGGGCTGTCCGCAGCAGGTCTGCCCCGCCGGGAAAACCACCTCGCAGCCGACACGTCGCAGGACGTGCGCCGCGTCGAGGGCCACCTCGGGGCTCAATTGATCGACAAAGCACGGCACGAAAAGCGAGACTTTTTGCATTCGCTGCTCACCCGCACCAATCGCGAACGAACAGTATAGACGCATCCCCCTTTTAGGGGGCTGGTTTGACGATGGGCCCCGCCCCACCCGGGATCGTGCGGTTGAAAAGACCCCGGCAAGATGCTAAAGCTACTCTCGCTCGAGCGCAGCGGCCGGCCTGAGGCGGGCGAGTCTGCCGCGCTCGATTTTCCGAACCATGGCTGAGACCGGATCGTTCGCGGAACGCGTGAAGCAGCAGGCGGACATTGTCCGCGTCATCGGCGACTACGTTCGCCTGAAAAAGGCCGGCGCGAACTTCATGGGCTTGTGCCCCTTTCATCAGGAAAGAACCCCTTCGTTTGCCGTCCATCCCACCAAGCAGATTTACCACTGCTTTGGTTGTGGAGTCGGCGGCGATGTCTTCCAGTTCGTCATGGAAGTCGAGAAATCGACTTTCCCCGAGGCCGTGCGCAGCGTGGCCGAAAAATGCGGCATTCCGATTCCGCAGACGCGCCCGCGCTCCCCGGAAGAGCGTCAGGAAAATCAGCAGCGCTCGGCGATTCTCGCGATGCATCGTGAAGCGGCGGCGTTTTTCACGCGCCGCCTCGACGAAGGGCCCGAGGGGGCCGTCGCCCTGGCCTACCTTGAAGATCGCGGCCTCGACCGTGACACGATTCTCCGCTTTGGGTTGGGTTTTGCACCAAGCTCCGGTGATGCGCTCCTTCGCCACCTGAGGGCGAAATATCCCGACAAGCTTCTCGGCGTCTCTGGCCTGTTTTCCCGCGACCAGAGCGGCCGTCTCTATGACCGTTTTCGGCGTCGGATCATCTTTCCGATCTCGAACGAGTCGGGAAAGGTGATTGCCTTCGGCGGACGGGCCCTGGGCGACGAGATGCCGAAATATTTGAACTCGCCCGAGACCCCGATCTATTCGAAGAGCCATGTCCTCTATCACCTCGATGGCGCGAAAGAATCGCTTCGCCAGAATGATTTCGGAATTTTAGTGGAAGGCTACATGGACGCCATCGCCGTGGCGCGGGCCGGCTTTCTGAATGTGGTGGCGAGCTGCGGCACGAGTCTGGCCGAACCGCAGATCAGGCTACTCTCGCGCTTCACCCGCCGAGTCGTGGTGAATTACGATCCTGATGCGGCAGGCCAAGCGGCCACCGAACGTTCCCTCGGGATCCTGCTCGAGAAGGAACTCGATGTGCGCGCACTGTCCCTCCCCGCTGGCGCCGATCCCGATAAATTTATCCGAGAGCAAGGCGCCGACTCCTACCGCAAACTGCTCGAGGAAGCCCCCAGTTATCTCGACTATCTGATCGGCCGGGCCCGCAAGATGGACCGCACGACCGCCGAAGGAAAACTCGCGGCTCTCAACTTTCTGATGCCCTACGTACAGAAGGTTCCGAATCGCCTTGTGCGCTCGGAGTGGGCCAGCCGAATCGCCTCCGAGTTGAGAGTGGATGAACCGGTTTTGCGCGAGTCGCTTCGTCGCGCTGCCGCCGATCGCCGCAGCGAAGTGAAACCGAAGCCGGAGCTGGTGGCCTCGGTGATCAAGCCGGCCGAGCGCCAGCTAATCCGCATGCTCGCCGAGGCCAGCGGGTTTCGCGAACGCCTCGCACGCGAATTGGCCGAGGGAGCTCTGCACCGCGGCCTCGAAACCGAGCGCATTCTCGATGCCCTGCTGGCGCATTCGGGCACCGAGATCGATCCGGCGGCCCTGGCCGCCGCCCTCGACCCCCGCGATCGCCAGATTCTCTTTGAGGTGCTGTTCGAGTCGGCTCCGGAGCCGACTTGGGAAGCCGCCCACAGCTGCCTGGAGTTCCTGCGCGGGCGCAAAATCGCTGCCGAACTCGCGGAATTAGAGCGCCAGATCGAGCGACAACCTGCGCGGAGTGAGCTGGTTGAGCTTTTGAGGAAGAAAAGCGCTCTGCAGGTAGCCCTGGCCAAAAAGCAGGGTGCGGCCTAAGCTCCTGATACGGTTGGCCCTTGGGAACCTTCCCATTGACGGCCAAAAGGCCTAAGGGGTATCCTTGTAGGGTTTCGGGCGAAACGAGCGGCGGATTTCCAGCATCTCATAGTACGTGTGTCGGCGCGGGGGATCGTGCTGGGCTTCTTGAGGAGATCAGGGTCGGGGACCGTTCCAAGCCTTATCCGTCAACAGACCAACAAGAGAAATCGAGTGTGCGAACTCAGCACCCTGGCCTTCTGGACGGGCCGGGGAGGAACCTGCGCCGTTCCGTTTGAGATCGGAACGAACGGGGGAGATAAAGCGTGACGTTGGCTCTTGAGGAAAAATACGATCAGGTGCGGCAGCTCATCGCTATGGGCAAGGAGCGTGGCTACCTGCTCTACGATGAGGTGAACGATATTCTGCCGGCCGAGGTTCATTCCTCGGAAGAAATCGACGACCTGCTGTCGACGTTCGAACGGTACGGCATCGATGTCTACGAAGACCTTTCGAGCGCGAAGGCGGCGCTCGCTGCCGCGGACTCGAGCGATACCGTCGAACTGCTCAAGGAAGAAGGTCCCGCCGAGGAAGATATCGATCTCACGCCGGGTGCGCTCGAGAAAACCAACGACCCGGTGCGCATGTACCTGCGCGAAATGGGGACCGTGCCATTGCTGACGCGCGAGGGCGAAGTAGCCATCGCCAAACGTATCGAGCGCGGTCAATTGCTCGTCCTGAAGACGATTTCGCGCGCTCCGCTCATCCTGAAGGAAATCCTGCAGATCGGCGAGGACCTGCGCAACGGCTCGCGGTCGATCAAAGAGATCGTTCAGTTCGATGACGAGGAGCTGACCGAAGAGAAAATCGAGCAGAAGACGAAGGAAACGCTCCGCCAAATCGACAAGATCGCCAAGCTGTTTCTTCAGGCGCTCAAGCAAGCCCAGAAGCTCGAGAAGATGCCTCGATCGAAGAAGCGCCCCTACCTTCGCGCCAAGTACGACCTGTCGCGCACGCGCGTCGGAATGTCCAAGCTCGTGCGCGAAATCGATTTCAATCCGTTCGAGAAGAAGCGGCTCATCGACAAGATTCGGCAGACGGTCGAGCGCGTTCAATTCCTCGAGCGGGAGATCATCAAGCTCGATCGGCGCGTCGAGGCGTCCAAGGCCGAGGTGCAAGCGGAGGCTCGCAAGGACCTGAAAGCGCGCAAGCAGGAACTCGACGAAATCGACGTTTCGACCGAGGTCAGTCCGACCGAGCTAAAACGCGCGATCCAGGTGATCGTCCGCGGCGAAGCCGAGGCTGAACAGGCGAAGAAGGAACTGATCGAGGCCAACCTGCGCCTGGTGGTTTCGATTGCAAAGAAGTATACGAACCGCGGCTTGCAATTCCTCGATCTGATTCAGGAGGGCAACATCGGCCTGATGAAAGCGGTCGACAAGTTCGAATGGCGCCGCGGCTACAAGTTTTCGACCTATGCCACGTGGTGGATTCGCCAGGCCATCACGCGCGCCATTGCCGATCAGGCTCGCACGATTCGCATCCCGGTCCACATGATCGAGACCATCAATAAGTTGGTCCGCACGCAGCGGCAGCTGGTCCAGGAGCTTGGCCGCGAGCCCACATCGGAAGAAATCGCCAAGCGCATGGACATTCCCGTTGCGAAGGTGCGCAAGATTCTGAAAATCGCGCAGGAGCCGATTTCGCTCGAAACTCCGATCGGCGAAGAGGAGGATTCCCATCTCGGCGACTTCATCGAGGATAAGGCCGTCGTGTCGCCGTCGGATGCGGTGATCAACCTCAGCCTCAAGGAACAGACTTCTTCGGTCCTGAAGACGCTCACGCCGCGTGAAGAGAAGGTGATCAAAATGCGCTTCGGATTGGACGATGGCAGCGAGCACACGCTCGAAGAAGTTGGCCAGTCGTTCGCCGTCACGCGCGAGCGCATCCGCCAGATCGAAGCCAAGGCTCTGCGCAAGCTGCGGCACCCGTCGCGCTCGCGCAAACTGCGCGCCTTCCTGGAAGGCTCCGCCAACGAATACTAGTCTGGTCGAAACGTATATCGGCTAAAACCGCGCGGTCCTCTTTCCCCCACGGGCTAGATGGCTCGGCAGCTGAAAACGCCCCCTTCTGATGCAAAGGCGGCCAAAGGGCGTTGCGATCCAAGCTCGAGGATTTGACTCTTGCTGTGCGCTATCCCGTCATCGCCCGGACTCGATCGAAGCGCGGTTCGCCTCGACGAGGCGCTTCAACTTGACCCCTCCTAATGATCCGAGACGTGCAACCTGGCGTCGCCACTTCTAGGCGTGTTTCCGCGATCGCCCCGCCTTCTAGCCGGCCTCGACTCCTGCTCAAATCGATTCGCTCGTTTTGGTCTAGGCACGTCGGAAGGGCACTAGCAGAAATGACAGTATCCGGAATGGAGGACCTCCCCTAGGGTTGTTCCCCGTGAAGCTCCGTCTTCGAAAATGGCTAGCAAAAGGAGGGGGTATGAGACAGGGTTGGTCCCAGCGCCTGCTGTTTGTAACACTGGCTGTCATTGCTTTGCTCGGTTCGGGTCACCTCGCGTCACCCGGCGCCTCCGCCGTGCCTCCTGCGCCAGCGCTCGCTCAACCGCCAGACCCGAATACCTCCGCTCCCCAACCCTACCCCGTGATGAACAGGATCGCTGACAAACTGATTCAGAAGTACCAAACGTCCAGCTGTCAGCAGTTGTCTGAGGACAGGATTCAGAGGCAAGGTCAGCCGAGATCCCCGGAGGAACAGCGCGCCATTGCCGTCCTGCACAACGATCCGCAGATGCGCCAAGCCTTCATCAACAAAGTAGCCGGGCCGATCGCCAACAAGATGTTCGAATGCGGAATGATTCCGTAAGGAGCATGGCCCCGCAAATAGCAGGCGTCCACATCGCAGCGCTGCGCAGGAGGTTCCTACATTTTGTTGGAGGTTCGCGTCGAGGACGAATTGGGGGGTAAGAAATGCTCGGAACCTTCACGAATCGGCTTTTGTCGGCCTCCCTCTCCCTGCTTCTAGCCATCAGCGTTTTGCCGCTTGAAGCTGCCGGTCAGCAGTCAACCTCAGGATACACGGAGCAAGGTGCACCCCTCTCTTCGAGCCAGCTGCAACAACTGGTCGCTCCCGTCGCCTTGTATCCCGATGCCCTGGTGGCTCAGGTCCTGGGAGCTGCGGCGTTTCCCGACCAAGTCGAAGCGGCTGCCGGTTGGCTCAAGCAGAATCAGAATCTGAGCGGTTCAACTCTCATGACCGCTGTGAATTCCCAGCCGTGGGAACCGAGCGTAAAAGCACTTACCCAGTTCCCCTCGGTGCTCGAAAACCTGGCGAATAATCTCGGTTGGACCTCCGCGTTGGGGGAAGCGTATAGCAATCAGTCGGCTGATGTCATGGCGGCCGTTCAGGCCTTGCGCGCCCAGGCATACTCGGCCGGTAATCTTCGATCGGGCTCGCAGATCATTGTCACGCAACAGTCCCCGCAAGTGATCACGATTGAGCCCGCCAATCCCGAGGTCGTCTACGTTCCCGAGTACAACCCCGCCGTTGTTTATGGCACCCCTTACGTTACCCCCGGGTATAGCGCTGCGGCCATAGCCGCCACCAGCGCCCTAGCCTTCGGAACAGGTGTTGCCGTGGGTGCCGCATTGAGCGGCGGCTGCTGCGGCTGGGGTTATAGCGCCTGGAACTGTAATTGGCACGGCGGAACGGTAGTCTACGGCAATTCCGGCTACTACGGGAACGGGGCATGGCACGGCGGCTATTATGGGTCCAGCGCAACCGCCTACGGACCAAACGGCGCCGCGCGGGTGGGTAACGCCTATAACCCGTCCACCGGAACCTATGCTCGTGGGGCGTCCGCGGTGACTCCTTACGGCACGCAGAAAGCCGGTCAAGCGTATAACCCGCGTACGGGCGCCTACGGTGCCACGCATCAAGCCTCCAATGCCTATGGCAGCTACGGCAGTTCAGTCGTTTCAAAGAATGGTGAAACGGCCTATACCCAGCATCAGACGACCACGCGTGGCTCGGTTGGGTCGGTTCAAACTTCAGACGGCGGCAGGGCCGTTGCCTCCTCCGGCGGGAACGGCAACTATTCGGCAGGCAAAACAGCAAATGGCAACAAATACGCGACGGCCAACGGCAACGTCTACAAGAACACGGGCAACGGCTGGCAGCAAACGCGAGGAGATTCGAGCGATGCGCGGGGATGGAGCTCGACAGGAACGAGCCACGGGGTCTCCGCCTTTGGCGGCGAAGATGGGTGGCAGGCACGGGAGGAAAGTGCCCGTGGCCGGGAGAGCCGCGCTGGTGGCGGAGGTTGGGGTGGTCGTGGCGGAGGCGTTGGCCGGCGTCGGTAACGCGCGCAGCTGGCCCTCCGTCTTGCGAGCGCTGGCTTGTTAGGTCTTTTCTGAGGTCAGAGATAGAGGTTCGCCCAGATGCGCACAATCGTGACCAAGTTTCCGTCTTTGCTGCTTGCCTTCGTCTGTACATTCTCCGGCTGCGGCCAATCGGACAACTCTGCCATCAGGACGTTTGCCACCCCTGAGGATGCAGGTAACGCCGTGCTGGCCGGTGCGAAGTCCGACGATCAAAGCGCCCTCCTGGCGATTTTCGGCCCGGACTCGAAAGACCTCCTGTCCTCCGGTGATCCCGTGCAGGACAAGAACGTGGTGAACTCATTCGTGGCACGCTACGGGGTCATGCACCGCTGGCGCAGGATGGATGATGGAAGCCAACTCCTGCTGGTGGGTGCTGACAATTTCCCCTTTCCCATTCCGCTCAGGAGAAACGATCGAGGGAAATGGTTCTTCGACACGGCTGCAGGCAAAGAGGAAATTCTCGATCGGCGCATTGGCCGGGATGAACTGGCCGTCATCCAAGTTTGTGGAACAGTAGCGGACGCCGAGTCCGAGTACTTCTCCCAGCTTCACGATGGCGCGATGAGCAGACAATACGCTCTGAAGTTCATCAGCGATCCGGGCAAAGAGAACGGCCTGTACTGGAAGTCCGTCCAGGGTCAACCCTTGAGTCCCCTCGGGCCACTCGTGGCGTTTGCAACCTCCGAGGGATATGTCGCGAAACCCAACGCACACATGCCTTTCCACGGCTACTACTTCCGCATGCTGACGGGACAAAGCGGCAAGGCACCGGGCGGCGCAAAGAACTACCTGATCAATGGAAGGTTGGTCCGCGGATTTGCCCTGGTCGCTTATCCGGCGAAGTATGGCGACTCCGGAGTAATGACTTTCATCATCAACCAGGATCATATCCTTCTGCAAAAGGACTTGGGCAAGAACACGGCAAACGTTGCCAGCAACTTGACCGAGTTCGATCCCGACGCCAGCTGGAGTCCGGTCAAGGAATGATCGTTTCGCTCTTGATTTGACTCACAGGCGTGCGTCGGCCAGGGGAAGGGATTGACGGCCAGGGCCGCCACCGATTCCAGGATTCCAGAGAGCGCCGCGGCGCCAGCTGCTTGGATGGTCGCCGCGGCGAATACTCGTGTGCGCCAAGGCCTCGGCAGGAGGGTGAGAAGCGGGCCAAGAATGTAGGTCGAGAACACAGGCGCGGCCGTGCCCTCAGCATAATCGTTGCCACAGAACTGCCCGCGTCGACCGAGTTCAGGGCGAGCCAAACAGTCACCCTCCCCAGCCGCCAGTGCGTTCGTGTATCCTTGTGCGCTTATGCTGGACCTCGGATACGTGCGAGAGCACCTCGACTTGATCGAAAAAATGGCGGTCGACCGCGGCATTACGCTCGATCTCGGGCCGTTTCGCGAAGTCGACGGCGAGCGGCGGAAATTGATCACGTCGGTCGAACGGATGAAGGCCGAACGCAACAAGGCCAGCGACGAAATCGCGCGCCTCAAGAAATCGGGCCAGGACGCGAGCACGATCCTAGCGCGCATGAAGGAGATGTCCGACGAGATCAAGCGAGTCGACGAACGTGTTGCCCAGCTCGATCAACGATTGAAAGATTTCTTGCTGACGATTCCCAATGTGCCGCACGCGAGCGTGCCTGTCGGCAAAGGCGCTACGGATAATGTCGAGGTGCGTCGGTGGGGCCAGGCGCCGAAATTCGACTTTGCTCCCCGCCCACATTGGGAACTTGGCGAGGTCCTCGGCATCCTCGATTTCGAAGCGGCGGTGAAGATTGCGGGCTCCCGGTTCGTCGTTTACAAGGGGCTCGGCGCGAGACTCGAACGCGCCCTGGCCAATTTCTTCCTGGACGTGCACACCAGCCAGCACGGCTATTCGGAAATTCTCCCGCCGTTCATCGTGAATACCGCCTCACTCACCGGCGTCGGCCAATTGCCGAAATTTGCAGCGGACATGTTTCATATCCAAGACACCGATCTGTGGCTCACGCCGACGTCGGAGGTCGAGCTGACGAGCCTGCATCGCGACGAAACTCTCGACGCAGACCTGCTCCCCTTAAAACTGTGTGCGTGGACGGCCTGCTTCCGGTCCGAGGCGGGCGCGGCAGGGAAGGACACGCGGGGGATCAAGCGTCAACACCAGTTCCAAAAAGTCGAGATGTTCAAGTTCACACGGCCGGACCAGAGCTACGCCGAGCTCGAATCGCTCGTGCGCGACGCCGAAGACGTGCTGCAAAAACTCGGGCTCGCCTATCGCGTCATGCAGCTTTGCACCGGCGATATGGGCTTCGCTTCGGCGAAGACCTACGATATTGAGGTGTGGCTGCCTTCGATCCGTGACTTCATGGAGATTTCGTCGTGCTCGAATACCGAGGCGTTTCAGGCCCGGCGTTCCGGGATCCGGTTTAAACCGAAGGGCGGCAAATCTGAATTCGCGCATACGCTGAACGGGTCCGGCCTCGCTATAGGGCGTACGTGGATTGCCATCGTCGAAAATTACCAGCAGCGCGACGGCACAATTGTAATTCCCGAGGTCCTAAGGCCGTATCTGGGGACCGACAGGATATGCACGGCCGGATCGAAGTAGGGATCTTCGACCGACTGACGGGGGACTTGGCGCTCCGCGTGGGGTGCGGGTTGCGCGCCCACACCCCACAATCGGCGCGCGGAAGGTTGGCCGGTCACATCGACATGGCATTCGAGATGCTGTCGACGTGCAGTGTCCCGTCCTTCCCCCTCGTTCCCGTTAGCTTCACTTCTTGACCCAGATTCGCGTCGCTGATGGCATCCTGGTTCTCAATGGGCAGGACCCGCTTCGTCTTCGAGTCAACAAACACCCACTTGGCACCCTTCTCTTTGACGCATTTCTCGGCGCATGCCTTGTGGCCGGCGTTAGCGCCCTTCGCTGCGCAGCCGCTGTCGCTAATCCAGCCGGTCCACGTCATGGCTTTTTCTTGAGCCCGGGCAGGCGCTCCGAGCGTAAGCGTGGCGAGTAGCATGGCAAGCAGACCAAACGTCGTGAAAGCTGTTTTCATGTTCGATCCTTTCCGGAAGGATGTCAGAGGCACCCACGATTGTCCCCAACCCGGCGCCCCTTCATCGCTACAGCACTAGAAGTACGCGCCGGACGCTGTTTCAGATTGTACCTCCAACCGCTATTCTGGCGACAGCACCGGTCGGGGCCAGCCGGTCGAAAGCGGGGGATTCGGGCGGATATTGGTAGAATGGAGGGAGGCATCGTGAACAGGCATGTTTGAAACACTTACGGAAAAGCTACAACGCGCCTTCAAGAATCTGCGCGGACAGGGCAAGCTGACGGAAGAGCATCTGGACCTGGCGCTCGGCGAGATTCGCGAATCGCTGCTCGACGCCGACGTGAACCTGGGCGTTGTCGACGAATTCATCTCGCACATCCGCGACAAGGCACTCGGTTCGGAAGTACTGCTGCAACTTTCGCCCGACCAGCAGGTGGTGAAGATCGTTCGCGACGAGCTGGCCGACCTGCTGGGCCGCGAGGCGAAACCGCAATTCGGGTCCAAGCCGCCGTCGGTATGGCTGATCGTAGGCCTGCAAGGCTCAGGCAAGACGACCTCGACTGGCAAGCTCGGCAAGTGGCTCGCCGAGCATGGGCACCGCCCGATCGCTGTTTCGACCGACGTGTATCGCCCCGCCGCGCGCGAACAACTCGCGCAGGTGGCCAGAGCAACGGGCACGCCCCTGTGGCCCGGAACAGGCACGGACAAACCGCTCGAAATCGTTCGCGGCGCAACGCGGGAAGCCAAGCTCTCGGCTTGCGATGTGATCTTGGTCGACACGGCCGGGCGCTTGCACATCGATGACGAATTGATGAACGAACTCTCGATGCTCAAGCGTGAACTGAACCCGTCGGAGCTGCTGTTCGTCGCCGATGCCATGATTGGTCAGGACGCGGTGAACTCGGCAGGCGAATTTCACAAACGGCTGGGCATTACCGGCGTGATTCTGACGAAAATGGACGGCGACGCACGCGGCGGCGCGGCGCTCTCCATCCGCAAAGTGACCGGCGCACCGGTGAAGTTCGTCGGTGTGGGAGAAAAGTATGAGGCGCTCGAGCCGTTCTATCCGGACCGCATCGTCGGCCGGATTCTGGGAATGGGCGACGTCCTCGGGCTGATCGAACGTGCCGAGAAAACGATCGATGAGAAAAAGGCCCGCGAGCTCGAACGCAAGATGCGCGAGGATGATTTCTCGCTGGAAGACTTCCGCGACCAGCTCAAGCAGATTCGCAAAATGGGTTCGCTCGAACAACTCATGGGCATGCTGCCGAAAATCGGGCCCTTCGCGAAATTGCCGCGCGACGCATCGATTGATGAGGGCCGGCTCAAGTCAATCGAGGCCATCATCAACTCCATGACGGCTGCCGAGCGCGCCAATCATAATCTGATCGATGGCAAGCGCCGGAAGCGGATCGCGCGTGGCAGCGGCTCCACCGTGCAGCAGGTCAACGAAGTGCTGAGGCAATACTCGGATATGCGCCGCATGATGAAGCAGTACGGCAGCATGTCGAAAATGAAGATGCGCGGAATTGGCAAGCTGGCCGGCCTGAAGTAGGATCTTGCTTTGCCCTGCCCCCTCCCAGTTTCGGGACGGCCGAATCGTTGCGCAGCGCCGGTGCGACCGTTTCGATCCCGCTAGTCCGGGGGCGCTCAAATGCCGATCATCGCCGATAACACGCTGAATCAAATCCGCGCGATTGCCGCGAGCGGCGACGACCGTACGGAAAAGGCTCGCCGCCTCGCCGAACGTATCCAGACGCTCGGGCAGTACCGATGGGTCGGGGTGTACGATGTCGGCGCGGAAAGTGTTTCGATCCTGGCCTGGAGCGGACCAAGTGCTCCCGCGCACGCCTCCTTCCCGGTGAATGCGGGCCTCACCGGGTCGGCCATTGCGCAGAAGAAGACCGTAATCGTCGCCGACGTGCGCAGCGATCCTCGCTATCTCACCGCCTTCGGCAGCACGCTTTCGGAGATCATCGTGCCGGTCCTCGATCCGTCCGGTGAACGCGTGATCGGAACGGTCGATGTCGAGAGCGGACAAGCCAATGCCTTTGGCCCGCAGGACCAGCGCATGATCGAGCAGTGCGCCCGCGCAGCACTGCCGCTGTGGCTTCTGGGCTGAATGCGCCAGGGCGAACCGGCGGTCAATATGCGGCTGGGTCGAGTAAGACCGAGCGGCAGGAGACGGGATGCCTCGCTATATCTCGCAGCACACACTGGCGTGCCTGACCCGACAGGGGGCGACCGAACTTGCTCGGCGGCTGCGCAGGGCCAAGCCCGTCGCCACGCGGCGCCTGCTTTTCAACATGCAGGAAGGCAAGATGCTGGCGGAATTCGATGCGTCGAGCCGCGAAGAACTCGAACGTTTTCTGTCGGAAGAAAAATTCCATTTCGACTGGCTTCTGCGCATAGAACTCGAATCCATCGATGGCAACCTGCAGCCTCTCACGTAGACACCAGCAGATCGCTGCTCGCTCGGCACCCTCGGGACCGCAGACCATGGTGTCGTTCGAGCGCGATTCGCTAGACTGGTTGACGCTCTGTGCGCTTCCCTAACCAATGTTGCGAAAAATTCTAATTGCCAACCGTGGCGAAATCGCTGTGCGCATTCTGCGCGCGTGCAGGGAACTCGACATTCGCTCGGTCGCCGTATTCAGCGAGGTCGACCGCACGGCCCTGCACGTACGGCTCGCTGACGAGGCCTATCCGATCGGCCCCGCTCCTTCACGCGACAGCTATCTGGCCAGCGAGAAAATCATCGCTGTCGCCCGACGCGCCGGCTGTGACGCGATTCATCCCGGCTACGGCTTTCTGGCCGAGAATGCCGCCTTTGCGCGCGCCTGCCGTTCAGCTGGAATTGTCTTCATCGGACCGCCCCCGGACGCCATGGAACGATTGGGATCGAAGACGGCCGCGCGTCATTTGGCCCGAGAAATCGGCGTCCCAACCGTTCCGGGCACACTCGATCCCATCGACCGGCCGGACAGGGCCTTGGAGACCGCGCGGCAGATTGGCTTTCCGGTTGTGCTCAAGGCCGTCGCCGGAGGCGGCGGCAAGGGAATGAGACTCATCCGCCGAGAGGCCGACCTCGAAGCGGGTTGGCGCGACGCCGCTTCCGAATCGAAGAACGCATTCGGCGACGAACAGTTGTACCTTGAGAAATACCTGCTGCGGCCCCGGCACATCGAAATCCAGGTCTTGGGCGATCAACACGGCCGGATCGTCCACCTCGGCGAACGAGAATGCTCGGTTCAACGGCGCTACCAAAAGGTGATCGAGGAAGCACCTTCGCCGATCATGACTCCCGACCTGCGCCAAGCGCTGGGCCAGGCCGCGGTTCAACTTGCAGCCGCGGGCGGCTACAGGAATGCGGGAACCGTCGAGTTCCTGGTCGACGGCGAGCGCAACTTTTACTTTCTTGAAATGAATACGCGACTTCAGGTCGAGCATCCCGTGACGGAGATGGTCGCGGCAATCGATCTCGTAAAACTTCAGATCGCCATTGCGGCCGGAGATAAGATCCCTTTTACGCAAAACGAGATGGCCTTTCATGGCCACGCGATCGAGTGCCGCATCTACGCCGAGGATCCGGAAAACAACTTTTTTCCTTCGCCCGGAACGATTCTGGAACTGCGCGTGCCCAGCGGCCCGGCCGTCCGACTAGATGAAGGAATCTATGCGGGCTGGACGGTTCCCAATGAATACGATCCGTTGCTCGGCAAGTTGATCGCCTGGGGTCGAGACCGATCCGAGGCCATCGCCCGTCTTCGCCGAGCTCTCAGCGAATACTATGCCTCGGGCATTCGCACGAACGTGGGTCTGTTTCAGCGCATTCTCCGATCCGCGGATTTCCAGAACGCCAACATCCACACGCGATGGCTCGACGAGTTCCTCGAGAGCCACTTGGTCGACGCCCCTCCTGCCCTGGACGAGCGAGAATCGACGCTCGAAGATGTCGCGGCCATCGCCGCCGCGATGTGGCACCAATCCCAGGAACCGGATGCGTCGGGCGGCCAGACGGATCCGGCAAAACCCAAAGAAGGCCGCTGGAAGACGGAAGGCCGCCTGGAGCAGCTCAACACCGCTGGGCGGGGCTGGTCGGGGCCCTGAGCCCGTCGTGAGGATAGCGCTCACAATTCGAGATCGAGCCAGGGCGCTCGAACTTTCGAGCCGGAATGGCTCGACGAGCTTCGCGATCGATGGACGGAACCGAGAGGCCGACGCAGTCCCGATCGCCCCGGCCTTGTACTCGATCCTCCTCGACGGACAATCGTTCGAGGCTCACGTTCGAGAGCGCACGGGCGGGGTCTTAGTGACCATCGCTGGCCGTGAGTTTCCCGTACGCATCGAAAACCCGCGGGAGTGGCAAGGCCGGCGGGGGGCCGCCATCGAAGCCGAGGGCCGGCAACACGTACTTGCCTCGATGCCCGGGAAAGTCGTCCGGCTCCTCGCTCGAGCAGGCCAGCTGGTCGAGGCCGGCCAAGCGTTGCTTGTACTGGAAGCGATGAAGATGCAGAACGAGGTCCGCTCCCCGAAGACTGGCGTCCTCGAACGGCTACTCGTTGCCGAAGGGCAGACCGTAAACGCCGGCGAGGTCTTAGCGGTCGTAGGCTGAGGCGCCGGACCGTTGACATCCTCTCCTGCGTGAAGGGAGGAAAGGCATCCGTATCTTCGTTCGTGAATTCCTTGAAAGGTGCATCGAGCTATGTACTCCGTCGCCGTTTGCCCCGCATGGCTAAATGCTATTGGAAAAATGTCCTGTGCCCGCCACGCTACTTTGCTGCTTCCTGCGGCGGTGCGCCGCTCGAAGTAATCCAGCGTTATATCGAACAACAGGCGCCCCCGTTATGATCGCGGCTCACCCCGGCCTAAAGGACGGGCTTGCTCCGCTCACTGGTCATCGGCCGGAAGCTTGCCGGAGGATTCGAGAATTTCCTTCGCCAGGTAATTCGTGACGTGAGATTGGTTTCTTGCCTCCGTGAGGTAAGCGGCGCGCAGCAGCTGCTCCTTGCGGTTGCGCAGCATCTGCCGGATCCCTTCGCGGACCTGCGGGTCAGAGAGTTCGCGCTGTCCAGCAGACTCTTTGCCAATCAATTTGAGGATGACGTAGCGGCCGTCCCTTAGCTGGATCGGTCGGCTCACTTCGCCCGGTTTGAGCTCCAACACGGTATGTTTGAGCAGGGGATCGGAGCGATTGAACGACGATTCGGGATTGTAGCCAAGATCCCCTCCTGTCGAGGCGCTTGCGTCTTCTGAATAATCCATGGCCAGTTGCGTAAAATCCGCGCCGGCGCTGAGTTTCTGCGAGAGCATGGCCGCTTTGCGCCCGGCCTCTGCTTCGTTTGTGGCCTTGTCGTTCTTGCGATTGTGCACGGAGGGATCGGGCCGCGGGGTGATCACAATCTGCGCAATGTGGTATTGCGGCTCGGCAAGATTGAACTGCGCCCGATTTTGGCTGTAATAATTGGTCACGTCCTGATCGGTGATGGAGATCTTGGCAGCGATTTCACGGTTGAGAAGTTTCTGAATCGAGAGCTGCCGCCGAATGTCGCTTTTCAAATCGTCGACCGTCAGGCCGGAGTCCTGGAGCTTGCGCTGGAAGTCTTCCTCGGTGAACGAGGTCTTGGACTCGGTGAATTTATCTTCTACTTCCGCATCGCTGGCCACAAGATTCATTTTCTCGGCGCGCTCAAGGAGGATTTCGCTGTTGATCAGCTCATCGAGGATCGTCAACTTCATCGACAATGCTTCCTCGTGTGAAGGAGCCGGCGAATCGGCGCTCAGCCGAGATCGGAAATTCTTCTCGACTTCTCCGCGCGCAATTTCCTTTCCGTTCACCACTGCCCAGACATCAGGCCCGGGAGCCGTTTCTTGCTGGCAACCGGCGAGAGCAGACACAACCAACGTTGCGAGGGTGAGGGTTGTCAGCTTCAACCGGCGCTCCTTCCGGCGGGAACAGCTCAAGCGGCTTTCTTGACGCGGCCCGAACGAATGCACGACGTGCAGACGCGCACCTGCTTGCGCACGCCATTCACCACGGCTTTGACGCGACGTAGATTCGGATTCCAGCGGCGCCGCCGCACGTTGTGCGCATGACTGATCACGTTTCCATAGCTCGGCTTCTTGCCGCAAATTTCACATATGAGGGCCATCTGCTTGTTGCTCCAATCGTCGAAGTGGATACGCGAATATTTCATGCTATCAAAGAATTCAGGATGCGGAAAGCGAATCGCCGTTCGCCCCTTCCCCCCGCGACATCGCTGCGTCTGGCAAGATGGGGCCAGACAGCGACGCGCTTGAGGAACATCCGTTTCGAAACAATGTTCCGTCGGGAGCCGCAAGACCCCTCCTTGGCCGAGACGGAGCAAACCTCACGCATCGAGGATGCGAAAACCCTGGTGTTCCCCTGCGGCCGGCCACGGATTCTCCGGGAATCATGGTGACCTTCGACGGGATGAGTCCTAACCGGTTGACGCAGATAGCCAGGGCTCACTTTTGCTGCTGGGCGTTCGGCCAGTTTACGGCGGCACCATAGCCGTAGACCAACTCCGCTCCGCGGTCGGTGCCAATCGTCAGCAGAATGCCGAGCACCAGCAGCCCGAGCAGCATCCATCGGCGCGACGGCCGCCCGGAAGCCCTCCGGATGAGGAAGGCGAAAATGCACAGGGCCAGCGCGAGGCTGGTTGAGAGGAGCATCAGCGTTTCGTGGATGCCGACCACGCGCTGCGCGTCGCCGGGAGGAATCGATCTCTGAGCCGCGAAACCGGTAAATACGGTCACGATTGCGGCGAGCGTGCCGAGGTACAGCACTCGGGAGGCGGTTCGCTCTAGCTCGTCGCTTCGGCGCCATACGGCCAGAAGCTCGAACAGAAGCGCCGTGAGCCACAAGACAATCGGGAAATGGACGAACATCGGATGGTGGTTGAGCGCCGCTCCATAGCCCGGAAGCATGACGACCTCCTCGCGAACTCCGTCGGGAGGTGATTATGTCGCACGCCGAGCGCGGCGTAAACACGCGCCGAAGTGGAAATGACCTGGCGGATCGATTACACTAAATGCTATGTGACTGGCCTAGCGACGCGACTTGGCGGGCGAAGCGGCGAAAAGCGCCCCGACCACGGTTGCGCAGACCGGTCAGTCGAACGGAGAGTCATGAAAGAAGGAATTCACCCCGATTACCATCCTGTAACCGTGCACTGTGCGTGCGGAAACACGTTCGAGACGCGCTCAACGTATAAAGGCAATTTGATTCGCGTGGAAATCTGCGCAAACTGCCACCCCTTTTTCACCGGCAAGCAGAAGCTGATTGACACCGCAGGCCGCGTCGAGCGGTTCCAGAAGAAGTACGCGGGCAAGGCGGCGAAAAAGTAGCGCGCCTCCCCTTGGCACGCTTGCCCGGCGGTAGGGTTCGAAGAACCTCAGGTCATTCCCGGAGACCAGGGCTCAGTTGACAGGAACAAGCTCGTTTATGGGGAACCTCTCCTTGGCCCCTCATGGTTCTAGAACCATGCGTCATTCGTTGCGGAGAACTTGCATGGGTTCGATACGCGCGGCGCGAATCGCGGGAATCAGGGAAGCGACAGCCGCGACGCTAAGCACCATAAGAATCACGCCGCACAAGGTTGTCGCGTCGGTGGCCGAGACGCCGTAGAGCATTCCCGATATCAGGCGTGCGAAGGCGATGGAAAGCGCGAGCCCGGCCAGGCAGCCCAGCGCGGACACGCCAACTCCCTCGAGCAAGAACTGCCGAACGATGTTGCCGCGCATAGCCCCGAGCGCCAGCCGCAAGCCCACCTCGCGTTGCCTGGCCGTCACGGAATAGCTGAGCGTTCCGTACAGGCCCACGCAAGCCAGGGCGATGGCCGTCGCCGCAAAGACGCCCAGCAGGATCATGCGCAGGCGGTTCTCGCCGAATGCGGCGTCGATATGGTCGTCGAGCGGGAGGACGTCGAATACCGACCGTGAGGGTTCAATTTCGTGAATTCTTTCGCGAATGGTCCGAGCCAGAGCGGCCGGTTCGGTGCGCGTGCGAACCAGATAATAGGGGTCAGGCATGGGGGCGCTGATGCACCAATAGATCGTCGGGCCGGGTTCACGGTCGAGGCCCTCCTCGCGCGCGTCCCCAACGATGCCGCGAATCTCGCCCCGCGGAAGGAAATCGTTGCCGGGCGCGAAAATGTGACGTCCGATGGGCGACGTTTGCGGAGAGAACGTTTCGGCAAAGCTGTGATTCACGAGAATCTCCGTTTGAGCTCTGTCGAATTTTTCGCGGCAGAGTTCGCCCGAGAGAAGCGGGATCCGCAGGGTCGCGAAATACCCGGGAGAGACGGCGCGGCTTTCCGCGATGATCTCGCGTTTGGGATCGGTTTCTCCCTCGACGAATTTGATCTCCATCGGGTACTTGCTTCCAACTCCCGGCAGAGCTGCGGTCGTCGCGGTCGCTTCGACCCCGGGAACGCTGCGCAATTGATCAAGGCTGCCGTCAACGCGCTCTATCAAACCTTTCATATCTGCGGTTTCGCCATAATTGCCGCTGACGTGGAAGGTGAGAACGTGGCTCGCGTCAAATCCGGGCGACACGCGGCCGATGGCCTGGAAGCTGCGCAGGAGAAGTCCGGCGCCAGTCAAAAGGGTGACGGCGAGAGCGACTTGCACGCCCACCATCAACCATTGCAACCGGTTGTGCGCCGATACCTGCGTCACGCTGGACTGCGCGAGGGAACTCGATAGGCTTTGCCGCGCATTCCGAATCGCGGGGAACAATCCGCATAAGAGCGTCACAACAGCCGAACAGGCCAGCGCATACAACAGGATTCGCGCGTCGAGGCGGATCTCTTCGACCCGCGGCAAATTCGCCCCCAGGGTGCGGAACACGTTTGACGCGGCTCCGGCGAGGAGCAAGCCCAGCCCGGCGCCGGCGAGGGCCAACAGAAAAACTTCGGTCAGGAGCTGACCGATGATTGCTGTGCGAGAAGCACCCAGCGAGAAGCGCACGGAGATTTCATGATGGCGCTCGGAACCGCGTGCGAGAAGCAAAGCGATAATGTTCGTCGAGGCAATGAGGAGAAGCAGTGAAACAGAACCGAATAGAATCCAGAAGGACTGGCGCACGCCGCCAATCACGGTTTCTTTGAGCGGCCGAATGCTGACCGTGAGATCGGCGTCCGGCTTGGGATACTGTTTTCCGAGTTGTGCTTGAACCGTCGCGAGGTTCGCGCGTGCTTCGGCGAGAGTCACGCCGGGCTTGAGGCGTCCGATCACCGTGTACCAAGTGTTGTCGCGGCTCGCCACATAAGGCCCGTTGAGAGGAACGGGAGTCCACAGATCCACGTCGCGGTCGGGGAACCGGTACGAGGCGGGCATGACGCCGACGACCGCCTGCGCCCCTTCGCCGAAGCGCAGCTTTTTCCCCACGACATTCGGGTCGGCGTTAAAGTGGCGCCGCCAGTAGCGATCGCTGATGAGAACGGCTGCTGGTCCGCCGAAGCGTTCCTCGTCAGGAGTGAAGTCGCGCCCGAGCACCGGGGCAATTCCCCAGACTTCGAGAAACCGAGGAGCTACGAAAGCTTCCGTCACTCTCTCGGGAAGGGCGCCTGACGTTTCTGAGGCGTCGTCCGCGTAATACCCGGTGATGCACTGGAAGGTCGAATTCATCCGATTCCAATCCTCGAGGCGCACCGGCGCGACGAAGCTCGATCGTCCTTGCTCGCCCCTCCTGCCGAGCTGCGAGAGACGCATGAGTTGGTCGCCATCGGGGAACGGCAGCGGGCGCAGAAGAACAGCGTCCAGGGCGGAGAAGACGGCGCTGTTCGCGCCGATGCCGAGTGCGAGAGTCAGCACGACAACAGCCGTGAAGCCGGGATTGCGGCGCATCATGCGCAGACCGTAGCGAACGTTCGACCACGCGGCCTCAACCCCAAATCCTCGGCGCTCCTCTCGACAGCTCTCCTTCAGGCCTTCGATGGCCCCAAGCCCGAGTCGCGCTCGCCGCCGCGCCTCCTCTGCCCCCATGCCCGCGGCAATATTCGCTGCGGTTTCCCGGTTGAGGTGATCCTCGATCTCCGCCGCCATGTTTTCCTCAAACTCCCCCTTTCGCTGGAACCACCGCCTCGGTGCCGCCATCGGACCATCACCTCCCGTTGCATTCCCGCTTTTCCCCGCTACCCCTGCGAAAGAAGACCTAAATCCTTCCTCATCAATCGACGTTCTCCCGCTCCGTTCATCCTTCCCTGTCGTCCGGCCCAGGGACGATGCCTAGTCGTATCGCAGCGCGTCCATGGGATCGATGCGAGCGGCACGCCATGCCGGAACACAGCTGGCCGCGAGCGCAACAACAAATAGCACCCCCACAACTGCGAGCAGAATCAGCGGATCGGTCGCGCTCACGCCGAACAGCAAGCTTTGGAGCAACCGCACGCTCGCAAGCGCCCCCCCCGCGCCGACCAAGGCGCCCACCACAACGAGCCGCAACCCCTGCCGAACGACAAGGCTCAACGCATCTCGCGGATGCGCGCCGAGGGCCAGCCTCAATCCGATTTCTTTGCGGCGCAGCACCACGCTGCGAGCGAGCAGGCCGTACAAGCCCAAGACGGTGAGCAGCAACGCAATCACCGCAAAACTCGCAGAAAGCCCCATCAGCATTCGTTCGCGGCTCAGGTGAGTGGCGACGAGCTCATCGAATGTGAAGACGTTTGGCTGCGGCGCACCAGGAACGATTCGCTGCGTCGTTTCGCGAATCGCGCTCGCGGTAATCCCCGCGCTCGAGCCGCGAGCTACGAGAAAGAATTCGCTTTGCAGTTCATCGTGGCGCGCCAACTGATAGATCATGCGCGGCGCCGCCTCGTGCAGTGAACGAAAACGTGCGTCCGCGGCCACGCCGATCACGCGAAACGTATCGTCGCGGGCAACTTTGGCCTTCCCGTCTGCATTCTGGTCTCCCTCACCTGCGTACACGAAGCGACCGATGGCTTCCTCGTTCGGGAAGAAATATCGAGCGGCGGACGCGCTCAGGACGCAAACAGGGTCGCCGGTTCGATCGGCACGAGCAAACGCGCGCCCCTCGAGAATCGGCGTGCCGATCGCCCGGAAATATTCCCCGGTGACGACTTCTCCCCACAAAGTCATGTCCGTGTGAACCGCACCATTCCGGCCGAGCGAAAAATAATGCCCGGCGCTCCACGAGTTATGGATGGGGGGAATGGACATCGCGGCCGCGGCTTCGACTCCAGGCACGCGGGCCAGTGCGTCGCCGATCTGCTGCGCGTACCTCGTCGACGTCACGGCATCGGGCTTATCGGCGCTCACATCGATATCGGCTAGCACGGCGCCCTGGGTGTGGAATCCCGAGTTGACCAGCAACAAATCGAGCAGCGAATCGCCGAACAGCGACGCGGCAGCCAGAAGCATGACGCTCGCGGCAACTTGCGCGGGCACAATCCACCTGCCGACGATCTTCGACTGGGTCGAGACCCCGCTCAGCTTCAGGCCGAGCAGCGGCGAAATCGAGCTTGCGCGAAACGCCGGCCATATTCCCGCGGCCAGCGCGGCGAGGACGCTGATCGCTGCGGTGAAGCCGAGAATGGCGAGCTGCGGTTCGACGTTGAGCACGGGCGGCTGACCAATGGCGGTTAGCATCGAGACAAGCGTTCGCGCGCCGGACCACCCGAGCACTACGCCGCAGGCAAGCCCCGCGAAGGCGAGCAGCCCGACCTCGCTCAGCACCTGGCGAAACAATCTGCTCCTCGGCGCGCCGAGCGCACTACGTACCGCAAATTCGCGAAACTGGCTGGCCACACGAGCGAGCACAAGCAGCGAAGTATTCGCACAGCACAGCAGTAGGAGCAGCGCGACAAGAATCTCCAGCGCTACGAGCGGCTGGCTGTACATTACCCTTAAGAACGAACGCCCGGACCGCCCGCTCTCTACTCCCAGGCCAAATCCTTTGAAGAAGCCGCCTAGATAGAGGTTCGAGGGGTCGGCTTCCTTGCGAACGGTCGCTTCCGTAGCGCCCAGATCTGCTCGCGCAGCCTGCAGAGACTCCCGGGGCCTCACTCGCCCCATAACCGTCAACCAGAAGGCGCCCGGATGGCGTCGAACCGGATTCGGCGCGTTCAACACCTCCTCGAAGGAGAGCGGCAAAACGATGTCGGCGCGGCGCCCACTCACCACGCCGTCGAAGCCGGCCGGAAGAACGCCGATAATCCGCGCCTCTTTCCCGTTGACCTCGAGCGTCTGGCCGAGCACGCCTTCGCTTGCGCCGAAGTCTTGTTTCCAGTAGGTGTAGCTGAGTAGGGCCTCGTAACCGCTCCGGCCCCCGCCGGCAACGTCGCTCGCTTCGCCGAACGTTTGCCCGATGAACGGCTCGAGTTCGAGCACGCGGAACGTGTTGCCGGAAACGAGCGCGCCCTGGACCTTGATCATCTGCCCGGTTTCGCGATTCTTCACCGCGAGATCAGACGAGCTCCAGGCCAGCAGGTCCTGATCTGTCGTTTCGTGCTTCCGAAGCGCATCGTAGAGCGGGCCGGAGAGGCCGATTTCCTGGTCGCCGTTGCGAAACGTGTAGCGCACCAGCTGCTCGGGACTGGGCACCGGCAAGCTTTTCAAGATGACCGCGTAGGTGATCGTGAAGATCGCTGCGTTCGCGCCTATGCCGAGTGCGAGCGTGAGGACGGCAATGGCCGTGAATCCGGGCGATTTGCGCAGCATGCGCAGACCATATCGAATGTCGTCCCACAGCGTTTCGAGCCAGAATCCCCGGCGCTGTTCACGACAACTCTCCTTGAGGCCTTCGATCGCGCCAAGCCCGAGCCGCGCTTGTCGGCGCGCTTCCTCGGCGGACATGCCCGCCGCCATGTTCGCCGCCGTTTGGCGTTCGACATAGTCCCGAAGCTCCTCATTCATACTTTCCTCGAATTTCTGCTTCCGCCACCACATTCGGCCACCCCCTCCGGTGGTTTTCCCCCTGTTTTATCCCGTATGGTTTTCTGCCTTCCGCCATTCCCTTCGGCCTTCCGGGGCACCTACTCGTGTCTGAGCGCCACCATCGGATCAACCCGCATCGCTCGCCGCGCCAGAACGTAAGCCGCGAACAGCGCGACGCGAGAACGAGAAGAGCCGCCATCCCGACAAACGTCGCCGATCGCAAGCGCCAACCACGACTCAGCTGCCGTTGTGGGCCACTTCCGCTTGCTCGGACATCAGGCCCGCTCGAGGATCAACGCTACGGCGGATGACAAGCGCTGCCATTCCGCTTGCTCTTTTTCGAGCTGCTCGCGGCCGGTTTTCGTAAGCGAGTAATATTTGGCACGACGGTTGTTCTCCGACGCACCCCACTCGGCCTGAATGAGCCCTCTTCGCTCTAGCCGATAGAGCGCTGGGTAGAGAGAGCCTTGCTGCACTTGCAGGACATCTCTGGAAACCTGCTGAATGCGCTGCGCAATGCCCCAGCCGTGCATCGGTTCGAGTGCCACGGTCTTCAGGATGAGCAGGTCGAGCGTGCCTTGCAGAATTTCCGCTGACTGGTTCATTTCGCCCCCTAGACATTCGACAAAGCAGCCGGAATATGGGCTCATTCCTGTAGAATGTCAAGGGGGCATTTGGCCAAAGCCCGGTAAGGAGCTCTCGGTGGCTTTTGAGAACTCAGTGCCAAAGCGAGAGTAAGCATAACAAAATAATAACTTTAGTAGGTACTAGGACATATGTACACAAGAATTGTCACCCGGGAGCTATTCTCTTGCCTGGCGCTGTGGAGAAAGATATGAGAGCGGGTTGACGTGGCGAAGCGGGGACGACGGTTCCGAGAGGGATCGTGCTCGCTGCCCAACCCGCCCAACACTCGCAGGCTTTCCTTCGCTATCCCACGCAGTGTTTTCAGCAAGTTGGGAGAAGTGATCGGCTGGCTTGTTGCACAGGGGCGATACAATTCCAGCTGCATAACCGCAGCCGCTTGATCCTTCAAATTTGTTCAGACCCCGAACCCGCCCCAGCCATAGCGTGCAATCATGAAAGACGCCTATAAAGCGACTTATCCAGTTGGGTTGAAGGTGCGCGTGGCGGATCGCGCGTTCTTAGAGAGTTTCCTGGCAACGTGGAAGTACCACCATAAACTCCAGCCCGACCAGCTAGCCTACGCCAATAGAATCGCGACCGTCGAAAATGTGGGCTTCTACCACGGTGGGGACCAACTCTACAACCTTGAAGGTATTCCTGGAATCTGGCACGAGCAATGTCTGCGGCCGATCTAGTAGACTGTCTGGCCGAAAATGCGACAGGACGGG
This sequence comes from Candidatus Cybelea sp., assembly GCA_035622135.1. Lineage (GTDB taxonomy): Bacteria > Acidobacteriota > Terriglobia > Acidiferrales > UBA7541 > Palsa-295. Next base: position 141,300 of record DASPVZ010000004.1, on the reverse strand, counting down.
CCGTCGTCCCCCGCCATACACCTGAGCCCGCGGACCGTGCGTTTCGATTGGAGTGCCGTCTGTGCTCGGATCGCGGCAAAGGTCTGAGCAGGGGGAGGCGTTGCACAAAACGTTGTACACGACCCCCCACCCTTCGTTCTTTGTCGATAGCCCGCAGAAATCGGCTATTGCCAGCTGCCCCGGTCCGCAAGCGTTTGACTTGAATGGCAGCGGCGTCCGGTCAGAACGAAGTGAGGCCGAGGAAGAGGTTTGTGAAATCGTTGGTGGTGGCAGGCACGACGAGGTTGTTGGCCGAGGAGAGAAAGGCGACCGTATGAGCGTCGCCGGAAATGGCAGGCATCAGACTATCGCCGTTCGACTGTTGGGGGGGCGGAGCGCCGGTCAGGGTGGGATTGGTGCTGCCCTGGCTGGCGAGCGACGTCGAGGGCGTGCAGACGGATATCGAGCTCGAGAAACCGACGCACAGCTTGCGTACAAAGATGTTCTCCACTCCGTTCTGCGTATTGAAGCCGAGATTCGAGGCCCGCGAGGCAAAGGCGATGAATTCGCCGGAGGTCGAGTTGGCGGTGACCGTGGTGCTCGCCTGACTGATGCTGGGAGACTCGCTGAGAGCGTTGGCCGGGGTCGTGCCGTCTCCGGTTGAAACCAAATAGATGGCCGGGCTGCAGTTCGTGGTGATGACAGTGCCGGTCAGGCAGGTGTCATACATGTAGACCTGTTGCGTAGGGCCGACGCCGGCGATCAAATTCGTAGCCGTGGAAGCGAAGGTGACAAAGCGGCCGGCGCTGGCGACCTTTGATTCCGAACTGACCCCGTTTGCGGGCGTAACACCGTCGGGCGTGGAGACGAGCGTGTTGAAGGGAGCGCAATTGATTACCGTCGTGAGACAGACGCTGCGCACGAAGACCTCCTGCTCGCCATTGGCATTGGGGGCGGTTGCGCCGAGGTTCGATGCCGCCGAGGTGAAGGAAACATAGGTGGCGTCATCTGAAACGCTGGGCTCGGAACTGGCCCCGTTGCCGGGTGTGACGCCGTCCGGAGTCGACACCAGGTAGGTGGTTGGCGTGCAGCCCGAGGCCGTTGAGCCCGTGCACGTATCCCGCAGGAATACCTGCGGCGTGATACCGTCGAGGGTGTTGACGCCGGCCACAAGGTTGGTTGCCAGCGAGACGAACGCCACGTAGCGGCCGTCGGGACTGAGGGACGGATTGTAGCTGTCTCCGTTGCCGGGCGTGACGCCGTCGGGCGAGAGGGAAGCTAACTGACCGGCAGCGCAGGTGGTCGAACTGGAGCCGATGCAGATGGGCATCCAGTACACTTGCCGGTTGGTCGGCGCGAAGGTAATGCCAGCGACAAGGTTGGTCGCTGTCGATGTGAACGCGGCGTGCGATCCGGTGCCGTCGATCGAGGGTTCGGAACTTGAGCCGTTGGAAACGGCCTTATTCGGCCCTACGCTGACGTCGGCCGTAGTCGGCGTGCACGCGCTGTTCCCCAAACATGTGGTGCGGACAAAGATGTCGCTGCTGCTGTTGGATTGGTTGAAGAGCAGGTTCGTAGACGTTGAGGCAAAAGCCACTGTCGAGCCGTTGGCGCTGATTCCCGGCCCCGCTGTGGTCAATGTGGGCGGTCCCACGGCGCAGTTGCTTCCGCAGATGCCGGCGTTCGCTTGCGCCCCGTTGTAGCCGACATCGAGTAGTTCCGGCAGACCCGAAGTCAGAGTGGGGTTCACGGCAAAGGTGATGACGTTGGAAGCGCCCCCGCCGGGTGCAGGGTTGACGACTTGGAGCGTATGCACGCCGGCCGACGCGAAGCTTCCCGGATCGAGTGTGGTCATAATCTGCGTGCTGCTGGTAAACGTGGTTCCCGCGGCGGGAGCCCCTCCGTCGATCTCGACCTCCGAACCAGGCACCATGTTCGACCCCGCGATGGTCACGCTCGTGTTCGTCGTCGTTCCCGCCGAAAAGTTTGCAGGAGAAAGCGAATTCACGGTGGGAACGGGGTTGTTAACCATCAAAGAAATGGGCGCTGACGCGCCGCCACCTGGGTCTGACGGCGGTCCCGCGGCGGGATTGATGACCACGATTTGAACAGCGCCGGCGTTTGCGACGTCGGAGGTTTCGATTCCGGTCTCGAGGGTCGTGGGATTCACAAAGGTCAACGTGCGGTTATCGCCGTTCACGGTCACCGTCGAGGTGGCCAGGAAGTTCAATCCGGTTATGAACAACTCGAATCCGGAGCTGCCGGCAAGTACGCCGCTCGGTGAAATCGAGGTGATCTGAGGGATCGGCGTGGTCTGCGGGAGCACCGTGAAGATCAGCCCCGAGGAGGTTCCGCCACCGGGCTGAGGAGTGAAAACCTCGACCGTCACCGAACCGGGACTCGTAATCAAACTTGCCGGCACCTGCGCGGTAATCTGGTTGACGGTTCCGAACAGAGTCAAGAGCGGCCTGCCGTTCCATTCAACAAGCGAGGCCGGGGTGAATTGAAAGCCGCTTACGACCATATTAAACAGGGGCTGGCCGGCCTGAACACTCGAGGGATTCAGTGCCTGAATGCGCGGGGCCGGATAGACGATGTAGTCATTGCACGCCGGCAGAACGGCCGCCGCGAAAACGAGAAGCGCAAAAGCCAGCCAAGATCTTCCCCGCAAAAGCTCACCCCTTAATTGTGGGTCGGCGCCCAGACCCGCGGGCGCAATCCTAGAGACTACTAAAAGATGGCAATACGCGACAATCGGATGCCTGAGGGGGAGCGGGGGCAGGGCAAGTCCGATCTCGATCCCGGGAACGACCCCCGGTTGCCCAAGCCGTCGTAACCTCCCTTTAATGTAGCTTTCCTAAGCTCACATGTTTTACTCTTGGGGCGTGGAAACCGAAGAACGCGAAACGCGCCCTCCAAGCGGTAATGCGCCCGAACATCGCCCAATTCGGCCTGCGAATCACCTGCCTGCTCGCCGTCTGTTCCGCCGCAAGCGGGCCGGCGGCTCTCGCGCAGTCCTCTGGACCTGATTCCTCGGCGTCCGACCAGTCCGTTTTTCTCCCTCTCGCAGCTCCACTAGGCGCCCCATGGCCGCCGCAGAACGGAGCCGCGAATGCGCCTGCCTCCGCAGACTCGGATCCCGACGATTCGCTGACGCTCTTCCCGCATTCCGAGACGAGTCGCTATTGGATTTCAGGACAAGCCAACATCGTGTTCCAGTGGCATCCCGCGTTTATCGCCGCCTACAGCGGGCCGCACAGTTTTCGGGCGGTGTCGGAGAGCGCGACTTCGAGAGTGTTCACGCTGTACACCGGATATGAGTTGACGCCCACGACGGAGCTCTATCTGGATATCGAGAGCGCGGGGGGACACGGCTTGAGTGATTCGCTCGGAATGGCCGGATACCCCGATCTCGACGTCGTTCGCGTTGGGCTGGTGAGCCAGACGCCGTACGTTGCGCGCGGCATGATCCGCCAGGTGATCCCGCTGACCGATCAACGCGAGACCGAAGACCGCGGGGCAACAACCTTCACGCTGGCCACTACGGTCCCCACGCGACGCATCGAGATACGAGCGGGCAAATTCAGCATGGTCGATTTCTTCGATACGAACACCTACGGCAGCGACAGCCATCTGCAGTTCCTGAACTGGTCGGTCGATAACGACGCCGCGTACGACTACGCGGCGAACACGCGCGGCTACACCGACGGGGTCATGATCGAGTACGACGATCATTGGTTCTCGGCACGCTTCGCCGAGTCGCTGATGCCGAAGGTTGCCAACGGGATCAATTTGGACGCCGACATCGCGCGCGCGCGGGCCGATAATCTGGAATTCGATTTCGCAGGCAACCGCATACGCCATCGCCCGGGCGTATTCCGCCTGCTGGCCTACCTCAATCACGCCGACATGGGGAATTATGAGGAGTCGATCCGCGAGTTTCTCGACCATCAGACGGCAACCCCGGACATTACGGCGACTCGCCAGCAAGGCCGTCGCAAGTATGGATTCGACTTCAACGTGGAGCAGGAAATCGCCAAGGATATCGGGGCCTTCGGCAGGCTGGGCTGGAGCGACGGCCGAAACGAATCGTTCGCCTACACGGAATGCGATCGGACGGCCGAAGGCGGCGTGTTCTCGCAAGGCACGCGCTGGGGCAGGCGAAACGATCGCGCCGGCGTGGCCGTCGTGGCCAACGGAATTGTGGCGGCGCATCAGGAGTATCTCGCGCTCGGCGGACTCGGTTTTCAGCTTGGCGACGGCGGCTTAACCTACGGGCTCGAGAAGATCGTCGAAGCCTTCTATACCGCGCAGGTCTGGCGCGGTGTGTTCGTGTCCTACGACGTGCAGCACGCCAACAACCCGGGATACAACACGGTGCGCGGGCCCGTGCTCGTGTCTACGGCTCGGTTGCACGTCGATTTTTGACGAGCCCGGAATCCGCCGACCGGTGGGGTTCTGCCCAGGGAAAACCGAAACCCAGTGAGGTTGTCAAATGCGACGAGCCGCTGCGAAGACCGTGATTGCCTTCCTGGTCGCCATACTCTTGCCGGTGCTGAACGCGCAGACAGCACGCCAGCCGCAAAGTTCTCCGTCGGCGCCCGCCGTCGAGCCATCCGATGCCGCTTCGCCGGATGCGATCATCGCTGCCGTGTATGACGTGATTTCCGGCCCGGCAGGAAAGAAGCGGGATTGGGACCGCTTCCGCTCCCTCTTCGCGTCGGGTGCGCGATTGATTCCCGTTGTTTCTTCATCCCAGGGCGCATTCCGCGCGGTGGCCATGTCGCCCGATGAGTACGCGACGCGCGGCACGCCCTACTTTGAGCGGAACGGCTTCTACGAACGGGAGATCGCGCGCAAAACGGAACGCTGGGGATTCATCGTCGAAGCCTTCAGCACGTACGAATCCAGGCATAATCGCTCCGATCCGACTCCATTCGAACGCGGCATCAACAGCTTTCAGCTGTTCTTCGACGGCAGTCGCTGGTGGATCGTGACGATCATGTGGCAGAGCGAAACGCCGTCGAATCCGCTTGCGCCCGATTTTCTGCCCCCGCCCGGCAAGTAAGGGGGAATGTTCCGGGCCCGATCCAGACCGTAAACCGTGGGGCCGGTAGAGACGCGCACGTCCGGCCGGGCCCAGATCTGGTCTGGACTAGCAGCGCAGCGGGGGTTTGTGCGAGGATTTCGCGGAATCGAAACGTGCACGGAGGACTCGGCGAATGTTTGAACCGGACCTGCTGAAGGGCCGGACCATCCTGGTCACCGGCGGCGGCACGGGGCTTGGACGATCGATGGCCCTGCGGTTTGCCGAGCTCGGTGCGCGACTGTTTCTGATCGGGCGCCGTGAGGATCCGCTCAAGCAGACAACCGAAGATCTTCGCGCGAAAGGGGCGCGCGCGGCCTACGCCTGTACCGACGTGCGCGACTTCGCCGCAGTCGAGGCGGCGATAGCGAGTGCAGAACGAGAATTTGACCGTCCATTCGGCGAAATCGACACGCTCGTGAACAATGCGGCGGGGAATTTTCTCGCCCGGACGGAAACCCTCTCGCCGAACGCGTTCCAGGCCGTGGTCGGAATCGTTTTGCAGGGTACCTTTCACTGCACGCTGGCACTCGGACGCAAGTGGATAGCGGCCAGGCAGGCCGGGAACGTGCTGAACATCGTGACGACATACGCGGCCGCAGGTTCTGGTTCGGGATTTGTGGTGCCTTCGGCCTGCGCGAAAGCGGGAGTCCTGGCCCTGACGCGGTCCCTGGCCGTTGAATGGGCGCGACACCGGATTCGCCTCAATGCCATTGCGCCGGGACCATTTCCCACCGAGGGCGCCTGGTCGCGACTGATGCCCACGAAGGACTTTGAGGAGCACGCGCGAGAAGCGCACCCGATGAAGCGATTTGGGCGGCACGAAGAGCTCGCGAACCTTGCTTCGTATTTGCTCAGCCCGCAGGCAGAGTATGTGAACGGCGAGTGTGTGGTGATTGACGGCGGACTGTGGCTGCGCGGCGCGGGCGAATTCAACGATGCCGTCGATATTCCGGACGCCATGTGGGATGCCTTCGAACAGGCGCGCAGAAAATGACCTTGGCTCTTGACGGCAGCAAGCCCGGCTCGCCATGGGATGAAGGAAGCTTTCGGCGGCAGGCTTCCCCGCTTTGCACAACACCTAGAGGTCGAGAAAGACCCGAGCCCGGTAGCCCTGCCCAGTGCATTCGATGGCAAATTGGTGCAGGGTAACCGCTTTGATGTAGGTGCCCGCCGCGTGGCGCTCGCGATTGAATGGCTCGCCGTAGGCGACGCCGCGAACCTCTCCTGCAGCCCCCGCGTGCGGCTCGGTCAAGGCCAGGACTTCAACTCGTCGGAAGACGATTTGATCGGCGTCCGCGATAGCGAGGATTTCGGCGAGCCAAGCGTAGAGCAGGGATTCAAGCTCGGCAGCAGTTGCCAGCACCTCACATCGGGCGCACTCTTGAACTTCATTGGCCGGACAGGCGAGCGAGCACAGAGCCAGAGCCGCATTCTCAAACAGCTCCTGGAGGCTGCCCCCATAGGCGAGAAAGCCAACGTCGGCAGGATGCTCGATAATCTCAAATCGTTTCATTTCCGCCGGTTGCGCAACCGCGGTTCCCGCCCCATGGATGGGATCGATCCGGTGCTCCTGACCATTTATGCCACAGTACGCGAACCGCGTGCGCGGTTGATTGCGGCCGAAGTCCCGCGGTCCCGGACGCCCCTCCTGCGTGTGCTAAAATGAGCGCTCTGAGCGAGGGAAACGAATGAGATTTGGAGTTGTGCAGTTTCCGGGGTCGAACTGCGATGACGACGCCTACCACGCGGTCGGCTCGGTGATCGGCCAACCCGTCGAGTTCATCTGGCACCAATCGCAGGAGGTTTCCGGATTCGACGCGATTATTCTCCCGGGCGGCTTTGCCTTCGGCGATTATCTCCGCACCGGCGCGATTGCGCGCTTCTCTCCCGTGATGGGGGCCGTCGACCGCTTCGCGCGCTCGGGCGGGCTTGTACTTGGAATTTGCAACGGTTTTCAGATCTTGCTCGAAGCCGGACTGCTTCCTGGTGCCATGATGCGCAACAAGGGCCTGCGATTCCTCTGCCGACAGGTGCACATCCGCGTCGAGACGACCAGCACCCCGTTTACGTGCGCGGCCCAGCGCGGCCAAGTCTTGCAGATCCCGATCGCTCACATGGAAGGCAACTATTTCTGCGGCCCCGAGCTGCTCGCCGAACTCGAGCGCAACGATCAGATTATCTTCCGCTATGTTCATCCCGACGGGCGTGACGCCGGGGACCGCGCACGGGGAGTCGCGCCCGAGGAGGATCGGGCAGCGAATCCGAACGGTTCGCTTGGTGCGATCGCCGGTATTTCGAATCGCGAACGCAACGTGCTTGGGCTGATGCCGCATCCGGAACGCGCGGTTGAAGCCCCGCTCGGCTCCGCAGACGGCCTGGCGATCTTTCGTTCGATGGTGGCGAGCCTTAACCCCGCCCGGGCGCAAGAAACGGCTCGGGTCCACGCGTAGGTTGCGCGCGAAACCTCCGGCAGCCCTTTTACCTCAAAAACCGGTCCGGCCTGGTCGACACAGCGTGTTGCCGGCCAACGAGGGGTCAAACGAGGCGGTGCTGGTTCGCCGAGCGGGATCCCGACAAGGGCCCGCACAGGGGTCGTGCCTCAGCTGACATCGAATCGCCCTGAGGGGGAATCGGCCCGGGGGTTAGCCCAACACGCTTTCCCCAGCAAGGGGGCGTTCTTGGTTTGGCGTCGGGTGTTATCCCCTTCGTCACCAGCCCCTGGTCGGTTCGTAGCCCCCCCTTTTCGCGCATGCTACGCTTCGGGTCTGAGGCGCAGTGCCGCTGGACCGGCCGCCGTGCTCGGCCAGGAGCCTCCGACCAGCCGTGTGCACGACCTCCGGCGCGAGGCCGGTATAAAGAACCGCTGATGGCATTCAACAAGAACAAGGCGCTCGAGAGCGCGCTCAAGTACCTCAATCAGGGCAAGTTCGCTCAGGCCATTGGCGAGTACCAGCAGATCCTCCGGCAGGACCCCAAAGACCAAGCCACGTTGATGACCGTGGGCGACCTGTTCGCGCGCCAGGGGGACATGTCGCACGCGATAGAGTACTTCGAGCGACTTGCCAACGTGTACTTGGCAGACGGGTTCAACAGCAAGGCGATCGCCATCTACAAGAAAATCGCCAAGCTCGCCCCGACTGAACTCGGGCCGCTCGAGCGACTGGCCGACCTGTACGTTCAGCAAGGCGTTTTGAGCGAAGCGCGGCCATTGTTCCTGCAGATCGCGGAAGTCCATCTGAAGGCGAACCGCTCGCAGAGGGCGGTCGAGGTTCTACAGCGATTGCTTGCTGTCGAGCCGGACAATCCGCGGGTGCAGATGCGGCTCGCCGAGCTGTACAACATCATGGGCCAGAAGAAGGAAGCGGCCCAAACGTATATCGCCTACGCGCAACACTTGCTCGAGCGGGGTGAAGCTGCCGAAGCGGAGAAGGTGGTCGAGCGGGCGCTCGAAGTCGAACCGAGCAATCCGACCGCTCTCTTGCTGAAGGGCAAAGCCCTGGCGGGAGCGAAAGATTATGCCAATGCGGTAAAAGTCCTTGGCAAGCATCCAGAAGCCGAAAGCGGCGGCGACGTGGCAGACCTGATCGTCGAGCTCGAAATCGAGTCCGGGCGAACCGCCAATGCGATCGACTACGCACGGAAGCAGCTCGCACGCGGCCACCAGCATTTTGGACCCCTCCTCAAAATCACCGACGCGCTCATTGCCAGCAGAAAAGCGGTTGAGGCCCTCGAGCTCTTGCGCGAGCTTCGCGAACCGATGATCGAAGCTGGCGAGCAGGACAAATTCGTCAAATCCCTGACCACGCTCACCCAGGAGGTTCCTGACTCCGCCGAGGGGCTCGAATTGCTGGTCGACTATTGCCGCCACACCAGCGATCCCTTCCGCCTCAATTCGGCGCTGTCACAGCTTTCCGATTTGTATACGAGCCAGGCGAACTATGCGCGGGCGGAGGAGTTGCTCCAGGAACTCGTCGACCGGAATAAGAACGATGAGCGGCTGGTCGAAAAGCTGAATGAGTTGCGGGCACGCTCGTCTGGAACCTTCCAAGCCGTAAGTACCCCCGCCGCCGTGCCAGACAGCGCCCCCGCGCCCGAGATGCCCGTTGGGCCGTTCACCATCCCGGCGCCCGAGGCCGGGTCATCAGAAGCCCAATCGACGCCGAGTTCGGTGGCGGACCCGGAATTGGACGAGGACACCCAGCGATACATCGCGCAGGCGTTGACGGACGTTGACCTGTTCTCCAGTTACGGGCTGACCCAGAAGGCCACTCACCTGCTTGAGCACGTTCTACAGCGGGCACCGAGGCATACGCCGACACTTGAGCGCTTGCTTGACCTATACCTTGGAGCGGGCAACGAGAAGCGCACAGCGGAGACCGCCTCGCTGCTCGAGCAGATTCACCGACAGCGCGACGACGCAACAACTGCGGAGCACTTTTCCGAATTACGCAAGAGATTTCAAAAAGCGGCGGGATTGGGCGACGAGGATATGCCGAAAGCCCCGGCACCGGGTGCCTCTGCCGCAGCCGAGCCCGACATTCCCGCGCCGCCTGCGGCGGGACCCATCCCGCCAAGCCCGGTCGAAGCGGCCGCGCCTGCGGAATTTGAAGTGCCCCTTGCAGCTGGCAAGCCCGAACCGGAAGACTTGCCGGCCCCTCAGGAGCACGCGCAGCCAGTTGAGGAAGAGCGTCCGGCAACTGAGGTAACAGCCGAGGCGGGCACCGCCGCCGAAGAGGTGGATCTATCGGAGGAGTGGGAGGCCATGGCGCGCGAAACCGTAGCGCCTCCCGAGGCCGCGGCCGAGACAAACGACCTCCCGTCCCCGGAAGTTTCCGAAGAGGCTTCCGAGCAACCTGTCGAAGTCGCCGAAACAGAGATCGCGCAGGAGCCCGTTGAGCCGGAAACACCACCTGAAGAAACCATCGAGGTGATAGAGAGCCCGGCGGCGGAGGAAGTACCCGCGGCGAGCAACGGCGATTTCGCCATCCCGCCGGTCGAGGCCGTATCCGGGGGCAGGGAGCATGTGGTAGCCACCGATGATTTCATCAGCCAACTGGTTGCTGAAATCGACCAAGCCGACGAGCCCGCGCCTCTGGACGTTCCTATGCCGCCGGTTCAGCCGTCGCCGGCTGTCGTTGCCCAAGCCTCGAGCCCCAGGCCTCAGCCCGCACACCGCGCGCGTGTTCCAGCGCGGCCTGCTCCAATCTCTCCGCCAGCCGCCGAACCGCCTCCACAGGATCTGAGCGGGCAAACCACGGCCGAGAGCCTGAACGAACTATCGGAAATCTTTCAGGAGTTTCGCAGCGAACTGGGCGAAATCGACACGGAAGAGGAAGATCTCGAGACGCATTACAACCTCGGAATCGCCTACCGCGAGATGGGGTTACTCGACGAAGGCATCGCGGAATTCCAGAAGGTGGCCAAAGCGGTTGACCGGGGTAAGCCCTTTGCCTACGCCATGAACTGCGCAACGTTTCTGGCGCTTTCGTTCATGGACAAGGGGCAGGCCAAGGTCGCCTCGTTTTGGTACCAGCGGGCCCTCGAAACGCCCGGCATCGACCAGGAAACGAAGCTGGCATTGCGATACGATCTGGCCGTGGCGCAGGAATCGGCGGGCGAATCGAAATCGGCACTGGACAGTTTTCAGCAGGTATACGCGATGAACATCGACTATCGCGATGTAGCCGACCGAATCGCCGCTCTGCAGAAGCAGCCCACCCGCGTCTGATCGTCGCCTTTCGACCCTCGAAAGACCCTCTCAGGCTCAACAGGCCGCTGCTGGCTCAAGCAAGGCGATCACCTGCGCGGCAATGGCCTCCCCGCGCCCAATTTCGCCGACGCCTTCGTTCGTTTTCGCCTTCAAATTGACTTGCTCGGGTCGGATACGCAAGGCCTTGGCTAGCGCCGCGCGCATCGCGGGGAAATAGGTACCCAGCTTAGGCCGCTCGCAAATGATCACCGCATCGATATGAGCGATGCGCAACCCCTGTTCGTCAAGGAGCTTGCGCGCGTGCTCGAGAAACAGCAGGCTCGAAACCCCTTTCCAGGCGGGATCGGTGTCCGGGAAATGCGCGCCGATGTCGCCGAGGCCGGCGGCGCCAAGCAGCGCATCACAAAGCGCGTGGCTCAGGACATCGCCATCGGAGTGTCCAACCGAGCCTTTGTCGAAGGGAATCTGGACGCCGCCGATCATGAGTTTCGGGCCTTCGGCCAGGCGATGCAGGTCGTAGCCGATTCCGCCGCGCGTTCGATCACCCTCGAGAGTTGAGCTCATCGCGGCTGGCGCTCTTCGTTCAGGTAGAAGCGCGCGAGATCCATGTCCGAGGGGCGCGTGATTTTGAGGTTCCGTTGGGAGCCGAGCACCACGAAAACATCGTGCCCCAAACGCTCGACCAGCTGAGCCTCGTCCGACCCGGTGACGCCATCCTCTTGCGCTTTGCGGAAGGCGTCGCGCAGAAGCGTGTAGGAAAAGGCTTGCGGGGTCTGCGCCAAAACGATCCGCTCGCGAGGAATGGTTGCGGTGATCAGGGCGACATCCTCCGGCAGGCTGGTGCGCTTTACTTCCTTGACCGTATCGATGGCCGGAACGCCCAGAATGGCAGCGTCGCGCGCGCCCGCTTCCGCAACCAGGCGATCGACTTGCTCGCGCGTGACGAAAGGCCGAACGGCGTCGTGCACGAGAACGATTTCCGTCGATGGATCGACTTGGGACAGAGCGTTGGCCACCGACTGCTGGCGCGTGTCGCCGCCGTGAATCACGCGAGCCGGCCGACCCAAGGCGGCCTTGGCGACTTTATCCTCAAGTGCGGCCATATCGTCGGCGCGTGCGGCGATGAAAAAATGCGTGATAGCCGCACTCGTGGCGAGCCTTCTGAGCGTAAAGATCACGAGCGGCATGCCGTCCAGTTCGAGGAACTGCTTCGGCACGCTCGCACCCATGCGTGTGCCGAGTCCGGCAGCAGGAACAATGGCCACAATTCGCTTCATGAGGAATGAAGTCTATCGCAAGGGCAAGGCAAAGCGCACGCCCCGAACCGTCAGGAGCGCCCGGTTTCCGGGTACAGCGGCCTCGTGGGGCGCTCGACCGGGCCAGCTTCCTGCGCCCGCGCTCCGAGCGGCGCGTCGGCCGGACTGGCGATGACGGCTCGGGCTTGATCGGCTCGCTCGTCATATCGGCCGAAGATCATTTTGCCGGCCGTGGTTTGGTGTACCGAGGTCACGATGATGTCGATCGTCTTGTTGATCATGCGGCGGGCGCCGTCCACAACAACCATGGTGCCGTCATCTAGGTAAGCGACGCCCTGGTTGTATTCCTTGCCTTCGCGGAGAATGAAAACTCGCATGGTCTCCCCGGGCAGAACTACGGGCTTCAGCGCATTGGCCAGCTGGTTCACGTTCATGATGTCGATGCCCTGCAGCGTGGCTACTTTGTTGAGATTGAAATCGTTGGTGACGATCTTGGCGTCGTAGCGCTTGGCCAGCTCGATCAGTTTCATGTCGACATCGGCGATCTGGGCGAAGTCGTCCTCGGCGATTTGCACGTCAAGCTGCGGCATTTTCTGAATGTGCTGCAGAACCTCCAGGCCGCGGCGTCCGCGCTGCCGTTTGAGCGGATCGCCGGAGTCGGCGACGAGCTGCAATTCGCGAAGCACAAACTGGGGGATGATCACCGTGCCATCGAGAAACTGGGCTTCGGCGATGTCCGCCACGCGACCGTCAATGATCACGCTGGTATCGAGCAGCTTCGACGTGGGCCTCGAACTGCGCTCGCTGCCGAACAGACCACCCAGGGCCTGCAGATTCAGCATATCTCCCTTGTTGGCCCCTAGGACTAGACCGATGTAGGCCATGACCAGAAACACGGCCAGGCTGAAAAACGAGCGGGTGCTTTCCGGCATGGTCGTATGCGTGAGGATGAGGGAGGTCAGATAGGCGCCCAGAATTCCCAGGATCGATCCGGTGGCCGCACCGATCAGCCGACGGAGCGTCGCGCGACGCAGCCGCAGCTCAAAGAAGATCACCGCAACAGCAAAGAGGATACCGGCCAGAGTGGCCGTCTCGCGAGAAAGGCTGAAGGGCCGAAAATGAAAACCGGCGCCCGCGCAAACAGCCACAAAGATGATGCGGATGGCCAGCATGTCCCAAAAGGTTCCCACCTGTCCGTAGGTGGGCCGCGAAGATGTCTTGAGGGGCATGCTTTCTACTGCTGCGCTAGGCGCAACGCGCGCATTAGAAGTCCTTTGCATCGTGGCACCTGATAAATCCTTATGAAATTATTTATGATTCGATAACTTCCGCGAACGCTCGGAAAGATTAGCACCCCGTTCCTGCCCGGCTCATCAATGACGTCGAAGACGGCCGGTATGATCCGCTGAAAGTCGCCGCTATGAATCGCTTAGTATAGCACCGTTTTGAAACGGGGTTGTCAACGCCGTCCGCGGTCGAACGCAGGTCAATCACAGGTAGTAACGCGCGACGCGCCTGCCCACGGCGCAAAGAAGCTCCGAAGTGACGGTGTTGATCTCGCGCGCGACATCGGAAACGCGTATCTCGGCCTGGCCATCCTTGCCGTAGAGTGTGACCACATCACCCAAGGCGACTTCGGGCACACCGGTGACATCGAGCATGGTGAGATCCATGGAGATGACGCCCACCAGCGGAACGCGGCGTCCGCGAATGATCGCACAGCCGTGATTCGTCCGCTGCCGCACGATGCCGTCCGCATAACCGGCGTTGATTACCGCGATCCGTGACGGCGCCGCGCTCGTGTAACGGGCGCCGTAGCCCACCGGTTGACCGGCCGCAATGTCACGCAGGGCAATGATTCTGGCGCGGAGCGAAAGGCAGGCCTCGAGCGAGAGCCTTCGGCGCACGTCCCGATCGATTTCCGCAGGCGCGAAGGACTGGTAGTACCCGTAGAGAATCGCGCCCGGGCGAACCATATCGAACCACGTGCTGGGGCGCGCGCAGATCGCGGCGCTATTGGCCATGTGCACCATCCCTGGCGAAATTCCCCGCAAGCGGAGACGATTCAGGCAATCGCGGAACACCGCTTCCTGATCCTCGCTCTGCCTGGACTCGAAGTCTTCCGAGGAGGCCAGATGCGTAAAGGTACCCTCCAGCGCGACATGTTTGCTGCGCGCCATCTCGCCGGCAAACGCATCGATGTCTGACGGGGAAATGCCCAGCCGGTTCATTCCCGTATTAATCTTTAAATGGAATCGCCACGGCCGGGATTTGCTGCGCGCGGACCTGGCGGCACGGTCGAGGTGGGCGACATCCTCGACGCGGGTCACCGTGGGGGTCAGGCCGTTTTTGATCAACCGCTCTTCTTCTCCCGGCCAAAAACCGGTGAGGATGAGGATTCGTTTGCCGATGCCCGACTCGCGCAGCTCGACGCCCTCACTGCCGCAGGTGACGCCGAACCACTCAACTCCCTGCTTTTCCAGAGCCTTGGCGATCGGCACGGCACCCAAGCCATAAGCGTTCGATTTTACAACCGCCAGCACTTTGCGCTTTCGACCGATCTGCCGCCGCACCAGGCGGAGGTTGTGAAGGATGGCCCGAAGCGAGATCTCGGCCCAGACCGGCCGGCCGTTGGCATGGATGGCTTTCATCGTAGGCCCGAACCTTCTTAAGATGCCAGACTGCGCCCGTGCGCGCGAAACAAATCCCGAGATTCAATCCCCGGGCGCAACGTTTGGGTAAACAGACCGAGAAGGGCACAGTGCATGCCCGCCGCCGACAGCCGAGGAGCGGGTCGATAGGGCCCGGAATGCCCTCAAAATATGATGGTTACAAGAAACATCGGGAGAGCGGGAGTGGACCGAAGGGCTTCCCAGGGCGGCCCCGCGGGCGGACGGCCTGTGGCGAAATTGACACGCCCCTAGCCCTCCTCCCCGATCGTGGTCCAGGCATCGGGCGCCGCTTCTTCAAACCGGGTGTGGCGGGCCAGGAAGACGAAATTGAGGCTGCCCGTCGGCCCGTTGCGCTGCTTGGCGACAATCAACTCGGCTTTGGCCCGATCTTCTTCCGGGAGATCGGTCTTGTAAAAATTCGGTCGGTTGATGAACAGGACCACGTCCGCGTCCTGTTCGATAGCCCCGGACTCGCGAAGATCGGCGAGCTGAGGCTTGCGTTCCTCGCGCTCGGGCGCGCGCGTGAGCTGGCTAAGAACCAGGACGGGGACCTTCAGTTCCTTGGCCAGCCCTTTCAGCGCCCGAGAAATGCTCGAGACCTCTTCCTGGCGGTTTGTTCCTCGTCCCCTCTGCGTGGGCAGAACGAGCTGGAGGTAGTCAACGATCATCAGGGAAAGACCGCGGTCGCGCTTGAGGCGGCGCGCTTTGGCGCCCATCTCGAGGACGGTCGAGGAGGCCGAATCGTCGATCCACAGGGGAGCTTCGCCGAGTGTGGCCAGGGCCGAGGTGATCTTCGCCCAATCGTCGCGATTCAAGTGCCCGGTGCGGAACTTGTGGGCGTCCACGCGCGCCTCGGAGGCAAGCAGGCGGAGCAGAAGGGACTCTTTCGACATTTCCAAGCTGAAAACCGCCACGGGCTCGTGTCTGCGCAGGGCCACGTTTTCGGCGATGTTCAGAGCCAGGGCGGTTTTTCCCATGGAGGGACGAGCCGCCAGGATGACGAGCTCGGAGGCTTGCAGGCCGGCCGTTTGGTTGTCAAGATCGGCGTAACCGGTAGCCAGGCCCGTGATGCGGCGTCCTTGGCTGAAAATGCGCTCGAGTCTTTCGAAGTTTTCGCGGACGAGCTCCTTGACGCCGACGAGTCCGGCGCGAACGCGGTCCTCGGCCAGCTGGAAGATGGCTGACTCGGCGCGGTCGAGGATGGCGTCGGCATCATCGGCAGCCGCGAGCGCCTGTTCTTGGATGGCTGAGGCCGAGAAGACCAGGTTCCGCAACACCGCCTTCTCTTTGACGATTCGTGCGTAATGGTCGACATTCGTTACGCGCGGCAAGCCGTCGGCCAACTGCGACAGATAGGGAATGCCGCCCGCCGATTCGAGTTGGCCGTTGCGGGCGAGGTCCTCCATCAAGGTGACCGTGTCGATGGCCTGCTGTTTTTCCGCGATTTGCACCATGCGCTCGAAGATCAGCCGGTGCTGGGGCAGGAAGAAATCATCGGCGCGCAGCCGTTCGACCGCGGCGTTGAGCGCGTGGTTATCGAGTAGCACAGCCCCGAGGATGCTGCGTTCGGCCGCAAGGTTCTGTGGCAGGGGGCGTTCGAGGGCTGCGTCGGTGGCCATTTTTTAGGTTCGCTTTATTTTCGCCCAAGGTGCCCAGCTGGCGCAAGCCCCCCCGCCGGCCGACTGGCCATTCGGCGGCAAGGTCGGCTGGCCGAAGTTCCTGTCGCCTCCGGGATCGTTCACAGTTTCTGTTGCCCGGGCGCGACCGATTGTGCCACTTCAAAGCCAAGACTCAATCGCATTTGGAAATCCCCCCATGTGGAAAACCCGTCGCTCGAGCCCGGATGCAAGAAGGCAGGGCCGAAAGGAAAGCGGTCCGGTGTGGAAATTGCGATGGAAAACCGGTGAAAAAAGGCGCACGACCCCGCGCGCTCCTCCGGTCGGCGGTGCTTGAAGCGGGCTATCCCTCTTTCTGGACGGTGACTCGTACGTTCGCGCTGACTTCGCGGTGCAGCTTGACGGGCACCTCGAACTCGCCGACGACCTTGATGGGATCTGCCAGCGCGATCTTTCGCTTGTCGACGTTGTAGCCTTGGGCGGCGAGCGCCTCGGAAATGTCGCCCGAAGTCACCGAGCCGAAGAGCTGATCGTTCTCTCCGGCCTTGCGCGAAAGGGTGAGCGAAACGGAAGAGAGCAGATCGGCCAGTTTCTGCGCCCCTTCCTTCTCGGTTGCTTCCTTCTTGGCGAACGCCGCGCGCATCTTATCGAGCCGTTTCAAATTGCCCGGCGTCGCTTCGACGGCCAACTTCTTGGGCAAGAGAAAATTGCGCGCATATCCTTCGGCCACGGTGACCAGTTGGCCCCGCGTGCCAAGCTTCTCGACGTCTTCCTGCAAGATTATCTGCATGGTGTTCTGCCTCGAAAATGGTTCGACCTAGAGCTCGGCGGCGAAGGGCAGCAGAGCGATATTCTGCGCGCGCTTGATGGCCACGGTCAGCCAGCGCTGGTGTCGCGCGCAGGTGCCGGTCATTCGACGCGGAAGGATCTTTCCGCGCTCCTGAATATACTGGCCGAGGACCTCGGCTTTCTTGTAGTCGATGAAATCGACCTTGTCGACGCAAAACCGGCAAACCTTCTTCTTGCGGACGAAGCTGCGCTTGCCTTTTCGCGGCGGCCCTCCCGGGCGCGCGCCCGGTCCGCCCGGCCCTTGCGGGCGAGGCCCGCTCGGGGGCGCCGGAGGAGCCTGCTGGTGTTGGGGATTCTCTTCTGCCATATGCCTCTCCCTCGTTTCTCGGTTGATTACGACGAGGCGACGGCTTGTTCGCCGCTCGCCGCGCCGCCCGGCGCTGGCGCCGTCTTGCGCGGACGTCGCGCTGCGCGCCGTTCGCGATGATGCTTGAGCTTCGCCTGGCGCTTCAGTTCCTCATCCAGGCGCACGGTCAGATACTTGATCACGGGGTCGGAAACCTTGAGCCGTCGCTCAAGCTCTTTGATCACCTCGCCCTGCGCGGAGTGGACAATCATGTACACGTAAAATCCTTCGCGGAGCTTGTGTACGCGGTAGGCCATTCGCTTGCGGCCCCACTTCTCGGTCTTGTCGATGCGCGCTCCCTTCTCCCCTGCGACGTGAGTGAGAGTCGCCACGATTTTGTCGATATCCGGTTCCGGCGTGTCCGGCCGGCAAATGAAAATCAAATCATACTGTCGCTCTGGCTCTGGCATGTCTTCCTCGATTCTTATTCCTTCCGCTCTGGCAGCGGATTCCCTTTCATTCCGAGGCTTGGCCATCGGACGAAATCCGGCCATTGAACCTCGTCATCGCCTTGCTCACACCCTCGGCGAGGATGAGCTCGACGGCCTCGGCGGCTTTCCCAGCCATCTCGTCCGCGATCTGCCGTTCGTCCCGGTCCATCGGACGCAAAACATAGTCCCGCAACTCGCCCCAAACCTTCTCCGGGCCAACACCCATGCGCACGCGGATAAACTCCGTTCCCACGGCCTGGACCACCGATCTCATCCCGTTGTGCGTGCCGGCGCTGCCGTGCTCGCGAATGCGCAGCCTGCCCCAGGGCAGGTCGACCTCGTCGACCAGCACGATCATCTCGGCCGGGTCACAATCGTACTTCTCCATCAACATGCGCACCGCCGCTCCACTGAGATTCATAAAGGTCTGCGGCTTGGCCAGAATCACCGCATGCCCTCCGAGCTCCCCGCGGCCGACCAGCGATTTCGCTTCCCTGAGCCTGACCGATATGTTCGCACGGGCGGCCAAACGGTCGAGGGCCCAAAAGCCCATGTTGTGCGGCGTCTGGTCGTATTCGCGGCCGGGATTTCCGAGCCCGACGATGAGCCGCACGAGCGGCCCTCGGGCGCGCTCTGCCTTCCGTCCCAAGACTCGCGAAAGAAATTTCGTTCGCTACTTCTCCTTGCCCTTCTTCTCGGTCTTTTCGGCCTTGGGAGCGGCTTCCGGCGCAACCTCCGCTTCGCCCTCCTCTTCCTTCTTGCCCTTCTTGATGACCTCGGGCTCGGCAGGCGCCGTCTCGGCCGCGACCGCGGCTTCCGGTTGAGGCTCCTCTTCCTTCTTGAGCGTGACCACGTGCGCGATCACGCGCTCCGGATCGGTCACGAGCTTGACCTTCGCAGGGTCGAGCGGCAGGTCCCCGGCGCGAAGCTGTTTGCCGATGACCATCTCGGTGACGTCAACTTTGATTTCCTCGGGAATGTCGCTCGGCAGGCACTCGACTTCGATTTCGCGCGTGACGGTTTCGAAAATGCCGCCTTGAACCTTCACGCCTTGCGGCTCACCGAACGTGTGCACGGGCACTTTGACGCGCATGCGCACGTCCATAGCGATGCGGACAAGGTCGGCGTGCAGCAGTGTTCCGCTGACCGGATCGATCTGCCAATCCTTCAGCATGGCGCGCTCTTCCCTGCCGTCCGCAACCTTGACCGTGAAGATCGTGTTGTGACCCGCCTCGGACCGAAGAATCTGGCTCAATTGCTTCGCGTTGACCGACAGGGCGAGGGCTTCTCTCTTCGCCCCGTAAAGGACGGCGGGAATCTCCCCGCCCCGGCGCGTGCGACGCGCGGCGTTCTTGCCGCGCCCTTCGCGGATTTTTCCGTTGACTATGATTGCTTCCATCGTCTTCCCCTTGCCTTCGCTTTCCTAAATAAACAACTCGCTGATCGAGGTCTCCTCATGAATGGACTGGATGCCGCGGGCCAGCAGCGGCGCCACGCTGAGCACCGTGATTTTGTCGAGCTTCTGCGCGCAGGAATTGAGCGGAACCGAATCGGTCACCACCACCTCTTCGATGGCCGATTTGTTCAGACGCTCGACCGCCGGGCCAGACAGCACGGCATGCGTGCAGGCCGCAAACACCTTGGTCGCCCCGTGCTCGATCAGTGCCTCCGCCGTCTTCACCAGCGTGCCGGCCGTATCAATGATGTCGTCAATGATCAGCGCCGGACGCCCGTGCACATCCCCGATGAGGTGCATGACCTCGCTCACGTTCACGTCGATTCGCCGCTTATCCACGATGGCCAGCGGGGCATCGATCTTCTTGCCGAAGTAACGGGCGCGCTCGACACCGCCCGCATCGGGCGAAACCACGGTCATGGGCCCCAGCTTCTTCCTCTGAAAGTGCTCGACCAGCACCGGCGCGGCAAACAAATGGTCCACCGGAACGTTGAAATAGCCCTGAATCTGCGGCGCGTGCAAATCGAGGGACAACACGCGGCTGGCCCCCGCCGTCTCGAGCAGGTCGGCCACGAGCTTGGCGGAAATCGGCACGCGTGGCCGGTCTTTGCGATCCTGCCGTGCATACGGGTAATAGGGAATCACCGGCGTAATTCGCTGCGCCGATGCGCGTTTGAACGCGTCGATCATCAGCAGCAGTTGAACCAGATGGAAATCCACCGGGTTGCTGCACGGCTGCACGACGAAAACATCCTCGCCCCGCACGTTCTCGAGAATCTGGTAGCGGGATTCGCCGTCGGAAAACTGGCCGTGCTCGGCGCGGCCGGGCGGAACGCCCACGAACTTGCAAATGGCCTCAGCTAAGGCTGGGTTCGCCGTCCCGCAAAAAATTTTTAGCTTGTCGTGAGCCAAAGTTCGCCTCAGGCCGTTGGACGCCAGCCGAACGCCCGGCAATACCTTTCCCTGGACAAGGTTTCAGCGACGAAAACCGAATCTTCCGGAAACACCCGCGCGGCTCGGCGCGCCTGCGCTGGGCTTCGGAAAACTCCGAACACCGCCGAACCGCTGCCTGCCAGCGCGGCTTCCGCGGCTCCTCGCTCGAGCAATCCGTCTCGAATTTCTTCGAGCCGCGGATGGCGGCCGAAGACAGGTCCCTCGAAGTCGTTCGCGACCTGCCCCTGCCGGCTCCAGCACAGAGCGCAGAAACCCCACATATTAGGGGGTCTGGCGCGCTTTGTCAATTCGGCCGAGAGCCACCCGTAGGCCTCTTTCGTGCTTACCCCGATATCCCTCGGCGAGACGACCAGGATCGAGCGGCGGGGCAGGTCGGGCAGGGGATAAATCTCGTCCCCGCGATTGACACCGAGGGCCCGGCCACCGAACAAGAAGAAAGGCACGTCCGCTCCGAGTCGAGCGGCCACCTCGACAAGTCTGGCCAATGGTAATTGCCGGGCCGTGAGGCGCAGCATACCGGCCAGCGCGGCTGCCGCGTCGCTCGATCCTCCCCCCAGTCCTCGGCCGACGGGGATGCGCTTTTCGAGCTCCGCCTCGATTCCAACCTCCACCCCGAGTTCGGAGCGCATGGCAGCAATCGCGCGATAGACCAGATTCTCGCGTCCCTTCGGCAGCGAGGGGTCGTCGCTTCTGAGCTGAATTCCGCCCCGCCGGGCAGAGGACAAAGTGAGCGTGTCGTGCAGAGAGAGGGCCTGGAAAACGGTACGCAGTTCGTGGTAGCCGTCCGGACGCCTACCGAGCACGTGCAACTGCAGATTGATTTTGGCAAACGCAGGAAGCCGCACGCAACCGTTCACCGGCCGAGCTTACTGCGGCTTGACCGTTTCCGGGGAGGATTTCTGCGCCAGGCGCTTTTTGAGGCTTTTCAGCTGCGCGTCAAGGTCGCTGACTTTTTCCGAATCATAGTCTGCAGGGACCGCTTTTTGCCATTCCGAGGCTGCGCGCTCCAGCAGCTCGGCGGCGCGCTCGTTCTGGCCGAGCTTCAGATAGACATCGCCGAGGTGGCTCAAGATGGTGGGATCATGGCTATCGTGATCGATAGCCTTGCGCAGATATTCTTCGGCTTCGGCGAGCTTGTCCTGCTTGTAGTAGGCCCATCCGAGGCTGTCGAGATAGGCGCCGTTGTTGGGTTCCTGCTGCACGGCTTTTTCAATCAGCGAGGTCGCCTCGCCCAATCGCACGCCCCGATCGGCGAGCATGTAGCCATAATAGTTCAGCACCTGTGCGTTGTTGGGGTTTTCGCCAAGCACCCGGCGAAACTCCTCTTCCGCCAGATCGAACTTTTTCTGCCGTTCGTAAATCGCACCCAGCATGAACCAAGCCATGGCTTTGTCCTCCGGCAGGCGGGCCATTCCCTCGGCCTTACCGGCGGACTGCTCGGCGGCGGCATACTCCTTGCTGCGCTCCTGCACCTGCGCCAACTGGATATAGACCTGCTCGTCGTTCTCGTTCCCCTGCAGAAGGGTCTGGAGGAGCTTGGTGGCTTGGGCGCCGTCGGCCTTTTCGCCATAGAGCATGGCCAGGGTCATGGTCAAGTTCGGGTCGCGGGGGCTTTCGGCGAGCGCCCTCTTGGTCTCCGCGATGGCCGGATCGATCTCCCGATCCTCGCGGTAGGTATCGATCAAAAGCATCTCGGCGCGCTTTTGCGTGTCCGGGCCGAGCTTCCCCATTTCGCGGAATGTGTCGATTGCCGCCGGGTAGTTTTGCGCTTCGCGATATACGCGACCGAGCTGCTCGTAGAGGATACCGAGCGCGCCGGGATTTCCGGCCGCCTCTGACGGGGACCGCTGCTCGGATTTGACGCCCGCGATAGCGTCGGTCAACAGCTTGATGGCGTCATCGTAGTGCCCCTGGTCCTCATACAGCATGGCCTCATTGAAGACGACCTCGAGGTTCCCGGGCGCCAGCTGCTTGGCGTGCAAAATGCTGCTTTGGGCCTGATCGAACTTGCCGAGCTTGCGATAGAGCTCCGCGAGGCGCACGTAGTTTTGGTAGGTTCCCGGCTCGAGTTCCGCGAGCTTTTGAAACTGCTCGAGGGCCTGGGGATATTTTTGCTCCTCGAGCAAAGCCTCGGCCAAGCCGTGCCGGTGGTTGGGCTCGTCAGGATCCTCGTCAACCGCCTTGCGATAAGCCTCCTCGGCTTTCGGCCAGTCCTTCTGCTGGGAATAGGCGTCGCCGAGCAAATCGTAGAATCCGGGCTCGGCCGAGTCGCTGGCGGCCTGGCTGAGCAAAGTGATGGCCTCTTCGGAGCGGCCCTCGTCAATCAAAAGCTGGCTGAGCTGCTCGAGTGCCTGGCCGTTGTCGGGCTCGCGCTCGAGAATCGCGCGGAGAACCTTCTCGGCTCGCGCATGCTGGTTTTCGAAACGGTAGAGGCGCGCAAGCCACAGGGCGGAATAGGAATCGTCGGGTTGGAGCGCGAGGATGGCCTGGAACTGTTCGATCGCGTTGTCGAGGTTCTCCTTCTGCACCTCGCCGCCGGCCATGTCGCCCAGGTTGCGGATATAAATGCGGGCCAGCAGGCGGTGGGCGTCGATGTTGTTGGGGTCGCGGTTGAGGGCTTCCTGCGCCTCTTGGACGGCCTCCCGGATGTGCTGCGACTTGGCATAGATTTCGGCCAGCCGTTCTCGGATGACTGCCGAATCGGGCGAGAGGGCGAGCGCCTTCTTATAAGCTTCGATGGACTGCTGGGCGATTTCCGACTGGCCGTTGGCTTCGTACTGCTGCTCGAGCATGTGTCCGAGCGTGAATTCGTAAAACAGATCTGCGCGCGATCCGGAATCCTGGGCCGAGGACTGTCCAAGAGCAGACGGTGCTCGGACGGCGCGAGGAGCAGGTCCCCCGAGCGAGTAGGGCGGTGCGAAGGCGACTACGATGGCGGTGACGAGCAGTTTTGTCATGGTCGATTCAATCGGAATTGTTTTCGTGAGAGCACACAAATTTCCATTATGATACAGGGGTGCGAGGGCGTCAAAAACTTCCCCCGGCATCGTTGCCAGAACCAGGCACCCATACTATGAGACGCGCGCAAGCCGCTTCGGGGTGCTTTGGCGAATCCGGTTTGGCGGGCGATACGAGTTCTACCTGATCGGTTAGTTATCTCATAAGTATTTCACATAGCAGGGCTCGGGCCAACGGGCGGGACCGACGGCCGATCTGGCCAGCGGTTCGGCCGGGCGAGAGGCCTGGGCTCAGGCGGGAGTCAGAGATGAGCATTTGGTTCGTGGCGCGGCTCTCAGCCTCCCGCGCCGCGGCAGCACTTCTGTTTTCCGCGTTGCTGGGACTGCAAAACAAGCCGGTACCGCCCGCTGCTGTTCCGCCTGCGAATCGAACGCCCTCCTCCGAGACCAGCCGCGTCGAAACCCTGGCCGAACTCTCCTGGCTTGACGGCCGCTGGCGCGGCAGCTGGGGACCGCGCACGGCCGAACAGAGTTGGACCTCTGCTGAGGCCGGTCTGATGCTGGGCGATTTCCGCGTCATGGAAGACGATAAGACCCTGCTCATCGAGCTGTTCACGCTCGCGCAGAAACCGGACGGCGTTGAGCTGCGCTTCCGGCACTTCACGCCCGAACTGGTGCCCTGGGAGAAGTCCGGGGCGACAGTTCTCCGCCTGGAGACGTCCGACTCGAAGCGGTTTGTGTTCGTCAACCGCGCAAGCGGACAGCCCAAGCGATCGATCCTTACCGAGGTCGACCCGGATACCTACACGTTGCGGTCCGAGATCGTGCCGGCCAACGGCTCAATGGAGGTGGTCGAGATCACCTTTCATCGAGAATTGCCGACCAGCGGAAAGGCGGCCAAGCACCATCACTAGCGATCCCAGCCGGCCATGACAGCAGATCCGAGCCCCGCAAAGGCCGCCCGACCGAATGCCACGGGGGGGGGTTCGCGGTCATCGCCCCATCTCGCCGCACGGGTCGGATTGTTTGACGCGACCATGGTGGTGATGGGCGGGATCATCGGTTCGGGCATATTCATCAATCCCTACGTGGTGGCCAAGCTCGTACACACGCCGGCCATGATTCTCGGCGCGTGGATCGCCGGCGGACTGCTGGCCTTGATCGGGGCCTTCATTTACGCCGAACTGGCCGACCGCATGCCGGAAGTCGGGGGACAGTACGCGTACATTCGCGAGGCCTACCATCCCATGCTGGGCTTCCTTTTCGGATGGGCTGAACTCTTCGTGATTGGAGCAGGCGGCAGCGCCGCCGTAGTGGTGACCTTCGCCGAGTACTTTCGCGAACTGACCCGACTCACCGTGCCGGAGAACTGGGTGGCCGTCCTGGCGGTCGTCTTGCTGGTGGCCATCAACTGCCTAGGCGTGCGTGCCGGCAGCAGCGTTCAGAGCTTTTTCATGGTGCTGCGCATCGTTGGCGTTGCGCTGGTGGTCGGATTCGGCGCGTGGTTCATGATGACGCCGCGCGCGCCGGGCATCCCCTGGCGTCCCCTGCTCGATCGCCCCTTCTCATTCGATCTTCTCACCGTGTTCGGCGCCACGATGATTCCGATCTTATTCGCCTACGGCGGTTGGCAAACCTCGAACTTCATCGCCGGCGAAATTCGAGAGCCGCGAAAGAATTTGCCGAGGGCGCTGCTGCTGGGAGTGGCGGGCGTGATCGCGCTCTATGGATCGGTGAACTTCATCTATGTGGGGGTTTTGACCCCGGGGGGGTTGGCCGCTACGACGACGCCCGCTTCCGAGATGATGCGTCATGCGCTCGGCGGCCTCGGCGCGAAATTGATTGCCGTGGCCATCGCTATTTCGACCATCGGATTTCTGAGCCAAGCCATGCTCACCTTTCCGCGCGTGTATTTCGCGATGGCCGAAGATGGGGTGCTGCCGAGCGCCTTAGGGCGGCTCGGCGAGCGAAGCCGGGCGCCGGTTGCGGCCATCCTACTGCAGGGGGCGGTCATCATTGCCGTCGTTCTGCTCGGCACCTTCGAGCAGATTCTGAGCTATGTGGTGGTCATGGACTGGCTGTTTTTCGGGTTGACGGCCAGTTGCATTTTTGTGTTCCGCGCTCGCGATCGGCACAGGGCTATCGGGAAGCAGGGGTCGGGATCCCGGGTCCCCGCTCATCCCTGGACCACGGCTCTGTTCACCCTAACCGCCTGGCTTGTCGTTCTGAACACGATTTACAAATATCCTCGCAACGCGGGTGTTTCGCTATGCATCCTCTTCGCCGGCGTACCGGTTTACCTGGCCTTCCAGCGATTTGCCCGACGTCACCACGAAATGAGGGTCGAATGAGCTCCCGGCGTGAAATCGGATCCGTGTACATGGAGTGGGCCAAACTCCATTCCCGGGCGAAATTCGGCTTGGCCGGAAGCGACCTTCTGCACTATCCGCTTCCTGAGCTCGGCGCGCACATCGAGGATCTCTCCTTCTCTCCGCCCGGAGGTTACGGGTACAAGCCGCTCCTGGAACGGCTGGCCGCCCATGCAGGGGTTTCCGTCGAACGAGTGGTTCACGCGCAGGGAACCTCCATGGCCAACCACCTGGCCATGGCCGCCTTGCTCGAGCCCGGCGACGAGGTCCTGGTCGAGCAGCCGGGCTATGAACCCATCGTGGCCGTAGCACAATATCTGGGCGCGAGGGTGCGCAGGTTCCCACGAACATTTGAGGACGGATTCCAGGTCGATCCGCGCGAGGTTGAGCGCAGTATCTCGCCGCGCACGCGGCTGATCGTCTTGACCAACCTGCACAACCCGAGCGGGGCACGAACCTCCGATGCGATCCTGGGGATGGTGGGAGACATTGCCCGCAGCCTTGGCGCGCACGTCTTGGTCGATGAGGTCTACCTCGAGGCCTGCTTCGACTCCCCCTGGCGGTCCGCCGTCCATCTGGGTCCCAACTTCATCGCGACCAGCAGCCTGACCAAGGCCTATGGACTCACCGCGCTGCGCTGCGGGTGGGTCCTGGCCGCCCCGGCCCTCGCCGAGCGCATGTCGAGGATCAATGACCTCTACGGCGCGAGCTCCCCCTACCCGACCGACCTACTGAGCGTGATCGCGCTCGATCGGCTCCCTCAGATTGCGGCCCGCGCGAAAAACCTGCTCAACGCCAATCGCGCTCTTCTGAAAACATTTCTCACCTCGCGAAAGGACCTTCTGGCTATCTGGCCCGAGGCCGGAACCATCGTGTTCCCGCAACTCGGCACAGGCCACGCGGATGCGTTCTGCCATCTGCTCAGGGAGAAATACGAAACAGGCGTCGTTCCGGGACGCTACTTCGAAGCCCCGCAGCATTTCCGCATCGGCGTCGGCGGGGAAACAGAGACGGTGCGTGAAGGGCTCGCGCGCATCGGCGCTGCGCTCGACGAGCTGGCCGGCGCCCAGTCCTAGGCTAGGAGCCGGGCGGCGGAAGAAGGGGCGGGCGCTCGGTGCCCTTGCGTCGCTTCTGAACTTCGATTTCAGAAAACAGCATGGCTGGGGCGGCCGCCGCCACGGGAATTTGGCCGGATTCAGCGCCGCAGATTCCGTTAAATACCTCCAGCGTATCCCCGGTGACGATGATGTTGTTGAGGGAAAGCAGCGGCGTGCCCACGATGTCGACCCCGCGCACGAGCTCGTCGGGTCGGCCGTCGGGGTAGACCCGCCACACCATCACCGGGATCACCTGAAAGGCTTGTGGGAGAGCGCGCTGCGTCAGCGTGAACCCGCCCTGAATGTCTTCGAAGTACAGCCCATAGGGTTTGTTTTGCCTTTTGATTTCATCGATCAGCCTTTGCCGTAGCTCGGAATCTTTCACCGTGTTTTTCGAGGTGACGATCAGGTTCCCTTGGCGCCCGGTCGGCATGAGCCCCGCTTGCCTGCGCCCGTGCCCGTTCGAGTGACTGAAATTCACGATGGGCATTCTCGACATGAGGAAATTCTTGAGAATGCCGTCTTGGACGGCCGTGACGCGCTGGGCGGGCACCCCTTCGTCGTCGTAATCGTACGAGCCGGCCAGCTTCACCCCGTTCAGTTCCTTGAGGGTGGGGTCGTCGACAACGGTGAGGAAAGTCGGAAGCACCTCCTGATTCAGCTTCTTGGTGAAGGTTTGCCCTTCGGCCTCGTCCCGCTGACGGTGGCCCTCCAGGCGGTGCCCGAGAACCTCATGAAAGAAAACGGCGGCTGCCCGGCCGGAAAGCAACGCAGGTCCGGCATAGGGTTCGGCCGCAGGCGCGGCCCGGAGGGCCTTGAGGTCGGCGGCCATCTTGTCGACCTTGGCGGCGAGGGCGGATTCCGAGGGGAGCAAGTCGGCTGAAGGCGCCTCAAAGGATTCGACGCGCATCAGCTCCATGCCGTCATCGGCTCGTGTTTGCGCCTGAATCACCAAGCGGGCGATGGCCGAGGGCCGCTCCAGGGCGGCCCCTTCGCTGGTGGCGAGAAAGGAGCGGCTCGAGCTGGCCTCGAGAACCACGGCGGAACTGTACACCAGCGGGTCGTTCAGGAATTCGCCCGAGATCTTTCGAATGCGTTCTTCCCATTGTTTCTGGTCGAGATCGAAGCGCGGGCGCGATTCGTTCACGTACCTTTCGGGCGGATCTTGCGAAAAGTCAGGAGATTGGTCCTCTTCCTGCGAGCGCACCGCCTGGTTCGTTTTCACTTTCAAGAATGCGGCGGAGGCCTGCTCGTATTCGCGATTGGTCAGCTGCCACAGGACGCGCGCCGTCGCATCGGGGTCGTCCTCGAGGGGCAGCAGTCCTGAAATAATGCCGCTCGGCCGGTTTTGCGTGTGGGTGTTGTCCAGGGCGGCCGAGCCGACACGCATCATCACGTCGGCCTGCCGACGGCTAAGCTGGATGGACATAAACAGGCTGCCGCTTGTCCCGCCAACGGTGTAACCGGTCACGTCCGTGACCGCGTAACTCAAGTAGTACGGCGCCGGGTCAGACTTCGCGAGGTCGCTCGAGGCCCGCTTCAGCTCGCGCTGCATGGTCTCGAGGAGAGCATCGTGCGCAGACTCGGAAGACGCTACGGCCATGGGAAGAAGGGGGGCAATCGCCAGGAGCCAGACGGCGGGCCGGAAAGAGGATCGATCCATCGATTCGCTAGTCCCCGAGGAAGGGCCAATCTAGCACAATTCCGAACAACCGGCCCGATTTTCTCGGAATTCGCAGCGCGTATCGAACGTCTTGCAAAGCGTTTCCAGCGAGTCGAAGGCCCACCCGCTTCCCGCAGCGCTCCCCCAAGTAAAATCGGATTGCCAAAAGAGTGCGAGCCAAATCGCACCCCTGGTCCCGTACCGCCGTTTTCTGGTGGATCTTCTCTTCGCGCATGGCCAGGTGGAACTCGAATTCGCCTTCAAGATCGCCGTCGAGTTGCCGGCGGTGGACAAGCGCTTCGCGCTTGGCGCCGGTAATCCGCTCCTTAAACAGGGCGTTCGCTAAACCTATTCACAGCGGAGCGCGGTCGCCGGGTCGAGCCGAGAGGCGCGCCAGGCAGGCAAGGCGCAGGCCACAGCGCCAACGGTCAGGACCAGGAATATGACTGCGGCGAAGATCGGGAGTGCGAGCGGCTGGACGCCAAACAGTTCGCTCCGTATGAGCTCGGCGGAAACCGCTCCGCCAATGGTTCCCACAAGAAGCCCGCTTGCCGCCGGACGCATGCCGTCAAGCAGCATCAGTCGCATCACGGCCAGCCGCTGCGCGCCAAGGGCCATGCGCACCCCGATTTCCCCGGTGCGCTGGGTGACCAGATAGGAAAGCACGCCATACAACCCCACGGCGGCGAGCAGCAGGGCGAGGCCCGCAAACAAGAGAACCAGCATGGCGCTGAATTTTACGTCGGCCGTCGATTGTCCGATGATCTCGTCCATGGTGAGCACGTCGGAAACGGCGAGGCTTCGATCGAGGCGCGCGATCTCCCTCTGAATGGGGAGCGCGAGAGAGGCAACGTCCTTGGCCGAGCGCACCACCAGTGAACCGTAGCCAAAATTCCCGCCGTAGAGTGGGAAGTACATGGTCGGCTCCACGGGCCGACTGAGCCAGGAGCGGACGTCGGCCACAATCCCCACGATCTCATGGTGCGCGCCGCCCATACCCATGCCGATGTTCACGCGCTTGCCGAGAGGGTCCTCGTGAGGAAAAAACTCTCGCACAAACGACTCAGAAACAATAACCGCCTTGGCCTGCTCGAGCCGCTCGGAATCGGTAAAGTAGCGTCCTCGCAGGAGCGGAATGTTCATGGCCGCAAAGTATCCGGGATCGGCCGCGCGGATTACGGCGTCCAGCTCGTGACCGGGCGCGAGCGGAGGGCAGCCTTCAATCGTGAACGTGCTGTCCATCCAATGGCCGTTTCCCGGAAGCGTCGTCACCGCTCCCGCCGCACTCGCGCCGGGTATGGCTCGAACGCGGTCGAGAAGGTCGGAGAAGAATTCGGCAACCTGCGGCGGCCCGGCATACCTCGCGTCAGGAAGGTTGACGCTCATGGTCAAGACGTTGCGCGTAGCGCACCCCATGTCTACCGCTCGCAGCTCGGCAAAGCTCTTGAGCAGAAGGCCGGCTGCGCTCAGCAGTACCACGGTCAAGGCGACTTCAGCTGCGAGCAGGAATTTGCGAAGCCGCGACCGGGATTGGCCGCCCACCACCGAGCGAGAGGTTTCAAGCAGCCCGGCGGAGAGTTCGACGCGCGTTCCGTAAAGAGCAGGCAGAAATCCGGCCACGATGCCGCTGGCCACCGCGACGAGGAAGGCGAAAAGGAGCGCCGCCCGATCGATCCCGATCGCCGACGCACCGGGAATATCTGCCCGGGAAGTCAGGATCCAACGAAGTCCTGCAAACGCCAGGAAAATCGCGAACGCTCCGCCAATCGAGCTGAGCAGCAGCGTCCCGGTAATCTGTTCAGCCAGCAATCGCGAGCGGCTCCCGCCGAGTGCTGCGCGGATGCGAAGCTCCGTCCGTCGGCTGGCCGCGCGAGCGACAAACAGACTCGCCACGTTCAGGCACACGATCAGCAGCAGACAACCCACTGCTCCCAAGAGCAGGTAGAGCGACCTTTTCACATCGTGGGCGAGATCGTCCTGCAGGGGAAAGACGTCAACGCTCTTTCCTACCAGGGTGTCGGGATGATCCTTGTACATGCCCCGCTGGATCGCGTCGAGCTCCGCATAGGCCTGCCGCAAGGTCACACCCGGCGCGAGGCGCGCCCACACGTAAAACACGTGACTGCCGAGAGAGTGCATCTGCGCCGCCGGTTTCTCATGATAGACGGGCAGCCACAGCTCGGTGCGCGGATCCGGATAAATGAAAGAGGCGGGAAGAACGCCGATAACGATGTAGGGCCTTGCATCAAGGAAGATGGATTTCCCGATGATCGACCGGTCGGCTGCGAAACGGCGTCTCCACAGCCGGAACGTGAGGAGAGCTGTGGCATTGGCCTGCGGCCGGTCGTCATCGGCAGAAAACAGACGGCCGAGTACAGGCTGCACGCCCAGCATCGGAAAGAAACGGTAGGTGCAGAGGCGGGTGCCGATAAACTCCGGCAGTTCTCCCTGGCTGCCCACGAGATTGGCGCCACTCTCTCCGACCACGGACATGGCCTGGAAGCTCTGGGCCTGTCTTTGCCACTGCTCAAACACGCCTCCGGAGACCACGTTTCGCGGGCCGCCATCGAGCACGTCCCTCTCGTACAAGCTTACGAGCCGGTTCGGCTGAGTGAAGGGCAAAGGCTTGAGCAGCACGGCATGAAAGACGGAAAACAGCGCGGTGTTCGCGCCGATCCCGAAGGCCATCACCAGGACGACCACGAGTGTGAACCCCGGGGTGCGCACGAAGCTCCTGGCCGAATAGCGCGCGTCGCGCCAAATTCGTTCAAGGGAGGCGAGCATCCAGACTTCGCGGCACCGCTCGATGATCGAGGTAGGGTTGCCGAAGATTCGCTGAGCGGATTCGCGCGCTGCCCCAGCACCCAGGCCGTCGGCACGATTCCTTTCCTCGCGCATGGCCAGGTGGAATGCCAGCTCCTCTTTTAGGTCGCGATCGAGCTGGCGGCGCCTGGCCGCCGCCCGGATCTTCAACCGCGCGGTCGAGAGTAATTCGCGGAGCATTTCCGCCCCATCTCGCCGCCCCCAACGTCTTCCGCCTCCCGGGGGCTGCGTCTTTGGAATTCCCAGCTTCACGCCGGCTCGAGAATGCGGCCGATCGCGGCACTCATGCGGTTCCAGTGCACTGTTTCTTGGGCCAGATGTTTTCGTCCCGCTCCGGTGAGCCGATAATATTTTGCGCGGCGATTGTTTTCCGACATTCCCCACTCGGAGTCTAGCAGGCCGCGCACTTCGAGGCGATGCAAGGCGGGGTAGAGAGCCCCTTCTTCGACGCGCAGCACCTCTTCGGTGGTTCGATGGATGTATTCGGCGATTGCGTAGCCGTGCAGCGGACCGCGCGTCAGGGTTTTCAGGATGAGCAGGTCGAGCGTGTCGCGCAGGAGATCGCCCGGCTCGGTGCGGTTCTTGCCCATAAGAATCTTAGGGGAGGAGCATACTCCTCGCCCGCCATGGGATGCAACAAAGACCATCTGGGTAGCAAGGGGAACTTGCCGGTGGAGGAGTGGCGCCGAGATGTGCCCACGGCGCGTGCGGGTGGTCGATGGCCATGAATTATTCTGGGGGGATGCCCGCATTAAATCGTTTTTAAGCAAGCAAACGGGCGGCAAAAATCCGCCGTTCGGAATACGGTTACCATGTACAATCCCTCGAGTCTCGGGCTTGTGCGTGCCATTTTTCCGCTCGGGGGGAGCGCGGGTTCGATTTCGAACCCTCGATTGAAGACAATTTCGGTCGACCGAAGATGCTTCGATGCGCCCACACTTTCGCGGCGAGAACTCCTCAAGCAAGCCGCGGCAGCCGCAGCCTGTCTTCCCCTGGGCAGCGTAGAAACTCCTTCCCGCTTGGGCCCGGCCGGGCCCCTCTCGCGCGCCGGATGGCAAAACAGCAAGCCTCTTCTGACCGACGAGGACGAGCTGCTGCTCGAGGAGATCGAACACGCGAGCTTCCTCTATTTCTGGGAGCAGGCCAGTCCGGAAACCGGCCTGGTTCGCGACCGCTGCAACGCGCGCACACCCGACAAGAAGGATTTAGGAAACATTGCGGCGACCGGGTTTGGCCTCACCGCGCTCTGCATCGGCGAGCAACGCGGTTATATCTCCTACGCACAGGCCAGGGACCGGGTTTTGAAAACCCTGCAATTCCTGTGGAGGAAGCTTCCGAATCACCGCGGATTCTTTTATCACTGGACGAACATCAATACGGGCGCTCGCGTTTGGGATTCCGAGGTATCGTCGGTAGACACGGCGATTCTCCTCTGCGGAATTCTGACTTGTCGCCAGCACTTCATCCATACGCCTGAAGTTGGGGAATTGGCCGAGCTGATCTTTAACCGCGTGGATTGGGCCTGGCTGTCGGAAGACACGCTCATCCTGCCCGGAGGCTGGACTCCGGAGACCGGCTTCCTGCAGTACCGCTGGGACAACTACAGCGAACTGATGATGATCTACCTGCTGGGCATCGGAGCCTCGCGGCATGCGCTGCACCCGGATACCTGGAACGCCTGGAAACGGACGATGTTCGAGTACGACGGGATCCGCTACGTCGGTTCGTTCGCGCCGCTCTTCATCCATCAGTATCCGCAAGCCTGGTTCGATTTCCGCAACAAACGCGACAAGTATGCCGATTATTTCCAGAATTCGATTGTGGCCACCGACGTCCACCGCCTCTTCTGCCTCAGCCTCTCGAAAGAGTTCTCCGATTACGGCAATGATCTGTGGGGTGTCACGGCGTCGGACTCGGTGAACGGGTACAGGGTTTGGGGCGGCCCGCCGAGAACCGGGCCGATTGACGGAACCGTGGTGCCCTGCGCGACGGGAGGATCGATGGTCTTTCTCACCGCCGCGTGCCTGCGCGTGCTGCGCAACATTCGCTACAACTACGGCGCCGGAACGTGGAGCCAGTACGGTTTTGTGGACGCCTTCAACCCGCTGATCAACTGGTACGACAGCGACGTGATCGGAATCGACGCGGGCATCACCCTGCTCATGGCAGAAAACACGCGAACCGGATTCGTGTGGGATACGTTCATGAAAAACGCGGAAGCCCAGCGGGGCATGGAGCTGGCCGGGTTCGAGCACTACGAAGCCCCTCTCCCGCAGGAGTATCTGCCCTCGCCCGCCCCGAACGATTCTTCTGGGCCCTCGGGCGCTCAGGGCTGACGGACGCCGACGTCTCGCTTAACTGTTGGCCCCATCCATCGCGCGGGCCAGCAGTGCTTCGGCGTGCAGGGCGCCTGCGGGACTGTCTTCGTGCTTGAAGTAGGCAAACACGTCGCCGGCTTGCGCGAAATCCCTGACCCGCGAAAGCAATTCCTTTTGCGCCTTTGCCGAGGACAACTTTTGCGGATCGCGGAGGCGCAAATAGCAGAAATCCGCCGTGCGCACCGAGGGTGTCTCGAGTTTTTCACTCTCGGCCAAACATAGCGAGGCATTCGCGCCGCGCAGCAAGGAATAGATTTCCTCGGAAAACCAAGAGGGATCCCGAAACTCAAAAGCGGTGCGCTGGTGCTTGGGCAGTTCAGCAAGGAAATCTTTTAACCGCTGGGCGTCGCACTTCAAGAAGGGCGGAAGCTGGAACAGCACGGGGCCGAGTCGGTCGGCCTCCCCCAGCGGCTCGAGTGCGCGGAGGAAGCTCCTCGCCGTCTCGCCCGCATCGCGCAGGCGCTTGATATGCGTAATCGACTGGTGGGCCTTAATAGCGAAACGGAAATGCGTCGGCGTCGAGGCGATCCAGCCCTCGAGCAATTTCGCGGTGGGAAATCGCCGGAACGTGTAGTTCACTTCCGTTGAATTCAGCCGAGTCGCGTAGTAGCCGAGAAATTTTGCCGAAGCAAGTTTGGCGGGATAGAACGACGGCTTCCAGGCCGCATACGCCCACCCCGAAGTCCCCGCGTACACGGTGCCCATGGCCGGCTAGTTTAGCCGGAAAAAGGGCGCGCGTCGAAGCCGGATCACGCCGGGGTCTGGGGGGCCGATCGAAGTCGGAATTTTTCCGCAGGGGTTCGGTCCGTGGGCGGTCCTAGAACAGTTCGGGCTGGCCGCGCGAGTCGTCCCGCTGGCCATGGTCGAAAGGCAATCCGAGATGCTTATAGGCGAGCCGAGTGGCCACGCGGCCGCGCGGCGTTCGGTCGAGCAGGCCGAGCTGCATGAGGTAGGGCTCGTAAATTTCCTCGATGGCATCTTCATCCTCGCTCAACGAGGCTGCGATCGTGCTCAGTCCCACCGGGCCGCCGGAGTACTTCTGGATGATGGTGAGCAGCAGATTGCGGTCGACATCGTCGAGTCCGTTTTCATCGACGGCCAGCATCTTGAGCGCATCGCGAGCGACAGAGAGCGTGATGTGTCCCTCGGCGCGCACTTGCGCGTAATCGCGAACGCGGCGCAGGAGGCGATTGGCCACGCGGGGCGTGCCGCGGCTGCGGCGCGCGATCTCGCTGGCGCCCTGTTCGTCGACCGCGATGCCCAGAATCTTTGCCGACCGCTCGACGATGCGCAGCAGGTCGGCCGCGGTGTAAAAGTCGAGCCGGTGCACGATGCCAAAGCGGGAACGCAGCGGCGCCATGATGAGCCCAGCGCGGGTGGTGGCCCCGACCAGCGTGAATCGATGGAGCTGATAGGGGTGGACGCGCGCGCCGGGCCCCGTGCCGATGATCAGATCGATGCGAAAATCCTCCATGGCCGGATAGAGAATTTCTTCAAGGGCAGCCTGCAAGCGATGAATTTCATCGAGAAAGAAAAAATCGCGCGGATCGAGTGAAGTGAGAATCGCGGTGAGGTCGCCTTTTTTCTCAAGTAGCGGTCCGGAGCTGATCTTGATGTGCGAGCTCATTTCGTTCGCCAGGATCTGCGCGAGAGTGGTTTTGCCGAGCCCCGGGGGGCCATAGAGGAGAACGTGGTCGAGGGCCTCGCCGCGCGCGCGCGCAGCCTGAACGGCGATTTGCAGATTTTCTTTTACGCGGTCCTGACCGATGTAGTCGTCAAAGGTCGCCGGACGGACGCTGGCTTCGAGGCCCGCGTCTTCGTCAAAGGCCCGCCCGGAAACGATGCGGTGGTGCTGATCAGTCATTGGTCAGCGGGGCGCTGCAAAATGCGCTATTCCTTCGCGGCGGCGCGAGCGCTCTTCTGCATGGCCGAGCTCCCCAGAATTTGCAACGAGTCGCGCAGCAGGCTCTCGAAGTCCGCTTCCCCGGCGCGGCGAGCCTTTTCGATCGCCCGCTCGACCGAGCGTTCATCGTAGCCGAGATTCACGAGCGCCGAGGCCACGTCTGACTCGAGTTGGGAACGCGTGGCCGGCCGGCCGGCTTCGGGCACGTCGATGGGGACCAGTTTGTCGCGCAATTCAACGACGATGCGCTCGGCGGTCTTGCGCCCTACGCCCGGAATGCGCACGAGCTGAGCAAGATCGCCCTTGCGAATGGCCGGAACCAGATCATCAATGGCCATGCCGGACAGAACTTTAAGCGCCAGCGACGGCCCGACCCCGGAAACGGAAATCAGCAGTTCGAAACAGTGTTTTTCACGCGCGGTAAGGAACCCGTACAGGGCGAGCGTGTCTTCGCGCACGTGCGTGTAGGTCAGCAAAGTGGTTTCCCCGTGCAGCGGGCCGAGTCCCGCATAGGTTGAAAGCGGGACCTGCACCTGGTAGCCCACGCCCTGCACCTCGAGCAGCAGCTGGCTGGGCCGTTTGTCGATCAGCTTGCCGCGCAGCGATCCAATCATGTCGAGCGATTATTCCCGAGCGCTCGGAGGGTGTCAAACCGAGCGGAGTGCATCTCCGCCCCTCTGCGCGGGCCAAGCGGATCTTCTCGAGGCGCGCATACGAAAATTCGTACACCTGCAGGGAGATTCGGGGCGGACAGTGTTCGCTGGTGGGAGGCAGGTGTTCGCAATCGGTGCAAGCCAGAATTTACGCGCGCAAGACAAAATTGTTACCCAGAATATTAATAATTTCGCTTTCTACGTACGGAGCAAGTCGTCTAATCGCTGGAGGGGGCAAATCGAAATCAAGGAGGGAATGAATCCCATGTCCCGCAGTCGAATCCACCATCTGCTTGTGGCGCTCGCCGTCTTGGCCCTGGTCGTACCCATGGCCGCGCGTGCCAACCCGAAAAAAGATCCCAAATCCGTCCACGCCAGCATGGACCTTCTGAGCGATGCCAGCTTGGGAGGCAAGCAAGTGAAGGCCGGCACCTACGAGGTCAGAGCCAACGAGGGAACCTTGACGCTCATGCGCGGAGGCAAGGTCATTGCCGAAGCGCCCATCGAGTGGAAAGCGGAATCCTCGAAGGCCGAGTATTCGTCGATCATCCTCGAGAGCGGAGCGATGAAGGAAGTTCACTTCAGCGGCGCGAATCGCTATGCACAAATCTCGAGCGGGTCGGCGGGTGCGGCCAGCGGACAACAGTAGAGCCCTGGTGAGACCACCAAGCGGGCGGCGTTTTTTTCCCCAAAGGCGTCGCCCGTTCTTCCCTGTCGTCGCCGATCCGCACAATCCGAGGATCAGCGCCCAACAAGTGCAACCCCGTGATTCCGGTGCGCACGGGATTTGAACCGACGGGAAGCTCGCGCCTCGCGCGAGCCGCAGGGCGAGGCTAGCGGCGGGAGCGGTCCTTTTGTACGGCCTCTTCGATCAGCGCATCGAGCTCGCCGCGCGTCAGGGTGATGCGCTCCGGGTCCGCGCCCGAGGTGACCAGGGACGGAGTGCCCGGGGCGGCCGAGGTTTGCGCCGCGTACCGCGCGCGTATGGCCAGCAGCTTGGCGACATCATCTCCGGAAAGCAGGACCTGCCTCCCAATCAGCTCCGTGGCCAGCGCGACCCGCGCAAAGTGCTCGGTCGTCTCCATACGAAAGAATGCGGTCAGCAGGTCCGGCCCGTAGGTGACCACGCCGTGATTGGCCAGCAGAATCGCATCATGGTTTTCTAGGAGCGGCTCGATCGATTGGGTCAACTCGGAGGTTCCCGGGGTGCCGTAGGGCGCCACGGGAATCGATCCCAGCGAGACGACCAGTTCCGCCAGCATAGCGCGGTTCAGGGGCAGCCCCGCCGCGGCGTAGGCCGTCGCCGTGGGCGGGTGGGCGTGACAAATCGCGTTCACGTCCGGACGCCGGCGATAAATCACCGTGTGCATGGGCATTTCGCTCGAAGGATTGCCGTCGCCGCTCACCTTCTTGCCGTCCAGATCGGTGACCACCAGGTTGGCAGGCGACATCATCCCCTTGCTGATCCCCGTCGGCGAGGTTAGGATGCACTGCGGCCCGAGGCGAACGGAGATATTGCCGTCGGTTGAAGCCACATAAAAACGCTCATGAAACCAGCGCCCCACCGCGCAGATGTCGCGGCGGTGTTCCTCTTCGGTCTTGAGCGCTCCGGGCGAAATGGAGTCAGGATGCAGTGGCCGCCTCCCTACCTATCAAGCATAGATGCCGCGCAGTTTTAGCGCGCGTGCTACGCGATCGATCGCCACAATGTAGGCGGCGATGCGATTGCTCACTCTGTGCGCTTCCGCGCAACGCACAACCTCATCGAAGCTGCGTTCCATCACGTCCTGCAGACGGTCGTTGACCTCCCGCTCGCGCCAGAAGAAGCCCTGGCGATCCTGCACCCACTCGAAGTAGCTGACCGTCACGCCGCCCGCATTGCCGAGAATATCAGGAATCACGAAGATTCCCTTGGCTTCGATGATCGGATCGGCGTGCGACGTGGTGGGGCCATTTGCTCCTTCGCAGAGGATCTTGCAATCGACGCGGTGGGCATTTTCCGTGGTGATCTGGTTCTCCGTCGCGGCGGGGACCAGAATGTCACAGGGACGGAAAAGGACTTCGTGCGCGCTCATCTTTTCGCCCCCGCCGGGAAAATCGGGCAAAGGCTGGTGCTGCCCGTATACCCAGTCGACAAGCTTGGGGATGTCGAAGCCCTTCTCGTTGTAGAGTCCGCCGTGAATGTCGGCGACGCCGGTGATCCTGTAGCCCGCTTCGTACATCAGTTGTGCCGATTGCGATCCAACGTTGCCGAATCCTTGGACGATCACGCGGCAGTTCTGCCGGTACATGCCCAATTTGCGAATGGCTTTGTCACAACAGATCATCAGGCCGCGGCCCGTCGCTTCGCGCCGCCCTTGCGAGCCGCCAAGGTCGAGCGGCTTGCCGGTCACGACCGCGGTCGTGGCCTGGTGCACGTGCATGGCGTAGGTGTCCATGACCCAGGCCATGGTCTGGTCATTCGTACCGAGATCGGGGGCCGGAACATCGCGCTCGGGACCAAGCCACTCGCTCAGTTCAGCCGTATAACGGCGGGTGATGCGTTCCAGTTCGCCGCGCGAAAGCTTCGTCGGATCGCAAATCACGCCGCCTTTGGCCCCGCCAAACGGGATGTTCACCACCGCACATTTCCAGGTCATCCAGGCGGCCAGGGCGCGCACTTCATCCAGGCTCACATTCGGCGCAAAGCGAATTCCACCCTTTCCCGGGCCGCGCACGGCCGAATGCAGGACGCGGTAGCCGACGAACACTTCGAGATGACCGCTATCGAGCGCGACGGGAACATATACGGTGATTTCCTTGCTCGGATACTTCAAGTAACGGTAGACGCCGTCTTCCAGGCCGAGTTTCTCTGCCGCGGTTTCAAAGCGGGCTTCCGCAGACTGATAGACGTTCAGCTCATCCTGCGCAACCGCCGGCATGGACCTCCTCCAATCTTGCGAGCTGTTCGGCACTGCGCGCGAGTATTCCCTGTTCGTCTCACCGGATCGACGGGTCGCATGCGCAGGAGGCCGGACGGCGCCGGTCAGTATACGAAGGCGGGAGGAGACGCGCAAGAAACGGATCCTTGGTCGGGGGGGCCGGTCGCCTCGGCCGTTCGAGGCCCCGGCCGAGGCAGTTCAGCTTGCCGCGGCGGCGGGCAGTCGTCCAAAGCGGCGCTCGCGGCCGAGATAATCGTCGACCGCTTCCGCCAGGTCCTTGGCGCCGAAATCGGGCCACATCCGCGGCGTGAAAAACAGCTCGGCGTACGCGCATTCCCAAAGCATGAAATCGCTCAGTCGGTGTTCCCCGCCCGTGCGGATCAGAAGGTCGACGTCAGGTGCCGGACCTTCGCCGTTGGTGACCTCCCCAAGCCTGCGCGCAAATTCGCGCTCGGAAACTTCCAGGCTGGAAAGCATCCAGCAGGCAGCGCGCAGGATGGCCTCGCGGGAGGAATAGTCGAGGGCGATGCGCAGATCGAGCTGGCACCCAGAGGCCGTGGTGCGTTCGGCAGCCCGGATGGCCTCGAGTAGCGTCGGCGGAATGCGGTCGCGCCGACCGATGACATGAATGCGCACGCCCTGGGCCGCGCAGGAGCCGGCTTCCGCACGCAGGAATTCTTCGAGCAGATTCAGAAGCGAAACGACTTCGCTTGCCGGACGCTCCCAGTTATTGGAGGAGAATGCGTAGAGCGTCAGGGTCCCGATTCCGAGCAAGGGAGCTGCACGCACCACATCGCGAACGGCGGAAACGCCCGCGCGGTGACCTTCCGAGCGGGGCAGCCCGCGTGAGGAAGCCCAGCGTCCATTGCCGTCGAGCAGGATAGCCACATGCAGTTTGGAGTCCGCGACAACACTCAAAGTACTTCTAGTCATAAAGTTTAAGGCCGGAACCGGGCTGTCCTTTCTTGTCGTGCCACTCGCGTTTCGCGTTGGTTTCGCGCGATGAATGCTACCGCTCACGCGTTGCGCGAATTAGGGCCTCCATGTGATCCAAATATTTTTCGAGCGCGCCCCGGCCGGAAGCGGTCAGCCGGTATTCCGTCTTGGGCAAGCGGTTGGCAAACGATTTTGTGCAAGCGATGTAACCGGCGTCTTCGAGCTTGCGGGCGTGCACGCTCAGATTGCCGTCGCTCGCGCCGAGCAGCTGCTTGAGCTCACTGAAGGTCAGCGATTCGTTCACGGCAAGCGCGCTCACGATGGCCAGGCGCGTGCGTTCGTGAATGAGCCGATCGAGGGTGGCCGCCGGAGCCTCGGGATGAGCGGGCGCTCCGGCGCGCTTTGTCTTTTCCTCCCGCTGCACGCGGGCCATGTTCGATTTAGCCGCCATACTTGCTCGCAATCACCGCCCCAAAAAAGATATGAAATCCCCCGAAGCCCAGGGCGAGGAGAAGATTGCTCCATGTTGCCGGTGAAAACAGCGCCACCGTCCCGAGCACCATAAAACAAAGCCCCATGAGCGGCACGATGCGGATCGAGAAAGCGCCGCCGGTGACGACGGCCGTGCCGTACAGCAGCAGCCACATCCCGGCCACGCTGTTGAGCAGCCCTTCGCGCACGAGAACCAGGGTCAAAAGCGCTCCGACCAGAATCGGCGGCGCAAAGCTGTACACGAACCGACGGCCGGGACCGGAAAAGATCGCGGCGCCGGAGGCGCGCGCCTTGCTGAAGGTCGTCCAGGACGCGATGCCCACCGCCACGATGGCTTCGCTGATCCAGGTGGTCAGCCAAGCGAAAGAAGACTCCTGGAAAGAGGCAATGGCCGCCGCTCCGAGGGCCGTGATACCCAGGGCCACGCCTCCCCAGCCGGGCACGGCGGTAAAGGAGCCGGCGCGCTCCATGGTTTCGCGAATGAAGCGTAGATTGTCGCGCGCGTGGTCGTCCAGGGCGACCGGCTGGCGCGGCTCAGACCGCAGGGGCTGCTCGTTGGGCATAACCACCTGAACCAGGATAGCCGCTTCGCTTCGTGTTTGTCAAGTACTTTGCACCGCAAAGATGGGTCCGGGCGCTTGTTCCCTGCGCTGCTCGCGGACTATGCTTGGGCGGTCCGATCGAGGAGGAGGATAGGAGATGAAAGCGACTGTGCGGATTCTGGCTGCCCTGCTGCTGCTCACACCTTCGGCCTTTGCGCAGAGTTCTCCATCGGAAAAGAACCCTGTTTCCGAGGCGGTGCGCAATATCGTTGCGCGAGAATCGAAAATTATCACTGCCGCGGCCGAGGAAATGCCCGCCGACAAGTACGGCTATCACCCCACGCCGGCGCAGATGACCTTCGGGCATTTGGTCATGCACATGGCGGGGTCGAACAATTTTCTCTGTTCCAAGATTTCCGGGATGCCGGCACCGGATGCCGACAAGCTGGCCGACACGGATCCCAAGGACAAGCTCGTCCAGGCACTCAAGTCGTCCTTCGACTTCTGCACGGAGGCGCTCGCCAAAATCGATGATTCCGTACTTGGCGAGCCGGTGACCTTGTTCGGCGGTCGAAACACGACGAAAGCTGCGGCCATGGTCGGCCTTACCGACGATTTCTACGATCATTACAGCGCGGCCGCCATGTATCTTCGTCTGAACGACCTGTTGCCGCCCACGGCGCAGAAGAAATAACCGGGTTCGCGAAGAAGGCTATTCTCGCCTGGCGTGGACGGGGTAACGGCCAGCGAGCCAGTTCCAGCGAATGTTGGCCAGATCGCCGAACATCCGCAAACTGTCGTGAAGCACGTGAACCTTGCTGGCCGGATCGTGCGCCCAGCGCACGGGTACTTCGACCACGCGCAGGCCATGCCGCCTGGCCAGAAACAGAATCTCCGGGTCGAAGCCAAAACCTTCAATGCGCTGCTGCTCGAAGACGACGCGCGAAGGCTCGCGCAGAAACGCTTTGAACCCGCACTGGGTGTCCTCGAACGGCAAGCCGGTGAACAGGCGCACCAGGCGGTTGAAAAGGATTCCGGCCATCTCGCGCCAGGGAGATTGGTGAACCAGGATCAGCGAGCGGTCCAGTGCGCGCGAGCCGATGGCCCCGTCGTTGCCCGCGGCGATCGCGGCAAGCAGCTTCTCGGATTCCTCGAGGGGGGAGGATAGGTCCGCATCGGTGAACAGGGCGACGCGCCCGCGGGCTTCGAGCATTCCGTGGCGAACGCTGTAGCCTTTGCCTCGATTGTCGCCGTTCTCGACCAGGCGCAGGCAAGCCATCTCGACCTTCCATTCCTCGACCACTCCCCTGGTTCGATCGGTTGAACCGTCGTCGACCACAATGATTTCGACCGCGCCTGAGGCGGGCCGGCCCGCGAAATAGTCGCGGATGTGGCCGAGTGCGTGAGGAAGACGCTTCTCTTCGTTGTAGGCCGGAATGATGATGGAGAGTTCGGGCGCTGCGCCGCTCATCTGCCCTGAGCCTGACTATCGTGCCATCCGTAGCGTCCTACGAGCGGCACGAATCGGCAAGCATACAGGGATTCCTGCGAGGTTTCACCATCGCGCTTGGTGATCCGCAGCAGCTCCTGGTACTCGGAGCGGCCGACGGGGACCACCAGACGCCCGCCATTGCCGAGTTGCTCGACCAGGGGCGGGGGCACGGACGGAGCAGCTGCGGTAACCAGAATTGCGTCGTAGGGTGCGGCCGAGGGCCAGCCCAGGGAGCCATCTCCCTGTTCGATGCACACATTTGTATAGCCCAGCCGCGCCATGCGTTCACGCGCCGAGGCGGCCAGGCTTGGTTGGGCCTCGACAGCCACGACTTCGCGCGCCAGAAGGGAGAGAACGGCCGCCTGGTAGCCGGAGCCGGCGCCGATCTCGAGCACCCGTTCCCTGCCTTCGAGGCCAAGCGCCTCGGCCATGGCCGCAACCATGAAGGGCTGCGAGATGGTTTGGCCTTCGCCGATGGGGAGGGGCTCGTCCGTGTAGGCACTGGCGATCTGATCGGGGGGCACGAAGAGGTGTCGGGGGACCGATTCCATGGCCGCGAGCACCCGCGCGGATTGAATGCCGCGCTCGCGGATCTGCCGGCTAACCATAGTGCGGCGCGCGCTCTCAAAATCGGAGGTCGCGTGGCGGTCGCCGTTATCCATAGGAACACTACCTGGCGCCTCGATTCTGCGCTGGGCAGAGCTTCCTCCGCGGGCCGTATCTAGTTGCGAAACTATCACAGCCTGGCGGGCGGTTGCCACTCGGAGCGGGCTCGCCGCGCTCCGATTTGAGCCGAACCATGCGCAACGGGTTTGAAGACGACCGGGTCGGCGGGCCTTGGAGTCGGCCGGCGATCGGCTTCATCTGCCAGGCATGGCGTGAAGTTTGGTCACCGTCGCCCAGTTGCGGGTGGTGGCGCGAACGGCGAGGAGGCGTTCGATCGCCGCATTCGATAGCTTCGAGGTGCCGTACCCCTCCGGACAGTGGAGATAAATCTCGGTGCCGAGCCAGACGAACCGGTCAGGTCCGGCTTTGATCCCGGCCAACGCTGCGACCGCGCCTGGTTCAGGTGATTGCTCTAAGAACGTGACATGCAGCCTTTTCGGGTCGATTCCCTTCTCTGCGAGAAATGGGTTCCCGGCGAGGATGCTCGAGATCTCCGCCTGTGTTCTCACGATCACCGTGACAGGCAACCGCGTCTCGCCAGCGAGATTCTTTTCGAGAGCTTGCGCCCACTTTGCAGCCGTGCCGCCCGCGTCGAACACGACGTTGCCGCTCTGCAGATACGTGCGCGCATTCCTGAGCCGCAACTCCACGCAGATTTCGCGCACCCGCTCCATGCGCAACGTGTTTTGCCCTACGTTGACGCCCCGCAAAAGGGCCACGAAAACAGCCATCGCTCTTCCCAGGGGACATCCCGTCGACGGCCGAGTATCGCATATCGAGAGGCGAGGGTGCGGCTATAATGCGAAGCTGCAGTTGGGAGGAATTGTGAAGCTGACGGCCGCCATTCTCATCGGAGTTGCAGGTGCGGCGCTCGGGATTGCCGGCAGCGCGGACGCGCAGATCATACCGAAGCGGCCATCGCCGCTGCCCTCGCCACCGGCGGGAACGGGTGTGTGCGCGCCGGGAAAGTCGTGCGCGGAAATTGCGCCGATGGTGATTCAATCGGCGCTCGGTCCTTCGCCGCTTGAAGAGAACCTGCGCTACCTCACCGATACGATCGGTGGACGCGTCACCGGCTCGGCTGCGGCGGATAAGGCCGTGGGCTGGGCGGTCGAGGCGTTCCGCCATACGGGCGTCGACGAAGTGCTCACAGAAAAATTCACGGTTCCGGTCGGGTGGGCCGAGGGCCAGACGCACGCCGAAGTACTCTCGCCCGCACAATTTCGACTGCATCTTGTCTCGACTGGCTGGTCGCCGCCCACTCCGGAGGGCGGGTTGGAAGCGCAGGTGGTCGATGTGGGGAATGGCGAAGAGGCCGATTTTCAGAAGGCGGGGGGCGCGGTGAATGGCGCGATCGTGCTCCTGCACTCGAAAATCCTGGAAACCTACGGCGAGCTCAGTGCCGAGTACAACGTCGATCCGGTGATCATTGCGCTTGCCAAAAACGCCGGGGCCGCGGCAATTTTCTGGATGTCCACGCGAACCAACCTGCTGCTCTATCGGCACACGAGTTCGGGGGACGGCAACCTGGAAGCCTTGCCCCAGGCCATCGTCGCGCGTGAGGACGCCGAGCGCCTGGCGCGTTTCCTGGCCTCGGGACAAGCGGTGCGCGTGGCCTTCGACATG
This sequence comes from Candidatus Cybelea sp., assembly GCA_035622135.1. Taxonomy (GTDB): domain Bacteria; phylum Acidobacteriota; class Terriglobia; order Acidiferrales; family UBA7541; genus Palsa-295. Next base: position 96,424 of record DASPVZ010000004.1, on the reverse strand, counting down.
CCAAATCATGTGACCGGGCCGGTCGAATCCGAGAACGTCGTGGCCGAGATCCGCGGGCGCGAAAAACCGGACGAATTTGTGCTGCTGGGCGCGCATCTTGATTCCTGGGAACTCGGCACGGGCGCGCTCGATAACGGCTGCAATGCGGCCATGGTCATCGACGCCGCGCGCGTGCTGCACGCCTCAGGGAGCGTTCCGCGGCGGTCGATTCGTTTCGTGCTGTTTACCGGCGAGGAGCAAGGCATGCTAGGTTCCTGGGCTTATGCCCACGCGCATCGAGCGGAGCTCGATCACATGGTGGCTGCGGTGATCTTCGACAGCGGCGATGGGCGGGTGACCGGATACTCGCTCGGCGGCAGAGCGGACGCGCTGCCTGCCGTTCGCGAAGCGCTTGAACCGCTGCGGCAACTGGGGGTTACCGAATTCACGCTCGACGCCAACATGGATACGGACAACTTTGATTTTCTGCTCGAGGGCGTTCCGACGCTGGTAGCCAATCAGGAACCCGCCAATTACATGCTCAACTATCACGCGGCAAGCGACACCTTCGATAAGGTCGATGTCCGCGCACTCAAAAAACAGGTTGCCATCGCGGCCTTGACCGCTTACGCCCTGGCCGAGCGCGAGGAACGCATCGCCCCGCGCGAGTCGCGTGCCGAAGTCGAACAGCTGCTCAAGCGGACCGGTGTCGAGGACGAAATGAAGCTCGAGGGCTTGTGGAAGTCGTGGGAAGACGGCCAGCGCGGGCGCGAGGCAGGTCGTCCGTAGCCCAGCATTCGCCCGCGAGTCGGCGGTTCGCCCCCGCGGGCCAAGTTTACAGAAATCGTACAAGTCCGCTGGGCCCCCCATCGCTTGCCGAGCTAAGATCCCGCGCTGGCTTCGTTTCCCGGGTCCGCCCTCTCGAGCGCCCGGAGGTATACTCCGTGGAGACTTAACGTTGGAAGCTGGGCACAACAGAATCTCTCGATCGCCCAAGGTGCCATGCCTCGGGAGGCGCGCCTGGCGAATGTATGGAGGCCAGCCATGAGAGAGGCGAAACGGTGCGCGGGTTGTAGCGATTCTGGACAACCTGGGTGCGATCGCCGTGGCCATTACCAGCCCAGCCTCGCCTTCAAGTACTGAAAGGACACCCGCCGGCGGGCGGTTTTCGGCGCGCTGCGCGGCTCACGTATAATGGCCTAGCGTTGGTCGCCTTACCTCAGGGCACGGGGCGGAAATCTTCGAATATGGCTCGGGAAACGCAGGGAAAGCGCGTCCTAGCCATCGATTACGGCCGGCGAAGAATTGGGCTTGCGCTCTCCGATGAATTAGGCGTCACGGCTCGACCGCTGGCGACGATCGTGCGCGTCAACCGGGAAAGTGACTTTCGGCGCCTCCGGCAGATTTGCCGGGAGTATGCCGTGAGGTACATTATCGTGGGTCATCCGCTGCGCTTGGATGGCGAAGCGGGAGAAATGGCCGGGGAAGCGGCGCGGTTTGCAAGGAAGTTAAGCAAGGAGACTGGCATCGAGACCGAGTTGATCGACGAGCGATTGAGCTCTTGGGAGGCGGAGCAGACGATGGGCGAAGCTCAATCCGGGCGCGCCGGAAAGCCCTCGCCGCTCGACGAGATCGCCGCAGCGATTCTCCTGCGCGATTATCTCGATCGAAGAAAAAAATGATTCCCGTCATTCGCCAACGCGCAAGGATTCGCCGATGATGCGACGCCTCGGGCTGCTGGCTTTGCTAGCCATCGCGGCAGCGGGCGCTGCGGCGGGTTGGCTTGACATCCAGCTCGATAAGCCCTATCGGGGCCACCGGCCGCCCGAAGTGTACGTCGATATCCCGCGCGGCACTTCGCGCTGGGGAATTTCAGCCATCCTCGCGCACAGCGACGTGATCCGCAATCGGCTGGCGTTTCTGCTGTTCAGCGAATGGCACTTCCGTGCGCGGATGCAGGCCGGAGAGTATCTGATCGACGGCCCCATCAACTCGCGCGATATTTTCTGGAAGATTGCCAGGGGTCAGATCTTCGTCCACGTCGTCACGATCCCGGAAGGTTGGACGATGTACGACATCGCCGATGAGCTCGACCGTCAGAACATTTGCCGTCGCGCCGACTTCTTGATTGCCGCACGTGACACGTCGATGATTTCCGGCATCGCTCCGCACGCGCAGAGCCTGGAGGGCTTCCTGTTTCCCTCCACGTACGAGTTTACGCTCCACACGTCGTGTGAACAGGTGACCAGCAAAATGGTCGAGAATTTCCGCGCGGTCTGGGAAACGCTGGATCCGGCCCGTTCCGACCCCTTTCCGCAGGGGTTGACCCTCGAGGAGGTTGTCACCGTCGCCTCGCTGGTTGAGAGAGAGACTCCGAACCCGAGCGAGCGCCCCCTGGTTGCCGGGGTCTTCTACAATCGCCTGCGGCTCGGCTACCGATTGCAATGTGATCCAACAGTTGAGTATGCTCTCGCCTTGCAAGGAAGGTTCGAGCGAAATGTGCGGCCCGCCGATTTGCGAGACGATTCGCCGTACAATACCTATGAGCATCGCGGGCTGCCGCCTGGGCCGATCGCCAATCCGGGCGAGGGGTCGCTAAAGGCCGCTCTTTCACCTGCGGTGACCGATTACATGTATTTCGTTGCCAACGCGCAGGGCGGGCATTTCTTCAGCCGGACGCTCGCCGAACACAATCGGCACGTCGATCACTTGCGACGCGTGCTGGCGCACCAGTCGGCCGACCCGCACCCCCGAAAAACAGACGATTGAGGCGTTTCGTGAGTTCCCCCAAGACCGGACCGCAGCCCGACGAACCTGCTACGAAGAAGGCCCTCATCGTGAAAATCGCGCGCGGGCTGGGAAAGCCGCGATTCACGCCCGCTGAAGTCGAACAGATCCGCCGGCAGATGATCGCCCAGATGGGCGAGGCGGGGAAGACGGCGCCCGATTACATCGTCAGCGTGCTGAAAGAGGCCGGGCTGCGCGTCGTTTGGTCCACGCGATCAGATAGCGAGGATCGCTACGAGGAGGAGTTTTCCGACCTGCTCCACTTTTCGAATCTGGAAGAGGCCGAGATGTGTCTGGTGCGCCTCGACGAGCTGCTGCGAAAATTTGTGACCGAAGGTGAAAATGCCGAGGCGGAGCGCGTCCGCGAAGTCGCGCGTCTCGGGCGGCGCCGGGCGGACATGATCGCGCACAATCACAAGGTCGAAGAGGCAAAGCGCGAGGAGAAAGCCGAGATCGCGCGCTGGTTTGCGATCTGGCTGGAGACCCCCGATGCGTTCTTCGACTGGCTCGAAGTTCGCAAAAAGTCGCCGGAATTCCTACGCAAGTTTTCGGCGGCGGCAAACGGCGACGAACAGCTCTAGCCGAGGACCTTTCGGCGCTTCGCTTGTCTCTCCGTGACTCCGAGCCCCGACTTGGTTTTGAGGGCACCTTCGTTTGAAATGGGAGGCTTCGAGAAATTCATGCCGGCCTACGTCCTCGAAATTGAGCCGCTCGACCTCGGTCCCGACGTTCGCGCCATCGGCCTCGAACTGGCAGAAGCAGATGAGAATCGCGAGCCTGTGCGCGGCACGGACGCGGCGAAAATCTGGAGTCGCGTCTTGCGGGCGACGGCCGCTTCCGAATCCTGGGCCCTCGACTTCTTCAGCCATTTGGATCGCGTTCGCGATTTCTGCGATCGCCACGGCATCAGCTACCGCGAGACGAATCATAAATCCATGGTCATTCCGGCCCCGGAGGCTTCGGCGCTCGAGGGCCTGCTCGCTCGATTCCAGAACGAAACGTTCGGCGCACGCGCCGGCGCGGCCGTTGCCACGGTCGACGCGGAAGTCGAAGGAGAACTAGCTCGCCGAGGCGTCGATGCCTATCACACCGCCTTTCCCAAATACTATTTCTGCGCAGTGTGCGATTTCGAGGACGGCTCGCTCGTGCTGTTGAGCGAAAAATTGTGGGCCGGTGAAGTCATTCGCCGAGTGCGTTCCGCTCTGAACGGCATGGACGTCGAAGTTCAGCTTCCCTCGTGAGCTTCTGAGCCGAGACTGTGCTCGGCCCCCCGCCCGGAGGTGCCTGGCAACCCCCGTCAATTTACGTCGATTTTCTTGCCCGAGATTGTCCATCGCTCATCAGGCCACATTGGTCCGTGGGATCGGCCGCAAGCTCGGCCAGCGAACAAAAGATGAAATGGGACCACCGACCTAGATGGCCGGGCTAGATCCTGTTAAGTATGTAGCAGCAGTAACTTACAGGCCGCCCGGGTCTCGGGTTTCGCGCATCTGACCGCTCTGAAGGCTTCAAGAACGCGCACCCGGGGCCGGCAGTACGTTTGTACCATTTCCCTCGCCGAAAGTCCTAGTACACTGATGGTAGGAATTGACACGGGCTGCCCACTCCTTTGAGTTGGGAGCAGCGCGCGGGAGAAAATGCTCCCCTTCGCAACAACTGTTAGCGTATCCAGAGAAGCTGCGGCCCCCAACGCTCGGGCTTTTGTCCGCAGCTTCAATGTGCTGCTTAAGTTCGCAAGACTCTACGGATTGGCCCACAACAGATGCGCGGCTCAGTTCGAATCAACCTGGGCTGAACTGCAGCAGTGCCTGGGGGTTTCACGTGAAACAGGCCTGCTCCTCGGAGCCTCCGGATCCCAGCTTCTCCTCGACGGCGAGCCTCTCGAATCGACTCCCGCCGAACGCAGCTTTGCTGACCTTTTGAACGCGGCCGGTGTGGCCAGCATCGGATTTACCCGTTACGTGCATCGCGATGAGTTCGAGAAACTGGTCCGCACGTTCATGGAGACGGGGCCGAAGGCCGGGACTCTCGCAGAACGCCTCGAGAAATACTTCGGGCCGCATGACAGGGCAGGCATTCGTGTGAACGAAATTCGCTTCGTCGCCGAAGACCCATCGTTTTCTGAGGGCCGTCTTGCTGCCCAACTCACGGCAAAAACCCTAGGAGCCGAGGTCGTCCAGATCGAGGACTGGTTTCGCAGTCCCGAAAAGATGATCGAGCTCATCGCAGCTGCCGAAGGACTACACAGCGGCTCTGGGGGCGGAGCGGGAACCGGCGGCTCTTCGAGCGCATCGGTAACCGACTGGCCGATGTCGTTCGAGGGCTCCGCGGCGGGGTCGAGCGGCGGCACCGGCCAAGGATCAGGCGCCACGACCGGTCAGGGATCAGGCGGCGGCACCGGCCAAGGATCAGGCGCCACGACCGGTCAGGGATCAAGCGGCGGCGCGGGCCAAGGATCAGGCGCCACGACCGGCCAGGGATCAAGCGGCGGCGCGGGCCAAGGATCAGGCGCCACGACCGGCCAGGGATCGGGAGCCAAGAGCGGTAATGGATCAGGTGCCACAGCGGCTGTTTCAGGCGATGGCCGGGGCGGCGCTGCAGGGTCCAGCGAAGCCCAGCCAGTTCTGGAGTCCGACCTGATCCGCTTGCTCCGACTCATCTCCCGGTTCGGCGAAGCAACACATTCGAATAACATCGGCAAGCTCGACCAGCAAACCTGGCAGCGGCAGCTGGCCACCCTTCCGAACAATGCACAGTCCCTCCTACGTCAGGCGCTAGCGAGCATCGCCGTCAAAAAACCAGGCGCCAAGGTGGATGAAGCGATGCTGCTGCAGCTGGCCGAAGACCTGGCCATTCGTTTCGCTCTCGACCGGTTCGAGCGCGGCGAAGTTCGCGTCAATGTGGTGCGCCAGATGTTCGAACGGATGGGTCACGAACTCGAGACGCTTCGGAAACTGCTGACCGCCCGCGAGGAAAAGATGGCCAAGGCCGGGCTGTCGGTCGAGTCGCATGCGGACCTGCTCGATCGTCAGTTCTGGGCGACCGTTCCCGAATCCGGGAAGCGGGCGGTATTGAATTCGCCCGAGGCTTGGTGCGTGCCGCCGCGTAACGTCCAGCAATATGTCGAAGAACTGCTCGGGAGGGGAGAAGCGGAAGCGGCTGGTGACATCCTTCTGAAATACGCAGGGTGCGTCCGCAATCGCGACCCGGAGGCCCGGAAGAAAGCGGCCATCGGTCTCGGGCAGCTCGCCACGCTGTACAGCAAAGCGGCGAGCCAGCGCTTGCAAGACGCTCTTGCGCAAATCGGACAGCAGATGGCCTCGGAGAGAGATCCCGAGCTGCAAACCTTGCTGAGCGCCGCTTTTATCCGGCTCAGCCAAGAATCCTCTACCCGCCGCTATTACCGAGCCATGCATCAGGCACTCGATTCGCTCGCCGATCTGGAAGAGCAGCGGCCAACGTGGGTGCAAAGCCTTCGCCCACGCACCGGAATCGAAAATAGGCTCCCCGAATTTATTGATGAGGCACTCAGCGCCGAGGGTCTACCCGATGGGTTCATCGGGCTACTGACGCGTCTGCCGGAAGCGTCGGCGGAGAATCTGGCCATCCGCCTAGCCCGCTCCGGGCGCCGCTCCGAACGAGAGGGAATCGTAGAAATCGCCGTAGCTCTCGGCGCGCCCTGCAAGCGGCACCTCAGCGAGACGCTGAAGACGGCGGCACCTGCCAAGGCTGCAACCGTCGTCGGCTTGCTAAGCCGGATTGACATTTCTGCCGTCAGGAACATTTTGCCCGCAAGATTGCGCGAAGGAGGACGCACCTTTCACGACGCCGTTGTGCGCCAGCTCTCGGTGGCTGGCGCTCGCGAGCGCGGCCAAGTCCTCAGCGATTCGCTCCAGGTATTCGACCCCGCCGTGGTTCCTCTGGCCCTCGATGAAATCGGCATGTGCGGAGATGCCGAGCTTGCCTCGAAGCTGATTCGGCTCGCCGAAGGCGAGCTGATGCCCGAGGCGCCAGCTTATTTTCGCGTTAAAGCGATCGAAGCGCTGGGTCGACTGCACGCGCCTGCTGCGATCGAGAATCTGCGCCACGTGGTGAAATCGAGAAAGACGTTCGGCTGGAGTTTCCCTGAGGAGATGCGCATTGCCGCGGCACAGGCGCTCATAAAGATCGACGCGGACTGGATGAGGGAGTTTCTTCCTCACTCGGGGCTCGATGCGGGCGTTTTGTCGTTTGCGCCGCTCGATCCCTTGCCGGACCGCGACGTAGTTCGCTCCCGCCGCCACCGCCGAGTGCGGCTGCCGCGCAGTGTCGCGGCAGTGATCACATCACCGCGCGGGAAGTATTCCTCCGGGATCAGCGTGCTCAGCCTCGAAGGCGGCCTGCTGAGCGGTGATCTTCAACTGGCCGTCGGCACGGAGGCCACCCTGAAAATCCCGGCAGGGATCCGCCCCATCAGCATGCAGGCCGTGGTCCGCTTTGTGCGCTCCCGGCAGGCAGGATTCGAAACGGTCGGCATGGGGCTCGAGGACCGAACCAGGCTGCGACGACTGCTCGTATCCTTGAGCGCGGTCAACCCTGAGCCATGCGAGAACAGCTTGTTGGACGAACGCTAGGTTTCGTTCTCACGCGATGGGCTGGACATCTCCTGCGTAGAAAGGCGCAGTCCCGTCCGTCGGGTCAATGCTAGGCGATTAGAGCGCGAGCCTCTGCTGCGCCAAATCGCGGAGTCGCTTCAGGTCGAAGACGAATCCGGATTCTACGGGAAGTCCATCAGAAGGCCGATGTATCGCGGCAGCTTCCGACGATGGGGCCGCTTACTTGCTTTCCCGCGGCACGGGGTGTGGATGCAGGAAAGGCTGCGAGAGCAAGACTTCACCGTACCTGCGGGTGAACCACTTACCGGGGCGGTGGCTTGCGGAATCGGTGGTTTCCCGACTGGGCCGTCGACCGTGCCTGACGCGCCTGATTATTACTGAGGACAGGCCTGCGACTGCAGTTGCTGATAAATCGCATCGCAGTCTGAGCCGAGCGTCAAAAGACACATGATGGCCGCCGCTTCGGCGATGACCGACTCAGGGAAACAGCAATTACCGTTCACGCATTGTGCCAGGTGGGAGCAGCATGTGCCGTTGCAACATTTTCGTCCCGACCCGCAGTGACGGCCGCAGCCTCCACAGTTGTCCGCGTCGTGGGTAACATTGATGCATTTGGTCACCGCTTCGTACCCCACGAGTACCGTACAGCACTTCTGACCAACCGGGCACGGCCGCGCGGGACAGCCGCAAGAATCGTCCGTCTGTGCGATGCATCTGCCGCCGCAGCACACGCCAGACCAGCACAAATTGAGACAAGAACCACAGTTATCAGGGTCCGATTGAAGGTCGACGCAAGCCGCGTAAGGAATTCCACCGTATGTCACGCCCTGGCAACACGTTGTACCCGGCGGGCAGTGAGTGTATTCGTCGCACCACGACCCAGGGACTGTGCCATTCGCGGGGCTGACCGTTCCCAACTCTAAGGTCAGTCGAGTTGTATCACTAGCGCGCGACGCGCTGTATCCACTATACAGGCGCCGGCTTCGATAGAGCGCCGAAGTTGCGGAAAATCCTGGAAGCATGAGTTGCTCCTTGCGCTGCTCGGGAGCACGCCCAAGCTTGAACCGAGCCCTTGTACCAGCCGACAAGGAGAGTTTACACCACAACCATGGCCCATGAAACCCTGCGGTCCGTGTGAAACGCACCCGGTTCCAAACGACCGGCCAGGAAGTACTACGAGATTACACGCTCCGGCGTGCCTTCTCTAGTAATCAAGCTGCGTCGGTGGCTTTTTTTCAATCAAAAGCGCCCAGGGTCACAACATGAGGGTCGACATCGTCAACCGCGCGGAGGCAGTCATCCGGCCGAACCATCGGAGAACTGGCTCCTGGTTCGAAGGCAGTGCGGTCGATATTACCGAATGCGGGTGCTAAAATGCCGGAATATCGATCCTAGCCCCATTGATTTTTCAAGGGGGACCCATGGCACAGAATGCGAAATGGGAGACGAAAGCCCGCTTGCTCGTGCTCATCGGAGCGTTTTTTTTGGCGCGTGCCGATGCGCAAAGCCCTAAGTCGCCGCAAACCTGGCAAGGCTTTGTCACCGACACCCATTGCGGCACGAATTGTCAGGTCACAAAGGATATGACGCCGGACAAGGATTGTATCGATCGCTGTGTGCGAAAAGGTTCGAAATATGGCCTGTGGGTCGGGCATCACGTCTATGTGCTCGAGCCCCTGAGCAAAGCCGCTCCTTACGCCGGAACCGATGTATCCGTTACGGGAACCCTCGATGGTGAGACCATACGGATCGACTCCATTGAACCGAGCAAAGAGACCGCGACCCCTAAACCGTAAAGTCACTGAGATGTGTGCAGGCGGCTAAGACATGCGCGTCGAAACCGATGTTCCGCGAGTGCGGAAGCTGCTCACTCCGCCCCTCGTCTTGTCCGTCTTTCCCGGAAAAGATGTGGTAGGCGACCGTACCCCCCTCGTTGTGAATAGCGACGAACCGTAGCAGTAGTACGACGTTCCTCACCTGCCGCTAAGAATGCGTGCGCTCGGGAATCATGGGTCAAACCGTGTCGTCCGTGCATGTCTCTGCGCGTGTCGCCAAAACCTATGGGAAACCGCGACCTGAATCATGAATTGCCAGTTCCTGGCCCGATCCTCTCAATTGGGAACGGGTGCGTGATTTTAACGGACAGGCGGCGATAGCCAGAAAAAGCGAAGCCGATGGGAAGTTGCGGAAAAAGTGTTTGACAAGATTTCGCCTATCTGTTACACGTTGTAACGCTACAATGAATAGCACGACAGGAAGCACACCAAAGGACCTCGGAGACGTCGAACAGGCTGTGATGGATTACGTCTGGTCGCGTGGCCCGTGCTCTTCGGAGGAGTGCCGCGAGGCGCTCGCCGATGCGCGCCCGATGAAGGAATCGACCGTGCGCACCGTGCTGCGCCGCCTGGAAGAAAAAGGCTATGTGGCGCACGAGCTGAATGGCCGGACGTTCATGTATCGCGCGGCGGAGGCGCGGCAAAACGTCGCCGTCCGCGCGGTAAGGAATATTATTGACCGCTTCTGCGGCGGCTCGGCCGAAGAGCTGGTGATCGGTCTGGTCGACCACCAAGTGCTGGACCGCAGGCGGCTGGAGCAGTTGGCGCGGAAGATCGCACAGGATGCGCAGGCCGCGAAGGGAGAGGAAGGGAAACTATGAGCGCTGATTTTCTCGCTCGCGGATATTTCGCTTTCGTGACCTATTTGGCCGAGCCGGCAGTGCGCTCGCTGGGCATCGGATGCTTTACGGCGATGGCGCTGGCGGCGTTTCGCGTCAGGGGCGTGGGCGCCCGGCTGCTTTTGTGGACGGCGCTGCTCTGGGCGGCGCTGGCCATGCCGTTCCTCGGCACGTTTTTGCCGCGCTTGCCTTTCCCTGTTCCCGCGTCACCGCTAGTGACCAGACTGCAAGCGAGCTTTGAGCGCCGGCCCGTGCCCCTTATTCGGCGCGAGGCCGCGACCTCCCGAGCGGTGCTGCATGTCAGGGTGGCTACAACGCAAGCGACTGTGAAGCCAGACGCCGAAGCGTACACGTTCCCGTTCGATCGCCATGCATGGAAGGGCGCAGAAATTGGTGATGCCAAGAGACCGGTGCACCGTTCCGTTTCCGACGCGCCAAGTCTTGGCGCCGCATCAGCACCCGCCGGAGCGGCCGCCAGGTTTGGTGCATTTTCGCCGAGCTCTCTTCCGGCGGCACCCACCCAGCGCGGTTTTGCAATCCCGTGGACAGCGGTTTTACTGGGGATTTATCTCCTCGGCGTCACGATTTTGTTTGTGCGGTTGTCTGTGGGCCTCTGGCTCAGCCGCCGGCTCGACCGCGCCGCGCAGACGATCAGCGACCGCGAAGCATTGCGCCTCTTGTACTTCCGTTCGTCCATCGCGGGATTGTCAAGCGCGCCGCCGCTGAAGGAATCCGCCATGCTGGCTGTGCCTGCGACGGTTGGCGTACGGCGCTCCGCGATTTTGCTACCCGTCGAGTGGCGTTCTTGGAATGAAGATCAGCTCAACGCCATCCTCGCGCACGAAGTTTCGCACGTGGCGCGCCGCGATGCGTTGACGCAACTGCTCTCGCTCGTGCATCGCGCGATTTTCTGGTTCAGCCCGCTCAGCTGGTGGCTCGACAAGCAATTAACCGATCTGGCTGAGCAGGCCAGCGACGAGGCAGCCCTGGCGGGCGGCGCCGACCGCACGCGTTACGCTCAAACGCTCCTCGGATTCTTTGCGCAATTGGGAGCCACGCAGCGCCGCGTCTGGTGGCAGGGCGTGGCGATGGCCAAGCGCGCCAGGGTCGGAAGCGCTGAGCGGCGCGTCGACCGAATTCTTGCGTGGAAAGGTTCGATCTCCATGAAGAAGTCATTTGCCGTTGCGCTGATTGCGCTTGTCGCGCCGGTGGTTTTTCTCGCCGCATCGGTGCATCCCTTCATCGCACACGCGCAAGATGGACCGCAGTTGCCTCGAGACATCGTAAAGCCCGGCGGGCCCGTGGCCCCTGCGCTTCCCAATGCTCCGAAGGGGGGCGTGGTAGCGCCCGCAATCCCGGCCCCGCCTGCAGCTCCTGCCCCCGGCCAGGGAGTTTTGAATCCGGGCCCTATGCCCCCCGCGCCCGCTGCTCCGTTGAACCTGAGGCACGCTCCGGCGATCGCGGGCGTGAGCGCGCCGGCCGACATGCGCACGCCGCCCGCTACAACACCGGTTTCAGACGGACTCCCCGGTCCTTTGACGCGTATTCCATCGCAGGCGCCCACCGCTCCGCCGACGCCGCGCGCTAGGATTACGTTCAATCGTGGGGCGGTCGTCACGGGCTCCCTTACCACGTTCCCACCCGCAGATTCTTCAACACCGGCACCGGCCGCGACCCTGGCATCCGCGCCAATGGCTCCTCCTTACGCCAGCGCAGCACCGTTGGCGGCGTTGGCCGGCGACTCCGCGTCTGTGCAGCAGGCAAGTTCGGAAGTCCGCGCCGCACAAGATGCGCTCGCGAGGGCCAAGAAGGACCTCGAGGAAGCAAATTCTGCGGCCAACAAAGATGTGGAGGAAGCCGATGCGGTGCAGGTCCGCGCAGCCGAAAAGGCGCTGGTGCAGGCTAAAGCAGACCTTGAGGAAGCGGAGCGGATTCAGAGGGAACAATTCGGCAACACCATCATCAACGGCAACGTCACTTCCGGGAGCGGACCGCGTTACGTCATGGTGACCGAGAATTCGAGGAATACGGAAATGTCGGGCACCGACGAAGATCTTGAGCATGCCCTGCGCCTGCAAAAGAAGATGGGCGGCGATTTGATCTGGTTCGAGCGCGATGAAAAGTCCTACATCATCACGGACCCTGATTTCATCGCCAAAGTGAAAGCCCTCTTCGCCCCTGAAGACGCGCTCGGCCTGCAGGAAAACGAGTTGGGGCGCCAAGAAGACGACCTTGGCCGCCAGCAAGATGCCCTCGGCCAGAAGATGGAAAACGTGAAAGTGAAAATCCCGGACATCACGCCGGACCTCGAACGCGTTCGCGAGCGCCTGAGGGAACTGTCGAGCGGCGCGACACAAAGCGAACTGGGTGCGCTGCAATCCGAACTGGGACGGCTGCAAAGCCAGATCGGCCGGTATCAGTCCCAGGCGGGCGTGCAGCAGTCGGCCATTGGGCGCCAGCAAAGCGAGCTCGGGCACCAGCAAGCCGAGCTCGGGCGCCAGCAGGCCGAATTGGGCCGTCGGCAAAGCGAAATCGCGCGCAAGGCCACCCAGCAATTGCGCGGCATGTTCAGCGACGCCATCAGCAAAGGCATCGCCAAGCCGGAGTAATCCTAGGGCAACGCCATGACGAAAGTCTCGACGATACAACCGATGCGATTTTCAGTGGTTGCCGCGGCAATGCTCTTGGCGGCGAGTGCCGCGCCGTTGCTGGTGCACGCGCAGGCGAGCGACTCGAGCGACACCATCATACTGGTCACCGGCGAAAGCAAGGTACGCTTACAAACTTCGCCCAACGATTCCTGCACCGCCACAACCAGCGGAGGGCATGCGCTGGCCATCGCCATCGGCGGCCGCTGCTCGTCGTTCGCCACTTCGGCAGACATTCCCGCGTCTCTTTACGTCAAGATCACGCCCGACAAGATCACCTTCCGCGAAGGCGGGCGCAGCTACGTTTTGACCGACGCGGTGACCATCGCGCGCGCCCGCGAGCCATTTGCGTCCGTCCGCGAAATGATGCAAAAGCAGTCCGGCTTGGGCCACGAGATGAGTGCTCTCGGCGTGCGGGAACGCGACGCAAGCCTCGCTTACAAGCCGGCGAGAGTTAGTGTCCCCGACCTCAGCGCCGCGTTTCAGAAAGTCGAAGCGGACGCCAAGCGTTTGAGCGCCGAAGGCGCCACGGAGTCAGAGTTGAGCGCACTGCAATCGGAGATCAGCGAACTGCAGAGCCGCATTTCGGAAGCGGAATCTCAGGCCAGCGAGGCGGAATCCGGACTCAGCGACCAGAGGTCGCAATTGAGCGATCATCAAATGAGGACGATGAGCGAAGAGATGAACGAGATGAGCCAGCAGATGAAAGCATGGAGCGGTCAGGGTGAAGAGGCTGCGGAGCAGGCCGCGCGGCGAGTGAAAGCATTGCTCGACCAGGCCATCACGGACGGAATCGCGAAGCAGGAATAGCAATGGGCGAGAGGAACACTCGAATGAGAAAACTTTCGACGCTGAGTCTGACCAAATGCACAGCGATTGCCGTGGCCACGGCGTTTGCGGCGAGCGCCGCGCCCTTCCTCGCGCAGGCGCAATCAAACCACGCGAACGATACGTTCATCCTGATCAGCCGCAGCGACGGCGGCAGCGTCGATATGCATGTCGAGGGCAATGGAGATCACTGCTGGGCCACCAAGTCGGACGACAATGGGGTTGGCATCAGCATGGGCGATAGCAAGTGCACCCTTTGGGAAGAAGGCCAGAACGACGAAGCGTCCATGCACGCCAAGCTGACGCAAGCGTCAATTTCGTTCCGTCTCAGCGGAAAGTCCTACTCCATTAGCGACTCAGCCATGGTGAAGCGCGCGCGCGACCTCTTCGACCCTCTGGTCAACATCGAGGAGCAGCAAAATGAGCTGGCTTCGAAGCAGCGCGCGCTAGGCGCAAAGCAGCGCGATCTCGGCGAGCTGCAGCGCGAAGTCAAAATTCCGGTACCCGATATGAGTGCCGATTTTCAAAAGGTCGAAGCCCATGCCAAGCGCCTTAGCGTCGACGGCGGAACACAATCGGATCTCGGCGATCTGCAGTCTGAAATTGGTGACCTGCAATCGGAACTTGGCGACTTGCAATCGCAGGCCGGCGACGCGCAATCGAAGCTCGGCGATCAGCAGTCCGCGCTGGGCGACCAGCAATCCGCGCTCGGCGATCAACAGTCCGACCTGGGCGAAAAATCCCAGCACGTGGCGCGAGAAATCGCGGACAAGATGCGTAACATCCTGGCACAGTCCATTCAAAACGGCACGGCCAAACCGGACTAGTTGGCACGAATTACTCAGAACGCGATGGCAGCAATGATGAATTTGATGACCCTAGCGGTTCGCCTGCAAACGCCAGCGATGTTCGCCGCTTCGGCTGCCTGCTTCCGTGGACCTCTCCGGATACAAAAACCTTGGGATCGGATTTCTCGGCCGAGATGCTGGCGCTGGCTCGGCGCCGAGTGCCTGCCACCGAATTTCGCGCGGCTGACTTGACAGGGCCGCTCCCGTTTCGCTCGCACCATTTCGATGCAGTATTGTGCGCGCAGGCTCTCAAGCATATTCCTGATCTCGGGCTTACCGCGCGCGGGTTTGCTCGAGTGCTGCGGCCAGGAGGCCTCGTGGTGTCTGACCTGGGACGATCACGAAATGCGCGAGCATCCGGGGTTTCTGCTGAACGAGCATGCAGACACGATCCATCACCGGTTCGACGCCTATATCGCCGCCCTCGAAAACGCCGGATTCGGGATCGCGCGCCTAATGGAGATTGCAATCTGCAAACGAATCCGCGCTCTGTTGACCGAACGCTCGTATCCGCTCGTGGTCGGGTGAAAACAGATTCTCGCCGTACGTGCCGAAAAACGGCTAAGGGAATAGGACAGAGGGACTCATGATTTCATCCGCCAGCTCACCCATCAGAGAGGGACGAAAAAACCTCCGCCCTAACCACTACCGCTTATTCGAAAACTGGCATCATCTTCGCCAGCACCCCATCCTCGATCGCGTTGGGGATGCTTTCCCGCTTTTGGGGGCCGCTCGACTCCGCTGCCCCTTCTGCGGTCCAAACTTCCTGATTCAACCTTCCTCGTTCGACTCCGTCTCTAGCTAAAACGATTGTCGCCAGCGCCGAAGAACTGGCCGTTGCGTTGTTTTGCGCGGTGGTACACTTGCGGCTGGAAATTTTCGGACGCCTGTATCAAATTGCGAGGTCGCATTCATGTCCAAAGTGAACGTCTGCGGAAAATTTCTGTCGGCTGTTCTCGTTCTTGCCTGCGCCCCTGCGCACCTGGCCTCCCCAGCCGCCAGGCCACAGAAACAACCACCGCCCTACCAGCGCCGACAGCCCGGCTCTCCGCCGACGCCGGCGGAGCTCTTGCGCGGCGGATACGGCCCGTACCGCGCGAACAATCACCTCCTCTTCTACCATCTGGATATTCGTGTCGATCCCCAGAAGGAGTGGGTTAGCGGCAAAAATACGATTCGGTTCAAGATGCTCAACGACGGCAATCGCATTCAACTGGACCTAGCGCAAAACCTCAACGTCGACCAAATCCTGCTCGGCGCCATGCCGCTGAAATACGAACGCCAGTACGGCGCAGTTTTCGTCGATTTTCCCCAAACACTGCGCTCAGGGCGCGTCTATTCGATCGACTTTTCCTACTCGGGCCGCCCGCAGACCATCGGCCGCTTCGGCGGCTTCACATTTGGCCAGGACCCCGCCGGTAATCCATGGATTTACACTGCCTGCGAAGGTATCGGGGCCAGCATCTGGTGGCCAAATAAAGAGCAGTGGCGCGACCGCGTGCAGTCCATGGAAATCAGTGTCGCGATTCCCAACGATCTCGTCGACGTCTCCAACGGCAAATTCATGGGTAAGACCGCCTTGGGCGACGGCTACACGCGCTGGGACTGGTTCGTCCACTACCCGATTAACAACTACGATGTTTCGCTGAACATCGGACAGTACGTCCATTTTTCCGATCGCCTGGGCAGCCTACCGCTCGACTTCTACGTACTCCCGCAGGACCTCGACAAAGCCAAGACGCAATTCGCGCAGGCCAAAGGCATGCTCGAGGCCTACCAGCATTATTTCGGCGCGTATCCCTTCAAGAAGGACGGCTACAAGCTGGTTGAAGTGCCCTACTCGGGCATGGAACATCAGAGTGCGGTTACCTACGGCAACCACTTCACGAACGGTTATCTGGGACGCGATTGGACCGGCGTCGGCCTCAGCCCGAAATTCGACTTCATCATCATTCACGAAAGCGCGCACGAGTGGTTCGGCAACAGCATCAACGCTGCCGATGTGTCGGACATGTGGATCCACGAGGCGTGGGCCACCTACCTCGAATCGCTGTATGTGGAATATCGCTGGGGCAAAGATGCAGCAATCCAATACTTGAACGGCTACAAGCCGAAGATGCGCAACGAGCGCCCCATCGTAGGCGAGCGCGGCGTCCTCGATTCACCGCCTGAAGACCAGTATTTCAAGGGAGCGCTTTTCATCAACACCCTGCGCAGCGTCGTGAACAACGACCAGCGCTGGTTCGCGCTGCTCCACGGCTTCTACCAGCATTTCAAGTATCACTCCATCATGACCGAAGACGTCCTCGCCTATTTCAATCAGCACACGCGCATGAACCTGACCCCGATCTTCGATCAATACCTCCGCCACACCACCATCCCGACGATGGAGCTCAAGTTCGACGGTGCAAACGGCAGCGTGGCCTATCGTTGGAAGGCCGATGAGGCCGATTTCACGATGCCCATTCGCGTGGGCAGCACCGGCGCGCCCGAAACCGACTGGCAAATCATTCACCCGACCACAGAATGGCAAACCATGAAAACGGCGCCGACCGAAGATCAACTCTCCGTGGCCACCGACTTCTACTACGTCAACGTCGCCAAAGAGTAGCTTCGCACGCTCGTTGCTGAGGGGGTTACCTGGATAGCGCAAACACGGGAGCCGGCGCGAATTATAATTCTTTCCGACGGTAGCCGGTGGCCTGTGGCAGAGGGACCGTGCAGTTGGTCACAAGCGAATCGACAGTTTTCGACCGTGACTGCATCGCGTGTACGACTCAATATTCTTTCCAGTTCAGCCGAAGCGCACATTTGCGAATTCCAGATCTTCAATGTTAAAAAGCGCTAGGCTTTCCGGTCTATGAGGAAAACTAGGTTGACGTCGCGTGCGGCGCAGCGTTCGATTTTACTCGTGGTTGTGCTGGTATACGTTCTTCCAGCACGCGGTCAGGAGAGGCCGCGAGAAAAATTATTGATGGATTCTGACTGGAAATTCCACCTCGGAAACGAATGGGGCACCGGCGAGGCGCCGATCAACCTCGGGGTCAGCACAGGCCCCGCGAGGCCTGATTTCAATGACCGTTCCTGGGTCAAGGTTAACCTGCCCCACGATTGGGCCGTTGCCCTCCGGTTCGACCAAAACGCTCCAGCCGACCACGGTTTCAAGCCGATCGGACCTAACTTCCCCGAAAACAGCGTCGGTTGGTATCGCCGCACATTCACGCTGGCCGCCGAAGACGAGGGGAAGCGTATATGGATCGAATTTGGCGGCGTTTTCCGCGACAGTCGGGTGTACGTGAATGGCTGTCTCGTCGGGCGCCAGCCCCGAGGATACAGTTCCTTTCGATACGACATCACGGATGTCGTTCATTACGGAGGCAGGAACACAGTTGCCGTGCGCGTGGACGCCTCGAAGTTCGAAGGCTGGTTCTACGAAGGCACCGGGATCTATCGTCATGTGTGGCTGGTGAAAACGGCACCTTTGGCTGTCGCGCCCGACGGGACTTTTGTTTATAGCCGATTCAAGAACACTGTTCCAGATGGTCCCGCGGAAGTGGTTGTCGAAACCCGCCTGGCCAACTTCCAGGCGAATGCGGCCGACGCCGACGTGGACTACGAGATCGTAGACCCTGCCGGCAAGAACGTGGCCGCTCGCCGCGCTACAGCGACCGTTCCGCCATCCGCCAGTCGCGACGTGTCGCAAACAATCTCCGTGGCCTTACCGGCTCTCTGGTCACCCGAAACTCCGCGGCTGTACAAGCTTGTCACTACGATTCACTCGGCCGGCAAACTGACCGACCACGTCGAGACGGAATTCGGCATCCGCACTTTTGCGTTCGATCCTGATCAAGGTTTTCTTCTGAACGGCAAGCACTACGCAATAAAAGGTACGGCCGATCACCAGGATCACGCCGGTGTAGGTTCGGCGCTGCCTGACGCACTCCAATACTTCCGTGTCCGCAAGCTCAAGGAAATGGGTTCGAACGCACTCCGTACCGCGCATCACGAGCCAACCGAGGAATTGCTCGAGGCCTGCGATCGCCTTGGCATGTTGGTAATGGATGAGAGCCGCGTCTTTGCGAGCGACGCGCAGGATCTCGCGTTGCTGGAGAGTCAAGTTCGCCGTGACCGCAACCATGCCAGCGTGTTCGTCTGGTCTTTAGGCAATGAAGAGGCGCTTCAAAGCACTCCTATGGCGGCACGCGTGGCCCGAACGATGCAGACGTTGGTTCACCAGCTCGACCCGAGCCGCGCGGTGACCTACGCCGCGAGCGTCGGTAACGAGTTCACCGGCGTAAACAGTGTCACCGATGTGCGCGGCTGGAATTACCACACGGGAACGGACATGGACGAGTACCACGCTGCACATCCGCAACAGCCGAACATGGGGACGGAAACCGCCAGCACCATCACGACCCGCGGAATTTATGTGATGGACAAAGCGCGCGGCTACCAAACCGCCTACGACGACCGCGCAAATGCCCGCGAGGGAGTCGACACCGCCGAATCCTGGTGGACCTACTACGCTCTCCGCCCGTGGCTCTCCGGCGGGTTTGCCTGGACCGGCTTTGACTACCGCGGCGAGAACGACTGGCCCGATATCAATGCGAACTACGGCATCCTGGACACGGCCGGTTTTCCGAAGGACAACTACTACTATTACCAGTCCTGGTGGGGCGACAAGCCAGTGCTCCATCTCCTTCCGCACTGGAACTGGCCCGGCAAGGAAGGACAAAAGATTGACGTCCGTTGCTTCAGCAATTGGGACGAGGTTGAGCTCTTTCTGAACGGCGCGAGTCTCGGCAGGAAAACGATGCCGAGAAACTCGCACCTTCAGTGGACGGTGCCGTACGTCCCCGGCACGCTCATGGCCCGAGGATACAAAGACGGCAAGCCAATGGCCGAGGAAAAGGTCGAGACAACAGGGTCCCCTGCCGCCATCAATCTGACGCCCGATCGCGCCACGATCAGTGCGGATGGTCAAGACACGAGCGTGATCACGGTGGCTGTAACCGACGCAAAGGGACGCATCGTGCCTGTCGCCGGCAACCCAATCAGTTTTGAAGTGATCGGACCGGGAAAGATAATCGGCGTCGGCAACGGCGATCCCAGTTCACATGAAGCGGATATGTATCCGGATGCATCGAGCGGCCGAGAAATCACGCTGAACGACTGGCGCATGCGGCCCATTCCGGATACGCCTGTTCCAGACACCAAAGACCGCCCCGAAGTTGCCGAAACTTTTTCTGACGGAGATTGGGTCCGGGTCAACGTGAACACGGAAACTGGCCCGCTGCGCGAAAATACTTCGGCGGTTTTTCGCGCGCATGTCAAACTCGCTCCGGAAGATGTTGCGGACCCCAAGATAACCCTCCAATTCGGAATGATTGATGACGATGGCTGGGTTTATGTGAACGGGCAGCCGGTGGGCGAATCGCACGATTGGCGCGGGTCGCCTGCTTTCGACGTCGCCAAGTTTGTGCATGCAGGCGACAACTCCATTGCGGTGGTTGTTCACAACGACGAGGGTCCCGGTGGAATCAACAAGGGCGTGAGCCTCACTGTTTCGGGCAGAGCCGTGGCCGCGAACTGGAAACGAAGCGCATTCAATGGGCTTGCCGAAGTGATTGTCCAGTCTGGAACAGAGCCGGGCGAAATTAGGTTGACCGCGCATGCTGAGGGCTTGGCGGACAACACCATCATCATCCAGGCCAAAGGACGTTCGTCTCGCCTTCAAGCGGCACCGTAGGTTTTTGCCGCATAAGCCGGACCGTCGATTGGCTTTTCTGGAGGTTTGATGAGACCGCTGATTGCGGCGCTCGCCGTCACTTTCGTTACCTATACCGTCGGCGCATACGCCCAGAACCTCGTGGACGTGAAACCTTCGCCACAGCAGGTTGAGTGGCAAGACCTTGAATTCGGCGTGCTGCTTCACTTTGGCACGAATACCTATCTGGATCGCGAGTGGGGCGACGGAACCGCAGACCCGAAAATCTTCAACCCCACTGGATTCGATCCCAATCAGTGGATGAGCGCGATAAAAGCGTCTGGTGCAAAGTACGTTGTGCTCGTCGCGAAACACCACGATGGATTCTGCCTCTGGCCCACGGACCAGACCGAGTACAGCGTGAAAAGCAGTCCTTGGCAAAACGGGAAAGGAGACGTTGTACGGGCCGTTTCGGATGCAGCTCGAAAATTCGGGCTCAAATTCGGTGTTTACCTTTCGCCATGGGACCGTCACGAGCCGCGCTATAAGAACGCTGCTGAGTATGACGACTACTACATCGCCGAACTTTCCGAATTGGCGAACGATTATGGGGATCTCGTCGAGTTTTGGCTCGACGGCGCCGGCAGCGCAGGGCACCTCTACAATTTTCCGCGAATTATAGAACACCTGCGCATTAGTCAGCCTAACACGCTGGTGTTCGCCGATGCGGCGCTATTCGAGTATGGCGACATCCGTTGGGCAGGCAACGAGGACGGGACTATTCCCTACGAGAATTGGAACGTTCTCGACCGCCACGGCTATCTTCGCTGGCGGCCCGTCGAAGCCGACACTCCCCTTCACAGGGAACACTGGTTTTGGCATCCCAACGACGAGAACACCTTGAAGACCTTGCCAGACCTGATTTCGACATACGAAGAGACGGTGGGCCACGGAGGTCAGTTGATGCTCGGGGTTGCGCCGGACCGCCGAGGGCTGCTGCCGGATGCCGACGTGAAGCGGCTTGAGGAATTCGGTGCGGCGATTCGCACACGATATGGCCAAAGTTCGATTATGAAACTGCACATTCCCCGCTCCGACGGGGCCGAAGCTGCCCTCGATGGCGATACCTTCACTTTCTGGACTGCGCCCTCAGGTTCGCATCATGCGGTTATCGAGGTGAGCTTCCCGAAGCCGGTCACGTTCGATCGCGCGTTAACGATGGAATGGCTAAATGACGGCCAGCACATCGAACGTTACAGAATCGAGGTCTGGAACGGCAAGATGTGGAACGCCGTCGCGGAAGGTGGACCGATCGGTCACAAGAAGATCGACGCTTTCCCGCCGGCGACAGCGCTGCGCGTCCGGCTGAATATCCTTGCATCGACTGCCGAACCCAGTATTCGCGAATTCCAATTGTTCATGGTTCGAGCCAATTAGAGCATTTTATAAGGCGTTCGCGATGGATGATCCTATTCGCATGCGCTCTAACCAGCGATCTGGATCGCGAATTCCAGGAGATCTTCCGTTTTGAATGGTCCGCTGCTTCGCGCCTATTATGTTTCTCCGGTCGATCCCGGCGCACCTATTCGTATCTCAAAGCGACCATGGGATCGACGCGCGTCGCGCGACGCGCGGGAATGTAGCAGGCCGCCAGCGCTACCACGGCCAGCAGAAACGAGACGCCA
Organism: Candidatus Cybelea sp.; assembly: GCA_035622135.1. GTDB lineage: Bacteria > Acidobacteriota > Terriglobia > Acidiferrales > UBA7541 > Palsa-295. The sequence continues at coordinate 74,673 of DASPVZ010000004.1, read as the reverse complement.
GCAAACGTCAACGGATCCCGCGCGCTCACGCCGTAAAGCGAGGTCGCCATCCATCTTGTCGCCAGGAACGACGCGCCGACGCCCATCGTCAGCCCCCTTGTTGTCAAATTCAGTCCTTGACCCAACATCAACCGCATCACGCCCCTAGGCTCCGCGCCTAACGCCAGGCGAATACCGATTTCGTGCGTGCGCTGCGTCACCATGTGCACCATCAGTCCGTAAATTCCAATCGCGCCGAGCAGCAGCGCCGCCGCGCCGAAAAAAGTCATCAGCTGCATCAGGAAACGGTTCGGTGTGTTCCGCTCGGCAATCATCGTACCCATCGTCTCGACGGTCGAAAGTGGCTGCCGGCCGTCGACCGACCACACGGCCCTGCGGATCGCCGTCGCGATGCCGGCCTGCGAAGCGCCCGTGCGCACGACAAGCGACATGTACGCGCTCGGAAATTGCGATGCGGAAACGTAAACCTGCGGGTGCGGCTCGTCCGTCAGATAAAACTGCTTGACATCGTGAACCACGCCAACAATGGTGCACAGCGTAGCCTCGTGCCCGATCTCCAGCCGCCGACCTATGGGATTCTGGTTGGCGAAGAATTCCCTCATCAGCGCCTCATTGATGACCACGACTTTCGGCGATGCGGGCCCGTCCTCCGCGTCAAGCGCTCGGCCCCGCAGCAGCGGGATCTGCATCGTTGAAAAATACGCTGGTCCCACGGCTGTGTAATCGGCAGTACGTTCTTCGCCGGCCCGCATGGCGGGCTGCTCGGCAACGTGCACGATGACGGCTTGGCTCGATTCGGCAAACGGAATGTACTCCGACACGCTGGCCGACGACACGCCAGGAATCGCGCCGACGCGCTGCACGACCTGCTCGTAGAAATTTCGCACTTGTGTGTCCGAACCGTATCTCAGCGGAGGAATCAGCAATTGCGCGGCCACCACGCCGCGCGGCTCAAATCCCAGGTATCCATCCACCATGCGCACGAAGCTTTTCACTAGCAACCCCGTCGAGATCACCACCACCGAAGCCAGCGCAATCTCGCCAATCACGAACACGCACCGCAAACACGCGCTTCGGCCCCCACTCGTCGAACGCCCTGATGTTGACTTCAGCGCGGAATTCACATCAATTTGCGAAGCTTCAAACGCCGGCGCTAAGCCAAACGCGATTCCACAAATCATCGAGATTGTCGCGACATATACGAGTGTCGTCGTATCCAGACTCACGCGGCCGTAGTTGACCATGTAGCCGCGAATGCGAGCGGGAATCGACGCTTCAATTGCCTGCACCGCCCAGAAGGCCAAGAGCGTTCCCGCCGCTCCGCCTGCCACAAACAGCAGCAAGGATTCCGTGAGCAACTGGCGGATGAGTCGTACATGCGAAGCTCCCAGCGCTCCGCGCACCGCGAACTCTCTCGCTCGTCCCGTTCCGCGAGCCAGCATTAAGTTCGCGACGTTCGCGCTGGCAATCAACAACACCAAGCCAACTGCCCAGAAGCAAATCATCAACTCCTGGCTGCCCTCTTCTTTCCCCACTTCGTATGCCATGGAGCTAAGCACTGTGGTCAAATTCGTGTTCGTTTGCGGATAAAGTTTCGCAAGACGCGAAGCAATGGTTGTCATTTCCGCGCTGGCTTGCTCGCGCGTCACTCCAGTTTTCAGCCGCCCAAAAACCGGCAGCCATGAAGTAGTCCGGTCCGCGCTCTGCGTATCGCTAAACGCGAGCGGCGTCCAGATATTCGCGGCGCCCATAAGCGGGAATTGAAAGTCGGAGCGCATCACGCCAACAACAGTGTAGGTTTCGTCCTGCAGTGTGATCTTTCTTCCAACTATGCGTGGATCGCCGCCGAAACGCGTCTCCCACAGCCCCTGGCTCAGGATCGCCACGTTGCTCGATCCCGGCCGCGAGTCCTGCGGCAAAAAAGACCGCCCAAGCATCGGCTGCGCGCCGAGCGCGTCAAAAAAATTCCAACTCACTAATCCGCCAGTTACGCGATCCGGCCTCCCGTCGCCTGTGAGATTGAAATACCAACTCGTCCACGCTGCGAGTTGCGAAAACGAAGACGCCTGTTTTTGATATTCGAGAAAATCCGCGTTCGTGAACGTCTGTTCCGTCCAGCCCTCTCTTGCATTGTGCGAGAGCGCGACCATGAGATCTTCTGCGTGCGCGTACGGCAGCGGATGAATTAGCCAGGCGTTGACGTAGCTGAAAATCGCAGTGTTGGCACCGATGCCGAGGGCGAGAGTGAGAACGGCGACGGCGGTGAAGCCCGAGGATTTGCGTAGCATGCGCAGGCCGAGGCGGATGTCTTGCCGGAGGGTCTCGATAAAACTGATGCCCCGCGACTCGCGGCATTCCTCTTTGACGCGCTCGAGGCCGCCAAATTCCATCCGTGCTCGCCGCATCGCCTCCCTTTCGGGGAGGCCATTGCGGACTAGATCCTCCGCATAAGCCGCCATGTGCGAGCGGAGTTCGGCATCCATTTCGCTCTCCGTGCGAGAGCGGTTCAGAAGGGCATGCGTCCAGGACCGAAAACGGCTCCAGAACCTCATACTTCGCCCGGTTTAGTGCGCAGGATCCCCGCGATGACATTCGCCATGCGGCTCCACTTTTCGGCTTCCTCTTGCAGCCTGCGCTTCCCCGCCGCTGTCAGACGGTAATATTTCGCCTTGCGCTTGTTTTCCGACTCTCCCCATTCACTCGCGATCCAGCCCTGATGTTCAAGCCGATAGAGCGCGGGATAAAGCGAGCCCTGCTGAATCTCAAGCCGATCTTTTGAAATCTGCTGGATGCGCAACAAAATACCGTAGCCGTGCAGCGGGCTTAGGGAGACCGCTTTGAGGATCAGCATATCGAGCGTGCCCTGCAACAATTCCAGTTGCTCGTCCAAGCGGGTTCCCCTAGACGGACTAGGACTATATTCACCGACTCCTAGATTGTCAAGGAGAAGAATTCCGGCGCATTACTCGATGATCCGGGTTGCTTTCCAGTAGATCCCACCGGCCCCCTTGTCAGCAGGCACAGCTACACGTGGGGCGTCATTGTCGACACCGGTCACCGGGATTAGGATTTCGTCCATGATTCGGAAAGCTGCTCTCCTGACTGTGTGCCTCTTGTTGCTTCAAGTTGTCTCTCAATCAGCAATCGCAAGGGGCGAGGTGGTTTCGTTTCGCAGTGCGAATTTGAAGCTTTACGGATGACACTGGGCCGCCCCGTCAAGCCCGCGTCGGACCTGGGGTGACTACACCGGCCTTCCGCCCGGGAAAGTTAAGAGAGCTTTCGATTCGCCCGTCGATTGACACGAGCCGCTTGCGGCGCTCGATTAGTGGACGGTCGAATATTTGCTGTAATTCGGATAGGGCGGGATTTTCGGAGCCGCTGGTGGATTCTTCTTTAAGTCGTCCATCACGAGGTTCACCGCCTTTTCTAGCTGAGGATCGCGGCCTTCGCGCCAGGCGTGCGGATCGAATTCGATTTCGAAATCGGGCTGCACGCCATGGTTTTCGACGTCCCACGTGCCTTCCTTGGTGAAAAAGGCAAAGCGCGGCGCGGTGACGTAGCCGCCATCGATCAACGGCGGGTAGCCGCCGATGCCAACCAGCCCGCCCCAGGTGCGCTTGCCTACCAGCGGACCGAGGCCGTTCAGATGGAAATACCATGGGAGTGCGTCGCCGCCCGAGCCAGAGAATTCGTTTGTGACCATCGCTTTGGGGCCGAAAATTCCGAGCGGAGTGGTGGAAATTCCGCCTTCGCGCGGGGTCCAATAGCTCCAGATTTTGCGCTGCATCACTTCGATGATGTAGTCGGCTGCCTGGCCGCCGGTGTTGAAGCGCTCGTCAATCACAGCGCCCTGCTTGCCGATTTGTGCAAAGTAGTAGCGGTTGAAATTCGTGAAACCGCCGTTTGCGGTGTTCGGGAGATAGACGTAAGCAACTTTGCCGTAGGTCATTTGATCGACTTTGCGGATGTTGTCTTCGATCCAGGCTCGGTTGCGAAGCTGCTCTTCATTGTCAACGGGGACGACGGTTACCTCCCGCGAGCCGGAGCCATCGGGATTCGGGCCGACTTTCAGGAGGGTTTGCCTGCCGGCGGTTTCCTGGAAGAGGCTGTAAACGTCGTCCGAGGCATGGAGCTCACGGCCGTTGACGGCCAGCAGATATTCACCGGCAACAACATTTACGCCGGGCTGCGTCAACGGAGCCTGGAGGCGCGGATTCCAATTTTCGCCGTTATAGACGCGATGGAAGCGGTAGCGGCCGTTTTCGATGGAATAATCGGCGCCGAGCAGGCCGACTTTCACGGGCGTGACTTCGGGAATATCGCCGCCGCCGACGAACATGTGGCCGACGTTGATTTCGCTGAGCATCTGATCGAACAGGTAGTTCAAATCGTCGCGGGTGGCGATTCCAGGCAAGTATGCCGAGTACTCCTTTTCAGCAGCGACGAGATTCAGGCCGTGATAGTGAGCGTCGTAGAGGAAATCGCGCTCGATTCGCCAAATCTCATGGAACATCTGCTTCCACTCGGCCTGGGGATCGACCCAAACGTCCATGTCGTCGAGCTTGAGCTCCCCATCGCCGGGCTTGACGTGTTCAGCTGTGGCAGCGATGAACCAATCGTCGCCCTGCTGGTAGAGCATTTTCTCGCCATTGAACGAGATCGCCAGATTCCGGAGGCCGGAGGCGATTTCGTCGGACTTGCGCTTTTCCATCGTGAATTTTGAAAGGGTGAGGGTGGGGCCATTGTCGCCGCCATCGCGCGGAATTTCGGCGACGAAAAACTCACCCTCCTTGCCTGGTTCCAGATCCACGTAGTTTCTTGCGGGTATCGGAACGGCCACGATGCGCTGGCTGATGTTGTCAAAATCGATGGTGACTTTGGGAGGCTCCTTCTTCTTTTCGACGTCTTTGTCCTTCCCCTTGTCTGCATCTTTGTCCTGATCCTTTTGGCCCCCGGCGTCGGACGATTTTGAGCTGTCGGCGTCCTTTTTTTCGCCCTCGACTTTTTCTTCGTCGCTTTCCGGCGCGAAGGGGGACGGCAAATCCTTGCGCAGGACAACGACGTAAACGCTCCGCGTCACGGTGTGATCGTCGGTGGACATGTTGAGGCCAAACAGCGTGGGACCGACATTCGTGCTGGCGGTAAAGTAGAGATACTTTCCATTTTTGTCGAAGGCGACGGAACGGGCGTCGCTCATGCCATCGGTAATCTCCGTGGACTGGTGAGTTTCGAGCGAATAGACGAAGACTGCGTTCATGTGATTGGGAAGAGAGGAGGTGTAAGCGATCCAGCGGCTATCGGGGGACCAGGTGGGGCTGAAGCCCGTTTCGTCGTAATAGCCGGTGACGATTTTCGTTGGGGTGGGCTTGTCAAGGTCTACGTACCAAAGTGTTGAGCGGACATCCGTGTAAGCGACTTTCTTGCTATCGGGCGACCAAGTGGGTGAGTAGAAATAGGTGGGCGATTTGGCGAGATCGATTTTTTTCACTTCGCCCTGGCCGCTTTGATCGCTCAAGTGCAGGGTGTACTCGCCGGATTCGTCTGAGAAATAGGCGATCCATTTTCCGTCGGGCGACCAGGAAGGATCGCGATCGGCCACGCCGGGCGAACGCGTGATGTTGCGGATGTCGCCTTTCTTGACGGGAGCGGTAAGGATTTCGCCGTGGGCTTCGAAGACGGCGCGCACACCGGTCGGCGAAATCGCGGCGTTATCGACGTGTTTGGCCACTTTTTCAAAGTGCGGGCGCACCTGAACGAGATCGGCGTGAATGTGAACGCGGACGGTATGCCCTTGGTGACTCGCGAGATCGTAGAGATGCAAGGAGCCGAATTGCTCATAAACGATCGCGCCCGGCCCGGCGGAGGCGGACTTGAGGGGCAGGGCTGTATTCTCGAAGACCTGTTCGTTTTTCTGCGATTTCGTGTCGTAGGCGAAGAGGGTGTATGGGCCGTTTTTGTCGGCGAGGTAATACACGGTGTCGCCGATCCACATCGGGTTCAAATCGTTCCAATCGTCGCGCGGGACTTTTACGATGCTTGAGTCGGCAAGATTTGCGATCCACAGCTGCGTCTCCGTGCCGCCGCGATAGTGGCTCCAGGTTCCCCACGCCTGCGGGGTGGGGCGATAGGCGATATGCGAACCATCAGGAGAATAAGAGCCCTCGTAAGCGAGGGGCAGAGGAACGAGTGTCGCAAAGCCACCTTCCACGGGAACCGTGTAAAGGCGCTCGATGCCGGAGGCATACGTCTCACGCGGCGAAGAGAACAGAACATTTTTTCCGTCCGGAGTCCAGCCGACGGCCGTGTCGGGTCCGCCGTGGAACGTCAGGCGCCGCGGAGTGCCTCCGGTGGCTGGCAGGACGTAGACGTTCAGAGTGCCGTCGTATTCCCCCGTAAAGGCGATCCAATTCCCGTCCGGGGAATAATGCGGACCGCGCTTGATGCCGGGGCCTGCCGTCAAGCGAATCGCTTCGCCGCCGTCGCGGCTCACTCTCCAGAGGTCGTCGCCATAAACGAAGCAGATGTCCGTGCGGCTCAGTGTGGGCTGGCGAAGCAGGAGCGGTTCATCGCTTTGCGCGGCGGAGGCGAACGCGCCAAGCAGAAACGCTAAGGCGCAGAGGATGCCGGGCAGGACTTTCTTCATCGAGAAATCTCCTTTGCACAAACTTCCGGTTGAACGGATGACCGAACCGAACTTTCTTAGACGCTGCATGCGCTTTCCGGAGAGCAGCATTCTATTACCCCCCAAAAGAAAAGGTGAGCAACAAATAGTCCCGTGCAAGGCACCGAATTACCTGGCAACTCCGCCCAGCCAAACTCAAAACAGCATCAGAAAATCCTCAGGATGCTCGACGAGCACAGCACAAGCAACAGTTCGATGAGGGTGCAGACCGGAAAACTCCGTGCATCGAGTCGAGGGCATGGGACCGCTCGATATAAAGCTTTCCGCTGTGTCACGGAAGTCGCCAAACAATCGGGGTTTAAGCAGGGATTTTATTTCGCCTCATGGTGGTCGACACTGATCACTCTTGTGATCTTCCACGTCCCATCTTTGTAGCGCCAGACATGAATGAACTTTGCCGCGACCTCCGGGGCCAAGGCATCGACAATCCCCGCGAATTCGTGTCCCGGAATGGTCGGAATCCGCGGCCGGCCATGGCAATCTCTATAGGTTTCCTCCCAGGTTAGTTCTGTCTTCGTTATCGACGTAGCGACGACGCGGACGAGTGCATCTCCGGACCGGAGAGCCGGTTGTGGAGCGTCTTCGTAGGCTAGCAATTCAGGGCCGCCTTGCGCATGCGTGCGAATTGCTTTCATGGATCGCACTCCCAGTCTCAAATGGCATCAGCGAAAAGCCAGATTGCCGATGAACCAACGAATTTCAACGTCGAACGCCCCAATTGATGCTCCTCTTCTCGTTGTGGACAGCTTCGAGCACGCATTTTGATTTCTCGTATACCACGAACGCTCTTGTTCGCCGGAATCACGAGCAAGCTGAAATCAGGTCCGTGAAGCGCGACATCCCCACCTTCTTCTCTCTCGATTTGGTAGCCTAGCTCGACACAGAAGCGGATAAGATTGCTTGCAGTAGGTTCATCGGCCGCAACTGTCAATCCGATCACGTCTTCAAAGTACGGTTCATCTACTGGCTTCAGGACTTCGGAATAGCGTTTTAGGATGTCCTTACGCGAGATACCTAGGTTCGTTCCTCTCGGCTGCGGGTTCCAGTTGGCCAAAAACTCTGGATGGTATTCCATTACCCAGGAGCTCATTTCACTTTCATAGGGAAGGCTCCTTGGCGTCGCCATAAAAAACCAGGGAATGGGCTTGCCCTGGTATAGGCGCGTCACTGACTTCAGGCTTAGTTCGAGGCTCGGGCGTAGCTTTTCCTGTAGAACTCTTAGGGCTCCCGGTTGATCCACTCCAAAGGCAATTCCAGAGTCTCCGAGACGACGACCGGGAGCATTGGCGATGTCAAACAATTCAAAGTATGTATTAACTCCGTAAAAGTAGCGCCCCGTGTAGGTCATATCCGCGTTTGTCGTTGTCCGCTTTTCATTAGCAGCGAAATGGTTCCCTAAGAACGCATCCTCTTCGACCGCATTGCAGGTGGGGGAATCCAGGACAACGTAAAAGTGATTCAGGAACACTTGGGGGAATGAATGCGGTTGAGCCGGCGGAGTTCTTAGAGAAGGTGGCGGCTTGGGCGAGCGGCGGTCAGAGGATTCTCTTGTCACTGGCGTCATCCGCAACCTAACAGTGGAACCAGAAGTGTCCAAAGCACAAGTCACTCCTGATGACTAAGTTGTGTCACCGCAGGATGTGCGAGGTTGTTGCGGCGCAGCCATAACGCTCCGAGCAAAGCGACCCCTGCGACTCCACAGAGCAAGCCATAGCCGCTCTTGTAGTGCCCGGTCCTGTCAATCGTGAGTCCAACCAGGGGCTGAACGACAAATCCCAGGCCGTAGAGGCACGAGCACAGCCCATACACGTACCCAGATTGCTCATTTCCGAACATGAGCGGTGGCAAGGCGTAAAAAGCGGGCATGCCGATCGCCATGGAAATACCGAAGAAGGTTGCGGAAACCGCAGGTGGAACTACCCGAGTGATCAGCAATAGGACGCTGAGGATGAAAACGAGTGAAGCCACCACCACGTAACTCGCGGCATTATTCTTCCGGAGAAAAGGGGAAAGGAGTGGTTTCAAGCTGAGGGCTACCCAAGCATAGATTCCAACGATTGCGGATGCTGCCGCAAGACCATACCCGCATTGCACGAGATAATCCGGCGTGAAGGTTAGATAGGCCTCAGTCGCTACGTTGTAACCGGCAAAGGCCGCTGCCAATATCCAGGCGGCCATTCCACGGCTCGGCGGCAAAGCCACCGCCACGCTTCTCTTGTCCGATGCCGGGGAATCCATCGGAACAAACAGCATCATCAACAGGCCAACGGTCGCAAGGGCGACCAGCAGGAACATCGCCGATCGCCAGCCGGACTGTTCCCCAATGCTACCCAACACAAACAGACTGGCATATACTCCGGCGCTCATACTCATACTGTAGAAGCCCATGATGAGGCCAAACTCTCTTCGACCCTCAAACCATACCGCGAGCAATTTCGGTCCGGCGACCAGATGACCCGTCATTCCGGTTGAAAATATCACTCGTCCCAAGCACAGCATCCAGAATCCCGAGGCATTCGCCATCAAGGCCGTACCCGCAACAATCATTATCCACAATGAAAAAAACAAGCTCCGAAGGCGTATCCGGTCAGCCAACCATCCGGACGGTAAGGATGCACAGGCAGAAACCAAATACCAGAGCCCGGTCAAGGCGCCTCCCTGTGTCCGTGAAATACCGAGGTCTTTAACCCAGAGATTCAAGAGTGGGAACGGGGCGGCAAACATCATGATCCCGAATGCCGTTGTGAGCAGCACCAGACCTAGCACGAACCAGCGGTAATTTGCCTTGCGTGAACGCAAGCGTGTTCCTTAGCGCAATGATTCAATCATTCGTTGATTGTGTTTTGAGGATATTGCCTAATCCCCTTTAGTTCCGGCACTGCATAGTGCCCACTTTTCTACCGCGCCGGCGTAGCGTAGACGCCTCGACCGACCGCGACGACCTGGCCCTGCTCATCTCTGACTTCAATGTCTGCCACAGCGACCCTTCGACCAACTTTGACGGCCCGTCCGATTGCGGTGAGGTAACCGCGCTTTGTTGGCCGCAGATAATCAACCCGAAGATCGACCGTTGGCACATCACCTCCGGTTCGCGAGTAAACGGCATAGTCGCCTGCAATGTCAATCAGGGAGGCGACGATTCCCCCGTGTAGCCAATCCGAGCCATCCTCGCGCAGAAACTCTTCGCGAAACGGCATGACAATCTCAACTAGACCGTCTTCCCAGTGCAGCAGTTTCAAGCCCAGGAAACGCTGGTACGGCGACTCCGAGAGATCAGGCTGGTTCATGCTGTACCTTCTCCTCGAATTCCTCCGCGAGCTTTGCAAGTTGAGCGCGGTCCACCTTCCCCGTGCCGCCGAGTGGCATCGAGTCAAGGAAGTGGACGTAACGCGGGTAGGCATACGGCGCGCCGTGTTTCAAGTAGAACTGCTTGATTTCCTCCGCGGAAGTCCTTCCGGCCTGTGATTGGACGATGAATGCGACTGGGACCGCCCCTTTGATCGGATGACGCACGGGTATGACATAGGCGTCCCGGACATTCGGATGTCGCAATAGAATATCGACGATCTCCTTAGGGTAGACATTTTCGCCGGATACATTGATCATGTCATCTTTGCGTCCCACGAAGTAGAAGAAACCATCTTCGTCACGACGCATAAGATCACCCGTGTAGAGCCACCCGTCGCGGAACTTCTTTTTAGTGACCTCGGGAAGCTTCCAGTAACCCTTGGCCAGTCCAGGATTGCGGGTAATAAGTTCGCCCACCTCGTTAGGACTTAACTCGGTCACGCCATCCTCGCCGACGATTTTGACATCAGAGCCTGGAATCTGCCTTCCACAACTTCCGCGTTTGATCAGCCCGTAGCGGCAATTGCTAATCGGATCCGGCCCGCCTTCGGTTAAGCCGTAGCTTTCTGCAATGATCGCCTCGGGGAAGGTTCTTTGGAATTCAGCCACCAACTCTTCTGACACCTCCGCAGAGCCGCAAACAGCGTAGCGCAGCGATTTCACGTCGTTTCTACGGAGCTCTTCTTTCTGCGAGAGGATCCTGGAAAACATCGCCGGCACTCCGGTCATGTAGGTCACCTTGTAGCGCGCGATAGACCTTATGACCTGTACTGGATCGAAGGCCGGCAAAATGACCAGCGAACCTCCGCAGAGCAACATGGGTTTGACCGCTCCAAGCATGGCATTCTTGTGATAGAGCGGGACCGCCACCAATGCTCGCTCCCTGTCATCGAACGCCTCGAGTTTGCAGAGCAGATCTGTGTTCCAGATCTGCCCGCCATGTGTCAGAAGAACGCCCTTGGGCTTGCCCGTCGAACCGGAGGTGTACGGCTGCATACAGACCTCGTCCGGTGCTGTCTTCCGGCGCGCAAACAAATGTGAAGAAGCCTGGAGTATCTGGTTGTAATTCAGACCCTTCCCGGTTTCCTCCCCATCAAAAATGAAGTGCCGCACTCCGGGAACTTGGGGGGCGAGGCGCCGTGCCCGGTCCGCCATATCGGAATTGGCAATGAGGACGACCGCCTCCGAATCGGCGATGACGTAAATGATCGCCTCGTCCCCCATCCGAATATTCAAAGGTACTGGTACCGCACCCACGCGCATTGCGCCCAGAAGTGACTCGACGAAGCGGTAGTCATTGCTGAACATGAGGGCAATTCGGTGGCCCGGTTGCACACCCAAGCTCGCTAGCGCATTGGCCATCCGGTTACAGCGTTCCTCCAGATCGCCGAAGGCGAGAACAACGTCGTCCTGTAAAAGGGCCGGCGCCGTGGGCTGAAGGTGAAGTGGGACATCAAAAAGGTGCCCAAGGTTTTCGGGTAACATTTCCAATTCCTCAGTCTCTGAGAGTTAGGACCGACTTGCCGAAAACTCTGCGGTCGATCAATTCCTGCAAGGCCTGTGGAGTTTCCGAAAGCGGTCTCGTCGAATGTATAACCGGCCTTAGCGTTCCTTGCACAACCATGTCCATCAACGTGGTTTGATCCTCGTAGGTCCAACCGTCAGACCCGATGACTTGCAACTCAAAACTCCAGATGTAGCGCAAATCCTCCGCTGGGGCGTAGCCCGCGGTCGCACCACAGACTAGTAGGCGACCCTGATGTCTTAACGCCCTCAGGGAAGGAACCCAGGTGTCACCGCCAATGTAATTCACCACTACGTCCACGCCGCCGCCGCCGCCATAGCGTGGCCTGCCAAATTTCTGATGGACGATAGTCAGAATGTCTTCCTTTGACGTGTCGATTACATGGGTGGCCCCAATTCCTTTGAGCTTACCGAGCTTCCATTCCGCACTTCCGCAGGCGATCACCTCAGCCCCGGCGGCGGCGGCGAGTTGAACACAGCAAGTCCCCACTCCTCCCGTGGCGCCGAGAATCAGCACTTTCTCACCCGGTCGGATCGCGCCACGTGTTTGCATCATCCGAAGCGCCGTGCCGTAGGCAATCGGAAGCGCGGCCGCATTGATGAAAGAGAGTTTTTGTGGCATGCGTAAAAGGTTTGTCACCGGCATGGTCACCAGTTCGCGGCATGCCCCGGGAAGAGTCTCGCCGATCATTCCGCGGCCCTCAATGTATGGGTATGGGCAAACGCGATCACCGACCTTCCAGGTGCTGCTGTCCACGTTAGATCCCAAGGCAACGATCTCTCCCGAGAAATCACCTCCGGGGCTCATGGGAAAAGGCGTCTTGAGTGAGGTCGTGCCTTTGAGAATCATCGGGTCAAAACCATTCAGCGAAACAGCCCTCACGCGAATAAGCACTTCATCTGCGGCATGAATTGGCGCAGGGATGTCCTCGTACTTGAGGTTTTCAACGCCGCCGTGGCTGTGAAAGACGATGGCTTTCATTCGATTTGCGGCCCCATTTGTAAACCGACATCCCCGCAGTTGAGAAGCAGTGGAATTGCTCGAACGAAAACCGACCCGCTAACACACGATACAGCCCAGTGCCCTCAACTTGTAGCCACGCACGCACGTCACGAAGGCTATGGCAATTTAACCGGACGACGTTCGTCGATGGATTTCATAGTACACTACCGGTCCTGTGTGCGGTTCGGAATCGGAGAAAGTGGGAACATAGAAAATCGGGAAAACTTGTTTTTTGTCGGTTGGTACTGGCAAATTCGCCAATTTTTAGAAGGGTTTAGGGGCGCCTTACGGCACGACTTCCCTCCCAAAGGGACGTTCGGACGGGTCTTATCGGCCGGGGCCCTGCGGTTGGTGCAGCTTGCTGCAACGACTAATTTCTAGCTCTAGAATGCTAAGTCTGTTGCCAGAATAAACCAACATGCACCGGTAAGCAGGAATGAAACGAACAGCTGGCCGAATTACCAGAATAGTAGCGGTCGAGTGCCTGTTTGTGTTCGCTCTTGCTGCCGCAGGGATCTTAGGCGTATCTGCGAGTGCACAATCCATCGCATTCACCAACGTACGGATTGTGGATGGCAACGGAGGAGTGCCCGTCGAACACGGCACAATCGTGATCGAGGGGCAGAGAATCGTTGCTGTCGGCCCAGCCTCAAGCATCTCCATTCCGCCCAAAGCTCGGCGCTTCGACGAGGCGGGCAAGACAGCCATGCCCGGTCTTGCAGACATGCACGTGCATCTTACCGGGGGCTGGGATGGCGTTTCTGCCGACATGTTGGGGTATCCCCGTTACATGAACGCGCTTCTATATGCTGGCGTCACCACGGTCCTCGACACTGGAAACGTTGAATCTTATGTCCTGCAATTAAGGGCAGAAACCGCTGCGGGCCGCTTGCTTGGGCCCCGCATTTACTGTGTCGGTCCGCTCGTAGATGGCCCTGATCCATTCTGGCCGGAGCTTTCGCGCGCCGTCATATCGCAGAGCCAGATATCTGAGCTTGTCCGCCAACTGGCATCGGAAAAAGTCGACTTGATCAAGCTCTATGCCGGACTCTCAGATCTGCAGGTGCAGGCGATCTCCACTGAAGCGAAGAAGTACGGCCTGCGCACTATTCTTGACGCGCACCACCGCAATGGATCAACCGACTTGATGCAAGAGGGGATCGCCGGCTACGCCCATCTTCCGACCCATAAGCTGTCCGATGAAGCCATTGCGGTCGCACGCGGGAATCATATTTTTTTCATCAGCACACTTTCGGTTGCCGAGGCGTTTTCGCGCCGCCGATTTCAGGACTTGTCGTTCTTGAATCATCCGCTCATCGCCGATACCACGCCGTCGTTCGCGCTGGATGAACTGCGTAAACTCGGACATGAGGAAGTAAACAAGACCCGGCTGACTGCGTTACTCGACGACGAGAGCAATGTAAAACGGCTCAAGGACGCCGGCATCCTGATTGCAGCCGGGACTGACGCGCCATACCCCGGCGATTTCCAAGGTGAGGGGATTCACCGGGAACTTGAGCTGCTGGTGGAGTCCGGTTTGACACCGCTGGAAGCAATCACAATGGCCACGAAAAATGCCGCCATGATTGTGAATGCCGAAACTAGATGGGGCACTCTTGAGGTCGGCAAATTTGCAGACGTTCTCATTGTGGACGGGAAGCCAGATCAGAATATTAGGGATTCCAGGAAAATCGTCGCACTTGTAAAGGATGGGACAATTTTGGATCGCAATAAGCTGAAACTCGATCCTGCCGTGGATCCTGGCTATCGGCCGGTCGGTGGCATGGACGCGCCTGGCCTGGAATAATGCCTGGGCATCTCTGACTTTGACGCACGTTACGGTGATAGACACACCCGGCAAACTACGGCTCAGTGTCGCGGATCGTCAACGGCTGGCCCGCTTCCAGCGGGAGGCTCGCGCTGCCGGCTAGCGTAAACGTGAGCAGGTTCTCTGACGCTTCGATTCCGTGCGTGGTCGCCGTGAAGACGCTCTGGCGAAATCTGCGCTATACGTTTCGTGTTCTGAGGAAGAGTCCCAGTTTCACCGTCGTTGCGGTGCTTTCGCTGGCCCTCGGAACAGGCGCGAATACGGCTACCTTCACGTTAATCGATGCTCTACTCCTTCGCAACCTTCCAGTCCACCAACCCGATCGCCTTGTCGAGGTTTCCCTGGTAATGAACCGCCTCGACAGCAAAGTCCCCTTCTCTTATCGGATGTTCCGGGAGCTCGAGCGTGGCCAGCGCGTTTTTAGCGGATTGATCGGAGTGGACTTAGGATACCAATGGCATGTCGGCAAAATGCTCAACGTTGAAGTGAACGGAGTCCTTTCACAGAACCATCTGCTTTGGGCCACGGAGAATTTCTATTCTGAGCTCGGCGTGGCTCCCTATCTGGGGCGATTGTTCACCCCAGGCGATGCTGACCCCGGCAACGGCCCAGCGTCAGAGGTGGCTGTAATCAGCTACGAGTTTTGGCAGCGCCGCCTTGGAGGTGCGCTCGATGTTGTGGGGCAGCAGATTCGCGTAGAGGGACACGCGTTCACCATCATCGGGGTGACCCGAAAGGGGTTCACCGGATTGACTAGAGGGGAGCCGCCAGAAATCACCTTACCCATTGGTGCCGCTCCTATAGTCGAGGATGGAACCTCTGACCTCGAAAGGGGCGGGGCATATTGGCTGTTTGTGATCGGCCGGCTAAAGGACGGCGTCAGCATCGAGCAGGCCCGAGCGCAACTCCAATCGTTCTGGCCGGGAGTGCTTCGGGCGACCTCTGACACACGCCAGGGGTCGCGACTTCAGGCATACGTCTCGATGCACCTGGATGTCTCATCGGCTGAAGTAGGCGTTGCCGAGGACCTGCGCTCTCAGTTTGCACGACCCCTCTCCATTCTCAGCGGCCTAGCTGGATTAACTTTGCTCGTTGCTTGCCTGAACTTGGCGAATCTAATGCTGGCGCATGCGGCGGCTCGCAGCAATGAGATGAGCATGCGTGTGGTGCTAGGTGCGAGCCGCTGGTCGTTGTTGCGCCAGGTATTGATCGAAAGCCTGGCTCTCTCCGTCACTGGCGCACTTCTAGGGCTGGTCTTCGCCTACTGGGCGTGTCGTTTTCTCCTGCTGCTTATCTCGCAGGGGAACCTGATGCTGGCCGCTCTCGATTTGAGCCCCGATTTGCGAGTCCTCTGTTTCACTATCTTTGTGGCGGTCTTCACGGGGATTCTGTTCGGCATAGCGCCCGCATGGCATTGCTCACTACTCCATCCTGCAGGCGCGCTGAAGGAGGGCACGCACAGTTTGGCCGGAAGAACGGGCAAGTTGGGCAAACTTTTGATCGGCTCACAGGTTGCTTTTTCACTTGTCTTGCTATTGGGTGCAGGACTTCTAGCGAAAAGCTTTGAAAGATTGCGCTCCTCTGATCTCGGATTCCGGATAGACAATATGCTGGAAGTCAGCCTGTATCCGAAGCCGCGCGCCTACCAAGACTTGGATCTGAATAGTTATCACGGCCAACTGCTGCAGCGGGTTTCCAGCATACCGGGAGTGCTCTCCGCCAGTTATTCAAACAATTCGATTGTTGGTGGTCAGGAGATAGGATGGCAGGACGACGTGTCGCCCGATTCAGGCGATACAGCCATCACTGTCAAGGTAAGGGCGTATGGAACGATGGTCTCGCCGGGTTTCTTCAAAACACTCGGAATTCCGCTGGTTGGCGGGAGAGACTTTAATCTGACCGATGATGAACGGCATCCGCACGTCGCGATTGTGAGCAGAAGTCTCGCGGAACACCTGTTCCCGAACGGGAACGCCATCGGGAAGCGCATTCGCATCGTCGCGATTCGAAATATCGAAATCGTTGGCGTCGCCGGTAATGCTCGGATTTTCGATCTCCGCAATCGCGCCGCACCCGCCATCTTTCTTTCCTATCTGCAAACTCCGCCGACATGGGGCGGCCTTATCGTGCACACCAAGGAAGCTCCTGAAAGGCTTGCCAAAACACTGGGTCATGAGATTGAGTCGCTCGGACGCGAATATCCGTTTTGGACGGGAACAATTGCTGAGGTGATGAGTCAGCAATTGGCGAAGGAGCGCGTCACCGCCATGCTCTCCGGGTTCTTTGCGTTTCTTGCGGTGTTGCTTGCCTGCATTGGGCTGTACGGACTCATGTCCTATACGGTTACTCGGCGCACCCGTGAAATCGGCATCCGCCTCGCTGTGGGAGCACAGCGGGTTTTTGTTCTTTCGATGATACTGCGAGAAACGCTTGTGCTGGCTCTGTTTGGGATAGCCATCGGCATTCCCTCCGCGCTTGTGGCTATGCGGCTCATCGCCAGTACTCTCTTCGGTGTCTCCACTAGCGATCTGCCCACGATCGCCGGAGTTTCCCTTCTGCTTCTCCTTGTGGCGCTGTTGGCAGGGTTTTTCCCGGCCTGGCGCGCTTCGGGCATCGATCCAGCGGTTGCTCTGCGCCCTGAGTGAGGAGCGACCTGAAGGCAAGGTCTGCTCAGCCAGCGGAAGTTGGCAAAGGCCATAGCCGGACTCCCTCGCCAGGCGCGATCTGGAACTTCCCAGTTGCCCAGCAAAGCGCCATTCAGCAAGCGTTTTGAAGAAGCAGTGGGAGGGTCGTGCGAAAGTTCCGCGGTGCGCCAGGTGGCCAGGCAGTTCCATCTGGCCTACACGCCCGGAATGAGTTTCAGCTGAAAGCCCTTGCCTTTTGCGATGCGGCAGGGCTGAACGTGCTTCTGGATGCGGCCGAGGATCTCTTTTCGCGGCATAGAGTAACCTCCCTACTTGGCAGAATCATCGAAAAGCAACTTCGTGAATCGTCTTCGAACAGAATGAGCTAGTATACAGATGCCGTCTTACAAAAGCGGATGCGATACCTGCCATACCGTTCGGGATAGTGATGGTCCCCTCGACGATGCCCGCACCCTACCATCCCAATTTCCGCCACATCACTCCTGGAGTCGAGAAGTTTTTCAATAGCTTTAGCCTGCCGCGACACCGCCATTTGCGGGCCTATGCAACGATTGTGCTGGCAGGCACGCTCGAAGAATCAGGGTACAGCGGCCGGATACGCGCGGAGGCAGGCGACGTACTGATCCATGCGGCGTTGGACTGTCACGCGAATCGCATGGTCTCGGCGGGAGTTAAGCTGATAAGGCTGCACTGGGCGGACACGAGCGGCGTTGGGGGGCTTTATCATTTGGACGAAGTTGACGAAGTGGCGCGAGCTGCTGAAAAGGACGTCACTGAAGCGAGTCTGCTGCTCGAACATGCTCTCCAAAAAAAGCGGCTCCCTTCACCCGGCCAAAGAAACGATTGGCCCGATTCGTTGTTGGCGGACCTGACCACGAATACCTCGATGGAGATCGGCGAGTGGGCCGAAATGAACGGGCTGGCGCGGGAAACTGTCACTAGAGGATTCGAGGCGGCGTACGGTATCGCCCCATCAGTTCTTCGCGCCGAAATGCGAGCACGTTCGGCATGGCTTCGCATCACACGAGGATCTGATTCCCTCTGTAGAATTGCGGCCGATACCGGTTTTGCCGACCAAGCCCACATGACGAGGTGGATTCATCGTATTACGGGGACGCCGCCCGCCGTTTGGAGGCGACGAATGTCCTCGCCGCACGGCAGTCCTTCCTGATCAGACGTATGACCTGATTCTGCGCGGATCAGGAGAAATATATTTGTTTGACTGACAGTTCAGCGAACCAAATGTTCTGATTTGTTCGGAAAACACATGCCTTCGCCCCCTGAGACTTTTCTCGATCCCTGCACTATCCGCACGTGCTCAATCAATTCCGAGTAACAGCAAATCCTGGCCCGGTGGATTAGACGCAGGCTTTGGCCGGACCGTGACCACTAACAGAACATAGGGTAGACAAGTTGCCGGCCGCGTTGCTGCCTCTTATGTGATTTATGTTCCAATTCCGCGCCAGCGAAGTTGCCGATCAACAATCAACCCGCTGATCTCCGCACAAGCATTTTGTTCGACGGAACGAAACAGGCACTGATTCAACCTTCTTGCCCGGCCGCATCAAAGGGTTCTTTAGAATCTACTTATGACGATGTAATTGCTCGAGAACCCGTTGGGCGGCCTCCCGCTGCATCGCCATCGGTGCGCCTTGTGCCTCAGTCTGAACGTCAGTCTCAAATTGAGCTAAGTCAAATGCTCCCACCAATTCCTCGCCAGCCTCTCGCGTGAGGTAATAGGGGTCGCGCAACGCGGCGCGCACCACTTCCACCAGTTCGGGAAATTGACTCTGTGCGACCACTCCCTTCAGTTTCCGAAGCGCGGTAAGTGAACTTAGACGGGTTCGCTCCGCCACCCCCGGTCGCGCTTGTGCGAACAAGATTTCTGCCGCTCTAGGGTCCCTTGTCGCTGCGAGTCCGGCTATTGTCGCTTGCATGACATGCAGTTCTGGATCCGCCGTCGCTTCCGCGTCTAGGTCAGCGAATGCCTCTGGCCGGCCAGACTCTCCCAGACCCTTGGCGGCAGAGGCCTCGACCGCGTAACTGGAGTCCTCGTGCAACGCCTTAAGAAGGGCATCGTAAACCGTCCGTTCTTTCGAGAGATTTCCTAATGCGTCCACAACTGCCGCCCGGACGCGACTATCTGGCTGATGCAGCGCAGAAAGCAGGGCTCCTTTGGCTTTCTCTGTTGCGATAGTCCCGAGGCTTGTGGCAGCGGCAGCGCGTACGCCGTAGAAAGCATCGTTGGCTAGTACTTGCCTGAGGGCGTCTATTCTTGCGTCCGGGTTCGCCAGCGTGATCGTGCCCAGCTGCTGTGCTGCCCATATCCGGCTCATCATCGACGGATCTTTTTCTGCTTGTGCAATCAGCGCAGTTACGGGCTGGGGAAATTGCAGGGTCTTGTCGATGAAATCATCGGGATCGAAGTCCACCCACTGTGGCTCGAATGCGAGCGGAATTTCGAACTCCTGCCGCTGCAAATTATCACGGACTTGAGTCCTTTTCCGCTCGCCCTTCGGCCCATAAAACGCAAGCTCGGTGGGCATGTCGAAGATCGGCGTCTCAGAATTAGTTTGCTGCACCTGCAGGACGGTGACTTTCTCCGTCTTTCGTGCGGCGTCATAGCTCGCCTCAACCCGATAATCCGGCCAGCCAGACATGAATACCCATTCACGGAAAAACCAACCGAGTTCGGCACCCGTGACGGTCCTGATCGATTCGATCAACTCGGATGTGTCTGTGCTCTG
Organism: Candidatus Cybelea sp.; assembly: GCA_035622135.1. GTDB lineage: Bacteria > Acidobacteriota > Terriglobia > Acidiferrales > UBA7541 > Palsa-295. The sequence continues at coordinate 54,896 of DASPVZ010000004.1, read as the reverse complement.
CCCATGATGGTCAACCAGGTAATGATGGAACGCTTCGAACAACACTTCATTTTGCGATGCGGCATGCGACGCAGCGCCCGCTCCGTCCATGACGTAGCGCAGCATGTCCAGTACGGCTGCGCCTTTTTCATGCGTGGTCGCGTCGAACATATCCAGGGGATCACTATAGTGGCGGTCGACAATTGGCCGACGGTAGCGGTTCTGATCCTCCTCCTGCGACGCCAACTGGTCGCGGTAAATCTCGAAGCGGTAGGCGTCGTTCCCTTCGTGATGTTGCGTGTATAGGGCCTCCAGATAGGTCGCGAAACCCTCATTGAGCCAGATATTGGCCCAGTCACGCCCTTGGACGTAGTCGCCAAACCAATGCTGGCCCAACTCGTGCGACACCAGGTTCGTGCTGGGATAATCCTGGTCGGCACGCTCGTCATGAAGTGTCCCGTCTGTCAGGGTCGTCGCACTAACGTTTTCCTGACCTCCAAAGATGAAGTTCTGCACAGTGGTTTGAGCATACTGCTCGTATGGGTAGCCCACGCCCGTAGCACGCGAGAAAAAATCAATCATGTCAGGCGTCAGGTGGAAAGATCGCCGCGCCGTGGCCTCATTGACCGTGTTGAGAACATAATAGTCGACCGGCTTGCTTTCATATTTGTCTGTGAACCTACGCCATGGACCCACGGCAAGCGAAATCAAATACGAGCTGTGCGGAACACTCTCGACCCAGTCGTATGTCACTTGGCCGCCGGAGCGTCTCACTTGCACGAGCCTTCCATTCGAAACGACAACCTGTCCACTCGGAACAGTCGTCACTGTCTCGCTCGTAGCCATGTCGTTGGGATAATCCCAACAGGGAAACCAGTAGTGATTGAGCTCGGGCTCGCCCTGCGAGTAGGCCTCTTGCGGCCATCGGGGATAGTCCAATGTGGGGTTCACAAAAAAAAGACCAGTTCGGGGATAACCGTGGTAGACGATGCGCACTTTTAACGCAGTTCGTTCGTCATATTCGCGATCAAGTGTCATCCAGAGCCGATCGGGCTGGGCAGCGAACGCCAACTTTACTGCCGTGCCCTGTGGCATCTCCCGCGTGACAGAATCGATGGTCAACTCACTGCTATTCAGGTAGAACTTTTGGAAATGCGATTCGAATGGCCGCAGGGTGATCAATTCGTCCCCGAATACTTCGCCCTTGAGCTCATCGAAGCGCAGCGTCAGCTTGTAATTCTCAACGTGAAACGTTCGACTTGGCGGCCAGTGCCAAACGCTGGGGTTGCCAAAAACGTGATTTGTCGGTCCATCTCCCCCGCCGACCTGAATTGCAACCGTGGCCAGTAGGAGCGACACGAACGTCGCAAATCGCACTCTCATCTCCCCCTCATCGGTCAAAGCTTGATCTGAGGCTGCTCACCCTAATTCGGACGGCTAGCCTCGACAGCGATCCCGAGTGTAGGAAATCATGGTCATAACGATGACACCACACGCCGGTCGCGAGTCTTGAATTAATTTGACTTTGCGATCTTAAGCCCAGGGCCCTATGAGGCTCGTCTTCCTTAGCAGTACCTGTGCCTCGGTCACATGCGTTCAAGACGCGCCGAACAGCAGGGAATAGAGTAACCGCGATCGCCCAACCGAGCAGAGAGAGCTTTTTCTTGGGCACGCTCGGCTCCCGGCGGTGGAGTCTTGTGGACGAATTCTGCGGCGCAGAGATTGGCATGAAAGTGCTGCGAGGATGCTTCGATGGCAACCCGGGCTGAAGGGAATTCAGTGGTGAACACGGATAGGGCGACGGGTGCAAGGGCGTTACGCGCCATTTTTGTAGGTGGCTTAACGGTGGGTGTGCTTGATTTGACCTACGCGGTCCTCGTGTATAGCCCTCGCCAGCCGATCCTGATACTACAAGGGATCGCCAGCGGCGTTCTGGGTGCGAAATCTTATGTTGGAGGGGCGCGAACCGCAGCCCTGGGAATCATTCTGCACTTTTTGATTGCGCTGGGCGCGGCAGCGGTTTACTACGTGGCGAGCCGGCACGTCCCATTCTTAATTCAGCACGCGGTCCTCTGCGGCCTCGTATATGGTGCCTTGGTGTACCTCTTCATGCATCTCGTCGTGCTGCCACTCTCGGCTTTCCCACCACTCCATAACACGCGGTTCATTTATACGGCCGCAGAGTTTGTTTGGCACTGGTTCGGAGTGGGGTTGCCGATCGCGCTTTCCGTCCGCCATTATTCGGGATAGCCGCCAAGCGGAGGACCGAACGGGTGCACCTCCCGATGGTTGCGGAGAAAGGCGCGCCAACACTTGGCCGGCTCAGGATTCCAAGGTGCTCGTTTCATCCAACGGGAGATCGTGCGCTCTGAGGCATCGAAGCCGAGCATGAGAAGCTCACCGTGAATGCACCCCGTTCCCCAGGGCGGGTTCTCAGCCACCATTCTGAAACGCCGTCACCAGCTGCGTTCGACGAAAGAACTAGCAGAGGCTACCTCGACAATTGGGCTACTTGGGCTAAAAAACCGGCAGAAACTGATCCTGGCAAAGCCGCGTAAGTCCAACGTGGGGCAGAAATTAGAATGGCTCCCGGGGTAAGACTCGAACTTGCAACCCTTCGGTTAACAGCATCGAGCTGCTTTAATCAAATTTCGCGGGAAGACAGGCTAACCGAGAGAATCAGCAAGATCTAGTGAATTGCAGCGAGCCAACTTCTCCACTATTTTTCGGCGCCTGTTCGCTTTTTGCCGCGTTTTTCCCACGCTTCGCGTTACATCTACGTGACAGGTCAATTCGGACAGGGGTAGGGCTCCTGGCATGAGTCCGAGGTTCTGCCTGTAAGACTTACCGAGTGCGTGCGGATGGTTGATTATGCGGCTACCGCGCGTTCCAAAGATTCTTAAGTCCCTGAAGATGGTCCTTCTTCTCCACAATGCTCTCGACCCCAAAATCAGCGTTCGCGACGGGGGAACCGCCCTGTTCTCAGTGCGGCTCAGATTATGGCGAACCACAGGGATTTTCACCCCCTAAAGCGTCAGCGATCGTCGCCGCACTGGTCTTAAAACCATCGGCTATTCGCAGCGAAGGGCGACCATGGGATCGACGAGGGATGCGCGTCGTGCGGGCAGGAATCCCGCGAAGGCCGCCACGGCAAGCAGCAAGCTGACGGCGATGCAAAAGCTGAACGAGTCGGTGGCCTCTAAGCCGAAGATCAGGCTGGAGACCCAGCGATCACAAGCGCAAGCAACAGGAACGCCGATGGCCACGCCGGCAAGAACGAGCAGTAGTGATTCGCGCAAAACCATCCACAAAACTCCGGAGCGATTTGCGCCGAGCGCCATGCGTACGCCAATTTCGTTGATGCGCCGCGTCACGAGATAGGACATGAGGCCGTAGATTCCGATGCAGGAAAGAAAAACGGCGAGCAAGCCAAAAAAGGCGGAGAGCTGCGCGAGTAAGCGTTGGTTCGCGATGGAGCGCTCGACTTGTTGATTTAGTGTGGAAACGTCTGAAATGGGCAGACCACTGTCGACTTCGCGAATGGTCTGCCGGACGGCGCTGATCACGGGCGCGGCGGCACCCGTGTAGCGAACTTCGAACTCGTCCAGATATCGGACATTTTGCAAGTAAGGCAAATAGTCGCCTGGCTCCTGCGTCTCGCCCAGGGCGTTGTACTTCACATCTTTCGCCACGCCGATGACTTCGATGTCGCCGGCGTTTTCGTGTCCGCGACCGTAGTGTCTACCGATCGGCGAACCCGACGGGAACAACGTGCGCGCGGTGGTCTCGCTGATGATGCCGACCTTCTGAGAAGCGTTGGTGTCCTGCGGGCCGAAGTTGCGGCCAGCCAGAAGAGGAATGCCCATGGCCGCGAAGTAGAGGTTGCCGACGGCGTTGTGATTGACATCGATCTCGCGATGGCCGGACTCATAGCCTTGGACCCAGATCGGATTGTTCCATGTGCCCTGGTTGAAGGTGAAGATGGAGAAGCTCGCGGCGCGGACGCCGGGAAGTGCGTTTACGCGGTCTTCGATTTGACGATAGAGAGCCATCAGGCGAGGGTCTTCTTTGTAGCCGGCAGAACTGGCATCAATTCGCATGCGGACGACGTTCTCACGATTGAAACCGGTGTCCACATTGACAAGATTCATCAGGCTACGGACGAAGAGGCCAGCGCCGATGAGGAGAACGAGAGAGATGGCGACTTGAGAAACGATGAGTACTTTGGCGAACGGGCCTCTCGACACGCCAGCCGCTTGGTTGCGGCCATCCCTCAACGAGTCGCTTGCGTTCAAGCGAGTCGCGCGAAAAGCGGGAATGGTGCCGAAAAGGAGGGCGGCTGCAGTGGTGATCGCCAAGGTGAAAAGGAGAAGACGCAAATTGAGACTTAGATCCAAGTGCAAAGCGGTACGGCCGTCCGAGAGAATGTTGATGATGAGATGGCTGGTCGCGGAGGTGAAGGCAATCCCGAGCGCGCCGCCAATCCCGGCGAGAACAAGGCTTTCGGTAAGCAACTGGCGAATCAGCCGAGAGCGAGCGGCCCCGAGAGCCTGACGGACCGCAAGCTCGCGAGCGCGCGCGGCGGATCGGGCCAGCAGGAGATTGGCAATATTGGCGCAGGCGATGAGCAGCACGAGGCAAACGACGGCCATCAAGACTTTGAGCGAGCCGGAGAAGCGGTAGCGCAGCTGCGAAAAGCCCGTGGCCATGGGCGTCAGCTCAAGATGGGTTTTGTCGAGCTTGAGAAGATTTTCCCGAGTGAGCGGCGCGCTGGAAAAGCCGCGAAGGATTTGCTGGTACACAAGATTTGCATTGGCGGTGGCTTCCGCGTTGGTTACGCCTGGCCTCAGCCGCGCCATGAGATGCAGAGACTCGGACATTTCGTCGTTACGGCTGCCATAACCCGGAGGGACTTCGTTCTGCATAGAGAGAGGAACCCAAAGGTCGGGCAAACTGCCGACCTTTGTGCCGAAGAATTCCGGTGGGGTCACACCGACAATGGAGAGGACCGTGGAACCCAAAGTTATCTTTTTTTCGAGGACGCCGGGATCACGGCCGAGAGAGCGCGTCCACCAAGCATAACTGACCACAGCGACGGGATGGTTGCCTTGGGAGCTGTCGTCGTCTTCGGTAAGCAATCGGCCGATTAGGGGCTGCACGCCAAGCATCGGAAAGTAGGAGCCAGAGACCAATTGAACATGGAAAAGTTCGGATTCCGTGCGGCCCTGAAGGAAGCCGTGAGCTTCGTTCAGGATGCTGAAGGCTGCGGCGACATCCGTGAAAACCTGATTTCTTTTCTGAATCGCGCGATAGAAAGGATAAGAATAAAGCGCGGTATTGGGGAAGCCATCGCTAATGCCTTCGTCGAGACCGTCGCCAAAGAGAACGAGTTGTTCGGGGTCCTGAACCGGAAGAGAACGGAGCATGACGCGATCCATCAGGCTGAAGATGGCAGTGTTGGCGCCGATGCCTAAAGCCAAGGAGAGAAGTGCGACGAGGGTGACGCCGGGGCTGCGCAGCATTGCGCGCACGCCGTAATTTGCGTCTTCCAAAAGGCCTTCGAGCCATTCCCAGCCCCAGGCCAGGTGGCTTTTCTCGCGGAGAGCCAGGGAATTGCCGAAGCGGCGGCGAGCGGCAGAGCCAGCATCGTAGGAGGTCATGCCAGATTGGAAGTTTTGCTGCTGGCGTAGTTCGAGATGGAGACGCATCTCCTCCTCGAGATCAGCGTCAAATTGGCGGCGATGGAGCAGCATGTTGATCCGCCTTGCAAATTCGCGCAGCCAGTTCATGCTCGAACCCCCTTTCAGACGGCCTCGATGATGCGCGTGATGGCCCCGATGACGCGTTCGAATTGAGACAGCTCAACGGACAGTTGCTTACGCCCGGCGGCTGTGAGCGTGTAGTAGCGGGCGCGGCGATTTTCGGCCGTCACGCCCCACTGGGCGGTGACCCAACCCTTGATGAGCATGCGCTGGAGGGCAGGGTAGAGCGACCCCTCTTCCACCTGGAGGATATCGTCGGAGATGCGTTGAATGGAGTTGGCGATTTCGTAGCCGTGCAATTGGCCGGAGCGGGCGAGGGTTTTGAGAATCAGGAGATAGAGGGTTCCAGGGGGGATTTCGTCGCGATGCACGCATCACCTCACTGACATAGTTAGACTATGGCAGTGTGAAATGGTTAGATCGCATTGTCAAGAAAAGTCCTATATCTTGGGCCCCGGCTACGGTTCGATCTACATCCCGGTAGGGAACATGCCAACCTCCGTTGCTGTCAACCCAGTGACGAACAAAACTACTTCACAAGTTACCCCAGTAACTCGTCAACCGGGCGACACCAGCAATAAGCGCCATTATGAGTGCTTCTTCCCCACATCAAACTGCACCCCAAACGCCAGATCTATATCCACGACGCCACTGAGATGCTCCCGTGAAAAGATATCGCCGAGTCCTCCCTCCATGATGAAGCGAATATTGTCAGCTAACCGGACAAGCTCCCAGAAGCCTGGGTGGAAGGTAGCCGACTTACCCGACCGTGGAAAGGAGCGTCAATTCGAGGCTGGTGCGGCTGATGAAAAGTCAAACAGGACATCCACGGTTCCCGTCTCGATATGAGGTGTTAAACTAACGACATCGTCAAAGGAATCGAAGGCGAGGCTTGCGCCAAGGGCCGCCTTCCCCTGTCCGTACAACTGTTTCGCCAGCGTTTGATTGAAAATGCTTCCCGGTCGCATCTCTGTTTTCAAGAGCGCCTTGGTCCTGTCATCCAGGCCCCGTACATCAAAGTTTCCCACGCGGTATTGATTCCCCTGATGCACGTGCCATGTGGTGGAAATCGAGCTGCTTCTGGCGTCGATCGAGAACTCCGGTGTCGTTGTGATGTCCAAGTATCCATGAGCAAGGTAGAGTTGCCGCATCCCCTCTACTCCCTTCCGAACTTGACGAGCACTGAACAAATCACCGGTGTGAAGGTGAAACTGCTGCCGCAATTCGTCCTCGGAAATCAACAAAGGGTGTGCTTGTTCGTCGCTCACAATGGAGATCTTCCCCGCTCGATACTGTTCGCCCTCGTTTATGTGAACGATCACAAGCATGCGGCGTTTTTCAGAGTCGACAGGCTGTCCCTGGAGGTCGTCTAGTGCGACCCTAAAGTATCCACGATCCTCGAAATCCGCCTGAATCTTGGCTCCGATTTCATCCAGCGACCGTCGGTGACGCTCATATTCGTGCCCTTGCAAAGTCTGGAGAATTCGCGCCCGCACCGCGTCTACATCGCGAACGTCGCCGTCAATTCTCAGGTCGTCGACAACAAACTTGGAACTGACCTGCCCTGATTGCTGCGACTGCGCAGCACGCGGCGCGTTTTCCAGGAGGGAGCACGCGGAGGTGAATATCATTGTGGTCAGCATCAGCCGGCACCAGATTGCCGTCAGCGAAGGGATAGATGCCTTTCCGAACATGAGACTCCTCCAGCCAGCGGGCGATCCCGCGCGGTCACGGTCGGTTGCTTAAGGAAACGAAGAAGAATCGGGTACTTGTCCCATAAGGCGGCTCTAGAAAGAAACGCCGCGGCCCAAGGTGCTCCGCGGAGTGTCTTTGGGTTCGAGAGGCTTCTCGTTCGCACATGGCCACGTTTAGCACCGGAATGCCCGGCAGTCTTGTCAGTGTAGCCGGGCAAATCGAAGAATAAACCTGACCGAAGGTTCAGGTGTTTCTAGTCACGAAACGGACAGAAGCCCTCCGGTCGAGCCCTCGTGGAACGTCATTCGCGCTTTGCCATATTGATCAAAGTGCCGAAGAGAAACAGCAAGATCTAGTGAAATGCAGCGAGCCAACTTCTCCACTATTTTTCGGCGCCTGTTCGCTTTTTGCCGCGTTTTTCCCACGCTTCGCGTTACATCTACGTGACAGGTCAATTCGGACGGGGCTAGGGCTCTGGCATGAGTCCGAGGTTCTGCCTGTAAGACTTACCGAGTGCGTGCGGATGGTTGATTATGCGGCTACCGCGCGTTCCAAAGATTCTTAAGTCCCTGAAGATGGTCCTTCTTCTCCACCCTGCTCTCGACCCCAAAATCAGCGTTCGCGACGGGGGAACCGCCCTGTTCTCAGTGCGGCTCAGATTATGGCGAATCACAGGTCGGCTACTTTCTCGCGCCAGCGCATGGCTCAGTCCGCAGCTGAATCGGCAACGGACCCGTGGCGCGACCATAGCACGCCAGTCTATCTCCTCCTGTTCGTCCTACTCGACACGAAGCGCGATTGTTCGCTTTTCGCTTTGCGTTCTCATCTATAATCGCGTCGAAACCTGTTGCTTCCGCTGAACAGATTCGGTTCCCGGGTGCTCCTGATGCAAACGCTCCTGCAAGACGTCCGCTTCGGGTTGCGGATGCTGTGGAAGTCTCGAGTCTTTACCAGTATCGCCGTCCTTACCTTAGCGCTCGGCATCGGGGCGAACACCGCAGTCTTCAATTTACTTAGAGCAGTGGTTTCCCCCTCTTTGCCCGTTCCGGCACCGGATGAAATCTTTGTGCTGCACGGGATACGAACGCCAAATGATCGAGCATTTCTGTATTCGCAGCCTGCGTTTCAGCATCTGCGAGAGTCAACGGCAAGCCAAGTCGACGGAGTGACGGTCGCGGCGCACTCAGCTATGGCAGAGGGTGAACTAGCTGCGTTGAGCAGGGCTTCCGTGCGACCAGTAAGCCTGCAATTGGTCTCGACTAATTTCTTTTCAGTGCTTGACGTCTCCGCTTCGGCGGGCAGAGTGTTGAATGGTAACGATGACAGGATTTCGAGCGATGGATGGGCGGCCGTGCTTCGCTATGGTTTCTGGCAGGAACATTTTAATGCCGACCCCGGCATATTGGGACGAACTCAGGTACTAAACGGCACACTCGTGTCCATCGTCGGCGTGGCAGCGCGTGATTTTGACGGCATTATTCCAGGTGACGCCCCTGACCTGTGGCTGCCGCTCGAAGCCCAACACGACGTTCGTTACGTCGGACCTTTCGATTCTCCCGGTGATGGGAGCCATAAAGACCTCAGCAAACCGTACAACCAGCAGAGCGCGCTATTCTGGCTCACCTTCATCGCTCGTGTGCCTCCGGGGCAAGCCGCTTCAGCACTGGCGCGATGGGATGCGGCCTTTGCGCCGGATCGCGAACTCTACGAAAAATTTGCGTCGCGAGAACAAATGGCAGCGGCGGGAAATACAAATTTCTTGCTTCTACCGGCCGCGTCCAGCGAGGGACTTCTATCGGAAACTTACTCGAGACCGCTACTTGTATTGATGGGGATGGTGGGGCTGCTCCTTCTAATTGCCTGCCTAAACCTAGCGAATTTACAACGCACAAGAATGCTGCGGAGGAGCCATGAATTTGCCATTCGGTCGGCCCTAGGATCGAGTCGGCTGCGCCTATGGCAACAGCTCATGGCCGAGATGATCCAGCTCGGCGCTTGCGGCGGACTGCTCAGCGTGTGGATCGCGCATCTGCTTCCATCGGCGTTAGTCCACCTATCCTCAGATGCGCCGATTCATTTGGATTTGCGGTTCGGCCTAGGTGTCTACGTGTTTTGCTTGGTTTTACTGCTGGTCGCACTGATCGTGTTTCAGATACTTCCGGCCAGGAAATTACTGCTCGCGCAAGCCTTGCCTGCCGTGCGCCTTATCTCGGCTCGTGGATCGATCGGCGCCGGAGATAGCGATGGCGGGGACGCGATGCTGGGCGCACAGATTGCGCTGTGCGTGTTGCTCTTGAGCCTGGCCGCGATGTTGGTGCAAACGTTGAGAAATTTGAACGGCTTAAATGCCGGCGTCGATCGGTCGCACATTCTGACGGTCCGTTTTGACTTCTACAATTCGACTTTCGGCGATGCTGCATTATTGGCGCTTTATCCGCAGATGCTCGACCGCCTCCGGTCCCTGCCGGGCGTGCGGTTTGCCGTCCAGGATATGTGCCCGCCTCCAAATTGTCTGTGGAATACGCCCGTTCATGCGGCTGGAATACCAGGTGAAGCGGAGGCTCATCAAGACGACGTAGGTTTAGGGTATTTTCGCACGATGGGTATACCAGTGCTGAGCGGTCGAGAGTTCGATGACGGCGATCGCACCACTACTACCCAAGTTGCAATAGTGAACCGAGCGCTAGCGAGAAAGGTGTTTGGTCCAAATCAAAATCCCGTGGGACATCGCATAGGTTTTGGGAGGGCCCCGGATGATGCGACGTATTTAGTTGTGGGCGAAGTTGGTGATGTTCGTGTCGATGATGTTCGCCGCCGTCCGCCTCCGCTGATTTATCTTCCTGTAGCGCAACACTTCCCCACACGGGGTTCCCTAGAAGTTCGGACGGTCAAACGAGCTTCGACCGAAATTGCAAATGTGCGAACGGCTCTTCGGGCGGTCGACACGCAATTGCCCGTATCAACGATCACCCCGTTGGATGAAACCTATGCACACACGTTCCAAACGCAATCCTTGCTGGCAAGACTTACTTCGGCGTTCGGAATATTGGCAGTGGTACTTGCAGCTATTGGTGTCTACGGTGTCCAGTCGTTTCGCGTGGCGCGCAGAACGAGTGAGTTTGGCGTGCGGATGGCCCTCGGGGCTTCGCGCCAGGATATTCTTGCGATGGTACTGGGACAAGCTCTCAGACTACCGGCGATCGGCGGGTTAGTAGGCGGAGCGCTCGTGGTCGTCTTTTCACATACTCTGCACAACCTTCTTTTCGACGTTCACGACTATGGCGTCGGTTCATGGCTCCTCTCCTCGCTAATCCTCGGCGGGACAAGCTTCCTCGCTGCGCTTTTTCCGGCGCGGCGTGCTATGCAGGTCGATCCGGCAGTCGCGCTACGCCATGAATAAAGCTTGGGAACGGTGAGGGCACAGCAAGGAGAAGTAATGTCGTCTATAAGGCTGAGGACACCGAGCTTGGTCGCTTCGTCGCGCTCAAGTTCCTGCCCGAAAGTCTAGCCCAAGACCGTCAAGCCTTGGAGCGATTTCGACGAGAAGCAAAGGCTGCATCGGGTTTGAACCATCCGAACATCTGCACGATCCACGAAGTCGGGCAGCAAGATGGTCAACCGTTTATAGCGATGGAGTATCTGGAGAGCATGACGCTGAAGCACCGCATCGGTGGCAAGCCGCTGGAGACCCACCCTGTTTTCAGGGCGGCTGAGATTATGGCGAACCACAGGCGACCCCCTAGCCAACAAAGCGGGCCAACCCGAGCAAACCCTCAGCCAGGCTGCCGAACGGCGACGCGAGGGGATTCTGAGCCGGTCGTCCCTGCGACGAACTTTACAGCGCTGCCGAGTCCTCGAAGCAAATCCAACGTTTCCTCCCACCCGATGCAAGCGTCCGTAATGCTCTGCCCAAACACAAGCGGCTTTCCAGGCATCAATTTCTGCGTGCCTGCGACTAAGTTACTCTCCAGCATTATGCCCATGATGCGTCGTTCGCCGCCTTTGATCTGTTCGATGAGGTCCAGGCAGACAGCCTTCTGATTGGCGTGGTTCTTCCTGCTATTGGCATGACTGCAATCGATCATCACCTGTGGCCGCAGCGAGGCCTTCTCGAGTTCGGCGCACGCCTCCGCAACCGATGGCCCGTCGTAATTGGCCTTGTGGCGACCCCCGCGAAGGATGATGTGGCAGTCCGGATTTCCCTTTGTTACGAAGATCGCCGATTGTCCCAACTTGGTGTGCCCCAGGAACGTGTGCGAGCGTGCAGCCGAGAGCATCGCTTCCACCGCAATCTCCACGTCGCCAGACGTTCCATTCTTGAATCCCACCGGACAGGATATGCCCGAGACCAACTCGCGATGGACCTGGCTTTCGGTCGTCCGGGCGCCGATGGCACCCCAGCTGACAAGTCCAGCCACATATTGCGGGACGATCATGTCGAGAAACTCCGTTCCCGCAGGCATCCCCATCTCACCTAAATCGAGGAGGAGTCGACGGGCGAGCCGCAAGCCGTCGTTGATTTTGAACGACTCATCGAGATGGGGGTCGTTAATCAGTCCCTTCCAACCTACCGTCGTGCGGGGCTTTTCAAAATACACGCGCATCACGATACAGAGATCAGCGGCGAGCTCATGTTTCGCAGCGAGAAGGCAGGCCGAATATTCGCGAGCGGCATCGGGGTCGTGGATGGAACAGGGGCCAACGACCACAAGCAAACGGCGATCCTCGCCGCGAAGAATGGCATTGATTTCGGCTCGCGCCTGATGCACGGTGCGCGCGGTGTTCTCAGTTACCGGCATTTCCTCTTCCAGAAACGCAGGGGGAAGAAGGACTTTGCTTTCCTTTATCCGAAGGTCTTCAATGTGGCGCAGCATGAACCAATTCTACCAGCGAAACGGATTCCGTAGCGTAAACGGCGCGCCGCCTGCGCTCACCGTCGTTGTGGAAGGTCTCTCGCACCCGAGCGGGGGCGATGTCGCCGTCCTTGTGACGAGAGCATCGGCCAGATCCATCTGACGATACAGCTCGAGCGTCCGTGCCTGCGCAGCCAGTGCGCGCGTGGTGGTTGCCGGTTCGGGCATTCTTGTCCACAAGGCGGCCTTTGACCCTTGCTTTGCAAGCCAAAGTGCCAAAACCATACCGGTAGGACCGGCCCCAACGATCAAAACGTCAGTCTGCCCGATTAGAGGTTTGCCCTCCCTGGCTTGAGTCTTTATTTCCCGCCCTGCCTGCCGTGCCGTAGTGCCGGTCGGCAGAGCGGAATAACGGCCCGTTCCTTCACAATTCGTGGCGAACTTGTTCAGCCAGAGGCTGGGGTATACGGTCTCCGCGGGAGAGCCTTTTTACACGACGAGTTGTGACCCGTGTGTCGTTGCTGATGCTGTTATCACCCACAGCGCTGGGTCTGTGCCAGCCCAGCATCTGCTACAGTATCTGACTGTCTGACCTGAATTCATGCGGAAGATCTTTGATTTTGCGTCGAGCGCCAACCCATACGTGGCCGATGCCGCGGTTCTCTGTTGTTTCGATCATCGGGTCAGAAATGTAGTTACCGAGTTTCTGCGCGTGCGGGGCATTCAAAACGCCGACATGATCATTGTGGCTGGCGGCGCGAAGATCTTGACCTCGCCCCGAAATCCGTTCGATCGAGATTTCATTCTCGAACAAGTGGGGATGTCAATTCGACTTCATCATCCGACGCGCATTTTGGTGATCAGCCATTCGGATTGCGCCACGTATGGAGGTCTCGCCCACTTTAACGACGACACCGCGGCGGAAATGGAACACCATCGCAAGGAATTGTGCCGGGCAGCAGAGTTGATAAATGGACATTTTCCGAACATGATTGTGGAGTCCTATTTCGTCAACTTCGATGGAGTGTGGGCGAGCGATCCGACATAGGCTTGGTTCGTTTTGCGCTGTGCCGAAATAGTCGTTCGCCGGCGACTCACCGCGGATGATTTTCTTTTCTGAACGGTTGCATTTTGTAGCTAAGGTAGTGGATGTAGCTGTCGGGAATGGGAGTGTGGAGAAGCTGGAAAAAAAACGGCCTGCCAGGCACGTGGCGTCAGCACCGCGAACCCCCAATAGCCTTGGGGCAAGATACTCGCCCACCCAAGCGCATTCGCCCAAATGTGCATCCGCACGATCATCGCATACAGAAAACAGATTCCAACCATGCTGAAAGCGAGGCCAAAATTTTACGCAGAGCCGATAGGCGCGGAACCCGGTGTCGCGAGCGATCGTCGAATGCAGTCAACCAGGAGGCCGATCCCATCCGATTTGTAGATCACTGCATCGGCACCAGCGGCCGAACTCAGGTTAGGCCCCACCTCGAACGTGGTTAGCAGGATAATCTTGATCTGCGGAAACCGGTCCTTCAGAACGGACGCGGCTTCGATCCTGTCCCTGCCAAAAACTCGGTACTGATTGAGCCGATTGAATTTGAGCGGCTACAGCGATAGCTTGCGAGAGACAAGATCGCGATCATCCGGGCTTTATTCTCTTCACTTCGGCAAGGCCTCAAGACTCGAGCCGCGCTCCACGTTGAGATCATCGCCCTCCGTCATCAACTCCTGGTCCTTCAACGCGGCAAGCGCTCGCGCAAACTACGGCTCAGGGTCGCGGACCGCCTCCTCTGGACTTGGCTCTCGCAACTCTGGAGCGGTTGGCGATCCGCCCTCGTGATGGTGAAGCCCGAGACGGTCATTGCTTGGCACCGGCGAGGATTCCGCCTGTACTGGAGTTGGAAAAGCCATCATTCTCAGGGCCGGCCTTGCACACCTCGGAAAGTCATCGATCTGATTCGCAAAATGATTTTGGCCAACCCTCGCTGGGGTGCGCCTCGCATCCACGGAGAACTCTCGAAGCTGGGATTCGAGCTTTCTGAGGCTGCTGTCGCCAATACATGGCGCGCCGTAGAAAACCACCGTGGCGGACTTGGCGGACCTTCCTTACCAACCATAAGGATATGGTCTCCTCCGACTTCTTCGTGGTTCCGACCGTTTTCTTTCGTGTGCTGACCTCGGAGCATCGGAGGATTTCCATTGTCTCGCTTCACGTGCACGAGTGGAGTTTTGGCGGCGACGCACGTTGATTGGTTTCCGGGGAAGGAGTCGAACCTGCAACCCTTCGGCTTTTGACCGAGTGGTCGCTTCACCAAAATTGAGGGCGTCCCGATCGGGCCAGGAAAATCAAGGACTTGCGCCAGGTCATCTTCACGCTCTCGCGCACATGCGGCAAATCCTCTGCGACACGCGTGACATTTTCGTGACACTGGAGCGCAGACTGGTAAACCACGTCCGTAATGGCTTGATTTAGAGGCAGATGGCTCCCCGAACCGTACGACTTGCGAACGCTCAGGTTCGAGTTTCGCATTGCTTTCCGAAAGCGAAGATCTCGCTAATGGTAGTCGTGTTCTCGTGTTCCGAATTGCTCCCTAAGCCTTTTTCGCACAGGCTAAAAAACAGAGCGGACTCCGCCTAAGACGGCCTTCGCTTGGCTGTGGAAAGCAATCCGTATGCTGTTGATTTCAAAGGCGGACAAGGTTTTGGCGAGGCAGGTCTAGAAAAAACTGAGATCCTTCATGGGATAGTGCCGACGATTCCGTGTCCACAGCTGCAGGTTGTGGACAGAAGCCGTCGCGGCAATCAATGCGTCGCCCAGCTCGACGCTGTGACTCTTGGCGAATTGTCTCAGATACGCGCCCGCTCTCTGGCCGATCTCAATATCGATAGGTATACATTGCACGGCCACGAAAAGGACTTGAAGAATCCTCTCATCCGCCGGTCGGGCTCCGTGCCAAAGCTCTGCAACCGTCACGGGAGAACAGAAGGGCACGGTGCTACCTCTGCTCAAAGCGTCCCAGCGCGCGAGGATGCTGGTGTCTCGAGCCCGCGACACTTCGATCAAAATGTCGGAATCAATCAGAACGGATTTCAAGATGCGATCCTCTTGAGCCGCTTACCTCGGCGGAGTCGACGGATGTAGATCCTTGCATCGGGTAGGTCGTCGCGGTCCTTCCAGATGCCAACGAGTGCTTCCATCGCCTGGCTGCGATTGTTGGCGGAAGTCCCATAACGGTCCTGCACGGCCTGCCGGACCAACTCGGAAATGGAGGTACGTCGCTGCCGCGCCCGGATGTGCAGTGCCTTCCAGATGTCTTCATTAAGATATAGTTGAGTTCGTCTCATGATGTATAGTATACATCATTGACTAAAAGGACAGCAACTCTGATCTTCGGCGCTCGCGCGGCGCTCGGGGCCGCTGCCGGGGACATCGCCGAGCCGATCTACACTTCCGAACAGAACGCTAAACGCGATCATGGTCCTATCGCCACGCGTTTCGTGTTTCCTCTCGTCGTGAACGGACGCGTCTACTTCGGGGCGCGCGGCGAAGTCGATGTGTACGGTTTGTTGAAATAGCGTGGCGTCCGAGCACCAGATTCACGGCAGCAGGTTGACGCTGCACCTAAGCGGCAGCTCGTCTTCGCGCTCTCGCGCAAATAGCGGTAAGTCCTCTGCGGCACGCGTGATATGAGGATGATGCCGGCTGCTTCCGGGCGTTGCGGTCCACGAAGTTTGCGCACGAAGCGCTTTACCGCCTGATAGCCTCCCGGAAAACCGGTCCGTCACCAGGTCTTGCCAGATGGCCTTGCCGTTGCGGCCACGGGCGAGGCCCTGTTCGATCAGTTCTCGGTAGGCTTCACAGATACTGCCTGAGGGAGGGGAGGGGTCACTCGGAGTGCCCGGTTCTTGTGAAAAAGGCCCAATAAAGTCGGGGGTCACCTCGTTGGCCGGTTTTGAGGGCATTCGCTTTCCCCAAAAGCGCGGCAGTCGTACGGTTACCCCGGCTGCTTTCAGGTAGGCGCTGGCTGTTTCTCGACGGACACCAGTGGCTTGCTCGATACGCCGTAAAGGCCATCGGAAGCTTCCCCAGTGCGATAACTTGCTGTTTCTGTTCTTCGCTCAAGACATGGCTTATGAACGAGGGAGCCTATAAAGGTCTCTCTCGGAGTCAATGTCCTGGGCTCATCGTTGGCCGGTTTTCAGGTGTCCCTCTTTGGCCGGATTTGGGTGCCCCTGAGGGCCCAAACTTCCCTCGTAAAGAGAGAAGCAAAGGACGCTACTCAGGTAGCAGCACCTACTGAATCGAGAAACACCCAACTGGCACCGAGCAAAAATCGCTCACAAAAGAGTACGGATGGAAGGGTGGCGACAGAGGCGGCTTGGCTGAACGGAAAAAAAAATGGAAAAAGCAAACCATCGTCAGTGGAAACTGTAGACCGCCAGAAATCCGGTCAAGAGTCCGCACATTTTACTTAGCAACGGGTTCCACCTTCCACCTTGATTGTCATCACCCGCACACATGAATGAGTTCGCCCGGCTTCCCTTGCTTTCACTACTCAGGAGTTTGGTCGAATCTCATGTCAGAACTTACTGAGTTTTTGCTGGGTTCGACGCCGAGATAACTCAGAAACATCCGCGGCAATTCCTCCTTGAGAATCTCGTCATCGAGCGGCAGGATCTCCTGGAATGTCCGCATACGGTTGAACAGGATCAGTTCTCGCAAAACGACTGCGACCATGATGAAACCGAAGCGAATCGCGCGTTCCGGATCAGGATGCTTGATCTGCTCGCGCCAGATCATCAAGGTCTTCACCATGGTCTCGAATGATTGGGCTTCCGACGCTCTCGTTTTTCTCACAAAGGTCGCGTCCCAGTGCTGCTCCGAATACTCGACCGCCGCGCGGCTTAAGCCCGCATCGGCGCGAAAGTTCCGGATCATGGCCTCGATGATGTTGCGCGAAAACTGACCCAGGCCGATGCGCCGTACCATCTCGGGGTCAAATTGCGCAGTCGTTTGAGCCGCGCTGCGCTTTCTGATTCGCTCGAAAACAGCGGCCATCAGCGCATCCTTGTCACGGAACCGGCGGTAAACATTGGCCGGGGAAACCCCGGCCCGCTTTGCGATGCGCGGCAGGGTGGTTCCCTCCAACCCATACTTGGCGAGCAGCACTTCAGCAGCATCGAGCATGCGGCGCAGCGATTCGCGGCTGCGCTCCTGCACGGGTGGGCCTGGAATAGGTTGACGAGGCATGCAGGCAGATGTTTCTCCTTGACAACAAGTGAAAACTAGTTCACATTAGCGAGCCAGAATGTGAATGTCAATTCACATTGATACCGAGCGTTCGAGTGCGGCAAGGAGGCTGTCACCATGGAGAGAGAAGACCCTTTCGCCGGTTCGTGGAAACTCAATCCCGAAAAATCGCACTTTGATCCTAACCACCGGGTCTCCGTCGGGACGATGCGTTGGGAGCGCACCGCTGACGGTTACTTGATGAAAGCCGAAGGATCTCATGGCGGGCAGGTGATCCAGGAGAGACCGGCGACATTTGTCCTCGATGACAAGGAGCACCCAGTTCCGGGTCAGCCTGGCACTACGGCATTTGCATCCAGCCCGGCTCCAAACATTATCCAGGTGGAAGCGAAAAATGCCGGTCATGTTGTCGGGAAGGGAAGTTATATTGTGTCAGAAGATGGGGCTACGTTAACCGCAACCATGGCTGGCACCGACGCGCAGCAGCGTATCTTCCAGACCGTTGTTGTCTGGGATCGCCAATAGGCTTACGGTTAGCATTGCGATTATCACTCACATAGGAATATCCGAATGAAGACAGCGAACGAGCACAGCAAGATCACGCGACGCGGGTTCTTCAAGGGAGGTATTGGAGTTCTCGCATCCGCAGGAATTGTCGCAGGCGTGTGCGATGCAAAAGATGCCGCGCGGGTTCAGCCAAGGACTTGGATGGGGCCAAGCCAAGCTCGATTTTAATGACCGGGAAGATCGCACTGGAGGAACACTTCGCGCTCTCCGGTGACGCTGGTTACAGCCCCTTGTGCCAAACCTCGTGGTTTTGATCCTCATCTGCGGTTCTGCAGTGGTATTCGAAACAAAGAGACTTAGCGGCGGGGTTCACGCGAGCTTTTCGGCCCACTCTGATTGTTGGTAATAACGTCTCGCTGTCCTTTACGGTTGATGCGGTAGAATGCCATGCAACAAGAGGAGGTCACTACCGTGAGCGCACGCCTCCCAGGTTTCAAGGGCGAATACCTTTGGGAATTTGATATTGCTGAACAGCAGCTGCTTGCATTGGCGGAGGCTTTCCCGGCGGAGCGCTATGGATGGCGTAGCGCGGAAACGGCGCGCTCCGTAAGCGAGGTCCTAGTGCACCTTGCAGCGGGCAGTCGTATGGGGCTGGTCCTTCTGGGAGTGGAAGCAGCGCCAGATCTGTACGGCAAGCTGGAAGGCGAGAGTGTTGCGCGCATCATGGCGATGTTCGCAAGAAACGAGAGCTTGGAGAAAAGCCTTACGGACAAGACCGCTGTCCTTGCCTTTCTGACAGGGTCGCTGGCTGCTTGGCGGAAAGCATTTGCAGAAGCGTGTGACCCCGAGTTAGACCGGCCGGAGGTGTTTTTCGGAGAGCGCACCACGGTGCGCCGGCTCTACCTGCGAGGACTATGCCACATGCATGAGCACATGGGACAGCTCATCGCATACTCCCGCGCGATGGGATTGCCCGCGCCATGGCAGGGTGAGCGCGAAGCCCGCCGGAAGGCCATTGAGAATGAGCTGGCGGCCTCAAAGAAATGAAGGCACTCTGACATTGGCGTAACATCGCCTTATCACAACTAACCCGAAGATCCGAAACCCCTCTCACGGTCGTTCCTGTAAGTGGTTGAATCTATTTGAACCTGTCCGAAGGGAAACACTTGAGCCGAAATCGCATGGTTTTGAGCCTAAAACGCTTAATTTGCGAATACGCCGTCACTCGGCCCGGAATCGGCTGGCGATGATCCGGACCACCCCAACTGCACAGAATGAGACTTCTAACCAGACCTTTACGTACATCCCGTACATCAGCCTTTCCGCTCTCTGAAACGCGCGCGTGGGGCGGCATGCAAGTGCAATTCCCTGATCACCGCGCGGATTCACGGTAAATCGTTTTGTGGCTGGGCAGCAGATGGTGGACGCCAATGTGCCCAACCGCCTCGGAACTGTTGGTGGAAGAAACGACCAATCACCGTGCGGACGCACGGTAGATCGTTCTGCGGCGGCTAGGCAGCAGGGCGCCAACAACGGCGCCACCCGCGCCGCCGACTACTGCGCCTATGGCAGCCGTTCCCCCTCTTCCAACAGGCTGGAGGCAAAAGGATTGTGAAGGTGCGCACGAAGAATATTGGGCTGCGCCTATTCCAGCTCCCACACCCGCTCCCACGGCGCTTCCGATTAGTGCATTGCGCATACGATGGGCATGCCCCATGACCTTCACGCTGCGTACATCTTCCTTCTGGATCGTCTCCTGGCTGCCCTCGGCTTGCAGCGAGATAGCGCTAGCGGAGACACTTGAGAATAGCCCGGAAATCTTCTTCGAGTTCCCCTCAAGTACTTGAATCTTCTCTCCTGCTTGCAGTGTGTTGAGGTTTTCCCAAGACGCCAGACTGCTTTGAGCCCACGAAGCGCAGGGCATCCCCACAAAGCAAATCAGGAGCACGAGTTTTCGCATGAGCAGGTCCTCCTCTTTAGACTTTCGAAGATGGTTCTTCTTCAGCAAAAGGCCTAGGCTGGAGTCCCCCTTTTCATCTTTGAAAGCTACAGATAGTGCGCTCGTCTCTCCCGTTCGCGGCGCTGCGAAACGATTCTCATCGGGAAAATTCTCGAATAGACGTTTCTCTCCTCCGCTGCAAATGCTCGAAGTCAGAGAACACGTCTTCGGCGTGAGCAGAAATGTAGAGGCGCAAAGCTTCCGTTTGTGTTGTCACAAGCATAGATCCATTGGCCATCTGGTAGTCCAGGGGAGTCGCTCCCGAGACGCTTTGGTTCCGGATCGCATCATCTTCCAGCGTGGCATAGGCCAGGTCATCTCCGGAAATATTCACCTTCGCAATAACGTGAGTGGAAACGACGCCGAGTGGGTCGTCCACTTCCGCGCCATCGACCGCTTGATCCTTGAAAATGAGGTCCATGAACAGCTGACCTCCAAGACGCACTAGGTGGACCTCGTAGTTTTGGGTGACTTTTGTGTCCGCACAAAAGATAGTCAAACTGTACTCGTGGTCGCCGGATTTCCGGAAAAGGAATTCTTCGTTTTCGTCCGGGCCCAGGCTGCTCCACATTCCCTCCAAAGCAGGCTCCACAACTGCGTCCTGATCCGTATACAACGGATACACAGAAGAAGATGGACAGCCAGATAAGAGGAGACAGGCAGAGATAGAACACAGTAGTAGTCGCGCTTTCATAGGGCCTCCTTAGCGAGCCGACCGCCGCGTTGCCTCTTGCTCGGCCATTTCCGGCTGCCACTACAGATAAGCGCCATTCGAGCGCAGAAATTACACCCTGGGGAGGTATTCTGGGGCCGGCTCAGCTCCTTCGCCGGAGCCGTCGGGCCATCACCAACCGAAAGGCGGAATACCGGCTCGCAGCGAGAAGGGTAACCCCTACCAGAATCAAAGTAATCGGCCACGTGGCACGGTCGTGGAAAAAGTCCTGCTGCAGGCGAACAATTCCAATCGCTAAGAAGAACAGACCAGAGGCGAAGAAGTTCTTCATTTGCTTGGGGATGCTCCCAAACACAAACGCACAGGCAACCATTGGCAACAGAACCTCGAAGATCCGTGCTTCGCGCCTCATTGCGGTTCGGGCGGGTGATTCCTCCCACAACCGGGATGCCTCCAGCCCCAACAAGAGCAGCGATGTCATCACATGTCCTGGAATCACGAAGCGGAAGGACTTGGCTATCATCCGCAACTGTGAGGAGTGGAATCGTTCGAAAAAGCTTTGCAGCAGCAGGTAAATCCCTGCGTTGACGACGAAGAGGTATTCAACCTGACCGCGGGTCCATGGAGCCACAGACTGGAGCCACTTCGCATAGGGCTCGTGGAATAAGGCTACGCCACTCAGTGCGGCGAACGTGAAAGCCACCGCGATGGGGTAGAAATAGCGAGAATCAGACGGGCGGCCCGAATGCTCGAGCGCAATCGCGACCAAGAAGAAAACGAGGGCGATCGGAATCATGTGGAAATAAACCCTGCCCGGATCGTTGTCGAGCCATTCCAGCATGCCAAGACGGAGTAGGGTCGTCAGACTGAACAGCGCTGCTATCACCGCAAACACAAGCGAGAACACGGAGCTTCGTGTGAACCGCCGCAGCCAAACGTAGGCGGGAAGAGAGAGCAAGAGTGCCCACCACAATTGCGCGTTCGTGGTTTTCTTGAAGGAATCGAACTGATAGAAAAGTTCGAGATCTTGACGGCCCTTCGTGAGCCCCGAGAAAGCCCCGTATTCACCCATCGTCACCAACAGTGCGATCGGCAACAGCAGGCAGAAAGCAAGCAGGTACGCGATCGCAAACTGGAGCCGGCCCGCCTTCCAGCTTCGGATACCGAAGTAGGCGGTTGGAACTGCAGCCGCACCCACAACTAGCACGGCGAGCACTCCCGAGAGTTCAGGAAAGTGGAACAGAAAAACCAACGCCGAGCCGACTACCAGGACCCATGCACCCAAGTAGAGGGTCACTTGAGACAGTGAGAGCCGACGCGTCTCCATGATCCAGGTATCCTCGCGCTCGGAGAGCCGACCGTAGCCCTTGCGGAGCGCGTCGTATTCCGAGTCGGAGACGATTTGGTCCTGTTTCCAGGCTTCCAACTCACGCAAGTGCCCTTCGATCCGGCCCGCAAGGAGCCGTGAATAGGCGGTTGGCAGGGCGAGGACTTCTTCCCCCGCGAGGTAGCGCTCGATGTCTTGGGCCATTTCGCCTGCGGACTGGTAACGGTCCGATGGATTCTTCTCCAGCGCCTTCAGACAGATATTCTGAAGCCCACGCGGAAGAGAAGAATTGAGACGACGGGGCAAGATCGGTTCCCGATCACGAATGGCCGTTACTGTTTCAGCAAAGCTTTCGCCGTGGAACGGAAGAGAGCCGGTCAGCAGCCGATAGAAAATTGTCCCCAGGGAAAACACATCGCTACGCGGATCGAGTGCAGTGTTGCCCCGAGTTTGTTCGGGCGAGAAGTATTCGAGCGTGCCCATCACCTCACCGGCACGTGTCACGCGGTTGTCCAGATCGCCCACTTGCAGTGCCAGTCCAAAATCAAGCAATTTGGGCTCGAGGTCTGCTCCAACCACGATATTGCCGGGCTTTAGGTCTCGGTGCAGGATCTGGTGTTGGTGCAGGAACTCGACGGCTCGAACTACCTTCTGTATCAGGTCGACTTTTTGGCGCAACGGCAGGGCATGCGCCGCTTCCGTGAGCGAACTTCCTTCCAAGTACTCCATCACGAAATGGGGTGTCTCGTGTGGCTCACCGAGGTTGTAGATATGGACGATGTTTGGATGGCTGAGCTTAGCCATCGCGCGAGCCTCGTTCATGAACCGTGCCCGCAATATTGGGTGACTCGAGTACTGTGTTTTCAGCGTTTTGATCGCGACCTTGCGCCCCAAGCGCTCATCCACGGCGAGAAGGACGCGACCCATCCCCCCAGATCCGATCTCCCCCAGGATGCGGTGGCCGGATAGCCTCTCGAGGCGCGGCTCACAGGAATGATCAGCTCCGTCGTAAGTCGAGGCTTCGGTCAGGGTATCCATTTCCTCAAGGGTTTCGATCTCGCGGCGCAGATCGGCCTCAACATCCGCGTATCTCTGACAAAAGCTCGCAGTGTCGACAGTCTCTTCGCGCGAGAGCAGATCGACATAGTCCGCAAGAGCCTGGGCGACACGTCGTTCGCGGCCAGCATCTCCAGCTGGCGAGTCATCGCGCTGGTTCTCGGTACCGCCGTTTCCGTGCTGCCCGGGCATGTCTATTCGTTCGTCTCCTTCAGTGTGCGCAGGCGTTGGAGGGCACGGTGCAACAGGACCGCGACAGCCTCCCGGCTTCTCCCCATTCGTTCGGCGATTTCTGCCGACGAAAGCCCTTCCACTTTGGCCATGAGGATCACGTCTCGGTAATCCGGGGCCAGGGCGTCCAGTCGCCCCAGCAAATCTCTTGCGCCTTCCTTCTGCATCAGAATTCGACTCGGCGTCGCCGAGTCTGCAGGCTCTGGTCCACCAGGATTTCCAGCAGACCGAAAACGCACTACTTCCGCCGCGCGCTTCCCTCGTGCTTGCGAGCGAACCTCGTCAATAATGACATGATCGGCGATGCAGGAAAGCCAACTCATGAAACTGCCCGGGGAACGGTAGGTGAAGCTCCCAATGTCTTTGGAGGCGGCAAGAAACACTTCTTGCAGGATGTCGTCCACTTCGACGCGCTCACGCAGGGGCGCACCAAGCTTGTAGTGGATGAGCACGCCCAGTCGTGGTCTGTATTTTTCGAAAAGCTGGCCGAACGCAGTCTCATCTCCGTCGCGGAACCTCTCGATCAGATCGAAGGTGGAAGTGAAGGGCGACATGCCATCATCGAATTCGGATACTGGGCCGAGTATACATGAGCTGCAATCGAATCCTATCCCGGCAGCTCATAGACCTGGCGGCGAGCGATGCTGAACCGTTTGCCATGCGGCAGGTAACGCCAAAAACTAACCTACGTACCCCTGTTGTCCCACTCCCAGACGGATGATCGCCGACTCGGAAACTGAGTCGAAAAGATTTCCTCTCGGCTCTCGGAGTTGATCGGCTAGGAAGTTTTCAGGCTCGTCCTCGCGCCGAGAGGTCTTCCGTGAGGGGCTCCCCATCCTTCGATGCTTTTTGAAGAAGTGAGTAAGCTAGTTTGACCGTCCCCAACGAAGTTTTACTTTTCTTTGCGACTGGAGGCTACAATTCCGCATTTGCAAAATGCGAATACGCAAGATTTGAATTTGGAAATCTGGGCGAGCTTCAAGAAGAGGAACAACGTCGAGAAGTACGCGCGCTAGACAGCTCCGGGGTTTTCCTGGGAAGCATCCCGCTGCCAGCGAATCGTGAAATAGATGAGTAGAATTCCAAGGACAAGCAGAAGAAGCCAGCCCGCTGGCTGTATTTCCCACCCGGTGCCCGACATTTTTATTCCTCCCATTTTTATTCCTCCCACTTGATTCCGAGTCGGAGGGCCTCGGTTTCGTCAAGAATTAGCGTTGAACATCCGGTGCAGTAAACTCCCTCGTGGCGAAGCACGATAAGAAAATCCTTCTCTTTTTGTATTCGGGCGCTTTGCTTCGACATTCGAGATCCGCACCCTGGACAGGTTAAGTATCCGCTCTTGCCTTTGCACAAGGGGCAAGCGGGACGCGCGCAGCCGAAAATATCGAAATAGCGTATGCGGTCGTGCCCTTTTTGGGTGAGGCCGTAACCTCCCTTCGTCCGTGTCAAAAGACCCTGTCGCCCGAAGCGGGACAGGTAAGACCGCGCCGTGCCGGGAGAATAGTCAAAATGCTGCTCGAAGTGTCGCGCGTGGAGAGGCTGAATCTTCTTCGCTAAGAGGAGGGTTCTGTGCTTGTTCGTCTTCATTTCCGAATGATTCTGCGACTCCTGAATTTCCTACTTTCGAACTGCTCTTGGAAGGGCGGCGAACTTACGGCAGTTTTTCGTCAACCCTTTGATATGCTGGCGGATACGAACGCAGTCTGCAGAGAGAAGAAGCGGGGAATTGTGTCCCCAGAGTCTACATTTGAAAAGTGGCTCCCCTTTGTTGACACGTATCGAACCTTCTGCACCACTCCAGGTCACGAAGCCAAAGAACTTCTGTTAGGCGCACAGCAACTTACCGACTTCTTGGCTGTACGCCGAGACGCCACAGGCGTGGGTGCCTAAAGCGGAGTGATGGAGTCGCAGCTCGAAAACATAGGCTCGCGCAACGCGCAGGTTCTGATACGGCTGCCGGAAAAGGAACGCAAGAGCGAGCGAAGCTGTCGCGGCCACGACCCTGAATACCCCAGATGAAATCCTCAGGGCGGAGACCGAGGGAATGGAGACGGCCAGATGAGCATGGGCCCTGAAAACCCGACGACGGCCGCTCCGGTTGATCCTTTCCCGATTGCCGCGGACGAGATCGAGGCGTCCGCTACGAAGGAGGAATGCATTTGGCGAATCATCCGAGTAAAACCGCAAACCTTGGGCGTCATTCAGCCGGGTGCAGGATTTGCGCGCATGCGCGCAAAGAGGAGATCGAACGAGATTTCATCAACTGGCGAGGTCTCGCGGAAATTG
Source organism: Candidatus Cybelea sp. (assembly GCA_035622135.1). Taxonomy (GTDB): domain Bacteria; phylum Acidobacteriota; class Terriglobia; order Acidiferrales; family UBA7541; genus Palsa-295. The sequence goes on along the minus strand of DASPVZ010000004.1, from coordinate 29,283 downwards.
CGAGAGCATACAAGCTCCCGGACCGTAGCAGCGTTTATCGCCATGCTCACGCCTTGGGGCTTTTCGCCCGTCGCCAGCGGAACGTACGAGCCGCACTAGAGCGCATCATCGAAAAAGCCGGGGACGTAGAAGTGACCGCCGCCGCGGTTGTCGCCGCTGTGCAGGCGTACACCAAAATCAACGCTGCGGGCCAATGGATCGAGCGAAGCGAGAGCGTTAGTCTGAACGACCTATTCGAGCGAATGACCCAAGAAGAGCTTGAGGCGTATGCACGGAACGGTAGCCTGCCCTATTGGTTTCCGCAATCTGCGACCGCAACGCCAACTGACAGTCAGGAGGAGCTAAGTGACTGAAAAACCGAAGAAAAAGCCAGTTTTGCCCGCAACAGATTTAGTGCCACGGCTGAGTGATTTCGCGGTCGGGTCGCCGAGGTCACGCGCTGCGGCCCGGGCCTTGCTTGAGAGCCGACGGCAGCCCCGGCGCCCACCGGAGTACGTCCTCGACCTCAGTTCCGCAAGTATCGAGCACTGCCGAGAGATCTACCGAAAGATCGTTGAATTGCGCAGACATCCCGAACGGGATGGCGACGAGCCGTATATTGAACTTGCTTTCCCGAAGGACTTTACGCCAGACGCTAAGGAAAGCGATGAAACTGCGCTTACCTAGTTCCACCGTCGGCGACCACAAGCCTTCGTTGGAGCTGCTTGCAGATCTCTCGACGCCGGCCGACTCTTCATTCGAAATCAACCTACGCGGTCCTCAATGAACAGTGTGTTCCCGAGGGTTTCCCGGCAGCTCTTCTGGATTTGTCGTCGAAAGAAAGTTCCAAATTCCTGTTGCTTTCCAAAAGGAAGGAAGCCATTATTCCTGTAGGGAACCCAAAGGTAGATTCGCCATGAAGGAAAAGCCGGACGTCTTGCAAGGAACGCTCGCGCTGATGGTCCTCAAAACTCTCGATGTCATGGGACCGCAACACGGCTGGGGAATGGCCCGACGCATCGAGCAGATCAGCGGAGACCTTCTCGCCGTCAACCAGGGCACGCTTTATCCCCTGCTGCTCAAGCTAGAACATGAAGGCTCGCTTGCCTCCGAGTGGGGCGCGTCGGAAAACAACCGACGCGCGCGCTTCTATCACCTTACCGCGGCCGGCCGCAAGCAACTCCAGGCGGAGACCCGCGACTGGGAACAAACCTCCGCCATCATCGCGCGCTTCTTCAAAGTCAAAGCGGAGGATCTACCATGAGATTTTTACGACGCTTCCTGATTCGTCTGTTGAATTTCGCGACGCGACAGAGCGCGGACCAGCGCCTGCAGGAAGAGATCGCCGAACATCTTGCGTTCCAAACCGAGGAGAATCTGCGCGCCGGCATGTCGGCCATCGAAGCGCGTCGGCAGGCAGCAATCAAGCTGGGTGCGGCGGAAGCGATCAGGGAGGACCACCACGCCGAGCAAACTCTTCCCCTCATCGAGAATCTGCTCTTCGACCTGCGGTATGCGGTTCGCATGCTTGTGAGATCTGCTAGGTTCTCGTTCATTACGATCGCCACCATCGCGCTGGGCATCGGAGCCACCACCGCCATCTACAGCGTGATCGACGCCACGCTGCTGCACGCTTTGCCCTACCCCAACCCCAGCGAACTGGTGCGAATTGAAGCCAACCTTCCCGGCGTGGGCGCGCACGACGTCGGGATCTCCATCCCAGAGTTGCGAGACCTTCAGAACTCGGGAATCTTCCAATATGTGTCCTACTGCTTTTTCGGCTCCGAAAATGTTACGGGCGGCTCGCAACCCACGCACATCGCCGGAGCAACGGTCTCACCGAGTTACTTCGGGGTGCTCGGCGTGGATGCTGCGCTCGGCCGCACCTTCGATCCGCACGACGCCTCGCCCGGCTCCAACGGTGAAGTCGTCATCAGCGATGGGCTCTGGAAGCGCGCATTTGGCGCAGACCCGCACATTCTCGGGAAGAGTCTGCGGCTTGACAACGATCTCTTTCGTATTGTCGGCGTCATGCCAGCCGGGTTTATCGACCAGGGCCGAACCAGCGAGGAGCGTGGTACCGAGTTGTGGGCGGCGGACGGATTTTCCGAGATTCTGGCGCCCACACGCAGCACGCGTGAGCCATACGATGCCGTCGCGCGCCTTCAGCCTGCTCTCTCGCTTGAGGCCGCGCAGGGGCACCTCGATGCCCTGGTTGCATCGTTGAAAAAGGAATATCCGGCGGATTATCCGCCGCAAGCCGCTTGGGCCATTCACCTAACGCCCCTCGCCGAGACCCTTGTCGGCAACGCTCGCCAATCGCTCGTGCTGCTTTCCGGCGCGGTGGGCCTGGTGCTGCTGATCAGCTGCGTCAACGTTGCCAATTTGCTGCTTACTCGGGCCAGCGCGAGAGGACGCGAGATGGCGGTTCGCCAGGCATTGGGAGCCGCAAGAGGGCGCCTCACCCGCCAGCTCCTCACCGAGAGTTTGCTGCTCTTCCTGCTAGGCGGCGTCACCGGTTTTGCCGTGCTCTTCGGCGCCCGGAAATTCCTGCTGCAGTTTGTTCCGGAAAGCCTGCCGCGCTTCAATGAGATATCCATCAGCTGGGGCGTGCTGGCGTTTGCCATCATCGTCTCTGTCGCCGCTGGAATTATCTTCGGACTCGCCCCCGCGTGGCTCACAAGCCGCCGTAATTTGACGGCGACGATTGGGCAGGAAGGTCGTGGATCCAGCGGTTCCCGGCAGCGCTCGCGCTTGCGCCATGTTCTGGTGATTAGTGAACTAGCCCTTTCCCTGGTGCTGATGGTCGCCGCAGGCCTTCTGCTGCGCAGCTTCTGGGACTTGTTCAGGGTGCCGCTCGGCTTCAATCCTAGCCGCGTTGTAGCGATCGAGACGACGCTGCCGAATCCCAACGATCCCAACACCGATATTTATCGCACCGCTACGCAGGAAGCTGTGCTGCTTCGCGAGGTTCTCCGCCGAAACCGGACGCTTCCGGGCGTGGAAGAAACCGCAGTCAGTGATCGGGCGGCTCTTCCCCTTGGCCATGGTCAGAGCGATCTAAGGCCGCGGCCATTGATCCGCGAGGGCGAGGACGTGCACAGCAGCCAGCCTGCGCTGATCGATACGGCGATCGTCTCGCCCGAATACTTTCACGTGCTCGGCATGACGCTGCTCCGTGGCCGCCTCTTCGTCGAACAGGATCTTGAAGACACACCCCCCGTCGCGGTCATCAATCAGGCCGCCGCTCGCGCCTACTGGCCCAACCAGGATCCAGTCGGCAAGCACGTTCACGTCCGGTCGCGGTCGGACAAGCCGGAGTGGACCACCATCGTGGGCGTCATCGCCGATGCGCGCACGGAGTCGCTGGCGAACGCCGGCATTCCGCAGCTCTACCTCGACATCTACCAACGCCCAGCCAAGTTTCTTGCGTTCTACCTCCGTGGACAGGTCGATCCCGCCGCCGTGTTCGCCCAGGTGCGCACACAAATCCAGGCCATCGATCCGGAACTTCCCGTCTTCCGCGTGGAGACGTTGGACGACGCTCTCTCCTCGTCGCTTTCCGTGCGGCGGTTTTCCATGGAGATGGTGGCGTTTTTTGCGGTCACCGCCTTGCTGCTCGCCGGACTCGGAATCTACGGAACCATCTCCTATGTGGTCAACGAACAGCGACGTGAGATCGCCATTCGCCTCGCGCTGGGCGCGCAAAGAAGCAATATTCTCAAGATGGTCCTGCGCAGGGGACTCGGTCTGACCGCCGCTGGCGCCGGGCTGGGTGTGGCCGGTGCGCTCATCGTTTCCCACCTCATGGCCGGACTGCTTTACGGTGTCTCGCCCTACGATCTCTCCACCTTCGCCGGCGTAACCGCCGTGCTCACCGCCGTCGCCATCGCCGCCAGTTACGTCCCGGCGCTGCGCGCCATGCGCGTCGACCCGATCGTCGCGCTAAGATACGAGTAACTCATGGCTCTTTCAGAGCCACAACGAAGAATGAAAATGCGGTCGAGATGGCGTACCGTTGTGCCGCCGCATCGGCGACAGAGGCCGTCTCACTCTGGAGCTCGCTGAGCCCGCATACGAGTATGGCTGGGACGCTGGGAAGCACAACGAATTGCCGCCTCCGGAAGTTTGTGGAGAGCACGCGTAGGAGATTTTCGCTTTTCGAAGCGTCCGACGCCGCGCGGCAGAGAGGAGTGGTGAGATGGAAGTTCTCTATCCGCGCTGCTGTGGACTGGACGTGCACAAGAAGAGCATCACCGCCTGTGTGCTATGGGCGCAGGAGAAGGGCAAGAGTCGCAAGGAGAAGAGGCGCTTTACGACGTTCACTCGGGATTTGCTGCGTTTGGCCGATTGGCTGCGGGAGTGTGGGGTGACGCATGTGGCGATGGAATCCACCGGAGTGTACTGGGAGCCGGTGTGGAACATTCTGGATGGGCAGTTCGAGGTGTTGCTCGTGAATGCGCAGCACATCAAGGCCGTTCCGGGACGGAAGACGGACCAGAAGGACAGCGACTGGATTGCAGACCTGTTGCAGCATGGATTGCTGCGGGGAAGTTTTGTTCCGCCCCAGTCGACGCGCGAACTGCGAGATCTCACGCGCTATCGGGTGAGTTTGACGCAGGAGATCAACCGCATAGCCAATCGCATTCAGAAAGTTTTCGAGGACGCCAACATCAAGCTGGCTTCCGTGGCCACGGATCCCTTGGGGGCCTCGGGAAGAACGATGCTGGAAGCGATGTTGGGGGGAGAAGAAGATTCCTCTCGGTTGGCCGAGATGGCGAAGGGACTGCTGCGGAACAAGATGCCCGAGTTGAAATTGGCGTTGGAAGGTCGTATGACCGAGCATCACCGATTCTTGCTGCGGCAGCTCTACGATCATTTCTGTTTCACGGAAGCGAAGCTCGAGGAGATCGAGGGCGAGATCGACAGGCGCATGCGCCCTTTTGAGGAGCAGGTCGCTCGGTTGTGCACGATTCCGGGAGTCGACCGAGTGACCGCCTGGGGATTACTGGCAGAAATCGGACGGAACATGGATCAGTTCCCGTCGGCGGCACACCTGGCTTCCTGGGCCTGTTTGTGCCCGGGGAATTGTGAGAGCGCGGGAAAGCGGTTGAGCGGCAAGATGAGGAAAGAAATGGACGAAGGACCAACGTGTCTTACAGACGAGCTCGCCAGAGCGATATTCCGGCTATGGCGGAGATTCGCGCTGGTGACTGGGGAACCGAGCATTACTGGAAGGAACGCATTCTCCAATATTTGGCCCACAAGCTACACCCCAGGAAGGCATTGCGTCCGCGTGAACGGCAATCGTTTGACGTGTTGGAGTTCGCCAGTGGAACGAAATGCATGGCGTTGCCGGGAAAAGATCCGGACAAGATTCGCAGCCTTCACCCCGCTCGGTTGATCATGGACGAGGCAGCCTTTATCGAAAATGGTGCTGAGGCGTTTGACGTGGCGATCAGCTCAAACGCATCTGGGGCTGGCGAAAGACACCCCAGCGGGGCGCCCAGTCGAGAATCGGTCTGCAGTCGGCAGCAGGATTCATTCCTTGCCCCGCCTCGGCGGACTGCACCATCGATACGACCTCGCGGCATAGTTCCAGTGCAGCGAACCCGCCTTGCTTCACTCTTCCACTCTTCCCTGGCAGGCATGTGCCCGTCGCTGATCCCCCTGATTCGAGAGAACTACTTTGAACTTCTCCCCCTCTGGCGATCAATTCCGAATCAGGCCGACAATCGAGAAAACGTGGGCAGGAATGCTCTTCGTATTGGAGGCGCGAAGTTTTGATGAGGCACAGCGGCTTTTCTTTCACCAATTTCACCGATTGGTGATATAATAGCCGTATGAAGCGCGCAACTGTGACCATCCCTGACGATCTTGCTAAGGCCATCGAGAACTATGCCCGGACACAGGAGGTGCGGCCCCCGCTGACGGCAATCGTTCAAGTCGCTTTACGCCGATATCTTACCGAGCGCGGCTATTTGCCGGCGCGTGGCCTTCTTCAAATCAAGCCAGCTCGACATGGCAGCGGCAAGCGCGATGTAAGCGAGGCGCACGACCGCTATTTGGCTGAACGATCGCACTGAGATCTCGGTCCTTCTAGAATCCGATCCTTGAGCCGAGGTGCTCACCGTGAGGCATGCGGTTCTTGCTGATGCCGGCCCGTTGTACGCTGCGGTCGACCGGGATGATGCTCATCACAAACGTGCGCAGAGCGAGCTGAAACGCTTGGCGCGCGAGAAGAAGGAAGTGCTCGTGGCCTACCCGACAGTCTGTGAGGCTTACACGCTGGTTCTGCACCGCTTGGGAAAGCCAATAGCAGAGAGTTGGCTAGACCAAACTCTGGTTGGCATCTCGCTGGTCAACCCCACACCCGAAGACTATCGGGAGGCAAGAACGAAGCTCGCAGCCTTCCTCGACCAGCCCATTACCCTCTTCGACGCCACGGTCGCCGTTCTAAGCTCTCGCCTGCAGGCCGAGATCTGGACATACGATCACCATTTTGACCTCATGCGCGTCGCCGTCTGGCGTGCCTCATCCTGACGGTGTCCCTCGCCAAAACCTGATCTGGATCGAAGAAGCCACGCGATTCCTGTTGCGAGCGTGGAAGGCAATTGGCCAGTGCGCCGGGAAAGCGCCCGAGTCCTGACTGTGCCCACGGGCGCTGGCAGCGCAGATATAAAGCAATCCGTATGCTGTTGATTTCGCGTCGCCGCCTGAAACAGCCAAGGGTGCGCACGGTTCTGCTCGATCCTTGGAAATCGGTGTCTGTCCTGTACTCACCACTGGCTCTGCGAATCTCGTTCACCAACGTAAGCAACTTCTCCAACGATCGCGAGAGCCGCTTGTTGAGGGGCGGCGCGTGCCAGCTGCTTGCACGAGATTTTCGTTAAGCACAAGCCTCCCAGAGGTCAATGAATGGCATTCATCGGAGAAGAGAGGTATTTCGCGACCGGGATCGCAACCGACCCTACGTTGCCGTTTGAGGCGTCCCGCAAGACTACGGAGAGTTGCGTGGCGTTGGGTAGCATCTGCACTCGTCGGGTATCGATCATTCCATCCTTTAGCAGCCTCTCATAGGTCGGAGAGTCGAAATTCAAGTGAAAGGTCTTGTCGTTCACCTGAACAATTTGCTGCTGGCTATTGACCTGCAAGAAAACCAAACGCAGCGTACCAAACCAATGGCCGTTGTTCTGCTCCATACCTATTTCATGCAGATCGAAATGTAGATCGGCGACCAGCGTTTGAGGGCCAAGGATATGCACGTGCACCTGAATTGCAATGCCAGTCCCTTCGAGTTGACTGACGGCGGTTTGTGCGACCACGGCCTGGAACGACTTGAGCGGCGTGGCTACCGGTTCGGGAGAAGCAAAGTAACCGCTCCGCGCCCGGACTTGCGCCCCGGGGGTTCTCACGCGGACCTTGATCTCGTGAAAGCTGCCATCCCATTTTAATTGTGCCGGGTAATAACCCAGAGTGTAAGTCAGCCGGGAGTCGTCGATGGCATGACGGATAGCCCCTGCGATGTTGTTCGTTCCATAGAACGCTTTCCCGCCGGTGCGATCGGCCATGACTCGCAGGGTGTCGAGGTTTGTGGCAGCGGTACGAGTTTGCCCGTGTGTATTGGGGTCCAATGGACTGGATGCATCTTCGCCCGAATCATTGGCAGCCGATCCGATGTCAGATCCGAGCAAACCACGTGCGTCTACGGGATACACGGCGACACTTGCGTCGCTCAGCGCCTGTCCCGCTTTCACAACGTCTCGATCAAACTTAACACCCGTGTCGTTGAGCCAATCGAGGTCGAAATTGTCGTAACCCATACTGATCGGGAAACTCCCCGAGATCCATACGAGACTCTTGCGACCCTTTAGCCACCCGATGTGATTTGCTATGGTGATCAGTGCAGCGACGGTCAGGCGAACGCGATCCTGAGTAGAAAAGTTGGCCGCACGTTGTTCAAAGGCGGACCTGAAATATGCGTGGCTGGCGGTTATTCTGGCAGTCTCTGAGGTGACATCTGGAACTTCGGAGTTGGTGAGCCGTTGTCCCGACTCTGCCTTGAAGTGGACGGCTGCTTCACGCAAAGCGGAAGAGTCGGTCGTGAAGTCCTGGAGGACACGGAGACCGCTGTTCCCCAGCCAGTAGAGCGCAACATGATCCTGCGGTTGAAGAGTCTCCAGAAACTTTAGCAACTGTTTCTGCGCGAGGGCCTGATCTGCGAAGTCGGTATTCAAGGTATCAAGGAGAATTACAGTTGCGCTCGCAGCTCCTTCCTGCAGGTCGATCCGGTTGCTGTATGTGTCGGCTGAGAGCGGAACTTTGTTCACCGCAGGACGCGAGTCCATTTCCTCAGAAAAGACTCGAATCTCTTGGCGCTTCTTGTTGTCAAGAAGTTCGAAATCGTCCTTAGTGAGCCCTGTAACGGGGCTGCCATGCTTATCGGTGACGATCACATTGACTTGGACGAGTCGAGTCGTCACACGTAGCCTCGCTTGAAGGTCGGAAGGTTGCGTTTGCGAGGATTGCTGATGGGAGCTGGGATGGGTGGCGGGATCAGATTCCTGCGCGAGCGCAGGCGTTGCGCCGACAAAGCTGACGAAAATCACCAGGCTGATTGCCAGCAGAATCGCCGCAACTGGAAGTCTTCCCCACATTGCAATCATATAAATGAGCCTCGCTGGAGATCTGCTTGTCGAGGATGTGCCCATTGGCGGAATACTAGGTCGATCAGCGGAGAAGATCAATCGCGAGGTGGATAGCCGAAACCGACAACGCGCCAAACTACCCCTCTAAGAAGTGCCGTCGCTCAACCTTGTGGAACAAAGGCGGCGTTGACGGCAGGACGCGGGAGGCGCGGATCAAGGCGGGACGCAGTCGGAAGCCAAGAGCGAAGAGGAAGAGATGACAGCGGCAGCCGAGCATACCCAAATCCTATCCGCCGCCAACTTAATCTCAGAGGGGACGACGGGACTCGAACCCGCGGCCTCTGCCGTGACAGTCTAGGCATACACGGATTATCAGCTTCTTACAATCTGAGCGGGGGCTGCCAAGTCGCTGAAAAGGACTGTAGGAACCGTTCCCTGCGGGTAAGAATTCTCGCTTTGCAAGGAGTTTGAGCTTGGGAATTGACCAACCGGATCGCGTCGATCCGGAGTCCCGAAACAATCGTCCCAACGCGCTCGGAGCTGTCCGCTTTCGCGACTCGGCGCTCCAAATGCGGACCGCCCCGCGGTCAAGGAAGGCTCGCTCTGGCGTAACTCCAACGATTGCAAGCAGTTCCTACGCGGCCCTTTGGCACGCCGACTGCTCCCAACTAGCGGTACAACTCGCCGCCGAGGTAAGCCTTGGTCAATTTTACGCAGGGGATGCGCTTCACCCTTCGCCAGCTTGGCAGAGCGCCGATCCTTACCGGAGCGGCGCTGTTGACCATCGCGCTCGGCATCGGCGCGAACACCGCTATCTTCAGCGTGATGAACGCCGTGCTGCTGCGTACGCTGCCCGTACCGCATCCCGACCAACTGGTCTACTTCCATCTGGTAAATCAGCCGCTTAGCACTTCGCAAACCGGCTACAGCGACATGTCCATGTCCATGCCCGTCTACGAAGCGCTGCGCAACCGCCACGATGTCTTTCAGGCCGTCGCCGGCTTCGCGCCGCTCGCGTTCGAAGGGAAAGTCGCCGTTCGCATCGGCAGCGAGCCGGAAGAAATTAAGGGCGAAGAAGTGAGTGGCGACTTTTTCTCCGTGCTCGAGGTGCAGCCTTTCATGGGCCGCACCTTCACTCCCGAAGACGAATCGGCGCACGCGCCCATCGCGGTTTTGAACTACGTCTGGTGGAATGCGCGTTTCGCTGGCGATAAAGACATCCTCGGCAAAGTGTTCTACGTTAAAGGCCAGCCTTTTACGATCGTCGGCGTTGCGCCGCCCGGCTTCAACGGCGCCGATCCGCAATACCCACTTATGGATTTCTGGGTCCCACTTCAGAATCGCCCCGAGCTGAACGCCTGGGGTACTCCGCCCACCGATCACACCCTATACGGCTCGGCGAATTGGCTTGCGCTCGACATGTTCGGCCGCCTGCAGCCCGGAATTTCCATCCAGCAAGCGCAGGCGCAATTGGAGCCCGCATTCGTGAGCGCGCTCGCCGCTGCATCGCCCGTGGATCGGCGCGATCGGAAGCCGCAATTGGTTTTATCCAGCATTCGTGGCGTGGAAAGTCTCCACGATGATTACGACAAGCCGCTCCGCTTCCTCATGCTCATGGTTGGCCTCGTTCTGCTCATCGCCTGTGCCAACATAGTCATGCTGCTGTTGGCGCGCAATTCCAATCGCCTGCCGGAATTCTCGCTTCGCCGCGCGCTGGGTGCGAACCGTGGGGCTTTGTTCGCGCAGCTTCTGCAAGAGAGCGCCGTCGTTGTAGCTGTCGGAGCCGCGCTGGGCTGGCTTTTCTCAGGAGTCGCGACTCAGGCCCTCACAAACTGGTCCGGCCTGGAGTTCAGCACCACGCCAGACCGTCGTGTTCTTCTCTTCACTGTAGGGGTTTCGGCTCTGGTCGCGATTGTGTTTGGACTCGCGCCACTTTCGGTAATCACTAAGCTGCCGCTGAATCTGGCGGTGCGCTCAACGGGCGGTACCACTGCCGTTGGACGGAATCGTCTGCGCGGTCGCAAACTCGTTGTCGCGTTGCAAATTTCCCTTTGCGTTGTCTTGCTCACCGGCTCGGGCCTGCTCTACCGCACGCTACGTAACCTACGATCGAGCGATCTCGGCATGCGCACCTCGGGAATCCTCCTCTTCGGTGTCACGCCGCAATCCATTCACACCGATGAGGAAAGTCTCCGCTTTCACAACGCGCTCTTGGCGCAGCTGCGCGCTCTGCCGGGCGTGGACTCCGCGACCGTTTTGCTCACGCGCTTCGGCAGTGGCTCCAGCAACAACGACGGCGCGTTGGTCGATGGCCGCAATCCGCTGCCTCCCCAACCATTTGCGCCCATGCGCGTAGATGCCGTTGGGCCAAACTTCCTGCGCACGTTTGGCATTTCCTTGCGGCTGGGCCGCGATTTCGAGCAATCCGATAGCGCAACTTCGCCCAAGGTCGCCATCATCAACCAGACCTTCGCGGAACAGTACTTGCCCGGCACGGACCCTCTGGGCCACCACGTCGCGTTCTTCGATGATCCCAAGACTCAATACACGATCATCGGCGTCTGCGGGAACATTCGCTACACGGAAGTGCGCGAACAACCTCGCCCGATGGCCTTCTTTCCCTTCACGCAAACGATCGGCGTCTTGCAGATGGATTACGCACTGCATACCGCGCACGACCCCAAGCTGCTGATTCCCGAAGCCGCTGCCATTCTGCGCGACGTGGACCCGAATCTACCGATGGAAAAGCCCATTTCGCAGCACGACCAGTTTGACCAGAGCATCTCTCAAGAACGTCTCGTCGCCCATCTCGCGCTTTTCTTCGGTGGACTCGCAGTATTTCTCGTAGTCATCGGGCTCTACGGCACCATCTCCTATGCCGTTAGCCGCCGTACCATGGAAATCGGCGTGCGTATGGCGCTGGGCGCGCAGCGAAAGGAAGTGCTGCGCATGATCCTCGTGGAAAGCTTGAGCGTCGCCGCCATCGGCCTCGCGATCGGAATTCCTGCGGCTCTGTGCGTGGCGTGGACGCTCCGCTCCATGCTTTTCGGCCTCAGCGCCGCGGACCCGCTCACACTGGTTCTGGCGCTACTTGTAATCGCGCTCGTGACTCTGGCGGCCGCGTTCGTGCCCGCGCGTCGCGCTGCCAGTATCGATCCCATGCTCGCACTCCGCATGGAGTAGGATGCGGGTTCAAGGTACGGCTAATCCGCTTTAAGGAGTGACGTGACCCCCGAGAGTCATTATTGACAACGTCGAAACTGCCGGCAATCTGGTCACCGATTCGCTAACCTCACAGGTGCTGGTGGCAAAACTCTCGGCCTTCTTTGGAGCGCTGAGATTTACGGTCGTTGTGCGAAGGAAGAACCGATATTGGTGGACCGATGCAAACGCTTTTCCAGGACGTTTGGTCCGGCTCCTTTAAGAGGGATTGTTTCCGACGAGTACTGCAGTCCAAAATCGGCGCAATCGGGCTATCGGCAACAGAATGATCTGCCGGAGGCGGAGTTCTTCGAAGACTGCCACCACAATTTTGCCTACAAAACCTACAGAGCTGGCTTTTGTTGGTTTTGTAGCCATGGAGCCGCGGTGCTCAGCCACGCCTTTCGGAACAGGGCGGCCTTTACTTGGCGGGGCGGGGCCGGAACAATTCGAGCCGCATGGCGTCTAAGATAGAAGTCGTTTGATTACATCTGCCGTTGTCGGCATTCAAATGAGAATCCGGATCGTCTTGTTCATGGCTCTCCAGCTGGCGCTCGCAGCGCGAACTGCTACCGGACAGGTTGTTACGTCGCAATACAACAATGCCCGCACTGGCGCGGCGCTGAACGAGGAAATCCTGACTCCACGAAACGTGAACTCAAAGAAGTTCGGGAAGGCTGGAGCGTTCCGGGTTGACGGTGCGGTGTACGCGCAGCCGCTGTTTGTCCCGGCGCTCGATATCCCCGGTAAGGGCAAACACGACGTGCTGTTCGTAGCCACTGAACACGACAGCGTCTACGCGTTCGATGCTAACCGACTGAACGACACGCCGCTGTGGCACGTCAGCTTTCTCGACAAGAAGCAGAGCGTCGCGACTGTTCCCGCGCAGGACGTGCAGTGTCCTTTTATTCAGCCTGAAGTCGGGATCACATCCACGCCCGTGATCGACATGAAAACGGGGACTCTATACGTGTTAGCTCGGACGATGATCGGCCGCATGCTAACTCGAAGTGAATACTTCCAGCATTTGCACGCGTTGGCGATCACGTCGGGCGTCGAGAAATTCGGAGGGCCAAAGCTCATTACTGCCTCTGTTCCGGGGCGCGGCGCAGGGGCAACAGACGGGCGAGTTCGCTTCGACGCGTTACGGGAAAATCCGCGCGCTGCGCTCGTGCTCACGAATGGAACTGTGTATCTGACGTGGGCTTCTTCGTGCGATGTCGATCCCTATCATGGCTGGATCATGGCCTATGACGCAAGCACGCTGGCGCAAAAAGCGGTGCTCAACGTGACGCCGGATGGCGATGAGGGAGGAATCTGGGCCAGCGACACAGGGCCAGCTGTTGACGCCGCGGGCTACGTTTATATTCCAACCGGCAACGGCACGTTCGACGCAGCGTCAAGTGGCCGAGATTACGGCGATTCCGTCCTGAAAGTAACCCTCCACGGTTCATCAATTGCGGTCCGGGACTTCTTCACTCCGCACGATCAGGCGCAAATCAGCGATGCCGATGCCGATTTGGGTTCGAGCGGGCCGCTGCTTCTGCCGGATCAGCCGGGTTCTCATCCTCATCTGTTATTGCAGCCGACGAAAGGCGCCGAAATCTACGTAATCGACCGCGACAAAATGGGCGAATTTCACAATGACGCGGATGCTGTGGTTCAGCGCATCGAGATGTCTGGGGGCGGCTATGGTGCGATGGCCTACTGGAATGGCCACGTGTTCTTCGCGTGCAGCGATGATTTCCTGCGCGATTACGCCGTCAAGGATGGCCAACTCCTGCCGATGCGATCTTCCACGATTAAGTTCGACAATCCGGGCGCGACGCCGTCCGTCTCCGCGAACGGAAATCGCGACGCTATCGTGTGGGCCATCTCGACAAAAACATGGAACGGCGCGGACAGACCCGCGATACTGTACGCCTTCGATGCCGGGAACATCGCCGAGCCAATCTACACTTCCGAACAGAACGCTAAACGCGATCATGGTCCTATCGCCACGCGTTTCGTGTTTCCTCTCGTCGTGAACGGAGGCGTCTACTTCGGGGCACGCGGTGAAGTCGATGTGTACAGTTTGTTGAAATAGCGTGGCGTCCGAGCACCAGATTCACAGCAGACACGCGTGACATTTCCGTGACACTGGAGCGCAGACTGGCAAACCACGTCCGTAATGGCTGATTTAGAAGCAGATGGCTCCCCGGGCAAGACTCGAACTTGCAACCCCTTCGGTTAACAGGTGCGGCGCGTACCTCTACTACCGAATGCGACGCCGCGCTACCTTGTTGAATTGCCGCGCCAGTAGAGGCTAAGTCTGCCTTTCCACTCTGCTACCGTGTGCGATGTTTTATGACCGTGGGTAGGTACACTTTCCGCTACACGAGATGGGCTCAGCGTTTTTCAGTCCGTGACTTCGGTTGCAGCCAAAGCGGCCCCACCAATATGCGAGCGAAAGAATTGCGTCGTTCCCTAGCCGCCCCAGCGCACACAAACTGGGCTTTAAACTCGATCTGAGACAGCGGAGAGACTCTCGGTCCCGGGATGCTGTACAGGTGAGGCGGACATCTGCGACATTACTGTTTTTGAGGAGCTTGCTGTTCAAGCTCCTTCAGTCGTTTTTCCAGTATCGCCTTTTCGTCTTCCTTACTGAGCTTCGGGAAGAGGAAGGCAAGCTGCAAGCACATGCGCCAAGGGGACCCGTGGGATGGGTACGCGGCATTGCCAAAGAACTGCACGGAAAGGTTCACTGGCTGGAAGCCTAGCTTCATAAGCCGACCCACGCCGCCGCCCACCGGCACCGTCCACACATTTCCCTTCGCGGCCTGCCAGTTGGCGCTAATGATCGGCTGGGTCGTGAGGTACCAGCCTTTTTTTAGATTGTAGTTAATGAAATATTGGAGGATCATCTGGTTCACGGCTGCCCGGCCTGACGGGCCGGCCACCGACCACGCGTTGTTGACCAGCGCACCGATTGTCCAATGACCTGGCTGGGCGAGAGCAACAAAGGAAGGCCCCATGCTGAGTTTTCCTTGCCCCAGGACCTTACTCGTCGCTGACGGCAAAACGAAATATGGCCCGGCTCCCCAAATCAACTTGTGCGGTTTGGCGGGGGAGAAAAAGAATGTGGGGGTCATGTCTCCGAAGCCAAACACCCCTGCGCTTTTCTCGACAGCTTGGCCTGCTAGGTAGGGAGGTGTGCCTTCTACAATCCCAAATACTTCCAGGTTTGGTGTCCCTGGGGCAGGTTGCCAGATGATTGGCGCGATCCAGCGAATAATCAGGTTCCAGTTCTCACTTACCGGGATTGGAATTACCGGCTGAACGTTGAGCACGTTTTGATTGCGCTCAAACGGGCCAATGCCTGGGTTCGTGTTGTTCTGAAGCGGCACACTGATGAGGCTGGCAACTGGATTTTGGGTGGCCTTCTCTAAGGCTTCAGTCGAGTTGGCTGGTTGTTCCGGATTCTGATTCACCGAAGATGCTTGCGTCTCGTCTCCTGTCGCACGCGGATTCTGCCGCGCGGCAATGCATACGCATGGGAGCAGGATCAACAGCAAAAGCGGTGTGCCGGCTCGGAGCCAGTGGTGTCTAAACGCGATATACGGCATTTTCGGTGGTGCTGAACGGAGCAAATATCCCCTAGGCATTCCAAACCAGTGCAGGTTGGCGGGCAACTGTCACATTTGACAGGCCTGCCAGCGCTCTGAGCGATGACTTCTGGACCACGCTCTACACGTGGACCAAAGCCCTGGAGGCAGCGCACTTCTAGAATGCGCTCAGGATGTCCACGACTGCATGTGGAACGGACTAACGCCTTGAATTTTAGACAGTTCCGATGGACACACTTTGCAGAGAAAGGGCTGCAAAGTGAAACGGAAGCCATACTCACGGAAGTTCCGGCGGATGGCTGTTGGGCCCACTTCATCTTGGCTCAGGGCCGTCGGGAAGAAGGTGGCTCTTTTTTGGAAGGGAGTTTCGGCGACGCTCCAGCCCTTTTTTAGTCCCTTGATTTTACCAGCCCACAGTCCATTCAGGTCTAAAGAGACAAGATTTCGGTAGCTGACGAACGGACAATTGCAACCGGACGCGGGGTAAGGGGGCGCCGTGGCTTATCAATAATTGGCGCGGCTCATCAACTGAAACTGAAAATGCGGTTCCAGTCGTTCTTCATGCTGATTACCGTCCATCCCTTCGACTTGGCCTCGTCGTAGAGCGCCTGGCTGAAGATACCGACCTCGGTGTCCGGCAGGCCCTGCGCCGGCCCGTAGGCGTACTCACGTTGCGCATCGTCGTGCAGCACCAGCATCGCGAGCCGCATGCCCTCGCCTGCCCCTGTGTACTCCAACATTTGCCGATCATCCGAAGAGGAGTTCCCGAACGCCGCGTACGGTCGGCACCCGTACAGCAACCAAAAGTCCTCGATTTTTCCAGCCTCCATATTGTCGAGGATGAACTTGGGTTCCTGAGTGAGGATGGGCCGTTGATTCTTGTCGTAGCCGAACTTGAATGGCTGCTCGGTGCCGCACACCTGCTCTGGAGAAATGCCGTATACGCTCTGGGAGTACTCACGTACGAAGCCTGCGCTACCGCCGGTTGCAATGAACGTCTTATAGCCGTTGAGGCGCATATGGTGCAGCACTTCTAGCATCGGCTGATACACCAATTCGGTATAGGGGCGGTCCCAGCGCGGATGCTTGGCCGACGCCAGCCACCTTCCTACATCGGCCCTGTACTCCTCCACTGTCATCCCGCTTTGCGTTGCGATCACAATCTCAAACAATTCCTTGAACGACAGTTTCGCAAGAGCATCGCGGCTCCCCGACAACACGGTCTTGAACGGCTCGACGTTTGCGAGCTCCGGTTTTGCCTTCACCACCTCTGGCACTCGGTCCAGGCAATAGACAACCTGCGTATACATGGGGTGTTCGACCCAGAGGGCGCCGTCCTGGTCGAATTCCGCTACGCGTTGGTCGGGCGGAACAAAATTTGAACTGGACTCGTCCGTCGTAGTTTTTACGAAGTTGAGTATCGCCTGCTTTGCAGCCCCATCGTTCCACGAGGGTAGCGGTTCTTCTGGCACTCGTTTGGTTTTTGCGTTAGCCGCCTCCCGCAGGCATCCGGCGATCGATGCAGCCACGGGCATGGCGCCCAAAAGATATATGGCCGAACGACGATCCATCGCACCGACGTTTTGCTCTCCATTTTGCCGACCATCGCAAGAAGAGCCTAGATGAGATGCTGAAAGACGTGACTTGCAGAATAGATCCATAGTTTACGATGGTGGTTCTCTGGGTCGCGTTTACAACTGTCAAATTTCTCAGCCACTACATGGGTACCCGAGCAGGTCGTGCGTGCCGCATGATAGGATTTATGCTCGAAGAGCGCGGGGGCTCGGGCAAGTCATCCCAGGGCCTGGACCCTGCCCTTCTGGTGCATGCACTCCGCGTGTTCGAAGCACGCCGCGGGCCCGGTGGAACATCAGCCCAGTTGCCTACTAACAGTCGAAGCACCTGAGTGAATCCCTTTCGCGAGCCGGCGGATCCTATGGAGGCGAACTACTCAAGAACTTCTGCAAGGCGCAGTTGGCTCCTTTTCCCTGCGTGGCTACGGGATTACCGGCGGGGCTGGCTAAGGGCTGATGTGATTGCTGGCCTGACGGCCGCCGCGGTCGTGATCCCTCAGGCCATAGCGTATGCGACCATTGCCGAACTGCCGGTGCAGGTCGGTCTCTACACGGCATTTCTGCCAATGGTGATCTACGCGTGGCTTGGCACCTCTCGCGCGCTCAGCGTCAGCACCACGGCAACACTTGCCATACTGACGGGCGAGGCGTTGGACAAGTTCGCGCCACAAGGTGATACCGCGGGCTTTCTGACCGCCTTACCGACGCTGAGCTTGTTGGTCGGCGTGATTCTTGTGCTGGCCGCGCTGCTGCGGCTGGGCTTCATCGCCAACTTCATATCCGCACCCGTTCTGACGGGGTTCAAGGCGGGAATCGCTGTCGTGATCGTCTCGAAGCAGCTGCCTAGGCTCTTGGGCATTCATATTGCCAAGGGCTCTTTTCTCCACAACCTCGCTGCCATCTGGACAGAACTTCCGCAGACGTCGATCACCACCCTCGCCGTGGGCGCGCTGACCATCGGATTGGTGGCGGCGATGAGGCGTCTCTGGCCGCGGGTCCCAGCAGCGCTTATTGCGGTGGTCGCCGGGATCGCAGCAGTGCATTTGTTCGTCTTGCAAGCTCATAGCGTCGCGACCCTCGGTCACATCCCCACGGGTTTGCCGACCCTCACCCTGCCCGACCCGTCGTTTCTGGCGGACCTATGGCCGGCGGCCCTGGCCATCGCGCTGATGAGCTTCACAGAGACGGCGGCAGCCGGCCGCGCGTTTGTCGCTGGCGACGAGCCTGCGCCGATCGTGAACCGTGAGCTGCTTGCCACGGGTGTCGCCAACGCCGGCGGTGCCCTGCTGGGAGCGATGCCGGCTGGCGGTGGAACGACGCAGACAACAGTGAACCGGCTCGCCGGCGCGCGTACGCAGTTGGCGGAATGGGTGACCGCAGCTCTCGCACTGGGCACGATGCTGCTGCTCGCGCCGCTCATCGGCGACATACCGCAAGCGACGCTGGCGGGCGTGGTCATCGTATTCGCAATGACACTGATACGTCCCGCAGAATTTCGAGCCATCCGTCAGATCCGACGCATGGAACTGCTGTGGGCGCTCACGGCGTCGGTCGGGGTGGTACTGCTCGGTACCTTGCAGGGTATCCTCGTGGCCGTTTGTGTCTCGCTCCTGGCGCTCGTATATCAAGAATCCGACCCGCCTCTCTATGTCCTCAAACGCAAACCGGGGACCAATGTCTTTCGGCCGGTCTCTCCGAGACATCCACTGGACGAGAGTTGCCCCGGGCTGCTGCTGTTGCGCACGGAAGGGCGGATTTTCTTCGCTAACGCCGAGCACCTGACGCAAAAAGCACACGCACTGATTACCGAAGCTGATCCGCGCATTGTCCTCCTAGACATGAGCGCGGTGTTCGACGTTGAGTACACGGCACTGAAGATGTTGGCCGCAGCGGAAGAGAAGGTGCGTGACGATGGCAGAGCATTGTGTCTTACGGGCCTCAACCCCGGGGTACTGGCGCTGGTTCGACGTTCGCCGCTGGGCGCGGCCTTGGGTCATGAGCGAATAT
Source organism: Candidatus Cybelea sp. (assembly GCA_035622135.1). Classification (GTDB taxonomy): domain Bacteria; phylum Acidobacteriota; class Terriglobia; order Acidiferrales; family UBA7541; genus Palsa-295. Next base: position 10,269 of record DASPVZ010000004.1, on the reverse strand, counting down.
TCTTCGACCTGGAACAGGCGGTCGCACAGTATCAGGGGACCACGAGCGGCGAACGGAGGCAGACTTCAGAGCCAGGAAAGTCCGACGGCACCTGAGGTGGCCGTCCCCAGGTTGTCCGGCAGCCGGCACAGGAGAAGTGTTCTGGAGAAGGGGAGATGGCATTTGAGTCCCCTTCCTGGTGGTGCTACGGGGGAGACGAAGGACCCGCACTGGGAACTCCACACTGCGTTTTCAGTCAGTCTGCCCACATCAACCCACTGAACTCGAGCGCGTCGAATCGGCCCGCAAGCAGTTGGGTACACACAATCGACGTGACCTGTTTGGGTACAGCCTGAGGGGCTTTCAACGGTCCCTCTGCGGTCGCTCACGTCAGCTGAACATCTATATTCAGCCAGAGAAGGTTATCAAGTGGATTAGCTCGCAAGGAGTTTCCGTCGCGTAGGAACGCGTTAGAAAATCTTCTGTGCGTGCTTTCGAGCAAGTGCTTGCGAAAACAGAGAATGACCGGAGGAGCTGAGACCTGGCACACGTGAAGCGTAGCGCGCGATTTCATCTCCTTATACGAGAACTGTCACTTGTGCCAGTGGAATTGCGGGGCTTCGCCATATAGTTTAACGGGCGGATACCGGCTTTGTAATTGTTACTGGAGCACGGAGGTAGATGTGTCAACGGCAAGGAGAACGCAACTGAGCACCGCAATCTGCACTGAATTCCGAACTCTTGATAATGCGGACCGTCTGCCCGAGAACTATGTCAACCCTTACTACCTAGAGGATTTGAAGAAGCGAATCTCGATCGCGCGCGTTCAGGGCCAGTTGTATGCCTTCGAAGATCTCTGTAAGCATGAGGGTTGCCCGCTCTCGGCAGGGCTGCTCACTGGCACGACACTCATGTGCCAGTGCCACGGGTCGCAGTACGACGTGACGTCGGGCGCAGTCCTGCGTGGTCCGGCGACAGAGGGGCTTGAGACCTACGAGGTCCGAGAGCAGGAGGGGCAGATCCAGGTTCGAGTCTAGAGAACGCTTGGGGCGGGCCGCGACAGAGGAACCATCAAATGGCAAGAAATGGATTCGATTACGATGTGATCGTGATTGGCTCGGGTTTTGGCGGAAGCGTAGCCGCGATGCGGGCGACCGAGAAAGGCTTTCGGGTCGGCGTGATGGAGTCGGGGAAGCGCTGGAGAGACGAGGATCTTCCCGAAACCAACTGGGATATTCGCAAGTTCCTTTGGCAGCCCGAGGCTGAAATGTATGGCATTCAGCGATTGGAGTACCTCGACGACGTTTTCGTTTTATGTGGCGCCGGTGTAGGCGGGGGGTCGCACGTCTATGCGAATACGCTGTACACGCCGCCCAAGAGGTTCTTTGAAGCGAAAGAATGGTCGGGGATCACCGATTGGGCAGATGAACTGGCGCCCTTCATCGATCAAGCAAAGCGCATGCTCGGTGTGGTGCGGGTCCCATACATGGATACGCAGGTTGACCGGCTGTGCCGCGAAGTCGCGGCGGAAATGGGCGTTCCGAAGTCGTACAACCGAGCGCCCGTCGGCGTCTACTTTGGCAGCCCCGGCGTCGAAGCGGAAGACCCGTATTTCGGTGGCGTCGGCCCCAAGCGGATCGGGTGCGTCAATTGCGGCAACTGCATGGTCGGCTGTGGGAAGGACTCAAAAAACAAGCTGACGGTGAACTACCTCTACCTGGCGGAGAAGTTTGGCGCAAAGATCCATGAATTGCATGAGGTGTATGAGGTTAAGCCGCTCGATGGCGGTGGATTCGAAGTGCATACGCGTCACCCCGGCTGGCTGCAACGGACCGCGCATCTCGAACGCGACAAATACACCGCGGAGCAGGTAGTCGTCGCCGCGCACGCGTATGGCTCGGCGAAACTCCTCCACCATATGAGGCACAAGGGGATCCTGCCGCATCTCTCGGATCAGCTCGGGCAGCTCGCCCGCACAAACTCCGAGCAGCTCCTCGCGCAAAAAATGCCGTACTCGGTCTGGAAGCGGGATCCAGAGCGTATCCACATCACGCCTGGTTCCGTCTCCATCACTTCCGGAGTGTGGCCGGATGCCCAGACCAGTATCGAACCGGTTTACTACAGCGTTGGCAACAACCTGATGGCTTTGCTGTTCACCTGGCACCAGGAGGGCGACCAGCAGCATCCTACCGCTAACTGGGTAAAAGAGTTCGCCGAGCATCCGCTCAAGGTGCTCGGAATTGATGACGCCCGACATTGGTCTGAACGCATGATGGTAATGCTTTGCATGCAGACTACTGACACGTCGATTGAGCTTTACTGGAAGGATGACATGCTGCACAGCCGCCAGGGGAAAGGTGAGCCGCCGCCGCGGCATATCCCAGTCGTCGAAGAATTCGCCGACCGGCTGTCGAAGAAGATGCACGCCGAGGAAACCGCGCTGTGGTTCGAAGTTCTCAACAAGACTGCATCGGCACATTTCATCGGCGGCATGCCGATTGCCGAGAAGGCCGACCAAGGTGTCGTCGATCCCTACCAGCGGGCCTTCGGCTACCCTGGGCTGCACGTGATGGATGGCAGCGTCATGCCAGCCAATCCCGGCGTGAACCCTTCGTTGATGATCACGGCCCTGGCCGAGCGCGCGATGTCGTTCTGGCCACACAAGGGCGACGCGGACACTCGGCCTTCGCTCGGCTCTGGCTACGACAGACTAAAACCCGTGGTGCCGCGCAAACCGATCGTCCCCAAAGGAGCCCCCGCCGAGTTCCGCCTCGATGCGAAAAAAGAGGATGTAATCCCTCTCTACCCTTACTGAACGCGAGCTCGTCCCCTTGCGTTTTGTCGATACCCATGTTCAAGAAATGCTGATCAACGCCATCGGCGAGAGCCGGAGCGCACGATACTGTAAAGACCTGATTTTTTGTTCTTTGCTCGAAGCCCGTTTTCATAGAAGGCGACGGCGGCCGCCAAATTCTTTATGTTCGCGTCGGAAACAGCACGCGCCCGCTCGATGTGCGGGAACCATGCGATTATTCAACGCGGAGGTGGCGAGGAGGGCCAGAAACCCGGCGAGTCATTTCAACGCGCAGAAGCCCGCTTCAGCCGCTTCTTCAGGCGAGGTGAACACAAAAGGAGACCACCGCACAGGCCGGGGCAGGTTTCCCCAAGAGGCGCGAAGCATTGTGCCGAGCTGTCCAAGCCGGCCATAAGCGGGGCGCAGATAGCCGCCTTCGGACGAGTAACGCAACATCGCGCAAGAGCGGCATCGCCAACTGATGCGCCGAACTCTATTTGACCAACCCGAAAAGCTATCCCATTGCCATCCATAAATTGCGCGCTATCAAGCTGCCCGATTGCAGGAGAACGCAGCCCCCAAGACAGTGAACCTCGAGATTGGAACGCTTCGGGCAGTGCTGCGAAAGAATCGCCTATGGTTTGCGATTCAACCAGATGTGCGGATGCTCCGGTCAACGGATGACGTAGGCCAAGCAATCACGCGCGAGCAAGAGGATCTGCTGCTGGCAGCCTGCCAGTCGAGCCGTTCGCGTTCGCTTCACACCGCAGTGCTCCTCGCCCTGAATACCTGCATGCGCTACTCGGAACTGCGCCTGTTGAAATGGGAACAGGTGAATTTCGTGGCGCGAGCCGTCGCGGTGGGCGCCTCGAAGACCGAGGCAGGGGCGGGCCGCCTCATTCCGTTGAATGCCCGCGCCTTGAGCATCCTGACTTTCTGGGCGGGCTTATTCCCGAACCGCCAGCCGGAGCATTACGTCTTTCCGTCTGAGAAGTACGGCCTGGCGCAGCGCAAGGACGAACTCAAGGGCTCGACGCGCGCGTTCGTCCACAGCACCGATCCCGCCAAGCCGATTGGCCGCTGGAAAGAGGCGTGGAAAGCCGCGAAGACTCAAGCGGGTGTCCAATGCCGGTTCCATGATCTCCGCCATACTGGATGCACGCGAATGCTGGAAGCCGGCGTTTCGTTCTCCGTGGTTGCCTCCATCATGGGGTGGAGCGCCAGCACTACCGTTCGCATGGCGAAGCGCTACGGACATATCGGAGACCGTGCTCAGCGGCTCGCCGTCGATGCACTCTGCGAGCCTGTTTCTGGGAGTGGTGTGGTACAAAATCCGCTACACTCTTCCGGTGGGCCGGGAACCGCTCGCGCTAACTGATTGAAAAGAATGGCTCCCCGGGCAAGACTCGAACTTGCAACCCTTCGGTTAACAGCAGAACACTTCTATCTAACGTATTGAAACATAAGGCGGCGTGGTTCGGCATACGTCGGCATAAGATCCTTTAAAATCAGCAGGGCAGGCCCACCTTTTTGAGTCTTGTCGTACATTTGTTGTACAGAGCAATTTCGGGGGCCACCGGATGGATCACGGTCACCCTGTCGAAGGATACGACGTTATCGTTTGCTGGCGTCACAACTGAGTGATATGGGACATAATTTAATGGACCCCGACACCATAGGAAAAATGGCGGATGCGACAGAGGCAGTTCCCGAGGCAATCGGACAGGCGATCGAAGCGACGCAGGTTATCGTTTAGGTTCGCAATTCTCGGCCCTCTAACCCAAGGCCTCTCGCCGTGAGCACCACGCTGAACCGTTTGAACATACCTATGAATTTCTCTAGCGGCAATTCAAGCCGGATATCGCGCACAGGTATCGGGCCCCTTGCCGATTTGATAGCTGACGCGACATTTTCAAGCTGTGCGTCTCCCGCATATATGAACGCATGAATAAAAACGCCGCCAATTTCGCCATCAAGGTTTTCGCCGACCCCCAGTGAGATGGCAATGAGATATTCACCTTCCTGCATTAGGCCTTTATCCATAAGGTACTGCTCTACCGACTTTTCGTCCCCATTGTCGGCCGCGGCTGTTCCTTCCCAATCGCCGTATTGCACGGACGCCTTGAAGAATTCCATCTCATCCTTCCCAGTACGAACCGCTAGTATCGCTCGCTTTCATTTGGAGAGGGCCTCTTTATGGAATTGTTTGACCAGCGCCTCTGCGGCCCCGGAGTGCTGGAAAAGTATTGATGCGCCCATAGTGGCCCCGGCAAGGGCGGCACGACCGCCTCCGTTGATATGTTTGGAGGCTTGCCATAGAGCATCGTTCCGAAGTAAATCCGGATCGGAGCCGTCCCGACGATAATCGGTCGGTGACACTGCCAAAGCGATTTCGTCCACACCATTAGGTTCATAATCAACGAGGATAAAGAAAACGAAGTCGGCATTGCGAAGCGTATCGGAGACCACAAAAACCTTTGCATGCCTGAACTGATTCGTCGCTTTGCGCTCTACTTCCAAGTCGGATGGAGCAACGTTGCGGGAATTCGTATCGACCGCGACCACATATACGCGCTGCCCCCTCTCGAAATTGAATTGCGAACTGGAGCCTGCAACGTTGGGCACTTTCGCAACCAGCGCCGAAGTAGAATTCTCTTGCTTGGAGTTAGGACTCTGAGCGCGAACCGCAGTTGGTGACATCAAGATTAATCCGACTGTCACAAATGTCTTCATCTCTTTTTCCAAAGCTAAAGCAAGAGCCGAGAGCATGATGGTTGTCTCCTACGGGCGCGTGCCGTGCACTTGCAGCTTAGCGGTGCGGATCGCGGCGTTGAGCTGGTCGGAAGGACAGGTGTAGCAAAACGAGTCTTACTTCATAAGACATGCGCCCGTTTCGAGTCGTCACGTATTGGAGGCGTGGTCTGGACGAAATCCGGGGCCCCGCGGGGACAAATTGTGCGAGTGGAACGCTAGCGTGTTGTCAGCGCCGCGCTTCCAGAGAGGAGCGTTGCACAATCCACGGGCGGCATTCTACCAGACGAATAGAACTTTCGTACCATGGTCGCCGTCACTCAAAATTGGCATTACAGTTGCACACTAATTTTCAGAGGAGGCTTCGCGTACGGAATGAAAAACGAGCTAAGCGATCTGAGCAAAAGACTGCTAGCACAACATCTGCGGAGAAAACTAATGGGGCGCGGTGTCGCCCCACAAGTTGTTGCGAATTTGTCGGACGAACAACTTTTGAACAGTTACGGGCAGGCTCATGAAACGCAACTAGCCGCTTTCAAGGCGAAGATTGAACGACGAAGGAAATCGCAGTCGCAACAACAGGTTGTAGTTCTGTTGTAAAAAGCGAGCGATTCGGCTGCTGATAACAGTCGAACCGCTCTGACCCGAAACGGAGGTACCACTCCGATGCAGGCTTTCGAGACTCTATCAGTCCCGCTGCTCCTACCACAAGCAACGCCCCCACCGCCGAATCCGCCAGTTGTCACGCCGCTTTGTTTTCCGCTTCTGTTCGCGACTGCCGTTTTCATAGCGATCGCGGCTTTCTCGATCCTAAAAGGACGACGCCAATGACCTACGCGGAAGCGGCAAAGACGGCAATCGAGTGCCAGGATGCCTGTAATCTGTCAGGCGTCGTGTTCTCATTTGCTGAAGCAATGCGCGCGGTTTGTGACGAAGCCCAAAGACGAGGCGGGAACTTCATGGAAAAACAGGCACCCGATCATTCACTTATTCTTGCACAAACTGAACGATCTAGCCGGCATACCCACGTACGTCGCGGACTCGGTGTGGTTCGAGGTTCACGAGATCGCGGAAAACGGCGAAGCTGCACAGGGAACGAATTGAAAATATTCGCGACTCTTTTTCTCACATGGGTGATCGCGATTGCGCTGATCCTCGCGCAGCCGGCGAACGACGTAGAGCGTCGGCGGTGGGCAGCATCGCAGGATGGTGATGGTTTTGTATTCCGCGCAACGGGTCTTCGCGGACGAACATTTCGAATGAAAGAACCCGCCGACGATGATAATTCGTGCGCAGCGTTCTTGGAAAACGCAACCGCGGACGAGTTAAAAGTGGAACTTCTCGAAAGAGGTTTTACAACAGTGGCATGTGAGGAGATCTCCGTCCAACTGCCGACCAACATGCGAGTGCGTGCTCGTGGCTCATCGCGAGCGGCCTGGTTCAGGTTTCCGAAGGGAAGGCGACACTCGAGCCGAAAAAAGTCAGCGAAATGAAAGTCACGAAGCCGGCTCCCGGCTGACTGAGGCTGCGGGCTTTAAGGTCAGACTTGGGTTCTCGCACAGCATGATAGATTCAATTCTTAGGGCTATCGGTTCCGGGAAGTAACCCGAACGCGCGGGCACTCGCCCCGATCTCTTTTTGCATCTTAGCTTCTTTCTCAGACAGGTCCTGTGCTCTTGTGTTGTTTGTGAAAAACCTGAAAAGATGGTTAACTACCGCGTTGAGTTGTGTTCCGATTACCATTCCGCCCGCTCTGTCCAAGACCACGTTGGTGATAGAAAGGTAGTTGAGCGTGACGGTGCTAGTGCAAACATAGTTGAGATTATTTCGGCCTTTCGAGAACCCTGTGCTGCATACTATTCCGACGTTAAGTTCTGGCGATATGTCATCAACCGAATACCTCGTTGTTGAGCCAAGTCTTGCTGCGAAGGCTCGGACAGCCTGAAAAGAAATGTCATTGCCTGGGAAGGACCAATAGACCTGGACTCTTATTGGTTTTTGCTGGGCTTGCTGAGCACTGGTGGCACCGCTAAGCATCAAGGCTGCTAAAATCAGTAGTTGTATTTTCATTTCGTATGCTCTCTGCGGCTCTTTGACTGTTTGGCCGCGATATAGCCCACCAACAAAATCAAAACCGCCATCGCCAGGCTACAACCCAATATCCACGCGACGAATCCAGCCATAAGTCCCAAAGTGACCGCGCCAACCACGAAGACGCCACTCCAAAGCAAAACCTTCTTGATTGCCCGCTTGTGTTGTAGGAATACGGAAATCAGTTTCGCCACGGCCGATACAATCAGCATTACAGCGAACACGACAAGCCAAATGCTGGCAACCGGGAGGTTCGCCCCCGTAATTCTTTGTATCGCAACCCAAATGAAGACGATTACACAAGCGATCGCGACACAAACGAGAAGTGACGAATACGAAGCCCGCTTGCCAAGTTTGTTCCCGCAAACCGGACAGAACTGACTTCCGGTCTCTTGCTCACCGTGCGTGCTGCAATAGGTCTCCGTGCTCATCGGTCTTTGCGCTGCCTCACTTTTTCAGATCTGGCCGCCTTCGAACGTCTTGCCTTTGGAGTACTTGGGCACAACGGCCGTCTGTCGGCGAACCGGCGGATAGGCTTCTTGCAGCTTGCATAGCTGAGTGGTCTTCGAAGCTACCATGGAGTACCAGTTCGTTTGTTCAGTATGCCACTCGCCGTTCCCCCAATATTCCACTTCAGCGGAAATTGTCACCTCTCGTTCCTCGGAGTTTTTAACCCCTGTCGCGATGTTCACCGACTCCAAGAGGTTAATTACCTCAGTACTGAGGGAACCAAGAACCTTTTCTAGAAGCGTAGCGTGAGATTTGTTCATGTGTGGCATCGACGGTACATCCAATTTTACTGTCACTTTTTCGAGGCCAGATACCAACCTCTGAAAGATTGGCGATCTGTAGTCCTACCGACGAAGCCCCCATACCGACCGGCTGATAGGACTTCATTCGCAGAAATAAGTTTACTTGAGTGTGCTTCTTCTCAATGGTTTCTTGAAGCCTTAGAACATTTCTCGCTGTCGTATCCTGTTTTTCCGCCGTAACGGCCTGCCGCCAGCCTGTCCAAGCGATTGCAGCGGTCAAAAGTAGCAGGATTACGTCGTTCCAGTGCTTTGATAGAAAGACCGGCATACAGTGCCAACTCATGTTCGTCCCCTATGCCCTATCGGGAGAGCCGCTTAGTTTCGCTGCCCTCGAAATGCATTTCGTGTGAAATGTCTTCGAGAGTCCGCGCAATACGTAAGAGCAAAGGGATGACGATCATGGCTAAGCACAAAACAGCTAACTCACTGCCGTCCGTCTTGGGCGCGCTCTTCGTGATTCCAAACGCGTACGACAAACTCGTAATCCCCGCGGAAATCATCACCAACACTAGACTCACGATTCCGAGCGGCATGAGCGCCCCAAGAAAACTTTCGGTTTGAAGTAGTATCCAGCCGACCACCTTGTTCATCGTATCCTCCCCGCGTTTTCAGAATAAGAAACTCAACGCCCAGACCACTAGTGCGATGAAGATGAGTGCCCCGCCTACATAGATACCGATTGCGAGCAGAGTCCCTAGACATCCGACCGAAGCACTCGCCAGATTGCTGAAACACATTCGATGGTGGTGGAGTCCTAATCGGTCTTGGCGGGCCGGGCAGGGCTAGCATATTGGCCGGCGAACATACCCAACCGCACACATCACAGACCGGTGGTGTTCCAGAAAACGGACGGATGATCTTGCATTGTCCGCAGGACAGGTTTATGGGCATGGGGCTAGCTGGGCCGATCATACCATATCGTCGTTTTGACTTATCGTGATAGTATTTCCGCGCCGTGAGCACCACGGAAATCATATTTGGGATCGCTGCTCTTGTCATTCAGTTCCCTCTCGGAATATTGATAAACATCTTAACTCCGAAGGTGGTTGAGTGGTGGACGGCGAGACCGACTATTGCAGCGCCAAACCGGCTTGAACAGCGAATCAGAACTCTGCAGCGGCAGTTGGATTACCTCAACCAACACGAGCTGTCCGGAGGTGAGAGGGAGATTCTGTTGTCGCACCGGAGGTTGGGCATGCTCCTGGTATCGGCAACTGAGGCAATCATAATCGTAGTTGTTGTTATGAGTGGGATAATCGCTAGAATCATTCGTTTCAACTATCATTTCAATGTTCCTCCGCTGCTGGGCGTTCAACCGAGATTTCGGATAATAGGATTGGTCCTTCTACTGCTTTTCGTCGCGACTGCGGCATACTTCGTCGAGAAACCGGCAATGATCGTTGAACAACATTCGAGTTCATACAGGTTGCATTTGGCATTGACCATCGCGGAGTTGAAGGACAAGCTCGCACGGAAGATGAAAGGCCGCAGGCGGTAGGTTCTTAAAAAAGCTAATGAAAAGGAAACCGGATAAACAGCAGGCTCAGTTATGGGAAGCAATCGAGAAGGAGACCAAATGCTCCGGAGAATTCGAGGCGTAATTCTTGGCGGGGTCGTTTTCTTCATCTTCCTTATCGGTGCGTTCTCGTGCATCGTGGCGAATATTTGGTTTCGGCTTCCGAAAGAACCTAAGCCCCCAGGTGGTGGAGAGGTGGGATGGGATTTGGTCACTGTGTATCACAACAGTCTCTTGCCGAATATTCATGACTCATTGTTCTGGGTTCTGTTGATCGTTTTCATGGTGGGCGGTGGTTTAGTTTTCGGGCGGCAACGGCGAAAGCC
>DASPVZ010000003.1:0-98263 GCA_035622135.1 Candidatus Cybelea sp. | reverse complement strand
GGATCTAGTGATCCGGTGGTTCTGCGTGGAAGGGCCATCGCTCAACGGATAAAAGGTACGCCGGGGATAACAGGCTGATCTAAGCCAAGAGTTCACATCGACGCTTAGGTTTGGCACCTCGATGTCGGCTCATCGCATCCTGGGGCTGTAGAAGGTCCCAAGGGTTAGGCTGTTCGCCTATTAAAGCGGTACGTGAGCTGGGTTCAGAACGTCGCGAGACAGTTCGGTCCCTATCTGGTGTGGGCGTAGGAAACTTGAGAGGAGCTGTCCCTAGTACGAGAGGACCGGGATGGACCGACCTCTTGTGATCGAGTTGTCGCGCCCGCGGCATAGCTCGGTAGCGAAGTCGGGCAGAGATAATCGCTGAAAGCATCTAAGCGAGAAGCTTGCCTCGAGATAAGGTTTCCCAATCCCGCTGCGGCGGGGTAAGAAGGCCGGTCGAAGACTACGACCTTGATAGGCGGGGGGTGGAAGCGCAGTAATGCGTGTAGCTTACCCGTACTAATCGGCCGTTCGGCTTGACCATAAAACTTTCCTAACGCACGAAGGGGAAGTCGTCTTTTCGCACTTGCGTTTACTGAGTGCAAAATCTAGCGGTTGCGCCTGCTTCCTTCAGTTTCAATTTTGACGCCGGGTTGGCTAGGGGTTCTCCGGAACCTTTGACCACCGGCGTCTCGACAGTTTCTTGGTGGTCTTACCGCGAGGGTCACACCCGTTCCCATCCCGAACACGGAAGTTAAGCCTCGCAGGGCCGATGATACTGCGTTGGAAACGACGCGGGAACGTAGGTCGCCGCCAGGATTAAATTAAAGGGCCAAATTCGCGCGAGCGAGTTTGGCCCTTTTTGCTCTCCGGTGCGGCGGGCGGGGCCCGACTTAGGGCCCCCGCTGGGGAAACCAGGCGCAATTGCCGGGTTTCATTTGGGGCTCCCACCCCGCACGAACCAGCGAGCAAGATGCGCGCGTCATCTAAGGCCTCTATGGCACCATCGCGATCTCATCGGTTTCAGGCCACGATCTACAAGATCTGGATGCTGCGCTACGTCGATGTACCGGAGAAGGTTGGACGCGCACTCGAGAAGGAGTCCGGCAAGAAGAAGCATATTCCTGTCTTGACCGTCTTGAATGGGCGCTGCTCGCGCACCACGCTCACTCCCGCCGGCGGAGGTCGCTACCGTCTACCAGTTCGCGTGAAGCCGTGCCAGGCCGCGCGAGCCGAGGTTGGCGATCTGATTGGCATTGAGCTGCGCGTCGACCGCGAGTCCCGTGCCCTTCCTGTCCCGGACGAAATCCGCCAGGCGCTAAAGAGTCGCCCTCAGGCGCGCAAGGCCTTCGAGCAGATGGGACCCGGCACGCGGCGCCAGATGCTTCTGTGGTTTGGGAGCCCCCGATCAGTCGCCGTACGGCAGGCGCGACTCGCACGTTTGATGGACCTCCTTAGCGAACGCGCGTTGCTCGGCCGGGGGCGCTGAGCCCATCGATTCAGAATCCCCCGCGCGGAGCTTCGCCTCCGCCGTTCTCCCCGTGTTGCGGCCGTCGCGAGACCAACGCAGCCGACCGCGCCTGCATCCGAGCTCCTGAGGCCGGAGAAGCGAGAACGGGCATTACGGCGAAAACAGATGAGACTCAACCACCCAACCATGTCGGCCATGAGCATCCTGCTGCTCGCGCTCCCGGCTTCCGCGGCTCAGACGAAATCCCCGCCGAGAACGCCCTCGTCGGCCGACCGGCTCGGCTTGACCTGCGCACAAATCCTGGACATGAGTTCGAGCGACTGGGTCGCGAAATTCAACCAAGAGAAAAGCTCGGCGACCGACGGTACCACGCGCGCTGCGGCGGTGTACGGCCACTGCTATGACGCGCGGACTGGCGCCCTCGCCGACTCGCTCGCCAGAAAAGGGGCCGGCCCCTCGAAACGCGCGCGCGTGGATTTCGTCGGCTTCGAAACGGCACTGATGGGCTTTGTAGCCAAGGCCGTTGCCGATGCACAAGCAACCCCGGACGCCGCAAAAATTGCTTACATCGACCTGTACGAGAAGCAGTTCCCTCGTCGGTTCTACACCCCGTACGCGGAGGGGAACCTCAAGCCGGGCTTGACGGCGGAGGAGAGCGATCAGTTCACGAAGGCGAAAAATCGTTTCGGCGAGCTCCTGGGCCTGCTCCCGGAAGACAAAGGACGTGAGGTTCACGAGGCCTTCGGTGAGATCGTGGGAACGCATGAGGTCAGTCTGCCCATGAAGCTCGCCCTTTATCGGTATGCGATTTTCATCCTGGAGCCGAGAACCGAACAGCCGTTCTCGCCCCCGCCATTCTGACCGGGACGCGGGCGGGGGCGGCCCAAGCCTGACGGTCCTTAGTTTTGCGGCAAAACGCCGCCGAGCGCGCCGTACCGTTTCGATGGCGGCCAGCGGCCGCCTCTGGTAGGCTTGCACGCTTTGCCGTTTCCGGGGGAGACAAGAATGAAGACTCGCCTTGTACTTGCCGTTGCCGCACTGCTGTGCGCGCCCGCGGCTCTCGACGCTCAAACGGACGATACGACGCAACAGCTCTCGCGCTCGATTTTCCGCCAGCTCATTGAAATCAATACGACCGATTCGGTCGGCAACGTCACGACGGCGGCCAGAGCCATGGCCGAGCGGCTCGTCGACGGCGGCTTCCCGTCAAGCGATGTCGAAGTGCTCGGGCCGAACCCACGCAAGTACAACATGGTCGCGCGCCTCCGGGGAAACGGTGCGCGAAAGCCCATCCTGCTGATTTGTCATCTCGATGTGGTCGAAGCGCGGCGAGGGGATTGGTCGCTCGATCCGTTCGAGTTCACCGAGAAAGACGGCTACTTCTATGGCCGAGGCACGGAAGACGTGAAAGACGGCGACGCCATCCTGGTTACCACGCTCATTCGGCTGAAGCGCGAAGGCTATAAGCCCGATCGGGACATCATCCTCGCGCTCACCGCCGACGAGGAAGGCGGCTCGTCGAACGGTGTCGATTGGCTGCTCAGGAATCATCGCGAACTCATCGACGCCGATTACATTCTGAATCCCGACGCTGGCGATTTTGAAATGGACGGGGGAAAGCGGCTGCTGATCGGCATCGAAGCGAGCGAAAAGCTCTACGCCGACTTCACGCTCGAGGTTCGCAACAAGGGCGGCCACAGCTCCCTGCCCACGCCGGATAACGCGATCTATCAGCTCGCCGACGGCCTCGCCCGGCTTGAGAAGTATCAGTTTCCCCTCGAGCTGAACGAGGTCACGCGCGGCTACTTCGCCAAGGAAGCCGACATCGTCGGCGGCCAGGACGGTCGAGACATGAAGGCGATCCTTGAAACGCCGCCGGACGAGGCGGCCGTCGAGCGGCTCGCCAAGACGCCTTTCTACAACGCACGCATGCGAACCACGTGCGTGGCCACCCGCCTCGATGCGGGCCATGCGAACAACGCGTTGCCGGGACTGGCCCGGGCCATCGTCAACTGCCGGATCTTCCCGGGCCACACTCCGGAGGAGATTCGACAACAGCTGGTCGGAATTCTGGCCGAGCCGGAGATTCACGTCACGCTGGTCGATAGTTCCGGGTTGGGACCCCGCGCGAACCCGCCATCCCCGCTGCGGCCCGATGTGATGAACGGACTCCAAGACGTTGTGAACCAGATGTGGCCGGGGGTTCCGGTGGTGCCGGTGATGGACGCGGGCGCGAGCGACGGCGCCATTTCGCGAGCGGCGGGCATTCCTACCTACGGCGTCCCCGGGGTGTTCATCGACATCAATGACGACCGCTCGCACGGCCGAGACGAGCGCTTGCCGGTCGCTTCCTTCTATGAAGGCGTTGACTTTTATTACCGCTTCATCAAGGTTCTTGCCTCCCGGCAATGATCCGCGTCTTCGGATTCGAGCACAGCCCTTCCCACCCCAGCCGGCCGAAGGGCAGGGGCCGCGTCATTCATCCTGGGGTCGGGCGATGAGGGTTTGCGTCCCGCGACGCAGCCTATGAAGCCGCTTCGCACCGCCCTATTAAGGGCCTCTCAAAGCACCTGGCTGCGCGAACGCATTCCCCGATTCCGATTCGCGCGTCGCACGGTCAAACGTTTCATGCCCGGCGAAACGGCCGACGATGCGCTCGCAGTCGCGGGACGGCTCGAGCAGAAGGGCCTGCACACGATTCTCAGCCATCTTGGGGAAGGCGTTGAGAATCGCGCGGAAGCGGAACGGGTCACCCAGCACTATCTCGGCGTACTCGACCGCCTGCGCGCCGCAAGCCTCCCAAGCGAACTCTCGATCAAGCTCAGCCAGCTCGGCCTGGATATCGATTTCTTCCTTTGTCTAGAGAATTTCGGTCGGATTGCCGAGGCCTCTGGACCTGACCGTACGGTTTGGGTCGATATGGAGCAGAGCCCCTACGTGGATGTGACGCTCGAATTTTGCCGTCGCGCGCGCACATCGCGTCGAAATATCGGCGTCTGCGTGCAGGCCTATCTGTTTCGCACCCAGCGGGACCTGGAAGCGCTGATTGCCGATGGCGCGGCGGTGCGGCTGGTCAAGGGCGCTTACAGCGAGCCCCCCGAAATCGCCTTCGCTGAGAAAGCGGATGTAGACCAGAATTACCTCGAGCTTGCTCAGATGCTGCTCAGCGCCGACGCCCGCCGCAAGGGCGTCCGGGCGGCCCTCGGCACGCATGACCGGAAGCTCATCCGCCAAATCTGCCAGTGGGCTGCCAGCCAAGACCTCGACGGGAAGGAGATCGAATTTCAGATGCTCTATGGGATTCAGAGCGCGGAGCAGCTGCGGCTGGCGCGCGAAGGCTATCGAAGCGGCGTGTTCATCTGCTATGGCTCTTACTGGTTTCCCTGGTTCATGCGCCGCCTGGCCGAACGCCCCGCGAATATGTTGTTTCTCGTGCGCAACCTCTTTTGGGGGGCGTCCTAAATCTCGAGGAGAGCCCTCCGTCACTTCTTGCGCGTGTAGGCGGTTTCTTGAAACGGCGTATTCTTGCCGTCCGGTCCGGCCGTAGAGAGCGTAACGACGAAGTGGTCGTCGTCGATCTGCCGCACTTGCGCGTGCAGCGGAACCTTCCCTTGCGGCTCGTCGGAGGCACCCGCGTAGTCGACGCTCTTCCCGCCGTCATCGCTCGTGCCGGTGAGCTTGGTAATGGCCGTCGACATCGTGTACAGCGTGATCATTTCATATTCTTTCGTCGAGTTGTTGTATCCATAGATTCGCCTGCCCTCGACCGGACGACCGAAAACGGTATCGTGGGTTTCCTCGAAAAGGAAACGGCCGCCGAGAATGACGGAGATTTTCGAACTTCCATTCCATGTGCCCGGTTGGCCGACGAACTTGATAACCCGTGTATATTCGCCGGCGCGCTTGGCCAGAAATTCCTGCTCCGGGCCGGGCGCTCCGCCATGCGCCTGCGCGAGGGCGGGCTCGACCGCTGCCGCGCACACAAGTAGCAAGGCTGCCACAAACTTCGTCTGTTTGAGCATGAAAACCTCCGATAGGTTTCAAGCGATCTTAATTAAACTCCCGCTAGTCTAGTCGCCGAAGCGCATTTCCCACGAAGTTTTCTTGGCTTGCCGAACGGTTGTAATCTGCTCCGCTTCGCCTCCCTCGGGCGACGTCGACCCACGAGTGGGCCCCCGGGCGGGGAAGGCTAAGCCGGCGTAGGCCAAGGGCGCATGGGTCGAATCGCAAGAAGGAAGAAGTTTTCAAGCGATCGATCTGGGAATATTCTGGTGTCTTCCACAGAGGTATCGAAATGATGACTGCGGATCGAGGCTTGCGGCTGGGACAAATCGGACAGGTCGGCATGACCGTGACCGATCTGGACCGCTCGGTTGACTTCTATCGCGACGTGCTCGGGCTGACACTGCTGTTTCGCCTGCCGAACCTCGCGTTTTTCGATTGCGCGGGGATTCGATTGATGCTGGGGCTGCCGGAAGCAAACGGCGAATCGTTTCGCCCGATCCTCTACTTTCGAGTCGACAACATCGAAAGGGCCGCCGAACAGTTGGCGGCGCGGGGGGTCGTGTTTGAGACCAAGCCGACCCTGGTTGCGAAACTCGAAAAGCACGATCTCTGGCTCGCCGCGTTTCGCGATCCGGACCGCAACGTGATCGAGTTGATGAGCGAGGTCCCGCGCGGCTAGCCCCCCGGGCGCAACCTTAGGCGGCCCGCGGGCGCTCGGCGGGAACAACTTCCACGAGCGCGGCAAGGAACTGTTCGGTTTCCGCCTGTGTTCCAATGCTCACGCGCAGGAAATTCGGCATGGAGGGAAACTTTCGCCCGACCAGAATCTTTCGAGCACGAAACTGCTCGATGAGCGGTTGGACGTCGGCGCCCACATTAATCATCACAAAATTGGCTTCCGAGGGAATGAAGCTCCGGCCCTGGCTGGCGAGCTGCCCGCATAGCCACCCGCGCGTCGCGTTCATCTTCTTCGCGCATTCGGCAACGTGGCCCTGGTCGGACAGACTCGCCTGGCTTGCCGCGAGCACGGCCGCGTTTCCGTTGAATGGCTGGAGGTTGTACGGCCGCATGGCCTCGATCACGTCCTTCCCGCCCACGGCATACCCGAGCCGCATTCCGGCCATACCATAGACCTTCGAGAACGTACGGGACACGATCAGATTCGGATGCTCGGCCAGCAAATCGACGGCTGTGCCGTAGTCGGTCGCTTGGGCGAAATGGAAATAGGCCTCGTCGACCAGGATCAGCGTTGAAGGCGGCACGCGATTTACGAACGCGGCAAGCTCGTCGCGGGAAACAATGGTTCCCGTCGGATTGTTGGGATTGCAGACGTAAACCATTCCTGTGTTCGGCGCACACGCGGCGGCCATTCTCGGCAAATCGTGGCGGTGATCGGCCGTCAGCGGGACCTTCACGACCTCGCCATGGGCGGCTTGTACATACTCGATCACCGCTTCGAAGGTCGGCTCGGCCACCACAAGATTCTTTTTCGGTCCGAGGAACGCTTCGTCCGCGATGCACAGGATTTCCGTTGATCCGCATCCGAGCGCGATGTTGTCGGGCTTAACACCATGCATCTCTGCGAGCGCCTCGCGCAAGGCCTGGTATGGCCCGTCCGGATACCGCGCGGCAATGTGGCCGCAGGTGGCCAGGGCCGCCAGCGCGCTGGGCGAAGGACCGTAGGGGTTCTCGTTGAAATTCAGGTGCACGGCTCCGGGCGGCGCCGGCTCGTCGTGGCGCGAACCTTGCGCGGCGCGCAGATAGGGGGCCGAAGCGGCCAGGGCCAGGGATTGAGCAACGACTCGCGAAAAATCACGACGCGAAAATTCACTCATAGCACGCTCCCAAAACAATGGCGTTGCCCGGATCATACGCCAGGAGAAGGGGGGCAACAAGCGACGTCGCGGCCGATCCGGCGAGTGCGGGCCCCATGGGCGCGTCGTTGACGCCCGCGAGTTCACCTGCCTACTATGGTTCGAGCAGGTTCGAGCGAGGGGCCACATGAACGAGAGAGCATTGCGCGACCAACTTCGGAAGGCTCTGGGCTGGGGTGAGGCGCACCTCACCTGGAAGAACGCCCTCGCCGGGGTCCCGCCTGAGGCGCGCGGGAAAAGGCCCGTCGGAGCGCCGCATTCGCTGTGGGAGCTGCTCGAGCACGCCCGGATCGCGCAGCGAGACATTCTCGAGTTTTCGCGCAATCCGAAGCATGTTTCCCCGGACTTTCCGTCCGGCTATTGGCCCAAAACGACTGCTCCCTCAAGCGATGCAGCCTGGAAGAAGAGCGCCACGGAGTTTTTCGCCGACATGGACGCCATGGGGCAACTGGTTGCCGATCCCCGCACGGATCTGCTTTCCGCCATTCCGCACGGTTCGGGCCAGACGATTCTGCGTGAAGCGTTGCTTCTCGCCGACCACAATTCGTATCACCTTGGCCAATTCGTGCTGGTTCGCCGACTGCTCGGCTATTGGAAAGACTGACGCGAGAGCGCACGAGTCGAGCGGCCCGGGCCGGCACGCTATCGGGAAACGGCGACTGGCCACTCGCAAACGACATCGAATTCCCGCTTCGTCCATGTTTTCTGAATTCCTGTCGCGCGCGTCGAACGTATAATGGGCCATTCCTGTGGAAGGGGCTTCATGAGCAGGCAACAAGCAGTCGTGAATCGGACGGCGCACAAAGAGGCTCAGGAGCAGATCTGGGACGCATTTCGGCGCTGGGGATATTTGCAGGCGAACCTTGACCCGCTCGGCGATCTCCGGCCGGTCCACATGGACGAATTGGACGTTGCGGGACCCGACGCGGAAGCCGCGCGCCGGTTGTATTGCGGCACGATAGGCGCCGAGTTCATGCACATCCCCGGTCGCGAGTGCCGAATCTGGATTGAGGAGCGCATGGAGGCGAAATATCCGGCGCCGGATCGCGAAAGGATTCTCGAAAGGCTGGTTCGCGCGGACATTTTCGAGCACGTGCTGCAGACGCGCTATCTGGGCACGAAGCGCTATTCGCTCGAAGGGGAAGAGTCACTCGTGCCCCTGCTCGATGCCGTCTTGAATGCCGCAGCGGACCAGGGCGCCGAACAAGCGGTGCTGGCCATGAGCCACCGCGGACGGCTGAACGTGATGACCCACATTGTGGGGCGCGACGCGGCGGAGATCTTTGCTCGCTTCGAGGATGTGGACCCGCGGAGCGTTCTGGGCGGGGGAGACGTGAAATATCATATCGGGGCAACCGGTGATTTTGCGGCCGCGAACGGGCGCAAACTCTCGATTCATCTGGCCTCGAACCCCAGCCATCTCGAGGCCGTGGATCCGGTGGCCATGGGGCGCGTACGCGCCAAGCAAACGCGGCTCGGAAGGCTGGGCCGCCAGAAAGTGATCCCCATCTTCATGCATGGCGACGCGGCGTTTGCCGGGCAGGGGATCTGGGCGGAGACACTGAATATGGCCCTGGTCGAAGGATTCACCGCCGGAGGCTCGATCAATATCATCGTCAACAATCTGATTGGCTTCACGACCGTGCCCCAGGAACTGCACTCTTCGCGATTTTCTTCCGATCTAGCGAAGCGCCTGCCGATTCCTGTTTTCCACGTCAACTCGGAGGATCCCGACGCGGTGGTGCGCGTCGGCCAGATCGCGGCCCAATATCGGTACGCCTTCCGCACGCCGGTCGTGATCGATTTGATCGGCTACCGCAGGCACGGGCACAGTGAAGTCGACGACCCGACCATCACCCAGCCGCTGCGCTATCGAAAAATCGAGGCCCATCCGCCGACGTGGAAGATTTACGCCAGCCAGACGGCCATGGATCCCGCCCCAATCGTGCGGCAAGTCCAGGCCGAACTCGACGCGGCGCAGAAAACCGCGCTCGAGCTAGAAAAAAACCCTCCCTTGCGCACGCTCCCCCCGTATTGGGATCCGTTTTGCGGAGGGCGCCACAAAGCCTCGTTCGAGGTCGACACGGGCGTGGCTGGCGAGAGGCTGACCGAGATTGGCGAAGCGCTCGTCGAATATCCGAGCGGGTTCCACATTCATCCCAAGGTGAAGAAATTGCTCGAGCAGCGGCTCGAGATGGCCCGCGGCACCCGGCCGGTCGACTTCGGCATGGCCGAAGCGCTGGCCTTCGGTTCGCTTTTGCGACAGGGGGTTCCGGTGCGGCTCAGCGGCCAAGACAGCCGGCGGGGAACGTTTAACCAGCGCCATGCGGCGCTCATCGACATCGAGACGGAGCAGAACTTTGTCCCCCTCGAGCGGCTGGCCAAGGAGCCGGCTTGGCTGGAGATCCACAACTCGACCCTCTCGGAAGCTTCCGTGCTCGGATTCGAATACGGGTTCAGCCGCGATTTCCCGGAGGCCTTGGTTCTATGGGAAGCGCAGTTCGGCGATTTTGCAAACGGCGCGCAGATCGTGATTGATCAGTTCGTTTCCGCGGGCGAGGACAAGTGGAACTTGCTTTCCGGACTTGTGATGCTTCTGCCGCACGGTTATGAGGGGCAAGGGCCGGAGCACTCGAGCGCGCGAATCGAGCGATTCCTTCAGCTTGCCGCGCGGGACAACATCCAGATCTGCCAACCGTCGACGGCGGCCCAATATTTTCATCTGCTGCGCAGGCAGGCGCTCAGGCGATGGCGTAAGCCGCTGGTGGTCTTTACTCCCAAAAGCATGCTGCGGCATCCGGCCGCATCCTCGACTCTCGCCGATCTGGCCGCGCCGCGCTTTCGTCTCGTGATTCCCGATCGCGGCGACGGCTCGGCCAGGCGGGTGCTGCTGTGCACAGGCAAAATCGGGCACGAGCTCGAAGCCGAGCGCAAGCGGCGGAAAGACAGCTCGACAGCAATTGTATTCCTCGAACAACTCTACCCGCTGCCAGAAGCCGAGCTCGCGGCCGAGATGGATCGTCACAAGAAGGCCCGCGAATTTGTGTGGGTACAGGAGGAGCCCGCCAATATGGGCGCGCTGGCATTTCTGATCCCCCGACTGGAGCGCCTGGCGGGCGACCGCGCCGTGTTGTCCATCAAACGTTCGGCGAGTGCCAGCCCGGCCACCGGTTCCCACAAAGCTCATGAGCTTGAGCAGAAAACTCTCGTGACCCTCGCCTTCGGCAGCGCGAACGAACCGTAGATACCTGACCTCCGAGCCACCCGACAGCACGATCCCCACTCTGTGCTACCATCGCCCGCCTCTCGATCCCGACTGCACCACATCGCGGCCAGGCCTGCAAGGTTTGTCTCAGGCGCACGAGGGGAATCCTGGCCTGCGATCGGGAACGCATCGAGGAGGAGGTCGTTTGCGTATGGCCACGCCATCCAGACCATTTTTGATTCGAGCCGCCCTTACGCTGATCCTTGCCCTCTTGTTCGTTCTGTACCTGCGCGCCGAGAACACCGGCCCTACCCGTCCCGGCTACTACCGGTATCCCGCGATCTACGGCGATACCATCGTTTTCACCGCTGAGGGTGATCTCTGGAAGGTGAGCACGAAGGGCGGTGCAGCGACGCGCCTCACGTCCAATCCCGGAGAGGAAATCCACGCGGCGATCTCGCCGGACGGCCGAACTGTCGCATTCAGCGCGGAATACGAAGGACCGCTCGACGCCTACACGATGCCGATTGACGGCGGATTACCCGAGCGCCGCACCTGGGATGGAGACGCGCTGGTGGCCGGCTGGATCCCGGACGGGCGTGTCTTGGTTCGCACCAGGCGCTACTCGACCCTTCCCAATCCGCAGCTCGTAGCTATCGATGGCCAGGGGGCCCGCGAAATCATTCCTCTCGCCGCCGCCGCCCAGGGCAGTTACTCACCCGATGGACACACGCTCTTTTTCACGCGTCTCGACCGGCAGCCGAGCTGGACGAAGCGATACAAAGGCGGCACGGCGGAAAACATCTGGCGCTACGACGCGGGTTCGGAAGCGGTCGAGCTGACCGGCGATTGGGAGGGCACCTCGGATAATCCCATGTTCTGGGACGGCCGCGTTTACTTTCTTTCTGACCGCGACGGGGTGATGAACATCTATTCGATGGACGAGCACGGCCACACGGTGCGGCAACACACGCATCACCGCGGTTTCGATGTCCGTTCGGCGTCCCTCTCCGATGGCCGTATCGCCTACCAGTGCGGCGCCGACTTGTGGCTCCTCGATCTCAGCTCCGGCAAGGACGCGGTTATCCCGATTACCCTGGTCTCGGATTTCGACCAGCTGCGCGACCATTGGGTCAACAAGCCTCTCGAATACCTCACCCAAGCGCACATCGCACCCGACGGTTCTGCCGCCGTGTTCACCGCGCGCGGGGAGGTTTTTACCTTACCCTCGGTCAGCGGACGAATCGTCAAGGTTGCCGGCAATTCCGGAGTGCGCTACCGCGAAGCTCGGTACATGCCCGACGGTAAGAGCATCGTGGCCCTTTCGACCGAAACGGGCGAAACAGAATTTTGGAAATTTCCGGCAAGCGGCATCGGCGCGGCCGAGCAGTTGACGCAAGATGCCAAGGTCCTGCGCTGGGAGGGGGTTCCTTCGCCGGACGGCCACTGGCTGGCCTATCACGACAAGGATCACGAGCTGTGGCTCTATGACATGAGGACGAAGCAAACCAAGCCTGTCGCCAAGTCCATGGTCGACGATTTCGTCGACCTCAGCTGGTCGCCGGATAGCCAATGGCTTGCCTACGTCGAAGCGGCAAGCAACACGTTTTCACAGATTAAGGTGCTCAATACGACGACGGGCGCCATCGAGGCGCTGACCTCGGACCGATACAACAGCCAAAACCCAGCCTGGAGCGCCGACGGCAAGTGGATCTATTTCCTTTCCGACCGCATGTTGCGCTCGACAGTCAGGTCGCCTTGGGGTGCGCGGCAGCCGGACCCGAACTTTGATCGTTCCATCAAGATCTACGAGCTCGCGCTCACGCCCGGACTGCGCTCGCCCTTTGCCCCCATCGACGAGCTGCATCCGGAGAAGCCCGAACCGCCCGCCGCGGGAACGACAGCGGACGACCAGAAGACGGCCGAGCCAAAGAAAGCGGCCACCGTCCGGGTCGACATCGACTTTAAGGATTTGACCTTGCGATTGAACGAAATTCCCGTCCGGCCTGGGAACTATTCCGATCTGGAGGCAACCGATAAGAGGCTGTGCTGGACCGAGCTCGATGAAGAACCGCAGCCCAAGGCAGCCCTCTCGTGCCTGGATATCGCCAACAAGGGCGAGGCTCCAGAGATTCTCCTGAGTGACGTAAATGGGTATGAAATCTCGCTCGATCGCAAGAAAATGCTCGTGGCCAAAGGCGACGATTTCTTCGTCTTCGATTCGGACGGGAAGGAACTCGGAGAACCGAAGACGCTCGGAAAGTCGAAGATCGACATGTCCAGCTGGACTTTCGTCACGAGTCCGCGCACCGAGTACCATGCGCTGTTTGAGGACGCCTGGCGGCTCGAACGTGATTACTTCTACGATCGCCACATGAACGGCGTCGATTGGGCCGCCATGCGCCAGCGATATCTTCCGCTCGTCGATCGCGTCGCCGATCGGAACGAACTGAATGACGTGATCGCTCAGATGGTGAGCGAGCTCTCCGCTCTTCACACCTTCGTGCGGGGCGGCGATTCGCGAAAGCCTTCCGATCAAGTAGACCTCGCCTCGTTGGGCGCTGTACTCCGCCCGGACGAGCGCGCCGGCGGCTACGTCGTCGAACACATCTACCTGCACGATCCTGACCTCCCGGATGAGGCCCCGCCGCTGGCGAAGCCGGACTCGCTGGTTGAGGAGGGCGAGGTAATTCTCAGCATCGATGGCGATAGTCTGGTCGGAGTCTCCGACGAGCGCGCGCTGCTGCGCGGCAAGGCGGGGCGGAAAGTGCTGCTGCGGGTGAAGTCGCCTTCCGGGCAGATTCGAGACGTTCTGGCCACGGCCATCTCCGCGGAAGCGGAAAGCCAGTTGCGCTACGCCGAATGGGAGTATACGCGGCGGCTCAGGGTGGATGCCGCTTCAGGGGGGCAAATCGGGTACGTGCATCTGCGCGCCATGGGAGCAAACGACATCGCACAATGGGCGCGCGATTTCTACCCGGTTTTTGACCGCCAAGGCCTGATCATTGACGTGCGCCACAATAACGGAGGAAACATCGATTCCTGGCTTCTCTCGAAACTGGCGCGTCAGGCCTGGTTCTACTGGCAACCGCGGACCGGCAACCCGACCTGGAATATGCAATACGCCTTTCGCGGGCACATGGTCGTGCTCTGCGATCAGCAGACTGCCTCGGACGGCGAGGCTTTCTCGGAAGGCTTTCGCCGGCTCGGTTTGGGCAAGGTCATCGGCATGCGCACCTGGGGCGGCGAGATTTGGCTCTCAGCCAATAATCGACTGGAAGACAACGGCATTGCCACCGCAGCCGAAACGGGAGTCTACGGAGCGGAGCGCAAATGGCTCATCGAAGGACACGGCGTTGATCCGGACATCATAATCGATAATCCTCCGCACGCGACCTTCGAGGGCCATGACGCGCAGCTGGATGCCGCCGTGAAATACCTTGTGGAGGAAATTCGACGGGATCCGCGGCCTGTGCCGAAGGCCCCACCCTATCCGGATAAATCGTTCCGCTACGAACCGTAGCCGGTCTATGATCGGGCGAAGCGGCTGACGTTCCGGATTTCCTTGCGGTAGTCGGGCGCCATGATCTCGATCGTCCGGCACATTTCATACAGTCGTGACCGGATGCGCTTGCCGACGCGTTCGGTCAACGAATCTTCTGCTATCGGCGCGCGCATTCCTGGCACTCGCGCCAGGGAGGAGTCGGCGTTGTGCACGGCGTCGGAATCGAGAAAATTCGTGGTGAGAAGCGTCACGCGCTTCGCGTTGTACCGCGAGTTCAGGATATGACCCACGGTTTCCAGAGCCCATGTCGACGGCTTGCTTGAACCCACATCGTCCAAAACCAGTAGTTCCGTGCTGAGAACCGGATCGAGCACGCTCATCTCCGTCGACTGGCTCTCGGGATTGTAGCTGCCCTGAATTTCCTTCAAAAGCTCGCGGTAATCGTAAAAGAGCCCGCCGGCCCCGCGCAGGACGATCTGCTTGAGTGCCGCCACCGCCAGATGCGTCTTGCCGACTCCGCACGGCCCCATGAGCAAGAAACCTTGTTCCATTCCCCCGCTGGCCGCCGGCATGTACTCTTCGGCAAACCGCGCTACGACCAGTTTCGCTTGCGTGAGGCTGCGGTTCCAGTTCTGCAGCTGGTCGCGCGAGGCGTTTTCGTGTTCATTGTCCGTTTCGAAATTATCGAAGTCGCAGTGCCGATAGCGTTCCGGGATGCGCGCTCGCTCAAGCGCCCGCTCTGTGCGGTCAGTCGCCGTACAGTCGCAGGGAACCGCCCAGACCATCCTCGGCTCGGGAGCCGCGGCTTCGGGACGCGCTGCCTCCCGCTCGGTCATCGGCTCTGCGCCGTCGGTCCGGCGCTCAACGACCTTCCATCCGCTGCCGCCGCACGTCCGGCAATCTGCTCGGGCCATGCCGCAAGCATAAGCGTCGAACCCGCCCGCGGCAAGCACACGTCATGCTGTGCATCTCGTTGCAACCTGTGGAAAAGGCGGCCGAGATTTGGCGTGCGCCGGATGAAGCGAACGCGCCTATAATCGAGCCGAACGCGAGAGCGCTTGCGCCGCGCCAGGAGAGGGTTTTGGCCAGGCCGTTCACGTCGAGATAAAACTGTGCCGCCCAGAGTCCGATCAAAGGCTCGACGCCCGGCCGAGCGGGACTATTCGCATCGGTCGCTGCTCGATAAGCTGGGCGTTAAGACCGAGCAGCGCATCGCCGTGCTGGGCATAGATGATGCTTCCTTCCTGTCCGAGCTCGGTCGACGCGTGTCCGGCTATTTGCGTCAGCTGCCCCAGGAATCCATGGACCTGATCCTGGTTGCCGCCGAAGCCACAACCGATTTGCCCAGGCTCAAAGCCCTGGCGAAAGCCATCGAGAAGAACGGGGCGGTTTGGGTCATCTACCCCAAGGGCAGGCAGCAGATTCGCGAGGTAGACGTCATCGCGGCGGGAAAATCGGCCGGGTTGGTCGACAACAAGGTCTGCCGCTTCTCGGACACGCACACCGCGCTCCGCTTGGTCATCCCCCTGTCCAAACGCTGATCCGGCGGCGCCCCGGAGGCAAGGGCCGCGAGCCCGGATGCGCCAGGGCTCGCGTGCGGGCCTGACAATTCACGAAGCGCGAATCCATCGGAAACATGGGCGAAGACGTATGATGGTGGCTATGGCGAGCAGACTCGATATTCGCCGGCTGAGCGTTGAACTGCCGACCGAGCAGGGCTGGGTTCGGCCTGTGGCGGAGGTATCGTTCGCGCTCGATGAAAGCGAATCGCTCGGGATTGTCGGGGAGTCGGGCTCGGGAAAAACGATGCTTGCGCTTGCTTTGATGGGCTTGCTTCCCCCGGGCGCCCGCGCGAGCGGGGAGGCCTTCCTCGCTGGACAAACCGGCTCGGAGAACGGGAAGATCGATCTTCTTTCCGCCCCTCCCGAGATCATGCGCAGAATGCGAGGCGGAGAAATGGCCATGGTGTTTCAGGAGCCGATGACCGCGCTCAATCCCGTGGTAACAATCGGCGAGCAGATCAAAGAGGCCATTCGGGTTCATGCGGCGCGCATTTCTTCCCGCGCACTCCGTGATCGAACGATCGAGGCTCTCGAGCGGGCTGCCGTTCCGGAACCCGAGCGGCGTCTTGGGCAGTATCCGCACCAGCTTTCCGGCGGTCTTCGCCAACGCGTCACGATTGCCATGGCGCTTGCGGCGGGACCGAAGGTGCTGGTGGCCGATGAACCGACGACGGCACTCGACGTGACGGTACAAAAGCAAATTCTGGACCTGCTCGCCAATCTCCAGCGCGAACTGCAATTGTCGCTTCTCTTCATTACCCATGACCTCGGAGTGGTGGCCCAGGTCACCAGCCGTTTGCTGGTTCTGTACGCGGGCCGCATCGTCGAGGAGGGCCCCACGAAGGAAGTTCTCGGGCATCCGCGTCATCCCTATACGGATGCACTGCTTCGCGCTGCTCCGCGCCTCGAGCGGGGAGGGGTGGTTCCCATTCCGGGCACTGTTCCCGCCCTCGACGCCCTGCCGCCGGGGTGTTCGTTTTCGCCGCGCTGCTCGGTGCGCCTGGCCGATTGCGATGTCGGGCTTCCCGATTTGCGCCGCATCGACGAACAGCATCGGGCCCGGTGTATTCTTGTGCGGTAAGCAGAACCACCTTGCGCAGAGACGACCAGCAAACCGAGTTGGTTCGCGACCGCTTCACGCTCACGGCCGAAGTTTTCGGCGACTATGCCCTGAAGGAGCGCGTTCGCGAAGCGGAGTTGCTCGCGACGCTCACACGGGCGAGCCAATCGGACCGTGCCATCGACTTGGCCTGCGGCCCGGGAACTCTCGCGCTCAGATTCGCCAAGCATGTTCGCTGGGTGATCGGCGTCGATTTCACGCCGGCGATCTTGGGTCGCGCGCGGCGCTCGGCCGAAGCGGATGGAATCGGGAATCTCTTTGCCCTGCTGGCGGATGCTCGGCGATTGCCGCTTGGGGATGCTTCGATCGACGTGGCGGTCACTAGCTACAGCCTCCACCATATTCTTGACCCCCAGCGCGTCATCGACGAGATGGCGCGCGTTCTGGCGCATGGCGGGCGAGCCGGGGTGCTCGATATGATCGTTCCCGAGGATGCTGGCGCGGCCGAGCTTCGTAATCGGATCGAGGTGGCTCGCGATCCATCCCACGCGCGAGCCATGCCGCCAAGCGAGCTGAAGGCCATGTTCACCACGGCCGGGTTGCGGGTCACTTTCTTTGAAATCGATTCCCGCCCACGTTCCTTCGATCATTGGCTGAGCGTTGCCGGCTGGAAACGCGGCGATCCCGCCTACCGGCAGACTCGGCGCCTGGTCGAGCAATCGATCGTCGAGCATAAGGACTGCGGTTTTTATCCGAAGCTTCTGCCCGTCGCTGCGACCAGCCCCGATCCCCTGCCGGACATCACCCTGACCCAATCTTCTCTCTTCATCGTCGGCGAAAAGCTGTAGGCTTGTCGGTCGAAAGTGTGCAGATCAACTGTAGCGGGGGTGGACATGTCCGGCGAGATCGCGCAAAACGCAGACGGCCGTGAGCTCGAGCAGGCCGGTCGACGCAATTTTCTGAAAGCGGTGGGCGGCGCGATGGGGGCGGTGGCGGCGATGCCGGCCCGCACCTCGGGCAGGCCGCACCCGGCTGCCCCCGCGCCGAGGCAAGTCGGCGATCGATCCGCTCCCAAAAACCGCCGCAAGATTCCGATCGGAGTTTTCGATCCCGTCTATGCAGATCTCTCCCTGGACGCCATGCTGGAGAGGATCAGCGCGCTCGGCCTGGAGGCCGTTGAGATCGGCACGGGCGGCTACCCCGGCACTCCCCACTGCCCGGTCGATGAATTGCTGGCTGATTCCGCGAAACTCAAGGCTTGGAAAGGAAAGTTCGAGGACCGCAATATTCGCGTGGCCACGCTCAGCTGCCATGGAAACCCCGTGCATCCGGACGCGGCCATCGCCGGTCGCGACGCGGAAACGTTTCGCCGTACGGTCTTGCTCGCCGAGAAACTGGGCGTCGAGGTGATCGTGGGATTCTCCGGATGTCCCGGAGCAAATCCCACGGATCAGAACCCGAATTGGATCACCTACCGCTGGCCCGATGAATACGCGTCCGCGCTCGACTGGCAGTGGAAGGAGAGGTTGATTCCGTACTGGAAACAGGCGGCGGCGTTTGCACGCCAACACGGGATCCGCCGGATCGGGCTCGAAATGCATCCGAACTTCGCCGTCTACAATCCGCGCACCCTGCTGAAGCTGCGCGAGGCCGCCGGCGAGGAAATCGGCGCGAATTGCGACCTGAGCCACCTTTTCTGGCAGCAATGCGACCCGGTCGCCGTCATCCACTTGCTCGGCCGCCAGGGCGCTCTCTTTCACGCGCACATGAAGGACACGGTCCTCTACCAGCGCAATGTCGACCAATACGGCGTGCTCAATTTTGGGTTTACGACCCAGGAGATTCCGGAGGCTTCGGCATTCTTTCGGGCCGTTGGCTACGGACACGGGGCCGACCTGTGGAAGTCGGTCGTGCGCGCCTATATGGACGTTGGATACGAGGGCATTCTCAGCATCGAGAATGAAGACGCTCAGCTCGAAGGGCAGGTTGGCGTCGAGCGCGCCGCCTATGTATTGAAGAACGTTCGCGACGAGCTCTGGTCCGAGGCAAGTTGATTACCCCGCATCCCTGGTGGGCTCGCTTAGTGGCGAGCGGAGGTCGCGCTGAGATTGGGAAGGCAGTCGCTGCCCGCAATGCGGGCAATTCATCCAGGTTGGGTCAACGGCGCGGCCGCAATTCGGGCAGCTTGGCTGGAGCGAGGCTCCGCAATGCGGGCAAAAAACGAATCCCCCTTTCACTCCCTTTCCGCAGTCAGGGCAGGGCTTGGGCAGTGGGTCGCGCAAGATGAAATAGAGAATAATGCCGATCAGGTAGGGGATGAAAATGGCCAGCAGC
Source organism: Candidatus Cybelea sp. (assembly GCA_035622135.1). Classification (GTDB taxonomy): domain Bacteria; phylum Acidobacteriota; class Terriglobia; order Acidiferrales; family UBA7541; genus Palsa-295. The sequence goes on along the minus strand of DASPVZ010000003.1, from coordinate 79,265 downwards.
GTCCACATGCCGGCGCGCATTTGACGCCGCTTGGCATCCCCGTATACGTACCCGAGCAGGGCGATAAAGGCAATCAAGAAAAGAAAGATGCCATAGACAAACAGGGCTTGGCCCCAGCGCGGCCAACGCCCCAGCTCCGGATCTTGGGGGATCACGTAGAAAAACAGGGGCGTCGTGATGCCTGCGTAGGCAAGCAAGGCGATGATCCATGCCGTAGCCGGAATGACGCGCAGTTCCCTGCCAAAGCGGCTCATGCCAGTCTCCTTTCCCGTCGCTCCTGACGCGACAGCAGCACCGCTGCCGTTCCCCCCGCCAGCCAGACCAGTGCGGTAAAACCGGCAAAACTGATCCAGCTGCGGTTCAGATGAGGATCGAGCAAACCGAGGACACTGCCCGAGACCAGGCGAACCAGGGGCCAGCTTAGGATGGTCAGCAGCCAAGCAAAAGTGACGACCAACGCCATCACCCTGTTCTGCCAGCGATGCTCCGCCTGCTCCTCGAGGCTTGCTTCGGCAAGCCAGCGCGTCCGCTCGACCAATCGCGCTGGAGCCTCCGGGGTCGGCAAGCGGCGCAGATCAGCCGCAATGGCTTGCCAGGCGGCGATTTCCTTCAAGCAGATCGCGCACGACCGCAGATGCTCGTCGACTCGCTGTTCGTCCGAGCTGCCGAGAGCGCCCGCGGCGGCCAGCGTCAGCAGCTCTTGAATCTTGTTGTGTTCGCTCATGGCCAATCGACTCCCGGGTAGCGCGTCGCGAGGTAATTCCGCAGCTGCTCGAGCGAGCGCCGCAGGCGCGTTTTCACCGTCGAGAGCGGGGCACCAATGACCTGGGCAATCTCCTCCACCTTCATTTCTTCCTCGAATCGCAGAGTGAGCACCTCGCGATAAACCGCCGGCATTCTCTCCATGGCCTGCGCCAAACGGTTCCGCCGCTCGGCCGCCAGTGCACGGTCAAACGGGAGGCTTTCGGTCGAGATGAGCCGGTCGGTTCGACTTTCCTCGAACGGCTCGCCGGAAACTGGCTCGTCGAGGCTCAGCGGTCGGATACGGCGAAGATGGTCGATGGCCAGGTTCCGTGCGAGCGTAAACAGCCAAGCGTCAAAGTTCCGGCTCGGATCGAACGCACGGATCTTCTGGGCCACGCGCAACCAAGTCTGCTGAAACAGATCCTCCGCTTCCGCCGGCTCCCGCACCAGCCGCAACAGATAGCGGTAAAGCCGGTTTTGATATCGCGCAATCAGCTCGGCCAGGGCGTCCACGTCCCCCCGGCGAAGCCGCGCGACATCCTTATCGACGGCCAAGGACCCCTCCAACGGCCATGCGGCGGCGCCTATCATACTCGTCATACGGATGAGTACCCCAAAAGGACGCACCCCAATCGACAGATCACCCGCCCGGCAGCAGGCCGGGTTCGCCGGGCCCGAGCCGGTGGATGTGTTAGAATCCGAAGATTGTGAGTGACGTTCTCCAAAATCTGCTCGCGCTTCAGGCCGTGGACTTGCGGCTCGGCGAAGAGCGGAAGCGGTTCGCGCAATTCCCCCAGAAAATCTCGGACATTGACGCGCGCGTCGCAGCCGCGCGGGCGGAGCTCGAGAAGAGCAAGGCGGCGCAAGTTGCCACCATCAAGGGCCGAAAGAAATACGAGCTGGACGTCGAGCAATGGAAGGACCGGGTTCGCAAATACAAGGACCAAACCTCTCAGGTCAAAACCAACGAGGCTTATAAGGCCCTCCAGCGCGAAATCGAACTGGCCGAAGCGGAAATGGCACGGTCGGAAGACCGCTTGCTCGAAGAGATGGTATCGAGCGAGGAGTACGAGCGGCGCGTAAAGACCTCGGAGAAAACGGCCAAGGAAGCCGAGGCGGTTGCCGCGCGCGAACGGCAGAACATCGAGGCCGAAAAAACGGCTAGCCAGAAGGAAATCCAGGAACTCGAGACCGAGCGCAATCGAATTGTGGCCCTGATTCCGGAAAGTCTCGTCGACCACTACCAGCGGATCGCGCGAAAGCATCACGGAGTCGCTCTCGCCGAGGTGCGCGACGAAAAATGCTCGGCTTGCGGCATGCGCGTTCGCCCACATGTTCTTCAGGAAATGCGCCGCGTTTCCGGCGATGAAATGCTCCACTGCGAGACCTGCACGCGCATCCTTTTTTACGTCGGACCCACGGCTTCTGCCACCACGGCCCCTGGACTCCTCCCGAAATCCGCTCCGTCCGACTCTGCCGCCGATGAAATGTAGCCCCGCGGCCCGAGCGCGTCCGGAATGAAGCCTCCCGGCAGTCCTCGGCTGTTTCCCGACGCCTCCGCCCCGCCGCCGGCCGGGGTGCACATAGCCCATATCGACGGCGCATCACGCGGCAATCCCGGTCCCGCATCCTACGCCGTGATCCTCCGTCGGTCGGGCGGGCAGGTGGTTTTCGAACTCGGCAAGAGGATCGGGCGCGAGACAAACAACGTGGCCGAGTATTACGCGTTGCTCGCTGCGCTCGATTACGCGGTAAGCCATGGCATCAAGGCCCTTCGGATCCGCAGTGACTCCGAGCTGCTCGTCCGGCAAATGAAGGGGCAGTACAGGGTTAAGAGCGCCGATCTCAAGCCGCTCTACGAGCGCGCCTCGAAACTCGCCAGGCAACTCGAGTACTTCGCCATCGAGCACGTCCCTCGTGAAATGAATCGTGAGGCGGACGGGTTGGCCAATGCGGCCTTGGACGGCGGCGATTGCCGCTCCGAGCCACCCGCTAGCCCCGCATCGGCCGCGCGCTCGACGGGGCCTCGGCGCACGATTCGGGCGCACATCGCGAACGGCACGCTGATCCCCTCGGAACCCCTTGAGTGGCCGGACGGGACAGAGGTAGTCCTCTCCATTCGTAAGCCTTAAAGCCCCAGTAAGTTAGCCGGCCGCGACGGCTATTTTCGCAATCTTGTGCGTCGACTCACGACTGACACGGAACTCGCCGCCGTAACCTTGGCGCCCCGTACGAAGCGCATCATGGATCGACACGTAGCACCAGCTGAAGTCCACTCTTAAGTTCAAGCTTCCGATTCGACGACTGAAATGTGGCCGCTCCCGCCGGTCCATCGACCCGAAGAGTTACACCTGGCATGCCAACAAGCGTTCCTCCCGGCACAGTCCGCAACTCAATCCGTGGCTCGGAGAACGACCCAGGCTCGGACGGCGGACTCAGGGGCTTGATCAGCCGAGATTGGACGTCAGCGGCGATGCTATCTCGCTCAAGCTGAAGTTGGCCTGCCGCGGGGTGGTGCTGAAAATCGTACGGTGCTGAGGGCTGCTCGAATTCATTTTGCCTCGCCCCTGCGTCATGAACAGTTGCGTGGACGAATGCCCCCGCTCGAATCGAGAAATGCAGTCGCACCTCCGCTCCGCTCTTCACCTGCACTTCATCGAACGCTATACCAATGGTCGCAGGGTTGGTGCCGCTTCGCCCGGAATTCGCCACACACACATGGCCAGTCAATTTGGAACCTTCCCGAATGACAGTTTGATTCGGGAGGATCAGCGCACTCACGGTGCGCGCTTTCACTGCGTCGCCCACTTTCGCCTTCTTGGCTCGAATCGTACTGGTCAACTCAATCTGCACGGTTCGACTTCGAGCGGGCGGCGGGACGCTGTTTTGGCCGTTTGCGGTCACAGAGGCGAGAAGCCCAGCTAGGAGTACGGCGACGGAGGAAATGCGTGCCATGAACATGTGCACCCCCCTAAGCATTGCGCCGAGTATACTCGTCGCCGCCGGGGAAGTCATTGGAACTTCGAAACTTGGTGCACACCTCGATCAGAAACCGTGACACAGGGAGTGGCAGTATGAGGTCGGCAGAAATCCCCTTGCTGCTGTGGAGAAACAAGGCGTTCGCAGACCGTCGCAAACGGTAACTTATCTCTCCATTACATCTTGAGCAGGTAGGAACGGTATAGCGTGTCGCGTTGTGCCGGGATATAACCCGCATCGGAGATGATGCGACGCAGTTCGGCCTCGTTGGTTCGGTTGCGCACTCCGGCGGCATACACGACGTTTTCCTCGATGAGGATGCTGCCGACGTCGTCTGCCCCGAACTGCAACCCGACCTGGCAGATCTTGATTCCCGGCGTGAGCCAGCTCGATTGAACGTGATCGATATTGTGGAGATAAAGCCGGCTGATGGCCAGGGTCTTTAGGTAATCGAATGCCGTGGCCTCGGCGATCCTTTTTCCTAAGGCCGTATTTTCCGGCGCGAAAATCCAAGGAATGAAGGCGGTAAATCCGCCCGTGTCCTCTTGTATCCGGCGCAAACGCTCGAGATGGTTGACGCGGTGGCGGATTTCCTCGCCGCAGCCGAACATCATGGTGGCTGTGGTTCGCATGCCCAGCGCGTGCGCCGTGCGATGCACCTGCTCCCATTCATCGGACGTGCACTTAAGGCGTGAAATGCGGGCGCGAACCTCATCGTCGAGAATCTCTGCGCCCCCGCCCGGAATCGAATCGAGTCCGGCATCGCGCAATCGCGCGATCACCTCTGCGAGCGAAAGGCCCGAAACTTCCGCGATCGAGGTGATCTCCGGCGCCGAAAAACAGTGCAGATGAACCTGGGGGAACTTTCGCTTGATCGAGCTCAGCATGTTTTCGTAGAACTCGATGCGCAGGTCCGGATGCAAGCCGCCCTGCATGAGCACGCCCGTTCCGCCCAGCTCGATCATTTCCTGAATCTTGCCGTAAATCGTTTCGAGCGGCAGGATATAGCCGTCCCTTGCCCCCAGCGGGCGGTAAAAGGCGCAGAACGAACAGTACTCGGTGCAGAAATTCGTGTAATTGATGTTGCGATCGATCTGATAGGTCGCAACGCGCGGATCGGTTTTCTTCCGGCGCACTTCGTTTGCGGCCATGCCGATGCCGAACAGATCATCGGCATCGAAGAGATCGAGAGCCTGTTGTGGTGTCAGCCCCATGGCTTAGAGTTTAGCGCTAAACGGTGCAAATCGGGTCGCGGGTGCGCACAATTCCTTCTCGCAGTACGGTCGCGTACACACCGACCGAACCCTCGTGGCGGCGCGCCACAAGCCCTAGGATCTCGGGCCGCGCCTGGGCCGTGTCCGGGTCAAGTGTGATGATGACGCATCGCTGGTCGCGCTTCACGACCTCGAGCATCACCGTCTCGCCGATTTGCAGCCGCCTGCCGAGCAGGCCATCTTCAAAAAATGGGCGCGGATCATTCCACTCAACGTAGAGATTCTCGCGAAAGCGCCGCCGGTCGAGCTCGAAACCCAACTCATCCGACAAGGCGCGGATCGTGCTCAAGCCGAGAAGAGACACCGGACGCGAATCGGTCATGTTGCGTTCGGAAAACCGCAACCGAAGCGAACGGCCAAATTTCTCCTCCAGGTGGCGAGTGAATCCTTCCTCCCCCATCCGGAAGGTCTGCCCGTCGAAACCGCGGACGTCCACACTGAACTGGTCGCGGTCCGGAAATTCCTCCTTCGAGGGCAGGCCGTGCGTGAAGTGAGGCTCGAAGCGAATCATTTCGTGCGCCTGGCGCCCCGTCCACCAGGGAAAGTCGGTTTTGTTTTGGGGATCGACGAACGCATACACGCGGTCGCCCATGATTCCTGCAAACGTGATGCGCGCCTCGTCCAAGTCTTCGCCGGCCATGCTCTTGACCGGATAACGGCGAAGCGCGATCACCGTGCCGATCTGCTCCACGGTCGATTAAATGCCCGGGCGCGCGGCGGAGACGATTGCGGACGGTGCAAATTCAAGGCGGCGGGCGTGCGGGACCAGGCCTGCTGCGGCGGCCTTTGCGAAGTACAGCTCGAGCCCCTCGACGTACTCCCGGCTCAAATCGAACTGGATGTTCTCGGTGAGGTAACGTTCGAGGGCGCGGGGAGGTAGATCGAGCTTCATCCCCGCGGCTTCGGCGATTTCGCCCAGTCGCGCGAGCCCGTATTGCTTCGACTCCTGAAAATCGGCGACCACTTCCGGAGTGATAACCTCCCGACGTCCGGCCCAAAGCGCCAGCACGCAGGGCTTGCCGGTCATCTCGCGCCATTGAAAAGCGATGTCATATACGAAGATCGTTTCGAAACCGGGAACGGGCATTTCGTCGGGATCACCCTGGCAGCATTCCTCTCCGCTTGGTGTCTTGCCCGAAAGCGCGTCCATTTTGAGGGCAATCCGCAGCGCCGGGTCGCCGATCACCAGCGCCGCGTCGGCGCGCTTCAACATCTCGGACGGATCGGGGGAGGCATCGAGGTATTCGGGCGAAATCTTCCAGTACTCGCGAGCCAGCAGGCGGACGAGCGCGCTCGAACTGCGCGAACTCGTGTCCAGCGCAACGCGTTTGGCCATCTCAATGGGCCTTTTGGCCACCACCAGGATGCTGCGCACCTCGCCCTGGGCGGCGATGGCAATCTCCGGAATCACCGCCAGGCCATCAATTCTCTGGTATTCGATGGAAGGGATGATGGCTACGTCCGCCTCCCCCCGGCGCAAGGACTCGGCGCATTCGGACGGGAGTGCGGTCGACAATTCATACTTCCCCCGCAGCGGTCCCTCGGCAAAGCTCCACACCAGCGGCGCGGTATTCAAATACTCGACGACGCAAATGCGCACCTTCGGCATACCACTCAAAGTGAATATAGCATGAGCAAGGCCAGTTCCCTCCCAAGGGCGGCCGGAAGCACATGGGAAGCAACCATGCGGCGCCCGGCGGGAGGATCGGCTCCGGGCTTCTTCTCAGGCCGAAATCCTTTTCATGAAATGCGGAGGAATGACGGCCGCCAAGATTTCAATTTCGAGGCTTTCTTGACTAGAATTTGCCCATGAATTGTCGTTTGTACGGCGTGCTCGAGACTTCGCTCTATGTCACCGATTTGGACCGCGCCCTAGCCTTTTATGAAAACGTTCTGGGTTTGCGTCAAATTCCGGACGCTTACTTCGCCGGAGGGCGTGGCGCGGCTTTGCAGGTGGGTTCCGGACCCAGCGTGCTCCTGCTCTTCCGCGCCGAAGTGACTCGCCAGGACGGCACGCTGCCCGCCCATGGCACAACAGGCGCCGGGCACGTCGCCTTTCGGGTCGAGCCCGGCGAGCTGGCGGACTGGCGCCGACGCCTCCGCGAGCACGGCATCGGCATCGAATGCGAGTTCGCCTTCGGCAGCAATGCACCATCCATCTATTTCCGTGATCCCGACGGCAATTCGCTCGAACTGGCCGTCTCCGGCATCTGGGCCCTCGAACGCGAGTAGGATTCAACCGCTCGGCTCATCGACGCAGGGAACCCCGAGCCGGCTCGAAACCCGCTTCGACTCGTCTGTTCCCCACACATAAGAGCCGCCAGGCAGCGACGTAAATTGCGGCCACGAGCGCCAGGCTGATGACGAGTCCCAGCGGACCAACCGTTGACACACTCTGCCCCTCCTCGATCGAAGGTCCTGTACAGAGCCGCACGAGGGCGGGCGCCCAAGCTGCCAATACGCACAGAAGCACGGCCTCGACGCGCGTGCGCAAGTCGGGAAGGGCGGTGAGCAGGTCCACAGCAAACCACCAGAACAGTGGCCAGGAGTAGAGCACATAGCGCTCGGGCACCGTGCCTACCAGCGGAGTGAGCCCGAACATGAGCGCGCCGTAAACCAAGGACGTGGCCATATCGAACCGGCCGTGAACTAGCCTGGTCCACTTGCGGGCAGGCAAGCGCATGGCGGCAAGAGGTAAGACCCCAAACGCCGTAGCCATGGTCAGCAGAGTTTGCACCGGCCTCTGCCAGGAAAACCCGCTGTAACCGACCTCGCGAATGTTGCCGAGATGGAGCCAAACCGGGACGCGAGCCACCCAGATCGGAGGGTCCAACGTGGCCGAGTTTGTGTTGGCCCAGAATTCCAGGCCGCACACGTTGAAGGCAAAGTTATAGGGGACCTTCAAAACATCCAGTGCAGCCAGCGAGAGCCCCTGATGATTCGGCAAAGCCCGTGCAACCAGTGCAGAATCGATCCGCATGGCCAGGAGCCCCACCAGCGCGGCTGCGGCGCACACGGCCCATCGTCGCTCGAGGGCCGCGATCAGAACCACAGCGCCAACGAGTACGATCGTCGACTCGCGAGTCCAATACAACGGAACGAGCAGCCCCACGGCAAGCCACAGGTTCGAACGCAGCGCCACGAAAAACACAGCGCAAAGCGCCGCGTAGAATAGGTCGTGCCAGTAGTAGTTTCTGTAGGCATCCACGACCGTCGCCGTGGCCAGCAGCGCGATCCACAGCACGCCCGAGGAGGAATAGGCGATTCCGTAATGAATGCCCAAGGCCAGAAAAAAAGCAACCAGAGAAGCGGCGGACAAGCAAAGGAAAATGCGCGCGTCAATCGGTCGGTGAAGAATGGCGGCGATGAACCGGGCAAAAAGCGGATGGAGCACACGTCCGCCATAATAGCTATAGACCTGACTGTAATCGTTGTGGGCAATGTGAACGTAGGCCTGGCCCTCTTCATAAGGAGCATACAGGGAAGGCCGAAACCCAAGCCCGAGGGCCGCGCTGAGCAGCAGGGCGAAGGAGCCGGTAATGGCGACGCCTCGCTTCATCCTGGACACCCTAAATCTCGAAACCTAGAGCACGTCCGGTCGATTCCGTGACCCTTACCAACTGGAAGCATGGCCATCCTACCAGGGAACCCGCGTTTGTGGATGCAAGCCAGGGGAGTTGGCTGCTGGCTCGTTTCCCTTTTTCAGTGCACGAGTAACCGGCCAAGACAAGTGGTAGGATTGAGCGCTGACAACATGATGTCGCCCGCTCGATATCTTCTCCGAGTCGCCCTGCTGATCGGACTTACCGTCACGGTACTTCACGCACAGAATGTTGTGTTGACGGGCTCACTGAGCGGACGCGTCACAGATCCAAGCGGTGCGATGGTGCCTGGAGCCCAGATCGTGGTGCGGAACCTTGCCACCGGGGTGCAACAGTTGGCCACCACCAACTACAACGGACTCTATCACTTTCCCGCGGTCATGCCGGGGGCCTATTCCATTGTGGCCAGTTTCAAAGGGTTTCGCGATGTTCAGGCCCTAGTTCGAGTGCTGGTGGGCAACACGACTGTCGAGGACATCTCGTTGAGGGTGGGAGCCGGCGTCGAAACCGCTACAGTAACCGCGACCACGCCGCTCCTGCGCCCCGCTGAGTCTTCCGTCAGCACGGTGCTCGATCGCTCGCTGATCGAGGCGCTGCCGCTCAACGGCCGCAAGTACACCGACTTTGTGACCCTGACGCCCAATACCAGTTACGACGGCGACACCGGCCTTGTGAGCATCGCCGGGCAGCAAGGCGGCGAAGATTCCGGATACGCCAATGGCAATGGCTCTAGCGCGTTCACCGTCGACGGATCGAACGCCACGAACAACTACTTCTCCGACATTATCGGTCGCTACCGCATCCCCTACCTGTACGGCGAAGACTCGATCCAGGAATTCCAGGTTTCCATCAGTCCATACTCGGCCATCTATGGCGGCGGGGCCGGATTCGTGAACGCGGTGACCCGCTCGGGGGGCAACTCGTTTCATGGCAGCGCCTTCTATTACAACCGCAACTCCGCGACGGGAGCCAACGACGCGCTCGACAAGGCGGCCGGCTTTCCGAAGCCGCATGATTCTTTGCAGCAATTCGGCGCCGGCGTGGGCGGCCCGATCGCTCGAAATCGTTTATGGTTCTTCCTCGACTACGAACAGCAGCAACGGAATTTTCCGCTTCCGGTAATCAACTCCGCTCTGGCAACGAACTCCTCGAACTTAGCCTCTTTCTTATCCGCTAATTTTGGGATTCCCGCGGGAACCGCGCTGCCTGCTCCGAACGGGCCGTTACCTATTCCGGGTACCGACACGGCTCCCGATCCGAGCAATCCCGTGTACCTGCAACAAGTGTCAAACGTTATGAACGCGTTGAACTCCAATCTGGGCACCAAACCGAGACAGGGAAACGATCTGGTGTTTACGCCGCGTCTCGACTATCAAGCGAGCCCGCGCGATGGCCTGTTCCTGGCCCTGAATGTGAACCGGTTCAACTCGCCCGGCGGCGTCATCATTGACCCGACGGTGGGCAACTATGGCCTGCAAAGCCTGGCCAACGCTTTTGTGCGCACCTTTGAAGTCACGGCGGGATGGACGCACACTTTTTCTTCGAGGTTGCTGAACGAATTTCACGCGGGCACTTCGCAAGACAACGAAACCGCGACGCCAACGGGTTTGGCTCCCGACACCCCCACGATCGTCCTGGATAGCCCGGCCGCGTTCATTCTGGGAAATAACGCGTTCTCCATAGGTAGGGTGTTTGAAAGACAGTACTCGCTTGCCGACCGCGTTAACTACATGATTGGCAAGCACACCTTGCAATTCGGTTTCGATTGGAACCGCTCCTCGGATGCGGACACCAACGATGGCGGAGCAGATCCGAACGAAGCTGTCGATTTTGGATCACCGCTCGGCCTGTATGAATTCCCGAATCTGGAGGCCTTTGCGCTCGGCGAATACATTACGTTCAGTCAGGCTGCCGGACGCCCGACATTCTCTTTTACGGTCCCCTACTACGGATTCTACGCGCAAGATACGTTTCGCGCGTTGTCGCAGTTGACGCTGGAACTGGGCGTGCGGGAGGACTTCCAGGTCTATCCCCAGCCATCGGAAAATCCGGCGTTTCCGCTTACTGGGCAGTACCCGAATCAATTTGGGCGCGTCGCGCCGCGTGTCGGATTTGCCTGGCAACCGCTTCAGAAGACCGTCGTCCGTGGGGGATTTGGACAGTTCTACACCAACATGAACGGCCTGAATTACCGCAACGCGGTCATTTCAAACGGATTGGCCTCACAGCAGTCCTCAGCCAGCGCTAGTTACACCGCGGGTCCGCCGAACCAGCAAACGCCAGTTTTCCCGAATATCCTTCCAGCGAACTCGCCGCTCTTTTCGGCTTCGCCCGACATCTCCCTGGTTTCGCCACAGTTCCGTGTGCCGGATATTCTGCAGGCCAGTGTGCAGATCGAACGCCAGATTCTTGAGGACACAACGCTCAGTATCGGCACAATGTGGAATCACGGGCTGCATATTCTCTCGGGCAGCGCCTACGATCTCAACCTGAACCCGTTAGAAGGCACCACGACTTACATCGTGTGCCCTCCCACGGCGACCACGGCCCCTTGCGCGGGACCGACCTACGTCCTGCCTAACATGGACAACGGCCTGCTCACCGAGGGCTACATCAACCCCAACCTGGGCCAGATCAACGAACTGATCAGTCCGGCACAAAACTACTACAACTCCTTCTTCGTCGAGTTACAGCGTCGCATGTCGAAAGGCCTCTCGTTGCAGGCCTCCTATACCTTTGCGAAGAGCATGATGCTCGACGGCATGGACTTCAATAATCAGTTCGACTTCGGCAATACCCACGCTCCTTCGCTCCTCGATCAGAGGAATCGCCTAACCGTTGCCGCCGTGTACGAACCTCACCCCGAAGACCGAATCGGCCCCGGCCCGGGCCGTCGACTGCTTTCGGGCTGGAGATTGAGCAGTGTCATGGAGTTCTCTTCCGGCCGTCCCTATGCAGGGCTGTTGAGCCCTGCTTGCACCAGTTCGACCCTGTCCTTCGGCAACTGCGACGGCGCAAACGACAACCTGAACGACACCGCCTTCAACGAGGACACGGCCAATACGGCCGGCGGCATCAATGGGGCCGGACCAACGCCAGGAAACGGCCTCAATTCCTTCTACGGCCCATGGCTCGAGCGAATCGATGCGGGATTGGCCCGCCGCTTCACCATCGGCGAGGGCAAGGAATTGGAATTTCAAGTGCAAGCGTTCAATCTGTCTAACCATGCCAACTATTACGTACAGAATGGCGACGGGATCAATCAGCTCCAATACAATCCGATTGGGACCAACTGTGGTGACGGCAAATCGTTGAATCAGACCTGCTATCTCGTGGCGAATTCAGGCCCCGGCAATTTCGGAGCCTTTCAGGAGATTAGCCCGGCAGGTCTACCCAGGGTTTTGCAGTTCTCAGCCAGATTCACATTTTAGGAGTTCGTGCGCGGCCGAAAACATTCAGGAGCCAAAACCGTTCAGCGTATCCGCTTCAATACAGATGGAAGACCACCTCCACCAACACGCGGACTTCGGCGAGCTTCCCGTCTGGTCCAATCGACGGCCGAAATCGCCATTTGCGGACGGCGTCCGTCGCTTTTTCGTCGAGCCCCATTCCCAAGCCGCGCAGAACGCGCACGTCCATCGGTCTCCCCTCTACGGTGACAAGCAGTGAAATGATCACGGTTCCCTGAAGCTTCGCCTTCACCGCTTCGTCGGAGAACTGCGCCGCCGGGCAGTACACACAAGCGACCTCACTGTACGCATGCGCGCCGGACATCGGCCAGCGCTCGCCCGCTCCTTCCGTGGAGCCCGGTCCGAAGCCGTCACCCGCACCCGGGCCGACACCGTGTCCCTCATTCGTTCCGATCCCGCTTCGGTTTCCCGGCCCGTTCGAGTCATTGATCACCGGCGAGACAGGATTTCCCCAGTTGTCCATCGCGGGGCTCAAAAGCTTCCCTTCCTCGGGACCCAGAATCGTAGGCTGTACCGGATACGCCGCATGGGGAGCCGTTCGCACCTTTGGTGGCGCGAGCTGAATTCGATTGAACAGTGCAAGCACGCCCGTGCCCGCGGGCCGAGAGTCACGGTCGCCCCCTCCACCGCCACCTCCCATCCTCTTCGCCGCGGAATCGGCCTGCGGCATTTTGAGATGCTTCAGAAACAGCGAGAGATCACCTATCGGTACGACGCGATAGGACGCTCTGGACGCGCCCGGCGTCACGACTCCGGGCAGCAGCGGCGCCACCAGCAGAGCGAGAATCATGACGTGCATGCTGATCGAGAGCGCTTCGACGCGCGCGAACTGCGGATCTCGACGCCAGCCGTGATTCGCCCACATGCCAACCGGAGCGACCTGTCCCGTTGTCTGGCGCGCGATGAGTGATTTGAACAGCCCGCCAGCAAAAAAGTCTGAGAAGTTCGAGCGAAGCCTCGCGAGGAATGATTCATCGTTTGTGGGTTCGAGACAACCGGCGCGAAAACCGGCTCGAGAGAAGGACTCACCTTTGTGGTCCCGAGGATCGCGATTCGGCATGAGCGCGCCTCCGCGGCGAGGTTTTATCGCTTAGAAGCGCCTGCCAGCGAAAGGATGTCTGGCGGAGGCACACGGGCTGACGCAAGGTTCCCGCCTGCTTGCCTCCGGTGCGGCAAATCCGGATCCGCAAGTGTTCGGCGGTAAGCGCCTTTGCCAGGGCTCCAGGCAACAAACAGGTATAATGCGCCGGTTCGCATCACCTTCAAGGAACGCCCGATGGCAGCGGGATTGGTAAAGGAGGTCTGAATGAAGCAATGGATTTGGGCAATGGCCTTGGTCTCGGCGGGAGCGATCGTCTCTGGCGTAGGGCAAGCCCAAGATCCGTCGACGGGAGAGATTGCGCGCGTAGAAGGGGCGCAATCGCCGAATCGCCAGGGATTTGATCCGTACACGATTCCGGAAATGATGAGGCACTTTCATGTGCCGGGAGTAAGCATCGCGGTGGTGCGAGATTTCCAGGTCGAGTGGACGAATACCTACGGAGTGGCGGATGTAGTGACGAGCGCTCCGGTGACAACGGAAACGCGATTCCAAGCGGCGTCCATCAGCAAGCCCGTGACGGCCTTTGCGGTGTTGCGAGCGGTGGATGCTGGGAAACTGTCGCTCGATGAGAACGTGAACAAGTATTTGAAGACTTGGAAAATACCAGAGAACGAGTATACGCGCGGAGGCGTGACGCTGCGGGCATTGCTCAGCCATACCTCAGGCACGGGTGACGGATTCGGGTTTCCCGGATATAACCCTTCGGCGCCACTACCCACGCTGATCCAAATTCTGGATGGGAAGCCGCCTTCGAACGTGGGACCGGTGTTTTGGGAGAGGCCTCCCTTTAGCGCGGAGAAGTATTCGGGCGGAGGAATCGTCATCGAACAGCTCGTGCTCGAGGATGTTTACGGGAAACCGTTTGCGGAAATTATGCAGGAACAAGTGTTGGGTCCGGTGGGCATGACCAACAGCACTTATGAGCAGCCCTTATCTGCCACGGAAGATAAGAACGCGGCGAGGGCGCACGATCAGGATGGAAAAGCCATGGATACGAAGTGGCACGTGTATCCGGAGCAGGCCGCAGCGGGTTTGTGGACGACGCCCACAGATTTGACGAAACTGGGGATTGAGGTGCAGAAAGCGCTGCGAGGCGAATCGAAATTACTTTCGCGCAGGACGGCGCTCGAAATGGTCGCGCCCACGGGAACAGGGTCGTTCGCCATTGGGTTTGCCATCGAGAGGCGGGGCGAAGGGTGGTATTTCACACACAGTGGATCGAACTGGGGATTTCGCAGCGACTTGACCATGCACCGGCTGAAGGGGTACGGAATCGCGGTGATGGCGAATAGCGATAGTGGTGGGCAGATCATCAGCGAAATCGAGGCCCGCGTGGCGGCGGCAGCAAATTGGGATTCTCTCGACAAGCCTGTGCCGAGATGAATTTCGGCAGTCTTCGAACCAGAGAGGCGATATGAGGAAGTGTTCGGGGGAAACTCAGTAGCCAAACGAACACTGACCCGGCGCGTGCCGTCTCTCGAGTCATCAAAGCGTTCCGATGTGCCTCCCTCCCCGGCCGGCGCTCCCTTTCCCGTCTTATCTGAGGCAGGATTGATGGCCTCGGCTTTGGATCAGCATCGGGGCCCACGGGACGAGGACCGTGCAGACCTGTTGTTTTCCCACAGAAAGTGTGGCATCCTCCTTCCTGTTGGAAAACAAAATGGCGCTAGGATGCAGGGTGCAGGGCTGGGGAACAGACAGCCAAGAATTATCGGCCGGTTCTTCGATCTAAAGGCGGATTTGCGATGAGAGTCCTGAGGCGTTTTCTCAAGCGGCTGAGGAATTCGGTAATGAGACGGCGGGGGGACGAACGGTTGAAGGAAGAGATTAAGGAGCATCTCGCCCTGCAAACCGAGGAAAATCTTCGGGCCGGTATGTCACCTGTTGAGGCACGACGGCAAGCGATGCTGAAGTTCGGAGGGGTGGCAGGCGTCCAAGAGGACTATCAGGCCGAGCGAGGGCTGCGCTACATGGAGACCCTCGTGCAGGACGCTCGCTTCGGCCTCCGCACGCTGCGCAGATCTCCGGGATTCACCGCGGTCGCCGTCCTCACTGTCGCCCTCGGCGTCGGTGCGAATACGGCGATTTTCAGTTTACTTGATGCCTTGCTCCTCCGTTCGCTGCCGGTTCATGATCCACAACAGTTGATGCTGCTCGAGTGGAGCGCACGGAAATCGCCGGGATATCACAGTAGCTTTGGCTACGGTGACTGCATCTCCCGAATCGATGTCGATAACCCGACGAGTTGCTCGTTCTCTCACCCGTTCCTCGATGACTTGCGCGCCCAAGCCAACATGTTCTCGAGCATCACGGCATCAGGCGGAACGATGCAGCTCGACTTGAGCGGAAGCGGACCCGCCAGTTTCGTCCAGGGCCTCATCGTTTCCGGAAACTACTTCGAGACACTTGGAGTCCGGCCGGCAGTCGGCCGGGTGCTTGCGCCTTCTGATGATCAGCCGTCGGCTCCGACTGTTGCCGTCCTAAGCTACGGGTACTGGCAGAGAGCCTTGGGCGGCTCGCTTTCCGTAATCGGAAAAACCGTCGGATTGAATGGAATCCCGACAACGATTGTGGGAGTAGCTGAGCCGAAGTTCTCTGGACTCGCTCCTGGGAGCGCTCCAGATGCTTGGCTTCCGGTTTCTGTGAAGGCACGGCTCACCCCTAACTGGGATCCAAAACAGGATGATGCAGGGTCGATTTGGCTGGTCATCGTTGGACGCTTGAAGCCGGAGGTCACGCAGAAGCGGGCCGAGGCAGCGGTCAGCTTGCTATTCCGCAACGAGATGCTCTACGGGCCCGAGAAGTTCTCCAAAGAGTCTGACGACCCGAGGGTCTCGCTCTTGCCGGCGCAGACCGGCCTTGTGGGTGCGAGGGGCGATTATGCGAGGCCGCTTTTCATTTTGATGATCGCGGTCGGGATCGTCTTGCTGATCGCGTCCGCAAACGTTGCTGGATTGCTTCTCGCGCGCTCGTCTGCGCGTCAAAAAGAGATGGCGGTGCGGCTGGCACTCGGCGCGGGCCGCGGCAGGATCACCCGCCAACTTCTGACCGAAGGCCTGCTCCTCTCGCTGATTGGCGCAGCGTTGGGGATTGTGCTCGCCTTTTGGGGAGCGCGCGCAATCGTTGCCTTCGTGGCTACCAGTACCGACCGCCCCCTTGGGTTCGCTGCTTCGATCGACGCGCGCGTTCTGCTGTTCACGACGGTGATTACGATTCTCACTGGAATCTTTTTCGGGCTGGCTCCGGCCATGCGGGGGACGCGTGTCGATTTGACGCCCACGCTGAAAGACGGCCCCGCTTCTATCGGCCGCGCCGGAAACCACTGGTTTGGCATCGGCAATCTTCTGGTGGTTGGGCAGGTTGGCCTGACGACGATCGTGCTGGTCGGAGCGGGGCTGGTTGTGCGCACGTTGCAGAACCTGAGAAGTGTTGACCCCGGCTTTGATACCACCAACGTGCTGAATTTCCGAATCAATCCGACACTCGCCGGCTACAAAGCAGCGCAAGTGAGCGCGCTTTACCAAGCCCTGCAAAGCCGTCTGAGCGAGATTCCCGGTGTGAGGTCGGTGAGTTATTCGAGCGTGCCTCTGCTGGTCGGCTGGGAGCAAGCCACATCGTTCTATCTGCCGGGCGGGAAGGATAGTGTCGAGTCGGAGTTTCTTACTGTAGGCGTCCATTTCTTTGCGACCATGAAAATCTCCGTCGTGGAGGGGCGCGACTTTTCAGCCGAGGATTTTGCGCTGCCCTCCCTAACGCCCGATGCTTCCCTAGAGACTTCCCGTTCAAGGGCTGGTTCGGCTTCTCCTCGACCGTCCAATCCCCGGCCAGCCGTCGTCAATCAGTCGTTCGTCCGGCAGTATCTGGGATCGGCAAGCCCTCTTGGACGCCGCTTTGGCTCCGGGGACGGTAAGGATCCGGGTTATGTAATTGTGGGAGTGGTTCGCGACGCCATGTACACGGACCTTAGACGGAATGTCCTGCCGACAACCTATGCCCCGGCTACCGACGGCGGCACCGTTTTCGAACTGCGCACGGCAACCAACCCGAGTTCAATTGTCGCGGCGGTCCGTGCCGTGGTCGAGGAGGTGGACAAGAATTTGCCGATTTCCGACGTCATGACGGAGTCGGAATCCATCGACCAGCTCCTTTTCCAAGAGCGGTTAATCGCACGCCTTTCGAGTTTCTTCGGGATGCTGGCGCTCGTTCTCGCGTGCGTCGGTCTTTACGGCTTGCTTTCTTACGAAGTGACGCGGCGGACCCGCGAGATCGGGATCCGCATGGCCCTAGGCGCCTTGCGGACCACTGTTTTGGGCGTCGTCCTGAGGCGAGGACTCGCGCTAGCCGTAACAGGTGTGGTTGTCGGAGGTGCAGCTGCGCTCGGCCTCACGCGCTTCCTGGGAAGCATACTGTTCAAGGTTCTCCCGAGCGATCCGGTGACGCTGCTTGCCGTCGCGGCGGTTTTACTGGCCATCGCCTTCCTTGCGTGTATGGTGCCAGCGTACCGCGCCATGCGCGTTGACCCTCTGGTCGCACTCAGGTACGAGTAATTGCCCGCGGTTTCTTTCTGCTGCATCCCATTTCAGCGACCAATCGACGACCGTCGGGAAACCGGAAGCTTGTCTGGGCCATTGTCCCCTGTAGTCTGTTTGACCCGGGCTAGCTAGTGTTGCAAGCGGACCGTGAGCTCCAGTAGTTTTTGGGGAGATTGTGGGCCAATCGTTATTTCGGCAAGCTCGGTCCATTCGCCGTCCTCACTCATGCACAATACGGAATTCGTCTTGATACTTCCAAGAGCAAAGCCCCATCTCAGCCCCTTGCCTTCCTCGAGCAGTTCGACTCGGGCTTCCAGAAAGCGGCCATCGTTGAATGCGCGCATTCGATATTCTTGGCTTGTGTCATCAAAGGAGATTATCCCGAAAGCCTGGAGAACAGGACGGCCCCCCGATTTTGTCCGGCCCACCCCCTCGATCACCAGTATTAAGCCGTCGAGCTTGTATTGTGCTTCCTCGGTTTGAAGCAATTCCACGGGTCCAGAAGGGCCTCGCCAGAGGCGTGCCTCGCCAGCCCATTTTCCGACTAGAAAGCCGACTCTCTTCATTGCCGCGTGTTGTGCTTCGAGGTCCGGAACTCGGGGCCGCTGTGCCATCTGAGAACCGATACTACCACTGGGCGCAAAAGATGCATTCCCTTCAACCTTTCCCCACATCTCGCGCTCCTCTCCCTGCACGTTCTGGCAAGTCGCTCAGGACGGTGAACACGATCAAGAGCCCCCTCTGGCTGCCTCCGTATCTTCGGCGGTCTCGCCCAGCCGACGGGGCAGCTCTGAGGTATCCGTTCCGGGAGTTCCGTTCTAGTTGCGGCGGCGGGAAAGATTTCGCGACGGGGTGAGAAACGTGGTCTGGCCTGCCACCGTTCGCCTTCGGCCGAACCTGAGACAGAGAAACGGTGAAAACCTGTGCCGTCCTCACCCCGAGACCAAGTCAAAGCTTAGGTCCGCGACCATCCCGATTTCAAGGCCAATCGCGTGCGCACCAGGCCCCGTCCGCTGGACCTCGGGACAATACGGGTTGGCAGGCTCGACGAGGGCTGGTTTCCGGTTTGCCCCCGGACAAATACCGGCTCCCGTCGATATTTAATAGTTTTCTATCCTTAAGCAAATACGCTACTTAGTTAACATGATGCGATTGCCTGGACTTTGCCAGCGACCGCCAGCGCCTGGCGGGAGTCAAATCCGACGGGGGTTTCAGGAGCCAAGCTGCTGGCCGGGCGGAGGGGACCTTAGAGGGAATCGGGCACGTTGACGCGACATGCGATTTAGCGTGCGAAACGGAACGGGGACGTTCGAGGAACGCTCGCGACGAACTCGCCTAACACCGCACCCGCTGCCGCCCCGCATCGAAGAGAATGTGCTCTGAGTCTGTAGAGATTGGGTGTTTCGACGGCCTGTTCACGATCTGTTTCAGGCACCAACGAAGCGGGCCACGCGGATGGACTGCTTGCAAGACCGCGTTCAACCTCCTCCGAGCTGCTCGAGACCCAGTTTGACTTGTCACGCAGAGGCGTGGTACGCCAGTTACCTGGCAGGGCAATTCCTGAAAGTCCTGTTGCGAACGATCGAGGACAGCGGGTTAGGATGGTAACTCTGGCGTGTTATAGCCGAATCGGGGGTTTGAGCGGCCAGGACCCTGACCTGAGCCAAGTGGAAAAGCATGGCAAAATCGCTTGTCATCGTTGAGTCGCCGGCTAAGGCGAAGACAATCAACAAGTACCTCGGACGGGATTACACCGTTAAAGCGTCGATCGGGCATGTGATGGACCTGCCCAAAAAGACTATCGGCATCCGTCTGCCCGCCGGAGAGCTGAAGAGAAGAAAACGAGGCAAGGCCAAGAAGAACGGCAAGGCTGCGGAGCGGGCTCCAAAGAACACAGTTACGCTGGATGACCCCAAGATCTTTGAGCCAACCCTGCTGATCATTCCGGGCAAGGGCAAGGTGATCAATGATTTGAGGAAATCGGCCAGTTCGGCCGAGGCGGTGTATCTGGCCGCCGACCCCGACCGCGAGGGAGAGGCCATCTCCGCGCATCTGGCCATGGTGCTCTCTAAGCCGGCCCGCTTCACCGAGGACCAGCCGTCGAACGGTCAGAACGGCAAGCCCGCAGAAAAAGAGGAAGAACCACCCAAAACCAAAGGCAAGAAGAAGCGCGACGAAATCAGCATCCCACCCATCGAGCCGAGGAAAATTTTTCGGGTCAGTTTCAACGAGATCACGCCCAAGGCCATTCGTGCCGCTTTCGAAAAGCCGCGCCAACTCGATGAGAACCTCGTCGACGCGCAGCAGGCCCGCCGCGTTTTGGACCGCATCGTTGGCTACAAGGTCTCGCCCCTGCTCTGGAACAAGGTGCGCCGCGGGCTCTCCGCAGGCCGCGTGCAAACCGTGGCGTTGCGGCTGATTGTTGAACGCGAGCAGGAGATCCGCGCCTTCCTTCCCAAGGAATACTGGACGATTCACGCCATGCTGGAGGCCGGGGAGCCTCCCCTATTCGAAGCGAAGCTGAGCAAATTCAAGGGCCAAGACCTCGAAGTCTCAAACCAGGAGTCGGCCGAGAAGATCGTCCGTGCGGTAAACAGGGAAGACTGGATCGTGGCGGAGGTCGCGCAGAAGGAGAAGAAGCGCAATCCCCCTCCGCCGTTCACGACCTCCAAGCTGCAGCAGGCTGCCTACAACCGCCTGCGCTTTACGGCCAAGCGGACCATGGCCCTGGCCCAACGCCTCTATGAAGGCGTCGAACTCGGCGCGGAGGGTTCGGTCGCCCTGATCACATACATGCGCACCGATTCGGTTCATGTTTCAGGCGACGCGATCGCTCAGGTTCGCGAGCTGATTCCCCAGCGCTTCGGCAGCGACTATTTGCCGGATAAGCCGAACTTCTATAAGTCGAAAAAGGACGCGCAGGAAGCGCACGAGGCCATTCGTCCGACCGATGTGTCCCGCGCGCCGGAGGACGTTCGCAGGTATCTCGACGACAATCTCTTCCGCCTCTACCAGCTGATTTGGCAGCGTTTTGTGGCCTCGCAAATGCTCTCGGCGATTTTCGACCAGACTACAATCGATATTTCGGCCGGTGATTACACGTTCCGGGCCACCGGTTCGGTCGAGAAGTTCGACGGTTATCTGCGGGTCTACCAAGGCCCGACCACGACCGCGAACGGCGATGAAGATGACAAGGACGATGGCGAAGGGAAAGCGCTTCCGCGCGTGAGCGCAGGTCAGAGGCTTCGCCTCGACCAGATTCGTCCTGAGCAACATTTCACCGAGCCGCCGCCTCGATACACGGAAGCGACTCTCGTGAAGGAGCTCGAAGAAAAGGGCATTGGCCGCCCGTCTACGTACGCTTCGATCATTTCGACGATTATCGAACGCGACTACGTCAACAAGCATCAAGGCCGCTTCACGCCCACGATGCTGGGAGAGCGCGTGAGCGCGCTGTTGGTCAAGGCCTTTAACGACGTGTTCGACGTGACGTTTACGGCCCGGCTCGAAGAGGAACTCGACGAGATCGAAGAAGGTAAACTCGCCTGGCGCGAGTCGGTGAAGGAATTTTGGGAAAAGTTCGTCGTCGATCTGGCCAAGGCGGACGAGGAGATGGTCTCCTACAAGATCGGCATCCCCACCGGCAAGAAGTGCGAGAAGTGCGGCCAGGGTGAACTGCTCGAGCGCATCAGCCGGCACGGATTTTTCCTCGGTTGCTCGAGGTATCCGGACTGCGACTTCATCCAAGACCTCGCTCCTGAACTTGCCGACGAGTCAGAGGACAGGACGGAGTATTGCGAGAACTGCGGCCGCGAAATGACGCTCAAGCGCGGCCGTTTCGGCGCGTTTTTGGCATGCACGGGCTACCCCGAGTGCCGAACGACGCGGCGGCTGGTCGAAGGCACGCGCATACCGCGACAACCGGACGTGCCCATCGGCGAGAAGTGCCCGGACGACGGGGGCGAACTGCTCAAGCGGCACGGCCGTTTCGGCGAGTTCATCGGCTGCTCGAATTATCCGAAATGCAAATATACGCGGCCCATCACGCTCGGAATCAAGTGCCCGAAGTGCGGCGAAGGAGAATTCGTGCGGCGCGGGTCAGCGAAGGGACGAGGACGCGCGCGCGTGTTCTACGGCTGCAGTCGCTACCCCGATTGCGACTTCACAACACCCCATGAGCCGATCAACGAACCGTGCCCGAAGTGCGGTGCGCCATTCATTGTGCAAAAGCGAACGAAGCAGGGTAGCCTGCGGACGTGCCTGCGCGAGGGTTGCGACTGGGAAGTTCCCGCGCCGTCGACTGAACAGTCCAGCGCCGGCCAGCCCGCGCCGGAACCGGTGGGCGTCGGGCCGGCGTCAAAATCGTAGGTTCGTCGCACCCGCCCGAGCGAGGCGATCTGCAGTCTCCCCCGCGTTCGAACCCGCATAGCTCGATAGCCCAGTTCACTGGATATTCCAGACCAGCAAGCAGGCGGTCGCCTAACTAAGATCGATCGTTTGCTAGCTGCGGGGCTTTATCGCGCGATGGAAACCGGAAGGTGAGGGCGAAGCAGGCGAGAATCACGAGCAAGGGGTCCATGGGATGGCGGAAGCCGGGGTCGGGATGAGTCAGATAGTACGCGGCGGGATAGACGAGGAGAACGATAAAGAAAGGGGCCGCGACTTGCGGGTTCGCGCGAAAAGCCTTGTATAACCCGATGAACGAAAGAAACGTTAAGGAGGTAAGGAAAACAATGTTCTCGGGATCGAGCGGCTCTTCACGCCGATATTCGCGCCCAAAGCTCCAATAGCCGGTCCAGATGTAACTTACCCGGCGAATAGTACGAGCCAAGAAGGTTTCGGGAGTATTTTCAAGGAACGCAACGCCCTGCTCGTGTTTGAGGGCCATGTAGCCCATCTCGCCGAGCCGCTCGAACGTGTTCATCTCCGCGGCGTTGCCCGAGGGATGAACGTCTCCGTTCCACCAGTGCAGGGAATTGCCTAGGTTGCCTACGCAGAATTCCATCCAGAAATTGTCCTTGAGAAATACGGGCTTATGAAACGTGCGGTAATTGCGGACGAGCCACGGCGCGATGGTGGCGACAAGCGCCAGCGAGCCGATGGCCGCCGCGCGCGTCCACCGCCGGCCCCCCCGAGCCAGACGGTGGCAGACCCAGGCCCCGAAAACAGGCGCGATTCCCAGAATGACCGGATTGGTGAGCGCGGCAAAGCCAAAAAGAACCCCGAATCCCGCCCAGGGCGGAATTCGGTCCGACGACCCGAGGCGCAGGCCGATCCAGAAAAGCAGCACAAGGAGAAACGCCACGAAGGAGTGATACCACATGCTGTCGGCCGAAAAGTTGATGGCGTAGGGAAAAAATGCCCAACACCAAGCAGCCCATTTCGCCGTCCGAGCGTTGAAGCACATGCGCGCAACGAAGTAGATCGGTATTGCCGTGAGCGCTGAAACAAGGCAGTTTGAGCCCAGAATTGCGAGCGCGGAGGCTTTTGTCGAGACGCCAAAAATCCAGAACACACCGGCAAAAAAATAGGGAAAAACGGGAGTGAGTAATGCCGTGGGGCCGGTGTCGGCCCAATAGGGATTCGCAAATCCGCGACCGGCCAAGATGGCGCGGGCTACCCGCCCGATCTCGTATCCGAATTCCCAATGATCGCGCCCGGGATCGAGAAACTGCTTGTAGACAAGCCCGGCGACAACCAAGCGAACGAGCAAGCCAATGGCCACGGCCCAGAGCAACATCCCGAGCGGATGGGCCTGCCGTTCGTGCCGTTCGCGCTCACTTTCCGCGGCGACATCCCGAGCGGAATCGAGGACGGCCGTGGTTTCTCGAGAGAGCATCGGTTGAGACCGAGGGTTGATCGGAGCGCTCAAATAGAGTTTGGGCCAGGAAATCATCTTCGCCTTCCGATGATCTGTAATAAGACGCGCTAGAGTCGTTTTACGGTTCCTTGTGCCAAAATGCCCCCGTTGCACGGGTTTCAGCAAAGTCCTCTTCCGGGAAGCTGCCTGGTGACCGAACGGCCCGAGAGGCCAAAGAATCGAGCCGCTTCCGTTTACGAGCCGCGCGCCGAGACCGCAGCCGGAGCAAATTCACCAGGAACTCCCACTGGTCGCGGAACTTGAGCTTGGACTCACCGTGCAGCCGGTCGGCAAAGGTAATGGGAATTTCTTTGACCCGGCTTCCATTCCACAGAAGCTCGCATAAGAGCGACGACTGAAACGAGTAGCCGCGGGTCGAGAGCCGGTTGAGATCACATCGGGGCAGAAGCTCCGCCCGGATCGCGCGGTATCCTGAGGTGCAATCGTGAACGTGCGGGATTCGGGCGAAGCCTCTTACCAAATGTCCTCCCGCGATGCTGATCAATTTTCGCCACGCAGGAAAGCCGGGAATCGAGCCTCCCGGCGCGAAACGCGACCCGATGACGACATCGTACCCCTCGCTTATCAACTGGATCATCTCGGGGAGATGTGCGGCATCATGCTGCAAATCGGCGTCCATCTGAATAACGATCTCCGGCTGAAAGTTCCGAAGCGCGTGCGTGATGCCTCGAATGTAAGCATCGCCAAGTCCGCGTTTGGTTCCGCTGATGAGATGGAGATTGGGGAATTGCCGCTGGGCTTGACGGACGCGGTCGGCCGTGCCGTCCGGTGAACGGTCATCTACAACGATCACGTGCAACTCGTGGGCGATGGCCGCGGACTGCGAAAAAATCTGAGGGAGAACAACCGATACGTTCTCGGCCTCGTTAAACGTCGGCAGCACAACACAAGCGGCTCTCACTCGGTCTCCTAAGGCGCCGTGCGCCCCCAGGGCATCGGGATTTGGCCGGACGATCATAGCGCCGGCGGGGCGGAACTCGTGGTCTAAATCCGCACAATTCAGCCGAAGGGTTATCCCGAGTTCGTCCTCTTCACATTGTAGGTGCTTGCCTGGCCCGAGTCTCTGAACACGACGGCCAGTTCAGAATTGCAGCAGCATGGTGCCGATGACCACGCGGGTCGTGTCCTGCCCGACGATCAGAGCTGTATTCGCGTTGACCCAGTAGTAGACGAGGCTGAAGCTGGCTGGCGGGTCGGTCGCCGTAAGCGTGGCGGTGCCGCGCCCGTTCGACCCCGGCGCGCCAAAACTGGACGTGGTGGCCAGCGGGTCGGATGGTTGCGGCGCTGTTCCGAAGACATTGATGTCGAGATTGCCCGCACTCACCGCACCCGACTCCAGAACCGCCTGCCCTTCGATATCCGGCTGGTAGGAGGATGGTGCGTTGTAAAAGACCCCCTGTCCGCCCAGGGTCAGACCGAAATTGCCAGCCAGGGTGGCCGGCGAACCCTGCTGCTGGTACGCTAAGCCGCTCGAGACAGCTGTCGAGTCAACTTCGAGCATAACCACGGTGTTTGCGGCCGTGGGGTAGGCAGCCAGCGTCATCGAGCCAAGGGTCAGACTCAAGCGGCCCGTCGTGGGGTCGACCGAATAGGGAGAAGCGCTCAACGTTGTGTTCGCCGTCGGCGTTCCAGCATTGTCGGTATCGAGGACTCCCCCGGTCATGTTGCCGTTCCCGTCCGGCGTGAAGATGCCGCCCGAAGCATACGCACCGGCGCTCGAATTGCCTCCCGCCGTGAACGCGTAGTTCGCCGCTGCCAAAACCGAGGTGGTGTAGGAAGGCCCCGGGAGTTCGAGGTAAACGTCGCCCGCCAGATAGTCGACCGCGTCGATTTCGACGATGTGCAGATGAGTGTTGTCGATGATGTAGAAGGCGAATTGGAGCTGCCCGACATTGGTTGAGGAAAGCATCAGCGTGCCCCGGCCCGTCCCCGGATTGTTCGTGTCGAGCTGGTAGGTGCCAGAAAGACTTGTATCGGAAGTCTTGGCTGAGAAGTTGTCGTTCTCGTCGACGATTGCGGGCTGCTGGGCGTTTCCCGATCCATCCGCGCTAAATCTGCCGGCAACGGCCATCGGGTTGAAAGTGCTGTCCCCTCCGGCAGCCAAAAAGGCGTAGGGGCCGGAAATCACCGAGGCGCTGCTCAGGTCATTGAGGTTTTGCTGATCGATGGTGCCGCTGCCCGTTGTATTCCCGTCGAAACGGATCAGCAACGCGTGGGAGCTCGAGGTGAGCACGAATTGCAAGGTCTGCGTCCCGTGATCGGTCTGGATAATGGCCGTCGATCGACCGTCGGGACCCACCTTGTACGTGCTGTTTTGTTGGATCTGGATGGCGGAAGCGACATGAGTGCCAAAGCTGTTGATATCCTCAACCCCGCCGGTAATTACCCCCTGGCCATTCGAGGAAAGGCGCCCGGCGACGGCAAAGAAACCGGCCGAATTGTTGCCGGTGTAGGAGAACGCAAAAGGGCCAAGAAGCGAGGCATCGGAGAAGACAATCGTGGCGGTCGCCGTTGCGGTCTCGGTGTCGTCTGTGGCAGTTATGGTGACCTTCCCGCCGGGCGGGGGCACGTTCGGTGCGGTATACACGCCGCTGGTAGCGTTGATCGATCCATAATTCGGAGTGGATGGGCTAATCGTGTAGGTGGCGTTCGGATCGACGACACCGTCGAGGTTGGCTTCAAACTGTTGGAAACCGCCGGCACCCACCGTCGCTTGCATCGGCGTAATGGACAAGCCTGCCACGCCGCCGAAACTTACGGTGGCCTCATTCGATGTGATCGTTGTGGTCGACGTTGAGCTCGAAGACGAGTTTTCAACAATGACAGCAGTGATGTTGATGTTGGTCGAGGGTACGTGCGCGGGCGCGGTGTAAACGCCGACGTTCGCATCTACCGTAGACGCTACGATGGTGCCGGTCGCGGCGGTGCCGCCGTTCGTTCCGTTCACCTGCCAGGTCACATTCGTGTTCGTCGTGATCTGCGAGTTGGCGAGCGTGACCTGGGCGCTGAAGTCCTGTGAGGCGCCCGGGCTGAGCGTGGCGCTGGTGGGCGAGATGACGATCGACGTGACGTTGTTGTTGGCCGTAATCTTGCCGCCGCCGCAGCCAAAGACTCCCAGGACAGCCAGGCCTAAAGCCGCGATGGAGATAGCCTGGCTCGACCGGCTCACATGGAAGGCCGCCCGCAGCGCAAACCGGGAGGGGCCCAATCGGCCGACCCGCGCGGGGCGGTACCGCTTGGAACCGCCAAACCCTGTCACTGTCTCCCCTCGCCAGACCCACCCGCCATCGTTCATCCTCCCGAAAGGTGCAGAAGAAAAGTCAGATATTCTAAATCGTCGGCAAGAGACTTCCAAACGCCGATCGGACATCCTAGCGCCGCGCGAAACTCCGTCCTCTGGCGCAGAGCAAGCCTCCCGCCTACTCCCGGCAAGGGCTTGGCGAAACGGCGGCGCACACCGGAATCATTGATGCGCGAGGCGCGGAGAATGTTGGCCGGCAAGTTCGCTTGCCGGGACCAATGCGGAGGCGGCCCCCCGAGACAGGCCGCTCCGGGCGGCATCGCACATCGCGCGCGCCCCGCCGTTCTCGCGAGTATAATCGGCCGGTGACCGAAAGCATCCAGAAGGTCGTTGACAGATTCATCCGCTTCCTTCGCCACGAGAAAAATGCCTCGCCTTCGACCATCCGCGAATACCGGCGCGACGTCACGCAGTTCTTCGAGTTCCTCACCCCTCCTGGGGAAGCGACCCTGCCGCTCGACGAGATCGACCACAAAATCGTGCGCGAGTATGTCAGCTTTATGTACGATCAGAACCTCGAGCGTTCTTCGATCGCCAGGCACCTCGCCTCCTTGCGGACCTTGTTCAGATTCTGCATGCGCGAAGGCCTGGCAAGACAGAACCCAGCCAGGTTGGTCCAGAGCCCCAAGCTGCCCCGGCGCGTGCCGCGCGTGCTCACCGCGGAGGAGATGAACGCCTTTCTCGACCACCTGGCCGCTCCCCCGTCCGGCGGCGCCGGACGCAAACAACCGAGCGCGGAGCGGCGCGAGCACGAGAAGCTCCTGCTCAAGCGGGACCGGGCCATTCTCGAACTGCTCTACGGGTCGGGCTTGCGCGTGAGCGAACTGGTGGGGCTGGACCTAGCAAATGTCGACCGGCAAGGGCAGATGGTGCGCGTCTGCGGAAAGGGCCGCAAGGAACGGATCGTACCGTACGGAGACAAGGCCCGCATGGCCCTGGAGACCTATGCGCCTGTCCGGGAAGAGATTCTCAGCCGAGCGGAGGGGAGGGATCGGACGGCACTGTTCT
Organism: Candidatus Cybelea sp.; assembly: GCA_035622135.1. Lineage (GTDB taxonomy): Bacteria > Acidobacteriota > Terriglobia > Acidiferrales > UBA7541 > Palsa-295. The sequence goes on along the minus strand of DASPVZ010000003.1, from coordinate 51,372 downwards.
TGAGTCATCACGGACGCCGGATGACCTCCGGGGCGGTGCGGAGGCTGGTGAAGAAGTACGCGCGTCTGTGCAACGTGAACTGGAGTCTCCACCCGCACGCGCTACGGCACGCGTTCGCGACTCATCTGCTCGCCGACGGCGCCGATCTCCGCGCCATTCAGGAGCTGCTGGGGCATGTTTCCTTGTCGACCACGCAGCGCTACACGCACGCCACGGTCGAGCAGCTGCTCCGCGTGTATGACAAATCGCACCCCCATGCATAGCCTGGGGCGCGGCACTGGCGCGGTGAGAGACGCCCGCACGCGAATCAAGGCCTAGTCGTTCTCGCGGAGTTCCCAAATTCACGCAATGTCTCAGTTTGAACCTACCGGGAGTGAGGAGGATGAGCAATCCGCAACGTAGCCGTATAATCCGTCTCGCCGAGGCTCAAGCCAGCATCCCCACCGGCGAGCGCTCAGCCCGTGTCTGGCAGCGTGGCTCTCTGGATATCGCCTTCGCGCTCCCCGTGCCCCCGAAGGACCAGACGCCTCACACACAGGACGAAATTTACATCATCATCAGCGGCCGAGGAACGCTTATTCATGATGGCAAGCGGGACTCGTTTGCGCCGGGTGACATCCTATTTGTAGCTGCGGGGACCGAGCATCAGTTTGAGGACGTTACCGAGGACCTCGCCCTGTGGCGTGTGTTCTACGGCCCCCCTGGTGGCGACACCCCGCTATAAAGCGTCGCACCGGTCGGAACGTTCAAGCGGAGACACTACCGGTCGGCTGGTCGCCTTCGAAGTTGCAGGGCTCTGTGCTAGGATGAGGCACTCATAGCGACCAGCGTTTGACGCACCCCAGGTCCTCGAACACGATGCGCGTCACGGAAAAACGACAGCTGCTCTCCGGCGAAGAGATCAGCCGGACTCTCAACCGGCTGGCCCACGAAATCATCGAAAAAAGCGGTGGGACGAGGGATCTGGCCCTGATCGGCGTGCGCCGGCGTGGCGTTCCGATCGCCCAGCGGCTTTCGAGCATTATTCGCGCGTCCTCGCGCGTCGAGATCCCTGTGGGAACGCTCGACATCACGCTCTATCGTGATGATCTATCGACGATTGGACCACAGCCGGTGGTTCATTCGACGGAGATCGATTTCCTGGTCGACAACCGCGATCTCGTGATTGTCGACGATGTGCTGTACACGGGCCGAACCATGCGCGCAGCAATGAACGGCCTGTTCGACCTCGGCCGCCCCCGGCGCATACGAGTGTGCGTGTTGGTCGATCGCGGACACCGCGAACTGCCGATCGAAGCCACTTTCGTCGGCCGCACGGTCGAAACCAGTGACACGGAAATCGTGGAAGTACGTCTCAACGAAATCGACAAGGAAGAACGCGTCATGCTGGTGGACCGCGTGGCCTAAGGTTTCGTCCGAGAGACGGGCAAGCCCACGCAGGAAGACCACCGACTTGATGAAAATGTTGTGCGGAACATTCACCGAAGTGCCGGCGTCGGATCGGAGCAAGGTTTGTGGCGGACTCTAAAATCGCTATGATGTTCCCTTGTTCACCGCTCCGCGCGAAGGGAGAAAGTGGTTCAGCGTCTGCAACACGTGCTCGGGATTGAGCCTCTTAGCCCTGAGCAGATTACTTTCATCCTTGATCAGGCCAAGCCATTTCAGGAGTTTCAGCGCCATCCCCTTAAGAAACTGGCCACCCTGCGCGGCAAGACCGTCGCCATCGCTTTTTTTGAGTCTTCGACGCGAACGCGCATCAGCTTTACCACGGCAGCTGCCCGACTCGGCGCGGACACAATGAATCTGCAGGCCGAGGCGTCGAGCCTCAAGAAGGGCGAATCGCTGATCGATACCGTGCGGACGCTGGAAGCCATGCGCCCGGACGGAATCGTCATCCGGCACAGCGCGTCCGGCGCCCCCGCCTTTGTCGCCGATCGTCTGGGAATACCCGTCTTCAACGCCGGGGACGGCACGCACGAGCATCCCACGCAGGGGCTGCTCGACGCGCTGACCATTCGCGACCGCAAGGGCACGCTCGAGGGCTGGAACATCACGATTGTCGGCGATATCCTGCACAGCCGCGTGGCCCGATCGAATATTCATCTGCTCACGAAGTTTGGCTCGCGGGTCACCCTGTGCGGCCCACCCATGTGGGTTCCGCGCGAAGTCGAGACGCTCGCGCCCAACTTGCGGCGCGTGCTACGCATCGAGGAAGCGCTCGAGGGCGCCGATGTGGTCATCGTGCTGCGCGTGCAAACCGAGCGCATCCACGAGCCCCCGCTGGCCGCCGAAGAGTACGTCTTGCTCTATCAGCTCACCCCGGAACGGCTGCGACTGGCCAAGCCGGATGCGCTTGTTCTGCATCCCGGCCCCATGATCCGCGGCCTCGAGATTGATCCGGCCGTGGCCGACGGGCCCCAATCGTGCGTGCTCGAACAGGTGACCAACGGGCTCGCCGTGCGCATGGCACTCCTCTATCACCTGATCGGCGGCGCTCCGGCCGATGCACCGCATCCGGCGAAGGAACGGTCGAATGCTGCTGATTAAGAACGGACGCGTGGTCGATCCCGCGAGCAAGACCGACAGAGAACTCGACGTGCTCCTCGAGGGAGGACGGATCGCCCAGGTGGGCAAGGATCTCTCGGCAGACAACGCCGAAAGGCTCGACGCCCGAGGCCTGATTGTGGCGCCCGGGTTCATTGATCTGCACTGCCATCTGCGCGAGCCGGGGCAGGAAATGTCCGAGACCATCGAGACAGGCACGCGCGCCGCTGCACGAGGCGGGTTTACCGCGGTCTGCTGCATGCCGAACACGCAGCCGGTGAACGACAACGCCTCCGTAACGCGCGGTATTGTCGAACGCGCGGCAGCAACGGCGGCGGTGCGCGTTTGGCCGATTGGCGCTGCCTCGGTCTCGAGCCAAGGCCAGGCATTGGCGGAAATCGGCGCCATGAAGCAGGCCGGGATCGTAGCGGTCAGCGACGATGGCAGGCCGGTCGCTACGGCTCGTTTGATGCGGCAGGTCATGGAGTATTGCGGCCCGCTGGGGCTGCCGGTCATTGATCATTGCGAGGACCCCTCGCTTTCTTCCGGTGGGGTCATGCGCGAAGGGCCGACCTCGGTGCGGCTGGGTCTCGAGGGCATTCCCGCCCAATCGGAGTCGATCTGCGTCGGCCGAGACGTCGAAATGGCGCTGTTGACCGGCACGCGTCTGCATATCGCCCATCTGTCGACAGCGCGATCACTCGAACACGTGCGCGCCGCCAAAACGCGGGGGCTCGGCGTGACCTGCGAGGTGACGCCACACCACTTCACGTTGACCGACGAAGATGTGCGCTACGATACACGCTACAAAATGAATCCGCCCCTCGCCTCGCGAGCCGACCGCGATGCGCTCATCGTCGGCCTGGCAGACGGGACGATCGACGCGATCTCAACCGACCATGCTCCTCACCATGCGGCAAGCAAGGATGTCGAGTTCGCCCGCGCTCCATTCGGAATCACGGGATTTGAGACCGCACTCGCCCTGGCCTTGGACCAGCTCGTGCATAAGGGCGAGTTGCCGCTTCTGCGACTCGTCGAGCTGTTCTCGACGGGCCCGGCGCGCGTGCTTGGCATGGAGCGCAAAATTGATGCCGGACAGCCCGCGGACCTCACCATCTTCTCGCTCGACCAGGCCTGGACGTTTCGCGCCGCCGAGTCGGCCAGCAAGTCGCACAACACACCCTTCGACGGACGGCCGTTTCGCGGCGCCCCGATGGTCACGATCGTTCGAGGGGAAATCGCCTTTCGACGTTGACCACCCGCTTTGAAACTGGCCGGCCGCCTTTGGGCCGTGAGGTTTGCGCTTGGCGTCCCGACGGGAACAGCTTAACGAAGTGAACCGGCAGGTCATTGCCTGCCGTAGGTGCCCGCGACTGGTCGCCTATCGCCAGCAGGTCGCGTGCGAGAAGCGGCGCGCCTTTCAAGATTGGGACTACTGGGGTAAGCCGGTTCCGGGGTTTGGCGATCCCCAGGCGCACTTGCTCATCCTCGGATTGGCCCCTGCCGCACATGGCGGCAATCGAACCGGGCGCGTCTTCACCGGCGACCAATCCGGCGATTTCCTCTATGACGCCCTCTACCGCACGGGGTTCTCGAACCAGCCGACATCCAGGGACCGAAATGACGGACTCGAGCTCAGAAACGCGTACGTCGCCGCTGCCGCTCGGTGCGCACCACCCGCCAATAAGCCGCTCGCTTCCGAGCTCGCCAATTGCCGACCTTATCTCGAGCGTGAGCTTCAAATCCTGCGCCCGCAAGCGGTGCTCGCGCTCGGCCGGATCGCCATGGTTTGTTATCTCGAGACCCTGAAGCGGACGGGCGCGATTCGGAGTCTCTCGCCGTACCCCTTCGTGCATGGGGCGCGCTACGCGTTCAAGGACCATCTGCCCGAGCTATTTGCGTCCTATCATCCAAGCCAGCGCAACACGTTTACTGGAAAACTGACCAAGGCAATGCTCGTGGGTGTGCTGCGGACCATCCGCAAATTTCTCGCACACGGCGGGCTTGCGCAGAAGGAGAATTAAACGGTCCGGGCCCCGCTGCCTTTGAGGGCTGCCGCGTCGGATTCTGCCGTCGCCCGTGGCGTTCGGCGCATCGCTTCAACAAACACGCGAACGATCTCCGGGTCGAACTGGTTTGCGGCGCATCGCTTCAATTCGGCAAAAGCATCTTCCGGAGTCCGCGCTTTCTTGTAGGTTCGTTCGGAGGTAATCGTATCGTAGGCATCCGCAATCGCGATGACGCGCGCCCCGTAAGGAATGTCCTCACCCTCGAGAGAGTCCGGGTAACCCGTGCCGTCGTAAAACTCGTGGTGATGCCGGATCATCTTCCGGATCTGGCCCATGGCCTGGAGCGGGGCGAGAATTCTTGCGCCCAAATCGGCGTGGGTCTTCATGGTCTCCCACTCCGAAGTGTTCAGTGTGCCGGACTTGTTGAGAATGGCTTCGGGGATACCCACTTTGCCGATATCATGCAGGAGCCCCGCGAGGCGGATCTCCTCGACTTCGCTCGGTGAGCGCCCGACCGCCTGGGCGAGCATGGCCGCATAGGCGGAGACTTTCTGTGAATGCCCCTGCGTGTATTGATCCTTGGCATCAATGGCCAGGGCGAGAGCCGTGACCGTCTCGACCACCGCAGAGGGAACGCCGTCCTCGGTTCCTCCGGCGCTTTCTTCGAGCGATCGCGTAAACTGCTCGAGCCGTCGATAAATCTCGTCGAATGCTTCTGGCCCGGTAGAGAACAGGCGCTTCAGCGTGACGCCGAGGTAGGCTTCCAAAACGTCTCTCTTCCAGCGTTTGTGATCGACCGAATCCCCTTGTTCGGCGCTCGAAACGGAATTTCCGCCTTGATGCTTGGAAAGATACATCGACGAATCCGCCACCTGGATCAGCTCCTGCGGAGTCGAGCCGTGCACGGGGAAACCGGCGATTCCAAAACTGGCCGTGATATTTTTGTCGCGCAGGAGCGGGTCCGAGGCAACCCAGCCGCGCAGCTTGTTGGCCAGCTGTCTAGCCTGTTCGATGGTCGTTTCCGGCATCAGGATCACGAATTCGTCTCCGCCATAACGCGCGACAACATCCGACCGGCGGCAGTTCTGCTCGAGGATGTGCCCGACGCGCTGCAGCACAACGTCGCCCTCAAGATGCCCGTAGAAATCGTTCACGAACTTGAAACGGTCGAGGTCCATCAAGACCAGCGCAAACGGCCGGTTCGCGCGAGTCGACCTCTTCCACTCCGAAGAGAGCGCCTCCATCAGGAAACGGTGAGTTTTGACCCCGGTCAGGCCGTCTGTAATGGCTTGTTCCTGTGCCTTTTGGAAGGTGAGCGCATTGTGCAGCGCGCCCGCAAACAGGTCGGCCAGCGTGCGCAGCAACCGGATTTCTTGTTCGGGGAACTCGCAATGCCGTTCCGATTCGACATACAGCACGCCGAGCAGCTGTTCGGCATAGGTCACCGGCAGAGCCAGAGCAGAGGCTGAGCCTGGCAAGACGGTGCGGGAGGCCGCGCCATTTCCTTCCCGAGTCGAGGCCGCCTCTCCCGTACGCGCCACCTGACCGACCAGACCGACTCCCAGGGGAATTCGGCGACCGAGCGCATTGCGCCGCGAACCCGCCTCGGCCCGAATCAAGAGTTCCTTCGCCGAATAATCAAGAATGGCGATTCCAATGTGATCGTAGGAAAGTCCGCTCTCAATCTCGACGGCGATCTTCGACAGCATTTCCTCGGGATCGAGTGTGCGAATGGCATGGCTCGAGATGCTGTTGACCAAAGCGAGATGGCGGGACTTCTTCTGCTCTTCCGAGAACAGCCGCGCGTTTTCGATGGCAATGGCCGATTCGCTGGCCAGCACGCGCAGAAGCTCGATGTGCCCGTCGTCGAAGGCGTTTTCCCGTGCACTGTGTACGGCCATGACTCCGATCGCGTTGTCGTAGAGGATAAGCGGCACGGCACAGAGCGAGGCGGGCACGTTGAGGGGCTCAAATCCAAGCCGCGAAGCCTCTTCGAGGAAGTGTTCCCGGATCAGAAGCGGCTGGCGTGTCCTCAGAACGTATTCGACAAGGTGATTGCCGACCGGCCGCGAGTATTTCTGGCGGCGCTCCCCGTTGACGAGCTTGATCTCGAATCGAATTTCCTTGTTCTGCGGATCTTCGAAGGCAATGAAAAAGCTTTCCACCTCGAGCAGCTTACGAATTTCGGCGTAAATGCGGTCGAACAGCGCGTCGGGCTCGAGCGTCGAACTCAGAGCGCGCCCGATCTCATTCAGGATATGGAGCTCTTCGCTGCGGCGGGAGGTCTGCTGAATTAGATAGCTGTTCTCGACGGCCATGCCGATCTGGTGGCCCAGCGCGAGAAGGAGGCGCAACCCGGCCGGCGTGAAGGTTCGATTGTCCGGCGTGCCCAGCAAAAGAACGCCGAGCACACGCTCCTTGGCCTGCAGGCTGATGCCCACAACGGTGCGCAGATTTTGCGCCAGCAGCAGCTGGCGAAGCTGGCGGAATGCCTCTTCCCTCTCGAGGGCTTCCCAGTTTGCATCGCGCGCAAGATCGCGCAGAACCACGAGCCCGCCAAGCCTGGCAACTACACCGACCAAGTACGCGTCGAGATTTCCCTTCTGAATCGAGGTGCAAAAATCTTCCCGCAGACCGGTCGCCACAATGGATTTCGGACCGCTCGATTCGCCGTACTCAAGGCACAGAGCCCCGGCCGGGATACGCGCCACGTTGAGCACGCGCTCGAGTCCCTGGGCCAGCATCTTCTGGATTTCCCCTCCCGGAATGCTCGACGTCGCCAGATTCAGATTCGAGAGGGCCAGCATGTTCCGTTCAACGCGCCGCCGTTCTTCCTCATAGACCGCCATGACCATCAACATCCCGCAGAACAGCTGGGGCAGGAATTCGGCCAGGGAGAAGCCGGCCGAGGCCAGCGAGGCGAAGCGCGACAGGAAAACATCTCCGATCCGCAGCAGTCCCCAAAATAGGAACGCGCCGGTCAACAGCAGGTCGGCCCGCGACTCCTGCTTTCTAGCCTCCAGCCAGAACGTGTGCGCCACGACGAGCAGGGCGAGGCCGGCTCCGAGCTCAAGCCGCGGCACCGGATAGTTCTGGGAATAAAACGCGGCCCAAATGGCGGCGACGGATAGCGCCATCGATACCAGCCGCGCCGGCACTTTGAGGTGCACGTACAGCCGCGCCGCGCAGTAGAAGCCGATCGCGGCAGCCGCCAGCAGCCAGTCGTCCACGGAGGTAAGCGTTCCGGGTAAGCCGGTGCGATCGAACAGGAGAGGACTCAGCCAGCGCAACACGATCAAGAACCAGCTGACGGCCCAGGCGAGCAGGTACTCTTGCCGTTTTTGGCGGTATATGAGCAGGAAGAAAGAGCCCAGAACAAGCGCGCTGGCTAGCAGTACGATCGCACTCGTGTTGACGTAGTTCAACCCAAGCTCCATCGGCCCTGACGCCGGGATTTTCCGAGAATAGCAGAGATTCCCCACGGTGCCGCCCGAGCATCAGGGAAAGTTGCGTGCGCGGCAATACGGTCAACCCCGGCGGGTTCCTTCCCTGGCCGCAGCCCTCGGAGCGGGGTCCCAGGAGGGCTGAGCCCCCATTTCCGCCCGAGGACAACTAGAACTTCTTGTCGGAATCGAGCAGGATCGTCACCGGCCCCTCGTTCGTGAGTTCGACGGACATATGCGTCTGAAATACCCCGGTTTCAACCGCTACGCCGAGCTCTTGAACGGCGCACACAAACTCGTCATATAACTGCTTGCCCTTCTCAGAGGGCGCAGCTTCAAGGAAACTGGGTCGGCGCTGGCCGCGCGCATCTCCATACAGCGTGAACTGGGAAATGGCGAGTAGGGCGCCTTTGGTGTCGAGCAGCGACCGGTTCATTCTGCCCTGCTCATCGCTAAAAATGCGCAGATTCACGATTTTCCGAGCGATGGCGGAGGCCGTCGCAGGATGATCGCCGTGCCCCACACCGAGCAGCACAACGAGCCCGTGCCCGATCTCGCCGGTGGTGCGGCCGTTGACCACGACTCGTGCACGGCTCACTCGTTGAACCACAGCTCGCATGGAGAGTCCGCACGCCGCCAGGCTGCCCGTGGCGCGCAGCAGGCCTGGATTTTAGCCGCCTGGCACTGCTCAAACAACTAAAACACCCTCATCAGCCGTTTGCTCATGGTGGCCGCTTGCGTCTGGCTCCTTCGAGCTTCGCAATGATTGCGCTTGTCCCGCATAATGGGAAAACCCATGCCGCGACCCATCACGACGGAACCCCACGCGCAGCGCTGGCTCGCGCGCGGGGTGGTGGGCATTGGTCTCGCCAGTTTGTTTTCCGATTGGGGGCACGAAGCCGCCACGGCCGTTCTTCCGGCCTTTCTCGCAAGCATCGGCGCTCCTGCCGTCGCGCTGGGCGTGATCGAGGGTGTGTCGGACGGCCTTTCAAGTTTCGCGAAGCTGGCCGGGGGATGGATTGCCGACCGGCCGACCTGGCGGAAGCCAACGGGAATCGTCGGTTACTGCGCAACCGGCCTATCCACTTGGGCCTACGCATTCGCGCGGTCCTGGCCCTTTGTGCTGTGTGTTCGCGCGGGAGGATGGATCGGGCGCGGAGTGCGGGGACCCTCGCGCGACGCATTGCTCGCCGATTGCGTGGCTCCCGAGCGGCAGGGTCGCGCGTTTGGCTTTGAACGTTCCCTGGATACACTTGGCGCAGTCCTCGGCCCCTTATCTGTCAGCTTGCTCCTCGGCCGGATGGCGACCCGCGCTCTGTTGCGGTGGACTGTGGCGCCCGGGCTCGCTGCAGCGGCGGCCTTTGCTGCGCTCGGGCCCGGCGGAAGGCCGGACGGCGCCCGTCGCGCGCCAAGCCTCCGGTCGACTTTCACAGGGCTGCCCGGGAACTATTGGGGCTATCTCGCGGGCGTTTTCACGCATGGACTGGGCGACTTCGCCCCCACACTGCTCATTCTGCGCTCGACCCAGCTGCTGGTTCCGCGATTCGGGACCGCACGCGCCGCCGCGCTGGCCGTCGGGCTCTATACATTCCATAACCTGGTCAATGCGGCGGCCTCCTATCCGGCCGGCGCGCTCGGCGATCGCTTAGGCCGTCGCGCTCTGCTCGCGGTCGGTTACCTGGCGGGCGCGATCACCTACGCGGGGTTCCTGTTCGAGCGGCCGCAGCTTGCGATTTTGGCTGTTCTCTTCGGCCTGGCCGGAATTCACATTGGCATCACGCAATCGCTTGAAAAGTCGGCCGCCTCAGAATTGCTGCCGCCTGAAAATCGGGGCTCGGGATTTGGCCTGCTGGCCACGACGAACGGCGTGGGGGATTTCGTGTCCAGCATGGCGGTAGGCGCGCTGTGGTCAGCCGTGAGCCCCGCGGCTGGATTCCTGTACGCCGCCGCACTCAGCCTTCTCGGCGCCGTCCTGATTTGCTCCTTCCGGCCACACTGAGCTTGCCTGTCACCCGTCCCCTTTTGCGGACACCGACTCGGAGGCGCCTCGCGTTCCCGCCGCGCGGCGCGCGCTGGCAGGATGGGCAAAAATAGCTGCTGCGCCCCGCCACAATGATTCGGCGAATCCGCGCGCGGCAACGAAAGCACTGTTTTTCCTCGCGCTGGTAGACGCGATGCTTGAGCTGAAATTCACCTCGCTGGCCTTCCGCGTCGACGTAATCGGAAACCGAGGAACCCCGCGAGCGGATCGCTTCGGTCAGGACGCGCTGAACTGCGCGATAGAGTCGCCCGAACTCCGCGCGATTCAGCTTCGCCGCCATCCGGCGCGGGTGAATCCTGGCCCGCCAAAGGCTTTCGTCGGTGTAGATGTTTCCCATGCCCCGCACGACGTGCTGATCGAGCAGCAGAGCCTTCACTTGTGCGCGCCGCGCGGCGAGCGTGGCCCTGAATTCGGGTTCACTCGCTTCGAGCGGATCGAAACCGAGACCGCCGAGCACGTCGGCCCTCTCGCCACTGGCGATAAGCTGCATGCGGCCGAAGCGCCGGATGTCCGTGTAGCGCAGTTCGCGTCCGTCGTCGAGCGAGAAAAACGCATGCGTGTGCGGCAGAACCGGGGCCTCGGCCGGGCAGGTGATCAGCTGGCCGGTCATCCCGAGATGGACCAGAAGCAAGAGCTCGCCCTTCTCGTCATCGGCGGCTTCCAGCCGCAGCACGATAAACTTCCCATGCCGGCGCACAGTCGCGATACGCTTCCCGGGGAGTCCGCGTTCGATCGCCGCGGGATCGTCCATGAAGTCGGTCTTGCCAAGCCGCACATCGAGAATCCGTCGCCCCGGCAGGACGAGCTGGAGTCCGCGCACAACGGTCTCTACTTCGGGCAGCTCCGGCACAATTTCACTCGCTCGGCGCCCACCAACTCCCCGAGGAGAGGCTACCGGCAGGGCCGGCCCGCGCCCTGGATGGCCCGTCGCTTGGCCGCACTCGCGTTTTCCGCAACGCTTGGGAGCCGGGAGGGGACCGATGGTTCTTCGATTTCGACCTCTCTGCCGACACGGTCAGATCAACCCGGTGGGGACCGCGATTACGGCAGGACGGCGAAAATACGCACGGCTCCGCCCGATCCCCCTTCGAGCTTGATCGGAGCTGCAATCAGGAACGCCCCCGTTTCGGGCAACCGATCAAGGTTTGCGACGTTTTCAAGATTGAACAGGCCGGCAGGCAAGTCCACGTGATGCACTTCGAAGTCTTTCGAGGGGCCATAATCGACGCTGAGCGTGTCGATGCCCAGCCCGACAACGCCTCGCGCGATCAGCAGCTTGGCCGACGGAACCGCATACCCGGGGAAGTGCATCACTCCCTGGGCGTCCGTGTTGCGGTAGCGCGCCTGATCCGGCCAGCGCGAGGCCCAGCCCGTGCGCAGGAGAACGATGGCCCCGCGCGGTATTCTTCCGTGCGAAGCTTCCCACTGGGCAATCGGGGCGGACGTCAATCGATAGTCGGGATTCTTCGCTGCCTCTGGGCGTACGTCGATCACCACCGCCGGCCCGAACAGGTGCGCGACGGGAATCCGATCGAGCGTCTCTTTGCCGGGAGGAAAATGCGCCGGCGCGTCCATGTGCGTGCCGAAATGCTCAAGCATCCAAAAGCTTCGCGCGAAATAGCCGTCCTTCTGCGGGGTCGCGACTACTTTGGCTTCGAAGGCGTGCTCGTCACCCGGCCAGGTGGGCAGCTGATTGCTGATCGCGTAACTCATGTCCACGACCTGGATCTGGCCGCTTGAGATCTTGGCCAGTTCCTGAACGAGTTGCGGACTTGAATCCCCCCTGGCGAGCGGCGGCGCCTGCTGATCGGCGGCAATCAGAAGACCCGCCGCCCACAAGGCAAGCAGGCCGGCGAAACTCACTGCTCTGAACATAGGAGTGTCTCCTCCGCGCGCAATTGTATCGGAGCGTCTGGGTTCCGCACTTCAAAAAATTCCGATTCTTCTCAGGGCAGGGGAATACCGGGAGCCGCGACGATCCCGGCCATGCGCAGAATCTCCGCGTATTCCTCTTCGGTCAACGGACAAATCGTCAAGCGGATGTTCTTGAGGAGCTTGATCTTGCGCAGCACGCGGTTCTCGCGCAATTCAGCCAGGGCGACCTGCCGCGGCAAGCGCTCGATGGCACGCAAGTCCATGACCAGTTTTTTCTCTTCCGGATGATGCGGATCAGGGTACGGATCGCGGCTAACTTCGGCGAGGGCGTAAACGGAATGCTCGCCCTTGCCGTGATAACAGAGCGCGCGATCACCTTTGTGCACTTGTTTGAGCTGCCGCAGCGCGTCAGGCTTGCTCCCCGCGTGCCGCCACATCTCCTTGCCTTTGACGAAGAGCGTGTCCCAGTGATAAAGGCGCGGGTCAACGATGAGCAGCCAGCGGCGAGGCTTTGGAGGAGGTTGCGTCATCCGGTAGTTTGCAATCGTCGCGAACTATACACGCAGTTCGGCGGAATTCAGTACAGAAATTGCAGATTTCTTTCCTGTGGCCTGCTCGCGGCGAGAACTAGAGTCTCTGTCGCCCGGACCGACTGAGCAGGCGGGGTTTGAAAGTAACGCCAGCTTATTCAGTAACTTACGACGGGACGCTGGGTCCCGAGCGGAAGCCTTCTTACAACTCGACGTAGACGTCGTCGCCGCGGATCTCGACCTTATACGTCTCGACTCCCACGGCCGGATTCAAGGTCACTTTGCCGGTGGTCACGTCGTACTCCCAGCCATGCCACGGGCAAGTGACCGACTTGCCGCTCAACTCGCCCTGTCCGAGCGGTCCACCCCGGTGCAGGCAGACGTTGTCCAGGGCGTAGATTTTTCCCTCCACGTTGGCCAGGGCGATCACTTTGCCGTCCAGCTGCAGCTCGCGGATCATCCCCGCCGGCACCTCATCCTTCCGAATCGCGCGCACAAATGGCATCCGACCATCCCCATTCGTTTTGAATTTCTTGGATCGTGCTTCTCGTGCGATCCGCTTGCGGCCGACTATTTCGGCTGCGGCGTCTGCGCCACCATCACTCCGCGCTTGAAATCCTCGACCATGCCCTCGCTAAGGCGGACTTCCGTGGGCCGCTTGGCCAACGACATCTGGTCGATCTTGTCCTGCAATTTGAGCAGCGCATAAAACAGGCCCTCCGGCCGCGGCGGGCAGCCGACTACGTAGACGTCGACCGGCACAATCCGGTCGACACCCTGCAGCACCGAGTAGACGTTGAACGGCCCGCCTACACTTGAGCAGGCCCCCATGGAGATGCACCATTTGGGGTCGGGCATCTGGTCCCAGACGCGCTTGAGCACCGGTGACATCTTAAGCGTCACGGTGCCCGCAACGATCATGAGGTCCGCCTGCCTTGGCGAGGGACGAAATACCTCCGCGCCAAAACGCGCAATATCGAACCGCGACGTGGTGGACGCAATCATCTCGATCGCGCAGCAGGCCAGCCCGAACGTCAGCGGCCAAATCGCGCTTTTGCGCGCCCAATTGAACACGTAGTCTACGGTCGAAAGGACGTAGCTGCGCTCAAACCGATTGTCGATTATGCCCATAATCGCCCTTCACCCTCTCGAAACGCGCGAGTATAACACGCTGCTTGCCGAGATGTAGCTGCGCGGTTTAGAGGTGACCCTGTTCGGAAATGGCCACCTTTCCCCCAGGGCGCTGACTTCCGAAGGCCGGCGCGCCGGGGTGGTCCGTTCTACTGGTGCCGAACGGTCGGAGTATCCCCGCCCGCTGCTGGCCATGGCCCGCTCGAAGTCTCCTCGAGCGGCAACGGCTGCAAATTATATTTGCCAAGCAGCGCGTTCACCGAGGGCACGAAATTCCGTTCGAGTTTCTGCCACTCGGCCAAATCCTTGTCGAGCGACTTCAGTGAATCGTTGATGGCTGCGTCGGCCGAATCCGACGGGGCCCCGTCTCCCACCTCGATCATGAACAGGATGCGCGCGAGGTCACGGTTGACGGGCCCCATGCCGGGGTCGCGCATATCGCCTTGCTGCACGGCTTCAATTTGCGAATCGAGATCCTTCACCGCGTCGGCCGCATCCTTGGCGGATGCGTTGGCCAGAAGAGCCTTCTGTCGGTCGCTGATCGCGGCGCGCAAGGCGCTGGCCGTATGGTAGGCCTCATAGGTCGACGCCAGGCCTGCGGTGACGCGCCGGGCCGCATCCAGCTGCTGCTCGAGATCGGACTGCGAAACATTCACGCGCGGATCGAGCGTTATCGTGAGAGGCTGCTTCATCAAAACGCCATTCCCGATGAAGGTCACCTCATACTGCCCCGGCGTCACCAGCGGACCGAGGGCCTGCTCCCGCGGCGTGTCACCCGCAATGGCATGATCGGAAAGCGTGTATTCCACGTAGTCGAGAATGTTTCCGTAATAGCTGTAATTCAGCGCGGCCGGCGGGGGATAGCGCAAATCCCACACAAAACGGTTCAGGCCCGCATTCTTGGTGAGCGCGGTCTCGAGACCGAACCAGTAGTCGGGCACATTCTTGAGCGTCGTGTTCGCGGGCAGCGGAACGCTCGTGAACCGGCGAACGAGCGCTCCTCGCGCATCATGAATCTCGATGGTGAGCTGGCCGGCCGGCGGCGATTTCAAGTAGTAGTAAAGAATTGCGCCGTCGGGCGGATTCGGAGCGGCGGGGACTTCGGGCGGCAGCGGCGTTTCCTGGCTGTTGTCCCAGCGCACGCGCATAGCCGTCGACGGGCGAAGCAGGTACGCATTCCCGGTTTCGATCTGGCCGCTCGCCTCCCGGAGCGGTGCAAGGTCGTCCAGAACCCACAGGGCGCGGCCGTACGTGGCGGCCACCAGGTCATTGCCGTGCACGGCGAGATCGCGCACGTCTGTCGCCGGGAAATTGAGCTCGAGGGACTGCCAGTGATCGCCTTCATCGAAGGAAACATAAACCGCATTCTCCGTGCCCGCGTAAAGCAACCCCTTGCGCACGGGATCCTCGCGAACGACGCGCGCGGCCCAGCCCGTCGGGAGGCCGTCGATGATCGCTTGCCAGGTTTTTCCGCCGTCGCGCGTGCGGTAGATATAGGGGGCCGCATTGTTGCGCGCGCCGAGCACGGCGTATGCTGTGTTCGCGTCAAAATGGGAGGCTTCGAGAATCTCAATTTCCATGTGTGGGGCAAACTCAGGCGACGTGACGTTCTGCCAGCGGACGCCCCCGTCCATCGTTCGCTCGACCAGGCCGTTGCTCGTGCCCGCCCACAAGACACCCTCGTGAAGCGGAGAAGGGGCCAGCGCCGTGATCGCCGCGCGCCCAAACGGCGGAAGGGCCGCGGCCGTCTTTGAGGCGTCTTTTTGGATTCCCGGCGCCGAGCGCTCGGTGAGATCGGGACTGATTTCTTGCCAGCTTTGTCCTCCGTTCAGCGTTTCGAGCACGTACTGCGTACCGAGATACAGCCGGTGCGCATCCTCGGGCGAAAAGACCAGGGGGGGCATCTGCGAGGTGCGGTATTTCGCGCTGCGCACAAAAACATGCCTGATCTGCCCGGTTGTCTTGTCAAATCGCACCACGCTGCCGTACCAGCCGCCCGAGTAGACGATGTTGGGATCGAGCGGATCGGGCGCGATGTAGCAGAACTCGAATCCCCCAATCGAGAACCAGTCGCGATCCGTGATCTGGCCGTAATCGCTGCGCTCGGGGACGGCGGCCGTGCCGCTGTCTTGCTGCGCGGCATAGGCGACAAACGGAAACTGATGGTCGGTAATCACGTGATAGAACTGACCGGTGGGCTGGTTGTACCAAGAGCTCCAGGTCTTGCCGCCGTCGATGCTGATCGTAGCGCCCTGATCGACGCCCAGTATCATGCGATCGGAATCCCGAGGATCGATCCACATGACGTGATAGTCATCGCCGCCGGGCGCGCCTTTGTAGGCGGCGAACGTCTTTCCGCCGTCGGTCGACCGATAGGTCGTGGTCTGCATGACGTAGACGATATCCGGATTCCGCGGGTCGACATAGACGTGGCAGATGTAAGAATTGCCGCTAATGCGCGGGTCAGAGGTGATCTTCTGCCACGTCTCGCCGCCATCATCGGACCGGTAAAGCCCCGGGCTTGCAATCAGGAAAACGCGGCGACCCCGGTCGCCGGGTGCCACGGCAAGACCCAGGCGATTGAGCGGCTCGGCGGGAAATCCGGTCCCCGGAAGCTCCTTCCAGGTGGAACCCTCGTCGAGCGATTTATAAACCCACGAGTCCCCCTCCTTCGCTTTGCCCGGCTGTTGCGGCGCCGAGAAATCGCGCGGACGGCACATTCCGGCATACAGCACGCGGGAATTGTTTGGATCGACCACCAAGTCGGAAATCCCGGACGCATCATCCTTGTAGAGCGTTTTCGTCCACGTCTTTCCGCCGTCGATCGTCTTATACACTCCACGCGCCTGGCTGGCTGGCGCCAGGCCCAAGATGGGAACGCCAATGACGCCCACGATCACGATTTCCGGGTTTTTGGGGTCGACGATAACTGAACTGATGTATTTCGTATCCGCCAGGCCAATGTGCGTCCACGTCGCGCCGGCATCGGTCGATTTGTACATGCCGTCGCCGGGAGTCTGCTCGCCCGTGCCGACGTAAACGATCTCGGGATTCGACGGAGCCACAGCGACCGCCCCGATCGAGGCTACGTGCTCGTCATCGAAGATCGGCTTCCACACATGCCCTCCATCGGTCGTCTTCCAGACGCCGCCGCCGGGCGTGCCGATATAGAAGACTGCGGGGTTCCCGGCAATGCCGGCCACCGCGGAGACGCGGCCTGCGCGAAATGGCCCGATGAGCCTCCAGCGCATCCCCGAATAGAGGCTTGAATCAACCGGCCCGGGCCCCTGCTGCGCCCGGACCGAAGCTGGCGCGAGCAAGACGGGCAAGACCGCCACAGCCCAGGCGATCCTGACTCGTATCGAGCGGTTCTTCCCACGGACCGATGTAAAACTGCCCACGACGTGCCTCATCACCCCCCCTTAAGACAAACCACAGTCTACCACCGCGCCTCTGCTCGGCTGCGTTCGCCTCCTGGCCAGTTCGACTTGCCGCGGACCGACGGTCTTTGCCTTTGAAAGGCGTCGCCGGCGAGCAGGAGCAGACCAAGCTGCGCGGAGAGCAGCCGCTTTCCGACTTACCCCAGCATGGAAATCGCGGGGCGGCGCGCCCTATCGGCTACGCGCCGCTTTGCGTCCCGCGAGCTCGACTTCCGATCCAACGAATCCCCAGGCGTTCCATGCATTCCCGGAGACCACTTCTTCGAACAGCTCGCTCGGACGGCCAAGATCGCCCGCGCAAAGGTGCCAGTTGCCAACGCCGTAGCCAACGGTGTCGAAAGCGAGCTCGGACTCGGTGTCGCTCGGGCTCTTCGGCCTGGGTGGAAGGGTTTCAAGTTCCGACAGCATGCCCTGGTAGAAATGCAAGAGGCGAAGGTAGAAGCCGTAATGTGGCTCGGTATTTTGTACCTGGGGGGTGATCTTCTGAAGGACCTGAGCGGCTTCGCTGTCCTTTTTCGCCCGCCGCAGGGAGACATACAGCCAATTCGTCGAGTCGATCACGCTGTTATTGTTCGCGGCGAGTCGAAGGGCGATGCGAAACGCATCAGCCGCTTGGTCAAACTGCCCCTGAAAGTAATGCGCAAGGCCCAAGTGATAGAAGGCGTCAATCTTCTTCGGATCGAGCGCGGCGGCGCGATCAAGATCCCTCTGCGCCAGGGCGAACTGGCGCAACCCGAGCTCGCGATGTCCCCGCTCGATGAGCAGATCGGGGTTATCCGGCAGGAAGACCAGGCCTTTGGTGCACGTTCGGACAGCTTCCCGGTACTGCCGCCGCCCGGCTTGGGCCCCGGAGAGCGCGAGCACCAGCTTTGCGTTCTTGGGATCGGCAGAGAGCTTCTTTTCTGCCGCTAGGATCGTTCCGTCATCGGGCTCGGCGTACAGCTTCCGACCCAGCTCGGATGTGACCTCGAATGCCCCCCGCGTTTCGCTTGCCGGCCCACCTGCCGGAGCGGTTTGCGCCCGAACTTGGGCCAGTGGTCCCCTGCCGGTCAGCAGAAAGGCCGCGGCAAGCACAGCCAGGATGGCCGAACTTCTTTGGGCTCTGTGGCTAGATTCCCGCACTCTCATCCGAGCCTCCCTCCCGCGAAATTCGAGAGCAGCAAACCGGCACACCATAGCGCGCTCGTGCGGGGGAAGAGACGGGATGGCTGCCGGGGCTAGTCGGCGGCGACGCCTTCGGATGCGCGCTCGCGTTCCCGGCGGAGCTGGGCCTCGTATTCGGCGAGTTGCGCTTCGATTTCCTGCTCGGCTTTGCGGCGCTTGATGATTTCGTCGCGATAACGGCGCAGGAAGTAATCGATGGTTTCGACCCGAATGCGAATCGAGCCCGAAGGCTTATTCTCGTCGAGATCCTTGAAGCAGAAGTAAGGCGTGCCGGACTGCTCAATGATTCCCTCGATCACACCGTAGATCGGCGCATCGTGCCCGCATTTGAAGCTGGACATTTCCAGGGCCACCAGGTTCGGATGGCGCGCGGTGAACTTGGCGGCCCAAATCTTGTGGTTCGTGCTGCAGGAATAGGAATTCTTCCATGCGTCAGAGATATCGAGCGGGCTGCTGATGACGCCCGAGCGGACTTCCTCGCCGAACAAACGCTCAAGAAGGTCAGCGTCGAGCGGCAGGGTGCTCTGCGAGAAAATCGGGTAGCCGAGCTTCTGGAACTCGTCCAGGATTTCGTGGTTCAGGCCGGGATCGTGATGGTAGGGGCGGCCCAGCATGACGATCCCAATGCGGTCCTCCCGCTCGAGCTGATCGAGCACGTGGCGCGCACGCTGGCGAATGCTGGTTTCGTAATCCTGGAGACCCTCGAACCCGACGACGACCGCGCGGTCGTTCTCCTCGAGCGAAAGCCCGAGAAGGGATTTCAAGGCCTCGAACATCTGGAAGGCGAAGAGCTTCCGGTCGGAGAAATTCAGGATCGGGTTGATGTACTGGACATTGATTTCCGAAAAAACATCATTCTCCTTGGTAAAGGCGGCCTTCACCGTTTCCGGTGTCGCGGTCACGGTCGGGCAGGCGTTCGAGCCGGTGAGCTTTACGAGCGGCGAATGCAACACGTCGTACATGGGAAAGAAAATGGCGTCGAGGGGCTTCTTGCGGTGCTTCACCTGAATCAAGTTGTAGACGTGTGAGATGCCGATCTTGGCGGGAAAACAGGGATCGATCGCGCCGCGCCCCGCGCCCGCCCGGTACAGTTCCGGCGAGGTATAGTCGGAATAGACGATGTTCTCGGGCTGGACGCCGAGACTTTCAAAGTAGGCATTGAAGAGCGGAGCGTAGACATAGGCATTCAGCACGCGCGGGATTCCAATGCGCAACTCGGCGCGCGCTTCGATGGCCGCCACGCGCTGCTTGGCGGCTCTTGTCCACGCGCGGGAAGGAATCGGGTCGGCCACGATCTTCGGATTGCGTGGCCGGAAGACCTCGTGCGCGGCGATGTCAACGAGATTCGGGTGCGCTTCCTTCAGTTGGTCGAGCCCGGCCTTGATTTCCTTCATTTCGCCGATGTCTTCGACCGTGCCCTTCTCGCAGGTGGCGATGATCAGGCGCCGCTCATCGATGGCGAGCGGAACCTTGCTGACCTTTTTTTTGGCCGGCGTGACGGGCAGGGGAACGAGTGAGCTCAGGCTGACGTCGACGCGTGTATCGCTCCCGTGGCCGCAGGCCGTATGCTCGTGGGCGTGCTCGGCCCCTCCGCCCAGCTCGTGGATGTGGGCGTGTGTGCCATTGTCGAGCTTGATGTCGATAAAGGTGCGCAGGCAATTGTTCTTGCAGAAGTTGCAGCGCGTGTCCTCATTGCGCGTGGTGCGATATTCGATGCGGCGAACCGCGTCGAGGCCGATAAACGGCGTGCGCGCTCCGTTGCGCCACAGGCGAAGGGCTTCCACGCCGGCCCCGATAGCGCCCGACTCGCCGCAGTGCTCGTGAACAATGATCTCGGGCGTTTTCCCGGCCGCCCGAAAACTTGAGCGGATGAAATCCACTTCGGCCTTGACCACGGCCAGATTGTTTTGCGTTCCGCCCTGCAGGACGAACCGCGAGCCGAGCGCGGCGAGGTTCGGGATGCTGGCCACGTACAGGAACACGTTCTTGGGCAGAACGGCCGCCAAACCGGCGAGTATTTCCTCGGCACGCCAGCCCTGTCTTTGGAAATTGACGATGTCGGACTGCATGAACACCGCGCATCCGTACCCAAAAACGGGCATGGCCGTCGCGGAAAAGGCCATGTCCGCGTACTCCTCGACCTTCAGGCCAAAACCCTCGGCGGTCGATTGCAGGAAATAACCGTTGCCGGCCGAGCATTGCGTATTGAGCTTGAAGTCTTTGACTCGGCCATCCTTCAGAATGATCAGCTTGATGTCCTGCCCGCCTACGTCCACGATCACGTGCGGATCTTCATAGAATTTCAGGGCCGACTCGGTATGTGCGACGGTTTCGACCAAAGCAACGTCGGCTTTCAGGACGTCCTTGAGGATGTCCTTCGCGTAGCCAGTCGTGCCAACACCGAGAACCTCGAGTTTCGCTCCCTGCGACTCGACTTGGCCGCGCAGGTGCTCGAACATGTCGATCGTGTCCTGAATCGGATTGCCGTTAGAGAGCTCGTAGGACTTGGCCAGGATATCGCCCTCTTCATCGAGGAGTACGGCCTTGGTCGAGGTCGAACCGCCATCGATGCCTACAAACCCGCCGACGGTCTGCCCCTTGCCGAAGGTGGCGGGAACGAATTTCTTCCTCCGGTAAGCTTCCCGGAACCCCTCAAGCTCGCTCGTCTCCTTGACCAGCCCCGAACTGCCCGATTGCGCCTTCTCTTCCTGACGCCCGAACTCGGTGTAATGGCAGAGCTTCTCTGTCCCCTGGTAACATCCCACACAATCGTCCTCGCCCTTGCCGAATTCGATGGCGCCGAGCGCGGCGAAATACTGCGCGTTTTCGGGCACCTTGATGAGATCCTCGGGTCGGCTTCCAGCCGGGATTTCCACCTTGCGTTCCTGCCACATCTTGGGGATGTTAGCCTGCCAGGCCTCCCGCATGCCGCGAATGAACGTGTTCGGACCGCCGAGCAACAGTACGTGGGGGCGAAGGGTGTGGCCGCGGGTCAGCACACTCAGATTTTGCAGGACGATGGCATCGAACAGAGAAGCCATGAGCTGATCGGGCGGCGTGCCGACCTTCTGCAAACTGTTGATGTCGGTCTCCGCGAACACCCCGCACTTTCCAGCCACCTTGTGCAGCTTAATCCCGTGATAGCCCTGGTCACCGAGCTCGGCCGCGGGAATTTTGAGCTTCGCGTTGATCTTGTCGATGACCGCGCCCGTTCCGCCTGCACACTTGTCGTTCATGGAGGGAATTTTTTTCTTGCGGCCGCTGTCCTGGTCGTCTTTGAAGACGATGATCTTGGCATCCTGGCCGCCCAGCTCGATAACCGAATAGACCTCGGGGTGAAGCTTCTCGACGGCGAGCGCCACAGCGGTGACTTCCTGCACAAATTTCGCGCCGATCAGCTCGGCGATGGTTCCCCCACCCGAACCGGTCAGAAACAGGCGGGTATTATGCCGGCCGATTTTCGCCTCGGACTCCATGCGCCGGAGGAATTCGAGCGTTTTCTCCGGTTGCTTGGTTTCATGGCGCTGATAGTCCTGCCAGAGAATCTCGTCTGTGGCCGCGTTGACCACGACGGCCTTCACGGTCGTTGAACCGATGTCTAGTCCGACCATGTACTTCGTTTCGCGATCGTGCATTTTCAATCCCCCATGTTCCGCTGCGCGTCGATATTCCCCTGCGTCGGCGTTCTCGAAAAAAGGTGTTGGCGGCGCCCCCGTTCACGGGACGCCGCGTTCGGCTAAGCGGCGTCGGGAACGGCGATCCCCTGCGATCGGGAACGGCGCCAGAATCGATGGCTCGCGTCCATCCGATCGCTGACGTGCAGGATGAACTGGGCGGCGGTGCCGGCAAGGCCTTCCCGGTGCGGCACGTGATAAAACGGCCGGCGCAATTCGGGATGTTCGGCGATGTAGCCGCGGATGTCGCCGAGACTCTTGCCCGTCGATCGCAGCGCATCTTCGAACTCCGCTTTTGCCTTCATCTTGGCCTCGCCGAGCGCCATCTGCACGCGGCTGTGGGCGTTCACTTCCCCCTCGCCGGAGGTTTCGATGGGCAGGAAGATCATGTCGCGGAATCTATTGATCACCGCCGACTGAACCCCATCGGACTGGGAGGAAGGCATGCAACCGAAGGGCTTGAGGGCGAGAACCATATGGCAGAGCTTGTGAACCGTGTAGTAGACGTTCTTGCCGACCTCCAGGTGCCCTTCCCCTCCGCGCGCGAACTGGTTGTAGAAGGGGTGAGCCAGCGCGGCCAGTTCGGGCTGCGGAACAAGATGGTGCGTGATCCCGCCCAGGTGGTCGATCACCCGGTGATAGAAGTAGTACCACATCTTCTCCCCCGCCCCGATCATCATGAGCTTCTTGCGCAGCGACCACTGGTTCGCGGCCCGCTGCTTGAGCTCCCACCAGCGGGGATCGCGGTAGGGCCGGGTAACCGGCCACTTCGCCCGGGAGTGCGCCTTGGCCTGATACATCAGGTAGGCCACCCAGGTGGCGATCGGCTCGACCAGGACTTGCGCGCCTTCGCGCTCGAGGAATTCGAACATGTGGAAGTTGCCGTCGCCCTCGGTGGTTTGCGCCCAGAATTCGCCGGTGATCTTGACCACGGGCTTCACCTTCGTGCGGTCGACTTCGATTGCGTTCATCGATTCCCGTGCGGCGCCCAGGGCCTCGAGAAAATCTTGACCCCAGAAGTGCTCGTGCATCTTGCCAAAAACGTTGAAGGTGTTCCGCAGGATCTTGTTTGATCGGAACTTCGGCTTGGCCCATTTGGGCGCGCACTGCTCGATTTCAAAAGCGTCGCGATTCTTCAGATCCTCGCAGAGCTGGTCGACGGCGTCGCGGAATACGCGATCGGTTTCGCCCTTGCTCACTTCAAAGGGGCGAATCTGATAGATCAAATCGTTGATCACATCGCCCATGAGCAGCGCATTCAGCATGCCTAAACCGAAGTCCACGGTAAATTTCAAACCCGGCTCGCCGGACGCGGCCTTGATTCCATCGCTATCCTTGAAGAGCAAAACGCGGAAGCCGTCGAAGCCGGAGTTCTTCAGGGCGAAGCGATATTCGGCCTCGTACATCCCGAACCGGCAGGGGCCGCATGAGCCGGCCGTAAAGAAGACATAATTGTCCAGGATGTGCTGGCGCGGAATGCCCTTCTTTTCGAGGTCCTGCAGATACTGCACGAGATTTCCGACTGTGAAATAGGTGGGATTGCATTGACCGTTATTGCCGTATTCCTTGCCGATCTGGAAGGCGGGCACGTCCGGGACCGGCAGGCGCTCGCATTTGTAGCCCGAGCCCTGGAAGACGGCGCGGATCAGCTCTTCATGCTTCCAGGTGAACCCGCCGAACAGGATGGTGACTCGGCTGCGTTCCTCGGCTCTGAACGGCCGCTCCACCGGCTTCTGGAAATGTGTCGGCGTCTCCAGCCCCGCGATTTTGCGGAGCCGCATCCTTTCCGCCGCAAGCCGCTGCTGAATCTGTGGGTCATCCTGAATCTGAACGAGTCTCGTCGCCATCGCTCCCTCCTCGGGCAAGGTAAAGGTTAACCGCAAGCGGCCGGTCACCGGTGTTAGCTGTTGGACTGCAGAGGATTCCGACTGGGAAATAACGCGTTACGTATTAAGCGAGGCGTACACTCCGAAGGGAGTGCCTCGCCTGCGAAGGCTCCGCGGGAGAAGTTGGGATTATGATTGACTCGTCGAAAGCAGTGGGTCGGGCAACTTTCTTCATGTCCATGAACTGACCCAGCTCGGACTTGGCATCTTCGACCGTACCCCGCGCGCGTCCGAAGGGGCTGCGGGCGTAACTTAGACTGCCAACGGGGATTATAATCGAGATTCGGCCGAGGCGGCAATTCCAGAGAGTTCCCGAGCGGTCGAGAGAAGATCGCTGACCTGCCCCCGGCCTACACTCCTTGATCCACCGGCGGCCGCCTCTAACTCGTTCAGGCAGCTCGACATGGGGCCAAGGCAAGGATGGCGGTCCACTCCCCTTCTCGGGGCCTGTTTTTCCTCTCTCGGCGCGCGGCCCGGCCGCGGACAACTAACGCTTGACACCGCTGTGACGTTCGTCACCGCGGGAAGTGGCCAGGGTATAAGCTGGGGCGGCTTCTGCCCGCGAGAGCGGGACTCCGTCTCGCGATCCGAAGGGAGAGCCCGGGGAACGCGGGGGAGAGAGTTAGGGAAGAGAGGCCCTCGATTCTCGCACGTTCTGCGACAGCTTCTCAAAGAACCGTTTGATCATCATCTTCGAAGCACCGTCAACCAGCCGCTGGCCAACGGCCGCAAGCGTCCCGCCGACCTCGACTTCGCCGTCGTAACTGACTTCGGTGCCCTCGACCTCCGTGCTCGGGTGCGCGGCCGCCAGATGTAGCACCCCTTGGCCCTTCAAGAAGCCGATGCGCCCGGATCCTTCGACCATGAGCCGGAAGCTCAAGGGCGGCGTTGGGTCGGCAATGCGGACGCTGCCCTCAAACGAGCCGGTCAGGGTCGCGAGGATGACCTTCAGCCGCAGGCGGTATTCGTCCGGACCAATCTGCTCGAGGCTTTCGCATCCGGGCATGGCCCGAGCAAGTTCGCCCGGATCCTGCAGCAGCCGATACGCGCGCTCGGGCCCGACCGGCAATGAATAGGACCCGGAAACCTTCACACAATTCTCGATAGTGCCGTGGCGAGCGCTCGCGCGGTATGGACGGCGGCCAGGTGTCGGCGGTAGTCGGCCGAAGCGTGAAGGTCCGAGTTCGCATCGATGCCTTGGGCGGCAAGCGCAGCGGCACTTTCGATGGCGGCTGGAGTTGCGGGCCGGCCCTCGAGAGCTCTTTCACAAGCGACCGCGCGATAGGCGGAGTTCCCCAGGCCAGTGATGCCGATGCGCACGAAGGAGAACTTGCCTTCCTTCTGTCGAACGCGCGCGGCCACACCCACAATGGCGAAGCCGCTCGCGGGCTGAGCGACTTTCTTGTAGCTCGTGCCCGTGCGCGCATCGTCGGACGGAACCAGGATCTCGCGCACAATTTCGCCCGTTTCGAGCGCGGTGGTGAAAGCGTCGAGGAAGAAATCGGCGGCGCTAACTGTGCGCTCCCCTTTGGCCCCCTTCAGAACGAAACGCGCTTCGAGCGCCTGGAGTGCAGCCGGATAGTCGGCAGAGGGGTCGGCATGCGCGACGCTGCCGCCGATGGTTCCCATGTTGCGCACCTGCACATCACCGATGGCCCCCGCCGTTTCTGCAAGCAGCGGACACTTCTGCCGAATGAGCGGCGAGTTTTCGACGTCGTAGTGTGTGGCTATGGCGCCGATCTCGAGCCCGCGGCCCGACTCCCGAATATCGTCGAGCCCGCGGAGGCGGCGAAGGTCGACCAGATGCTCGGGTGCGGCCAGGCGCAGCTTCATCATGGGGATCAGGCTCATGCCGCCGGCCAGCGGTTTGGCGCCGCGCGCGAGCAGGGCCAGGGCTTCGTCGAGGGATTTTGGCGCGCTGTATTCGAATTTCTGCGGGATCATGTCAGTTGCTCCTCCGAACCAGCTTCCAGATTTTTTCTGGCGTGAGCGGCATGTCCACATGGCGTACGCCGAGAGGAGAAAGCGCGTCGACAACCGAGTTCACGACCGCCGGCGAGCAGCCGATGGTGCCGGCCTCTCCGACGCCCTTCACCCCGAGGGGGTTGACCGGGGAAGGCGTAACCGTGTGCTCGCTCTCGATCCAGGGCATCATGTGGGCTTTCGGAAGGGCATAGTCGGTCAGCTCGCCGGTGATGAGTTGGCCGTTGTCGTCGTAGACGGCCTGCTCCCAAAGCGCCTGGCCCAAGCCCTGCGCCACGCCGCCGTGCACCTGTCCATCGACCAGCAGCGGATTTAGGACCTTGCCGCAATCGTCTACGGCGACATAGCGGCGGATTCTGATTTGACCCGTGTCCCGATCGATTTCCGTGACCACAATGTGCGCGCCAAAGGGAAAGGTGAAATTCGAGGGCTCCCAAAAATGGGTCGATACGAGGCCGGGCTCCGTGCTGGGGGGCAGCTTCATCGCGCGGTAGGCGGCCGCGGCAATCTCGGCAACCGATTTCGATTGGCCGGTCTTATTACAGCTGACCTGCCCGCCCGATAGAGTGACGTCCTCGGATTCGAGCATCATGGCGCCGAACTTTCTGATCTTGGCCTTGAGGTCCTGGAGCGCATAGTAAACGGCCGAGCCGCCCACGGCGGTGGCGCGACTCCCGAACGTGCCGATGCCGTACTGCACAATGGCGGTATCGCCATGCAAGACGAGCACGTCGTCCAGGCCCACGCCGAGCTCGTCAGCGGCAATCTGCGCGAATGTGGTTTCTTCTCCCTGGCCGTGCGGAGAGGCGCCGGTGAGGACAGTCACCTTGCCGGTGGGCTCGATTTTGACCGTGGCGCTTTCCCATCCGCCGGCCGGACAAGCCGGGGAGGGACCAAGGGCGCAGATTTCGCCGTAGGTCGAGATCCCGATGCCCATCAACTTCCCTTGCTTGCGGGCTAGGGCCTGTTCCTCACGCAGGTGGTGGTAATCAACCAGGTCGAGTGCCTTCCGAAGCGGCGCGGCGTAATCGCCCGAGTCGTAGGTCAACCCCGTAGCCGTGGCGTAGGGGAACTTGTCCTGGGGAACAAAATTCTTGAGCCGAATCTCCGCGGGATCCATGCCGAGTTCATCGGCGAGGATATCGACCATGCGTTCGATTCCGTGCGTCGCTTCGGGCCGGCCCGCACCGCGATAGGCGTCGGTCGGGACGCAGTTCGTGAACACCCCGACAATATCGGCGCGCACATTTCGCGTGTTATACAGCCCGGGCATCATCAGCACGCTCAGCGTCGGAATGGCGGGCGTCAGCAACTGGTGATAGGCGCCGAGATCCTGGATGATCTTCAGCTTGATCCCGAGAATCGTGCCGTCGCGCTTGGCGGCGACTTCATAGTAGTCGACATGTCCTCGGCCGTGAATCGTACACAAGAAATTCTCGCGGCGGGATTCGATCCACTTGACGGGCTTTTGAATTTTCCTGGCCACAAAGCCCATGAGCGCTTCTTCGGCGTACACATTCAGCTTGCTGCCGAAGCCGCCGCCCACCTCCGGCGTGATGACGCGCATGCGGTTCTCTTCGAGTCCCAGCATGCCGGCCACCAGCGTGCGCACGAGGTGCGGAATTTGCGTTGACGTGTATAGATTCAGCTGGCGATCGGCCGCGCGCCACTCGGCTACCACACCCCGCGTCTCCATGGCCATGGGAACGAGCCGCTGGCTGGTGATACGCTGCTTTGCGACCACATCGGCTTCGGCAAAGGCCTTGTCGACCTCTCCACCTTCGGCGTGATAGGTGAACGCCGTGTTGTCAGGCCACTCGGGGTGCACCGCGGGCGCACCCTTCGCGAGCGCCTTTTCTGGATCAGCAACGGCAGGCAACACGTCGTAATCGACTTCAATCAAATCCGCAGCGTCGCGCGCCAGGTACCGGTCGCGGGCCACGACAACGGCAACTGGGTGCCCGACAAAATATACGCGATCGGTGGCCAGGATGTGATGATGCGGTACGCGCAAGCCCGGCAACGAAGCGCCGCAGGGCACCGGCCCCACGCCTCGGGTGTCCTGGCCGGTAAAGACGGATACGACGCCCGGCGCAGCAGCCGCCGCTCGCGTCTGGATCGACCGGATGCGCGCAGCCGCATGCGGGCTGCGCACGATCACCGCGTAGTGCATGCCGGGCATCTGAATGTCTTCCACATAGGTGGCTGTGCCGGTGATCAGCCGCGGGTCTTCCCGGCGGCGGACGCGCTTGCCGACCAAGGTTTCCGTCTTCGTGAGGGTGGTCGCCATGATGGCCCTCCTATTTGGCCCCTGCTGCCGCGGCAGCTTTCACTGCGTTGACGATGTGCTGGTATCCCGTGCAGCGGCACAGATTGCCTTCCAGGCCGTGCCGAATTTCCTCCTCGCTGGGGGCTTCGTTGCGCTCGAGGATTTGCTTCGAGGCCATGATCATTCCCGGCGTGCAGAAACCGCACTGCAGTCCGTGCTCGTTCCAGAACGCTTCCTGCACAGGGTCGAGTTTCCCGTCCGTCGAGAGCCCCTCGATCGTCGTGATCCTGGCCCCATCGGCCTGAACGGCAAACATCGTGCAGCTCTTGACCGCCCGGCCGTTCAGCTCAACCGTACACGCGCCGCAAAGCGAGGTTTCGCAGCCGACGTGAGTGCCTGTCAGGCCCACTACCTCGCGCAGGTAGTGAACCAGCAGCAGTCGCGGCTCAACCTCGTGAGAATAGGATTCTCCATTGATATCGACTGTGATCTTCATGGCACGCTCCGGAAGGACGGGCACCCAGCGAGGCAGAAGATAACAGAGTTGTAGCCTGCCCGCCTAGCGCGTTTTGCTTTCCGTCCAGTGGGGCCGGACAGCGCTCCAAGGCGTTTTCGCCCCGGGGAGCCCCAGGAAACCTTTCCGAACCCGCGGGCCGGTGATTAAATACCGGCATGCCGCACCCTAAAAGCGAGGACATATGACGCAAAACCAACGGGACCTGATTTCCTGCGCCCTGGATCGATTCCGCATCGAGCTTCCCTCCTGGGGCTTCGCCAACACGGGCACGCGATTCGGCAAGTTCATCGAGCCCGCGGCGGCCACGACCATTGAAGAGAAACTCTCCGATGCCGGCCACGTGCATGGCCTGACCGGCGCGTGCCCGACGACGGCCCTGCATGTCCGGTGGGATTTCGAGCAGGGAGTCGGGAGCGTCGAATCGGTCGAAGCAGCCGCAGCGCGCTACGGCGTACGTGCCGGAGCGATCAACCCCAATCTGTTCGAGGATCAAGTCTACAAGTATGGTTCGTTCGGAAACCCGGACCCGGCGATTCGCGAGCGCGCGCTCGGCCATGTCGGCGAGAGCATCGAAATCGCCCGCCGGCTGGGCTCGCGGGACATCTCGCTTTGGTTCGCCGACGGCTCGAACTATCCGGGAACCGCCAACCTACGGCGGCGCAAGCAGTGGTTCGAGGAAGCTTTGCGCTCCGTACACGCGAAACTTGAACCGAACCAGCGCATGCTGGTCGAGTACAAGCCGTTCGAACCGGCCTTCTATCACACCGATTTGGCCGATTGGGGCATGGCACTGCTCGCCGCCCGGCAGGCCGGCCCGCGGGCCAAGGTCCTGGTCGATACAGGACACCACTACGCCTCCCAAAACATCGAGCAGATCGTCGACTGGCTGCTCACGGAGGACATGCTGGGCGGGTTCCATTTCAACGATCGCCGATATGCGGATGACGACTTGACGCTGGGTTCGATCGATCCCTACCAGGTGTTTCGCATCTTTCACGAGATTCGTTACTTCGAATGGGAAAGCGGCCGCCCGACCGACATCGCCTACATGATCGACCAAAGCCACAATCTCAAAGGCAAAATCGAGGCCATGATCCAGACCGTAACGGTCGCCCAGCAGCTCTATGCCAAGGCCGCATTGGTTGATCACGAGAGGTTGGCCGAGGCGCAAACGAGATGCCAGCTGGTTCGGGCGGAATCGCTCCTGCAGGATGCGTTCTCGACCGACGTGCGAGGGGCGATTCGCGAATGGCGGGCGTCGAAGGGCTTGCCCGAGGATCCCCTGGAAGCCTTCCGCCAAAGCGGGTACCTCGAGCGCATCACTGCGGAACGAGCCCGGCGAAAGCCCGAAAGCGCAACTTCCTATGCCTAGCTCCGCCCGCCGGGAAAGGTTTCCGCGCACGTATTGCGCGATTGATCTCGGGGCCGAGAGCGGCCGAGTCGTCCTGGGCCGCCTCGGGGGCGGCGTTCTCACATCACAGGTGGTCCGGCGCTTTCCAAACGTCCCGCTTCGCCAGGGGAAATCTCTGCGCTGGGACGTCGAGCGGCTCTGGCGGGAAATCGCTTGTGGGCTTCGCGGAATCGATGAGCGGGAGCTCGACGGCATCGGCGTCGATGCCTGGGGCGTCGACTATGCGCTCCTCGGCGAGCGGGGTGAACTGCTTGAGAATCCCTACCACTATCGCGACCCGCGCACGAGCGGCACGATGGAAGAGGTGCTCGGGCGAATTCCGAGAGAGGAAATCTATCGAATCACGGGCATTCAGTTCATGCCCATCAATACGATCTATCAATTGGCGGCGGCAAAGCGCGACACGCCCGAACTGCTCGACTCGGCCAAGCAGCTGCTGACCATTCCCGACCTTTTTCATTATTGGCTCACCGGCACCACCGTTTGCGAATTCACGAACGCGACAACCACGCAGCTCATCGACGCGCGGAGTCGTTCGTGGTCCATCGACCTGATCGAGCGACTGGGATGGCCGACACACCTGCCCGCCTCCATCCGAGAACCGGGAACAATCCTCGGGCCCCTGCGGCCCGAGGTCACAGGCGGGCGGCTCTCTGCACAGGTCATCCTTCCCGGGTCTCACGACACCGCATCGGCCGTCGCGGCCGTCGCGGCGCGAGGCGATACCGCGTTTCTGAGCTCGGGAACCTGGTCGCTCGTCGGCATCGAACTCGACGCCCCGCTGATCACGCCCGAGGCGCTCGGCCTGAATTTCACAAACGAGGGCGGCGTCGACCGAACCACACGACTGCTCAAGAACGTCATGGGGCTCTGGCTCCTGCAATCCTGCCGGAAATCGTGGAGTTCGGAGGGACAGGACTACAGCTATGAGGAGTTGACCCATCTCGCCGAGAGACAAGCCCGCTTCGCGTTCCTGTGCGACCCGGACGATCGATCGTTCCTGTCGCCGGCCGATATGCCTCGGGCCATCGATCAATTCTGCGAGAGAACAGACCAACCGCGCCCCTCCTCCCCCGCAGGGTACGCTCGCGGAATTCTCGAGAGCCTGGCCTTCAAGTATCGTCTCATCATCGAAAGCCTCGAACGGTTGCTTGGCCGGCGCATTGAGCAAATTCGCGTCATCGGCGGCGGTTCAAAGAATGAGTTGCTCAACCAGCTGACCGCGGACGCGACGGGGAAGCGCGTGCTGGCCGGCCCCGCTGAAGCCACCTCTCTCGGCAATCTGGCCGTGCAGATGGTCGCCGCGGGCGCCGTCGGTTCATTTGCGGAGGTTCGCGGTCTGATCGAGCGCTCCTTCGGAACGAAAATCTACGAGCCGCTCGATCCCGGCCGATGGGACGCCGAGGCCCGCCGCTTTCGCCACTACTCCGAGCTGGCGCAAGGTTCGGCGGAGGGAGGGATGGGATGAAACGCATTTGTTTTCTGCTTAAAGTGAAACCCGAACGGATCGCCGAGTACAAAGAACGCCACCGCACCGTCTGGCCGGAAATGCTCGAGGCGTTGCGTGAAACGGGATGGAAGAACTACTCGCTGTTCTTGCGGCCGGACGGCCTGCTGGTGGGTTACCTGGAAACCGAGGATTTCGAGCGCGCTCGGGCGGAAATGGCCAGGCGCGAGGTCAACCGGCGCTGGCAACGTGAAATGGCCCCGTTCTTCGCGTCGAGCGGCGCCGGATTGCCGGACGAGGAAATCGAACTTCTCGAAGAGGTGTTCCATTTATAGTTCGCCAAAAGCCTTGCCCGGCAACCCGCAAGCGCGAACGATCTCCTTGCAACCTGAGGCCGCCATAGTATACAAGTCGGTTTCGCTTGCGACTCCGAGCCCCCGCCGATGTGGCGACCCCAAGGATCCGAGTGAGCGCACGTTTGGCTTGTCTTCTCCTGATTGCGGCCGGCCTCGGCGCTCTCCCGACGCGCGCCCAGACGATCCGCGTCGATGCGACACCCGCACACGCTGTCAACACGTTTAGCCCGCGGTCGGCACTCGGTTCGACCGTGGACCGCGTCCCAAGCGACGCTACCGATGTATTTTTCCAAGCGGACCAGATCAAGCAGGTCCTCGAAGCGGGATGGGGCACGATCAGCTACCGGCAGAATACAGACCTGTTCGTCCAGGCTTGGCATTGGAATCCGAAGGGGACCTGGAGCGACCCGTCCGGCAAAGGTTACTTCGTCGGGGATCAAACGCCGACCGAAATGATTCGGCATTCTTACGGGTACTCGCTTCCGCACCGCGGTTTCACGCGCAACAACGGAACCGAATTCGACGGTTACTCTCGCCTAGACGATGGGGACCTTGACACCTACTGGAAAAGCAATCCTTACTTGACCCAACTCTTCACGAACGAGGATGACTCGCTCCATCCCCAGTGGGTTGTTGTCGATCTTGGGGAACTCGAGGAGGTGAATGCCATTCGCATTGCCTGGGCCGATCCGTACGCGGTCACCTATCAGGCCCAGTATTGGACGGGCCGGGACGCCATGGACGATCCTGCCTCCGGCAAATGGCGGACCTTCCGGTTTGGGGACATCAGCGGGGGTGGGGGCGGCGTCGAGACACTCGCCGATCCGACGACCGCTGCCGTCGAGACACGGTTTGTGCGCGTGCTGATGACCGCATCCTCGCATACCTGCGACACGCACGGAGCAACCGACATTCGAAATTGTGTCGGGTATGCGATCCGGGAGATTTACGTCGGCACTATGGGAAAGGATGGAAAATTCACCGATCTCCTGCGCCACCTGCGGGCCCAGAAGCAGACGCTCACCTACTGTTCCTCGGTGGATCCCTGGCACGAGCAAGGGGACCTCTACGTCGCGCCGAAGCGCATGGAATCAGGGGATCAGCCAGGACTCGACCTTTTCTTTACGAGCGGGATCACACGCGGCCTGCCCGCGATCATTCCGATCGCCATGCTCTACAGCACGCCCGAAGATGCTGCCGCCGAGATTGCCTATGTCGAAAAGCGCGGCTACCCGATCCGGTACATCGAAATGGGAGAAGAGCCGGACGGGCAATACATTCTGCCGGAGGATGATGCGGCACTCTACCTCGAGTTTGCCGAAGCCCTCTATCGCGTGGACCCAAAACTCAAATTGGGCGGGCCAGTTTTTGAAGGCGTCGACGAAGACATCAAGGCCTGGGCCGATGGCCAAGGCCGGACTTCCTGGTTCGGACGGTTTCTCGATTATCTGAAACGGCGCGGGCGAATCGAGGACCTGGCCTTCATGTCCTTCGAGCATTATCCCTACGACGGCTGCCAGACTCCCTGGAAGGATCTCTATAAAGAACCGCGATTGCTCACACACATCATGCAAGTCTGGCGCGATGACGGCCTGCCCTCGAATGTTCCGCTGCTCGACACGGAGACAAATGCGCACGGCGGAGAAGCTGCGGTCGATATTTTCGGCGCCCTGTGGCTCGGGGACACGTTCGGAGCTTTTCTGACTGCAGGCGGGGAAGCGACGTTCTATTACCACGACTTGCCGTATTCGCCGCCCCATCCCGCTTGCCCGAACAGTTGGGGCACCTACCACATGTTCATGGTCGACACGGATTACGAGATCCGCTCGCGCACCTCGCAATTTTATGCCGCGCAACTGATTACCGAGCAATGGGTCTCGCCGACCGACGATAAAGACGTCGTCTTTAAAGCGTCGAGCAACGTCCGGGATCCGGCGGGTAATGCGCTGGTTACCGCGTACGCGGTCCAGCGCCCAGGTGGAGAGTGGTCCCTGCTCGCCATCAACAAAGATCACGATCACGCGCACGCTGTGCGCGTCGTTTTTGAGGACTCGGGCTCGAGGCAAAGTCGAACGTTCACCGGGCGAGTCACCTTGCTTTCCTTCGGGCGCGCACAATACGAGTGGCACCCAAATCGAAAAAACGGGTACGCGGATCCGAATCTGCCTCCCGTAGTGACCAGACCTCTGGCCGGCCCGGATAAGCTCTATGTGTTGCCGCCCGCATCGATCAATGTGCTGCGCGGCCAGGTCGGTGATTCCTCTCCTCGTCGGCCGCTAAAGTCACCGGAAGGAAGTTGAGTCGCAAACGGCGTCGGCCCCACAGAATGGCCGAGACTGCCAAAGCCCTCGAGCCCCGCGGCCCGGAATCGGGCCCGGGGTCGTCCGAGCACGCTGGCCCAAGATTGCCGCGGTCATTTGGCCCGCGCGCCGGCCTTCCCTTGTTCGATCGTCCTGCCATAAGCTTTATTCTTTGGTTTCAGGCGACTCTGCGATTCTGGCAATCGCCCCAAGAAACGCTCATCGTTACGAGTGGTTGGCGCCCACGCAGCAGTCGACTCCGGAGCGCGGCCTTAGGTTGGGGTTGGGGACCATGCGGGGAATCGTAGAGACTCTGCACGATCGATTCGTTTTCGACCGGCGCGTCAGGGTGCTTGCGGGCCATTTGAGCGCTCTGATTCCTGAGCGAGCCCGAGTCCTGGATGTCGGATGCGGTGACGGGGCAGTCGACGCGCTCATTGTGCGGCGGAGGCCCGATATTTTCATCCAAGGCATTGACGTCCTGTTGCGTCCGGGGAGCGAAATTCCCGTCGAACGCTTCGATGGCGTGAAGATTCCGTATGGGGATGGCTCGTTCGACCTGGTAATGTTCGTCGACGTTCTGCACCACACGCGGAACCCCCGCGCGCTGCTCAGGGAAGCTAAGCGTGTGGGGTCAGTGGTTTTAGTGAAAGATCATTTTAAGAGTGGGCTTTGGGGGGGTGCGGTTCTCCGCTTTATGGACTGGGTTGGCAATGCCCACCATGGCGTGGCCCTGCCCTACAATTACTGGTCGAAACCACAGTGGTTGGCCGCACTGGCTGACGTCGGTTTGCAGCCTGCCGAGCTGAGATGTTCCCTGGGGCTCTATCCGCCGCCGGCCTCTTGGATATTTGAACGCGAGCTGCACTTCGTCGGAAGGTTCAATCAGGCTGAAAAGGATGGGCGCGATCCTCCATCATCGCTGCGCCATTCCGAGGACACTCAGGAAGAAACTCGAGAGGATGACCTGGAATCCGAGCGTCATACTGACAAATCCAAAAATCACAGTGCGTAGAAGCGCGGGTGAGCCGAGCGGGCCAAATTGGAGTCTCGCCCACGTACTCAGGGCGAACACCCAAAGACCTACACCAACCGCCACCAGCAAGCCTCCCGCGGCAAGGCCTGTCTCG
The DNA here is from genome assembly GCA_035622135.1 of Candidatus Cybelea sp. Lineage (GTDB taxonomy): Bacteria > Acidobacteriota > Terriglobia > Acidiferrales > UBA7541 > Palsa-295. The sequence goes on along the minus strand of DASPVZ010000003.1, from coordinate 16,222 downwards.
AGGCGAATGTAGCGGAAGGCCTGGTTCAGTCGGCGGTCGCTCGGCAACAACCCGTGGCTGATCGCGAAGAACTTTGTGAACAAGGCAAAATTGACCGATTCGAAGCCGATCAAAATGGCCATCGTGGCAAACAGCAGAGTGTGAACATCGAAGGTAACCGAACCGACCCGTTGCGGTCCGGGGAGCAGCCAGAGGCTCACGACCGTGCCCAAGAGGAACAGGAGTAGCCCGGGATAGAGAAAAAGCCAGCGCGGACTATACAGCAGCAGGAAACGCAGGTAACGCCAACCGTCGCGCCAGGTTCGCAGATGCGGCCGGCGGTTGCGCCCGTCCGGCGCAAGTGTCGTCGGAACCTCCGTCATGCGTAAGCCAAACAGCGTAGCCTTGACCACCATTTCGCTGGCGAATTCCATACCCAGGGTCTGCAATCTAAGCAGCTCGATCGAATCCCTGCGGAACGCGCGGAGCCCACATTGAAAGTCTTTTACGGGGCTCTTGAAGAACAGGCGGCCGATGGCGGTGAGCGCAGGGTTGCCGAGGTAGCGGTGAAGAAGCGGCATGGCACCGGGGAGAATCTTCCCCTGAAACCGATTCCCCATCACCAAATCGTAACCTTCGCGCAATTTGTCAAGGAACACGCCCAGCTGGCTGAAATCGTAGCTGGCGTCCGCATCGCCCATAACAATGTAGCAGCCGCGTGCCTGTGTGATGGCTCCTTGCAAAGCAGATCCGTAACCTCGCTGCTCGACATGGATCACGCGCGCGCCCAAGGCCGCCGCAATTTCCTGCGAGCCGTCCGTGCTGCCATTGTCCGCAACGATCACCTCCGCCCGAATCCCCAGCCGCTCGATGGCGGCCAGAGCGTTTTCGATGCAGGAAGCGACCGTAGAGGCTTCGTTCAAGCAGGGCATGATGACGGAAACCTCGATCTCATCGACTGCGGGCTGATCGAGGAGAGCAACATCCTTTTCCGGCCAAGGAAGGTTCATCGCGGACCTTTCGCATGCCTCAACGCCTGAGCATCTCTGAAGACGAAACTGTGTGTTGAGGAAAGTGTATCGCTACGGTATCAACGCAAAAATGCTGCTGACAAATCCGTTGTTGTTGAAGTTACCTTCCACCGGAGGCGGGCGCCTGAGGGGTTGGGGCGGGAATCAGGAGGGCCTTCAACGCCAAGGGATCCTTGTCTGGCTCAACCAACCAAGCCTGAGCGCCATGGAATTCGTCGATCAGCTTCGCATCGCTCGTGCTGTTTGTATCCCTGGCCCAGAGGATTTTGGCGGAGTCAAAGTCCGCGCCGTTGTACACCCACTCCAAGGAGGGATTGTGACGCAGGGTATAGCGCACAAACACAATCTGTCGTCCAGGAAGCCGTTCCAGCCTTTCAGCGATTTCTGTGCGAGCGGTGTTCCCGGGCCAATTGGAGTACCAGGTCCAATCCGCTGACGGTCCTTCGGAGAACCGTAATCCGAACACGATGAGACAGACAATCACCAGGGCGCGCACCAGCATCCTCCCCGCGGGTCGTCCGCCGATCTTCCAAACCCGCAGATGCCTCATGCCCTCGAGAAAGACGAGATAGATCAAGGCGACGGCAGGTGCGGCATAGTGCGGATTGAAATACACCTCAGGGAAAAAGCTTATGGGCGCGAAGATCGAGATCCAGAGTAGCGGCCTGATCCGGCGGTCGCGGAATAGCCAAGGCAGCACGAGCAGCGGCACGGTCAGAGCAGGACCCAGGAAGAACGCGTCCAGTGCTTTGATCCTAAAGACACTTTCATCCACAAAGCCTCTCGCTGTGCGCAGGTAATGGTAATTTGGCAGTTCCCCTGTGGTCTCAAACACTCGGACGGGATTCTGCCCAAGCGCAGCAGGATGTGGGTTCAGCTTCTGCCAAATGAAGGTAGGTACGATGTCGTAGGCGTTATCATAAACCTGATAGGGCATCCGCAGCGGGTCGCCCGTGACTCGCCAGTCGTAGTAGGCCACGCCTGCCGCCAATAGCGCGACCGAAACAGTCAGCGGCACGACAACTTGCCGCGACAGGATCCGCCACGGAGGGCTAGATTTCTCGAAAATCCAAAGGGCGAGAACCAAGACCGCAGCGAGACTGAGAACCAGCCCTTCGTAGGGCCGGCTGTTGGCGAGAATCAAGAGTCCCAGCCCCATCAACCAGGCGTCCCGTTGCCGACGCCTGCGGAGAATCCTCGCCAGTGCTCCCAGAACTAAAGCACCGCCAATGGCCGCAACTGCTCCGCCCCAATAGCTGTTGGCCCAATAGGAAAAGGTTCCCAAGCGAAGGATGGCCAGCAGGCCCCCTAACAGCGCCCAAGGTGGCGGCAGGTATCCTTGGAGCATCCAGCAAATCGCAGCGCACATCAGCCCGACGCTCAGCCAAACGCCGAACCATGGGTGACCAAACAGCACCTTGCCTGTGGCTAGGATGAACCCTTGTGCGGGCGGATACTTCGACGCGTAGGTGGGCTCGAATATTACGTGGAATGTTTCGAACGGACCCGACGGATGTGGTGCTGGATTGCTCAAGCGGCCGTGGGCAAAGGTGTCTGCCGCGAGCAGATAACTGAACTCGTCGGGAACCAACGGCGCCGGGATCGGCAAGACAGGAAGAAGGGCAGCTCGGATACCGAGAGCCAATAGTCCAACGACCATCACTGCCGTCGTCTGTCGGTGTGCCAGGCGGTGGAACCCCCGTTCCACACGCCGAAAGAATGCTTCCCCGTATGGGCGAAGTGTCAGGGCAGCCAGGACGGCCGAGACGGCCAGCCGCGCTTCGATTCCGTAGAGGCTATCCCCGGTGATGCTGGGAACGAGCCGGTTCCCGATCATCAGGAGCAGCACGGTTCAGGCTTCACCAGGACGAGTTGTGGCTGAACAGGTTCGCGCCGAGCGAGGCGGGATGCGGCGGCCCTCCGCGAAGGTGTTTGTGCGATCCTCCCGCCCCCGGAAGGAGCGGAACCCGAGCGACCGGTAAGAGAGGGGCATGCTCGGCGGAGGGCAGAGCGGGTTTTTCCGGAGAGGGCACCCGAAAGTGGCGTTTTTGACATGTTCGCTGGTCGCCGGCGGCACCACAGAAAAAAGAAAGACCGCTCCCCATTCACGAAGAGAATCAGAGTAAACTCGCCGCAAAGCAAGCGTCGTTTTCGACTTCGGCGCGGAAAACGTTACGCGTAAGCAACGGTCGCGTTATTGGCGGTTTCATCACGGTTCGACCGAGTTGGTCCGGAGCCCGACCAAGAACCGTGTTAGATTTCAGTTTCGTTCTCAACTGCCGAGCGGAGACTGCCGCCGCAGCCCCCGCCATCGTCTTCATCTCGAGATTAAAAGCATGCGACGCTTGGACCCGTCCAATCAGCCTCTCTTCGCTCGACCGATTTCCGAGTGGTCCGAGACCATCGCATCGCCAAAGTGCGAGATCCAAGCAAGTTCGAGCCCCGGCGCAGCGCAATTTTCGGCTCCGCTCGAGGTGCTTGGGCGCCCCGTCATGGTCTCCTTGCTTCTGGCTGTTGTCACCTGGGTCCTTTTGTTCATCGGCATTGCTAGGCCCGGAATGATGTACTACGACGAGCCGTACTTCGTCCCGGAAGCCAGAGCATTCCTTTCTGGAACTCCCAATCCGCATCCCTATGTCCCCTCCCTGGCAAGACCCCCGCTCGGAAAGATGATGATAGCCATTGGAATGAAGATTGCCGGCGACACTCCCGTTGGGTGGAGAACCGCTGGAGTTGCTTGCGGAGCTCTCATGGTGTCCGCCGTTTATCTTTGGACGTACCTTTTGGTGGGGGATCCGAGCCTGGCTTTCCTGGCCGCCGGGCTGACCCTCTTCAATAATTTTCTCTATGTCATGTCTCGAATCGGCATGATGGACGTGTTTTTTATGTTTTTCTTGATGTGGAGTTTGGTAGCGTACACGGCGTCCTTGGTTCTGGACATCTCGGCCGGCCATCGTCGTTTGCTATTGATTGGCTCGGGCGTGCTGATCGGACTGGCCACTGCGTGCAAATGGAATGCCGTCGATACGCTGGCGGTCTTCTTCCTGGTCAGCTTTGCGTTACGCCTAGCCCGTCATCGGCCCGCTGACTGGCTTCTACCGTTCGCGCGCTATGCGCGGAGCACCCAGGAAATCGGCATCCCGGCTTTACTTCTCGGCCTGGTATTGGCGCCCATCCTATCGTACAGCCTTACGTACTGGCCGCTCTGCCGATTCTTGCATCGGCCGTTTGGAATTCACGAGCTGGTCGCCTTGAATGTTTTCATCTGGCGCTTCAGCACGACGGTGAAGGGTAACCCGTACATTACCATGGCTTGGTATGCGTGGCCGCTGAACTTGAAGCCGCAGCGCGCCCTCTCCTATCTGGTTGGCAATCCGGTTGTGGCCTGGGGCGGACTGGTGGCGCTGGCCATTTGTCTCTCTCGCTTCTGGAAGAAGGCCGAGTTGGCCGAGGGGCTGGTTCTTCTGCTCTTCGCGTCCAATTTTTTCCAATGGGCCGTGACGCCAGAACACAGGCTTTTTTACTATTACTATTATCCATCGTTCATGATCTTGGGCGTGGCCATGGCCGTTTGCTTACGCCGTTTGCCGGCGCGGATCTTTGGAGTACGTATCGGCGTCCTTCTCCTGGTTTTTGCATTTGCGGTTTTTTTGCGGTGCTACCCCCAAATGGCGCACTTGCAGTCCCCTTGGGATTGCCTATTCGGATGCTGGGTTTAGCGCGGTGCTCTAACTCGACACGCGCAAGGCAAGAGGCACTGCGGCCCAGCGCAGAAACGCGCGCAGTTCAATAGAGCTCGCCCAACAGGGACTGCTCATCGACGATCGATACGCCGGGAGGCGCTTCAAAGTGGAATTTCGATTCGGGGATGGGAATATTTTCCTGCCAGTTGCCAAAGCGGAATTCGGTCGCGAGGTTTCCGGGCTGGCGGACCACGACACGCACAAGATAGCCATGCGCATCTGTTTCAAGGAGGATGTCCGCCATGGCTTCGCCGGGCGCTGCGCCGCGCGCGTCCGAAGCTTGCCGAGGCACACACCGCAGGACCGCATCGCCAGGGGTCAGCGCCCTCTCCCCCAACCCCGGATCCCTGCCGGAGGCGCCGGCGAAGGTCATTGGCCGATCACCAGCCCGAGATGCGCTGGTGCCCTCGGCCCCATTCGGCGGCTCGACCAGACTGATGTTTCGGCACAACCGACCGAGATCGGTCTTCCCGGCTAATAAGGCAATCGGAGTCCGCCAGTCGGAGCTTTCGTTCATTTTGGCCCGGCTGGCGGCGTGGTCGGCGGGTACGTAGAACCATACATTCTGGCCGTCGACGAGGAAGAGCTGCTTTTGAGGGGATTCGTACTCCCAGCGCATTCGTCCTGGTCGAGAGAAATAGACGGTCCCGGATTCCGCTTGGCCGCCGCCCTTGCCGTCGCTGAATCGTTCGTAAAACACCGCCTGTAGCGTCGCGGCGTGGCGGTAGCGAGCCTCCATTGCACGCCGAACGACGTTCGCGTCTGGCCCAAAGGAGGAAAGAAGGGTCGAAAGGGCGAACAAAAATAACAGTTCAGGCATGGAAGCTAGTCTAAGGGGCTGTCAGGCGCGTGTCTAGCCAGACCGGAACAGCCCGAATTTGAAGGCGGCAAACGGATGATGTCTCAGTAAGTCTTCTATCGGGAGGATCTCTTTTTCCGCCGGGAATCGACTAGAGAATAGACAACGCGTCGCAGGCCGCCGGGGAAGCGGCCGTCTGGCCAGTGAGATCGAAATGGATGACGCCGGGAGTATCACTGCAAAAGCTGCGCTGGCCCGTGACACCAGGAACGCTTGGCGTGGCCGTGACGAAGTAGCCATAGGAGCCTTGCGCGCCGCAGGTCGGGACGGGAGGTACCAAACCCGATTCTTCCTGGTAGCCGAACGTGTAACCGGATTTTTGATAGGGCGGCGCAGTCAGCAAAGCATCAAGCAAGATGGCTTGGTCGCAGCTCGCCGAGACACCCGTGCCGCCCAGCGCATCCAAACTCGGCGCGTACCCGTTACTCCACTGCACGCTGTAAGCCGTGCTGGCGGTCACGATGGCCCGCAGATTCGCCACCGCCGCTGATTCATTGGCCGCTATTCGGGCGCGGAGATAACTGGGGATCGCAATCGCCGCGATGATCAAGATAATGGCGACTGTGATCAGCAGTTCGATCAATGTAAAACCGCGTCGCGAACGGCCCCGCCGCACCTTGCTTTGCGAATCTCTCTGCTCGGTGCACATTTTGCTTTCTCTTGTGCTCCCCCCGCGGGAAAAAAAAAGGGAGGGACTCGGACGCTCCCTCCCTGTTTTCGACAGCAATTGCTTTTACTGGCCCAGCGCTAGCGTGAAGCCATCCTGGGCGCAGGAAACTCCACCTGCGGCGGAGAACAGAATGGCGCCCGTCGGGCTGTACATGATCGCGCCGCTCTGGTCATCGCAGAAGGACCGCGTGCCAGTCTGGCCCTCGGTGATCGGAGACGCTATAACATCGAACGTCTCATAGTCGACGGTCGTACCGCATCCGTTCGTCGGTACCGTAACGTTGCTGGCAGCAGCCAGGCCAAACTCATAGCCCGACTTCACCGCTGGTTCTGCGTTGAAGGTCGGGTCCAGGAGTTCAGCTTGGGTGCAGGATGCCGTAGCACCCGCCGCTCCGCTGAGGTCCGGCAGGGTCTGCGCATAGCCAGAGTTATAGGTCGACTGATAGGTCACCTGAGAGGTCACAATGGTCCGGACCGCGCCCACAGCGGAAGCCTCGTTGGCCGCCATGCGGGAACGGAGCAAGTTCGGAATTGCAATCGCCGCGATGATCAAGATGATCGCCACGACGATCAGCAATTCGATTAAGGTAAAGCCCTTCTGCTGCTTATTCATTCATTTTTCTCCTCGGGGCGCGCCCTGTTTTAGGGGCTGCCCCAGAAAGTTTGAGCGATGGGGGTGGTGCTCTTCGCCTTTGACTAATGCAACGGCACCGCCAACCCGACCCGCGGTGTTAACCCTGAGAACACAATCGAGTATCTCACTGAATAGCCGAGAGTTGACGAGCCTCGAGCGCCCCCGCTCGAGGTTGCTCGAAATACACGATGAAGCCGAGCCAGCAAAACTGACAGTATTTGTCCAGTCATAATAACCGTATTTGACGCGCGCCACGGAAATTGTGGTTGCACCGAGCTTGAGGCGGCCGAGAGCCCCTCGATCAGGCCAGGGTGCTTTTTCGAACGAAAGTCCCCGAGGTTGATGGGAGGTGAAATGCAGGTTGGCAAAACTGCCCAGCGGGTCAGATCTCATATTTCTTGGCGTAATGACGGAAGGAGCGGTAGGTCATCTTCAGCAGCTCAGCGGCCCGCGTGCGGACTCCACCGGAGCGTTCAAGCGCCGCCAGCAGGTAGGAGCGTTCAACCGTGCGGATATGTTCCTCCAAGCTCAGCCCCTCGGGCGGCAGCACGATTCCATTTCCGTTGTGCGGGGCATGAGGCAGGGACTCCTGATAACGGTTGCGCACGCGGTCCGGGAGGGCTTCGACGGAGATGCGGTGGCCGGTCTCCAGGGCTACGGCACGCTCGATCGTGTTTTCCAGCTCGCGAACGTTGCCTGGCCAATCGTACACTTCCAGGCGCCGCATGGCTTCCGGCTCAATTCCTTCGATTCGCTTGTTCATCGATTTCGCAAAGCGCTCGAGGAATTCGCGGGCCAAAAGCGGGATGTCCTCGTGGCGGTCGCGGAGCGGTGGCAGGTGAATGGGAATGACGCTCAGCCGATAGTACAAATCCTCGCGGAAACGGCCAGCGGTAATTTCCTCTTCCAGATTCTTGTTTGTTGCGGCGATCACGCGAACGTCGACGTCGGACTCTTCCGTGCTGCCCACCGGCCGAATCTTACCTTCTTGGAGCACGCGATAGAGCTTTACCTGCATGGTCACGCTCATGTTTCCGATTTCATCCATAAAGAGCGTTCCGCCGTCCGCGGCCTGAAACAGTCCCCGCCGATTTTCATTGGCGCCCGTGAAAGCACCTTTCACGTACCCGAACAGCTCAGATTCCAGAAGCGTCTCAGGAAATGCACCGCAATTGATCGTTATGAACGGGTTCTTCGACCGCGAACTGTGCTCGTGAATCGCGCGGGCCACGAGTTCCTTACCGGTTCCGCTCTCGCCGGTGATCAAAACCCGGCTGTTCTGCGGAGCGATATTTCCGATCAGCTCGAAAATGGCCTTCATCTTCGGGCTCGTACCGATAATGTGGTCGAGCCCGGTCAGGAGACGCAGCTCGCGGCGCAGGTAGCCCGCTTCCTTCTTGAGGGCGAGCGTCTCGACCAGCTGCTGGACCGCGGCACGAAGCTCATCGAGCAAGCGATCGCCCTTGATGACGTAGCGGTCGGCACCGAAATTGACGGCGTCAATGGCGGTATCGAGGGTCGGCACGCCGGTGATCAGAATGAACCTGGTGGCCGTGGAAAGCTCCTTGCAATAACGCAGGAACTCGACTCCATCCATGTCCGGCATGCGAATATCGGAAACGACGATGTCATAGAGCTGTGAAGCGATCCTTCGCTTGGCCATTTCCGCGCTGGACGCCACATCGACCTTATGGCCTTCCTTGCGGAAACTGATTTCGAGGAGTTCGCAGATGGAGCGCTCGTCGTCAACAACCAACAGGTGGGCCATGGCTTTCTAGCCCTTCCCCACCGGATCGAATTCCACCGTGTCGAATGCCTCATCGGAAGCGCCGCCGGCTACCCGCACGACGGGGCTCCCTTCCCTGGCCGGAGAAGCTGTCCTGACCCGCCGCTTGACGACCACTGGTGGGGCACCCTTCGTCGATACGACAAGAGGGAGCTCGATTGTGAATTCTGCGCCGCGCCCTTTCTGGCCATTCACCCGGACACAGCCTCCGTGCGCCTGGATGATCCGATACACGATGGCAAGCCCCAGCCCAGTCCCGCCGATGAAACCGGATTGGAACGGCTCGAATATCCGGTTCGCCTCGCTCGGGTCCAGGCCGATTCCCGAATCGCGGACGGACACAGAAACACGGTCCGCATGGGCCTCGAGACTGACGGCGAGTGTTCCTCCCTCGGGCATGGCTCGCAGGGCGTTATTCGAGAGGTTCCAAAGCACCTGCTTTAAGGCATCGCGGTCGGCGCGGGCCCGCGGTCGGACGGCATAGTTGCGCTCAATCTTGTATTTGCCGGCACAGCGCGGGTCGTGCTCGATGAGGATCAGCATTTCGTCAACGAGCGCAGCGACATCCACATCGGTGAGAACGTAAGACTTGTCGCGGGAGTACTCGAGAAAGTCGGAAACGATCTGGTTGAGGCGCTGGGACTCGCGGCTGACAATCTGAACGAGCCTCTTGTCGTCGTCGGCCAGAGGAGCGAGACGGGCGAGTTCCTTGAGCGCGCCGGTCATGGCGGCGAGCGGCTGCCGAATCTCGTGCGCAATGGCCGCGGAAAGCCGGCCCAAAGCAGCCATGCGCTCCTTGGTCACGACTTCGCGTTCCAGCCGCTTCAGCTCCGTGAGATCCTGAAAGTTGAAGACGTACCCGAGGGAGTGGTGCGTAGTACGCAACGGCGAAACGGAGAGCCCTAGGAAACGAACCGCTCCCGAGGGCGTGTGAAATTCAATCTCCTTCCGCAAGGCGGTGGGGCAGCCATACTCGTTCGTTTCAACGGGCCAGAACCCCGGCAGCACATCGGCGAGGCTGCGCCCGCGGATGGTGGCCAGAGTGTGCCCGGTGATTTCGGCGCCGGCGTGATTGATCAGAAGGATGCGACCCTCGAGATCCGACGTCAGCAGCCCGCCGCGCATGGATTCAATGACGTCATTGTTGAATACCTGGAGGTCTTTCAGTTGTTCGCTCTTCTGTTCCAACTCGACGCCAGCCTTCCGGAGATTCTGCGCCAGCAGGCCTCCGAGATAGGCGATGGCAAAGAAGGCGAAAAGATTGCTGCCCAGCCAGGACTCTAGCGCGCGCGCCGAGGGGAGCGATGTTGATGTGCGCGTGATCACGCTGTAAAACATCAGCTCAACGACACAGCCAAGCAGAACAAAGCTAGCGCCGGCTACGGCGAAAACAGCCCGGCGGGAAAAGAGGACCCCCGCCATCAGAATGACCAGCAAGTACAGGGAGATGAAATAGCTGTCCTGTCCGCCTGTCGCGTAAACGACCGCTGTGACGACCACCAGATCGCCAATCACCTGGACAGGCGCGTGCCAGGAAGCGCGGGGAACCCACCGCTGCAGAGCGAGATAGAGCGTTGCGAGCAGGTACCAAACGGGAATGAGCGGCAGCAGGCTGCGCACCTCGAGCGGTATGGGGCCGAGCTGCCCGACAGCTACCACGCCGAGCAGGAACGTGATGACGACAAAGCGAACACGTCCCATCCAGGGAAGCCATCCGTCGATATTCCGTCTTGGTTCCGTCTTCACGTTTGTCCGCATTCTTGCCAACTGGTCCCGCCAGGCGGAGCTTCGTCCTTATCGGTTGAAGGCGAATCTGGCCGGCCGCACAGAGCCCCGATCAGTGCCCCGCCAGCTTGCCGATCAGCGAGAACAGCGGCAGATACATCGAGATGACCACGCCGCCAACCACGACGCCGAGGAAAACAATCATGACCGGTTCGAGGGCGGTCAGTAGATCCTTCACCGCCGCGTCAACTTCATCCTCGTAAAAGTCCGCAATTTTCTGGAGCATGGCGTCCATGGCGCCCGTTTGTTCGCCGACGCCGATCATCTGCGTCACCATTCCCGGGAAAACGTCCGTTTCCTTGAGGGGATCGACCAGCGAACGGCCCGCTTCGACCGCCTTGCGAGTCTGGGCGATGGCTTTTTCAATCACGGCGTTACCAGAGGTGCGGGCCGTGATGTCCAAACCTTCGAGGATGGGTACGCCGCTCGATATCAGGGTACCCAGCGTTCGCGTGAAACGCGCTACGGCAATCTTTCTCATCACGATGCCGAGAACAGGGATCTTGAGGACCACCGTGTCGATGCTCATTCGTCCGGCCGGCGTTCCGTACCAGAATTTGAGCGCAAAGATGACCCCGACGATAAAGACGAGAATCAAGAACCCGTATATGCTGCCGATGAAATTACTCAGCGCTATCACGATGCGGGTGGGCAAGGGCAGATCGACGCCCAAGCCGTTGAACAGCTGGACGAAAATCGGCACAACCTTCCACAGGAGAAGGACGATCACGCCGACCGCAATCGACATGACCGACACCGGGTAAATCATCGCCGATTTGACGGCGCGCTTCAGTTTGACGTTCTTCTCGATGTAGGTCGAAAGGCGCTGCAGAATGGTGTCCAGGATACCTCCCGTCTCGCCCGCCTCGATCATGTTGTAGTACAGCGCATCGAACACCTTCTCGTGCTGCTTCATGGCCGTCGAAAGCGTCGTGCCGCCCTCGACCGATGCCCGCACGCTGTTCAGAATCTTCTGAAAAGTCTTGTTCTCCTGCTGACTGCCGAGAATCTCGAGGCACTGCACGAGCGGCAAGCCGGCGTCGATCATCACCGAGAACTGACGCGTGAAAACCGCCAGCTCCTTGGCGTTGACACCCGCGCCGAAGGTCGGGACATTGAATTCCTTCCCCTTCTCTGAGACCTTGCTCACGTTGATCTGCTCGCGGCGGAGCATCGTTTGGAGCTCGTTCTTGTTGGCGGCGACGCGCTCGCCCGCTACGGCAGCACCGGTCCGGTTGGTTCCCTTATAGGTGTATACCGGCATAGCTTGTTACCTCCCTTTCCTCACTTTCGGACGGGCACCTTGCCACCCACGGGCGGAGAGGTCACCCCACGATTGATCAAGTCCTGCAATTCATCCGGGTTCGAAGACCGAGCCAGCGCGGTTTCCAAGCTGACCATTTTCTGAAAGTAGGCGTTGGCCAGCCCCTGATTAAAGGTTTGCATTCCGGTCTGGCCCGTTCCGGTTTGCATCGCCGAATAAATCTGGTGAATTTTGTCTTCGCGGATCAGGTTGCGGATCGCCGCGTTCGGAATCAGAACCTCCATGATCATGGCGCGCCCGCGACCGTCGATGCGCGGAAGCAGAGATTGACAAAGGATTCCCTCCAGAACCATGGAGAGCTGTGCGCGCACCTGCGGCTGCTGGTGGGCCGGGAAAACATCCACGATACGGTTGATGGTGGAAACCGCGGAGTTCGTGTGCAGCGTGGCAAAGGTCAAGTGGCCGGTTTCCGCAATGCGCAGCGCGGCTTCGATGGTTTCCAGATCGCGCATCTCGCCGATCAGAACAACGTCGGGATCCTCGCGCAGGGCAGCGCGCAGCGAGTTCGAAAACGAATGCGTATCGGAATGCACCTCGCGCTGATTCACCAGGCATCTCTTGTGATTGTGCAGAAACTCGATGGGGTCTTCGATGGTGATCATGTGCTCTTCGCGTTCGCAGTTGATCTTGTCCAGCATGGCCGCCAGGGTCGTGGACTTCCCTGATCCAGTCGGTCCGGTCACCAGCACCAGCCCGCGGGGTTTGTCGCACAAACCTTTCACGATATGCGGAAGCCCCAGCGCGTCGAAGCTCTTGATCTCCCAGGGAATCGTGCGGAACACGGCAGCAACGGCTCCGCGCTGGTGGAAGATATTTCCGCGGAACCGTGCCAGGCTCTTCAGCCCAAAGGAGAAATCGAGTTCGAGGTTTTCCTCAAGCCGGTGCTTCTGAACGTCCGTCAAAACGCTGTAGGCGAGCGCTTTGGTGTCGGCCGCCGTGAGCGGCGGCATCTCGACCGGACGCAGTTTGCCGTGGACTCGAATGCGCGGCGGGCTGTTGGTTGACAGGTGCAGGTCGCTTCCCCCCATTTCAATCATCGTCTTGAGCAACTCGCTGAGAGTGATACCGGCCATCTTTCCTCTTTCCTCCGTCAGAGCACGGTCTCGCGCAGAACCTCTTCCATCGTGGTCAGACCCGCCGCAACCTTCTGCAATCCACTCCGCCGGAGAGTGATCATCCCGCCTTCGAGCGCCTTTTTCTTGAGCTCGAGGGCGGAGGCCCCCACCAGGATGAGTTCCCGGAGATCGTCGGTAATCTCCATGACCTCGTACAGGCCAACGCGCCCCTTGTAGCCCGTGTTATTGCAGGTGCCGCAGCCGCGGCCGTGGTAGACCAACGTCTTGTGCGCTTCGTCGGCGGCGAAGCCGGCATCGACCAGGGCCTGTGGCTGAACCTGCAGCGGCTCCTTGCATCCCGCGCAGATGCGTCGGACCAGGCGCTGCGCGCCGATCAGATTCACCGAGGTGGCAACGAGAAACGGCTCAATGCCCATGTTCATGAGCCGGCTGATGGTGGACGGTGCGTCGTTGGTGTGCAGGGTCGAAAGAACCAGATGGCCCGTTAGGGCCGCTTTCACGGCGATTTCGGCCGTCTCAAAGTCCCGGATTTCGCCGACCAGAATAATGTTGGGGTCTTGCCGCAGGAACGCGCGCAGGGCCGAAGCGAAATTGAGCCCGATCTGCTCTTTCATCTGCACCTGGTTGATTCCAGGCAGCTGGAACTCGACCGGGTCCTCGGCGGTCATGATGTTTGTTTCGGGCACGTTCAGCCGGGCCACGGATGAGTACAGGGTGTTCGTCTTCCCTGAGCCCGTCGGGCCCGTAACCAGCACCATCCCGTACGGTTTCAGAATCGCGCGTTCGAACTTCACGAGCGATTCGGCCTCGAAGCCAAGCTTGGTCATGTCCAGACGCAGGTTTTCCTTATCGAGCAGTCGGAGAACGATCTTTTCCCCGAACAGGGTGGGGACGGTCGAGACGCGGAAATCGAGCTCTTTCCTCTTTCCGTCTTTCGAGTACTTGATCATGATGCGGCCGTCTTGCGGCAGCCGCTTTTCGCTGATGTCCAGCTTGGACATGATCTTCATGCGGCTGGTGATCGCGTCCTTGAGCTTGAGGGGAGGCGCCATGACGTTCTGGAGGACGCCGTCAATTCGGAACCGAACGCGGAGCTCCTTCTCGTAGGGCTCGACGTGGATGTCGCTCGCGCCGCGCTTGACCGCATCCGTCAAAATCAGGTTACAGAGCTTGATAATCGGCGCTTCTTCCGCGGCCTTCTCAAGCTCCTCAAGATCCATGGTTTCGGCTTCTTCGCCGGTGAGTTCGACGGAGTCTTCGTCGGCAAGGTCCTTCATGACCTTGTCGAGCTCCTCGACGCTCTCGACGTCGCCGTAGAACTTGTGAATGGCCTCGCTGATCGCCGTTTCCGATGCCACAACCGGCTCCACATTGAAGCCGGTCATGAACTTGATATCGTCCATCGCGAAGACGTTGGTGGGGTCGGTCATGGCGATGGTCAGAGTCGAACCCACGCGCGACAGCGGCACGATCTGATAGCGGATAGCTGTTTCCTGGGGAACGAGCTTGATCACCGTGGGGTCGATCTCATAGAACTTCAGGTTGATCGAGGGCACTCCGTATTGGCGGGACAACACGGCGGTGATGTCGTCATCGCTAACCAGCCCAAGCTTTACCAGACAGGTTCCCAGCCGGCCGCCGTTCCTTTTCTGATACTCGAGCGCCTGCTTCAGCTGATCCGGGGAGATCAGGCTGTCCTTGAGCAGAATTTCGCCAAGTCGTGAGGACATGAGTGTGCACGCGCGGTACTAGAACCACGCGTATGAGGCAGCGTAACATGCCCCTTAATTGGTCGTGTGACACGGAGGGTCAGTCGTAGTGAATCAGCTAACAGTTGATAGGCGGCGGCAAAACCCATCCCTCCGTACAGGCAGCTTTTTGACCCTGTACCAGCGTACAGGTGCTTGCAAAAAAGCGACTTACTTGAGATGAAGGGTGTCCGGCGGCTTGGCTGTGGGTTGCGGAATTGGACTGTTCTTGACACCGTCGGAGAACAGTGCGTAGCAGATTACCCCACCTGCCGTTTCAATCTGACGTTGAAGGTCGGCCGCGTGCATCCCAGGGGCTCGACCGAGCAGGCCCCAAAAAAAGGCATCCATTAGCTCGGCCAGGGTTCTAAGGTCGGTTTCCGTCCGCGCGCCGGGGAGGCGTTGAAGGTACGCAAAGAGCGCCAAGACCCGGGCCGTGGTCCAAGCGCGAATCTCGAACTCCTTACGGGCCAGTTCTGCGTCGGACAGAACCGCCTCCTGCCAAGCTCGATAGGCACCCAGGTAATGAAGATCCGTCGAGAAAGCGCGAGACAACAAATCACCGAGACCCTGTCTTGGGTCAGCCATGTCCCCCGGCCGAAGCTCGAGACGACTCAGCTGTTCAACGAGGTCATCCATCAAGGTTAGTAAAAGATGTCGCTTGGAACGGAAATGCTGATAGAAGCTGCCGATGGGAAGCCTCGCGCGACGCGCAAGGTCGTTTACCGTGGTGCGCTCGTAGCCCTTTTTGCCGAACATTGCGAGCGCAGCCTCTTTGAGCCTCCGGTGCCGTTCGACGCTGCGCCGTTGACGCGGTTCGGGAGCCCGATCTTCACCGGCGAGAAGATTCGGCCGCCTCCTCACGAATCGACCGACCGTCCCAGCATGACCCCGGCAAACGCACCGGCGCAGCACCACAACATCCAGCCACCGAACACGCCAGCCATTTGCGGCTGAATGTTCGGAAACACGAGGGGAAAGAAGGCGCTTGAGAAGGCGTCGAGAAGAAGCGTCGGCAGGGTCAGCGACACGGCGCCCAGCAGCCAACGCTCTCGAGGCAAGCGGAAGCGGTAGCAAAGCCGGCGAGCGAGCAACGCCATCAGGGGGAAGCTGGCCGCGAAGAGCCCGAGGATTTCCATCCCGCCGTTTGTGTGGAGTAAATGCTGCCCGGCCAGGCGGAGCGCGATTGTAGCGCCGAGCCAAACGAGGAGGCCGCCTATGAGGAGTTTACGCTCTATAGTGAACATGAGTTCATGTTCATTTACTGGGAGGTGAAAGTCAAGGGTTATTTCGGGAGAGAGGGGGGGACGGGGCTAGTCAGCGACTTCGTTTGCATTCGGTCGGCGGCAGGGAAGATCGCAGCGCTAGCAGCGTTGACGCGTGCGGCTGCTTTCGTTACGATGGGTGAGTTCCGAAGGGCGGTTAGCTCAGCGGTCAGAGCATCCGGTTTACACCCGGAAGGTCCAGCGTTCAAATCGCTGACCGCCCACCACCCGGTAACTCGCGGGGACGTAGTTCAGTTGGTTAGAACGCTGCCCTGTCACGGCAGAGGTCGCGAGTTCGAGTCTCGTCGTCCCCGCCAATCTTT
>DASPVZ010000002.1:0-24004 GCA_035622135.1 Candidatus Cybelea sp. | reverse complement strand
CCCGGAACTGCACCTTCGGATTGTTCTTGCTGAGCACCTTCGTGATCGCGGCCGTCAGCGTGGTCTTCCCGTGGTCGATGTGCCCGATCGTGCCCACGTTCACGTGCGGCTTGCTGCGCTCGAATTTCTCCTTGGCCATCTTCGCATCACCTTCGCATAAGACGTATCGGCTCTCTGCCAGGCCCACCACCTATCGTCGGTTGATCCTCTCTGGTGCGATGGAGCGGGGGACGGGATTCGAACCCGCGACCATCTGCTTGGAAGGCAGAGACTCTACCCCTGAGTTACCCCCGCTCATTGCCATCTCTCCTCCCAAAAGCTTCCAAAATCCTCTCCTCTGAAGCGGCCCCACTCGGGTGGCTGAATCTGGAGCCTGGGACCGGGATTGAACCGGTGACCTCGTCCTTACCAAGGACGCGCTCTACCAACTGAGCTACCCAGGCCCGACCGGTTTCGCCGGAATCTTTCCGGGCCGGAGTGGCGTTTGTTCATCCCGCTCGAGCATCGCGGCGGCCCGATCGGCACCGCCATACGATTTGCCTCCCGCAAGAAACTGGTGGACGGGGGAGGATTCGAACCTCCGTAGCCCGCAAGGAGCGGCAGATTTACAGTCTGCTGGTTTTAGCCACTCACCCACCCGTCCTGCGGATTGCGGCATGCTTTCGTCGCCTCTTCTGACCGAACTCGAATATAACTGCGCCCGAAAGGGCGATCTGAACTGAACCGGAATATTATGCGAGGCAGTCCGCAACGCAGAAAGGGCTCGTGTCCAAAGACACCAGCCCGAACGCTTTTGTCGCGAGGAATCCTTCCCCCAACTATGCAAAACAGCCCGATCCCTCAAACTCAGCTGGCGGAGGGATTTGAACCCCCGACCCTCTGATTACAAATCAGATGCTCTACCAACTGAGCTACGCCAGCACTGGCAAACCGACTAAAAATATCACAGCGGCAACTTAATTGCAAGAGGCCCTTTTCGCCGTCCAGCACGCCACCTGCCAGAGCCCTCTCGGGGTACGGCGGACTTGGCTCAAGTGCCCTATTGTGTAGCCGGACCGGCCGGTTTTGCGAATTCAGAGTCTTTCAATTCCACGTTGTCGCGCACCTCATCGATTTGAATCCTGAAGGCCACTTGCGCATCGCTTTGCTCGATGGCAAAGGGAACCTTGACTCCGTCGACCGTGCGATAGTCATCGAAGTCCTCCCGGAAATCCTCGACGCTCCCGTCGAAGTTGTGATGCTGGGTAATCACGCGCAGCGGAAGCCCCGTCCGCGCGTCAAAGTAGATGCGATCGGGGTTGCCACCTTCGGGCGGCTCGGCCTCGACAACATAAGCCCGCCGCTCGTCAACCGTTTCGATCCCCGTTACAGACATCCTGGCGTAGAGCTTGCGGAAATCGAGTGGATGATAGAAGTCTGCTTCGCGCTTCGTTTCAGCCAGTTCCGCACCGGCCTGCTCGCGCAGTCCGTTCTGCGGGTCCTCGGACCATCCGACCGTTCCGTCGAAGCCCTGCAGAAAAACGGATCCGGAAATCGTGACCGTAACCAGCAATTTGTTCGGCGCCTTTTCGTCGATCTCGAGCGGGCCGGAAACATTCATGGCCGCTACCGTGACCGTGCCTTTGGACACCCGCGAATTCAGCTTCTCCCAGGCCGCGCGACCGCCGCTCGCTTCGATGTAGTTGTCCACGATCTGGTCGACCGTCGGCAAGGGCGGTTCCTGGATGGCGGGCTTGGCCGGGGAGGAAGGGGAGGGTGTTTGCGCGAAGGCAGCCCGGGCGGGAACCAGGCACAGCAGAAGCAGGGAGAACGCTCCTATTGCTCGATGAACCTGGATCAATCTCGTTCAGCCTTTCTCCCCAATAGGGTTGGTGTGCGCCGGTTGGAGATTGGAAGCACGCCGGAATGGGCAGGTTGCCAGGGCCAGAAAGCTAGCCGCTTCCCCACACGAACTGACCGCTTGCTTGGGGGTGACAATTCATATAGCTTTTGAGCCGGTGGTTTCCGGCCACCGCTCGGGAGCACAGCTTCACTCGATTCTCTGACGGATTGATTCCGAGTGATTCAGCCTTGATCCTAAACGCAGACTCTTGGTCGAGGAAACAACGGTGAAGAAGATACGGGTGGTTCAGTTCGGGGTGGGACCGATTGGCGCCTCCATTGTGAAATTGCTACGGCAGAAGGGGTCGGTCGAGATTACGGGAGCGATCGACAGAGACCCGGCGAAGGCCGGACGCGATCTGGGCGAAGTGGTGGGCGCGGCCGACGCACCCTGGGGCGTCGGGGTGGTTTCGGACGCCAACGCCGTGCTTGGAAAACCGGTCGACGTGGTGGTGCACTCGACGTCCTCGTATCTGAAGACGGTGATGGACCAACTGCTTGAATCGATCGCCGCCGGCTGTTGCGTGGTGTCAACCTGTGAGGAGCTGGCCTACCCGTTCCGCAAGCACCCCGATCTGGCCGCCAAGTTGGATGCCGCGGCAAAGGATGAGGGCGTGGCCGTGGTTGGAACGGGCGTAAACCCGGGCTTCGTGCTGGACAAGCTCGTGCTGACGTTAAGCGCCGTCGCCCAGCAGGTCGATTCGGTCCGCGCCCTTCGCATCGTGGACGCCTCGAAACGCCGCCTGCCCCTGCAACGAAAGATCGGAGCCGGGATGACCGCGGAGGAATTTCGCGCGCAGGTCGATGCGGGCGTAATCAAGCATCACGGCTTGCCCGAGTCGGTGGCCATGGTCGGGGATGGTCTCGGACTGGCCATTGATGACATCACGGAAACGATCGAGCCGGTTATGGCCGACCAAGCGGTGAAGACCGCCTACCTGGAAGTCGCGCCCGGGCAGGTAGCCGGTGTCGACCAACTTGCGCAAGGCAGGTCGGGCGGCGAGGTGAAGATCTCACTGGAGCTGCGAATGTATGTCGGAGCCGAGGAACCTGCCGATACGGTTGAGCTCAAGGGGGAACCAAATCTGAAGCTGGTGATTCCGGGCGGAACGCACGGAGACATCGCCACGGCGGCCGTGGTGGTCAACGCGATTCCCGCCATTGTTGCCGCGCCGGCCGGGCTGCGCACCTCGCGCGACCTGCCCCTCGCCTTTTTCCCGCCCCTCGCGAGGGTGCAGAGCGTGGCAGGCTAGGGGGTTGCGGCAAGGGTTCTCCCCTTCATTGCCAGAATCGAGCCACACCAGCGTAGTCGAGATCTTCGGTGGCGGCGTCCTTCACCGCGCTGTAAACCTCGTAAGCGGCCTCCCCGGCCGGGAGCCGCACGCCCTCCTCCCTGGCAAGCTCCAGTGCCAACCGCACGTCCTTGTGCATCAACCGCAAGGGGAAGCTCGGCGGGTAGTCGTGGCTTAGCATCTGCGGGGCTTTGACATCGAGGACGGCGGCGCGGGCCATGCTCGATTGCATCACTTCGATCAGGCGTTCTCCGGGAACGCCGGATTTGCCGACGAGCGCCAGGGCTTCGGCCAAAGCCTCGACTTCGAGCGCTAAAAGCAAATTCATGGCGAGCTTTACGGTTTGCCCCGCGCCGTTCGGCCCGAGAAGAAAGAAGCGCTTGCCAACTGCTTCGAGAATCGGCTTGGCCCGCTCGAATACCTTCTCCCTCCCGCCGATCATGAAGACGAGCTCGCCCTTTTCAGCTCCCCAGGTGCCGCCGGTGACCGGCGCATCGAGATAGTCAATATCCCGGGCAGCGCAGTCGCGCCCCACGCGGCGAGCCAGTTCGGGCGAGACCGTGCTCGAATCAATGTACAGACTTCCGCGCCCGAGCGCGTCGAATGCGCCGTTCTCCCCCCAGAGGACCTGCTCGACGGCCGGCGGATCGCTGACGATGGTAATCAGAACATCGGACTCAGCGGCCACTTGGCGGGGACTCGCCGCAAGTTTCGCGCCGTCGCCAATCAGATCGTTCGCTCGCTCGCTCGTGCGATTCCAAACGTTCAGAGGAAATCCTGCTTTGAGCAGATTTCGGCCCATCGGCTTGCCCATGAGGCCGAGTCCAATCAGTCCGACCGTCGGTTTCATGCCCCCTCCCTCCGCCAAGTTTGACCGCGCACAATCGAAGGTTGTTCGTCCCCTGCCGAGCGGCCCTCAGTGGGCGCCGCGCGGAAGCGCCGCGTCGGGAACGGGCTGGGTCGGTCGCAGGCGGAGATCGCCCGTCAGGATAAGCGTGAGGGCCGCGGCCACGCTGTAGGTGAGGTAACTGAAGAGGACCGGAAGCGCCCAGCCGAGAGCGCCGGGATGAGCGCCATAGTACGCCGCACTCGCGCGCCAGGTGACCGCCGCGCACACTAAGCCGACGAAGCAGGAAAGATTGCGGGACAGAGCGGAGATCTCAAGCGGCGTACCGCAGGAGGCGCAGTCCAGGTCATTCAAATAGGCAAGCACTTTCTTGGCGGGAAAGACGGCGAAGCAGTGGGGACACTTACGGGCCATGAGGGTTCCTCCGGAACGACACAATAGCGGGAGCGGCCCCGTCACACAACCGAAAATTCCACGCGATGGCTGAGCGGGTCGATGCGTTCGGCGCGGACGCGAAGGCGATCGCCAAGCGAAAATGTCCGGCGCGGCACCGGGGCAGGAGATCCGCGATAAGGCTCGGTTACGATCGAGTGATCGCGCTCGCGATATACCGCGCGCTGGCCGGTCATCTCCTCGATGCGATCGATGCCGACCAGACCTTCGACGAACAGGTCGATCAGTTCGACGAAAAATCCGAACTTCTGCACGGAAATGATCAAGGCGTCATATTCCTCCCCGAGGCGGCCTTCCATAAACTGTGCGGTCTTCCAGTCCAGGAGCTCGCGTTCAGCGGCATCGGCGGCGCGCTCGGTCTCCGAGCTTTCCGCGGCGATTTCCTCAAGTTCGACGCGCCCGTACGGCCCCAGCACGGCAGGCGGCTTGGCCGTCGATCGCCGCTCGGGGGCGGCCGCCTGCGGGGGTTTCGCCGAGGGATCTTCAAGAGCCCATTTGAGCGCGCGATGGACGATCAGATCGGGATAGCGCCGGATGGGCGAAGTGAAGTGAGTATAGGCGTCAGCCGCCAGCGCGAAATGGCCGAGGGGATCGGCGGCGTAGCGTGCTTGCTTGAGAGAGCGCAACATCAGGTACGACAGGATGCGCTCTTCCGGCTTGCCGGCGATTTTTTCTGTCAGTCGCTGATAATGCTGGGGGCGAATCGGAACGTCCTCGGGGAGGGGAAAGGAAACGCTCATCGGGCGCAGGCGCCGATGGGCGGCGCGTCCGGTGCGCGTGTCGCGCGCGGGGGCCTCGACGCGTGCGTGACGAACGGTGACGCGGCGCTCGGCGAGGTCTGCCACTCCGAGCGAATAACCGAAGGCATGCGCGAGTTCTTCGAATTCGAGGACCTTTCTCGGGTCGGGCTTCTCGTGCACGCGATGCAGCGAGCGAATGCCCCGGCGCTCGAGGTACTGAGCCACGGCTTCGTTTGCGGCCAGCATGAATTCCTCGATGATCCGATGCGCGACATTGCGCACGCTGCGCACGACACTCAACATACGGCCAGCCTGATCGAACTCGATCACCGGCTCCGGCAAATCAAAGTCAATCGAGCCGCGTGCGTTGCGGCGGCGGTTCAGTCGAAGCGCCAGCTCTTTCATGCGGTGAAAGTCGGCGACCAGAGGGGCGTAGCGCGAGGTCATTTCCTGATCGCCTTCGAGCACCTTGTAAACGCTCGTGTAGGTCATGCGCTCGGCCGAACGAATCACGCCGGGAGCGAACTCGGCGTCAACCATTTGTCCGGAGGCGTCCATTTTCATGATCACACTCATGACCAGGCGGTCGACTTGGGGGTTGAGCGAGCAGATCCCGTTCGACAACTCCTCGGGCAGCATGGGCAGCGCGCGTCGCGGAAAGTAGACGGAGTTGCCGCGGATGCGGGCTTCGCGGTCGAGAGCGGATTGCCGTGCGACATAATGAGCCACGTCGGCGATGTGCACTTGAAGCTCGTAGCCGCTGCCCGGGAGCGGAGCGACGTAAACAGCGTCGTCGAAATCGCGCGCCGACTCGCCGTCGATGGTGACAATCGGCAAACTCCGAAAGTCGCGGCGACCCCGCAAAGCGCTCGGGGGAACCTGCTGCGGAATGGCGCGCGCCTCGGTCAGAACATCGGGCGAGAAAACATGCGGGAGATGATGTTTGCGAATCATGATTTCGGTATCCACGCCGATGTCGCCCGGCCGGCCAAGGATCTCGAGAACGCGCCCGGCCGGCGCTGCCCCGCCCTTCGGAAAGCGCGTGATCTCGACGTTCACAACCGCGCCATCGAGTTCGGGCAAGCGCAACCTCGGAGGCGCTGTGCGACCGGCGCCCGCTTTGGCCCCCAGCTCTGAGGTGAGCTCCTGGCCTGGGGGAATAAACACTTCGTGTTGAAGTCGAACATCGTAGGGGAGGACGTGATTGCCGTGCGGGCCGTAGCGAAACAGGCCCACGATCGTCGGATGCTCACGTTTGAGGACCTGGACGATGCGACCCTCGGCGCGGCCGTCCGGCTTTCGATTCTCAATGCGCGCGAGCACGCGATCTCCGTGCATGGCGTCGGCCAGCTTGTCGCGGCCAATGAATAAGTCGCCTTCGACGCCTGCCATGGGCGAATCAGGAACCACAAATCCATAGCCGTCGCGGTGGGCGACCAGCCGGCCCAGGACGAGATTGGGATCCTGGCGACGTCGCGGCTGAGCCTTCTCCGCGGCTCGCGACGCGGCCAGGGCCGGCGGTTCGGCCGCGCGCAAGGGATGGCGCGACCCGGCCAGCCGATAGCGGTTGCCCTCCTGCCGAATTTCCCCTTGACGACTCAGTTGACGGAGCACGCGCGGGAGATAGCGCCTGCCGTTGTGCTTGAGTTCGAGGCCGTGCGCGATCTCGCGAATGCTGGCGGGTTTCGAGATCCTGGCTAGGAGGGCGGTGACCTGCTCGGGCGTGACCTCCGGCCGATCCTCCGGCAGCGAAGTTTTCTCTCGGCGCTTCATCGCGAAAGCTCGCGTTCACACACAGGCTAACCAAAATCACTTGGCCAGGCAAAGAAACCCGCCCGTCGCCTTTCCGGGCCAAAAACACCGGACCGCCAGAGTCTCCCATGGGAACCGTTCGACTGCCTAGGGCGATGGCGGATTCACAATGGGAAGATCGAGAACGGCCGGCCTGCCGTTGGGCTGCCGGAGGAGCGCCGGCGCATACTCGCCGAGCCATTCGCGTCGCCACCAAGTTCCCTCTCGGTGCTTCGTCTCGGGGTCCGTAAACCAATATTGATAGATCACCGCGCGCACTTCCTGGGGTGGCGAAGCGAACGGGTCGGCAGCAAACAATTGCAAGACGTCGCGCGAATTCTGAAGCAGCCGCTCCTCCGTCCAGACCACCCACTTGTTTTGCTGCCACGATCCGAGGGAAGCGAACCACAGGTTCCATTCAAAGCGTGGCTGATAGGGCGCGTAGATTCCGGGCGCTCGCTTCGGGTCCTGCGGCTTGTAGCGGAACGGATACGGAGTCCACGTCTTTCCGTCCATCGAACCCTGGAACTCGATTTCGTAACGCGCATGCGTCATCACGGCAAACAATCCATATTGATTGGCGATGCGAAATGGATCGAGCCACTCAACAGGCGCTCGCGGAAGCGGCAGCCCGGGAATGAACATCCACACCAGCTGAAGGGTCGTTACGTAGAAGACGATGCCCAGACAGCATCCAGACAGGGCCAGGCGAGCCGTGCGGAGCGTCCGCCGCCACGCTGCGGGGGCAGGACCAATTTCAACCGACCTCTGCGGTCCTTCCAGGAGCCTGCGGAATCCGAGAGGCAGGAGCCATTCGATCAGTCGATCGTCGAGCAAGAGGAAGCCGAGCGCGAGCACCAGATAATTCAAAAACGCATAATTGGCGGTAAGGATGATGCCGATTTCGAACGGCGTCACGATCGAGAAAGCCGCGATGCGAAACCGCCGAGGCAGAAACAGCAGCCACACGATTCCGAGTTCGATGACAAAGGTGAGGATCACCGTCGAGGCGTGAAAGGAATGCGGAAAATGCTGCACGTAATAGCCGAGCCAGGTTGGCAAGGGGCCGTTCTGATAGTAATCGTCCATAGCCGTGAGATTGCGCCAGGACAAGTCGCCGCTTGCGAGTTTCACCACACCCGATTCGAAATAAATGCGAAACCACTCCCATTGCAGTAGGAATAGACTGAGGCGCGAGGGGCCCCGGTTCCGCCCGAGTCCCGGGCAGAAACCGGGAGGCGCGAAAAACAGGGAAATGAACCCGGCCTCGAGGAGCATGCCGTCGGACTGATAGCTCGAAAAATCTTGCGCCGCCGCGATGAGTGACAAAAAACAGACGAAGGAGAGAGCGAGCATCGCTCGCGGCCACAGATTGACGACCAGGAGGAGGGAAGCGATGAGCCCCACCCAGCAGAGCAGCATCAAGGCGCGATCGCTCGAGGCGAACCACAAGAGGGTTGGGGCAAGCCAGAAGCGCTCGGCGTGAAGGTTGGGCGAAGCGGCTATGGCGCGGAGGTAGTCGCCCGCGGGTAGGATCCCCTGCGGCCCGAGGAGGCCCTTCACCTGAAAAAAGAAGGAGTAGAATGCCGAAAAATAAATGAGTCCGAGGGCGCGCAGAAAAATCCAGCGCGGCCAAAGATGCGTCGGCTTCCGCCGACCTTCCGCTCCCCTCGGTTCTTCGTCCTCTCTCGAGCCCTGGGCGCGGAATTCGATCGGAGCGTCCGGGGGAGCCGACGCGCACTTTTCCGGGCCTAGCAGCCACTCGATCGCACGCAAGAGCTCGTCCGACATGCGCGGGCAATTATACTGAGTTCGAGTCGGAGGAAGCGTTCATCGCGCAGGAGCGACCCAAGCGAGGGAAAACACCCGGGGGAATCGCGACCGGGCCCCCGAGCGACAAGCCAATCTAATCTTCGTGCTCGCGGTAGTCTCGATATTCGGGCTGCACGTCGTCCTCGGGAACTTCGCGCGTGCGGACCTGGGAGCGGTCGGCGCCAGGCGCGTTTTCAATGCCGTCCACGATGCCGGCCTCGTAGGCTTGACCTTCTTCAGCAAGTTCGGCGACGCTTTCCGCGTCGACGTCTTCGATCTGGGACAAGCCTTGAAGGTCACCCGACTGTCCCGCAGTGGCCAAGCCGACACCTTGATGGATGCGGGCCAGCGAGCCCGGACTCTCGCCCCCTCGGCGCACTCGCCGCCTGCGGCGAGAGGCTCTCTTGGGGGTTGCGGCCTTTCGTTTCGCCGATCGTCGTTTGGCGCCCCGTCTTGTTTCTTTCCGTGCTTTTCTGCGAGCCATGCCCCAAGTGTAGCACCTTCCGATTGCCGCCGAACCCCTGCGACAGAACCCCGCGCGTTCACCGACCCTGATGACGGCGTCGATGCCTGCAGCCGACTTTACGGCCAACCGAGCGTGTGCATCGTAGTAGAATGGGTGGTTTTCAGGCGCGCCTAGCCGCGCGTTTACCTGCAGGAGGGAAAGTTTGCCAGAACTTCGCAAGGACCCCATTACCGGAAGATGGGTGATCATCTCGACCGACCGCGCCAAGCGCCCGACCGACTTTGTCCGAGAGAGCGTGCAGATCCGGGGAAATCCGAATTGCCCATTCTGCCCAGGCAACGAGGGAAAAACCCCTCCGGAGATTCTGGCCTATGGGCGAAATGGAAGCGGGCGGGACACGCCCGGCTGGTCTTTGCGCGTGGTGCCCAATAAGTTTCCCGCTTTGGGAATCGAGGGCGGCCTTGATCGCGAGGGCGAAGGGCTGTTCGACCGCATGAACGGCATCGGAGCGCATGAAGTGATCATCGAAACCCCCGATCATACGCAAACCATGGCCACCTTGTCCGACCGCTCCATCGAGGAGGTGCTGTGGGCTTATCGGGATCGCATGACGGACCTCAAGAACGACCGGCGCTTCCGCTACATTCTCCTCTTCAAGAATCACGGCGAGCCGGCCGGCGCTTCGCTCGAGCACACCCATTCGCAATTGATCGCCTTGCCCATCGTGCCGAAACGTGTGCGCGAAGAAGTCGATAACTCCAAGCGCTACTATGACGAGAAAGAACGCTGTATTTTCTGCGACATGATCCGTCAAGAGATGGAAACGACCAGGCGGATTATCCTCGAGAATGACTACTTCGTCGCCCTGGCGCCCTATGCGCCTCGTTTTCCATTCGAGGCTTGGATCTTGCCGCGCCAACATAGCTCGGCATTCGAGAACATGCCCACGCCCTATTACGGAAACCTGGCCAAGGTCATACGCGATTTCCTGGGCCGCCTCGATGTAACGCTGGGGTTCCCTTCCTATAACCACGTAATCCACACCTCTCCGATCGGCGAAGAAATCAATGATCACTACCACTGGCACATCGAGATCATGCCCAAGCTGACCAAGGTCGCGGGGTTCGAATGGGGCACGGGCTTCTACATCAATCCGACTCCGCCCGAAGAGGCGGCGCGCTTCCTGCGTGATGCCCGGCCGTAGGGGCCGGAAAGCACAAGCCGCTCGGGGAGAATCGGGATTCTGCCTAGACCAGGACTTCGGGGACTTCCATGCGTCCGCCGCGAAACGCGGATTGGAAGGCTTCGACCACCTTGGGGTCGAAATCCTTCCCTGCGCCTTTCACGATCACGTCCCGGGCCTCAAACGGCGTAATGGCCTTGCGGTAGGGGCGATCGCTCACCATCGCGTCAAAGGCGTCGGCCACGCTGATGATGCGAGCTTCGAGCCGGATGTCCTCGCCTTTGGTGGTGTGGTAGCCGCTGCCATCGAACTTGTCGTGATGACCGAGGATGATGGGCAGCACACGGCGCAGCGTGCCGCCCACGGGCTTCAGTTTTTCGATGCCCTTGTCGAGATGCGACTGCATTTCGACGATCTCCTCATCGCTTAGCCTGGCAGCCTTGTACAGGATCTGACGGCTCACCTCAAGCTTGCCGATATCGTGGAGCAGGGCGGCCGCGCGAATATCTTCGATCTGCTCATCCGGCAGGCGCATCTCGCTCCCGATGCGCGAGGCATACACCGAAGTGCGATAGGAGTGGTTCTGTGTATACTTATCGTTCGAAATGACGCCGCACAGAATCTGCAGCACGCCGTAGTAGGTTTCGCGTAGCTCGGCAAGCCCCTGTTCTTTACGCTCGTAGAGCGTTCCCATGGCGTAGGCGGTGATCAGCAGGAAACCGCCCCAGATGGCAATGTCGGACCAGGCCATCAGCTGCCGCTCGGTAAGTCTGAGCCCGCTGGCCAGCGCCGTGGGGTTCACCAGATTCAGCCAGCAGACGATCAGGACGGAAGCGATGGCGGTCTGCATGGCCC
Organism: Candidatus Cybelea sp.; assembly: GCA_035622135.1. GTDB lineage: Bacteria > Acidobacteriota > Terriglobia > Acidiferrales > UBA7541 > Palsa-295. Next base: position 12,684 of record DASPVZ010000002.1, on the reverse strand, counting down.
GAGAGCGCCCGAAATAATAGGCCGCGAACAGAGTGGGGAGGTCATAGAAAGAGAGAACGAGCCTCTGCCCGGACACAAAAAAGTTAATCACGGCGGCAAAAACGATGATGGAAAGAATCAGGAGAAGCTCTTTGTTGACCCTCATGAGCTGGTCGAGCCAGTTATGCCTCATCGACGCCCCCTCGAGCCTCTGCCGGGCCTGATTTCGGAAGGCCAGCCACCGCCTTTTATGCTAGCAACGCGCTAACGGCTCCGTTTCCCATTCCAGCTCTGTTTTGCTCAATTGGTACCGTATCGACATCGGTTTTGATCGCGAAAATCGCTAGACAACTTTGTGATTTCGGATTTCCTGCGGCGGATGTTACCTTGTGGGATGTCCCGAGGCAGCCGACCTGCTTGCTCCGCGTTCGAAACATTTCGCGGGTTCTCCGCGGGCGCTCAAAGAGAGAGGTGAACGACCATGACGTGGGGGAAACGGCGTGCGATCGTCATTGGAATCGTGGTTCTCTTCCTGATCGTGTTTTTGTGGGCCGCCTGGCGCCCTGCCCGGCTGGCGTCGAATTCGGTGCTGATCGTCGACGCCGCCGGCGAGATCAACGAACAGCGCCCCTCTGATCTGCTCAGCGCGTTCAACGGGAATGTCACACCCGTGCTGCATGATTATCTGGACGGCATCGACTCGGCCGCGACAGACCCGCGCATTCGTGGAATCGTGGTCCGCATTGCGCCCATCGATGCGGGGTGGGCCAAAATCGAGGAGATTCGCGCGCACCTCCTCGGATTTCAGAGGAGTGGGAAACCGAGCATCTGCTACCTCGGCTACGACGGCATTGGCAATCCCGAATACTTTCTGGCCACGGGCTGCTCGCAGATCTGGCTGGTCCCCACAGCGTCGGTGGGCATTCGCGGGATGATGGCGGAAACCCTGTTCCTGCGGGGGACCCTGGACAAGCTGAAAATCGTGCCCGAGTACTATCACATCGCCGAATACAAGACCGCCGGCAACACCTATACGGAAAAGAAGTTCACTCCCGCGCACAAAGAGGAAGTCGAATCCCTGCTTCGCAGCGTCTACAACCGGTACATCCAGCAGGCCGCGCTGGCGCGCGGAATCGATCCGCCCGCTTTTGAGCGGCTGGTCGAACGCGGACCGCTTCTGACGCGCCAGGCCGTCGAAGCCCACCTGGTCGATCGTCTCGGCTACTGGGATCAGGTCGAAGGGTACTTCAAGAGCGGGCGATGGCGAGGATGGACCCCGATTGGTTTGGCGCAGTATCGCAGCGTCCTCGGCGGTATCGGCGGACCGAACATTGCGGTCGTGCACGCGACGGGGCTGATCGTTTCCGGAGACTCCCAGGACAGCCCCACGGGCGGATTCGTCATGGGCGGAGACAGCGTGGCCGCCGACATTCGCACGGCGCGACAAAACCCCTCCGTGCGGGCCATCGTCTTGCGCGTCGATTCGGGCGGCGGCTCGGTGGTCGGCAGTGAAGTAATCCGGCGCGAGGTCGAGCTGGCCAACGCGGTAAAACCCGTGGTCGTTTCGATGTCGGATGTGGCCGCTTCCGGCGGATATTGGATCGCGGCACCGGCCCGGAAGATTGTGGCGGATCCGGACACCATTACCGGCTCGATTGGCGTGCTGATCGGAAAATTCAACGTTTCCGGGTTGTACGGATTGTTGGGGCTGAGCACCGACTCCGTGACGACCAGCCCAAACGCTACCATCTATTCCGATCAGCAGAATTTCACGCCCGGCCAGCGTGAAATCATCCAGAAATCGCTCGAGGAGACGTATGCGGAGTTCACGCAGGGTGTCGCACAGGGCCGCCACATGAGCGTAGCGGCCGTCGACAAGATTGCCAAGGGGCGCGTTTGGTCGGGGGCACAGGCCAAGGAACTCGGGCTCGTCGATGAACTGGGCGGCCTGGACCGGGCTATCGACATTGCCAAGCAGCTCGCGCACATTCCGTCGGGCGAATCCGTCCACGTCTTGCGCTTCCCGCAGGAAAAAACGTTTTGGCAATTGCTGTTCGAGCGCGAGCGAAACATGAGCGAATCGGCACCTGCATCGGCCGTTTCGATTCGCTCGATACTCCAGCACATCCTAGACCAAGCGGGAACCGTCGAGGTCCGTATGCCGTACCAGATTCACATTCGCTGAAGCGGCCGTTTTGCCGGCGCACCACTCCGGGGAAGCCCGCTTCGACATTCGCGGCTAATCATAGCGGTCGACAACCGAATCTTTCAAACTTGAAGGCCAAAGCGAGTCAGCATCTCGCGCCGGCCGGCCCTGGTGACATCCAGCGCTCGACTGTCGAGATCCTGTATGAGCCATCTTCTTTTGAGCGCGATGTTCAGCAAGGCGGCGCCGAGCGCACCGCCGAGGTGAGGGCGCCGCTCACTCCAATCGAGGCACCCGTAAGCAAACCGGCGGCGCAGCGCTCGAACAGCATCGACTTCGACGCCAAGCCTCTTGAAACCGTTCACCCCATCCAAGGTAAGGTCGTAGGAATTGCCGCCCCCCCTCGATTGGGTAGATAACCATCCGAGCGCCGTCAGGCGGTCGTGGAGCGAGACACCGATTCTGCCCGCTAAGTGATCGTAGCAAGTGCGCGCGGCAGCCAGCCGGCTGGGGGCCCTGGACCCCAACGCGCTCCGAGTACGGCCCGCGAGGACGCTCAATCCTTCGAGCGCACGGGCCACGCGAGGTCCTTCGAGACTGTAGAACCGATGCTTCCCTTGCACGACCACCTTAACCAGATGCGCGGCCTGTAATCGATTCAGGTGCACGCTCGTCGTGGACGGACTCACCTCGGCCACCACGGAGAGTTCCGTGCTGGTTCGCGCCTGGCCGTCCACCAGGCGGTAGAGGATGCGAGCTCGCGCGGGCTCGCCAATGGCAGCCGCGATTCTGCACACGATGTCGGCGTGGCCTTCGACATCCACGGTTTCATCATAGACAAATTGTCTATGTCAGTCAACCGGTGGGTGCGCCGTCGAAGCGGATCCTGTGTTTCCCTTGCCCGTGCCTCTCCATACGGCCCGGGACGGAGGGCCGCTCTCGGTCGTCTCGCCCGCTAGGGGCGGCGAAGGTGCTTCTCCAAGGTAGAGAATCCCTCTTGGGAGGCTTCGAGCGTTTGAAAAGAGGCGCGGAGCCCGTGGCGCTCGAAGCGGCTCATAATCTCTCCTCCGATCAGATCGAAGCGGTCGGTCGCCAGGGCTACGACACTCGGCCCGGCGCCACTCAGAGCGATCCCCAACAATCCGGGCATTCGTGGAAGGGCGAGAACATCGTCCAGGCCGGGAATCACCGCCTGCCGGTAGGTTTGGTGCAACCGGTCTTCGAGCGCATCCCAGAGGAGGTCGTAGCGCCGCTCTTCGAGCGCAGCGACCAGCAAAGCGGCTCTTTGCACATTGTGAACGGCGTCCGACAAGGGCACCGTTTTCGGAAGGACCGCGCGAGAATCCTTGGTCTCCAGCGAGAACTGGGGGGTAACCGCGACGATGCGGATCATTTTGGGCCACCGCCTGCGCACGGCCGTGACGGCGCCGCCGGCTCGTCGGACGGTCACCACCAATCCGCCCAACAGCGACGCCGCAACGTTGTCGGTGTGCCCTTCGACCTCGGCCGCGTATTCGAGAGCCGCGTCTTTGTCCACGGGGCAGTCAGCCAGGACGAACGCGAGCACGACACCGGCAACCGTTGCCGCCGCGCTGCTTCCGAGGCCGCTGGCCATTGGAATGTTGTTTTGAACGGCGAGCCGGACCGGCGGCAGGCAAGAACCTTGCCGCCGGGCTGTGTAGTGCATGGCCCGGAAGATCAGGTTCTCTTCCGGCGCGCTCGGAAGGGCGGCACTCCCGCCCACTCCCCGGCTCCGCGCGATCGCGCGTGCACCGGGTCCTGACACGACCGTCGCGCGCACGTCGAGGTACATCTCCAGCGCCAGTCCCAGACAATCGAAACCCGCGCCCAAATTCGCCGTCGAAGCCGGAACCCGCACATCGATCGAGAATTCCCGAGCGGGGATCATGGCCTGTGGCGTTTGAGGAGTTCGAGGAAGGCCGACTTGGTTGCCGCAACCCGTTCGGGGGGATTAGGAAAGGCGCCTTCAATCTTTTGCGCAGATCCGCCCGGCAACGCCAGCGTTCCCCGGTGGTAATTGGCAACATATTCGGGGTCTTTGAGCAGGTGTCCGGTGAGCACAGCGACGACCGCTTCATCCCGCTGAATCCGGCCCGCAGCGGTAAGTTTGCGGATCCCTGCAACGGTTGTCGCGGAGGCAGGCTCGCACCCGATGCCGTCGCGCCCGATCATCGCTTTCGCATCGGCGATTTCCTTTTCCGTAACGGCGATCACCTCGCCGCCGGATTCGAGAACGGCTCGCAGGCTTTTCCTCCACGATAGGGGAGCGCCAATTCGGATCGCGGTGGCGAGAGTTTGCGGCCGGGACTCAGGGATCATCGCCTCCGGTAAGAGCTGCGCGCGTGAGGATCCGCGTTTCTTACACTCTGTAAACACACGCACGAACGGGGCCGCGCCTTGTGCTTGTATGACATGAAGCCGAGGCAGGTGGTCGATCAGGCCGAGGCTCAACAACTCCCTGAAACCTTTGCCGAGTGCCGAGCTATTGCCCAGATTTCCGCCGGGAACCACGACGTGGTCCGGCACCTGCCCCTCTGATTGCTCCAGGAGTTCGTAAGCTACGGTTTTCTGTCCTTCAATGCGGAACGGGTTGATCGAATTGGCGATGTAAAGGGAGGGATCATCACCGATTTCCTGGACTACACGCATGCAATCATCGAAGTTCCCCTCGAGTTCGCATAGCAGGGCGCCGTAATCCATGCTTTGGGCAAGTTTGGCGGAGGCGATCTGGCCGTGCGGGACGAGGATGGCACATCGCAATCTCGCTCGGGCGCAGTAGGCGGCCAGGCTGGCCGCTGTATTCCCCGTGCTCGCGCAAACCGCCGCTGCGGCGCCCAGCCGCACTGCGTGCGTGACGGCCACGGTCATCCCGGTATCTTTGAACGATCCGGTAGGATTCGAACCCTGATTCTTGAGACGCAGCTCTCGGAGGCCGCAGTATTCGGCGCAGAGCGGTGCCTCACAGAGCGGCGTGTTGCCCTCGAACAGCGTAACAACCCCCGCCGAGACATCGCCAGGAAGCAGTTCCCGAAAGCGCCAGACGCCACTGCGATCAATCGGCTTCCAGGAGGACGCGCGCTGACGCCATTGCTCACGGAGCGCCGCCCCGTCGAGCATGGTCAGGGGAGTTTCGACCTCGAGCGGGCCGCCGCAACGCGGGCATACATAAATCCGCGCGTTGAGGCTATACACGCTGCCGCAGGAAGGCTCCATGCACCGTTGGTTCGTGCCCTGGCCCGCTTTCGTCTCGCCGCTAGCCGTTCTGTCCATTAGCTTCGCAGCGACCCGGTGCGTTCGGCCGCACTCGGGGCGCCCAGTCCGAACTCCCGGTGAACGGAAAGCAGAGCGGTTTTCATGCACTTTTCCTCTACGACAAAGGAGATGTTCGACTCCGAGGAGCCTTGCGCGATGGCGATGACGTTCACGCCTTGCTGGCCCAACGCGCTGAAGGTTCGCCCGGCGACACCGGGCGTGCCGTGCATGTTTTCGCCAACAACAGCAACAATCGCGATGTTCGGATCGACGGTGATGTGTTCGACCTTCTCGTGCGCGACGTCTTGGGCGAATTCCGTGCGCAGAGCCTCGACGGTCCGCTTCGCATCGGTCGCGGTCACGATGAAGCAAATATCGTTTTGGGAGGATGACTGAGAAATCAAAAGAACGTTCGCGCGCACCTCCGCGGTCGTCGAAAACGTGCGGCCCACCACATCGGGCAAGCCCACGATTCCCGGTCCGCCGACGGCAATCAGGGCAACGTCCTGGATAGCCGTCAGTGCCTTGACGCCTCCTCCATTGCTGCGCCCACTGGCCGTAATCTTCGTTCCCGCTCGATCCGGTGCAAAGCTGTTTCGAATCCATACCGGGATTCCCGCGGGCATGATCGGCCGAAGAGTCTTCGGATGTAGCACCTTGGCTCCAAAATAGGCGAGCTCGGCCGCTTCGCGATAGGAGATTTCCGGTATGGTGCGCGCGTCTGGTACTAGACGAGGATCGGCGGTAAGAACTCCGTCCACGTCCGTCCAGATGACCACTTCGTCTGCATCGAGAGCCGCGCCAAGAATCGTCGCCGAGTAATCGGATCCTCCGCGACCCAAGGTCGTGAGCACACCTTGCGCGTTGGCCCCAATGAATCCGGTCACGACCGGAACGATACCTTGACCGAGCTGCGAGCTCAGCCGGGCCTGCGCCCGCTCGCGAGTCGCTTCCATGAGCGGTGCGGCGCCACCATGGTAGGAGTCTGTGACAATCAGTTCGCCGGCGTCGATCGAGTCGCTGGGCACTCCGAGCTCGGCAAGTTTCCCGGCGACGATCGGCGCGGACAGGCGCTCGCCCAAGCTGGACACCGCATCGAGCGTTCGCGGTGTCAGCTCACGCAGCAGGTAAGTGCCTTCGCAAAGGCGCTCGCCCTGGGCAAAGATTTCCTCAGTCGATTTTGCGAGTCTGGCACGGCTCTCGTCAGATCGAATCAGAGCAGCCAGTGCCTTCTCGTGCTGCTCCCGCAAAGCGTCAAATATCCTCGCCACCTGACCTTGGTCATTGGCCTCCGCGCTGTTCGCCGCCTCAATCAGGTGGTTGGTCACACCGCTCATTGCGGAGACAACCACCACAACCGAGCTCTCACACGCCGCAGCACGAACGATCTCGGCGACACGCGCAATACATGCCGAGTCGCCTACGGAGGTGCCGCCAAATTTCATCACTCGCAAAGGTCTCTTCATCTCACAACCGTCGATCCCCCGATTTTCCACATTGTCCCGGTGTGCAGCCAGCACAAATTCCTACAAGTTCCTACAAGCTTCCTGATGCGATTCCTCTCCCCGCCTTCCCTCGCCGGACTAGCCGACCCGGTCGGGCCCGGGATGCGAGGCGATTTATCGATCGAGCCTCACCTCAACACGTGGTCCGGCTTCGTTCCGGCATGGCCTCCCACCAGAAACCCACGGAGGACGGTACTGTTACTGGTAGTTTTGACAGGTGCTTTCCGGCCGCGTCGTGCTAGATTCCGTGGCCGCGTAATCACAAGGAAAAAGGGCTTTTCAACCGCAGGAGAACAGACCAGTTTGGGGAACGATCTGTGAACCCCGCGATGCGTCGGATGCGGACTGAGGTTCGATCTTTGCCTACCCGCATCGCAATATTCCTTTTTCCCCTCTCAAAAAACGGGAAGAAGCAATACACCACGCCGAAGGTGCTGGTCGGAACGGCAGTGAAATTCAAGACGGCGATCACTTCCGAGTGGTTGCGGAAAAGCGCTTCCCGGGTTCTGGATATCTCAAGCCTTCGTGCACCCGGTGGGAAATGGATCGTTCCGATCTCCGGCCGGAGTGAGGATGAGACTTTGTCTTCCGCCGGCGACGAGACACGCTTCCGGAAGACCTTGATCTGTCCGCGATCGCTATCTGGGACCGTGCTCTTGGTATGTCTGGTAGCCACCCTATCCTACCTGAGTGCTCGACTGGGCGAAGTGCTGGCGCTGCGTCCTCAAATGCTATGGCCACTCTGGCCGGGATGCGCGCTGCTGGTTGCCATCTTGCTACTCGTCCCGAGGAGGCTGTGGCCGCCGCTGATTGCCGCGGGACTGGCTGGATTTGTTCTCCATGACGCCACGACAGGTTTGACTCTTCGGCCGATTATTCTGCTTTTCCTGTGCGACCTGGTCGAAGTTCTTATCGCCGCTCTGGGTATCAGCTATTCTTTCGAGGGGCTGCCTCGTTTGAACACCGTAAAGTCCCTGGCGCGATATTCATTCTTTGCCGTATTCCTTGCCCCCATTTCGGCGGCGTTTCTGGGCGCAATTGCCTTCCGAGGATCCTATTGGTCTAGATGGCGAGTCAGTTTTCTCACCGAGGCTCTGGCGCTCCTCACACTGACACCGGCGGTTCTGGGTTTGGTCGAACTGACGGGGTCCAGGAAATCGCGTGCTTACTACCTCGAAGCAGCCATTCTCATCGGCGGCTTGCTCTTCTGCGGCTACATCACCCTGGATTCGTCCGGCCGTGGCAATTTGCCGGTCCTCCTTTATACGATCCTCCCGTTTTTGTTGTGGGCCGCCCTGCGCTTTGGAACTACGGGAACCAGCCTGTCGATGATTGTGGTTGCGTTTCTCTCCATCTGGGGCGCCGTTCACGGACGCGGCCCCTTCACCGGATTTGAGCCGATCGAGAACGTGTGGTCTTTGCAGCTCTTCCTATTGCTGGCGGCGACGCCTTTCATGGTTCTGGCTGCGCTCGTCGATGAGCATAAACAGGCCCTCGAGGCCCTGCGCGAGGGCGAAGAGCGTTTCCGCCTGGTGGCCAACTCTGCTCCGGTGATGATCTGGATGTCAGGTCCGGACAGGCTACGTAATTATTTCAATCAGCCATGGCTGGATTTCACGGGCCGGGCGGTTGAAGCTGAGCTGGGCAACGGTTGGTCGCAAGGGGTGCATGCCGACGACTTGCGTGCATGCCTGGAAACCTACACACGAGCATTTGATAAGCGCGAGTCGTTCAAGAGGGAATTCCGTCTGCTGCGGCATGACGGAGAGTATCGATGGGTCTTCGATATCGGTGTGCCCAGGTTGAACGCCGACGGATTTTTTGCCGGCTATATAGGATCGTGCATCGACATTACGGACAAAAAGATCGCCGAGGAAGCTCTGGCCGGCATCGGAAGGAGGTTGCTTGAGGCGCATGAGGAGGAACGTACCTGGATTGCTCGGGAGCTGCACGACGACATCAATCAACAGATTGCGCTGTTGGCTGTCGAGCTGGAACAGTTGAAACGAAGTCTTCCGAAGTCGGCGGTTGGGCCTCGCGACCACATTCGGCAGGTTCTCGAGCGCATCTCGCAGATCGGCACGGACATTCAGACCCTGTCTCGCCGACTGCATTCCGTGCAGCTCGAATACCTGGGCATCGCGGCGGCGGCACGCAGCCACTGCAAGGAACTCTCCGAGCAACACCAAGTCGAGATTGATTTCAGTCACACCGAGGTCCCGCGCAACGTGCCCAAGGAGGTCTCCCTCTGTCTGTTCCGGGTCCTACAGGAGAGTATGCGGAATGCGGTGCGACACAGCCGTGCGCATCATTTCAAAGTGCACCTGCGAGGTACACCGGAAGAGATCCATCTTTCGGTCAGTGACTCCGGTATCGGCTTTGATCCGGTCGCAGCGATTTCTGGTCGCGGACTGGGCCTAATCAGCATGCGAGAGAGAGTGCGCTGCGTAAACGGGGATTTCTGGATCGAGTCACGAGCCGAACAGGGAACGACGATACATGCGCGCGTTCCGCTGAGTCCCAGAATGAAGTGCGCCAGTTGACCCCAGGGAGCATGTTGCGGAGGATCATGGTCCCCCAGCCGGCGAATCGCGCGATCGTCCCGTTCGGCCCCACGGCCCATCCGTTTTCCGGGTCCAGAAGGTCCACGGCATTCAAATTGAGCGAGTCGGTATGGACCCACGTCACACCTTGATCGCCGGTCACTTCTTCCCCGCTAGGACCGACCGCGACGGCGATGCTACCGCTGATAGCGGACACGCCCGACCGAAAGCCTCCGGGTTGCCGTTTCGAGAGTTGCCAGGTCTTGCCTCCGTCCAGCGACGAGGCGGCAGAACGAGACCCGCGCGAGGCATCCTTATAATCGCCGCCGACAGCGAAGATCGTCGGTCCCCACCGTGCATCGATCGAGAAAATGCCGGAAGACACGTTGTCAGCGGCGATCGGCGTTTCCGTTACGCTCCAGGTCTGCCCAAGGTCGGGCGAGTAAAGAACGCGCGCAGCCGAACCCCCGCCGGTAGCGATATAAATGCCGTGGTCGTTCACGAACAGCGAACTATTGCTGGCGGCGAAGGCGCCCTCATTCAGCAAGGCCGCAGGCATCTTGTCGCGCGGGAGCTCTTCCCAGGCATCGCCGTCGGCGCTAGCGAGCAGCAGGAATTTTCCGTCGATCGGGTCGCCCAGCGCATAGCAGCGCGTCGGAAAGCGACAGACAATCGCGTCGAGAAATATCTCCTTGCGTTTGCCGGAATATTCGAGCATCCAGGTCTCGCCGCCGTCCGTCGTCTTGTAGATCCGCGATTTGTTGCCGTTGCCGATGGACATTACGTACGCGACCTTCTCATCGAGCGCGACGATACCGCGAAAATCCAGCGCATCGCCGTCTTTGACGTGTAAACGCTTCCACGTTTTTCCCTGGTCGAGCGAGCGCAGGATCACCCCGTTTGAGCCGCACGCCCACACCGCCGGCACGGGCTCCTCGCCCGCTTTCACAGAGAAATAAACGGCGCTGACCCCGCGCAGGTTGGTATCCAGGCCGCTGGTTTGCACGATCCACTGCTGGTGCTGCGAGGCGGTCGCAACAGAGAACAAGAGAAAACCTGCGAGAGCAACCGGAAGGGCGCGCATTCTGTGTATGTTACCTCCTTTCCTTGCCCAACTTTCAAGTGGCGGTGCACACTTGCTACCGTTCCCGCCCGCCGTGCCATGAAAGTCGACCCGATCGTTGCCCTTCGTTATGCGTAGACCTGACATGTTCGCGAGAGATGAGCTTGGACATGCGCCGCCCACCTCGATGTTCAAAAAAAGCCCACGGCTTGTCGCATCCTTGACCCCAACTTCTCGGGCGCGAAAGAGCAGAGAGATACAAAATGCAGGCGGACGGGCGAGCCAGCCGTTGGGGCGAATCGCTCCTACGTCTGCCCCGGCCTATGAGAAGGTTTGTTGAGAGGTAAGGCGCGCGTACGGCAATGCACCCCACGAATTCGTTTGGGCGGCCGAGCTGGCAGATGGTGCGGTGCTATAATCCGGGCATATTTTCCCATCGAGGTGTTTCGTGGCCGCGAGAGCCCCAAACGTGTTCAAGATACCGCCGGTCCCGAAGTTCGCCACGGCGGAGGAGACACGCCAGCATCGCAAAGAACGCCTTGCCGCTGCCTTCCGACTTTTTGCAAAGTTCGGTTTCGATGAGGGCGCGGCGGGGCACATTACGGCCCGCGATCCGGAACGGCCGGACCATTTCTGGGTCAACCCCTTCGGCATGCATTTCAGGCACATCCGCGTCTCGGACCTTATCCTCGTGAACACAAGAGGCGAGGTCGTCGAAGGGAACCATCAGGTGAACATCGCCGCATTCGCGATTCATTCGAACATCCATCACGCGCGTCCGGACGTGGTTGCCGCGGCGCATTCCCATTCGCTGTATGGAAAGGCGTGGGCGTCGCTCGGGCGGCTGCTCGATCCGATTACGCAGGATGTGTGCGCGTTTTTCGAGGATCACGTCGTCTTCGAAGATTTTACCGGTGTGGTATACGAGACGACGGAGGGAGAGCGGATCGCGAAAGCGCTCGGAAATTGCAAAGCGGCCATCCTACAGAACCATGGGTTGCTCACGGTCGGACAGACGGTCGACGAAGCGGCCTGGTGGTTCATCACCATGGACCGCAGCTGCCATACGCAACTGCTCGCCGAAGCCGCAGGTAAACCGATGCCGATCACGCGGGAAAGCGCCCTCGCAACTCGCGACCTCCTTGGTACATCCCAAGCGGGCTGGTTTCAGTTTCAGTCGCTCTGGGAAATGATCACACGCGAACAGCCGGATCTGTTCGGCTAAATTTCGGGTGCATAGCACGAACAGTCGGATTCAACTGGCCCGCCACGACCTGTGCCGCGATGTTCGGGGCCCCCACGACCTAGAAGGTTGGCGCCACGGGTGCCCCCGACAAGCGTCTCCCCTTGCTTACCGAGGGCAGAGGTGTTAGTCTCGGTTACCGAGGACACAGAGATGAGCAAACCTTCGGATCTCGTGCAGGGCACGTTGTGGACGAAGGGGCCGGCGCCAGCTTGCCAGCCTTTCCCCAGTTTTACATGCCCGCTCTGCGCCGCGATTCCGTAATCAAAGCCTTCGGCACTTCTGCCGGCTACATTGTGCGCACGCAGAGGTGTTCCGGCGCGCCGCGCCGCGAATCTAGATCCGATAGTCGCTTTGAGATACGAGTAACTCATGGCTCTTTCAGAGCCACAACGAAGAATGAAAATGCGGTCGAGATGGCGTACCGTTGTGCCGCCGCATCGGCGACAGAGGCCGTCTCACTCTGGACCGCCTGGGGATTACTGGCAGAAATCGGACGGAACATGGATCAGTTCCCGTCGGCGGCACACCTGGCTTCCTGGGCCTGTTTGTGCCCGGGGAATTGTGAGAGCGCGGGAAAGCGGTTGAGCGGCAAGATGAGGAAAGGCAACGCATCGCTGAGGCGTTGTCTGGCGCAGGCCGCTTGGGCTATTTCCATGAAGAAGGATAACTATCTTTCAGCGCTATATCGGCGTATTGCGGCAAGGCGAGGATCGAAGCGCGCGGTAATGGCCGTGGCCCACGCCTTGTTGGTGATCGCCTTTCACATGCTCAAACGTAGGGAGAACTATCGCGAGTTGGGCGCCGATCACTTTGATCGGATCGATGTGAACCGCATCCGTCGTTCTCTGGTGCGGCGGCTGGAGCGTCTCGGCCACAAAGTCACATTGGAACCACTTGCCCAAACCGCCTGAGAGCTATTTTCGTAGGAG
>DASPVZ010000001.1:0-8960 GCA_035622135.1 Candidatus Cybelea sp. | reverse complement strand
CGGCATCCTTTTGCGCATCGAGCAAATCTCGCAAGGTGCGCTGCTGGTCGAGCAAGGCGCGCTCTATCCCGCCCTGTTCCGGCTGGTTCGTCAAGGCCTGCTGAAAACGAACTGGGGCACGTCGGAGAACAATCGGCGAGCCAAGTTCTATGAGCTGACCGCGCCCGGGCGAAAGCGTTTGCGCCAGGAACAGGACGGATGGAACCGGCTGGCGGCGGCCATTGCCGCGGCGCTCGCTGCTCGGCCGGAACAGGTATGAGTTCGGCGCGCCGTGCGATGTGCGTCGGTCCGAACCTGGCATTGGCTTCGCAGCCGTAGCCCCTGGGGCGAGAAGCGGGAAGCAAGCGTATGAAGATCCCGGGGTGGGTGCGTTCGTTGCTTGCCGGGGTCATTCAACTGTTGTTCGGGGTCCCCCCACAAACGCAAAAGCAATGGTCAGTTCCACGCACAAGAAAGGTTACAGGAACAGAGAGGTCGCGGCGGCCCCCCATCGTCGTCGTGGGGAGCGAGCGGTGCGCAAGGCGGGTTAGCAGGACGAGCACATGCGTAACTCGCACAGATTTTGTTCATCCCCATGCCTGTGCTAGTATCCCCTCCCGTCGGCGGAACGATGGCCGCAAAACGGGAGCGGCCACCAGTGGTCCACGGTTCGTTATATTGCGCTGGCTGCGGCCGGTGACTGCGATCGAAGGGGCTGTTCTGGCGGTTCCGGCCGTGGGTGCAATGACTCCTAATTCTCAAAGAATCCTAGAAGCGGCTCAGGGGCTAACCTTCTGTTTCTTGCTGTTCCTGGCGGAGCGAGTCGAAAAGCTCGTTCGCGGCGCGAAGCTCGTCTTCAAGACCTCTTCCTGACAGGCTCGTCGGTTGTGGTTGATGGCCTGGGGCGGGTTGATTGAGGGCGGGGAAACGTTTTCTTTCATTCCACGCGCAAAAGCCCCTCGGCCTCGACACAGGAAGGGTTGTCACAAGCTGCCAGCCCCTGTGGGGAACGGCCCTTCCTCGCTAAGAATTAGCCGGGCCTTGCGCGTAGCAACCCCTCTCGTCCAGCTTTCACGTTCCGTTCATCCCCCATTCACAAACGGAGATTAGCCTCCCGGCGCAAGTTCCCGGGGGGATACATGGGCGAAACGACTTCGAACGCCGTCGGAACACTGGCACCACCAGCCTCCTTGCTCGACCAGAAGATCACCAGGGCGCCGGGCAAGCTCGGCAAGCTTGCCTTCGCCGCTGCGGTCGGGGCCGGTATTGTCTTTATTGTGCTCCGGCTCATGTCGGATCTATCCGGCGTGCGCGTGACCTCCGCGTGGCCGTACGTCCTGCTGGGCCTAGCCCTGCTGACCGCGCTTGGATTCGAATTCGTGAACGGTTTTCACGACACGGCGAACGCGGTGGCCACGGTGATCTACACGCACTCTCTCGAACCACACGTAGCGGTGGTGTGGTCAGGTGCCTGGAACTTGATTGGCGTGCTTGTTTCCTCGGGCGCTGTGGCCTTCACGATCGTTTCTCTTCTGCCCGTCGAGCTGATCTTGCAGGTCGGCAAAGGCGCGGGCTTCGCCATGGTGTTTGCGCTCTTGGTTTCGGCGATTCTCTGGAATCTCGGCACCTGGTCGCTCGGCCTTCCCGCATCCAGCTCGCACACGCTCATCGGGTCGATCATCGGCGTCGGACTCGCCAACCAGCTGATGGCGGTTAAGACGGGCACGAGCGGCGTCGATTGGGGACAAGCAGGGACCGTGTTTCGCTCGCTTTTGGTATCGCCGATTGTCGGCTTCCTCTGCGCGGGAATGCTGTTGATGCTGGCCAAGGTGCTGATTCGCGAGCCACGACTCTATCGCGCCCCGGAAGGCAACGCCCCGCCCCCGTTCTGGATTCGCTGCCTCCTGATCCTGACCTGCACCGGGGTGAGCTTTGGCCACGGTTCGAATGACGGCCAGAAGGGCATGGGGTTGATCATGTTGATCCTGATCGGCGTCGTTCCGACCGCCTATGCGTTAAACCACGCCGTGGGGCCAGCCCAGATCCAGGATTTCGCCGCTGTTTCAGAGCAGGCCATCAATGCCGTGAACCATTACGTCGATCCCCAGGCCATTGTGGGCGATACGCGCAACGACCTGACCGATTATATTCGCACTCGGGAGTTCACCCCCACAACGATGCTCGCCCTTCGCCAACTGATCGGCGACATCGAGCATGAAGTGCTGCTGTACAAAGCCTTGGCCAAGGTCCCCGCCAACCAGCAGGCGAACGTTCGCAATGACATGTATGTAGTAAGCGAGGCGCTTAGGCTCATGCAAAAGTCCGGAAAACCGGAGCTTGCGAGCGCCGATCGAGCGGCCCTAAAAAACTATAAAGTGCACCTGGACCTGGCCACAAAGTTCATTCCCACCTGGGTCAAGATCGCCGTGGCTTTGGCCCTTGGCCTGGGCACCATGGTGGGGTGGAAGCGCATCGTAATAACGGTAGGAGAGAAGATCGGAAAGGCACATCTGACCTATGGTCAAGGCGCCGCCGCGGAACTTGTCACGGCGGGCACCATCCTCGCGGCCGACAGGTTCGGCTTGCCGGTGAGCACCACGCACGTGCTGTCCTCGGGCATCGGCGGCACGATGGCGGCGAACCACAGCGGTCTGCAGTGGTCCACGGTGCGCAACATCGCCCTGGCGTGGGTCTTGACGTTGCCGGCGGCTGCCATGCTAGCGGGTGGGCTTTTCTGGCTCTTCAGGCAATGGGTGTAATGAGTGCTCGGTCCCAGAGAATGGCCGAAGCGGTTCGAGGGCTAATCTTCTGTTTTCTGTTGTTCTTTGCGGAGCGAGCGGAAAAGCTCATTCGCCGCGCGGAACTCGTCTTCAAGCTCTCTCCCTGACAAGCTTGTTCGCAGGTGGTCGATGGCCTGGGCCAGGCGATCGAGAGCACGGCGGACGTTGTCTTGATTGGCGATGAAGACGTCGCGCCAAACGGCGTAAGGACTTCCCGCCAAGCGCAGTGTATCCTGCAAACCCCGTCCCGCTAGGGTCAACGGCAGCCCCGTCTCGTCCGTCTCATCGCTCACCACGCGCGCCAGGGCCAGCGCGGCAAGCTGCGGCAGGTGCGAGACAACGCTCAAGGCCCAATCATGGGTTGCCGCATCGCACCAAACGAGCTTGGCGCCCATTTCGCGCAGGAGCTCGGCGAATCTCAGCACGCGCGGGTCGGGATCCTCTTCCGAGCCGATCAGTGCGTAGGGAGCACCAGCGAAAAGTTCCGAGTCCGCGTTTTCGATTCCGGAGACCTCTTTGCCCGCGATGGGATGACCGCCGAGGAATCGGGCGCCTGTCTGGAAATCGTGCACGGCCCGCTGGCAAATGACCGCTTTCGCGCTCGAGGCATCGGTTACGAGGGTATCTTCGGGAACAAGAGAGGCTATGGCAGGCAGCGCTTGGAGGGTCGGTCCGATCGGAAGCGCGATGTAAACCAGATCGGCGCGACTGACCGCTTCGGCCAAAGTCGTTGTCCCCTCATGCACGGCGTCCCGAGCGATGGCGCTTGATATCACGGCCTCGCGGTCGAAGGCGGTGACCTTAACCTGAGGGAAATGCTTTCGAAGCGCAAGAGCAAACGAGCCTCCGATGAGGCCCACCCCGATAATGGCTACGTGTCGGAAGGGAAGTGCGGTTTCCATGCGCTAGATGAGACGAGGACAGACGAGAAAGGTTGCAAGGGTGTCGGCAGAGCCTTGGCTGCTGCCTGTGGGAATGAAAGGATGTTTCGGAGACTCAAAGCCGCCGCGAATGCGCCTGGGGCACCAGGGAGCTAGAGTCCGCGACCCTCGAATGGCCTCGCGCAATGGACCGGCACCGACCTATGTCGCGGAACGCACGGCCGGTACGTCCTCGCCCTCGCCGGACTTTATCACCTCGACCTGTGCGACATCGACCAGTTTCTCGATCTGGCGAATGAACGCGGGCCCGGAACGTTCGGCCTGAACGGTCATGCGCACGTCGAGAAAGTCGCCGTCCTGGGACGAGTCGGCCCTGAGGCTGACAAGCTCGAAACGGCGGCGCCGGGTCATGCTTAAGACGCGCAAAAGGGAGCCTTCTTCCCTCTTGACGCGCAGCTGGAGGGTCAGGGTGTTCACGGCCTGACCTCGTCCATCATCTCCGAGTTTGTCTTTCCCGGCCCCACGATCGGCCAGACGTTCGCGAGCTGGTCGATCATTACGTGTGCCAGGACCGGGCCGGAGGCGAGCAGGAGGTGGTCAATCGCGTCCTCCATATGCTCCTTGTTTTCCACGCGGAAGGCCGGAATGCCCATCGATTCCGCTACGCGAGAAAAGTCCGGGTTGTCGGACAGATCGACTTCGCTGTAGCGCTTGTCGTGAAACAGCTCTTGCCACTGGCGAACCATGCCCAGCGCGCGATTGTCAAACAGCACGATTTTCACCGGCAGATCATAGCGGCGCAGGGTGGCAAGTTCCTGCAGGTTCATCATCATTGAGCCGTCGCCCGAGACGTTGATGACCGTTGCATTGGGGTAAGCCAGCTGCGCGCCGATGGCGGCCGGAAGACCGAATCCCATCGTGCCCAGGCCGCCGCTGCTCAAGTGCTGCTCGGGGCGCTCGAAATCGAAATGCTGGGCAACCCACATCTGATGTTGCCCGACGTCGCAGCTTACGATCACGTTTTCGCCCGCGCGCTGGGCAAGGCGTTTCAAGAACCAGGGCGCATAAATTCCGGGCGCGGGCGCGTCGTAATCCCAGGCGTGCGACTGCTTCCAGGCCAGACATTGATGGCGCCAGCCGTCGCCGTCGAGAGAGAGCGGAGCGAGAGCCGCAAGGGTCTGCTTCAAGTCGCCGATCAGAGCAACATCGGCGTGGCGGAGCTTGCCGATTTCGGCGGGATCGACGTCCATGTGGATGACCTTGGCCTGACGGGCAAATCCGGAAAGCCGTCCCGTGGCGCGATCGTCGAAACGCGCGCCGATGCAAATCAGCAGGTCGCAGCCCTGCACGGCGTGATTGGAAGCCTTGGTGCCATGCATTCCCATCATGCCCAGGAACAGCGGGTGGCGGGTGGGAATGGCGCCGAGACCCTTCAGGGTAGAGACGACAGGTATGCGCGTCGACTCGACGAATCGGCGGAACTCATTGATGGCGCGGCCCAGGCCGATTCCGCCGCCGGCGTAGATGACCGGTCGCCTGCTGGTTTCGAGGAGCTCGACGGCTCGGGCGATGGCCTCGGGATCGGGAGCAGGGGCGGCCCAAGGCGCATCTTCAACCGATTCGAACGCGGCCTCCGTTGCCGCGTTGGCAACGTCTTTCGGCAGATCAATCAGTACGGGGCCCGGGCGTCCGGAGCGCGCGATGCGAAATGCTTCGTGGACCACGCGCGGCAATTCGTCCACGGCATCGACGAGGAAACTGTGCTTCACCACCGGCAGGGTAATCCCGAAAATATCGACTTCCTGAAATGCGTCAGTGCCCATGAGCGGCGTGGCCACCTGCCCGGTGATGGCGACCACGGGAATCGAATCCATGTAGGCGTTGGCGATTCCGGTGACAAGGTTCGTGGCCCCCGGTCCGGAGGTGGCCATGCAGACGCCGACTCTCCCGGTCGAGCGCGCGTAGCCGTCGGCGGCAAGTGCGGCGGCCTGCTCGTGGCGCACGAGAACATGCCGGATCGGCGAATCGAGCAGGGCGTCGTACACAGGCATAATCGCGCCGCCCGGATAGCCAAAAATGAACTCGACGCCCTCGCGTTCGAGGGCCTTCACCAGGAGTTGTGCACCTTTCACTTTCCACCTCGGGCTGCACTTCTTTCCGGCTTGATCCAGGACATCTGCGCGCGCAGCTCTTCTCCGACCTTCTCGATGGGGTGCTGGCGATCGCGTTCAAGGAGCTTCGAATACTCGGGCCGACCAGCCTGATTTTCGAGCACCCATTCCTTGGCGAATCTTCCCGACTGGATTTCCTCAAGGATTTTTTTCATGTTTTCGCGGACATGCTCGTCGATGACTCGCGGCCCGCGCGTCAGATCGCCATATTTGGCCGTTTCGCTGACGAACTGATGCATCTTGGCGATGCCGCCTTCGTAGATCAGGTCCACGATCAGCTTGACCTCGTGCAGACATTCGAAATAAGCCGCCTCGGGCTGATAACCGGCCTTGACCAGCGTTTCCCAACCGGCCTCGATCAGCTCGCGGATGCCGCCGCAGAGCACGGCCTGTTCACCGAACAGGTCGGTTTCCGTTTCTTCGGCAAACGTGGTTTGAATCACGCCGGCCCGCGTTCCGCCGATGGCGTTTGCATAGGCAAGCGTGCGGTCGAAGGCGTGGCCCGAGGCATCCTGATCGACAGCGAGCAAGCAGGGCACCCCGCGTCCGGCCTCATACTGGCGACGCACAAGATTGCCCGGACCCTTGGGCGCCACCATGGTCACGTCGACGTTTTTGGGCGGCCGGATTTGTCCGTAATGAATATTGAAACCGTGCGAGAAGACAAGCATCGCACCCGGCTTGAGGCCGGGGGCAACCTCATGGGCGTACAGTGCTGGCTGGGCCATGTCCGGCGCGAGCATGACCACCACGTCGGCGCCTTCGGCAGCATCGGCCGGCGCGGCCGGTGCCCAGCCATCCTGCTCTGCCTGCGCCCAGGAGGGGCCGCCACGCCTCAGGCCCAGGATCACCTCAAGCCCGCTGTCGCGAAGATTTAAGCCCTGGCCGCGACCCTGGCTGCCATAGCCGAGCACAGCGATGCGCTTGCCTTCGAGCGCCCGCGGATTTGCGTCATCTTCCCAATACATTCTGGCCATCGGTCATCTCCTCATTCCAGAACTTACGCTGCGCTTGTGATTGCACCTTCGGAAGCTGAAGATACCAGCCGGGCGTACTTGGCCATGACCCCGGTCGAATATTTTGGCGAGGGCTCCCTCCAGCCGTTGCGGCGCTGGTCGAGATCGGCGTCGACATCGAGGCGGCGTGCGCGAACGTCGACTGTGACGACGTCGCCGTCGCGGAGGAAGGCGATCGGACCGCCGCGGGCGGCTTCCGGGGCCACATGCCCGACCATCAGGCCGTGCGTCGCGCCGCTAAAGCGCCCGTCCGTAATCAAAGCGATCGAGTCGCCGAGCCCCTGGCCAACCAGCGCGCCGGTGACGGCCAGCATCTCTCTCATCCCCGGGCCGCCTTTCGGGCCTTCGTAGCGAATCACCACGACATCCCCAGGACGGATCGTGCGGCTTTGAACCGCTTCAAAGGCGGATTCCTCGGAATCAAACACGCGCGCGGGGCCGCGGTGCAGGAACCGTTCGTGCCCGGCCAGCTTCACGACCGAGCCCTCCGGTGCCAGAGAGCCGCGCAGAATGGCCAAGCCGCCGTCCTTTTTGAGCGGACGGGACAGGGGCCGAAGGACCTGTTGTCCCGGCTCTTCCTGCGCGCTGCGGATTTCCTCAAACAGGGTTTTGCCCGACGCGGTGATGCCGTCTTCGAGCAGATGGGCTTCGCGCAGCCGCTCGGCCAGCAAGCGCATGCCCCCGGCCCGGAACATATCGGGGGCCGCAAAGCGCCCGAAGGGCTTCAAATCGGCAATCAGCGGGGTCTTCGCCGAGATGCGATCGAACTCATCGATCGAGAGGTCAACGCCTGCGTCGCGCGCAATGGCCAGCAGATGCAGGACGGCGTTGGTCGAACCGCCCGTCGAGGCGACCGAGGCAATCGCGTTCTCAAGGGATTTGCGCGTGATGATTTGGCGCGGACGCAGGTCGGCGGCCAGGAGCTTCATCACCGTCTTGCCGCAGTCCCATGCGGTCTTTTCTTTGAGCGGATCGGTCGCGGGAACTTCGTTGGCGCCCATGGGGGAGATGCCCAGAAAGGTAAGGGCCGTGGCCATGGTGTTGGCGGTGAATTGCCCGCCGCAAGCTCCGGCGCCCGGGCAGGCGCGATTCTCGAGTTCTCCGAGCTCAGCTGCACTCATGCGGCCCGCTGCGCACGCGCCAACGGCCTCGAACACGTCCTGGATGGTGACTTCCTGGCCGTGGAACTCGCCGGGCATGATCGAACCGCCGTAGAGCGAAAGCCCCGGAATATCCAGCCGAGCCAAGGCCATGACCGTGGCGGGAATGGTTTTGTCGCAGCCGCAAATGGCCACCACCGCGTCGAAGGCATGCGCGCGCACGAAGAGTTCGATCGAATCCGCAATCACCTCGCGGGAGACGAGCGAAGCCTTCATTCCCTCGGTCCCCATGGTGATGCCGTCGGAGATGGCGATCGTGTCGAACTCGATGGGGGTGCCGCCTGCGGCACGAATGCCCTCCTTGACGCACGCGGCGAGATTGCGCAGGTGAAAATTGCAGGGCGTGACTTCCGTCCAGGTGTTGGCTACCGCCACGAGCGGACGCTCAAGGTCCCGATCGGTAAGCCCAGTGGCCTTGAACATGGCGCGCGCCGGCGCTCGTGAGATTCCCCTTTTTATGGCATCGCTGTGCATCGGATCTCGGGCTTCGGCAAAGTCGTCAAGCGGCGGGTCACGGGAAGCGGGTCGTCCCGAACGAAAAAGCCCCACCGGCTGTTCCGAAATGCGGGGCAAAGTGTCCGAGGCGGCCTAGACGGGCGGTCCCACCCTGCGGCCCCTCCGGCGAGTAAGGCGCGCCTGCCGTCCCACCGGCCCTGCCGCGAGCGGCTGCTTCCCCTCGAAACTCCCGCGGAGACCAGTAAACCCCCCCTGCCCCAGATAAGTCCAATTTGTAATTCTTCCGAATTACATAAGTTTTTCTTATATGCGGAGCCTGCGCATTTGTCCTTGACGCTGCCGCGGAGCGCCCGTATATTGGGCCTACGTTCCGGACGGACCGGAAAGGAAGCACAAGCAAAGGCCGCGCGATGCATCGAGATTATCGCTATTTCGTCTTTACGTACCGCTTCTCCCGGGGGGAGAGGCGGGCGGGCGAAACGCGCGCGGCGAATCCGATAACCTAAAAGCCGCACCA